>NZ_JBDGJC010000003.1:245410-714579 GCF_057657075.1 Variovorax sp. Soil_C_26
TCAGGATGCCCGAGAACGAAATGTAGAACCCCAGATCGAGTGCCGCGCGAGCGACCTCGGCCGTCTCGGTGAAGCAGTGGAACACGCCGCCCGCCGCCCTGCCGCTGCCGTCCTCGCCCTCCTCCTTGAGGATCGCGAGCGTGTCGACCGACGCCTCGCGCGTGTGGATCACGAGCGGCATGCGCGTCTGCTGCGCGGCCCGGATGTGCACGCGGAAGCGGTCACGCTGCCATTCCATGTCGGCAATGCTGCGACCGCCCTTGCGCGCGTCCATCTGGTAGTAGTCGAGCCCGGTTTCGCCGATGGCCACCACGCGCGGCATGGCGGCGCGCCGCACGAGATCGTCTACCGTGGGCTCGGCGATGTCCTCGTTGTCCGGGTGCACGCCCACGCTGGCCCAGAAGTTGTCATAGCGCGCCGCGAGAGCCTGCACGTCGTCGAATTCCTCGAGCTTGGTGCAGATGCACAGCGCGCGGTCGACCCGCGCTTCGGCCATGGCGGCACGGATCTGCGGCATCTGGTCCGCGAATTCGGGAAAAGTGAGGTGGCAGTGGGAATCGGTGAACATGAAATATCGGAAGCCAAGACGGCCAATGCCAGGAATACCGCGGAACCGGCTCGGCCGGGCCGCTGGTATTGCCCCCGGTAGGGGGAGGGAGAAGCGACACGAAGTGCGCGCAGCCTGGGGGCGAGCCTAAATCGTTTGGGTCGGCCGGTCGGAGGCCATCGAGCCGCCGAGCGCCGCTTCGATGCGGGCCTTGAGCTGGCGCGACTTTTCGTCGGACGGAAAACGGATGCCCACGCCCGGCGCCCGGTTGCCGGCGGCGCGCGGCGGCGTGATCCAGGCGACCTTGCCGGCCACCGGATAGCGCTGCGGATCTTCGGGCAGCGTCAGCAGCACGTAGACGTCGTCGCCGAGCCGGTATTCGCGCGTGGTCGGAATAAAGATCCCACCCTCGGCAAACAGCGGGATGTAGGCCGCATAGAGCGCGCCCTTTTCCTTGATGGCGAGCTGGATCACGCTCGGCCGGGGCGGCATCGCGGCAGCAGCAGGTGCGGCGGGTCCAGCGGGGGCGGCAGGTTGGTTCATGGGCGGCGAGCGGCAGAGTTTAGGGTGGTTCGCGCTTCGCTCACAAGCGCTTCGAGCATGAGCCCCGCGTTGAAGGGGTGTTCGGCGGTACGCGCCGCGCTCGCGAGCGACTTCGACCAGCGCGCGAGCGCCAGGTGCGAAGGCACAGCGGGCGGCAGGTCTACAGCCTCGAAGAACCGAGGCGCGGCGCCGCTGCCGACCGCCATCAGGTCGTGGCACAGCTTCTGCAGTGCGCCGATCGCCTGGGCCGGCGCCTGGTCGGCGAGCGCGGCCACGTCGCCGCGTGCGATGGCCTTGGGCAGCAGCGACCAGGCCTTGGGCGACTGTCCGGCGCGCGCGAGCCGCAGGGCGTCGCTGGGCCGGCCGCCGGCCGCGCGGAGCAGCGCAGGGGCATCGGCGGCGGGCACATCGCGCGCGGCGAGCCAGGCTTCGGCCTCGGCGGTCGCGGGCCACGGCATCGTGAAGCCCAGGCAGCGGCTGCGGATGGTGGGCAGCAACTGCCAGGCCGCCTCGCTCGCGAGCACGAAGCGCACGTCGCCGACGGGTTCCTCGAGCGTCTTGAGCAGCGCGTTGGCCGTGATGTTGTTCATGCGCTCGGCCGGGTACACCAGCACCACCTTGCCGCGGCCGCGCGCACTGGTGCGCTGGGCAAAGCCGACGGCCTCGCGCATCGCCTCGACGCGGATCTCGCGGCTCGGCTTGCGCTTCTTGTCGTCGATGTCGGACTGAGCCTTCTCGTCGAGCGGCCAGCCCAGCTCCTGCATCGCAACTTCCGGCATCAGCACACAGAGGTCGGCATGCGTGCGCACCGCGATCGCATGGCAGCTCGGGCAATGGCCGCAGGCGCTGCCGCCCTCTTCCGCCGGCTGTTCGCAAAGCCAGGCGGCCGCGAGCGCGAGCGCCAGTTCGTACTGGCCCAGCCCCGAAGGGCCCTGCAGCAGCCAGGCATGGCCGCGCTGGCGCAGCAACTCGGCGAGCGGCCGGCGCAGCCAGGGCGACAGTGCGGAGGGAGCGCTCATTGGTGCACCCTTGGCGCTGCGCGCCTTCCCGCCAAGCGGGAGCGAGCTTGCTTGGGGCGGCCCGGCGCAGCGCTCATCGCCCGACCCCCACCGATGCCGGCGCGAACACCCCGCGCGCCACGAGCAACGCCTCGACCTGCTGCCAGACCTGGTCGCGGGTCTGGCTGGCGTCTATGCGGGCAAAGCGCGCCGCATCGGCGGCTGCGCGGGCCGCGTAGCCGGCGGCCACGCGGCGAAAGAACTCGACCGGCTGCGATTCGAACTTGTCGGGCAGCCGCGCGCCCGCGAGACGCTCGGCCGCGATTTCGGGCGCGAGGTCGAACCACAGCGTGATGTGCGGCTGCAGCAGCTGCCCTGCCGCTCCCCTGCCCCCCTGCACCCACTGTTCGAGCGTCGAGAGCACGGCGGCGTCGAAGTCGCGCCCTGCGCCTTGGTAGGCAAAAGTGGCGTCGGTGAAGCGGTCGCACAGCACCACATCGCCGCGCGCGAGCGCCGGCACGATCACCCGCACCACGTGGTCGCGGCGTGCAGCGAACACCAGCAGCGATTCGGTCAGCGGGTCCATCGGCTGTTCGAGCACCAGGCCCCTCAGCGTTTCGGCCAGCGGCGTGCCGCCCGGCTCGCGGGTGCGCACCACCGCGCGACCCTGGGCCCGGAAACGCGCCTCGATGGCGTCGAGGTGGCTCGACTTGCCGGCGCCATCGATGCCCTCGAGCGTGAGAAAAAGTCCTTCCCCGCGGCTCATTGGGGGGCCTTCGGCGGCTTGGGTTCGACACTGTTGCCACCACCCCCGCGCTGGTAGCGGTTGACGGCGCGGTTGTGCTCGTCGAGCGAATGGCTGAACTGGCTGGTGCCGTCGCCGCGCGAGACGAAGTAGAGCGACTTGCTCGACGCCGGCTGCACCGCGGCCAGCAGCGCGGCCTTGCCGGGCATCGCGATCGGCGTCGGCGGCAGGCCGCCGCGGGTGTAGGTGTTCCAGGGCGTGTCGGCCTGCAGGTCTTTCTTGCGCAGGTTGCCGTCGAAGGCGGTGCCCAGGCCGTAGATCACCGTCGGATCGGTCTGCAGCGGCATCCCGACGCGCAGCCGGTTCGCGAACACGGCCGAGATCTCGGCGCGATCCTGGGCCTTGCCTGTCTCCTTTTCGACAATACTGGCCAGAATCAGCGCGTCATCGGGCGATTTCAGCGGCAGGTCGGACGCCCGCGCCGCCCAGGCGGCTTCGAGCTTCTTGTCCATGGCCCGCATCGCGCGCTGCAGCAGCGCGATGTCGGTCGAGCCCTTCGAATAGGTGTAGGTGTCGGGAAAGAAGCGGCCCTCGGGATGCACGCCGGGCCGGCCGAGCCGGGCCATCAGTGCGTCGTCGGGCAGGCCGACGGTCTCGGGCTTGAGCTGTTCGGCCTTGGCGAGCGCGGCGCGCACCTGGCGGATGTTCCAGCCTTCGACGAGCACCACGCTCCGCGTGGCCTCTTCGCCGCGTACCAGCACGCTGAGCAGCGTCTGGGGCGTGATGCCGCGCGCCAGCTCGTAGCTGCCGGCGCGGATCTGCCGGTCTTGCCCCGAAAGACGGAACCAGAGGTAGAGCAGTTGCGGCTCCACGTCGGCGCCCGCATCGGCCACGGCCTGCGCGACGCCGCGCGGCGTGGTACCGGGTTCGACCGACAGGTCGAGGCTGGGCGCGGACAACTTGAGCGGCTGGTGCACCCACCAGAGGCCGGCGGCACCAAGGCCGAGCACGGTGAATGCGGCCAGCAGGAAGAGCGTGAGAAAGAAGCGGCGCACGGGTCCGTTGCAGTAGCGGGAGTTGGAAGAATGGGCGAGCGGATCGGAACCAATGGCCAGTGGCCTTGCGGAAACCGGGGCGGGATTCCCTGCAGGCGCGACGAAACGGCCGCGACCATGATAATTCAGCGATGACCCCTGTCGTTCTCAATGGTGTTACCGCTCTTTCACACCTCGGCGTGATCCGCGCCGAGGGTCCCGATGCCGCGAGCTTCCTGCACGGCCAGCTGACGCAAGACTTCGCGCTGCTCGGCCCCACCGAGGCCCGCCTGGCGGCGCTCTGCACGGCCAAGGGACGCGCGATCGCAAGCTTCATCGGCATCCGGCCGCAGCCCGACCTGGTGCTGCTGGTCTGCAGCCAGGACATCCTGGCGGCCACGCTCAAGCGCTTGTCGATGTACGTGCTGCGCGCCAAGGCCAAGCTCAGCGATGCCACCGGGCAGTTCGCGCTCTACGGCGTGGCGGGCACCGCGTTGGCGGCCAACGGCCTCGACGCTGCAGCCCTGCCCGGCCAACGCTCCGCGGTGGGCGAGGATGCGAGCGCGGTCTCGCTCTACCCGGCCGACGGCGTGCCGCGCGCGCTCTGGATCGCGCCGGTGGACAGCCCCGCGCCCACCGGTGCGCCGCTGGACGCCGCGCTCTGGCTCTGGAGCGAGGTTCGGAGCGGCATCGCGACCCTGACCACGCCGGTGGTCGAGGCCTTCGTGCCGCAGATGATCAATTACGAATCGGTCGGGGGCGTCAATTTCAAGAAGGGCTGCTACCCGGGCCAGGAGGTGGTAGCGCGCAGCCAGTTTCGCGGCACGCTCAAGCGCCGCACCTACATCGTGCGGGCTGATGCGCCGCTCGGCGCGGGCCAGGAAGTGTTCGCCGCAGGCGACGCCGAACAGCCCGTCGGCACCGTCGTGCAGGCCGCCGAGGCGCCCGCCGGCGGCTGGGCGGCGCTGGTGTCGGTCCAGATCTCGGCACTCGAGGCCGGCGGCCTCCGCGCGGGCGGTGCCGACGGGCCGGCACTCACGGTCGAACCGCTGCCCTACCCGCTGCTCGAAGACATCTAACTTCAGGAATGTTCCCGCGCATCCTTGCGCGATGCGATGGCTGGCGCTGCCCCGACAAGGCAGCGCCATTTTTTTTGCCTGCGCCTTGACCCCGTCTCGATCCCCGGCCCGTAGAAGCCGGACCGATCCACTACGGCCCAAGGAAATCCACCATGAAACGCAGACGCCTGCTTCCGATCGCCCTCGCCATTGCCATGGCCCCGCTTGCCGCCTCGGCCGAAAGCCCCCTGTGGCCGTACCCGGCGCCACCGGTTGCCCACCGCCTGGGCGCGCTGATGCAGGTCAGCGTGATCGACCGCGCCAGCGGCCGCGAACTTCCGCTGTACCGCCACCGGGGCGACCACTGGGTCGCCGGCCGGCCCGGCGCGCGCTATGCGATCCGCGTGCGCCATCCAGGCGGCGAACGCATCATGGCCGTGATGTCGGTGGACGGCATCAACATCGTCACCGGCGAAACCGCGGGCGTGCTGCAGAACGGCTACGTCTTTTCGGGCGGCAAACGCAGCGACATCGCGGGCTGGCGCAAGAGCGACTCGCAGATCGCGGCCTTCGAGTTCACCTCGGTCGGTGCGTCGTACGCGAGCCGCACCGGCCGGCCCGACGACGTGGGCGTGATCGGCGTGGCGATGTTCCGCGAGCGCGTGCCGCATCCGCCTGTGCCGGACGAGCCCGTCGTGCCGCAGGCCCGCGCTGCCGACAGCGCGGCGGAAGCCGCAATGCCGGGCGCCTCGGCCAAGGGCGGCCTCGCGCGGCAGGCGGCACCTGCTCCCAGCCTCGGCACGGGGCACGGCCGGCGCG
This sequence comes from Variovorax sp. Soil_C_26, assembly GCF_057657075.1. NCBI lineage: Bacteria > Pseudomonadati > Pseudomonadota > Betaproteobacteria > Burkholderiales > Comamonadaceae > Variovorax > Variovorax sp. Soil_C_26. The sequence continues at coordinate 251,155 of NZ_JBDGJC010000003.1, forward strand.
AGGCCTCGCACGTGGGCCACACCACCTTCGAGCGCGCAGGTCCGTCGCCCAACGAGATGGTGCGCATCCGCTACGACAGCCGCGAAAACCTGGTGGCGGCCGGCATCATCCCCGTGCCGCCGCCGCGCTGGCCGCGCCCAGAAGGTCCGTCGGCCTTCCCTAGGTCGGACACGGGCTACGTGCCCGATCCGCCGCCGCGGTACTGAGACTTCTCAGTTCAGCGCCCGCCGCATCTCGATGTGCGGGATGCCGGCTTCCTCGAAGGGCTCGCCATGCACCTGGTAGCCCCGCCGCGCATAGAAGCGCTCGGCGCGGCGCTGCGCATGCAGGCCGATCTCGCGGTCGCCCCGCGCGCGGGCGGCGTCCTCGAGCGCCTGCATGACGGACGCGCCATGGCCGCCGCTGCGCAGCGTGCGGTGCACCGCCATGCGGCCGAGCATCGCGGTGCCGTCGACGGCGTCGAGCAGGCGGCCGGTGGCGATCACCTGGCCGAGCCGGTTGCGCACCACCGCATGCAGCACCACTTCATCGTGCGCGTCCCACTCGAGCTCCTTGGGGATGTTCTGTTCCTCGATGAAGACCGCGCGGCGCAGCGCGCCCGCACCTTCGCCGAGCGTCTTCCAGTCGCCGGTCTCCACCGTGCACATCGGCTCGCCGGCCTCGAAGCCCAGCAGCGTCTCACGCAGCGCCGCGGGCACCGGCTTCGAGGTCTGCGTGGCCGGATCGGCGAACACGTAGACCAGTTCGCAGCCGACCAGGTACTGGTCCTGGCGGAACAGCGCGCCCTCGAACACCATCGACGAATTGCCGACACGCGCGCATTTCATGCCCACGTCGATCACGTCGTCCATGCGCGCCGAGGCGCGGAAGTCGATCGTCGCGCGGCGCACGTACAGGTCGCCGCCCAGCGCCTGCATGGCCTCCTCGTACGGCAGCGCGAGCGCGCGCCAGTAGTCGGCGACGGCGGTGTCGAAATACATCAGGTAGTGCGCGTTGAATACGATCTTCTGCATGTCGACCTCGGCCCAGCGCACGCGCAGCCGATGGAAGAAGCGGAAGTCTTTTCGCTGGGGAAGGGTCGTTGTTGTCTCGGTCATGGTTTCAATGCTTCTCGGAGTGCGCGCGCGGCATCGTCCTGCGCCTGCAGTGCCTCGGGAATGGCACGCCCCATCTTAAGAAATTCGTGGATGACGCCGCGGTAGATCTCGAGGTCGACCGGCACGCCGGCCGCACGCAGCTTGTCGGCATAGGCGATGCCTTCGTCCACCACCGGATCGCATTCGGCCAGCCCGATCCAGGCCGGCGCCACGCCGTCGACGTCGTCGGCCAGCAGCGGTGCGAAGCGCCAGTCGTCGCGCTCGGCCGGTGTGTTCACGTACTGGCCGAAGAAGTAATCGATCATGGCCTTGGTCAAGAGCGGCCCGTCGGCGAAGCGCCGGTGCGAGTCGGTGTCCTGGTGCGCCGTGGTGCCCGGGTAGATCAGCATCTGCAGCGCGAGCGGCAGCCCCGCGTCGCGCGCGAGGATGGCGCACACCGCCGCCAGCGTGCCGCCTGCACTGTCGCCGCCCACGGCGAGGCGGCCGGTGTCGAGGCCGAGCCGCGCGCCCTCCTTCGCCACGAACGCGAAGGCGTCCCAGGCATCGTTCGAGGCGGTCGGAAACTTGTGCGCGGGCGCGAGCCGGTAGTCGACCGACACCACCGCGCAGCCGCTCTTCACGCTCAGCACGCGGCACAGCGTGTCGTGCGTGCGGATGCTGCCCACGGTGAAGCCGCCGCCGTGAAAGTACACCAGCGCCGGGAGCTTCTGCGCCGACGGCATTGAAGGTGCATAGAGCCGCGCCGGCAGTTCGGCGCTGTCGCGCGCGGCAATCGCGAAATCCTCGATGCGCGCCAGCTCGGGCTTGGGCACCTCGAGCACGCCGGCGCCTTTCTCGTAGGCGGCTTTGGCCTCGTCGGGGGCGAGCTGGTCCAGGCTCGGGTGGCCGGCACGCGCCATGCGTTCGACGACGCTGGCCATCTTGGCGGTCAGCGATGTGCCCGACGCGACAGCGCCAAGGGTTTTGTTCATGTGCAAGACTGGCTGCTCTTGATAGATTCGATGGTCGGCAATCGTACTGCCCCACGCACTCACGCCCATGGCCCTGATCCAATACCTCACCCAGATCCAGTTCGAATTCGGCGCGATCAAGCTGCTCGCCAGCGAGTGCGCCCGCATCGGCATCCAGCGCCCGCTGATCGTCACCGACGCCGGTGTGCGCGCGGCCGGCGTGCTGCAGAAGGCGCTCGACGCCCTCACCGACATTGAAGACGTCGCCGTGTTCGACCAGACGCCCTCCAACCCCACCGAGGCCGCGGTGCGCGCTGCGGTCGAGATGTACCGCAGCGCGCGCTGCGACGGGCTCATCGCCGTTGGCGGCGGCTCGGCGATCGACTGCGCCAAGGGCGTGGCGATCGCGGCCACGCACGACGGCCCGCTCAAGACCTACGCCACCATCGAAGGCGGCTCACCGAAGATCACCGAGCGCGTGGTGCCGATCGTCGCGGTGCCCACCACCAGCGGCACCGGCAGCGAAGTGGCGCGCGGCGCGATCGTCATCGTGGACGACCACCGCAAGCTCGGCTTCCACAGCTGGTTCCTGATGCCCAAGGCCGCAATCTGCGACCCCGAGCTCACGCTCGGCCTGCCGCCCCGGCTCACGGCCGCCACCGGCATGGACGCGATCGCGCACTGCATGGAAACCTTCATGTCGGCGGCCTTCAACCCGCCGGCCGACGGCATCGCGCTCGACGGCCTGGAGCGCGCCTGGGGCCACATCGAGCGCGCCACCAACCACGGCAGCGACCGCGAGGCACGCCTCAACCTCATGAGCGCGTCGATGCAGGGCGCCATGGCGTTCCAGAAGGGCCTGGGCTGCGTGCACTCGCTGAGCCACAGCCTGGGTGGCGTCGACCCGCGGTTGCACCACGGCACGCTCAACGCCCTCTTCCTGCCCGCGGTGATCCGCTTCAACGCGGGGGCCGAGTCGGTCCAGAAAGAGCAGCGCTTGCAGCGCATGGCGCAGGCCATGCACCTCGATTCGGCCGGCGACCTGGCCGAGGCGATCCGCGACATGAACGCGCGCCTGGGCATGCCCAAGGGCCTGGCCGAAGTGGGCGTGACGCCCGCGATGTTCGAGAAGATCATCGACGGCGCCATGGCCGACCACTGCCACAAGACCAATCCGCGGCTCGCGTCGCGCGACGACTACACGGCGATGCTCGAAGCGTCGATGTAAGCGTTTTGTAGCTGCGCTGTTCGGGGCGGCTGTTCAGGGCGGCGACCACGCCGACGGGGTACCTTGCTCCGCGAATGTCCCCCGGGCTTCGCCCTCCTCCTTTATTTCGCTGCGCAAGGCACCCCATCGGCGTGATCGTTGCACGGAGCGGGGGTTGATCAGCGATGCACAACGAGCGTGCCCTGTGCCCAGGGTACCGGGTGCTCCCCGCAGCGAAATAAAGGAGGAGCCGAAGGCGGGGGACATTCGCGGAGGGGAGTACCCGGTACCCTGGGCACCCGCCCTGAACGACAGCCATCACCAAAGCCCGCACGTCATCCACATGACATAAGCATTTCCTAGACTGTTTCCGAAGGCCTGCAACCGCAGCAGCCCCAGGTAGCCAGGGAAATCCGAATGACGCGTACCGTCCAGGTCCACACCGCACTGACCGCCGAGCAGCTCAGGTTCCGCGCGATGCGGGGACGGGAAGGCCTCTCGCAGCTGTTCGAGTTCGAGGTCGACATGGTCAGCCCCAGCTTCAACCTCGATTTGAAGAAGCTGCTCGGCACCTCGCTCACCCTCGAGATCACCGATGGCGCCACGCCGCGCCACCTCAACGGCATCGTGGTGCGCTTCGAGCTCGTGGGCCGTGCCAACGAAACCGGCCGCCACTACGTGTACCGCGCGCTGGTGCAGCCGTGGCTCTGGTTCCTCACGCGCACCACCGACTGCCGCATCTTTCAGAACAGGAGCGTGCCCGAGGTGCTCGACGAGGTGCTCGGCAAGTACGGCTTCGAGTTCGAGAAGCGCCTCACGGGCAGCTACCGCCCGTGGGAATATTGCGTGCAGTACCAGGAGAGCGATTTCGCGTTCGTGAGCCGGCTCATGGAGCACGAAGGCATCGCCTACCACTTCGAGCATTCGCGCAACACCCACATGCTGGTGCTGGCCGACGACACCGGCAGCTACGGCAAGCTGCCGGCCTACCCGCGCATCGCCTACCGCTCGCGTGACCGCGTGCTGCATGCGATGGAACCATGCATCGACAAGTGGCGTGTCGCCGAGCAGATCACCGCGGGCCGGGTGATGCTCGACGACTTCGATTTCAGGAAATCGCGCGCCTCGCTGCAGAGCGTGCGCCAGGACCCGAAGGGCCACGACCATTCGAGCTACGAAGTCTATGAATGGCTCGGCGGCTACAGCGAACACCAGCAGGGCGACACCTACGCCAAGATCCGGTTGCAGGAGCTGCAGGGCGCGCACGAACTCGCCGCGGGCCACACCAACGTGGTCGGCATGGCACCGGGCTACCTGTTCGAGATGACGCACTGCCCGCGCGAATCGGACAACCGCGAATACCTCGTCACCGAGACGCGCTACGACCTGCAGGAACCCGACTATTCCACCGGGACCACCGAGTCGATCTGCCAGTTCGACTTCACCGTGCTGCCGTCGAGCGTGCCCTTTCGCCCCGCGCGCAAGACACCGAAGCCGCGCACCAACGGCCCCCAGACCGCCACCGTCGTCGGCCCCGAAGAGATCTGGACCGACCGCTTCGGCCGCGTGAAGCTGCAGTTCCGCTGGGACCGCTACGGCCAGGCCGACGAGAACAGCTCGTGCTGGGTGCGGGTGTCGAGCAGCTGGGCCGGCGCCAACTTCGGCACCATGCACATGCCGCGCGTGGGCCAGGAAGTGATCGTCGATTTCATCGGCGGCGAGCCCGACCGGCCGATCATCACCGGCCGCGTCTACAACAACGACCAGATGCCGCCCTGGGAACTGCCCGCCAACGCCACGGCCAGCGGCATCCTCACGCGCTCCAGCAGCGGCGGCGCGGCCAACCAGGCCAACATGCTGCGTTTCGAGGACCGCACGGGCGCCGAGCAGATCCTGCTGCATGCCGAGCGCAACCTCGACGTCGAGGTCGAGGCCGACGAGACGCACACCACCGGCGGCACGCGCACCACGCGCATCGAGGGCCACGAGTCGTCCACCTACCTGAGCGGCGAAACGCGCGACATCACGGCCGGCGCCAAGGAGACCATCACCGGCGGCGACACCCGCGACGTGACCGGCGGCTTCAGCGAGACGGTGAGCGGCGGCGTCACGCAGAGCATCACGGGCGGCAAGACGCGCACCCTCAGCGGCGGCCTGAACGACACCATCAGCGGCGGCGTGAACCTGGCGATCTCGGGCGGCTTCAACGGCACCATCGACGGCCAGGAAATCCGCTTCGTGAGCGGCGGGCGCAACGACACGGTCAACACGATCAACAACGTGACCGTCAACGGCCCGTCGAACACGGTGGTGACCGGGCCCACGGTGCACACCTCGCCCGACGTGATCTTCAACACCACGAACCACATCCACAACACGACGCAGCACGTCATCAACACCAACGTCTACAACACCACGTCGAGCACCTACAACAACACGACGAACAACTACACCAACAACTCGACTGTCTACAACAACAACTATGCGACCAGCGGCGACTGGCGGCTCCATCGCATGGGTGGCGTGGGCTTCCGGTTGAGCCTGGTCGGCATGTCGCTCGACGTGTGGGGCGCGCGGCTGCAGTACTACGCGGCGCTCAACGCGCAGATCGCCACGGTCAAGATCGATGTCGCGCTGTTCTCGCTCAAGAACGAGCCGCTCGAGGTCACCGCCAGGGGGCTTTCGATCGCGAACAAGGGCATGCTCATCGCTACCGGCGGCCTGGCGGCGAAGTTCAAGGTCCTGACCTTGGTGGCCTGAGAGGCCTGGAGCGAATCGGCAACGATGGAAATCATTCTCTGGATCGTCTTCGCGGTGCTGATGGGATCGATGCTCGCGGTGGCGGCCTCGGTGGTGATCGTGGCCACACACGAGAACCGCATCTATTCGGCCGAGGCAAAGACCTGGGAGCGCCTGGCGCAGACCGGCGTGCCCGCCGAGGCCGTGGTCGAGTCGCTCAAGCGTTCCGAGAACGAGCTGACCCGCGGCGGCACGCAGGGGCAGAAGGTGTGTGCCGTCGAGCTGGCGTTGCGGCTGGTCGACAACGATGCGGCCTGGGCCGAACGGCCCGCCGTCGTGCGCACGCTGATCGACGAGAGCCTGCTGCCGCAGTTCGCGGTGCCCGGCAAGCCGGTGCACCTGCTGCGCGACCCGAACGACGCCTCGATCCTCGCCATCGACCGCTCGCGCACGCCGCTCGAGATTCCCCGCGCCTCCGCGTGAAAAGCGTCAAACCCCTGCGGCTGAGCGTGATCACGCGGCCTTTCCTGCGCTCGGGCCGGCAGCGCCTGGCGCTCACCGTGATGGGCATGATCTCGATGGACGAAAAGCCCGTGCTGCTGCCCGAGACCGAGTTCTGGAAGACGGTCTCCGAGGAGCTCGGCCCGACCGGCGCCATCGATCTCGGCATGCCCAAGCCCTGCGCCGAGTTCCTCGCCACGGGCCATGCCTATACGCACCACCAGGCCGAGAAGACCGCCTGCGCGGTCGAACTCCAGGTGGGCGCGCTGGTGCGGCAGTTCGTGGTCTTCGGCGACCGCTACTGGATCGACGGCCGCGCGAGCGCGCCGCAGCCCTTCGAATCGATGCGGCTGGACTGGACGCGCGCCTTCGGCGGTCCCGCCTGTGCCGACAATCCGTTGGGCATCGGGCACCAACCCGAACTCGTCCAGGGCCTGCAGGTGCAGCGGCTGCCCAACGTGGAGCATCCGAACCGCCGCATCGACCACCCCGGACGCGCCGTCGAACCGGCCTGCCCCGGCGCCATCGACGTGAGCTGGCCCGCACGCATGCGCCTGATCGGCAGCGACTACGGCACGCACTGGCGTGAGAACCTCTTCCCCGGCTTTGCCGAAGACATGGACTGGCGGCTCTTCAACGCCGCCGCGCCCGCGCAGCGCTGGCCGCAGGACGACCGCATCGCCGGCGGCACGCCCTACCAGATCCTCAACATGCATCCCGCCGAGCCCGTGCAGCGCGGGCGGCTGCCCGACTGGCGCGCCCGCGGCTTCATCGCGCGCCGGACCGGCGCGGGCGCAAGTGCAGAGCCCGAGCGCTTCGAGGAGATCGACCTGCGGCTCACCACCGCCTGGTTCTTTCCGCACCGCGAGCAGATCGCGCTGATCTTCCATGGCGAGACCGACATCGCGGAAGACGACGCCGCCGACGTCACGCACGTCATGCCGGCCATCGAACAGGCCGCCGAGCCGCCCCGCCCGCTCGCGCACTACCTCGAAACCCTGCAGCGGCGCAGCAATCCCGAGACGGGCGCGCTCTACACCTTCCGCGACGAGGAGCTGCTGCCGGCCGAATGCATCGGTCCGTGGATCGACCGCACCGAGCAGGACGAAGAAGAATCGCCGCTCATGCGCAACATGCAGGAGCGCGCCCGCCTGCTTCGCGAAGACATCGCACGGCAGGGCATGGCCGCGGGCCACAAGGCGCGCCACTTCAGGGAGCGCCCGGTGCCCGAGCCCTTCACCCGCATGCCCACGCTGAGCGAGCTGCCCGAATTCATGGCGCAGGCCAAGGCCTACGAGCGCGAACAGACGACCAGGCTCGAAGAGGCCCGACGCGAACTCGCCGAGCACGGCAAGGCCAATGCGGTGCAGTCGCGCAAGGTCGGCTTCGACACCGGCGAGATGGTCGAGAACGCCGGCCGCACCCAGGTCAAGGGTCCGCCGGCATTCGACGCGAAGAGCGTGATGAAGGGCATGCTCGGCATCGCGCCCGCCACGCGCAGCGCGCAGATGCCGCCCGAGCAGCAGCACGAACTCGCGCAGGCGGCCGAACGCGGGCGGCGCGGACTGATCGACATGTACCGGCTCGGCGCGCAGCACCAGACCGCGGCCGATGCGCTGGACGGCGAGCGCGCCGCCGAGGTGCGCGAGCGTGTGCGCGACATCATGGCCACCACGCGCGACCTCTCCGGCATGGACCTGACCGGCGCCGACCTCTCGGGCATGGACCTGCGCGGCGCGGTGCTGCGCCGCACCCTGCTCGAAAGCGCCAGGCTCGTGGGCGCGCAGCTCGACGGCGCCGATGCGACCGAAGCCGTGCTGGTGCGCGCCGACCTGTCGCGCGCGTCGCTGGCCGGCTGCGTGCTGCACCAGGCCAACCTGAGCCTCGCGCACTGCGCGCACACCTCGTTCACCGGCGCGGCGCTGCACGAGACCACGATCGAGAAGACCCGCTTCGACCACTGCGACTTCAGCGGCGCGCGGCTCGCGCACCTGAACCTCTTCGGCATGCATTTCGAAGGCTGCCGCTTCGACGCCGCGCAGCTCGACTACGTCACGCTGCTCGAAGGCAGCCGGCTCGTCGACTGCAGTTTTCGCGAGGCGCGGCTGCACAAGTTCGGGCTCATCTCGTGCCACGTCGAGCACCTCGATTTTTCGGGCGCTTCGCTCGAAGCCTGCGCCTGGGCCCACACGCCGGGCGACACCGGCGTGGTGTTTCGCGGCGCCACGCTGCGCACCAGCTGCTTCGTCGGCACCAGCAGCCTGCGCAATGCCGACTTCGAGGGTGCCACGCTGCTGCACTGCAGCCTGCGCGAGATGCCGCTCGATGGCGCGCGCTTCGTCGCCGCCACGCTCGACACCTGCGATCTCTCGTCGTGCGCGCTGGTCGGCGCCGACCTGAGCGCCATCGACGCGCCCGACAGCCTTTTCATCCGCGCCGACTTCACGCACGCCTCGCTCTCTGGCGCCAACCTCATGAATGCGCATCTGCAGAAATCCCGCTTCGTCGGCACCGATCTGCGCGACGCCAACCTGTTCCGCGCCGACGTGTCCCAGTCGGTGATCGACACGGTGACCGAAACCCGCGGCGCCTACCTCGAGCAGTCCAAGACCCTCCCACGCCGCGCGGCGGATCCGGTGCAATGACGCCGGAGACTCTTGCGCAGAAACTCCGCACCGGCGAACACATCCAGGGGCAGGACTTCAAGGGCATGAACTTCGACGGCCTCGACCTGCGCGGGGGCGCGCTGCGCGAATGCGACTTTTCGGGGGCCAGCCTGCGCGGCGCGCGCCTCGGGGAGTCGGCTTTCGACGCCTGCCGGTTCGAGGCCGCGGTGCTCGACGGCGCCGACCTGCAGCGCGCGGCCTTCCACCAGTGCGCATTGTCCGGCGCGCGCCTGCGCGGCGCCGCGATGGGCCGGACCACCTTCAGCGGCTGCGACCTGCGCGAAGCCGATTTCGCCGAGGCCGCGGCCGGGCTCGCCACCTTCCACCAGAGCCAGCTCCAGGCAGCAGACTTCCAGCGCGCGGACCTGACCAAGGCGGTGTTCGGCGAATCGAATCTCGCGGAGACCCGCTTCACAGAGGTGGCGCTGAACACCACCGTGTACTACCGCGCCGAACTGCGCGGCGCGCACTTCGCGGGCGCCAGCTTCCACAACGTCATCTTCAGCGAGGCCGACCTCGCGGGGCAGGATTTCTCGGGACAATCGTTCCACCTGTGCCAGTTCATCGATGCCGACCTGCGCGGCTGCAACTTCGATCGGGCGCAGTTGAGCCAATGCAACTTCAAGGGCGCGAAGCTGGCGCGCGCGGTGCTCACCGGCGTCGAGGCACCGCAGTGCCTCTTTCCCGAGGCCGACCTGCGGCATGCCGACGCGCGCGGCGCGCGGTTCGATCAGAGCCTCTGGGTCGATGCCCTGCTCGACGACGCCGACCTGTCGGATGCGCAGCTCACGCAATGCGTGTTCCACCGCGCGCACTGCCGGCGGACCTCGTTCGCGCGCAGCCATCTGGTGTATGCCGACTTCGCCTATGCCGACCTCAGCGACGCCGACATGCGCGGCGCAATGTTCCAGCGCACCCAGACCCATCGTGCGCTGCAGGCCGGCACGCGATGGAGCGACCGCCTCGGCGTGCTCGACAGCGACCCCGCGCTGTTCGAGGCCGAGCGCTTCTCGGCGGCACGGCGGCTGCGCCCGCAGCGCGCAGGCCGCGACACCTTCGGGCGTCCGCTGCCGCCTGGCGCCGATCCTTCCGGCCCTTCCGGCCCTTCCGAGGAGACCATGCCATGAACCAACGCACCGCTCGGCAGCCCGAAGCCGACCCGGCGCCCGCCGAGGCCATGCCCGACGAGATGCACGTGCTGCTGCGCCGGCCGCTGCCGGCGGCGGCATCGACCGCCTGGAACGGCAGCGCCCTCGGCACCGTCGTCGAGGCGCTCGGCAGCGACGGCTATCGCGTCGCCGCGCAGGCGGGCGGCGAGCGCTGGCGCTGCACCCGCGCCGCGAGCTGCCTGCTGCAGCCGGCCATCGGCGACACCGTGCTCGTAGCGGGGCCGGAGCGCGAGCAGCTCTACCTGATCGCGGTCGTCGCCCAGGCCGATCCGGGCCGCTCGCAGCTCGTGGTGAACGGCGATCTGACGCTGCACGCACGCAGCGGCGGTATCGCGCTGCAGGCCGACACGCAGCTCGACCTTCGCGCGACCGAGTTCAACCTGCAGGCACGGAAGGCGCAGGTCGAACTGACCGACCTGGACTATCGCGGCGCCGAGGTCCGCGTAACGACGCTGGTCGCACGCTTCGTCGGCCGCACGCTCGAGACGGTGCTCGACCGGCTGAGCGTGCTCACGCGCTCCAGCTTCCGCCTGACCGAAGAGGTCGAACAGGTGCGCGCAGGCCAGATCGACATGCAGGCGACGGAGACGATGCGCCTGCACGCGAAGAACACCCTGGTCAGCAGCAAGGCGCTGGTCAAGGTCGACGCCGAGCAGATCCACATGGGCTGAACCCGCCCCGCAACGAAGGAGCAACGACACATGTTCGCCAATGCACAGATGATGGGCGTGGACCTCGCCTTCCCCGACGTCTGCAAGACGCCGCCCGCGCTGCCGATCCCCTACCCCAACTTCGCACTCGGCCCGACCGCGATTCCGAACGCGTGGAACATCCTCTACGGCGGCACCCCGGCGCACAACATGGCCACGGTCACGCCGATCACCAACGGCGACAACGCGGGCGTGCTCATGGGCGTGGTATCGCAGACCGTGATGGGCCCCTCGCGCCACATCACCGGCGCCTTCACCGTGCTGCTCAAGGGCACGCCGTGCACGCGGATGACGAGCCTGTCGGTGCAGAACCGCTGCAACATGGTCGGCATGCGGATCGTGCCGAGCCAGTTCAAGGTCTTGGTTCTCGCCGCATAGCCCGGCGGCGCTACTCGAGCTTCACGCCCGCGCTGCGGATCACCTTGGCCCACTTGGTGGTCTCGGCGACGATGAACGCGTCGAACTCCTCGGGCGTGCTGCCCGCGGGAATGGTGCCCATCGCGTCGAGCTTTGCGCGCGTCTCGTCGCTCTTGATGATGCGCGACACCTCGTCGGACATGCGCTTGACGATCTCACGCGGCGTGCCCGCGGGCGCGATCATGCCTGCCCAGGTGCTGCCGGTGAAGCCCGCGAAGCCCTGCTCGATGAAGGTCGGCACCTCGGGCGCCGCGGCCAGGCGCTTGTCGCCCGCCACGCCGATGAGCCGCACCTTGCCCGCCTTGGCCTGGTTGATCAGGCCGGTGGGCGCGTCGAAGAAGAGCTGGATCTGCCCGCCCATCAGGTCGGTTAGCGCGGGCGCGGCACCGCGGTATGGGATGTGGATCATGTAGGTCTGCGTGAGCGACTTCCAGAGCTCGGTCGTCAGGTGCGCGGCCGAGCCGTTGCCCGACGAGCCGAAGCTCACCTTGCCCGGATTGGCGCGCGCATAGGCGATCAGTTCGCGCGCGGTCTTGAACGGCGCGTCGCTGTTGACTGCGGCCAGCAGCGGCGACACGCCCATGAGCGACACGCCCGTGAGGTCCTTCTGCGGGTCGTAGGGCAGCTTGGGATAGAGCGTGGTGTTGGCGGCATAGGCCGCGATCACCACGCCGAAGGTGCTGCCATCGGGCGCGGCCTTGGCCACCGCGTCGACGCCGATCAGGCTGTTGGCACCGGGCTTGTTGTCGATCAGCACCGGCTGCCCGAGCCGGGCCTGCAGGCCCACCTGCACGAGCCGCGCCATCTGGTCGGTGAAACCGCCCGGCGTGTACGGCACGACGATGCGGACCGGCTTGCTGGGCCAGGCAGATTGGGCGAAGGCAGGAACGGCGAGGCTGCTGCTCGCGGCGGCTGCGGCAGCGAGCGTGAAATGGCGGCGCGAAATTCTGATCGAGGACATGAAGGCGGCTTTCTCTGACGGAAGTAAACATTCATTCTCGAAGCGCAACCACGGCGCCGCGCTCAGGGTTTGCCCGCCGCGCGCAGGCGCGGTTTTCTCTTCAGAGCGGCAGCACGTCGCGCACGCGTTCCGCACCTGCGTCGAGCCAGGCCTCGAACTCGTCCGAAAGCCGTTGGGCCTCGCGCGTGGCCTTGTGCCACGCGGCCACGCGCGCCGGCGTGTCGTGCGCAAAGTGAATGAAGTCCTTGCGGTCGGGCAGCTTGCCGTTGGGCAGCGAGCGCACCCACGCCGGGTCGGGCGCGAGCACCACCATGCGGTCGAGGAAGCCGGTCGCCCGGTGGCGCCAGCGCAGGCCCTTGTCGAGCCAGCCCGGCACCACCGCGCGCTGGAAATGCGGGTACAGCACGATGCCCTCGTCCGCCGGCTGGTAGTCGAGGTGCAGGTGGTAGTCGGTGATGCCGCCGTCCCAGTAGGCGCCGCGCGGCGCGCCCGGAATGTCGTGCACTGCGGACAGCAGGAACGGGATCGAGCACGAGGCCTGCAGCACCAGGTTGAAGTTCGCTTCGCTGAGCGCATGCTGGCGCGTACGGAAGTCGCGCGTGCCGAAAGGCAGCGCAGCGCCCGGCGTCGAGAACACGCAGCGCTCGAGCCATGCGCCCAGGCCCTTGCGGTACACGCTGTTGGTGGCAAAGGCGCCCAGGTAGCCGAAGGGCGTGCGCGCCCTGCCCTCGCGCCCGAGGATGTGGCGCCCGCGCGAGGTCACCACATGGAGCCGGTAGCGCGAATGCCCGAGCACCTCGCCGATGCGTCCGCCATAGAACGTGGTCAGGCTTTCCGCAAAGCGTTCGCTGAGTTGGTGCGGACTGAGCCGCTTCTGCCCCGGCGGAATATCGAACTGCTGGCGCACGTAGTCGTGCTCGAAGCGCTCGAAGGCCGTCTGCGGATCGGCCAGGCAGGCCGTCGCGAGCCGCCAGGCGCCGATCGATGCGCCCACCAGGTCGACCGGCTGGCTCGACCGGGCAAGCCAGCGCCCGAAGATGAAGCGGTCGAGCGGCCCGAGCACCAGCCCCTTGGGCCCGCCCGCCGCGCCGGGGATCGTGCGCACGTCGTTCGGGCGCAGGCCGTGCTGTTCGATGTGCCTGCGGGCCGTGGGACCGGCGTAGATGCGCAGGGCTTTCATCGTTGCGCGAAGGGATCGAGCACCTCGACACCGAAACCCGCGAAGTCGCCGACGTTGCGCGTCACGACGATCAGCGCGTGCTGCTTGGCCGTGGCGGCGATCATCGCGTCCTCGTACAGAGTGTTCGAACTGCGATGCATCAGCTTGGCCCAGAGCCTGAAGGTTTCGGCATCCATCGGCAGCACGTTGTAGGACGCGGCAACCAGCGCGGCCCACTGCTCGATCTCGGTGGCCTTCGCGGAATCCTGTTCGCGGGTGAGTTCGATGCCGGCCTGAATCTCGCCCAGCGTGACCGCCGACAGGTGCAGGTCGGCGTCAGCGATCGGCGTCAGCCATGCGAGCACCGCGCCATGCGGGCGGGCTCTGCGCAGTTCCGAGATGACGTTCGTGTCGAGCAGGTACATGGCCGCTCTCAGCGCATCGGCGCGACCCGGCGCCGGCGCGCGTTGCCGCGCGGCGGCACCAGGAAATCGGTGCGCGCTTCCGCCGAGAGCAGCAGATCCTTGAGCGATGGCTGGGCCGTGGCATGCAGCCGCCGCCATTCCGCCGCAGGAACCAGCACGGCCGCTTCGGCGCCGCGCTTGGTCACCATCTGCGGCCCTTCGGCGAGGCATGCATCGAGAAATTCACTAAAACGCGCCTTGGCGTCTTGTACCGGCCAAGTCTTCATTGCGACCCTTCAGACTAGTTATCTGACTAGTTTAACACGGCCCGTTGTGGGGCCAGCGCCAAGTGCCGGCGTCGCTCCCAGGAAGCGGCACAAATGCACAGTTGCGATGGATGTCGCTCGGCGAAGGCGGCGCGCGCGGAATCGGTCCCGCCACCATGTCGGACCAACCACAAACACCCTCCCAGAGAGTCCATTCCAATGACCCGCTTCAGTCGCTTTCATCAAAAGGTCTATTTCGGCACGGCGAGCCATCGCACCGCCTTGCAGCATCTGCAGGACGAAGGCATCGGCCGCATCTCGCTCATCAGCGACGAAAGCGCGCAGTCCCAGGGCTTGCTCGGTGTGCTCGAGGAAAGCCTTCAGTCGCTGGGCTTGCAGTTCGATACCCACCTGGCCGATCCCACCGCCAAGTACGAAGATATCGTCACGCTGGCCGGGCGCATCAACACCCAGTCCTATGGGTGCTACATGTCGCTCGGCGGCAATTTCCTCAACTTCGTCGCCAAGTTCATCTGGATGCTGGCCGAGGATCCGCAGTTCGACGTCCGGCGGCTGAGTACCGACTTCGTGCAGGCGCAGCACGTGTCGGTGGTCCGCCGCACCGGACGGGCCATCCATGTCGCCATTCCCGCGGCCTACATGCTCGGCGGCGAGTTCGGCCATTTCGTTTTCGCAAGCTTCCGCGACGGCCTCACCAACGCCTACCTCGACGATGCGCTGCTGCCGACGCGCCTCGTGCTGGATCCGGCGCTGCTCACGACCGTAACCGCCGACGACCTGGCCGCCCAGGGCTTCGACTCCTTCACGCACTGCATCGAATGCTTCGCTCACGACGTCGACCTGCCGATCGTCAAGGCCGCGTGCCTGCAGGGCGCCAAGGCCCTGCACGACCACCTGCCCGCCCTGCTCGCCGATCAGGGCGACGTGGCCGCGCGGGCGCAGGTCCAGGCGGGCATCTGGGGCGGTAGCGTGGCGGTCAGCAACCTGTTCTCCGGCATCGTGCATTCGATGACCTCGATGTATTCGGCGAAGCTGGGCGTGCTGCACGGCGCGGCGCACGCCCTTACGCTTCCCGCCGCGATCGAATTCCTGGCCGAAGATCCGGCAACGGCCGCGCGCCTCGGCGAGATGGCGGCCCACCTGGGCATCGCCGCCGCGACGGACCCGCAGGCCGCGCACGAGCTCGCCCGCGCCACCGAGGCCTTCGCGCAGCGCATCGGGCTCGCCACGACGGTCAGCGGCGCGGGCATCGCACTCGACCGGTTCACGCGACTGCTGCCGGAGATGGCACGCGGCGCAGCCGCCTACCAGTCGACGCGGCTGATCTCGCGCCCCGCGGACGCCGCCCAGTTGCAGGCGATCCTCGAGGCTGCCGCCCGATGACGGCATGTGCTTGAATTGGTGCCATCGATCGTCACCTACCCATTCCGGCCGCCTGTGTTACGGCGGCCGGTCACGCAAGGAGCACCACCATGAGTTCGACAGAATCCGCCATCCTCGCAGGAGGCTGCTTTTGGGGCATGCAGGACCTGATCCGCAAGATGCCCGGCGTCCTGCACACCCGCGTCGGCTATACCGGCGGGGACGTGCCCAATGCCACGTACCGCAACCACGGCACGCATGCCGAAGCGATCGAGGTGGTGTTCGACCCGGCGCAGACCAGCTACCGCGCGCTGCTGGAGTTCTTCTTCCAGATCCACGATCCGAGCACCCGCAACCGGCAGGGCAACGACCTGGGCACTTCCTACCGCTCCGCTATCTATTTCACGTCGCCCGAACAGAAGGCGGTGGCGCTGGACATCATCGCCGACGTCGATGCCTCGGGCTTGTGGCCGGGCAAGGTCGTCACCGAACTCGAGCCGGCCGGCCCTTTCTGGGAGGCCGAACCGGAGCACCAGGACTATCTGGAGCGCCTCCCGAACGGCTACACCTGCCACTTCGTGCGGCCCGACTGGAAGCTGCCGCGCCGCGACAAGGCCGCCGCGCGGTAGCCTCACCTCGCCGGCTCAGGGCCTGCGCAACCCCTGCAGCTTGGCGAACGCGCTGGCCATCTGCCCCGCGGGCTGCGGCGAGTTGTCTCGGCGCGGCCCCTGCTGGCCGCGGCCTGCGCCCTCGAAGCGTTTGTCGCGCGGGCCGTCGCGGCGCGCGGGCGCAGCGTCGAGCTTCATCGACAGGCCGATGCGCTTGCGCGCCACGTCCACTTCCATCACCTTGACCTTGACGATGTCGCCGGTCTTCACGACCTCGCGCGCATCGTTCACGAACTTGTGGCTCAGCTGGCTCACATGCACCAGGCCGTCCTGGTGCACGCCCAGGTCGATGAAGGCGCCGAACTGCGCCACGTTGCTCACGGTGCCCTCGAGGATCATGCCTTCGACGAGGTCGGCAATGTCGTCCACGCCGTCGTTGAAGCGCGCCACCTTGAAGTCGGGACGCGGGTCGCGGCCGGGCTTCTCGAGCTCGCCGAGGATGTCCTTGACCGTGATGACGCCGAACTTCTCGTTCGCGAACAGCTCGGGCTTGAGCGTCTTGAGCATGTCGGCGCGGCCCATCAGCTCGGCGATGGGCTTGCCGGTCTTGACGATGATCTGCTCGACCAGCGGATAGGTCTCGGGGTGCACGCCGGTGATATCGAGCGGGTCGGCGCCGCCGCGAATGCGCAAGAAGCCCGCGCTCTGCTCGAAGGCCTTGGGACCGAAGCCCGTCACGTCGAGCAATTGCTTGCGCGTGGAGAACGCGCCGTTCGCCTCGCGCCAGCGCACCACCGCCTTGGCCACGCTGCCCGACAGGCCCGAGACGCGGCTCAAGAGCGGCACGCTCGCGGTGTTGAGGTCGACGCCGACCGAGTTCACGCAATCCTCCACCACCGTCTGCAGCGTGCGCGCAAGCTCGCTCTGGTTCACGTCGTGCTGGTACTGGCCCACGCCGATGCTCTTGGGGTCGATCTTGACCAGCTCGGCCAGCGGGTCCTGCAGCCGGCGCGCGATGCTGGCGGCGCCGCGCAGGCTCACGTCCACGTCCGGCATCTCCTGCGAGGCGAATTCGCTCGCCGAATACACCGAGGCGCCGGCTTCGCTAACCACCACCTTCTCGACTGTCATCTCGGGTGCGCCGGCCTGTGCGGCCATCTTGGCGATCAGCTTGATCAGGTCGGCCGCGAGCTTGTCGGTCTCGCGGCTCGCGGTGCCGTTGCCGATGGCGATCAGGTTCACGCCATGCTTGGCGCAGAGCTTGCCGAGCGTGTGCAGCGAGCCTTCCCAGTCCTTGCGCGGCTCGTGCGGAAACACGGTCGCGGTCTCGACCAGCTTGCCGGTGGCATCGACCACGGCCACCTTCACGCCGGTGCGGATGCCGGGGTCCAGGCCCATCACCACGCGCGGGCCGGCCGGTGCGGCCAGCAGCAGGTCGCGCAGGTTGTCGGCAAACACCTTGATCGCGACCTTTTCGGCCTCTTCGCGCAGCCGCGTGAACAGGTCGCGCTCGGTCGACAGCGCGAGCTTCACGCGCCAGGCCCAGGCCACGCACTTGCGGATCAGGTCGTCCCCCGCGCGGCCGGCATGGCTCCAGCCCAGGTGCAGCGCGATCCGGCCCTCGGCGATGCTGGGCTTGCCCGGCTCGGGCTCGACGGGCAGCGCGAGCTTGGCGTCCAGGATCTCGAGCGAGCGGCCACGGAACACCGCAAGCGCGCGGTGCGAAGGCACGCGCCCGATCGGCTCGTCGTAGTCGAAGTAGTCGCGGAACTTGGCGACGTCGGGGTTGTTTTCGTCCTTGCCGGCCATCAGGCTCGACTTGAGCAGGCCTTCGCTCCAGAGCCATTCGCGCAGGCGCTGCACCAGCACCGCATCCTCGGCCCAGCGCTCCGACAGGATGTCGCGCACGCCGTCGAGCACCGCCGGCACCGTCGAGAAATCGGGTCCGGGCTTGCCGTCGTCGAGCGTGGTGGCGGGCTGCAGGAAGGCCTTGGCCTCGGCGGCGGGATCGAGCGTCGGGTCGGCCATGAGCTTGTCCGCGAGCGGCTCGATGCCGAACTCGCGCGCGATCTGGCCCTTGGTGCGGCGCTTCTGCTTGAACGGCAGGTACAGGTCCTCGAGCTCCTGCTTGGTCGGCGCGAACTCGATCGCGGCGCGCAGTTCGGGCGTGAGCTTGCCCTGCTCGTCGATGGCCTTGATCACCGCGGCGCGGCGGTCCTCGAGCTCGCGCAGGTACGAAAGCCGGGCTTCGAGTTCGCGCAGCTGGGTGTCGTCGAGGCCGTCGGTCGCCTCCTTGCGGTAGCGCGCGATGAATGGAACCGTGGCGCCCCCGTCGAGCAGCTCGACGGCGGCCTTCACCTGATGCTCTCCCACCTTGATCTCGGCGGCGAGCTGGCGAATGATTTTCTGCATTGCTGAGTGGCGTCCCTGTCGCTGCGATCGGCCGGGCCGGTCGCGTTGGTCGAATGAAGCGCGGGAGTTTGCCATAGCGAAAAACGGCGACCCCAGCATTTTGATTTTTACCCGGGTATATTGACTGCGTAGTTTTACCCGGGCAAAATTTCGGAATGATGCTTTCACACGACTCCCGGCGCGCGCTGACGCGCCAGTACAAGGAAACGGTGCGCCCCGCCGGCGTGTTCGCCATCCGCAACCTCGAGAGCGGCCGCGTGCTCGTGCTGGCGAGCCTCGACCTGACCAGCATGATGAACCGCCAGCGCTTCCAGCTCGACCAGGGCAAGCACCCCAACCGCGCGCTGCAGCAGGACTGGACCGCACTCGGATCCGGCGCCTTCCGCTTCGAGGAATTCGCGCGCGTGAAGGAGCGGGACGATCCCACGTTCGACCGCGCGGCGGAACTCGAAGCGCTGTTCGCGCTGTGGTGCGAGGAATGCGACTGCCACGGCACGCAGGGCTACAACGGCCCCGCCAAGCGCAAGCCCTGACCGCATGCCCGCCGCGCCCATTGCGCTGTTTTTCCTGTCGCCCCGCGAGAAGCGCGGTCGGCGAAATTGTTCCCGGGTAAATTACCTCGCCACCGCCATGATTTCCAAGACCCCCGATCCTTCGACCGCCGCCTTGCCGGCCACCTTCACCGCCTTCTGCGGCTTCGAGCGCATTGCCCGCGGTTCGCGCGCCGAGGTGATCGCCGCGCTGCGCACCCGCGGCGACGCTGCAACCTGCCTCGTGTTCGACGACCACACCGGCATGCAGGTCGACCTCGACCTGCGCGACGCTGCACAGCCGCCCGAGGCCGTCATGACGGGCGAGCCGCCGCGCGGCGTGGGCCGGCCGAAGCTCGGCGTGGTCGCGCGCGAGGTCACGCTGCTGCCGCGCCAGTGGGAATGGCTCGCGCGCCAGCCCGGCGGCGCCTCGGTCGCGCTGCGCCGGCTGGTCGACGACGCGCGCCGCGTGCATGCCGGGCGCGATGCCGCCCGCGGCGCGCGCGAAGCCGCCTACGGCGTGATGACCGGCCTGGCGGGCAACCTGCCGGGTTTCGAGGAAGCCACCCGCGCGCTCTTCGCGGGCGACCGCGCCGGCTTCGAAGCGCACCTGGCCGCCTGGCCCGACGACCTGCGCACCCACCTGCACGAACTGTCCGGCCCGAGCTGGCCCCAAGAATGAACGACAAGACCGAGAACGCCCCGTCCAACCCCAGCGGCCTGCAGGGCACACCGGTGGCACCCGTCGGTGCGCCGCGCGCGCTCTGGAAGACCTTCCTGTTCTTCCTGGCGCCGATGCTGCTCAGCAACATCCTGCAGTCCCTTTCGGGCACGCTCAACAACATCTACATCGGCCAGATGATCGGCGTCGGTGCGCTGGCCGCGGTCTCGAGCTTCTTTCCGGTGATGTTCTTCTTCATCGCCTTCGTCATCGGCCTGGGCGCCGGCGCCTCGGTGCTGATCGGCCAGGCCTGGGGCGCACGCGATGCGGCCAAAGCCAAGGCCATTGCCGGCACCACCCTCACTGTCGGCGTCCTCATGGGGTTGGTGATCGCGGTGTTCGGCGGCGCTTTCACCACACCGATGCTCGCCGCCCTGGGCACGCCGCCCGACGTGCTGGCCGACGCCACGAGCTATGCCCGCATCATGCTGATCGCGATGCCGGGGCTGTTCGTCTTCCTGCTGTCCACCGCCATGCTGCGCGGCGTCGGCGACACGGTCACGCCGCTGCTCACGCTGATCATCTCGACGGCGATCGGGCTCGTCGTCACGCCCGCACTGATCCGCGGCTGGGGCGGGCTGCCGCAGCTCGGCGTGGCGAGTGCCGCCTGGGCCAGCGTGCTCGCCTTCATGCTCGCGACGCTGTGGATGGGCTGGCGCCTGCACCGGCGCAAGAGCCCTCTCGCGCCCGACCTGGCCTTCCTGCACAGCATGCGCATCGATCCGAAGCTGCTCAAGGCAGTGCTCAAGGTGGGCGTGCCCACGGGCGTGCAGATGATCGTGGTGGCGCTGTCCGAACTGGTGCTGCTCTCGCTGGTCAACAGCCACGGCTCGAGCGCGACGGCGGCCTACGGCGCGGTCAACCAGGTGGTGGCGTACGTACAGTTCCCGGCCATCTCGATCGCGATCACCGCGTCGATCCTCGGCGCGCAGGCCATCGGCGCGGGCCGGGCCGACCGACTCGGCGCCATCGCCAAGACCGCGATGCTGATGAACCTGGCGCTGACGGGCGGGCTGGTGCTGCTGGGCTACCTGTTCTCGCGCCACCTCATGGGCTTCTTCATCACGAGCGCGCCCGTGATCGAGATCGCGCAGACGCTGCTGCACATCATGCTGTGGAGCCTGGTGATCTTCGGCATGGCGTCGGCCCTGTCGGGCATCATGCGCGCGAGCGGCTCGGTGCTGGTGCCCACGCTGATCTCGATCGTCTGCCTGCTCGGCCTCGAGGTGCCGGTTGCCTGGTTCCTCAGCGACCGCATCGGGCTCAACGGCATCTGGTACGCGTACCCGGTGACCTTTAGCGCAATGCTGCTGCTGCAGACGGCCTACTACCGCTTGGTGTGGCGCAAAAAGGCGATCGCGCGGCTGGTGTAGCTGCCCCGCCCTGCCGCTCACGGGCCGCGGCGGCTCAGTCGCCGTCGAAGGCGCGCTGCACCTCGGCGATGTCGAGCTTGACCATCTTCATCATGGCCCGCATCGCGCGCGCGGCCTTGGCCGAGTCCTTGTCCTGGAACATCCGGATCATCGGCATGGGCACGGTCTGCCACGACACGCCGAAGCGGTCGGTGAGCCAGCCGCATTGCACCGGCTGGCCGCCGCCCTCGAGCAGCTTCTCCCAGTAGTGGTCGACCTCGGCCTGGGTCTCGCAATGCACGGCCATCGAGATCGCCGGCGTGAACTTGTACTCCGGCCCGCCGTTGAGCACCATGAACGACTGCCCGTCGAGCTCGAAGGTTGCCGTCAGCAGCGTTCCCTGGCGCTCGGGGTTGGTCTCGCCCCAGAGCAGCGTGTCGGTCACCCGCGAGTTCGGAAAGATCGCGCTGTAGAACTTCAGCGCGTCTTCGCCGTTGCGGTCGAACCAGAGGCAGGGAACGATCTTCTGCATGGGAATCTCCTGGACTGTTGATGATGAACCGATGAGTTCAGTATCAACAGCCTACGCGCGCTTGTCAAGCGCGGTCGCCGCGTGCGCCTTCGATCATGCGCCACGCACTCAGCGCACTGAGCACCGCGAGCCCGGCGCTCAGCAGCATCACCCAGCGAAAGCCGGCGACGAAGGATTCGGCCACCAACCGCTTGAGCGCGGCCGCGGTGTCGGCGTCGATGCCGGGCGGCAGCGCAGCGCCCGCAAGCTTGCTGCGCTCGGCCTCGAGGAAGGCCGACACCTCGGCCGAGGCGCCCATGCCGCGCAGCCCCTCGGTCAGGGTGGCATCGAAGGCCCAGGCCATGACCACGCCGAACACCGCAATGGCCAGCACCGCGGCCGCGCGCGACACCGCGTTGTTCACGCCCGAGGCTACGCCCGCCTGCTCGGGGCCGACCGCGTTCATCACCGTGGTGGTGAGCGGCGCCACGGTCACTGTCATGCCGAAGCCCAGCACCACCACGGCGGGAAAGAACCCTTGCCAATAGCTCGCGCCGACCCCGGGCAGCGCGAACAGCGCAAAGCCCACCGCCGCGATGGCGGGGCCGACGACCAGCGGCAGGCGCGGCCCGAAGCGGTCGACGAGCTGCCCGGCCCAGCCCGAGAGCGCGAACATGATGAGGATGAACGGCAGCAGCGCCGCGCCTGCCGCGGTGGCCGAGTAGCCCTGCACCTGGATCAGGTTGAGCGGAAAGAAATACAGCCCGCCGCCGAGTGCGGCGTACAGCAGCAGCGTCAGCAGGTTGGCGCCGCTGAAATTGCCGATGCGAAACAGGCCGAGCGGCAGCATCGGCGTGCGCGTCCTGTGCTCCACCACGACGAAGCCCGCGCTCGCGGCCAGGCCGATGCCCAGTGCCGCCAGCACCATGGGCGAATCCCAGTGCTGCGTCGGCGCTTCGATGAAGGCGTAGACGATGCCGCCGAGCCCGGCGGTCGCGAGCAGTGCACCGGCCATGTCCAGCCCGCCGCCGGCCGCGGCACCGCGGCTTTCGGGCACGTGGCGCCAGGCGATCCACAGCACCAGCAGCGCCATCGGCAGGTTGATGAGAAACGCCCAGGTCCACGAGAAGTGGTCGACCAGGAAGCCGCCGAGCACCGGGCCGGCGGCGGCCGTGACGCCACTGAAGCCCGACCAGATGCCGATCGCGCGGCCGCGCTCCTTCTCGGGGAAGGCAGCGCTGATCAGCGCCAGGCTCCCCGGCACCAGCAAGGCGCCGCCGATGCCCTGCACCGCGCGCGCCGCGATGAGCTGCTGCACGGTGCCCGCGAGGGCGCAGCCGACCGAGGCGAGCGCGAAGATCGCGACGCCCACGGCGAAGATGCGGCGCCGTCCGAAGCGGTCGCCGAGCGCGCCGCCCACGAGCAGCAGCGCGGCCAGCAGCAAGGCATAGGACTCGACCACCCACTGCGCCTGGAACGCGGTGGCGCGCAGATCGGCCTGGATCGCCGGCAGTGCGACGTTGACGACGGTACCGTCGATGAAGGCCATGCTCGAACCGACGATGGCCGCGGCGAGCACCCAGGGCTTCGACGCCTCGGGACAGGCGTCTTCGCGCGCGGCGGCGCCGTGCAGGATCAGCGCGTGGTCGCAGGGTGGCTTGCCGATCTGGGCCATGGGGAGAGCCTCTGCTTTACTCCTTCCCCCTCTGGGGGAAGGTTGGGATGGGAGCTCCCTGCTTGCCACCGCGCGCCGCGCCTCGATGACCGCCGCCATGCCGCCCCCCCTGCCCTCCCCCGGAGGGGGAGGGAGAAAGACTCAAGCCGGGCATGCGGTGGCGGCCGGATTCGACCGTGCCGCGTTCACGCTGCGCGCCATCGCCGCCGCCGCGGCCGCGGTCAGGCGCTGTGCGCCCTGCGCCACCGCGTCGATACCGCTGGCGACCCCCTCGCCCACCTCGAACTGGCAGGACATCGAGCGCGCCTCGTCGGAGCGGCGCAGCGTCCAGCTGAAGGCCGCGTCGACGCGGCCGCCGTCGACCGCATCGAAGCGGCGCACCTGCACCGCGATGCGCCACGCGGGCTGTGCATTCGGCCGCCCGCCCTTGGTGACGTCGACCGCGCCGAGCCGGTCGGCAATGCCGCTCGCCAGCGCATCGCGCAATTCGTTCTCGAACGACGAGGCCCAGCGGTGCTGCTCGAGCACGTCGACCTGAACGCTGCCGGCCGAGCGCCCCACCACCATCTGCGGCCGGGCGAGCCGCTCGGGCACGGCAACGGGCGCGAGCTCGACATAGATCGGCGCGGCGGTGCCGAGCGTCGAGGGCGCGGCCTCCGCGGCCGGCACCGGGCTCGCCAGCGTGTAGTAGCTGTCGGACTTGCTCGCGCAGCCGGCAAGGGCAAGCAGCGCGGCGGCCGCCGCCAGGGCGGCGCGCGAGGCGAAGGGTCGGCCTGGTTTGCTGTTCTTCATCATTTCTTCTTGTCGTCCGGTTTGCCGCGCAAAAGCGATTCGGGATGGCGTTCGAGGTAGTCGGTCAGCACGCGCACCGAGCCCGCGGCGCGCGTCAGTTCGCGCAGCGTCTGGCGCATGTCCTGCTGCAGCGGCGAGTCGTCGGCCAGCGTGCGCTCGGCCGTGTTGACGGTCTTGCGCACGTCCTTCATGGCGGCCGCGAGCTCGGGCGTGACGTCGTTGTTGATGCGGCTCACCGCCTGCTCGGCCGTGGTCAGCGTCTTGTTGAGCGTGTTCAGCGTGGTGCGCAGGTCGGCCGCGATCTGCTCGTACGGCACCTTGTTGAGCTTGCTCGCGATCTCCTGCACCTGCGACTGAATCTCGTCCAGGCTGTTGGGCACGGTGGCGAGCTCGATCGGGCTCTTCTCGAGGTCGATCTTCGCGGGCGGCGCCTTGGGGAAGAAGTCGAGCGCCACATACACCTGCCCGGTCAGCAGGTTGCCGTTGCGCAGCTGGGCGCGCAGCCCCTTCTCGGCCAGGAAGCGCAGGCGCTCCTGCTGCGAGAAGCGTGACTCGGTGCCGCGTTCGCCGGCCCGGCGCCGCAGCCGGTCGGGGTAGACCTGCACCAGCACCGGCATGCGGAACTCGCGCGCATTGCGGTCGAACTCCACGCCGATCGACTTGACCTCGCCGATCACCACGCCGCGGAAGTCGACCGGCGCCCCCGGTGTCAGGCCGCGCAGCGACTGGTTGAAGTACATCAGCAGCGTCTGCGACGGGCCATCGGGCTCCTTCATCGCGGTGGTCTCGTCGCTCGCGAGCGCGAAGGCCGCGTTCTCCTCGGCGCGCGGCCCCATGGCGTCCTCGGGCGCGCTGAAGGCAATGCCGCCGAGCAGGATCGTGGCAAGCGATTGCGTGCGCAGCGTGAAGCCGCTCGCACTGAGCTGCGCGTCGATGCCGCTGGCCTGCCAGAAGCGGGTGTTGACGCCCACGAACTTGTCGTATGGCGCATTGACGAACACGCGCATCGTCACGCCGCGGCCATCGCCATCGAGTTCGTAGGTCGCGACCTGGCCCACCTTGATGCGCCTGAAATACACCGGCGATCCCACGTCGAGCGAACCCACGTCGGCGGCACGCAACAGGAACTGCCGGCCCGTGGCGTCGCGCGTCACGATGGGCGGGTCTTCCAGGCCCTTGAATTCGCTCGCGGTCTCTTCCGACACGCCCGCATCGGCACCGATGTAGGCACCCGACAGCAGCGTGCCCAGGCCCGAGATGCCCGAGGTGTCGAGCCGCGGCCGCACCACCCAGTAGCGCGAATCCTCGGCGGTGAAGCTCTCGGCGTCCTTGCCGAGCTGCACCGTGACCCGCACGTGCGAGCGGTCGCGTGCGAGCCGCAGGCTCTGCACGGTGCCGATCTGCACGTCCTTGTACTTGACGGCCGTCTTGTTGGCCTCGAGGCCTTCGGCGGTCTCGAAGGTGAGCACGATCTCGGGTCCGCGCTCCATGATGATGCGCACCACCAGCATCACGCCCACCAGCGCGGCGACGATGGGTATCAGCCAGATCAACGATGGCAGCCATTCGCGCCGGCGCACCACGCGCGGCGGCGGAAGGCCCGGCGGCGTCGTCTGGTCGTTGGCTCTGGCTTGGTCTTCGTCACTCATGCTGTTCTTGCTTCCCGGTCGTCACTGGTTGGTTCACGTCGTTCCCGATCGGCCTGCTGCTGCTGTCGGCTGTCCCAGGTGAGCCTCGGATCGAAGCTCAGTGAGGCCAGCATGGTCAGCACCACCACCGACCCGAAGGCCGCGATGCCCACGCCCGCGTGGATCACCGCAAAGCCCTGGATCTGCACCAGTCCGGCCAGCAACGAGACGACGAACACGTCGAGCATCGACCAGCGGCCGATGATCTCGACGATGTGATAGAGCTTGGCGCGCTCGGGCCGGCGCCAGTCGCTGCCGCGCTGGGCCAGCACGGTCAGCAGGAGCAGCACCGTCAGCTTGAACAGCGGCACCAGAAAGCTCGCGATGAAGATGATCGCCGCGAGCCCGTAGGAGCCCGAGATCCAGAAGTAGATCACGCCGCTCAGGATGGTGTCGTACTGCGCGCCGAACAGCGAGCGCGTGATCATCACCGGCAGCAGATTGGCCGGGATGTACATGATGCAGGCCGCAATGAGGAAGGCCCAGGTGCGGCTCAGGCTGTAGGGCTTGCGCCGGTACAGGTGCGTGCCGCAGCGCTCGCAGCGCTCGCCTTCGGCCGCATCGCGCCACACGGCGTCGCAGTGCGGGCAGGCCAGCAGTCCCATCGAGGCGGCGGTCGCGAGCGGCGTGTCTTCGCTGTCGTCGGGTACTTCGCGGTAGAAACCCTTCACGCGCCCTCCTCCCGCGGCTCGCCGGGCGGGCGAAAGGTCATTTCCCAGAAGGCGTTGGGGTTGAACGACAGCACCGCCGTGAGCATGACCGTGAGCGCCATGAAGGCCCAGAGCGCCGGCCCGGCCACCACCGTGGCCATGCTCGAGAGCTTGACGATCGCCACCAGCACGCCGAGCAGGAACACCTCGACCATGCCCCACGGTCGCAGCATCTGCATGGCGCGCACCAGCATCGCGAAACCCGCGGGCCGGCGCTGATGCCGCAGCGGCACAAGCAGGTAGGCCAGGATGCACAGCTGCAGCAGCGGAAAGAGCAGCGTGGTGGCCAGCACCAGCAGCGCCACGATCGACATGCCCTCGCTGCTCAGCACCACCACCGCGCCGGCCAGCGTGGTCTGGCTGCGCAGGCCCTGCAGTTCGATCTCGACGATCGGGAACAGGTTGGCGATGGCGAACATGATCAGGCTTGCGAGCGTCAGCGGCAGGATGCTGCGCTGCAGGTCGCCCGGGTGCCGGTAGAGCTCGGTGCCGCAGCGCGCGCAGCACGACACCTCCCGCCGCGCGAGGCGCGCGCGCTGGAAGACCGCGTCGCAGCCCGGGCACACCACGGTTTCAGGTACTTCCGTCATGGGGTCGTACCCTAACCGATTCAGCCCGCGTGCCCCGTCGTCTTTAACCGCAGAGTGCTGAAAACTGCCGCTGCGCCGGCAAAACAGGCGGCCAGCACCAGCGCCACCACCGGCCCATGGCCGCCGTGCGGGCTCCAGATGCTGAAAACGCCGGCCAGCACCACGGCGCCGAGCGTCTGGCCGGTGAGCCGTGCGGTCCCGAGCATGCCGCTGGCCGCACCGCTTCGGTGCGCGGGCGGCGAGGTCACGATCGTGTGGTTGTTCGGCGACTGGAACAGGCCGAAGCCCAGGCCGCAGACCGCCATGCGCCAGGCGATGTCGACGTTGCCGGGATCCGCGGGCAAGGCGGCCAACAGCGCCAGGCCGAGCGCGAGCAGGCCCAGGCCGATGCCGCCGAGCAGCCCGTCGGGATAGCGCCCGATCAGCCGCCCCGCGAACGGCGCCATGGCCACGATCGCGAGCGGCCAGGCGGTGATCAGCAGGCCGGCCTCGAGGTGGCTGCGGTCATAGGCCTCGAGCAGCAGGAAAGGCAGCGCGATGTAGGCCAGCATCTGGGCGCAGAAGGCGGCCACCGAAGTGCCCATCGACAGCGCGAACACCGGGATGCGCAGCAGGTCGATCGGAAACAGCGGCACCGCGAGCCGGCGCTGCCGCCGCAGGTAGACGAAGCCGACCGCCACGCCGGCCAGCAGGATCGCCCAGGCCGACCAGTGCGCGCCGCCGCCTGCCGCTGCCGGGTCGCGCACGCCGAGCCGGTCGACGCCGAGGAACACCAGCGCGAACATCAGCACGTTGAGCGCCACGTCGATGGGCGAAAAACGCAGCCCGGCCGCCGGCGGCACGCGGTTGAACGGCAGCGACTTCAGGCCCAGCGCGAAGACCAGCACCCCGAGCGGCACGTTGAGCGCGAACAGCCACGGCCACGAGGCCACCGACAGGATCGCCGCCGCCACCGACGGCCCCGCCACCGAGGACGTGGCGACCACCATCGAGTTGATCGCCATGCCGCGACCGAGCAGCGCAGCAGGAAACACCAGCCGCACCAGCGCCGCATTCACGCTCATGATCCCCGCAGCACCGAGGCCCTGGAAGGTGCGCGCCGCGATCAGCGTGGCTAGCGAATTCGCGAACATGGCGCCGACCGAGGCCACGGCAAACACTGCCATGCCCACCAGGTAGACGCGCCGGTAGCCGACCAGGTCGCCGAGCGAGGCCAGCGGCAGCAGCATCACGAGCGTCGCGATCTGGTACGCGTTGACCACCCAGATCGCATGCGAGGCGCTGGTCTGCAGCTCGTGTGCGATGCCCGGCAGCGCGAGGTTGACGATGGTGCCGTCGAGCACCGCCACCATGATGCCGAGGATGATGACCAGCATCGCGTTGCGGCGCGCCGGCTGGGGCAGCCCGTCGACGACCTGCGGCGCCTCGCCGGCCGGTGCTTGCGTGCCTGCGGTGCCCCTCACGCCCCCTGCACCCTGCGTCCGGGCTCGGAGCGCACGCGGCCCAGCGTGAGCCAGGTGAGCACCAGCGAAACGAAGGCGCCGGTCGCCATGCCGGTGACCATCGGCAGCGGCCGTCCGTCGCTGAACAGGCCCACCACGGCCATGGCCAGTGCGCCGGTCAGCATCTGCAGCGTACCGAGCAGCGCCGAGGCCGTGCCGGCGATGGCGCCGTGCATCTCGAGCGCGAGCACCCCGGTGGTCGGGATCACCAGGCCCATGAAGCCCGAGGCGATGAAGTACAGCACGATCAGCACCCAGAGGCTGTCGCCGCCGGCCGCGAAGTAGACGAACATCGCGAGCATGGTGACGCTCGACGCCACCACGCCGAACTTCACCAGCGCCACGAGGCCATGGCGCTCGCCCAGCGGGCCGGTGAGCTGCGAGGCGCCGATGAAGGCCGCCGCATTCACGCCGAAAGCCACGCTGTACATTGCGGGCGAGAGGCCGTAATGGTCGATCATCACGAACGACGAATTGGCCAGGTAGGTGAAGAAGCCCGCCATCGCGAAGCCGCCGATGAACACCAGGCCGAGATAGTGCCGGTCGCGCAGCAGCAGCCAGTACGCGGCAAGCGCGCTGCCAATGCTGCTCTCGACGCGCTGCGACGGCGGCCGTGTTTCCTCGAGCTGCGCGGCCGTCATCGCGAGGCCCGCGACCGCCGCGATCGTCACCGCCCAGAACACGCCGCGCCAGCCTGCGACCGCGATCACCGCGCTGCC
Organism: Variovorax sp. Soil_C_26; assembly: GCF_057657075.1. Lineage (NCBI taxonomy): Bacteria > Pseudomonadati > Pseudomonadota > Betaproteobacteria > Burkholderiales > Comamonadaceae > Variovorax > Variovorax sp. Soil_C_26. Next base: position 280,594 of record NZ_JBDGJC010000003.1, read on the forward strand.
CACGAGCGGCGCAAGGATCGGCGAGACGCTGAACACCAGGATCAGCAACGACATGAGCCGCGCGGCGTCGGTGCCGGTGTGCAGGTCGCGCACCACCGCACGCGGAATCGCCATGCCCGCTGCCGCGCCCAGGCCCTGCAGGAGGCGCAGCACGATCAGCGTCTGGATGTCGGTGGCGAGCGCGCAGCCGATGCTCGCCAGCGCGAACAGCGCCAGCCCCGCATAGAGCGGCGGCTTGCGCCCGACCATGTCCGAGACCGGCCCGAACAGCAGTTGGCCCGCGCCGAGCGAGAGGAAGAACGCCGTGAGGCTCATCTGCACCGCACCGATGTCGGCGCCGAGCGTCTGGCCGATGGCCGGCAGCGCCGGCAGGTACATGTCGATGGCGAAGGGGCCGATGGCGGACAGCAGGCCCAGCAGCAGAGCCATCTTGAAGAACGGAGAAGAAGGAGAACGAGAACGCATCGCGGCAATTGTCGCCAAGCGCGGCGATCGCTGCAGGCGTGGGGTCGTCGCCGGCGCGTTCAGCTTTTTTCAGTACAGCGTGGCGCTCAGAACAACGGCAGCGTCCCGTTCGGCGTGGCGCCCTCGATGTCGAGCATCTTCAGCTTGGTCAATGCCCCGCCGCCGGCCGAGAAGCCGCCCGGCCTGTTGCCGGCCGCGAGCACGCGGTGGCACGGCACCACGGGCGCGAACGGGTTGAGGCCCATGGCCTGCCCCACCGCGCGTGAAAGGCCAAGGTCACCGAGCTCGGCCGCGATCTCGCCGTAGGTGCGGGTCTGGCCCGGCGGAATGCGGCGCGCGATCTCGTAGACGCGGCGATGAAAATCCGACACGCCGGCCATGTCGAGTTCGATGTGGCGCAGGTCGTCGTGCGTGCCGTCGAGCAGTGCCTGCACCGCAGCGATGGCGCGCAGTGCGCTCGCGGGCGGCGCGGCCTCGGCCAGCGCGGGAAAGCGCTGCCGCATGCGCCGCCGCGTGGCCTCGGCGCCGGAGTCATCCTGCGGCAATTGCACGCCGACGATCAGCCCGCGCGGTCCCCAAGCGAGGCCGCAGGCGCCGATCGCCGTGTCGAACACGGCAAAGCCCGGCGCGTTCGCGTCGTCGATCGGCAAGGCGGTGTCGTCGATGGCAGCGGTCATGGGCGCCATTCTCCGCCCTCGCGCAGCGGACGCTGGCGCGCGGCCAGCAGCGCCCCTCCCCACAGCACGATCGCCGACGCCACGAGGCCGCGCGCCAGTCCGCCCGGCCCATCGGAGATCCAGCCCGTCACGGTCGGCCCGACGATCTGGCCGAGCGCGAAAACGACCGTGAAGGCGCTGATGCCCTGCGCCCACTGCGCGTGCGGCAGGTTGTGGCGCACCAGCGCGGTGGTCGAAGCCACCACCGACAGGAACACCGCGCCGAACAACAGTCCCGAGGCCAGCGCCACCGGCACCGACGCGCTGAGCACCGGCAGCAGCGTCGCGATGCCGAGCAGCCCGTTGAGCAGCGCCTGCGGCCGCCCGCCGCGGTGGCGCTCCAGAAGCCCGGCCCAGAGCCGCGAGGACGCGATGCAGGCCAGGCCGAGCAAGGCATAGAACAGGGTCACGAACGCGGTGCCCGCACCTTGCTCGCGCAGCAGCGCAATCACGAAGGTCATGTAGCCGATGTAGCCCACGCCGAACATCCCGTAGCCCGCAAGCGCCCAGCCGAAGCGGCGCAGCGTGGCGGCGTCGCTGGCCGAACCCGGATGCGACGCAGCCGCTGCGGGTGCCGCAGGCCGGACCGGCATCGCACGCGCCGCCCAGCCCAGCAGCCCGGTGCCCGCCGCACAGGCCAGCGCCAGCGCCCACCACGCCCAGGCCCAGCCGTGCGGCTGGTCGGCGGCAGCACGCAGCACCTGCGGCACCAAGAGCGCCGACAGCACGATGCCGAAGCCGGTGCCGCCGTAATAAATGCCCAGCAGCAGCCCGCCGCGCGCGGAGCCAGCCTCGCCGAGCCGCGCGGCCATCAGCCCGCCGGCCACGAAGACCCAGGCGCTCGCGATGCCGGCCAAGAGCCGCTGCAGCAGCAGCGCGGGCGCCGCGCTCACGAAGCCGCTGCCCGCCATGAACAGGCTCGTGAGCACGGCCCCCACCATCAGCAGCCGCACCGTGCCGAAGCGGCGCATCAGCGCTGGCGTGGCGAGTGCCCCGAGCAGGTAGCCGATCGCGTTGGCGGTGTTCATGCCGCCCGCCAGCGCATAGGTCCAGCCCAGGTCGTCACGCATCGGCGGCAGCAAGAGCGCATACGAGAAGCGCGCGATGCCCAGCGAGACGGCCGCGCCCATCGAGAGCGCGAACGCGAGCCGCAGCGTTGGCGGGTCGTTCACCCCGCGTCCGGCAGCAGATGCCGCTCCAGCAGCACCGCCACATGCACCGCCTCGCGGGCCGCGCCATCGGCGATCTGGTGCCGGCAGCTCGTGCCGTCGGCCACCACGATGGCCTCGGGCCGCGCGCGGATCGCCGGCAGCAGGCTGGCCTCGGCCATCCGCATCGAGACGTCGATGTGGCGCGCCTCGTAGCCAAAGCTGCCGGCCATGCCGCAGCACGAGCTCTCGATCAGCTCGGGTTCTGCGCCGGGGATGAGCCGCAGCACCTCGAGCACCGGGCTCACCGCGCCGAAGGCCTTCTGGTGACAATGGCCATGCAGCAGGATCGGGGCGGTGGCGGGCGTGAGTGCGAGCTGGAAGCGGCCGGCCTTCAGCTCGCGCGCAATGAACTCCTCGAACAGCAAAGCCTGCTTCGCCACGGTTTCGGCCTTCTTGCCGAAGCCCATCACCAGGGCTTCGTCGCGCAGCGTGAGCAGGCACGAGGGCTCGAGGCCGACGATGGGAACGCCGGCCTCGGCCAGCGGCCTGAGCGCGTCGAGCAGTGCTTCGGCACGGCGCTTGGCCTCGCTCACCATGCCGCTGGCCAGGAAAGTGCGGCCGCAGCAATGGTGCCCGCCGCGCTTCTCGACCGTGTGCAGCGTGTAGCCGGCGGCCTTGAGCACGCGGGCCGCCGCCAGCGCGTTCTCGCTTTCGAAGGTGCCGTTGAAGGTGTCGACGAAGAGCACCGCCGCCCGGCCGCCGTTCGCCTGCACCGACAGCACGGCCTCGCGGCTGGCGAACATGCCGTGCAGGTCGGCCTTGGCGCGCCAGAAGGTGTCGGAGCGCCATTCGGGCAGCGAGCGGCGGGCCGAAAAGCCCAGCAGTTTCTCGCCGAGCCAGGCCGCGCCGGGCACCGTGTTGCGCAGGTTCATGAGCCACGGCACGCGGCTCGCGCGGTGCGCGTAGTCGGGCATGCGGGCCACCAGCCGGTCCTTGAGCGTGTGGCCATGGCGTTGTTTGTAGTGGTCGAGGAACTCGATCTTCATCTTCGCCATGTCGACGCCGGTCGGACAGTCGCGCTTGCAGCCCTTGCAGCCAACGCACAGGTCCATGGTCTCGTGCATCTCCTCGCTGGTAAAGGCGTCGGGTCCGAGCTGGCCCGAGAGCGCGAGCCGCAGCGTGTTGGCGCGGCCGCGCGTCAGATGCTGCTCGTCGCGCGTCACGCGGTAGCTCGGGCACATGGTGCCGGCATCGAACTTGCGGCAATGGCCGTTGTTGTTGCACATCTCCACGGCCTTGGCCAAACCGCCGGTGCTGTCGCCACCGGTGCCGGGCGCGGTGGTTTCCTCGGTCACCGGGTCGGCGTTCACGTTCCAGGCCGACCAGTCGAGCACCGGCTTGAGTTCGATGCGGCGGTAGGGCCTGGGTGCCGTGGGCGGCGCGAAGCGGAACAGCGAACCGTCGTCCATGCGCGGCGGATCGACGATCTTGCCGGGGTTGAAGAGGCCGATCGGGTCGAGCGCCTGCTTGATCGCGCGGAAGGCCTCGTTGATCGCCGGGCCGAACTGCCACTCGATCCATTCGCCGCGGCACAGGCCGTCGCCATGCTCGCCGCTGAAGGCGCCCTTGTACTTGCGCACCAGCGCCGCGGCCTCCTCGGCGATTGCGCGCATCTTGGCGGCGCCATCGACGCGCATGTCGAGGATCGGCCGCACATGCAGCGTGCCGACCGACGCATGCGCATACCAGGTGCCGCGGCTGCCGTGGCGCGCGAACACCTCGGTCAGCGCATCGGTGTATTCGGCCAGGTGCGCGAGCGGCACCGCGCAGTCCTCGATGAAGCTCACCGGCTTGCCGTCGCCCTTGAGGCTCATCATGATGTTGAGGCCGGCCTTGCGCACTTCCCACAGGTTCTTCTGGCGCGCCTCGTCGGGCATCTCGACCACGCTGCCGGGCAGGCCCAGGTCGCCCATGAGCTCGACCAGCCGCGCGAGCTGCGGCAAGAGCGGCGCCTTCTCGGCGCCCGAGAACTCCACCAGCAAAATCGCCGCGGGCCGGCCGATCAGCGCGGTTTCGACCGTGGGCTTGAAGGCCGGGTTGGCAAGGCTCAGCTCGATCATCGTGCGGTCGACCAGCTCGACCGCCGTGGGGCCGAGCTTCACGATGTGCTGGGCCGCGTCCATGGCCGCATGGAAGGTCGGAAAGTTGACGACGCCGAGCACCTTGGCGCGCGGCAGCGGTGCGAGCTGGAGCTTGAGGCTCTTGGTGTAGGCCAGCGTGCCCTCGGCGCCGATCAGCAGGTGCGCGAGATTGACGCTGCCGTCGGCGGTGTAGGGCCGCTCGCTCTGGTTGTCGAAGATGTCGAGGTTGTAGCCCGCCACGCGGCGCATCACCTTGGGCCAGTGCTGCGCCATGGCGTCGTGGTGCTTGCGCGCGAGCCCGTGCACGAATTCGGCAATGCCCGCCGCGCGCGCACCGAGCGTGCGCTGCGGACCGAACTCGACCAGCTCGCCGTTCGACAGCCAGGCGCTCGCGCCCAGCACGTTGTGCACCATGTTGCCGTAGGCGATCGAGCGCGAGCCGCACGAGTTGTTGCCGGCCATGCCGCCCAGCGTGGCCTGCGCGCTGGTCGACACGTCCACCGGATACCAGAGGCCGTGCGGCTTGAGCTGCGCATTCAGGTGGTCGAGCACCAGGCCGGGCTCGACGGTGGCGGTGCCCTCTTCCACGTTCAGCTCGAGCACGCGCCGGAAATGCTTGCTGTTGTCGATCACCAGCGCGGCGCCGGTGGTCTGGCCGCACTGGCTGGTGCCGCCGCCGCGCGCGAGCACCGGCACCTTCAGCTCGCGCGCGATGTCGATCGCGCAGGCGACGTCGGTGTCGTTGGTCGGCACGAACGCGCCGACTGGCGCGATCTGGTAGATCGAGGCGTCGGTGGCGTAGCGGCCGCGCGAGCCGCTGTCGAACAGCACCTCGCCCTGCGTCTCGGCGCGCAGCCGGCGGGCCAGCGCTTCGCAGGTCTCGTTGGGCGGCAGGACGGTTCCGGCTGGCTGCATGTGGCTGGCGGGATCGATGCGCATGAAGGGGGTCTCAGCTTGAAGTGGTTCGTGGATAGATTTCGCCGGCGCGCATGAGCTCGAGCACCGTGTCGCGCTTGCGCATCAGGTGCGAGACCAGCACCCGGCGCATTGCGGCCGCGTCGCGCGCGGCCAGGGCCGCGATCATCTGTTCGTGCTCTTCGACGGCGTGCTTCCACTTCGCGTCATCCTGGTTGGTGCGAAAGCGCAGCGACTGCACGCGGGCATTGATCGAGCGGTAGGTGCCCGCGAGCACCGGGTTGCCGGCGGCCTCGTTGATGGCGGTATGGATGCGCGCGTTGAGCCGGTAGTAGCCCGATAGGTCGCGCCGTGCGAAGCAAGCCATCATTTCGTAGTGCAGCGCACGCACCTCGGCGAGTTCTTCCTCGGTGATGCGCTTGGCCGCGAGCTCGCCCGACATGCCCTCGAGCATCGCGAGCACCTCGAAGGTGTTGAGCACGTCGGCCTCGGTGAGCTTCACCGCCACCGCCCCGCGGTTCGGCAGCAGATCGACCAGCCCCTCGGCCGCGAGCAGCTTGATGGCCTCGCGCAGCGGCGTGCGCGAGACGTGCAGCTGCAGGCAGAGCTCGCGCTCGTTGAGCTTGGCGCCCGGCGCGATGTGGCCTTCGACCAGCATCGTGCGAAGGCGCGAAGCAACCTGGTCGTGCAACGCGAGGCGCGAGATCTCGATGATGTCTGCGGTCATGTGTGTTTCCCTTGAATGCATTTTGAATGCAAAAAACAACAGCAACAAGCCCGACGTTTAAGGGTAAACCACAACGTCAAATCATATTTTGAATGCAAAACTTGCGGCGAAAGGACCGCCCATGCTGCAACTCGACATCCATCCCACCGGCCGCCACTTCCTTCAGATTCCTGGCCCAAGCCCAGTGCCCGACCGCATCCTGCGGGCCATGAGCCTGCCCACCATCGACCACCGCGGCCCCGAGTTCGGCGTGCTCGGCCTGAAGGTGCTGGGCGGCATCCAGCAGATCTTCAAGACCCGGCATCCGGTGGCGATCTATCCCGCCTCGGGCACCGGCGCCTGGGAGGCCGCGCTCTGCAACACGCTGAGCCCGGGCGACCATGTGCTGATGTACGAGACCGGCCACTTCGCATCGCTGTGGCAGAAGATGGCCGCGCGGCTCGGCGTCTCGACCGAGTTCCTCGCCTGGTCGGGCAAGGACGAGCAGTTGCCCACGGCCCCGAGCTGGCGCCGCGGCGTGCAGGCCGAGCTGATCGAGGCGCGCTTGCAGAAGGACACGGAGAAGAAGATCAAGGCCGTCTGCGTGGTGCACAACGAGACCTCCACCGGCGTCACCTCCGACATCGCCGCGGTGCGCCGCGCCATCGATGCGGCGGGCCACCCCGCGCTGCTGATGGTCGACAGCATCTCGGGCCTCGCGAGCGCCGATTTCCGGCACGACGAATGGGGCGTGGACGTGACCGTGAGCGGTTCGCAGAAGGGCCTCATGCTGCCGCCGGGCATCAGCTTCAACGCGCTGTCGCCGCGCGCGCTCGAGGCTTCCAAGACCGCGAAGCTGCCGCGCGCGTTCTGGGCCTGGGACGAGATCGTGGCCATGAACAAGGACGGCTACTGGCCCTACACGCCCAACACCAACCTGCTCTACGGCCTGTCGGAATCACTCGACATGCTGCTTGGCGAAGGGCTCGACAACGTGTTCGCGCGCCACCAGCGCTGGGGCGCCGGCGTGCGCGCGGCAGTCAATGCCTGGGGCCTGCCGATCCAGTGCGCCGACCCGGCCGTGTACTCGCCCGTGCTGACCGGCGTGATCACGCCCGAGGGCGTCGATGCCGATGCGCTGCGCCGGCTGATCCACGAGCGCTTCGACCTGTCGCTCGGCACCGGCCTGGGCAAGCTCAAGGGCCGCATGTTCCGCATGGGCCACCTCGGCGACAGCAACGACCTCACGCTGGTGGCGATGGTCGCGGGCGTCGAGATGGGCATGAAGCTCACCGGCATCCAGCTCGCGGGCAGCGGCGTGCAGGCCGCGATGGACCATTTCGCCAGCCATCCGGCGCCCACCGCCCAGACGATGAAGAAGGCCGCCTAGCGTCGGCGGCGCCACAGGGACCCTGGCCGGCCGCAGCGCATCGCTCGAACGATGCGGCGGCCACCACGCATCGACGACACCCAACCCCCAACGGAGACAAAGATGATGCAGAGACGTTCCCTGATCCAGGTCGCAGGTGCCGCGGCCGCGACGCTCGGCGTGCCGCGGCTTTTTGCGCAGGAGTGGCCTACCGCGCCGGTGCGCATCGTGGTGGGCTTTCCGCCCGGCGGCGGCACCGATGCGCTGGCGCGCGTGGTGGCGCAGAAGCTCGGGACGATGTGGAACCACCAGGTGGTGGTCGAGAACAAGGCGGGCGTGGCCGGCGTGCTGGCGGCCGAGTACGTGTCGCAGCAGCCCAGCGACGGCAGCACGCTGCTCATGGCGCACATCAACAGCCACGCGCTGGCGCCGAGCCTGCAACCCAGGCTGCGCTACAGCGTGGAGCGCGACTTCGTGCCGATCGTGCTGGTCGGGGTCACGCCCAATCTGCTGATCGCGAGTCCGGCGCAGAAGGCGCTCTCGGCCAAGGACATCGTGGCGTTGTGCAAGGCGTCGCCGGGCAACGTGAGCTTCGGCTCGGCGGGCGCGGGCTCGGCGCAGCACCTGGCGCTGGAAATGTTCAAGCTGCAGGCCGGCGTGGATGCGATGCACGTGCCCTACAAGGGCAGCGGGCCATTGCTCGCCGACCTGATGGGCGGACAGATCCAGTACAGCTTCGAGACCATGACCGCGGCCACGCCGCATGTGAAGAGCGGCCGCGTGCTGGCCGTGGCGCAGACGCGCGCCAAGCGCGCCAAGGGCCACCCGAACGTGCCGACGATGCAGGAACAAGGCTTCGCGGGTTTCGAGGCAACCACCTGGTATGGCCTTGCGGGCCCAGGCAAGCTGCCGCAGCATGTGGCCGACAAGGTCAACCGCGACGTCAACACGGTGCTCGCGATGCCTGACGTGCAGGAGAAGCTCGACACCTATGGCGCGGAAGACGGTGGCGGGTCGCAGGACAAGTTCAAGCAGTTCATCTCGACCGAGATCACGAAATGGGCGAAGGTAGTGAAGGACGGGAAGGTTCAGGTGAACACATGAACGCCCCCCGAAGCGCCTGCGGCGCCTCCCCCCACTGGGGGGCGCACCCGGCGGCCCGGCAAAGCCGGTTCCACGGGTGCCTGGGTTAAGAAGCTGAGAAGATCGACGACATGAACCACTCTCCCACTGCCCTCGCCGAGGCGCTCACCAATGCGCGCCGCTCCGACCAGACCCTCGACGCCACGCCCTGGCTCGACACGCTGGAAAACGCCACAGAGGCCTATGAAGTGCAGGACGCCGTCGCCGCAGCGCTCGGATGGTTCGCCGACGAGGCCGCACCTCGCGCCTGGAAATCGGGCGGCGCCTCGCGCAGCGCGACCCTCACGCATGCGCCGCTGCCACCCGCCGGCGTGCGCACCGCCCCGGCCGATTTCGGCGACATCCACTTCCATGCGCCCGGCATCGAGGCCGAGATCGCGCTGCGCCTCGGCCGCGACGTCACGCCAGCGATGGCCGCCTCGCTCGATGCCGCCGGTGCCACCGCGCTCGTCGATGCCATGGCGGTCTCGGTCGAGATCGTCGATTCGCGCTGGCAGGACCTGGCTGCCACGCCCGCGCTGCTGCGCCTGGCCGATTCGCAGGTGCACGGCGCACTCGCGCTCGGCGAATGGAAGCCCTTCGCCGCCGTCGACTGGGCCTCGCAGCGCTGCGAGACCACCGTCGGCAGTGCCGAACCCGTGGCGCGCCAAGGCACGCATCCCCTCGGCGACCCGGCCTGGCTGCTGCCGGCCTGGCTGCGCCACCTCACGCGCCACGGCCGCACCGTGCCGGCCGGCAGCATCGTCACCACCGGCTCGTGGGTCGGCATCCTGCCGTGCGGTCGCGGCGATCAGGTCACGGTGGCGTTCGACGGCATCGGCGCGCTGCGCCTGAGCGTGTAGCGCCCACCGCCCACGCTCGCATTCGCCACCAGGAAGTCGAGCACCGCACGCACGCGCGCCGGCAGCGTGCCCGCCTTGCCGATGTAGACCGCATGGATCGGCTCGACCTCGCCGGGGTTGAATTCCTCCAGCAGCGGCACGAGCCGGCCCGCTTCGATGTCGTGCTGGACGTGATACAGCGACAACCGCGCCACGCCCGCGCCCGCGATCGCCAGCTGGCGCAGCGTCTCGCCGTCGCCCGCGCGCACCGGGCCGGCCACGGGCAGCGCGATCGCGCGCCCGTCCACGCGCAGCGGCCAGTCGGGTGTGTTGCGCCGGTAGCTCCAGCCCAGGCGGTTGTGCGCCTCGAGCTCCTGCGGCGTGCGCGGCGTGCCATACCTTTCCAGGTAAGCGGGCGCGGCCACGATCGACTGGCTGGTCTCGCCCAGGCGCCGCGCCACCAGGTCGGACGGCGGCAGCTGGCCCCAGCGGATCGCGATGTCGGCGCGCTCGTCCATCAGGTCGACGATGCGGTCGGTGAGCGCGATGTCGAGCGTGATCTGCGGATGCTGCTCGAGCAGGCGCGGCACCAGCGGCACCAGCTTGTGGTGCCCGAAGGACACGCTCGCATTGATGCTCACGCGCCCGCGCGGCGCGGCGCCCGCGGCGGCGCAGCGCTCGGCCTCCTCGAGGTCGGCCAGCACGCGCGTGCTGCGCTCGTAGAAGTGCAGCCCCTCGGGCGTGAGCTGCAGCTTGCGCGTGGAACGATGCACCAGCTGCACCCCGAGGCGCTGCTCGAGCCGCGCCACCAGCTTGCTCACGGCCGAGGGCGTCATGTCGAGCAGCCGCGCGGCGGCCGAGAAGCCGCCGGCCTCGACCACCTGCACGAAAGCTTCCATTTCGCCGGAGCGGTTGACGTCGATGCGAGGCATGGCGGGCTCTTTCTGTGAATTCAGTTCACAAGTGCGTGTAGCAGCGGCATTCTAGTCACAAGCGGGAGATGGCCGCACAGTACGTGCATCATGCCCATCGCCCTTCTCGCCCTCACCGCCGGTGCCTTCGGAATAGGCACCACCGAATTCGTCATCATGGGCCTGCTGCTGCAGGTCTCGAGCGACCTCCACGTCTCCATCACGGCCGCCGGCCTGCTGATCTCGGGCTATGCGCTCGGCGTCGCAGTGGGCGCGCCGCTGCTCACCATCGCCACGCGGCGGCTGCCGCGCAAGACCGTGCTGCTCGCGCTGATGGCGATCTTCACGCTCGGCAACCTGGCCTGTGCGCTGGCGCCGAACTACGAGATGCTCATGGCCGCGCGCGTGGTCACCTCGCTCGCGCACGGCACCTTCTTCGGCGTCGGCGCGGTGGTGGCGACCGGGCTGGTCGCGCCCGAGCGCCGCGCCTCGGCCATCGCGATCATGTTCACCGGCCTCACGGCCGCCATGCTGCTCGGCGTGCCGGCGGGCGCCTGGCTCGGGCTGCACCACGGCTGGCGCGCCACCTTCTGGGCCGTCGCGCTGATCGGCGTGCTGGCCTTCACGGTGCTCGCGCTGTTCGTGCCGCGCGTCAAGGCCGAGGCCGCGCCGGCCAGCGTGCGCGACGAACTCGCGGTGCTCGCGCGCGGCCAGGTGCTGCTCGGGCTTGCGATGACGGTGCTCGGCTATGCGGGCGTGTTCGTCGTGTTCACCTACATCCAGCCGCTGCTGACCCAGGTGACGGGCGTTGCCGAATCGGCCGTGTCGCCGATCCTGCTGGTGTTCGGCGCGGGCCTGGCGGCCGGCAACCTGCTCGGCGGCCGGCTGGCCGACCGGGCGACCATGCCCGCGGTGCTCGGCACGCTGGTGGCGCTGGCCGCGGTGCTCGGTGCGATGCAGTTCGCCATCGGCACGCCGGTCGCCGCGGTGGTGTTCGTCGGCCTGCTCGGCCTCGCCGCGTTCGCCACGGTGGCGCCGATGCAATTGCGCGTGCTCGAAAAGGCCACGGGCGCCGGCCAGAACCTGGCATCGAGCCTCAACATCGCGGCCTTCAACCTCGGCAATGCGCTCGGCGCCTGGATCGGCGGCGTGGTCATCGACCACGGGCCGGGGCTGCGCGCGCTCGGCTGGGTGGCCGCGCTGCTGACGCTCGCGGGGCTGGCGATCGCACTCTGGAGCCGCGCGCTCGACCGCCGCGAGAGCGATGGCACGACGGCGGACTGCGCCTCGGCGCGGGCCTGACGAATCCTTTTCCCTTTTTCTTCTCTCTTCCAACCACTCGAAAGCCAACACCATGGAACAACGTTTTCTCGGCCGCTCGGGCTTCAAGGTGCCCGCACTCGGCTTCGGCGCCGGCACCTTCGGCGGCCAGGGTCCGCTCTTCAGCGCCTGGGGCAACACCGACGTCGAAGGTGCGCGCAGCATCGTCGACCTCGCGCTCGGCGCTGGTGTCACCTTGTTCGACACCGCCGACGTGTATTCGAACGGCGCGTCCGAATCGATCCTCGGCGCGGCGCTCAAGGGGCGGCGCGACAAGGCCATCATCTCGACCAAGCTCTCGCTGCGCGCGGGCGACGGGCCGAACGACGTGGGCGCCTCGCGCCACCATCTGATCGCCGCGACCGAGGCCGCGCTCAAGCGGCTCGGCACCGACTACATCGACATCCTGCAGCTGCACGCCTTCGACGCGATGACGCCGGTCGAGATGGTGCTCGACACGCTCGACGACCTGGTGCGCGTCGGCAAGGTGCGGCTCATCGGCGCCTCGAACTTCTCGGGCTGGCAGCTCATGAAGTCGCTGGCCGCCTCCGACCGGCTCGGGCTGCAGCGCTTCGTGGCCAACCAGACCTACTACTCGCTGATTGGCCGCGACTACGAATTCGAGCTCATGCCGCTGGGCGTCGACCAGGGCCTGGGTGCGATCGTCTGGAGCCCGCTGGGCTGGGGCCGGTTGACGGGCAAGGTCCGCCGCGGCCAGCCGCTGCCCGAAGGCAGCCGCCTGCACGAGACCGCCGGCTTCGCGCCGCCGATCGACGACGAGCGCCTGTACCGCGTGGTCGATGCGATGGACCAGGTGGCCGAGGAAACCGGCAAGACGCTGCCGCAGATCGCGCTCAACTGGCTGCTGCAGCGGCCCACGGTGTCGAGCGTGCTGATCGGCGCGCGCAACGAGGCGCAGCTTGAACAGAACCTCGGCGCGCTCGGCTGGCAGCTCAGCGACGACCAGCGCCGGCGGCTCGACGCGGCGAGCGCGGTGCCGCCGCCCTACCCCTACTACCCGTACTGGAACGGGCAGTTCGCCGAACGCAGCCCGGTGGCGGTGCAGCAGTTGCCGGGCTGAGCGGCTCGGCCCTCAAGCGGCGACGGGCTCCGGCGCCGGCATCGCCGCCGCAGCCGCGAGTTCGTCCACCAGCCGGTCGACCGCGGCTTCGGCCTTGGCGAGCGACTGCGCCAGTTGCTCGCCGCCGAACTCGTCGCATTCGACCGCGGCCTCGTGCATGTCGGTGACGCCGATGTAGCCGAACACCGAACGCACGCTGCTTTCAGTGTGGTTGAGGTGCGCGATGCGCCCGCCGGGGTCGTAGCCGTGGTCGCCGCGCGCGCCCAGCAGGACCATGCGCTTGCCCATGTCCGCGAGCATCGGCCAATACGGCACCGCACCGCGCGCGCGGTCGAAGCCGAAGGTGCGGCCCACGCGCACGATGTTGTCGATCCAGGCCTTGAACTGCGCGGGCACGCTGAAGTTGTACATCGGCAGGCCGACCACGATCAGGTCGGCCGCGACGAGCTGGTCGACGAGCCGATCGCTTTCGGCCAGCACCTCGGCCATCCACGATTCGCGCGCCTCGGGCGGCGTGAAGGCCGCGTGGATCCAGCGCGCATCGACATGCGCGGGCGGATGCTGCCCGACGTCGAGGTAGTCGACACGGTCGCCGGGGCGCACGGCTTGCCAGCGCTCGACGAAGCGTGCGGACAGGCGGCGCGTGTGCGAGCCATGCGGATCGATGCCCGAGCGGCCCGGACGGGCGCTGGCGTCGATGTGGAGGAGGTTCAGGTGGTCGGATTTCATGGATGAGGTTCCTTGGTGCATGGGGCGCTGCCACAATGGCGACGCAGGCCTTGAATCTAGGGACGAAGTCCTTCCGCCACAAACGATCGTTTTTCCACCTATGCAAGAGATCAGCTCACCTGTTCGGCCCGGCCGCCGGTTGCCGCCGCTGCTGTCGCTGCGCGCCTTCGAAGCCGCTGCCGCACACCGGAGTTTCCAGCGCGCCGCGCAGGAGCTGTCGGTCACGCCGTCCGCCATCAGCCACCAGGTGCGCGCGCTCGAAGACTCGCTGGGCCAGCCGCTGTTCCGTCGCCTCACGCGGCAGCTGGTGCTGACGCCCGCCGGCGAACGGCTGTTCGACGACCTGCGCATGGGCTTCGACCTGCTCGAGGCCGGCATCGACAGGCTGCGCCGGCCCGCGGCCTCGCCGGCCGTCACGCTGACCACCAACACCGCGTTCGCGGCGCGCTGGGTGCTGCCGCGCATGGAGGCCTTCCGCAAGGCCTGCCCCGATGTCGAGCTGCGCCTGCACGCGAGCGACAGGCTGGTCGACCTTGCACGCGGCGATGCCGACATCGCGATCCGCTCGGGCCGCGGCAACTGGCCTGGGCTGGTGGCGCGCGAACTCATGCACGAGCGCTACGCGCCGCTGTGCAGCCCGATGCTGAAGCTCCGGCGCGTCGCCGACCTGCCGAAGCACCAGCTCATCCATTGCGACTGGCAGCCGCATGCGCTCGCGCCTGCGGTGTGGCCGCGCTGGTTCCGCGAGGCTGGCATCGCCCCGCCGCGCGGCCGCGCGATGAAGTCGCCGGGCCTGTCGTTCTCCGACGAGACGCATGCCATGCTCGCCGCGCTCGGCGGCCACGGCGTGGCGCTCCTGAGCCTCACGCTCGCCGCCGAAGAGATCGCGAGCGGCGCGCTGGTGCAGCCCTTTGGCCCCGCGCTCGACACCGGGAGCTATTTCCTTGCGGTGGCTGAAGGGCGGGAGAACGAAGCGCCGGTGCGCGCGGTATGGGACTGGATTGCGGCCCAGGCTGCGGAAGGATGAGGCTGGCTGGCGAGACGCGGTGCGCGAGAACAGCGCCAGACGCTATATTCTGGCCGCACCTCGCTTTCGCGAGGCGCGAGAAAGGATGCCCGTGCTACCGTCCGTTGTGCTCGAATTGAAACGAAGTGCGGTGCGCGAAGCGGTCGGCCGCTTCCGCACGGCGAATCCGCGCGTCTTCGGTTCGGTGCTGCATGGCACCGACCAGGAAGGCAGCGACCTCGACCTGTTGGTCGACGCGCTGCCCGGTGCCACATTGCTGGACCTGGGCGATCTGGAGGAAGAGTTGAAATCGATGCTCGGCGTCGACGTCGACTTGCTGACACCCGGCGACCTGCCGCCGAAATTCCGCGCCAAGGTGCTCGCGGAGGCACAGCCAATATGAGCGAGAGCCGCCTGCCCGACTACCTCGATCACATACAACAAGCTGCAGCCGATGCACGCAGCTTTGTACAGGGAATGGCCAAGGACGATTTCCTGACCGACAGACGCACCCAGCAGGCCGTCATCATGAGCCTCATCATCATCGGAGAAGCGGCCACGAAGGTGATGGACAGCCACGCCGAGTTCACCATTGCCCACGCCGAAGTGCCGTGGCGCAGCATGCGCAACATGCGCAATCGCATGGCTCACGGATACTTCGACGTCAATCTCGAGGTGGTCTGGGAGACGGTGCAAAAATGGCTGCCGGCTTTGCTCGAGCAGTTGGCCGCGGTGCGGCAGAAAGCCGGCACCACAGACGGCGACGGCAAAGGCGCGCAGCCGTGACCGACAGGCGCCGCACGTTGATTCGCCCGCCTTTCACCGTTCGCCCCGCCACCGCAGCCGACGCGCACGCGCTCGCCGCGCTGGCAATCCAGGTGTGGCTCGACACCTACGCGACCGACGGTGTGAACGACTTGCTCGGGCGCTATGTGCTCTCGACCTTCACGCCCGCAGCGTTCGCTGCGTGGTCGGAAGCTTCCGATGTCGAACTGCGGGTCGCGCAGGCCAATGGCCATCTCGTGGGCTATGCGCTGCTGCAGTTCGGCGCGGTGCAGCCGCTGGCACCGGCCCGTGAAACCGAACTGCGCACGCTCTACGTGCAGTCGCCGTTCGCTCGCAGCGGTGTCGGGTCGATGCTGCTGCGCGAAGCGCGCAGCGCCGCCCACGAACGCACGGGCAACGACGGCCTGTGGCTCACGGTGAACGTGAAGAACCTGCGCGCCCGCGCGTTCTACGAAAAGCACAGGCTGGCCGTGACGGGGCTGACACAGTTCGTGCTCGGCGACGAGCGGCACGACAACCACGTGATGGCCACGCCGACCCACTGATCAGCCCAGCGGCAGTTCGATGCACGCCGCCAGCGGCACCGCCGTGATGCGCTCGCTGCTGGCCACGACCACGGCCCGCCCCGGTTGCGCGACACGCCGCTCGATCGCCTGCCACAGGCCGTGGATCGAACGCGCGTCGAGCGCGGCGACCGGATCGTCCAGCAGCACCACGGGCCGCCCCGACGCGAGCGCGGCAGCCAGGCCGACCTTGCGACGGGAGCCGGTCGACAGCATGAACATCTGCTTCTCCAGGTGCGGCACGAGCGAGAAGGCCTCGGCAAGGCGCTGCCACTCGGCCTGGTCGAAACCCGCATCGCCCTCGCCCAGCAAGGCCGTGCAGGCCTGCACGCCGAGCGGGTCGAAGGCTTCCGACGCCGGCTCGCAGAAGAAGACCTGGCGCCGGTAGGCCTCGGGTTCGGCGTCGAGTGCCACGCTGTTCACGCACAGTTGACCGGCCGATGCAGGCAGCGCACCCGCCAGCACGCGCAGCAAGGTCGACTTGCCGCTGCCGGTGTCTCCGTAGAGCTGCGTGACGCCATCGCCGACGGCGATTGACCAGCCGTCGGCCAGCGCGGGCTGGTCGGGGTAGGCGAAGTGCAGGTCCTGGATCTGCAGCATGGAAGAAGTCGGGGAAAGTCTCATGGGGAACAGCGGCATCGAAAACGGCATTGAACGCGATTGTGTCGCCGCCGTCGCTCAGCGCACGCCGCCGTCCAGCGGCGACAGCCCCTTCACCCACTCGAACACCGCCGCCACGTTGGGATCGTCGCGCCGCGCCTGCGGGCACACGAGGTAGAACGGCGAGCCCTGCAGCACCGGCCCGAAGGGCTGCACCAGGTTGCCCGCGCGCAGCTCGTCGGCGATGAGTGCCAGGCCCATCAGCGCCACGCCCTGCCCCTGCAGCGCGGCCGAGACGGTGTGGGTTTCGTCGGAGAACACGGGACCGGCCGTCACGTCGAGTCCCGGCACCTGGGCCACCTGCTGCCAGGCGGCCCAGGTGCCCGGCTGGTTCCTGCTGTTCGGAACCGCGAAATGCAGCAGCGTGTGCTTCGCGAGGTCGGCCGGACGGCGCAGCTTGAGCGTCGGGCTGCAGGCCGGCGCGAAGACGGTGTCGAAGAGCTTCTCGGCCACGAGGCCCGGCCACTGGCCCTTGCCGTAGCGGATGGCGACGTCGGCCGTGAGCCCGTCGAGCGGCACCGCATCGTGCGAGGCATGGATGCGCAGGTCGAGCCGCGGGTGCGCCGCGCGCAGCGCACCCACGCGCGGCAGCAGCCAACGCGCGGCGACCGCGGGCGTGGTCGACAAGGTGATCGCGCTGCGCTCCGGCGGCGCCCGCAGCCGCGCCACGGCCTGTGCCATGGCGGCGAACGAATCGCTCAGCACCGCCTGCAGCTCGCGGCCCTGCGGCGTCAGCACCAGCTGGCGCGGCTGGCGGATGAAGAGCGCCACGCCGAGTGACTCTTCGAGCTGCCGCACCTGATGGCTGATGGCCGTGGGCGTGACCGAGAGCTCGTTCGCGGCGAGCTTGGCGCTGCAGTGCCGCGCGGCAGCCTCGAAGGCGCGCAGCGAAGCCAGGGGCGGGAGTGAGTGCAGTCGGTTCATGGATGAATTGATTTTTTAGCAGCGCAAATAAATCGTCGTTTGTCGCGCTTTTTATGCTTGGATAAATTGCAAAGCATGTCAAGAGACAGCTGAATTTCCTTCATCCACCTAGACCGGAGAACCACCATGACCACCACCCTGCTCCACATCGACGCCAGCGCCCGTCCCGGGCGTTGGGGCACCCACCTGCACGGCTCGCATTCGCGCCGGCTCGGCCACCACTTCGTGAGCGCATGGCGCGCGGCACGCCCGGACGACGAAGTGATCTACCGCGACATCGGCGCCGCGCCGCCCGCGAGCATCACGGGCGAATGGATCGCCGCGGGCTACACGCCGGCGGACCAGCGCGAACCATGGATGCATGCGGTGCTGGTGGAAAGCGATGTGCTCATCGACGAGATCCGCCGTGCGGACGTGCTGGTGATCGGCGTGCCGATGTACAACTTCGGCATGCCGGCGCCGCTCAAGTCATGGATCGACAACGTGGTGCGCATCGGCGCCACCTTCGACTACGACCGCGAGCGCGAGAACCCGTACGTGCCGCTGCTGGCCGAGCGCCACCGCCGCACGGTGCTGTTGACATCGTGCGGCAGCAGCGGCTACGGCCCGGGCGGCTGGCAGGCGCACCGCGATCTGCTGACGCCCGGCATCGCGAGCCCGCTCGCGCTGCTCGGGCTCACCGAGGTCCACAGCGTGGCGATCGAGCATGCCGAGGACCGCGACGAGGAGCTTGCGCGCTCGATGAACGCAGCGCTCACGCGCATCGAGACGCTGGTGAGCACGCTGCAGGCGCCGTGACGTGACGCGCGCTCAGCCCGCGCGCAACTGCTCGCGCAGCTTTTGCCCGATCTCGGGCCGCTCGAGGAAGGGATCGGCGGGGTTGGTGATCGACACGATGTTCTCCATGCGGCTCTTCACGTTGCCGAGCGCCTTGGGATGGCTGAACACGTAGAACTGGTTGGCGCTGATGGCGTCGAACACCTTTGCCGCCACCTCGGCCGCGCTGATCTTGCCGCTGCTCACGGCCTTGTTGCTCATGGCCTGGCCGATGAGCTGGCTCTTGGTGAGCTCGCTCTCCTTGGGCGCGTTGGGACGGTTGCGCTCGCTCGTCGTGATGCCGGTGGGCACGAAGTACGGGCACAGCAGGCTGGCGCCGATCTGGTCGGTCACGAGGTTCAGGTCCTGGTAGAGCGTCTCGGTCAGGCTCACCACGGCGGCCTTGGCGGCGTTGTAGATGCCCATGTTGGGCGGCGTGAGCAGGCCGGCCATGCTGGCGGTGTTGGTGATGTGGCCGCGCCAGGCCGGGTCTTTGGCGGCGGCTTCGAGCATCATGGGCGTGAACAGGCGCACGCCGTGTATCACGCCCCAGAGATCGACGCCGAGCACCCATTCCCAGTCGGCCACGGTGTTCTCCCACACCAGGCCACCCGCGCCCACGCCGGCATTGTTGAAGACGAAATGCGGCGCGCCGAAGCGCTCTTTCACGGCGGCGGCCAGGGCCTCCATCTGGGCGGCGTCCGAGACGTCGACCTTGCGCGCGAGCACCTGCGCGCCGGCAGCCTCGGCCTCGGCGCGGGCCTTGTCGAGCGCGTCCTGCTGCACGTCGACCAAGACGAGGTTCATGCCGCGTGCGGCGCCGATGCGTGCGCATTCGAGCCCGAAGCCCGATCCCGCACCGGTGAGAACGGCGGTCTTGCCCTTGAAGTCCTGAATCATTGCCGGTGTCCTTCTTGCGTTGAATGTCTCTGAAGCTGGAGGCGCTATTGAAATACGGAACGCGCACCGGCGCAGTCACGAAGGTGCCCGCGGATGTCCCTCGCTGCGCTTCAGGCCTCGGCCTTCTTCAGCACATAGCCGATGCGCGGAAAGTGCACATGCACCGTGCCGACGCGCTCGCTGCTGCGCGCGAGCGTGTAGTGCGTGCGCGTGGCCGCCACCAGCGTGCCCGGGGTTTCCTCGAGGCCGAAGCTCTCGGCGCGCACGGTGACGGCGCTGCCGAGCGGAATGCCATGGTCGTCCTGGAAGGTGCTGTCGGTCAGCAGCGTGTGCGGCACTGCCGCCTTGGCCGCGGCGATGGCCTCGTCGGCGGTGGACTTCTCGGGCGCGCCATGGCCGATGGCGGCCATGCGGTCCATCCAGTCGACCACCGCGGGCGTCAGGTCGAGGATGCCGCGCACCGCGTCGATGCGCCGGGTGTACCAGAGCGGGTGGTAGGCCGAGAAATCGGCGATGCACGGAACCTCGCCGAGCAGAAAGGGCTTGTCGTCGAACATGTCCGACAGGCGGCGCAGGTACGACTTGTAGGCGCTGGTGGCATCGGCCGGGCGCAGCCGAGTCATGTTGCCGGCGCTCATCTTGCCGCGGTCTTCGCCGAAGGCCTTGGCCGCTTCGGGCGGCGCCTTGGCGAACACCTCGGCCACGCCGCGGGGCTGCATGTTCCAGGCCATCGCGGCCCAGAACAGCGTGCTGTCGGCCCACTGCGCGAGGATGCGCGACATGCCCTTCTCGGGCTCCGGGTAGAGCGATGGCTCGGGCTGCAGATGCTCGAGCACGTCGGCGATGAGCGCGGTGTCGCAGTACATGTCGGCGCCGATCTGCAGGAACGGCGTCTTGCGGTAGCCGCCGGTGAGCGTCTCCACCTCGGGCTTGGGCATGATGGCCGGGATCAGCACCGATTTCCACGGCAGCTTCTTGGCCCCGAGGATGAGCCGGACCTTCTCGGAGAACGGCGAGGTGTTGTAGTGGTGCAGGATGAGTTCGGCCATCGGGGTTCCTTGTGTGCGGTCGAGCCGCGGGTGTCGAAATGGGGTGCGGAGGGTGCGCTCAGCGCGGACGCGCGCGCGCGATGATCGCGTCGAAATCGGTGCCCGTGCCCAGCATGCCGAAGGCATGGCCCCAGTCGCCGCCGAGCCGCGAGGCGCAGAACGCCGCAGCCACGGCGCCCGGCGCGGTCTGCACCAGCAGCGCAGCCTGCACCGCCAGCGCCACGTCCTGTGCCAGGCGGCGCGCCTCGGTCTCGGAGGCCATGGCCTCGATGCGCGCGGGCAGCGCGTCGGCCAGGCGGTCGAGTGCGCCCTGCTGGCCGCGCGCGGGCGCGAGTTCGGCGGCCAGCGCCGCCACCGCATCGCCCTTGCGCAGGCCGCGCAGCAGGTCGAGCGCCATGATGTTGCCGGCGCCCTCCCAGATCGAATTGAGCGGCATCTCGCGGTAGATGCGCGCCATGGTGCCCTGGCCACCCTCTTCCACATAGCCGTTGCCGCCAAGGCATTCCATCGCCTCCTGCGCCAGGTGGCTGCCACGCTTGCAGATCCAGAACTTGGCGACCGGCGTAAGCAGCCGCGCCATCAGGCGCTCGTGCTCGTCGTGCTGCCGGTCGAAGGCGCGCGCGAGGCGCAGCGCGAGCGCGGTGGCGGCCTCGCTCTCGAGCGCCAGGTCGGCCAGCACGTTCTTCATGAGCGGCTGGGCGATCAGCGGCTTGCCGAAGGCGCTGCGCTGCACCGTGTGGTCGATGGCGAGCGCCACAGCCTGCCGCATGAGCCCGCTGGTGCCGAGCGCGCAGTCGAGCCGGGTCATGGTGCCCATCTCGAGGATCTGCGGAATGCCGCGGCCCTCTTCGCCCACGAGCCAGGCGATGGCGCCGTGGAACTCGACCTCGGAACTCGCATTGGCCTTGTTGCCGAGCTTGTCCTTCAGGCGCTGGATGTGCAGCGCATTGCGGCTGCCGTCGGGCAGCACGCGCGGCAGGAAGAAGCAGCTCAGGCCGGCCGGCGCTTGCGCGAGCACCAGGAAGGCATCGCACATCGGCGCCGAGAAGAACCACTTGTGGCCCGTGATGCTGTAGCGCTCGCCCCAGGCGTCGCTGCCGTCGCGCGCCGCCTGCGTGGTGTTGGCCCGCACGTCCGAGCCGCCCTGCTTCTCGGTCATGCCCATGCCCATGGTGACGCCGGGCTTGTCATTAAGGCGCTTGAGCGCGGGGTCGTAGTGCAGGCTGGTCAGCTTGGGCCCCCAGTCGGCGTACACCGCCGCATTGCCGCGCAACGCGGGCGTGGCGGCATAGCTCATCGAGATCGGGCACAGGATCGACGGCTCCAGCTCGGTGAAGAGCATGAAGCCCGCTGCGCGCAACACATGCGGCGAGGCCGTCGGCCCGGGCGCGTCGCCCCACGGCACGCCGTGCAGGCCCGCGCCCACCGCGGCGGTCATCAGCGCGTGGTAGCTCGGATGGAACTCGACCTCGTCGACGCGCCGGCCCTGGCGGTCGTGCGTGTGCAGCGCGGGCGTGTGCGTGTTGGCGAGCCGCGCATGCGCCTGCATGCCGGCGGTGCCGAGACTGGCGCCCAGCGCCTGCAAGGGCGCCACGTCGAGCTTCGGCGCGTTGAACTTCAGCGCATCGCGCAGGGGCCGGTGGGTTTCGAAGAGGTTGTAGCCCGTGAGCGGTTCAGGTTGGTTGAACACCTCGTGCGTCATTTCCATCAGCGGCCTCCTTGCCGTGCGTTCATTCAGTGCATGTCAGATCAGCTTCACCAGTTGCTTGCCGAAATTCTTGCCCTTGAGCAAACCCAGGAAGGCATCGGGGGCGGACTCGATGCCCACGGCCACCGACTCGCGCGGCCGGAGCTTGCCGCTCGCGACGAGGCCGCCGAGTTCGGCCAGCGCCTCGGGCCAGACCTCCATGTGCTCGCTCACGATGAAGCCTTCGATCTTGAGGCGGTTGATGAGGATCAGCGACGGGTTCGCGAGCGGCAGCGGCTGGCCGTCGTAGCCCGCGATCATTCCGCACAGCGCCACGCGCGCGAAGGCGTTGGTGCGCAGCAGCACGGCATCGAAGATGTAGCCGCCGACGTTCTCGAAGTAGCCGTCGATGCCGTCGGGGCAGGCTTCCTTGAGCGCGGCGCCCATGCTCTTGACGTCGGGGTGCTGGCGGTAGTCGATGCATGCGTCGAAGCCCAGCTCGTCGGTCACGTACTTGCACTTGTCCGGGCCGCCGGCGATGCCGACCACGCGGCAGCCGCGCGCCTTGGCGAGCGCACCGAACGCGCTGCCGACGGCGCCGCTGGCAGCGGTGACCACCAGCGTGTCGCCGGCCTTGGGCGCAATGATCTTCACCAGGCCGTACCAGGCGGTGACGCCCGGCATGCCGACGGCCCCCAGGTAATGCGACAGCGGCACCTGCGTGGTGTCGACCTTCTTGAGCGCACCGGGCTGCGAGGCGTCGACCACGCTGTATTCCTGCCAGCCGCCGAAGCCGACGACCTTGTCGCCCACGGCAAACTTGGGATGCCGGCTCTCGACCACCTCGCCGGCAGCACCGCCCTGCATGACCTGGCCGAGCGGCTGCGGCTGGGCATAGCTCTTGGCATCGTTCATGCGCCCGCGCATGTAGGGGTCGAGGCTCATGTAGTGGTGGCGCACGAGCACCTGGTTCTCTGCCAGCGGCGGGGTTTCGGCGGTCACGAGCTTGAAGTTGCTCGCGACGGCTTCACCCTCGGGGCGGTTGTCGAGATGGATCTGCTTGTTCGTGGGCATGGGAAGGGTCTCCGTGGTATCGAGAACGGGATCGGGGTCAGTCGGTGGAAGGCGGACGCATTTCGTTCGCGCTCGCGGGGCCGGTGGGCAGCCGGCGCTTTACGTACTTGAAGGTGCCGGTGGCGTGGGCGCACACGCGTTCCTGGGCGTCGTAGATCTTCGCCTCGGTGAAGGCCAGCGTGGCGGTGCGGTGGATCAGCGTGCCGCGCGCATGCAGCGGGCCGACCGAGGGCTGCATGAAGCTGGTCTTCATCTCGATGGTGACCACGCCGCTTTCGGGCGACACGCTGCGCGCGGCGGCCGCCATGGTGATGTCGAGCAGCGTCATGCAGGCGCCGCCGTGGGTCACGTCGAAGGTGTTCAGGTGCTCCGGCTTGGCGGTGTAGCGGATCTCGGATTCGCCGCCCTCGAACTTCGTGAGCTCGAAGCCGAGATGGCGTGCAAAGGGAATCTGGCTCGTGTAGGAGCGGATGTTGATGTCGTCTTTGGAATCAGTCATGTCGTTTCAAATTGCCCGCGGATTTCGCGTGTGCACCCGCGGAACGGGCTCCGCCCGGCCGCTGGGTGCGCCCCCCAGTGGGGGGAGGCGCCGAAGGCGCTTCGGGGGGCGTCTCATCATGCTGCGCCCAGCACCACGCTCACGCCGCCGTCCACCGCGAGCCACTGGCCCGTGATGTGCTTGCCGGCATCGCTCGCGTACAGCAGCGTCAGCCCCTTGAGGTCTTCGTCGTCGCCCAGCCGGCCGAGCGGCGCCTGCGCCGCCATCTTCTCTTCGCCGAGCGACTTGATGAGGCCGGCGGCCATCTTGGTCATGAAGAAGCCCGGGCAGATCGCATTCACGTTGATGCCGTAGCGGCCCCATTCGGCGGCCAGCGTGCGCGTGAAGCCGATCACCGCGGTCTTCGAGGTGTTGTAGGCCAGCGTCTGCATCTCGGGCGGGTTGCCGTTGAGGCCGGCGATCGACGCGATGTTGATGATGCGCCCGGCCTTCTTCGGGATCATGTACTTGTTGGCCACCTGCTGCGCCAGGATGAAATAGCCGCGCACGTTGAGGTTCATCACCTTGTCCCAGGCCTCGACGGGATGGCTCTCGGCCGGTGCGCCCCAGCTCGCGCCGGCGTTGTTCACGAGGATGTCGATCGCGCCCATGCGCTCGAGCGTCTCGTCGGCGAGGCGACGCGTGTCTTCTTCCTTGGCGCAGTCGGCCGCGATCCAGCGCGCGTCGATGCCCGCCGCCTGCAGCTCGGCCGCGGCCTGCTCGAGGTCGTCGGCCTTGCGCGAACTCAGCATGATCTTCGCGCCGGCCTCGCCGAGCGCATGGGCCATCTGCAGGCCCAGGCCGCGCGAGCCGCCGGTGATGAGGGCGGTCTTGCCGGTGAGATCGAAGAGTTGGCGCGTGGTGCGGGCGGTCATGGGGTGGTCTCCGGTGTCGTTCGAGGGGGTCGGGGTCAGACGGTGTAGTCCATGCACTGGCGCTCTTCGCGCACGGCGCCGAGGAAGGGCTTGAGCGCGACGTGCTGCGGATGCTCTGCATAGGCTGCGAGCGCCGCCGCGTCGGCGAATTCCGAATAGAGGATCAGGTCGTAGGTGGCCTCGAGCCCGGGCTGGGCCGTGGCCACCTCGAAGCGCAGCGTGCCGGGCGAGAGCTTCTCGCAGGCGTCGAGCAGCGCCTTGGCCTTGCGCAGGTTGGTGGCCTTGTCGGCGCCTTCGGCATGTTCCTTGAACTTCCACATCACGATGTGCTTGAGCATGGCGTCTTTCGTTCCTTCGTTCTTTCGTTTTACTTGCCGTCCAGGCGGGATCGCACGTAGATGAGCACGATGCCCACCGCGGCGGCCACGGCGCCGGGAACGCCCATCGACCAGCCGATCGCCGGTTCGGTGCGGCCGATGGCAAGGCCGAGGATCACGGCGAAGAGCCCACCGTAGATCAGGATCCAGATCCACTTCTCCAGGCGGGCGTGCGGGTTCTGCGGGGTCGGGGTCGGAGTCGGTTGGTTGTCGGGGGTGGCGTCGGCCATTGTCAGAAAGCGTCCTCGGGCAAAACGGTACAGGTGGAGTCGCGGCGTTCGACCACGTTGAGCCAGGCGCCTATTTTCGGCAGCTCGTAGTGGAAGAAATAGTCCGTGGCCCCGATCTTGCCAGCAGTGACCGCCCTCGCCTTCTGCGCGTCGATCTCGAGCGCGCGGCACGCCACGTCGAGCCAGATCCAGGCCAGCACCGTGTGACCGAAGGCCTGCATGTAGGGCACGGCATTGGCGAGCGCATCGGCCGGGTCGCCCGTGGCCCAGGCCGCTTCGGTCGCGCTGCCGATGCGCTGCAGCGCGGCGCCGAGCGCCTCGGCGTGGGCGGCCAGCGCCGGCACCGCGGCCGCGCGGCCGATGGTGGCGGTGATGCGGCCGGCCAGCAGTTGCAGGCCCCGGCCCTTCTCCATCAGCACCTTGCGCCCGAGCAGGTCGGCGGCCTGGATGCCGTGGGTGCCCTCGTGGATCATGTTCAGGCGGTTGTCGCGCCAGTACTGTTCGACCGGAAAGTCGCGCGTGTAGCCGTAGCCGCCGTGCACCTGGATGGCGAGCGAATTGGCCTCGAGGCACCACTCGCTGGGCCAGCTCTTGGCAATGGGCGTGAGCACCTCCAGCAGCAGCCGGGCATCGTCGGCGGTCTGCGCCTCGCCGGTCTTCTGCTCGTCGACCAGCCGGGCGCAGTACAGCTCGAGCGCCAGCGCGCCTTCGCAGTACGCCTTCTGCGCAAGCAGCATGCGGCGCACGTCGGCGTGCTCGATGATGCGCACCTGCGGGCTGGCCGAGTCCTTGACGACGGCCGTGCCGGGCTTCTCGGGCTTCTTCACCAGGCGGCCCTGCGGCCGGGTCTTGGCGTATTCGAGCGAGGCCTGGTAGCCGGCCATGCCGAGCATCGTGGCGGCGGTGCCGACGCCGATGCGCGCCTCGTTCATCATGTGGAACATGCAGTGCAGGCCCTTGCCGGGCTCGCCCACCAGGTAGCCGACCGCGCCGGCCTTGCCGTCGACCGGGTACCTGCCCTCGCCGAAGTTCAGCAGCGTGTTGGTGGTGCCGCGCCAGCCGAGCTTGTGGTTCAGGCCCGCGAGCGCGACGTCGTTGCGCTGGCCCGTGAGCTGGCCCTGCGTGTCGACCATGCGCTTGGGCACGATGAACAGCGAGATGCCGCGCGTGCCCGGCACCAGCTTGCCGTTCTCGTCGGGAATCTTCGCGAGCACGATGTGCACGATGTTCTCGGTCAGCTCGTGGTCGCCGGCGGAGATCCACATCTTGTTGCCGGTGAGGCGGTAGCGCGGGCCGAGCGGGTCGCTTTTGAAATCGTCGCCATCGGGCACCGCGCGCGTCGCCACGTCGCTCAGCGACGAGCCGGCCTGGGGCTCCGACAGGCACATGGTGCCGGCCCAGCGGCCAGCGAATTCGTTCTTTGCGAACACTTCCTGCTGCATCGGCGTGCCGTGCACCATCAGCAGGTTGGCATTGCCGCTCGTGAGCATGTTGGAGCCGATGCTCACCGAGGCCATGGCGAAGAAGCTGTTGGCCGCGGCCTGCAGCGTGTAGGGCAGCTGCATGCCGCCGATGTCGTAGTCCTGCGCCGCACTCATCATTCCCGATTGGACGAAGGCCCGGTGCGCATCGTGCGTGGCCTGCGGCAGGATCACCTTCTCGCCGTCGAAGTGCGGCTCCTGGGTGTCGACGATGCGATTGGCCGGCGCGTACTTCTCGCGCGCAATGCGCTCGCAGGTATCGAGCACCGCGTCGAAGGTCTCGCGCGAGTGGTCGGCGAAGCGCTCGCGCTGGTTGAGCGATTCGGCGTCGAGCCAGTCGTAGAGCAGGAAGTCGAGGGTGGGACGCAGCGTCATGTCGGTGGGCGGGCAGTTCGTCGTACGGAAGAGTCCCAGCGCATGGGCGCGGCCGTGCGCAGGTTCGGTGGAGCCGCCTCAATGTAAATCAATCGTCCCCGGCGCCGTGACTCCTTCATGACAAGGCGGCCGCCGGGCGCCGGGGCCGCGGTGCTTACGCATGCGAGTCGCGCACGTGACGGAGTTGGGGCAAACCTCAAGGGCCGGCGATGCCGCGCGCACCCAGAATTTCCGCTGCCCAGCCGCAATCGCTGGCACACCGGCCCGTGACGGGCTCACAAGGGGAAAGACAAGAATGGAAATCTTCTTTCAGCAGCTGCTGAACGGCCTGACCGTTGGCGGGGTCTACAGCCTCGTGGCGCTGGGACTGACGCTGGTCTACGGCATCCTGCACGTGCCCAATTTCGCGCACGGCGCCTTCTACATGACGGGGGCCTTCGCGGGCTACTACCTCATGACGGCGCTGGGCCTGAACTACTGGCTCGCCATGCTCGGCGCAGCGGCCACGGTGGCGGTCATCGCCATGCTGGCGCAGGTGCTGGTGTTCCACCCGCTGCGCAACGCGCCCGAGCTGCACGACATGATCGCGGCGATCGGCATCCTGCTCTTCCTGGAGGCCGGCGTGCAGGCGCTCTTCGGTGCGGAGTTTCACCGCATGCAGACACCCTATGGACAGATCGTCGAGATCTTCGGCCTGACCTCGCCGCTGCAGCGCCTGCTGATCATCGCCGGCGCCTTCCTGCTGATGGGGCTGCTGCACCTGTTCTTGAACCACACGGTGCTGGGCTCGACCATCCTCGCGATGGCGCAGAACCGCGACGGCGCCGCGCTGGTGGGCATCGATGCCGGCCGGGTCACGCTGCTGGTCTTCGCCATCTCGGGCGCGCTGGCGGCGGTGGCGGCCATGCTCTATGCGCCGATCAACCTGATCTATCCGGCGATGGGCAACCTGGTGATCACCAAGGCTTTCGTGATCATCATCCTGGGCGGCATGGGCAGCTTCCCGGGCGCCATCGTGGGCGGGCTGATCATCGGCATGGCCGAGGCCTTCGGCGGCTTCTACTTCTCGACCGACTACAAGGACATCATCGCCTTCGTGCTGCTGGTGGTGATCCTCTCGTTCCGGCCGCAGGGCCTGTTCACCGGCAAGGGGGCACGCGCATGAGCAAGCTCGCCACCCGCTGGCCCTGGTTCGCGCTGCTCGCCGTGGCGCTGGTCTTTCCGCTGTTCGCCAGCGACACCTACATCATCTCGGTGGTGTCGCTCGCCTTCATCATGGCGCTCGCCGCGCTGGGCATGAACCTGATCACCGGCTACACCGGCCAGTTCAACCTGGCGCACGGCGCCTTCATGGCGGTGGGCGCGTACACCGTGGGCATCCTCACCACCGACTACGCGGTGCCCTTCTGGGTGGCCTTCGCGCTGGCCGGCGTGGTGACCGGCGTGCTGGGCTACTTCGTCGGCCTGCTGTCGCTGCGCCTGAAGGGCCATTACTTCTCGATCTTCACGCTGTGCGTGAGCTACATCATGTACCTGCTGATCGAGAAGTGGGAAAGCCTCACCCACGGCACGGTGGGGATCATGGGCATCCCGGCGCCTACCGGCATCGGCAGCCTGCAGTTCGAGACGCCGGTCGCGCAGTACTACCTGGCGCTCGCGTTCCTGGTGCTGGGCACCTTCCTGATGTCGCGCATCGTCAACTCGCTGCTCGGGCGCGCCTTCATGGCGGTGCGCAACGGCGACATGCTGGCCGAGGCGCTGGGCGTCGACCTGATGCGCACCAAGACGCTGTCGTTCGTGCTGTCGGTGATCTACGCCGGCTTTGCGGGCGCGCTCTATGCCGGGCAGGTGCGCTTTCTCGGGCCGGACGTGGCCAGCGAGGTCGTGACCTTCGACCTGATCATGTTCACGCTCGTCGGCGGCATCGGCACGCTGATGGGGCCGCTGGTCGGCACGCTGCTGGTGACCTGGATGACGCAGAGCCTGCAGTTCCTGCAGGACTACCGCATGCTGGTGTTCGGCCCGGTGCTGGTCGCGCTGGTGATCTTTTTGCCCGACGGCATCGTCGGCACCTGGCTCAAGCACAGGGCGCGGCGGCGCGCGCGCGCGTCGGCGCCACCGCCGCGCGCGGCCGGCGGCATCGAGGCCGCGGACGGCAAGTCGGAGGCACGCGGCCATGCTTGAAGTCGAGGCACTCACCAAGAAATTCTTCGGCCTCACCGCCGTGGACCAGGTATCGACGCGCATCGCCGAAGGCCAGATCACCGCGATCATCGGCCCCAACGGTGCCGGCAAGACGACCTTCTTCAACCTGATCGCCGGCACGCATGCGCCGACCTCGGGGCGCATCGTGTTCAAGGACCAGGACGTGACCGGCATGCGGCCCGACCGCATTGCGCGGCTTGGCGTGGCCAGGACTTTCCAGACCACGAGCCTGTTCGACAACGCCACGGTGCTCGACAACCTGATCGTCGGACATCGCCTGCGCACCCATGCCAACCTGTGGGACGTGCTGCTCAACACGGCCCGGCTGCGCGAGGAGGAGCGGCTGTGCCGAGCGAAGGCGATGGAGGCGCTCGATTTCGTCGGCCTGGCCCACGTGGCCAACCGCATTGCCGCGGACATCACGCAGGAGGAACGCAAGCGCGTGGCCTTCGCGCTTGCACTCGCGACCGACCCCGAACTGCTGCTGCTCGACGAACCGGCCGGCGGCGTGAACCCCGAGGAGACGGTGGGCCTGGCCGACCTGATCCGCAAACTCGTGCGCCACGGCAAGACCGTGTGCCTGATCGAACACAAGATGGACATGATCATGCAGCTGGCCGACAAGATCGTGGTGCTCAACAACGGCGAGAAGATCGCCGAGGGCACCGCCGACGAAGTCCGGCGCGATCCGCATGTGATCGAGGCCTACCTGGGAGCCGACCATGCTGCGGTTTGAAGGCGTCACGCTCAAGTACGGCAGCTTCCGCGCGCTCGACAACATCTCGCTGCACGCCGAGCAGGGCGAACTGGTGGTGCTGCTGGGGGCCAACGGCGCGGGCAAGAGCTCGATCTTCCTGGCCGCCAGCGGCATCCACAAGACGGCGGGCGGATCGATCCGCATGGGCGAGCACGACCTGACTGGCAAGCGGCCGGCGCAGATCGTGCAGGCCGGGCTGGTGCACTGCCCCGAGGGGCGCAAGTTGTTCCCCGAGATGACAGTGAAGAAGAACCTGACGCTCGGCGCCTATGTGCACCGGCGCGACAAGGCCGGCATCGCCCGCACGCTCGACGAGGTGTTCAGCCTGTTTCCGGTGCTGCTGCAGAAGCAGAACGACCCCGCCGGCTCGCTCTCGGGCGGCCAGCAGCAGATGGTGGCCATCGGCCGCGCAATGCTCGGCCGGCCCAAGGTGCTGCTGCTCGACGAGCCCTCGCTCGGCCTGGCGCCGCTGGTGGTCAAGCAGGTGTTCGACGTGATCCGCCGCATCAACGAGGCCGGCACCACGGTGCTACTGGCCGAACAGAATGCCTACTCGGCACTGGCCATTGCCGACCGCGCCTACGTGATCGAGCGCGGGCGCATCGCGCTGGAGGGCGACCGCGAGGCGCTGCTCAACAACGAGGCCGTGCGCGCGGCCTACATCGGCGCCTGAACGCCCCTTCCCTTTATTTCTTTCCGCGTACCAACCCATCCAGGAGACAGACAACAATGACCGCTACCCCTACCCGCCGCCGCTTCGCACGCCTGCCGCTGGCCCTTGCACTGGCCGCAACCTTTGCCGCCGCGGGCGCCAGTGCGCAGGAGACTGTCAAGATCGGCTTCACCGGGCCGCTCAGCGGCGGTGCCGCGCTCTACGGCAAGAACGTGGTCGATGGCATGGAGATGGCCATCAAGGAGATCAACGAAGCGGGCCTCACGGTCGCGGGCAAGAAGGTCAAGCTCGAACTGGCGGCGCTCGACGACAAGTACTCGCCGGCCGAATCCGCGATCAATGCGCGCCGGCTGGTGCAGCAGTCGAAGGTGCCGGCGGTGTTCGTGCCGCACTCGGGCGGCATCTATGCGATGCAGGCCTTCAACGAGCGCGAGAAGTTCATCGTGATGGCGTACTCGAGCACGCCGAAGATCACCGAGGTGGGCAACAAGCTCACGGTGCGCATCCCGCCGAGCTTCGTCGGCTACATCGAGCCGTTCTCGAAGTACGAGATGAAGAAGTTCGGCAAGAAGGCCGGCATGCTGCCGGCCGACCACGACTATGCCAAGGCCTGGTCGGCGCTGTTCGAGCCGGCCTGGAAGAAGCTGGGCGGCGAGGTCGTGTCGAACAACCCGATGTCGTACAACAAGTCGGCCGACTTCTACAGCGGCGTGAGCCGCGTGCTGGCCGAGAAGCCCGACGTGCTCTTCATCGGCGGCCCGTCGGAGCCGACCGCGCTGGTCGCCAAGCAGGCACGCGAGCTGGGCTTCAAGGGCGGCTTCATCCTGATGGACCAGGCCAAGGTCGACGAGATGGCCAAGATCACCGGCGGGCTCGAACCGCTCAACGGCTCGGTCGGCGTGCTCCCGGTGTCCACCGACGAGCGCGAAGGCGCCAAGACCTTCTCTGCCGCCTACCGCAAGGCCTTCGGTGCCGACCGCCAGCCGACCAGTGAATCGTCCTACAACTACACGCTGACGCACGCGCTGGCCGCGGCGATGACGCTGGCCGGCACCACCACGGATGCCACCGCGATCCGTGCCAAGCTCGGCGAGGCACTGGCGAAGCTGCCGCAGAAGTACAACGCGGGCGATTTCCGCGGCATCGACAACGTGGGCGCCACCATCGTCGACCCGGTGGTGGTGACGGTCGAGGACGGCAAGATCAAGCCGGTCAGCCTGAGCGAACTCGGCAAGTAAAAAGCGGCTGTCGAAAAAAAGCCCTTCGGCGCGCACGGCGCCGAAGGGCTTTTGTTTCTTGGGCGCCCGGTGACCGGGCCCCGGGGCTTACAGCACCTCGAACACGCCCGCAGCACCCATACCGCCGCCGATGCACATCGTGACCACCACCTTCTTCGCGCCGCGGCGCTTACCTTCAATCAGCGCATGGCCCGTGAGGCGCTGGCCGCTCACGCCGTAGGGGTGGCCCACGGCGATGGCGCCGCCGTTCACGTTCAGGCGGTCGGCGGGAATGCCGAGCTTGTCGCGGCAGTAGATCACCTGCACCGCGAATGCCTCGTTGAGTTCCCACAGGTCGATGTCGCCGACCTTCAGGCCGAGCTTGGCCAGCACCTTGGGCACCGCGAAGACGGGGCCGATGCCCATTTCGTCGGGCTCGCAGCCGGCCACGGCAAAGCCGAGGAAGCGGCCGATCGGCTTCAGGCCCTTGCGCTCGGCGTACTTCTCGTCGACCACCACGCAGGCGCCTGCGCCGTCGGAGAACTGGCTGGCGTTGCCGGCCGAGATCAGGCCGCCGGGCATTGCGGAGCGGATGCCGCTGATGCCTTCCTTGGTGGTGCCGGGGCGGATGCCTTCGTCGTTCTCGATCGTGACTTCCTTGGTGCGCAGGCCCATCACGGCATCGGCCACGCCGGCCAGCACGGTGATCGGTGCGATCTCGTCCTTGAACTTGCCGGCCTCTAGCGCGGCGGTGGCCCGCTGCTGGCTCGCGGCGCCGTATTCGTCCATGGCATCGCGGCCGATGTTGTAGCGTTTGGCCACCTGCTCGGCCGTCTGCAGCATGTTCCAGTAGATCTCGGGCTTGTGCTTGGTCAGCCACGGATCGGTCAGCATGTGCTTGTTGGCTTCGTTCTGCACGCACGAGATGCTCTCGACGCCGCCGGCCACGTACACCTCGCCCTCGCCCGCGATGATGCGCTGCGAGGCGGTGGCGATGGTCTGCAGGCCCGACGAGCAGAAGCGATTGATCGTCATGCCCGAGGTGGTGATCGGGCAGCCGGCGCGCAGCGCGATCTGGCGCGCGATGTTGGAGCCGGTCGCGCCCTCGGGCGTGGCGCAGCCCATCACCACGTCATCGACCTCGCCTGCGTCGATGCCGGCGCGCGAAATGGCGTGCTGCACCGCATGGCCGCCGAGCGTGGCGCCATGCGTCATGTTGAAGGCACCCTTCCAGCTCTTGGCGAGCGGCGTGCGGGCGGTGGAAACGATGACGGCGCTGGTCATGGTGATGTCCTTTGAAGATGGAAGGGAAACGGATGGGTTGTCATTGCGCCGGCGCGCCACTGGTGTTGCGCAGGAGCTGGTGATAGAAGCCGATCATCTCGCCGTAGTTGGCGATGGCGAGGCGTTCGTTGTTGCCGTGAAAGCGCGCGAGGTCCTCGCTCTTCATGCGGTAGGGCGAGAAGCGGAACACCGCGTCGCTCACGAGGCTGAAGTGGCGCGAGTCGGTGGCCGCTGTCATGAGGCCTGGTGCGACCAGCGCGTCGGGGAACGACTCGCGCACCGCCTGCGCGATCGCGCGGTAGCCGGCGCTGTCGGTCGGCGAGACCGGCGAGGCCTCGGCGTTGCCCGGGTAGCGCTTGATCTGGATGTCGTCGTCCGCGAGCTGGCTGCGCAGGTGCGCCTCGACGCTCTCGAGGGTGTCGCCCGGCAGCACGCGAAAGTTGACCGCCGCCTCGGCGCGGCCGGGCAGCACGTTGTCCTTGTTGCCGGCGCGCACGATGGTGAGCGCCGTGGTGGTGCGCAGCATCGCATTGCTGCTCGGGCTTTTTTCGAGCTGGCTGCGCACCAGCGGCTCGGTGAGCCAGAGGTTCGACAGCAGCACGCGGTTGATGCCGCTCATCTCGGGCGCGAGCGTGCCGAACATCTCGCCCGCAACGCCGCGGATGCCACCGGGCATCGGATGCGCTTCGAGCCGTGCGAGCGCAGCGCTCAGGCGGCCGATGGCGCTGCGGGCCGGCGGCATCGACGAGTGGCCGGGCGCGGTGTCGAGCGACAGGAAGAAGGTGGCATAGCCCTTCTCGGCCAGGCCGATCAGCGCGGCCGGCTGCGAGAGCCCGGGCAGCACGCCGTCGAGCACCAGCAGGCCCTCGTCGAGCACCCAGTCGAGCCGCACACCGCGCGACTTGAGCAGCTCGGCGATCGGCAGCGCGCCGCGCAGGCCGCTCACCTCCTCGTCGTCACCCATCACGAGGTAGACGGTCTGCTTCGGCTGGAAGCCGCTCGCGAGAAGCAGCTCGATGGCCTCCAACTGCGCGAACAGGTTGCCCTTGTTGTCGAGCGTGCCGCGGCCCCAGACGAAGCCGTCCTTGATCTCGCCGCCGAAGGGATCGACGCTCCAGGCCTTTTCGGTGCCCGGGGCGATCGGCACCACATCCTGGTGCGACATCAGCGCGATCGGCTTGGCTGCGGAGTCGCTGCCGGGCCAGGTGTAGAGCAGCGCCTTCTGGCCCACGACCTCCTTCTTCAGGGTGGCGTGGACCTTGGGGTACTGCTGTTCGAGGTAGGCATGCAGCCGGTCGAACTCGGCCCCGCTGGCGGCCGGGTCGTCGAGGCTCGACACGGTGCGGATCGGGATCGCGCCCGAGAGCCGCTTGGCAGCGGCCTCCAGGTCGATCGGCAGCTTGGGCGCCGGCGCCACCGCGAGCTGGCGCGACGGCGTGGTCCAGGTCTTGACCGCCACGGCCGCCACCAGTGCCACGAGCGCCAGCAGCAGCCCCAGGAAGATGCGTTTCAACATGGGCGGTCGAGATTCCTTTGCGGTGCGCTCAGCCGAACGACTTGCCTTCGGCGACCATCTTCTGGAGCAGCGGCGCAGGCTCCCAGAAGGAAGCGTCGTCGCGCGGGTTCTTGGCAAAGCGCTTCATGGTCTCCGTCACGTTGTAGAGGCCGACCTGCGAGGCATAGTGCATCGGGCCGCCGCGCCAGATCGGGAAGCCGTACCCCGTCAGGTACACCATGTCGATGTCGCTCGGCTTCGACGCGATGCCGTCCTCGAGGATGTGCGCGCCTTCGTTGACCAGCGCATACACCAGGCGCTGCACGATCTCTTCATCGGAGATCCTGCGCGGCGTGACGCCGAGTTCCTTGCGATGGTCCTCGATCATCTTGTTGACGAGATCCGACGGGATCGCGTCGCGCTTGCCCGGCTTGTAGTCGTACCAGCCCGCGCCGGTCTTCTGGCCGAAGCGGCCCAGTTCGCAGAGCTTGTCGGCCGTGCGGCTGTACTTCATGTCGGCACGCTCGACCGCACGGCGCTTGCGGATGGCCCAGCCGATGTCGTTGCCCGCCAGGTCGCCCATGCGGAACGGGCCCATCGCGAAGCCGAATTTCTCGATCGCGCGGTCGACCTGCTGCGGCGTGGCGCCTTCATCGAGCAGGAAGCCGGCCTGGCGCGAGTACTGCTCGATCATGCGGTTGCCGATGAAGCCGTCGCACACGCCCGAGACCACCGCGGTCTTGCGGATCTTCTTGGCGATCGCCATCACCGTGGCGAGCACGTCCTTGGCCGTTTCCTTGCCGCGCACCACTTCGAGCAGCTTCATCACGTTGGCCGGGCTGAAGAAGTGCATGCCGACCACGTCCTGCGGCCGCTTGGTGAATGCTGCGATCTTGTCGACGTCGAGCGTGGAGGTGTTCGACGCGAGGATCGCGCCCTTCTTGGCCACCTCGTCGAGCTGCTTGAACACCTTCTCCTTCACGCCGAGTTCCTCGAACACGGCCTCGATGATCAGGTCGCAGTCCTTCAGGTCGGCATAGTCGAGCGTGGTGCTCAAAAGCGCCATGCGCTGGTCGTACTTGTCCTGCTTGAGCTTGCCCTTCTTGATCTGGCCCTCGTAGTTCTTGCGGATCGTGGCGATGCCGCGGTCGAGCGCCTCCTGCTTCATCTCGAGGATCTTCACCGGGATGCCGGCGTTCAGGAAGTTCATCGAGATGCCGCCGCCCATGGTGCCGGCGCCGATCACGCCGACGGACTTGATCTCGCGCTTGGGCGTGTCCTCGGGCACGTCGGGAATCTTGGAAGCGGCGCGCTCGGCCATGAACAGGTGGCGCAGCGACAGCGACTCGGGCGTGAACATCAGCGTGGTGAAGATGCGGCGCTCTTCGGCCATGCCGTCGTCGAACTTCATCTTGGTGGCCGACTGCACCGCGTCGATGCACTTGAGCGGCGCGGGGTAGTTCTTCGACATGCCGCCGACCATGTTGCGCGTGAACTGGAAGTACGCGTCGCCCTGCGGATGACGGCATGGCAGGTTGCGCACCAGCGGCAGCTCACCTCCCTTGCCGGCGACCGACTTGGCGAAGGCCACGGCCTCCTCGAACACCGATTCGGCCGACGCCGAGAGCCGGTCGAACAGCTTCTGGCCGGGCAGCGAGGCGAGCACCTCGCTCTTCACCGGCTCGCCGCTCACGATCATGTTGAGCGCGGTCTCGACGCCGAGCACGCGCGGCAGGCGCTGCGTGCCGCCGGCACCGGGGATCAGGCCCAGCTTGACCTCGGGCAGCGCAATGCCGGTGCCCGGTGCGGCGATGCGGTAGTGGCAGCCGAGCGCGAGCTCGAGGCCGCCGCCCATGCACACCGAATGGATCGCCGCGACGATGGGCTTGGGCGAGGCCTCGAGCGCGAGGATCACGCTCAGCAGGTTGGGCTCCTGCAGCGCCTTGGGGGTGCCGAATTCCTTGATGTCCGCACCGCCCGAGAACGCCTTGCCGGCGCCCGTGATGACGATGGCCTTGACGGCGTCGTCGGCGTTGGCCTTCGACAGCCCATCGGTGATGCCGATGCGGGTCGAGAAACCGAGACCGTTGACCGGGGGATTGGTCATGGTGATCACGGCGACATCGCCGAGCACTTTGTATTCAGCCGTCATGCTGCGTTCCTTGGTGTGAGAAGAAAAGTACGAAAAAGCACGAGTGTTCTTTTCCGGGGATTTTAGGCTTTTGGCGCAGCGCAACAATGGCACGCAGTCGCTGTTGGGACAAGGGGGCGAAGCCGCAAAAAGAAAAAACGGAACCTGCGCGAAAACCGCGAAGGTCCCGCTGTCTCGCCTCGGAAGCCTAGACTTCCAGCCATTCCTTGCGGATCGATGCATCGGCGCGCAGGCTGTCGGGCGTGCCGTCGAACACGATGCTGCCGTGGCCCATGACCAGCGCGCGGTCGGAGATCTGCATCGCGATGGTGAGCTTCTGCTCGATCAGCAGCACCGAGACGCCCTTGTCCTTGAGCGTCTTGAGGTACTGCGCCACGAGTTCGACGATCTTGGGCGCGAGGCCCTCGGTGGGCTCGTCGATGATGATCAGGTCGGGGTCGCCCATGAGCGTGCGGCACAGCGTGAGCATCTGCTGCTCGCCGCCCGAGAGCACGCCGGCCTCGGTGTGCTGCCGCTCCTTCAGGCGCGGGAACATCTCGTACATGTCGTCGAAAGACCAGCGGCTGCCCTTGCCCGAGCCCTTCTGACCCAGCAGCAGGTTCTGGTGCACCGTGAGCCGCGGGAAGATGTCACGGTTCTCGGGCACGTAGCCGATGCCCATGTGGGCGATCTCGTAGGCCTTCTTGCGCAGGATGTCCGTGTCCTTCCAGCGCAGCGTGCCCTCGGCATGCACCAGGCCCATGATGGCCTTGGCGGTGGTCGACCGGCCCGAGCCGTTGCGCCCGAGCAGGGCCACGATCTCGCCCGGCCCGACGTGGAACGAAACGCCATGCAGCACATGGCTCTTGCCGTAATAGGCGTGGATGTCGTGAAGCTTCAGCATGATGTCCGGTGTCAGTGTCCCGCCTGCGCATCGGCGATGGTGGAGCCCAGGTAGGCCTCCTGAACGCGCGCGTTCGCACGCACGGCGTCCGGGGTGTCGAAGGCGAGCACCTCGCCATACACCACCACCGCGATCTTGTCGGCCAGCCCGAACACCACGCCCATGTCGTGCTCCACGGTGAGCAGCGTCTTGCCCGTGGTGACGTGCTTGATGAGCGAGATGAAGTGCGCGGTCTCGGTCTTGCTCATGCCGGCCGTGGGCTCGTCGAGCAGGATCACGCTGGCGCCGCCCGCGATGGTCACGCCGATCTCGAGCGCCCGCTGCTCGGCATAGGTGAGGTTCACCGCCTGCACGTCGCGCTTGCGTTCGAGGCCGATCTGGCGCAGCAGCTCCTCGGTGCGTGCGTTGGCATCGTCGAGGTTGGACAGGAAGCGCAGGAACGTGTAGCGGTAGCCCAGGCTCCACAGCACGCCGCAGCGCAGGTTCTCGAACACGCTGAGCTTCGGGAAGATGTTGGTGATCTGGAAGCTGCGCGACAGGCCGAGCCGGTTGATCTCGTACGGCTTCTTGCCGTCGATGCGCAGGCCGTTCAACAGCACCTCGCCGCTCGACGGTGCGAGCCGCCCGCTGATCAGGTTGAACAGGGTCGACTTGCCCGCGCCGTTCGGTCCGATGATCGCGATGCGCTCGCCGGCCTTCACGGCCAGGTCCACGCCGCGGATGATTTCTGTCTTGCCGAAGGCCTTGCGCAGCGCCTTCAGTTCCAA
Source organism: Variovorax sp. Soil_C_26 (assembly GCF_057657075.1). Lineage (NCBI taxonomy): Bacteria > Pseudomonadati > Pseudomonadota > Betaproteobacteria > Burkholderiales > Comamonadaceae > Variovorax > Variovorax sp. Soil_C_26. The sequence goes on from NZ_JBDGJC010000003.1 coordinate 318,836, forward strand.
TGCATATTGCGCGCTCATTTACGCCGCCTCCCGACGCTTGATTTCTGCTTCGATCTCTTCTTGCGCCTTGCCCCAGACGCGCACGAAGCGCCGGCGTGCCACCTCGAGCGCGGCAAGGCCGATCGCCAGGATGGCTGCGGCGCCGAGCCAGCTCGCCATGCCCGAGGTGTCGAGCGTGGTGCCGAAGAACCGCAGTTCGGGGCCGAGCGCCGAATTGAGCTGGATGTGATAGATCATCTCGATCAACGCCGCGGCGCCCACCACCACCGGCACCAGCGCCACGGCCAGCGCGACGTAGAGCAGCCAGAGGCGGCGGAACTTGCCGAACTTGGCCACGCGCAGGTTCATCATCACCAGGCTCGCAATGCCGCCCGGCGCGAACATCACCATGAACACGAACACCAGGCCGAAGTACAGCTGCCACGCCTTTGATAGTTCCGACAGCAGGATCGAGGCGAAGACCAGCAGCACGGCCCCGATGATCGGCCCGAAGAAGAACACCGCGCCGCCCAGGAAGGTGAACAGCAGGTAGCCGCCCGAGCGGATCGCGCTCAGGCTGTCGGCCGCGTTCACGATCTCGAAGTTGATCGACGCCAGCCCGCCACCGATGCCGGCGAAGAAGCCGGCGATGATGAACGCGATGTAGCGCACGCGCTGCGTGTTGTAGCCGATGAACTCCACGCGCTCGGGGTTGTCGCGCACCGCATTCAGCATGCGGCCGAGCGGCGTGCCCGTGAAGGCGTACATCAGTGCCGTGCAGACGAAGCAATACGCCGCGATCAGGTAGTAGACCTGAATCTGGGGGCCGAACTTGAAGCCGAAGAAGCCCGCGCCGTAGACGCGGTTGGTGGTGATGCCGCCCTCGCCGCCGAAGAAGGTCGGGAACATCAGCGCCATGGCGGCCACGAGTTCGCCGATTCCCAGCGTGATCATCGCGAAGGTGGTGCCTGCCTTCTTCGTCGTGACGAAGCCCAGCAGGATGGCGAAGAACATGCCGGCCAGCCCGCCCACGAGCGGGATCAGCACCAGCGGCACCGGAATCTTGCCCTCGCCGGCCAGGTTCATCGCGTGGATCGCGATGAACGAGCCCAGGCCGACGTAGACCGCGTGGCCGAAGCTCAGCATGCCGCCCTGCCCCAGCAGGATGTTGTAGCTCAGGCAGATGATGATGAGATAGCCCATCTGCGAGAGCATGGTGAGCGCCAGGCTGCTCTTGAACAGATGCGGCAGGACGATGAGCGCGATCGCGAACAGCGACCAGATCAGGTAGCGCCCGATGTTCCAGGGCTTGAAGCGGTAGTAGCGCGTGGTGGGCGTGGTGGTGGTTGCGGTCATGCGTCAGTCCTCCCGGGTGCCGAGCAGGCCCTTGGGCCTGAAGATGAGGATCAGCACCAGGAACAGGTACGGCAGGATGGGCGCAACCTGCGAGATCGTGAGCTTGAGCAGCTCGTAGCCGAAGGTCTGGTCGGTCACGGTGACGCCGAGCATCTCGAGGCCGCCGGCGAACGACTGGTCCATGGCGACCGCGAAGGTCTGGACGACGCCGATCAAAAGCGACGCGAGGAACGCGCCGGCCAGCGAGCCCATGCCGCCCACGACCACGACCACGAAGATGATCGAGCCTACCGAAGCGGCCATGGCCGGTTCGGTGACGTAGGTGTTGCCGCCGACCACGCCCGCGAGGCCTGCGAGTGCGGCGCCGCCGCCGAACACCAGCATGAAGACGCGCGGCACGTTGTGGCCCAGCGCCTCGACCATCTCAGGATGCTTGAGCGCCGCCTGGATCACCAGGCCGATGCGTGTGCGCGTGAGCAGCAGCCACACCGAGATCAGCATCAGCACCGCCACCAGCATGATGAACGAGCGCGACTTGGGGAACTGGGTGCCGTAGATCGTGAACAAGGGCCCCTGCAGCTGCTCGGGAAGGCCGTACGGCACGGTCGAGCGGCCCCAGGCGAGCTGCACGAGCTCGAGGATCAGGTACGACAGCCCGAAGGTCACGAGCAGCTCGGGCACGTGGCCGAACTTGTGCACGCGGCGCAGGCTGTAGCGCTCGAAGGCGGCGCCCAGCGCGCCCACGAGCAGCGGCGCCAGGAACAGCGCCGGCCAGAAGCCGACGATGTTGGACAGGGTGTAGGCGATGTACGCGCCCAGCATGTAGAAGCTCGCATGCGCGAAGTTCAGCACGCCCATCATGCTGAAGATCAGCGTCAGGCCAGAACTCAGCATGAACAGCAGCAGCCCGTAGCTGACGCCGTTGAGCAGCGAGATGGCAAAGAATTCGACGTTCATCGGTCTTTCGCAACAGTAGAAAAGAAAAAGGCCCGAGCGGTGACGTCGGGCCTCGACCGCTCAGCGTTCGATCAGGAGGTCGGACGCTTCATCTGGCACGTGGTGGGCGTGCTGGCCACGTAGGCCTCGTAGAACTTGACGGGTGCCAGCGTGTAGCCGGTGTTCTCGGGGCTGTACGGGTTCTTGGCGTCGGCCTTCTGCCAGCGCGTGATCCACAGGCCCTGCTGCAGCTGGTGGTCGGCCTTGCGCATCTCGACGTCGCCGTTGAAGCTCTTGAACTTCATGCCTTCCATCGCGGCGGCCACCTTGACCGGGTCGGTCGACTTGCTGCGCACGAAGGCTTCGCTGAGCATGGCGTACACCGTGTAGACGGCGGTGGTGTACATGTCGTCGTTGAACTTCTTCTTGAACTCGTTCATCAGCGGCTGGACCGGTCCCGGCGCGTTGTAGTGGCTGTAGCCCACCTGGTAGACCTTGCCGTCCGAGGCCGCGCCCATGGCGGTCGGCGTGCCGTTGGTGACGGCGTAGTAGGTATAGAACTTGACGTTCAGGCCCGAGTCGTTGGCCGCCTTGATGAGCAGCGCCAAGTCGGAGCCCCAGTTGCCGGTGATGACCGAGTCGGCGCCGGAGGCCTTGATCTTGGCGATGTACGGCGAGAAGTCGCGCACCTGCGCGAGCGGATGCAGGTCGTCGCCGACGATCTCGACGTCGGGGCGCTTGGTCTTGAGGTTGTCCTTGGCGAACTTGGATACCTGCTGGCCGTGCGAGTAGTTCTGGTTGAGCAGGTAGACCTTCTTGATCTCGGGCTGCTCCTTCATGAAGGTGGTCAGCGCTTCCATCTTCATGGAGGTGTCGGCGTCGAGCCGGAAGTGCCAGTAGCTGCACTTGCTGTTGGTCAGGTCGGGGTCGACGGCCGCGTAGTTGATGTAGACCATCTCCTTGCCCGGGTTGCGGGCGTTGTGCTTTTCGAGCGCATCGATGATCGCGAGCGCCGGGCCGGAGCCGTTGCCCTGCACCACGTAGCGTGCACCCTGGTCCATGGCCGAGCGCAGCGCGGCGGTGGTTTCCTGCGGGCTCAGCTTGTTGTCGATGCCGATGATCTCGAACTTCACGCCGGCGGCGTTCTTCTTGTTGAACTCCTCGGCCAGGAACTGGAAGGTCTTGAGCTGGTTGGTGCCCACCGCGGCCATGAGGCCCGACAGCGGATCGAGCCAGGCGATCTTCACGGTTTCGCCCTTCTGGGCCAGGGCGCCGGTGGCGGCGGCTGTGAGGATGGCTGCAGTAGCGAATTTCAGAGCGAATTTCACGATCTATATCTCCTGGTCAAAACCGTTTTGAAAGCTGCACGAGCGTACAAGCGTTTAGGGCCCCTCCCCTCAGGGAATGCCCGTAAGAAGCCGGCCGCAGGGCCCGTTTTCTATCGCGCAGGCGACACTGAAAAACCAAGGGATGCTACCCGCGGGTAGGCATTTCCTACCCACGGGTAGAACCCGACTCGCGCATCCTCAGGGACGCTTCATCTGGCAGGTGGTCGGCGTGCTCGCGACGTACGCCTCGTAGTGCTTCACGGGCGCCAGCGTGTAGCCCGTGTTCTCGGCGTCGTAGGGGAACTTGCCGCCGGCCTTCTGCCAACGGGTGATGAAGAGCCCCTGCTGCAGCTGGTGGTCGGCCTTGCGCATCTCGACCTCGCCGTTGAAGCTCTTGAACTTCATGCCCTCCATCGTGGCCGCGACCTTCACGGGATCGGTGGTTCGAGCCTTCGCGAAGGCGGTGTCGAGCATCGCGAACGCGGTGTAGATCGAGGTCTGCACCATGTCGTCGCCCATCTTCTTCTTGAACTCGCCCATCAGGCGCTGGATCTCGCCGCCCATGTTGTAGTGGCCGTAGCCGACGGCGTAGACCCGACCGTCGGAGCCGGCGCCCATGGCAGTCGGCGCACCGGTGCCGTAGGCGTAGTAGGTGAAGAACTTGATGTTCAGGCCCGAGTCGTTGGCCGACTTGAGAAGCAGTGCCAGGTCGGAACCCCAGTTGCCGGTGATGACCGAGTCGGCGCCGGAGGCCTTGATCTTGGCGATGTACGGCGAGAAGTCGCGCACCTGCGCGAGCGGGTGCAGGTCGTCGCCGACGATCTCGATGTCGGGGCGCTTGGCCTTGAGACCTTCCTTGGCGAACTTCGAGACCTGCTGGCCGTGCGAATAGTTCTGCCCGAGGATGTACACCTTCTTGATGTCCGGCTGCTCCTTCATGAAGGTGGTCAGCGCCTCCATCTTCATGGAGGTGTCGGCGTCGAGCCGGAAGTGCCAGTAGCTGCACTTGCTGTTGGTCAGGTCGGGGTCGACGGCCGCGTAGTTGATGTAGACCATCTCCTTGCCCGGGTTGCGGGCGTTGTTCTTCTCGATCGCATCCATGATCGCGAGCGCCGGGCCCGAGCCATTGCCCTGCAGCACGTAGCGCGCACCCTGGTCCATGGCCGAGCGCAGTGCGGCGGTGGTTTCCTGCGGGCTCAGCTTGTTGTCGATGGCGATCAGCTCGAACTTCACGCCCGACGCGTTCTTCTTGTTGAATTCCTCGACGAGCAGCTGCGTGGTCTTGAGCTGGTTGGTGCCCACCGCCGCCATGAGGCCGGAGAGCGGATCGAGCCAGGCGACCTTCACGGTCTCGCCCTTCTGGGCGAACGCGGCCGTCGCGGCAAGCAGGATGGCGCAGGAGGCAGCTGAGTGGATCGCAGGATGCATGACAAGGTCTCCGTTTGAGGGTGAGGCCGCAGGGTACAAGCGCGCTTTTCGCCGCCGCACAGGGAATGCCCGCAAGCCGGGCCGCAAACCCGGCCCCGCTATCGCACGCGCGACACCTGTGCGCTCAACCCATAGGCAGCTTGTAGTCCTTCAACATTTCGCGCAGCCGGGTCTTGAGGATCTTGCCGGTGGCGCCGATCGGGATCGCCTCGACGAACACCACGTCGTCGGGAACCTGCCACTTGGCGGTCTTGCCTTCGTAGAAACCAAGCAGCTCCTCGCGCGTGACCTCGGTGTTGGGCTTCCTGACCACCGCGATGATCGGTCGCTCGTCCCACTTTGGGTGTGCCACGCCGATGCAGGCGGCCATGGCCACGGCCGGATGCGCGACGGCGATGTTCTCGATCTCGATCGAGCTGATCCATTCGCCGCCCGACTTGATCACGTCCTTGCTGCGGTCGGTGATCTGCAGGAAGCCGTCGGGATCGATGGTGGCGACGTCACCGGTCGGGAACCAGCCGCGCCCCTGCGCGTCGGGCACGAGCGGATTGCCGCCCTCGCCCTTGAAGTATTCCTTCACGACCCATGGCCCCTTGACGAGCAGGTCGCCGAAGGCCTTGCCGTCCCAGGGCAGCTCCTTGCCGTCGCCGTCGACGATCTTCATGTCGACGCCGAAGATCGCGCGGCCCTGCTTCTGGCGAATGGCGACCTGCGCCTCGGCGGGCATGGCCAGGTGCTTGTTCTTGAGCGTGCACAGCGTGCCGAGCGGGCTCATCTCGGTCATGCCCCAGGCATGCAGCACCTCGACCTTGTAGAGGTCCTGGAACGCGCGGATCATGGCCGGCGGGCAGGCCGAGCCGCCGATCACGGTGCGCTCCAGGGTCGAGAACTTCAGGTCGTTGGCCTGCATGTGGCCGAGCATCATCTGCCACACGGTGGGCACGCCGGCGGCAAAGGTGACGCCTTCGGACTCGATGAGTTCGAACACCGATTTGCCGTCGAGCGCCGGGCCGGGGAACACGATCTTGGCGCCGACGAGCGCGGCCGAATACGGAATGCCCCAGGCGTTGACGTGGAACATCGGCACCACCGGCAGCACCGCATCGCGCGCCGAGATGCGCATCACGTCGGGCAGCGCCGCGGCGTAGGCGTGCAGCAGCGTGGAGCGGTGGCTGTAGAGCGCGGCCTTCGGGTTGCCGGTGGTGCCGCTCGTGTAGCACATGCTCGAAGCCGAGTTCTCGTCGAAGCTCGGCCAGTCGTAGTCGTTCGAATGGCCGCCGATCCAGTCCTCGTAGCTCACGAGGCCCGGGATGCCGCTGTCGGCCGGCAGCCTGTCGGCGTCGCACAGCGCAACCCACTTGCGCACCGTGCTGCACTTGGCATGCACCGCCTGCACCAGCGGCAGGAAGCTCAGGTCGAAGCAGAGGATCTGGTCTTCGGCATGGTTGGCGATCCAGGCGATCTGGTCGGGATGCAGGCGCGGATTGATGGTGTGCAGCACCCGCCCGGTGCCGCTCACGCCGTAGTACAGCTCGAGGTGGCGGTAGCCGTTCCAGGCCAGGGTCGCGACCCGGTCGCTGAAGAGCAGCTGCTCGCCGTCGAGCGCGTTGGCGACCTGCCGAGAACGCGATGCGATCTGGCTCCACGAACTCTGGTGGACATCGCCCTCGACCCGCCGCGAGACGATCTCGGCGTCGCCATGGTGGCGCTCGGCGAACTCGATCAGCGACGAGATCAAAAGCGGTTGGTCTTGCATCAAACCCAGCATCTACAGGCTCCTTCTTTCAGCGATTTCAGCGGTTTCGAACATGAGGGGATTCACGCAATCTTTGTGCGTTCGCACAATGCCAGAAACCCGCACTGCGCGGACACGCTGCTGTCACATGCGCGGCCTGTCTACCGAAAGGTAGGACGCCCTCGAATGCTGAGGCCCCCCGGCGCAAGGGGTCTCGCACTCTGCCGGACAATCCATTCATGACGCCCACGAGCCAGCCTGCCGGTGCAACCGGCAGCACCGACACACTCGCCTCCTCCTCCTACCACGCCGCCCACACTGCCGACCTGGGCCTGACATGGGTGCCCGGCTTTGCCACGCTGGGGCCGCGCTTCTTCACCGCGCTGCAGCCCACGCCGTTGGTGTCCCCGACGCCGCCGTACTGGGTTGGCCACAGCGAGCGCGTCGCGCGCGAGCTCGGCCTGCCCGAGGGCTGGCGCACCAGCGCGGCGCTCGAGGCGCTGACCGGCAACATCCCGGTGGCAGGCACGGCGCCGTTCGCCACGGTGTACAGCGGCCACCAGTTCGGCGTGTGGGCCGGCCAGCTCGGCGACGGCCGCGCCATCATGCTCGGCGAAACCGCGGGCGGGCTCGAAGTCCAGTTCAAGGGCGCCGGGCGCACGCCCTACTCGCGCATGGGCGACGGCCGCGCGGTGCTGCGTTCGAGCATCCGCGAATTCCTCTGCAGCGAGGCGATGCACGGTCTGGGCATTCCAACCACCCGGGCCTTGTGCGTCACCGGCTCCGATGCGCGCGTGCGCCGCGAAGAGATAGAGACCGCCGCCGTCGTGACCCGCGTGGCGCCGAGCTTCATCCGCTTCGGTCACTTCGAGCACTTTGCCGCCAACCAGCAGCACGATGCCCTGCGGGCGCTGGCCGACTACGTGATCGACCGCTACTACCCGGCCTGCCGCGGCACCGACCGTTTCGGCGGCAACGCCTATGCGGCCTTCCTCGAGGCCGTGAGCGAGCGCACCGCCGCGCTGCTTGCGCAGTGGCAGGCCGTGGGCTTCTGCCATGGCGTGATGAACACCGACAACATGAGCATCCTCGGGCTCACCATCGACTACGGGCCGTTCCAGTTTCTCGACGGCTTCGATCCGCGCCACATCTGCAACCACAGCGACACCGAAGGCCGCTACGCCTTCAACCAGCAGCCCAACGTGGCTTACTGGAACCTGTTCTGCCTCGCCCAGGCGCTGCTGCCGCTGATCGGCGACGAAGAGACTGCGGTGGCCGCGCTCGCGTCGTACAAGACGGTGTTCCCGGCCGCGTTCGAGCAGCGCATGGGCGCCAAGCTCGGCATCGGCGTGCCGGCCGGCGACGACCGCGCGCTGATCGAGGGCATGCTGAAGCTGCTGGCCGCGGAAAAGGTCGACTACACGATCTTCTGGCGCCGGCTGTCGCACGCCATGGCCGACGGCAGCGCCGAGCCGGTGCGCGACCTGTTCCTCGACCGCGCGGGCTTCGACGCCTGGATGCTATCCTTTCGGGAGCGGCACGGGCAGAACACCGGGCCGGCGGCGGCCGATTCGATGCTGCAGGCGAACCCCAAGTTCGTGCTCAGGAACCACCTGGGCCAGCAGGCCATCGAAGCGGCAGCACAGAAGGACTTCTCGGGCGTGGCCACCTTGCTGAGCCTGCTCGAGACCCCATTTGACGAACATCCCGGCTTCGACGACTACGCCGGGTTCCCGCCCGACTGGGCCTCCACGATCGAGATCAGCTGTTCATCATGACCACTCCCACCGACAAGACCGACGCCGAATGGAAAGCCCTGCTCGCTGAAAAGGGCGCCGAGCCCGCGGCCTTCGAGGTCACGCGCCATGCAGCCACCGAACGCCCCTTCACCGGCAAGTACGAGGCGCATTGGGACGACGGCACCTACCACTGCATCTGCTGCGGCGCGAAGCTGTTCGAGTCGACGACCAAGTTCGACGCCGGCTGCGGCTGGCCCAGCTTTTCGGAAGCGGCCGTGCCCGGCGCTATCCGCAATATCGTCGACCGTTCGCACGGCATGGTGCGCACCGAGAACGTATGCGCCCAATGCGGCGCCCACCTGGGCCACGTGTTTCCCGACGGACCCACCGAAACCGGCCTGCGCTACTGCATGAACTCGGCGTCGCTCGATTTCCAGAAGAAATAATGAAACTGCTGCTCGACTTCTTTCCGATCCTGCTGTTCTTCGGCGCCTACAAGCTGGGCGACATCTACACGGCCACCGGCGTGCTGATGGCTGCCACGGTGGTGCAGATGGCCGTCATCTACGCCATGGAACGCAAACTGCAGGCGATGCAGAAGGCCACGCTGGTGTTGATCCTATTGTTCGGCACGCTGACACTGGTGCTGCACGACGACCGCTTCATCAAGTGGAAGCCGACGGTGCTCTACGGTGCGATGGCAATCGCGCTCGCGGTGGCGCTCTGGGCATTGCGCAAGAACTTTCTCAAGATGCTGCTGGGCGCACAGCTGCAGCTGCCCGACAACATCTGGCAACGCCTGAACGTGGCGTGGATCGGCTATTGCCTCTTCATGGCGGTGGTCAACGGCTACGTGGCGGCCTACTTCAGCACCGAGGCCTGGGTCGAGTTCAAGCTCTGGGGCTACATCTTCCCGTTGGTCTTCCTGGTGGCGCAGGGGCTCTACATCTCGCCGCATCTCAAGAACGACGACAAGCCCGCCGCATGAATGCCGCGAACGTCACCGCCGACGGTCACCCGCCGCCGACCGTCCATGAGCTCGAGGCGGCGCTGCGCAAGGCGCTCGACCCCACCGTGCTCGAGGTCATCGACGAAAGCGCCGCCCACGCGGGCCACGCCGGCGCCAACGCCGAAGGCCGCGGCACCCATTTCCGGGTTCGCATCGCCTCCCCGCGCTTCGAAGGAAAGCCCCGGGTGGCGCGCCATCGCCTTGTGTATGATGCCCTCCAGATTTTCATCGCGCAGGGCCTGCACGCCATCGCCATCGAGGTGCTTTGAGTCGTCTTTCCGGTCCCTCACGCCGCACTTTTCTTCACGCGCCCGTTCTGTCGTTCGAGCGCACTTCCCCTCCAGCTGATACTCATTCCATGAAAAAACAACTCTTGCAGGCCCTCGCGGCCGCAGCGCTGATCGGTGCCATTCCCATGGCGGCAGTGGCACAGAACGCAGCCATCGTCAACGGCAAGCCGGTGCCCAAGGCGCGCATGGACGTGCTGGCCCAGCAGCTGGCCGCCGCCGGCCGCCCCGTCACACCCGAAATGCAGAGCCAGCTGCGCGAAGAGATCGTCGCGCGTGAAGTCTTCATGCAGGAAGCGCAGAAGCAGGGCCTCGACGCCACCGACGACTACAAGAACCAGCTCGAACTGGCCCGCCAGGCCATCCTGATCCGCGCGCTGTTCGAAAACCACCGCAAGACAAACGCGGTGTCCGACGCCGAAGTGAAGGCCGAGTACGACAAGTTCGTGGCGGCCAACGGCGGCAAGGAGTACAAGGCACGCCACATCCTGGTCGAGAACGAAGACCAGGCCAAGAAGATCCTGGCCGACCTCAAGAAGGGCGGCAAGTTCGAGGACATCGCCAAGAAGCAGAGCAAGGACCCGGGATCGGGCGCCAACGGCGGCGACCTCGACTGGGCCAACCCCGCGAGCTTCGTGCCCGAGTTCTCGGAAGCCATGATCAAGCTCAAGAAGGGCGAGACCACGGCCGCGCCCGTGAAGACCCAGTTCGGCTATCACATCATCCGCATCGACGACATCCGCCAGGCCCAGCTGCCGACGATGGAAGAAGTGAAGCCGCAGATCACGCAGCAGCTGCAGCAGCAGCGCCTGCAGAAGTACCAGGAAGAACTGCGCGCGAAGGCGAAGATCGAATAAGACGCGGCGTCGCGCTGCTTAAACTTAAAGGCGGCCCGTGGGCCGCTTTTTTCATTTTCAAGACTCAATCCATGCACCAAGCCGCTACCCGTGTGTCGAGAATCTCCATCCTGCTCGTGACGGCTGTGGCCGCATGCACGGCCGCCATGGCACAGCCTTCCAACTGGGTGCCGTTGCCGGGTGTCGGCTTCGGCAAGGACGTGACCGCCATCCAGTTCGACCCGAGGGGACTGATCGATGTCGCCAACCACAACGCGGACGACGATCGCCCCTACCCGGTGGCACTGGTGCTGGTGGATTTTTCCCGCGAACGCGACAGCGGCATGCTGGGGAGCTACCGGTCGACGGTTGACACGGTGGCCGTCGACTGCGCCGGCCGACGAGCGCAGAACCTGCAGAAGCGCCTGTACGCGCAGGCCGGCGGCAAGGAGCGCACCGCCATCATGGGCACGCTGGCGCTGTGGAAATGGGATCCGGAACAGGCAACCCATCCGGCGCTGGCCCGTCCACTCTTGGCCCAGGTCTGCAAGAGCTAGCCGACCCAATTCCGGGCGTTGCGCCAGATCTGCATCCAGGGGCTGAAGTCGTTCTTGCCGCCCGCGGTCCAGCTCATCTGGATATTGCGGAACACCCGTTCCGGGTGCGGCATCACCGCCGTAAATCGGCCGTCGGCCGTGGTGACCGAGGTCAGGCCACCGGCGCTGCCGTTCGGATTGAACGGGTACTGCTCGGTCGGCTGGCCGTGGTTGTCGACATAGCGCATCGCGGCGATGGCCTTCGTGGCGTCGCCGCGGTGCTTGAAGTTGGCATAGCCCTCGCCGTGCGCCACCGCGATCGGCAGGCGCGCGCCGGCCATGCCTGCGAAGAAGAGGCTCGGCGATTCGAGCACCTCGACCATCGACAGCCGCGCCTCGAAGCGCTCGCTCTGGTTCGTGGTGAAGCGCGGCCAGGCCTCGGCGCCCGGGATGATGTCAGCCAGCTCGGCAAACATCTGGCAGCCGTTGCACACGCCCAGGCCGAAGGTGTCGGCGCGTCCGAAGAAGCCCTTGAACTGCTCGGCGAGCCGGGGGTTGAAGGTGATGCTGCGCGCCCAGCCGATGCCCGCGCCCAGCGTGTCGCCGTAGCTGAAGCCGCCGCAGGCGACCACGCCCTTGAACTGCGACAGGTCGGCCCGGCCCGTCTGCAGGTCGGTCATGTGCACGTCGAAGGCGTCGAAGCCGGCGTCGGTGAAGGCATAGGCCATTTCGACGTGCGAGTTGACGCCCTGCTCGCGCAGGATGGCGACCTTGGGGCGCGACTGGAGGATGGCGGGCGCATTGGCGGCGCCGCCCTCACCCCTGCCCTCTCCCGGAGGGAGAGGGAGAAATACATGCAGGCCGGGGTCAGACGGATCGCCGGCCGCGGCATGCTCGGCATCGGCACAGGCGGGGTTGTCGCGCTCGCGCGCGATCTTCCAGCTCACTGCATCCCACACCTGGTGCAGATCGGCCAGCGTGGCGCTGAAGACCGGCTTGGCATCGCGCCAGATCTCGAGCTTGCCCTTGCCGGCCTCGATTTCCGAACTCGCAGGCCGGGTCTTGCCGACGAAATGGCTGTGGGCGCTGAGGCCATGGGCGCGCAGCACCTGCATCACGTCGTTGCGCTCGGCGGTGCGCACCTGCAGCACCATGCCGAGCTCCTCGTTGAAGAGCGCCTTGAGCGTGAGCTCCTCGCGCCGCGCGCTGACCTGCTGCGCCCAGTTCTTGGCGTCGCCGGTCTCCATGCGGCTGTCGGAGATGCCGTCGCCTTCGGTGACCAGCATGTCGACGTTGAGCGCCACGCCGACGTGGCCGGCAAAGGCCATCTCGCAGGCCGTGGCAAACAGCCCGCCGTCGCTGCGGTCGTGCATCGCGAGAATCTTGCCGTCGGCACGCAGCGCGTTCACGGCCTTGACCAGCGCGACGAGCTGCGCCGGATCGTCGAGGTCGGGCACCCGGTCGCCCGTCTGGCCCAGCGTCTGCGCGAGGATGCTGCCGGCCATGCGATGCTGGCCGCGGCCGAGGTCGATCAGCACCAGCGTGGTGTCGGGCTCTTCGGCATCGAGCTGCGGCGTGAGCGTGCCGCGCACGTCCTCGAGCGTGGCGAACGCGGTCACGATCAGGCTCACGGGCGAGGTCACCTTGCGCGCCTCGCCGCCGTCGTTCCATTGCGTGCGCATCGACAGCGAATCCTTGCCGACGGGGATCGACACGCCCAGCGCCGGGCACAGCTCGAGGCCCACCGCCTTCACGGTCTCATACAGCGCGGCGTCCTCGCCGGGTTCGCCGCAGGCCGCCATCCAGTTGGCCGACAGCTTGACGCGCGACAGCTCGATCGGCGCGGCCAGCAGGTTGGTGATGGCCTCGGCCACCGCCATGCGGCCCGAGGCCGGCGCATCGAGCGCGGCCAGCGGCGTGCGCTCGCCCATGCTCATGGCCTCGCCCGCAAATCCCTTGTAATCGGCCAGCGTCACCGCGCAGTCGGCCACGGGCACCTGCCACGGGCCGACCATCTGGTCGCGGTGGCTCAATCCGCCGACGGTGCGGTCGCCGATGGTGATGAGGAAGCGCTTGGACGCCACGGTCGGGTGCGATAGCACGTCGATCGCGGCCTTCTGCAGGTCGACGCCCGTGAGCTCGAGCGGCTTGAACGTGCGGGCGACGGTCTTCACGTCGCGGTGCATCTTCGGCGGCTTGCCGAGCAAAACATCCATCGGCATGTCGACCGGCTGAACCTCGGCCCCCTCGTCCGCCACGACCAGTTGGCGCTCCTCGGTCGCCACGCCAACCACCGCGAACGGGCAGCGCTCGCGCTCGCAGAAGGCCTTGAACTGTTCGAGCGACTCGGGCGCGATTGCCAGCACATAACGCTCCTGGCTCTCGTTGCACCAGATTTCCTTCGGCGCCATGCCCGATTCCTCGAGCGGCACGGCGCGCAGGTCGAAGCGCGCGCCGCGGCCGGCGTCGTTGGTGAGCTCGGGGAACGCATTGCTCAGGCCGCCCGCGCCGACGTCGTGGATCGCAAGGATCGGATTGGCGGCGCCCTGCTGCCAGCAGTGGTTGATGACCTCCTGCGCACGGCGCTCGATCTCCGGGTTGCCGCGCTGCACCGAGTCGAAGTCGAGCTCGGCCGCATTGGCGCCGGTGGCCATCGAGCTGGCGGCGCTGCCGCCCATGCCGATGCGCATGCCGGGGCCGCCGAGCTGGATCAGGAGCGAGCCGGCCGGGAACAGGATCTTCTTCGTCTGCGTGGCGTCGATGCTGCCGAGGCCGCCCGCGATCATGATCGGCTTGTGGTAGCCGCGCTGCACGGTGTCGACGTCGCTGGCCACCGCCTGCTCGTACTCGCGGAAATAGCCGAGCAGGTTGGGCCGGCCGAATTCGTTGTTGAACGCGGCGCCGCCGAGCGGGCCCTCGGTCATGATCTGCAGCGGGCTCGCGATGTGCTCGGGCTTGCCATAGTGGCCCGCTTCGGGCCAGAGCTTCGAGACGGTGAAGCCGGTCAGGCCCGCCTTGGGCTTGGAGCCGCGGCCGGTGGCGCCCTCGTCGCGGATCTCGCCGCCGGCGCCGGTGGAAGCGCCCGGAAACGGGGAAATGGCGGTCGGATGGTTGTGCGTCTCGACCTTCATCAGCACGTGGCTCAGGGCGCTGTCCTTGCGGTAGTTCTGCGAGCCCTGTTCGGGCACGAAGCGCTCGATCGTCGAGCCTTCCATGATCGAGGCGTTGTCCGCGTAGGCCACCACGGTGTGCTGCGGGTTCTGCCGCTCGGTGTGGCGGATCATCGAGAACAGGCTCTGCGGCTGCGCCACCCCGTCGATGGTGAAGTCGGCGTTGAAGATCTTGTGGCGGCAGTGCTCGCTGTTGGCCTGGGCAAACATCATCAGCTCGACGTCGCTCGGGTTGCGCCCGAGCCGCGTGAAGGCCTCGACGAGGTAATCGATCTCGTCCTCGGCGAGCGCGAGCCCGAAGCCGGTGTTGGCCGCCACCAGCGCCGCGCGGCCGCCGCCCTGCACATCGACCAGCGCCATCGGCTGGGCCGGCAGTTCGCTGAACAGGCCCGCCGCCTGCTCGACGGTGGCGAGCACCGATTCGGTCATGCGGTCGTGCAGCGGCGCGGCCACGGCGGCGAGCGCATCGCCGTCGAGCACCGGGGCCTTGCCGATCAGCGGCGCCTTGAGCTTCAGGTGGTATTGCGTGACCCGTTCGACGCGGCGCAGCGCCAGGCCGCAGTTGTGGGCGATGTCGGTGGCCTTGGAAGCCCAGGGCGAGACGGTGCCCAGGCGCGGCGTGACGACCACCGACGCACCGGCCTTGGACGCCGGCGCCTCGTAGGGTTCGCCGTAGGCCAGCAGCGCCGCAAAGCGCTCGCGGGCCGCGGTGTCGAGCGAGGCGTCGGTCACCACGAGGTGCACGAAGCGCGCCGAAATGCCCTCGATGCGCGGATCGATGGCCGCAAGCTTCGGCAGCAGCTGCCGCGCACGGAAATCGCTGAGTGCGCTGCCGCCCTCGAACATGGTTACGACGGGAAGGGCTTGGGGTGCGGGCTGCGTCACGGTCGAATGGTGGCCTCGAGGGCCGCGTTGGAGGTCAGGATCGAGCGGATGGCCGCTGACTGGGGTCATCCGCGTTAACCCGGAATTTTAGCCGGGGCCGATGGGATAATTCGGGCCATGAGCATTACCTATAAAGACGCGGCGGGCATCGAGGCCATGCGCGTCGCCTGCCGCCTGGCCTCCGAGGTGCTGGACTACCTCACCCCCTTCGTCAAGCCCGGGGTCACCACGAACGAAATCGACCGGTTGGCCGCCGAGTACATGGTCAAGCAGGGCACCACCTCGGCCACGGTGGGCTACATGGGCGCGAGCAGCGTGCCGTTCCCGAAGTCGCTCTGCACCTCGGTGAACCACGTGGTCTGCCACGGCATTCCCAATGAAAAGCCCTTGAAGAAGGGCGACATCATGAACATCGACGTCACCGTCATCAAGGACGGCTGGTTCGGCGACAACAGCCGAATGTTCGTGGTCGGCGACGCCTCCATCGCGGCCAAGCGCCTGTGCTCGCTCACCTTCGAAGCGATGTGGCACGGCATCCTGCAGGTGCGCCCCGGCGCCCACCTCGGCGACATCGGCCATGCGATCCAGAAGTTTGCCGAAGGGCACGGCTTCTCGGTGGTGCGCGAATTCTGCGGCCACGGCGTCGGCCAGCGCTTCCACGAGGAACCGCAGGTGCTGCACTACGGCCGCCCCGGCACCCTCGAAGAACTCAAGCCCGGCATGATCTTCACGATCGAACCGATGATCAACGCCGGCCGGCGCGAGGTGAAAGAAGACTTCAAGGGCGGCCAGTACGACGGCTGGACCATCGTCACGCGCGACCGTTCGCTGTCGGCGCAATGGGAGCACACGGTGCTGGTCACCGAGACGGGCTACGAGGTGCTGACGCTGTCCGAAGGCAGCCCGCCCCTGCCCTCGTTCGTCGCCGCCACCAAGACCTGACCCGCCAGAGCGCACCCCGGCCGTGATCGAACCCGCCAAGCTCGACGTCGCCACGCTGCGCGAGAACTATCGCGCCAGGAAGCTGGCGCTCTTCGACACCCTGCGCTTCGCACGCGCGCCGACGCGCAGCGTGCATGCCGTGCTGCGGCAGCTGTCGGCGCTGGCCGACCGCACGCTCTGCACGCTCTGGAACGAGGCTGGCTTCGGCAACGCGCTGGCGCTGGTCGCGGTCGGCGGCTTCGGCCGCGGCGAGCTGTTTCCGTATTCTGACGTCGACGTGCTGCTGCTGCTGCCGCCCGACGGGCAGGACAGCGGCGTCGAGCCGTCGCGCATCGAGGCTTTCATCGGCCACTGCTGGGACGCGGGCCTCGAGATCGGTTCGAGCGTGCGCACGCTCGACGAGTGCCTGGCCGAGGCCGAGAAAGACGTCACGGTCCAGACCTCGCTGCTCGAGGCGCGGCTCGTCACCGGCGACCGGAAGCTCTTCACCACCTTCTGCGGCCGCTTCACCGGGGCGATCGATCCGCAGGCGTTCTTCATGGCCAAGTCGCAGGAAATGCGCCATCGGCACCAGAAGTACGACAACACGCCCTATGCGCTGGAGCCCAACTGCAAGGAATCGCCGGGCGGCCTGCGCGACCTGCAGACCATCCTCTGGATGACCAGGGCCGCCGGTTTCGGCAGCCGCTGGGACGACTTGGCGAAGAACGGTCTCGCGACCCCGTTCGAGGCACAGCAGATCAAGCGCAACGAAGCCCTGCTCTCGCTGATCCGCGCGCGGCTGCACGTGATCGCCAACCGGCGCGAGGACCGGCTGGTGTTCGACCTGCAGACCGCCGTGGCGGCCACTTTCGGCTACGAAGGCGAGTCGCAGCGCAAGGCGAGCGAGGCGCTGATGCGGCGCTACTACTGGGCGGCCAAGGCGGTGTCGCAGCTCAACCAGATCCTGCTGCTGAACATCGCCGAGCGGTTGCAGCCGGCCGACGAGCAGCACACGCCGATCAACGAACGCTTCTACGAGCGCGCGGGCCTGATCGAGATCGCGAGCGACGACCTCTACGAGCGCGAGCCGCATGCCGTGCTCGAGACCTTCCTGCTCTACCAGAAGACCATCGGCGTGAAGGGCCTGTCGGCACGCACGCTGCGCGCGCTCTACAACGCACGCCACGTCATGGACAGCCGGTTCCGCAACGATCCGGCGAACCACCAGACCTTCATGCGCATCCTGCAGCAGCCCTACGGCATCACGCATGCGTTCAGGCTGATGAACCAGACTTCGGTGCTGGGGCGCTACCTGCGGGTGTTCCGCAGCATCGTGGGCCAGATGCAGCACGACCTGTTCCATGTGTACACGGTCGACCAGCACATCCTGATGGTGCTGCGCAACGTGCGGCGCTTCTTCATCGCCGAGCACGCGCACGAGTACCCGTTCTGCTCGCAGCTGGCCGCGGGCTGGGACAAGCCCTGGATCCTCTACGTGGCGGCGCTGTTCCACGATATCGCCAAGGGCCGTGGCGGCGACCATTCGACGCTGGGTGCCCGCGACGTGCAGCGCTTCTGCCGCCAGCACGGCATTGCGCGCGAGGACGCGAAGCTGATCGAGTTCCTGGTGGCCGAGCACCTCGTGATGAGCCAGGTGGCGCAGAAGCAGGACCTCGGCGACCCCGACGTGATCGGCGCCTTCGCCAAGCGCGTGGGCAACGAGCGCTACCTCACGGCGCTCTACCTGCTGACGGTGGCCGACATTCGCGGCACTTCGCCGCGCGTGTGGAATGCCTGGAAGGGCAAGCTGCTCGAAGACCTCTACCGCTACACCCTGCGCGCACTCGGCGGACGCATGCCCGACCCCGACGCGGAGGTCGAATCGCGCAAGCGCGAGGCGCTGGTGCAGCTCGCGCTGCACGCCCAGCCCTTCGAGGCGCACAAGGCGCTGTGGGACACGCTCGACGTGCGCTACTTCATGCGCCACGACGCCAGCGAGATCGCCTGGCACGCCAAGCAGCTGTCGCGCTTCGTGCCGCCGGCGAAAGTACCGGTCGACCCGAAGGCGCCGCCGATCGTTCGGACGCGGCTGTCGCCGGTGGGAGAAGGCCTGCAGGTGGTGGTCTACACGCCCGACCAGCCCGACCTGTTCGCACGCATCTGCGGCTATTTCGACCAGTCGTCGTTCAGCATCCTCGATGCCAAGGTCCACACCACGACCAACGGCTACGCGCTCGACACCTTCCAGATCGTGAACGCCTTCGTGCCCGATCACTACCGCGACCTGATCAACATGGTCGAGGCCGGCCTCGGCCAGACGCTCACCCAGGCCGGCGATCTCCCCGCGCCGAGCGTGGGACGGGTGTCGCGGCGCGTGCGCAGCTTCCCGATCAAGCCGCGCATCAGCCTGCTGCCCGACGACAAGGCGCAGCGCTGGCTGCTCAACATCTCGGCCAGCGACCGCGCCGGGCTGCTCTACTCGGTGGCACGCGTGCTCGCGCGCCACCACCTGAACCTGCAGCTCGCCAAGATCACGACGCTCGGCGAACGCGTGGAGGACACCTTTCTGATCAGCGGCCCCGAACTGCAGGGCCAGAAGACGCAGCTCGCGATCGAGACCGAGCTCATGGACGCCCTGGAATCCTGAAACGCCGCGCGGCAGAATGCGGCCCATGGATCCACTGCTGAGCCAACTCTCGACGTCCGTCTCGTCCGCCCGCACGCTCGAAGACCTGACGCGTCCCATGCTCGAGATGCTCGAGGCGGTGACGGGCCTCGAATCCACCTACCTGACCCGGATCGACTCGGCGCAGGGCCTGCAGCACATCCTCTATGCCCGCAACGTGCGGCAGATGCAGATTCCCGAGGGGTTGGCGGTGCCCTGGGGCGACACGCTCTGCAAGCGCGCGCTCGACGAGGGCCGCGTCTACACCGACAACGTGGCCGAATGCTGGGGCGACTCAGATGCCGCCCGGCAGCTCGGCATCCAGACCTATGTGAGCACGCCCGTGCGCACCGACAGCGGCGGCCTCTACGGCACTCTGTGCGCCGCGAGCGCCCAGAGCCGGCCGCTGCCTGACAACGCCTTCAACGTGCTCGGGCTGTTCGCACGGCTGATCGGCCAGCACGTGGAGCGCGAGCAATTGCTGCAGCGCCTCACCGAGGCCAACGCCGAACTCGCCGCCCGCGCCGCGACCGACGCGCTCACGAACCTGCCGAACCGGCGTGCCTTCCTCGACGAACTGCGACGCCTGCTGGCCCAGGCCGAACGCGACGGTCGCGGCGTGGTGGTCGCCTTCGTCGACCTCGACGGATTTAAGTCGGTCAACGACCTGCACGGCCACGACGCCGGCGACGAGTTCCTCGTGGCCATGGCCCAGCGGCTGCAGGGCAGCCTGCACGCCGGCGACCTGCTGGCGCGCCTGGGAGGAGACGAGTTCGTGGCGGCGTGTCCGGGACCCGCACGCGCGAACCCCGACGCCCAAGCCGACGCGCTCGCCTTCGCCGACCGCGTGGCCGCAGCCACGGCGGGTGATTTCAAGCTCGGCCACGTCGTGCTGAGCTACGCGGGCGCGAGCGTCGGTGCGGTGGCCGTCGATCCGCGCAGCACCGGCGCGGAAGACGCGCTGCGGCAAGCCGACGCCGCGATGTACGCGGTGAAACGCGCCCGCCGCGCCAGCCTGCCGCACTGATCGGCCGGCCGGCCACTTGCCGGCTGCGCTCCCCCCTGACCAACGCTGACGCAGATCGACGCCGGATGAATCCGCTCGCCCTCCGTATGCGTAAACGTTTAGGGAAAAAACTGTCTTCTGTTCGAAGCTGTTTCCAAATTCATACGGAGCGTTCAAATGATTGTCAATCGTTAACGCATCCCAGAGAATGTGCCGACATGGAAGCAATGAATGAGTTTTTGGATCACTTCGAACGCAGGGCGTGCAGCCCGCAATGGCTCGCATTCAACCGAGCTCTGGCCGCGGAACTGAGCGCCGGGCTTCCGCCCGAGGACCTCCATCAACTGTTCTTCCGCATCGGCGAAAGCGTGGCGCGCACGCTTCCCGTGCCTCCTTGCGACACCCTGAGCGAACTCGAAGCGCAATTCAACAGCCGCTGGGATGGCATCGACTGGGGCTACAGCACGCTGCGCGAAGAGCCAGATGCGCTCGTCATCCGGCATGCCTGCAGTCCGCTGGCCATGGCCTTCGGCGCGGACGCCAGCGCATGGACCACCGGGTTCCTCGAAGGCGCCTACCAGACCTGGCTGGGCAGCCAGCGCATGCCCCCTTCACTGCAGGTGCGGGCACAGCCGGACGCCGCACAGCCCGCAGCGATGATCGAACTGCGGCTTTCGAGGTTTTCCGCATGAGCATCGACAACCCCTCTGCGGAGGACGTGGCCGGGCTGTTCCGCAAATTCGGCGGCGACTCGCAAAACTACAAGGAGTTCGCGCCGCCTGAACCGACCGGCGCCGACGGACGTGCCGCATGGCCGCTGCTCGCTGGCGCACCGCTCGAGCGGGCGGCCGAGCCGCCGTCTGCCGCACCGGCACCGGTGCCGGTCCAGGCAGCACCGCCACCACCTGTGGCGCCGGCGATCTTCCCGTCTCCCACCATACCTGCGGCAAGCTCGTTGCCCCCGGCAGACCTTCAGCGCCCCACCGAGCTGCAAGCGCTTTTTGTGCGGCTCGCCACCCCCCAGCGCACCGAGCCCGCGCCCGGTCCCATGTCACGCTGGCGCAGGCCGACGTGAGCATGGTCGTCATCCCCGTCGTTTCATCCAAGGGCGGTGTAGGCAAGACGACGGTCGCGGCCAACCTCAGCGCCGAACTCGCGCAGCGTGGCCGCCCGGTGCTGGCGATCGATCTCGATCCGCAGAACGCGCTGCGCTTCCATCTCGCCACCAATCCCCACGCCTGCGTCGACGGCCTGGCCGAAGCCGCGTCGGGCCAGTTGCCCTGGACACAGGCCATGCGCCCGGGCCACGGCGGCACGGTGGTGCTGCCCTTCGGCACGGTCGACGACGAGCAGCAGATCGGGCTGGAGCAGGAGCTTGCGCGCCATCCCGGCTGGCTCGGCGAGACGCTCGCGCGCTTCGCGCTGCCCGACGATGCACTGGTCGTGATCGACACGCCGCCCGGCGCCACGGTCTACATGCAGCAGGCGCTGCGCGCGGCAAACTTCTGCGTGGTGGCCGTGCTGGCCGACGCCGGCTCGTTTGCCACGCTGCCGATCGTCGAGAAGATGATCGAGAAATACTGCCGGCCCCGCGCCGATTTCGGCGGCAGCGCCTATGTGGTCAACCAGGTGGCGCCGAGCCGGCGGTTGAACCATGACGTGCTCGAAATGCTTCGCGCGCGCCTGCAGTCGCAGCTGCTGGGCGTCCTGCACCAGGACGAATCGGTGTCGGAGGCGCTGGCCTCGGCCCTGCCGGTGCACCGCTACGCCCCGCTGAGCCAGGCGGCACACGACTTCGCCGTCTGCAGCGACCGGCTGCTGGCACGCATCGCCACCGACCGGCGCATGGACACCCTTCGATGAACCGCCCCTCACCTTCTTCCGCACCCGGCGACGAACGCCCGCCCCGCCCTGCCCCCGCGTTCCTGCGGCTGTGGCCGGTGCGTCTGGCGGGCTGGCTGATCCTGCTCGCGGCCCTGCCGGCGCTGATCATCGCGCCGATGACCTTCGAGCAGCAGCTGGTGCTCTCGGTCGGCATCTTCGCGGTGGCGCTGTTCGTGAACCGCTTCCGCGGCCACTTCGCAGGGCTGGTCATGATGCTGCTGTCGGTGATCGTCTCCTCGCGCTACACCTACTGGCGCCTGACCGAGACGATGTACATGGACAACCCGCTCGACCTGGTGCTCGGCGTGGGCCTGCTGGCGGCCGAACTCTATGCCTTTGTCGTGCTGCTGCTGGGCTACGTGCAGACAGCGTGGCCGCTCGGGCGCAAGCCGGTGCCGCTGCCGGACGACCCGGCCCTTTGGCCGACGATCGACCTGTTCATCCCGACCTACAACGAGCCGCTGTCGGTGGTGCGGCCCACAGTGCTGGCCGCACAGTCGATCGACTGGCCGCGCGACAAGCTGAAGATCTTCGTGCTCGACGACGGCCGGCGCCCGGAGTTCCGCGAATTCTGCGAGGCCGTGGGCGTGACCCACGTCACGCGCGACGACAACCGCCATGCCAAGGCCGGCAACATCAATGCCGCGCTGAAGAACACCAGCGGCGAGTACGTCGCGATCTTCGACTGCGACCACATTCCCACGCGCTCGTTCATGCAGATCGCGCTGGGCTGGTTCGGCCGCGACCCGAAGCTCGCGATGGTGCAGCTGCCGCACTATTTCTTCTCGGCCGATCCGTTCGAGCGCAACCTCGACACCTTCGGCACCGTGCCCAACGAGGGCGAGCTGTTCTACGGCCTGATCCAGGACGGCAACGACCTGTGGAATGCCAGCTTCTTCTGCGGCTCCTGCGCGGTGCTGCGCCGCAGCGCCGTGGAAGAAGTCGGCGGCATCGCGGTCGAGACCGTGACCGAAGACGCCCACACCGCGCTCAAGCTGCACCGGCGCGGCTGGAACACCGCGTACCTCGCGCTCCCGCAGGCCGCGGGGCTGGCCACCGAAAGCCTGTCGGGCCACGTGGGCCAGCGCATCCGCTGGGCGCGCGGCATGGCGCAGATCTTCCGCGTCGACAACCCACTGTTCGGGCGCGGCCTGCACTGGGCGCAGCGCCTGTGCTACCTGAACGCGATGCTGCACTTCCTGTACGGGCTGCCGCGGCTCATCTACCTGACGGCGCCGCTGGCCTACCTGTATTTCGGCGCCAGCGTGATCCATGCCTCGGCGTCGATGATCTTCGCGTTTGCGCTGCCGCACATCCTGCACGCCAACCTCACGAACAGCCGCATCCAGGGGCGCTTCAGGTACCTGCTGTGGAACGAGGTCTACGAGGCGGTGCTGGCCTGGTACATCTTCCGGCCGACGCTGGTGGCGCTGATCAACCCGAAGCTCGGCAGCTTCAACGTGACGGCCAAGGGCGGCCTGATCCGCCAAGAGTATTTCGACACCTCGATCGCCAAGGCCAGCCTGGTGCTGCTGGCGTTGAACTTCATCGGCGTGGGCCTCGGCCTGTGGCGCCTCACCTGGGTCGATCCGCAGAACATCGGCACCGTGTGGCTCAACCTGGCCTGGACGGTCTACAACCTCATGATCCTGGGCGCCTGCGTGGCGGCGGCCAACGAATCGCGTCAGGTCCGCAGCGCGCACCGGGTCACGCTCGAGGTGCCGGCGGCGCTCTACTTCCCGAACGGCCATTCGATGCGCTGCACGACCTACGACTTCTCGACCGGCGGCCTCGGCCTGGACCTGCCGGCCGAGGTGCCGCTCGAGATCGACGAGCCGGTGGAGGTGGCGCTCTACCGCGGCGACGCCGAGTCGCGCTTCCCGGCCACCGTGCGCTTCAGCAGGGGGCGCCGCGTGGGCTTGCGTTTCGCGCCGCTGAGCTTCGCGCAGGAGCGCGCGCTGGTGCAATGCACGACCGCGCGCGCGGACATCTGGGCCGCGCGCTGGGGCAACCATCCGCGGGTGGGCATTCACCGCGTGCTCGGCCATCTGGTGCGCATCAGCGGCGTCGGCTTCAAAGACATGTTTTCCCACTACTACCGTGCCACCGCGTCTCGACTGCGCCCTTCCAAGCGCACTGCCGGAACGAAGAAGGAACCTGCGTGACGAGCCCCCTGACACCGCCGCGCCACGCGCCATCCATTCCCCGTGCCGCCGCGAGAACGCCGGGCGCGCTCCTGCTGGGCGCGCTGGCTCTCGCGGCGGCCGCGGCCGGCCAGGCCTGGGCGCAGGCCGCTCCGGCGGCGCCTGCCATCGCTCCGGCGGCCGTGCCCACGCTCGCGATCCCGCCCCAGCAGCAGGCCGGCGCCGCGGGCGCCGCCACGCCGATGGCCATCCAGGCCGCCGCCGGCGGCACGGTGCGCGAACTCAACCTGACGCAGCTCGGCATCGACTACGCGATCCAGCTGCGCGGCATCAGCGGCACCGTGGGCATTCCGTTCAACGTGCGCGCCGACGAACTGGTCACAGCCGCCTCGCTGCGGCTCAACTACGCCTACTCGCCCGCGCTGATCCCCGAGCTGTCGCACTTGAAGGTGACGGTGAACGACGTGCTGGTCGCCACGCTGGCGGTGAACCGCGCCGAGGCCGGCAGGCCGCAGAGCGCCGACATCCCCATCGACCGGCGGCTGATCACCGAGTTCAACCGCATCAACCTCGAGCTGGTCGGCCACTACACGCGCGAGTGCGAAGACCCGGCGCACACGAGCCTCTGGGCGCGCATCGATGCATCGAGCACGCTCCGGCTCAATGTGGCGCCGCTGAAGCTCGCCAACGACCTCGCGACTCTGCCGCAGCCCTTCTTCGACCGGCGCGACGTGCGCCGCGCGCGCATTCCCTTCGTGTTCGGCGCCGCCGAGTCGGGGCCGCTGCTCGAGGCGGCGGGCGTTGTCTCGTCGTGGTTCGGCGCGCTCGCCGACTACCGTGGTGCCGTGTTCCCCGTCTCGCGCGGAGAGCTGCCGGACGGCCATGCGGTGGTGTTCGCCACGCCCGACACCAGTCTGCCCGGCCTGGTGCTGCCTGCGATCCAGGGGCCGGCACTGGCGGTGGTCGATCATCCGCAGGAGCCAACCGCCAAGCTGCTGCTGGTGATGGGGCGCGACGCGGCCGAGCTGCGCGCGGCGGCCGCCGCACTGGCCCTCAACAGCCGCGCGCTGTCGGGCGCCACGAGCGCGATCACCGCGTTCCAGGAGCCGCCTGCCCGCAAACCCTACGACGCGCCGCGCTGGGTGCCCAGCGACCGGCCGCTCCAATTGGGCGAACTTGCCACCGCCGCCGGCCTTTCGGTGGCCGGCTACAACCCCGACGTGGTGCGTGTCAACCTGCAGTTGCCGCCCGACCTGTTCACCTGGCGCAGCCGCGGCATCCCGCTCGACCTGCGCTACCGCTACACGCCGCGCGTGCGGCCGGACCAATCGACGCTGAACATCAACGTCAACGAGAATTTCATCGGCGCGCTGCCGCTGCGCGCAGCCAATCCAACGAGCGACCGCTGGTACAACCAACTGGCCGTCAAGCTCATGCCCGACGGCACGCTGGCCGAAAGCAAGGACATGATGCTGCCGCCGCTGGCCATGGGCGCGCGCAGCCAGTTGCGGCTTCACTACTACTTCGAACCGGTGGCGGGCCGCTGCATCCCGCAGCTCGACAACGTGCGCGGTGCGATCGATCCGACCTCGACCATCGACGTCTCCGACTTTCCGCACTACATCGCGATGCCCGAACTCGCGGCCTATGCCAACGGCGGTTTCCCGTTCTCGCGCATGGCCGACCTGTCGGAAACCGCGGTGATCCTGCCCGACCAGGCCGATCCCGCCGACACCGAGACCTACCTCGGCCTGATGGGACAGATCGGCCATGCGACCGGCTACCCGGCCTTGCGCGTCAGCGTCGGGCGCTCGGCCGAGGTGTCGAAATGGGCCGACAAGGACCTGCTGGTGATCGGCAGCCTGCGCAACCAGCCGCTGTTCGCCCAGTGGGCCGAGCGCATGCCGCTCAAGCGCACCGCCGACGCGCCTGCAGGCGACGGCGGAGCGCCGCAGTTCGCGCTGTCGCGCTGGATCGACAGCGCCGTCGACTTCGTCATCGGCGCGCGCACCCGCGAAGACCTGCCGGGCACGATGCAGATCGCGGTGAGCGACGACGGCCGCGACGCGGTGCTGGCCGGTTTCGAATCGCCGCTTCGCAGCGGCCGCAGCGTGGTCGCGGCCATTGCCGACGGCAACTCGAAGGACGCGCTGCTCAATGCGCTGATGACGCCCGACCTGCTCAAGCGCGTGCAGGGCAGCATGGCCATCGTGCGCGACACCCAGGTGAACAGCGTGCTGGGCAGCGAGACCTACTATGTCGGCCGCCTGCCACCGGTGGCTTGGGTGCAATGGAACCTCTCGCGCAGCCCGCTGCTCCTGGCCGGGCTCATCGTGCTGCTGGCGATGGTGGGCGCGGCGGTGGCCTACGCGAGTTTGCAGATCCGCGCCCGCAGGCGCCTGGAGTGACGCGGCCCACGATGTGCGAACGGAGGCAGCAGCCATGATGAAAGACCCGAATCCCACCCCGCGTACGCGCCCCCTTTCGGACACGAGGCGCCGCCTGCTGGTGGCCGCGGCGGCCGGCTCGGCATTGGCCGGGGCTGGTGCGGCGCGCGCGCAGGCTAGAACCGCGCCCTTGCCCGCCACCTGCCACCCGGCAGCGGACTGGGCTGCTTTCGTGGCCCGCCATGTCCAGCGCGACGGCCGCGTGGTCGACTTCCACACGCCGCAGCAGCATTCGACCTCCGAGGGCCAGTCGTACGCGATGTTCCTCGCGCTGGTGCACAACGACAGGCCGCTGTTCGCGCGGGTGCTCGCCTGGGCCGAAGCCAACCTCGCGGACGGCAGCCTCGCGAAAAACCTGCCGGCATGGCAATGGGGACGGGCATCCGACGGCAGCTGGGGCGTGCTCGACAAGAACCCCGCCTCCGATGCCGACCTCTGGATCGCCTATGCACTGATCGAAGCCGCCCGGCTCTGGAATGAGCCGCGCTACGGCACGCTCGGTCGGCGCTTGCTGGCGTTGGTGGCGCGCGAAGAGGTCATCGCCCTGCCCGGTCTCGGGCGCATGCTGCTGCCATGGTCGCGCGCGGTGGCCAGCGGTCCGGCGTGGCGGCTCAACCCGAGCTACATGCCGCTGCAGCTGTTGCGCTACTTCGAGCAGATCGACACCCAGGGGCCGTGGCGCGAGGTGGCCGACAACACGCTGCGGCTGATTGCGGCCACGGCGCCGCGCGGTTTCTCGCCAGACTGGTGCGCCTGGTCGGAAGACAAAAACGCCTTCGTGGCCGACCCCGAAAAAGGCCCCGTCGGCAGCTACGACGCGATCCGCGTCTACCTCTGGGCCGGCATGGTGTCCGAGCAATCGCCCGACCGCCGCGCGCTGCTGCGCAGCCTCGAAGGCCCGAAGCGGCTGCTCGCCGAGCGGCAGCCGATGCCGGAACAGGTCGACACCGCAACGGGCGCCGGGCGCGGCGTGGGCCCGCTTGGCTTTGCCGGCGCGCTGCTGCCCTACCTGAAGGCGCAGGGCATGGACCAGGCGCTCGCCGCCGAGCTGGCCCGGTTGCCGAACTCGCGCGCCGAGGCGCCGCCCGGCGGCACCGCGACCTCGGTGCTGCCCTACTACGAACAGATGCTGCTGCTCTTCGGCCAGGCTTGGCTCGACGGGCGCTACCAGTTCGGCCCCAACGGCCAGCTGCAAACCCAATGGAGACTGCTATGTCGATCCCCCCGCGCGGCATGAAGACGCCGCGGCAACCGCTTCGGCACCGTGGCCCGCGCGGCTTCTCCCGTTCCGCGCCGTGGCTCGCCTGCCTCGGCATGCTCGGTGCACTGGGTGCCGCCCCGCAGGCGCACGCCCAGGCCGACGCCGCTTCCGCGCTGGTCGAGCAGGGTGCCTACTGGCTGGCGCAAGGCCGCGCCGACTTGGCGGAGCAGAGCTGGCGCAAGCTCTTGACCATCGATCCGCAGTCGCCGGACGCCCTCCACGGCATGGCGCAGGTCGAGCTCTCGCGCGGCAACGCCGAGCCCGCGCGCAGCTGGATCGCCAGATTGCGGACTGCCGCACCGAACGATCCGCGCATTGCACGCCTGCAACAGCAGGCGCAGAACCCGGGCCAGGGCAGCCTGCTGCAGCGCGCACGCGGCGCGGCGCGCGCCGGCCGTGCCGCCGAGGCGGTCCAGCTCTACCGCGACCAGTTCGACAACCGCCCGCCGCCGCCATCGCTCGCGCTCGAGTTCTACCAGGTGCTCAGCAGCACCCCGCAGGGCGCCGACGAAGGCCGACGCGGCATCGAGCAGCTGGTGCGCGACTTTCCCGAGAACGCCAGCTACAAGCTCGCCCTCGCGCAGCTCCGCACCTACAGCGAGAGCACGCGCCGCGAAGGCATCCGCAGCCTGGCGGAGCTCGCCAAGCAGCCTGCAGTGGGCGCCGCCGCGCGCGCGAGCTGGCGCCAGGCGCTCATCTGGCTCGATGCGCGCGCGCCCGACATCCCGCTGTACCGGGACTTCCTGGCCGGCAACGAGAAAGACGCCGCTGTCGCTGCACGGCTCGAGGCGCTCGAGGCCGGACGCACGACCGCCGCGTCCTCGCCCGGCGTGCCGTTGGGCGAAGGCTATCGCGCGCTCGACCGTGGCGACGCCGCGACCGCCGAGGCACGCTTCCAGCAGGCGCTGCGCAACAAGGCCGACGATGCGGAAGCGCTCGGTGGCCTCGGCCTCGTGCGGCTGCGGCAGGAGCGCTTCGCTGAAGCGCAGCAGCTGCTGGAACAGGCGGCGCGCGGCGGCGGCGGCAAATGGAATTCGGCGCTGCAGAGCGCCACTTATTGGAACCTCGTCGGACAGGCCCGCACGGCGCGCGAGAAGAACGACCTGCGCGGTGCGCAGTCGCTGCTCGAGCGCGCGGTCCGCATCGACGCGCGCGAGAGCGTCGGCCAGATCGCCTTGGCCGACGTCCGCACTGCCGCGGGCGACCTGCCGCAGGCCGAACAGGGCTACCGGCGCGTGCTCGAAAGCAAGCCAGCCGATGCGCAGGCCCTGCGGGGGCTGGTCGCGGTGTTGAGCCGGCAGGGTCGCGCCGACGAGGCGCTCGAACTCTCGCGCCGCCTCACGCCAGAACAGGCCGCCCAGATCGGCAGCGGCCTGCGTGACATCCAGGTCGAACAGGCGCGCGCGCGCGCGAAACAGCAAGCGGATGCCGGCGACGCACCCGGCGCGCAGCGCACGCTCGAAGATGCGATGCTCGCGGCGCCCAACAGCCCGTGGGTGCGGCTCGACCTCGCCAACATGTATCGCCGCCAGGGCCTGGTGTCCGAGGCGCGCGGCGTGATGGAGGGGCTGCTGATGTCGCAGCCCGACATGCCCGACGCCCTGTTCGCGAGCGCCCTGCTCGCCTCGGAGATCGGCGATGCCGCCAGCGGCATCCAGTACCTTGAACGCATACCCGCTGCGTCGCGCACACGCGAGATGGCCGCCCTGCAGCGCCGGCTCTGGGCGCAGTCGCAGGCCGAGCGCGCGCAGGCACTGGCGCGACAGGGACAGGTCGCGGCCGCACGCCAGGTGCTCGGCCAGGCCGAGGCCTCGCTCAGCAACGACATGCCGGCCGAGATCTGGGGCCAGCTTGCAGGCGCTTACGCCGACGTCGGCGATGCCCCGCGCGCCTTGGCCATGAGCCGCCAGTTGCTCGCGCGCACCCCCGTACCCGGCACGGGAGACCGGCTGCTCTATGCATCGGTGCTGCTCAAGACGCGGCAGGACATCGAGCTGTCGGCCGTGCTTCGGCAGTTGCAGGGCACGCAGATGACCGCCGCACAGCGTGCCGATTTCGACAGCCTGCGCGTGGCCTATGCGCTGCGCCAGACCGATGCGCTGCGCGAGGCCGGCAACCTGGAAGCGGCCTACAACGCCGTGGCCCCGGTGCTGGCCGAGCGGCCCGAAGATCCGAAGGTGCTGGCCGCGCTGGCGCGCCTCTATGCGGCCGCACGCGACGAGAAACAGGCGCTGGCGCTCTACCAGCGCGTGCTGCAACGCAGCCCCACCGACCTCGACACCCTGTTGGCGGCCGCCGCGAGCGCGAGCGCGCTGCGCGAGCATGGCGACGCCGAAAGCTACGTGATGGCCGCACTCAAGCAAGCGCCAGACGAGGCGCGCGTGCTGACCGCGGCCGGCCGCATCTACCGCAATGCAGGCGACAGCCGCAAGGCCGAGCAATACCTGCGCGCCGTGGTGCAGGCCGAAAGCCGGCTGGCCGCGGGTCCCGGCATGGGGCCGGGCACGTCGGGCGGGCTGCCGCCTTCGAATCCGTTCGCCGGCATGACGGGCGGCGCGCCGAGCGCGGCCCTGCCGCTGCCAGTCGCCGGCGGTGGCGGCAATCCGTTTGCTCAGCGGGGAATGCAACCAGGGATGCAGCCGGTGGCGTATGCCGCGGCCTACCCTGCCGCGCCCGCGAACTTCAATCCGCCGGGCCAGCCCTATCCCGTGGCCGCGGCGCCCGGCGCGGTGCCGTGGCCCACGGCCGCGCAGCCGGCCGCAGAGGCGCCGGGCGCACGCCGCCGCCGAGGCAGTGAGCCCGCGGGCGCGAGGAACACGCGGACGCCCGCGGCGAACGCCGCGCCACAGCAGGCACCGGCCTACATCCCGCAGCCGCTGCAGTCCTATCCCGTGCCAGGCGCCGCGCCGGTCGCGCCCGTGTATGCGCAGGTGCCCACGTCCTCACCCAGCTGGAATGCTCCGTTGCGCGCTCAGCAACCGCCAGCCGATTCGGCCGCTGCGGCCCTGCGCGAGATCGAAACGGAACGTTCGGTCAGCCTGACCGCCGGCACCGTGCTTCGCAACCGCGCGGGCGAACCCGGCCTGAGCCGCCTGACCGATTTCGAGATCCCGATCGAGGCACGCTTTCCGGTGGGCGACGGCAAGATCGTCGTTGGCGTGACGCCCACGGTGCTCGATGCGGGCTCGCCCGCGGGCGACTACGCCAGCGCCAGCCGCTTCGGCGGCGGCCCTGGCCCCGCCTTCACCGCGCTCGGCAGCGGCACCTCGCCGGGCCAGCAGAACGCGGCCGGCATCGGCCTGAGCGTGGGCTACGAAGGCAAGAACTTCGGCGCGAGCATCGGCACCACGCCGCTGGGCTTCCAGGAAGTGAACATCATCGGCAACGCGACCTTCAAGGGCAACTTCGGCGATGCCTGGTCGTACAAGGCCGACCTGTCGCGGCGCCCCGTGACCGACAGCCTGCTGTCGTTCGCGGGTGCCAAGGACGAGCGCACCGGCGAACGCTGGGGCGGCGTGGTGGCCACCGGCGTGCGCGGCGACATCGGCTACGACGACGGCACCTACGGCTTCTACGGCTACGGCGCGCTGCACGGGATCTCGGGCAAGAACGTGGCGAGCAACTCGCGCTTCGAGACCGGCGGCGGCGCCTACATTCACCTGCTCGACCGTCCTTCCAACAAGCTCACGCTCGGCCTCAATCTCGGGCTCATGGGCTACGAGAAGAACCTGAGCTACTACACCTTCGGGCATGGCGGCTACTTCAGTCCGCAGAGCTTCGTGGCCCTGTCGCTGCCGGTGGATTGGAGCGGGCGGAACGACCGGCTGTCGTGGCGTGTCAATGCGTCGCTCGGCATCCAGTCGTTCACGCAGAAACAGGCGCCCTACTTCCCGACCGACAGCAGCCGCAACAGCGCCGCCGGACAGGCCGCAGCAGAGGGCTTCAGGCTCGGGCTGAGCAACGCCATCTACACCGGCGCCTACCCGAAGACCTCGAAGACCGGCCTCGCCTACAACCTGGCAGCGGTGCTCGAGTACCAGCTCGCGCCGCGCATGTTCCTCGGTGGCTCGGTCGGGCTGAACAACGCTCAGGACTACCGGCAGTTCACGGGCAGTGTCTATCTGCGCTACCTGTTCGACGGCGCCAGCACGCTGGGCGTGCCGAGCGGCACCACGCTGCGTCCGCTGACCTCGCCCTACACGCCGCTGCTCTGACGCGAGGTGCGCGCGGCGCTCAGCGTCCTGGCGACGGCACCGGCACCGCCTGCGTGCGGTGCTGGTGCGGCCCCCAGAGCGGCACGCGCTCGAAGTCCTTCACCCAGCGCGGTATCTCGCCGGCCGCCAGCGGCATCGCGATGCCGTAGCCCTGCGCGAGCGTGCAGCCCATGGCGAGCAGGGCCTCGCCGTGCGCGAGCGTTTCCACGCCCTCGGCCACGGCGGTGCGGTCCAGCGCCTTCAGCAGCGCGAGGATGCCCTGCACGATCGCCCTGTCCTGCTCGTTTTCGAGCATGCCGCGGATGAACGACTGGTCGATCTTGACCGACGTCACCGGCAGCTGGCGCAGGTAGGTCAGCGACGAATAGCCGGTGCCGAAATCGTCGATCGCCACGGGAACGCCCAGGTCCTTGCAGGCCTCGACGAAGTTCGCCACCACCGAGAACTTGCTGATTGCGGTGGTCTCGAGGATCTCGAGTTCGAGCGTGCCGACGCCAAGGCGCGGAAAGCGCGCCAGCTGCTGCGCGAGGCGATCGACGAAATCCCAGCGCATCATGTGCTGCGGACTCACGTTCACGCTGATGGCGGTGCGCAGGCCCGCGGCGCGCCACTCGTAGGCCTGGCGCAACGCCGCGCCGATGACCCAGTCGCCCATGCGCTCGGCGAGTTCGTCGCCTTCGGTGAGCGGCACGAACTGGCCCGGCTGCAGCAGGCCGCGCTCGGGATGCTGCCAGCGGATGAGCGCCTCGACGCCGACCATGACGCCGCGCTGCATGTCGACCTTGGGCTGGTAGCAAAGAAAGAACTCATCGCGCTCCAGGCCTTCCTGGATGCGCCGGCGCGCCTTCACCAGCTGCTCGTCGACGCGCGCCTGCGGTGCATCGAAGTAATGCACGCGGCCGTCTCCGGCACGCTTGGCAAGGTAGGCGGCATGGCTCGCCTGGCGCAGCGCCAGTTCGGGCGCGGGCCCGTCGGCATCGAGCAGCCGCGCGCCCAGGCTGCCTTGCAGATCGACGGTGTGGCCGCCCCACTTCCAGGGCTTGGCCAGCTCGGCGAGCATGCGTTCGAGCACCTGGTGGCACTGCGGGCTGCCGATGGCCGCAAACACCGCGGCGAATTCGTCGCCATTCACACGCGCGAGCACGCCTTCGCGCGGCATCTGCGACCGGACGCGGCGGTGCGCCTCTTCGAGCGCCGCATTGCCCCCGGCCATGCCGAGGCGCCGGTTGATTTCGGCAAAACGGTCGAGGTCGATGAAGCACACCACCGTGCAACGCTTGCCCTCGCGCGCCCAGCCGGCGATCAGCGGGCGGAGCACTTCGTCGGGCGGGAGGCGCTTGAAACCTGCGTCGTACAGGTCCTGCGCTGAAGAGGGTGGTGGTTGGAGCGACAAAAGTCAGTGGCTGAAAAACGCAATCGATGGGACGCGGCGTGCGGCAGCCGCTTACGTTCGCATGGGACTCGCAACACCTTGACACCGGCGAGCACCGCGAAATCATATTAGAACCCTGGGTTGGCCGGGCCGCGGCGTATGCTGCGCCGGCCGCCGCCGCCGCCTTTCTTCAAAATTCCCCGAGCCCGAGAACCCAAAGATGAGCCCTGCTACCAAGGCGCCCCGTGCCGCCGCCCTTCCCGGCCAACCGGCCACTAGCGATCTGCTGGTGAACGTGCCCCGCCTCGTGGCCGCCTATTTCAGCCACCGTCCCGACCCGTCGGTGCCCGCGCAGCGCGTGGCCTTCGGCACCTCGGGGCATCGCGGTTCGTCCTTCGACAACGGGTTCAACGAATGGCATGTGCTCGCGATCAGCCAGGCCATTGCCGACCATCGCAAGAGGCAAGGCATCGACGGCCCGCTGTTCCTCGGCATCGACACGCATGCGCTTTCCACGCCCGCCTTCGACAGCGCGGTGGAAGTGCTCGCGGCCAACGGCGTCGAGCTGATGCTCTCGCAGGACGACGAGTACACGCCGACGCCGGCGGTGTCGCACGCGATCCTGCGCTACAACCACGGGCGCACCACCGGGCTGGCCGACGGCATCGTCATCACGCCGTCGCACAACCCGCCCGAGAGCGGTGGCTTCAAGTACAACCCACCCCATGGCGGCCCCGCGGGCAGCGACGTCACCTCGGCGGTCGAGGCCGCGGCCAACGGCTTTCTGGCGAACGGCCTCGAAGGCGTGAAGCGCATGCCGCTCGAGCGTGCGCTGCGCGCGTCGACCACGCACCGCCACGACTACCTCAATACCTACGTCGAAGACCTCGCGCAGGTGCTCGACATGGATGCGATCCGCGGCGTGCCGATCGAGCTCGGCGTCGATCCGCTCGGCGGCGCGGGCGTGCGCTACTGGCCCGCCATCGCCGAGCGCTACAAGCTCGAACGCCTTCACGTGCTGCGCGAGGAGGTCGACCCAACCTTCCGCTTCATGTCGCTCGACTGGGACGGCCGCATCCGGATGGACCCGTCGTCGCCCGATGCCATGCACCAGCTGATCGGCCTCAAGGAACGCTTCGGCATCGCCTTTGCCTGCGACACCGACCACGACCGCCACGGCATCGTCACGCGCAGCGCCGGCTTGCTGCAGCCCAACAACTACCTCGCCGTGATGGTCGACTACCTGTTCACGCACCGGCCGCAGTGGCCGACGCAGGCGGCGGTGGGCAAGACGGTGGTCAGCAGCCGCATGATCGATCGCGTGGCCGCCCGGCTGGGCCGCAGGCTGTACGAGGTGCCGGTGGGCTTCAAGTGGTTCGTCGACGGTCTGGTCGATGCGTCGCTCGGCTTCGGCGGCGAAGAGAGCGCGGGCGCCACCTTCCTGCGGCGCGACGGCACCGTCTGGACCACCGACAAGGACGGCATCGTGCCGGCACTGCTCTCGGCCGAGATTGCCGCGTGCACCGGCCGCGACCCCGGCGAGCGCTTTGCCGAACTGACCGAGGCCCTCGGCCGGCCGGTGGCCAACCGCGTGGATGCGGCAGCCACGGTGGCGCAGAAGAAGAAGCTTTCGGGCCTGTCGCCCGACCAGGTGAAATCCACCGAGCTCGCCGGCGAGAAGATCGAGCAGGTGCTGAGCCACGCTCCCGGCAACGCCGCGGCCATCGGCGGCCTGAAGGTGGTGACCGAGAACGGCTGGTTCGCAGCGCGGCCCTCGGGCACCGAGGACATCTACAAGATCTATGGCGAGAGCTTCAAGGGGCCGGAGCACCTGGGCCGCATCCTCGAAGAGGCGCAGCAGTTGGTCGACAAGGCGCTGGCGGGCTGAAGGCCGCGCTCCCTCCTGTCAGCGCCGGCCCTGGCCGAGGCGCATCTCGAGCCACGCGCTGTAGCGCGAGAGCCCGAAGCACAGCGTCCAGTAGATCGCCGCGATGAACAGATAGCCCTCGAGATAGAACGGCCGCCAGGTCGGGTCGCCGCCGAGCGCGAGGCCAAGAGCGCCGGTCAGCTCGAACAGCCCGACCACGGTGACCAGCGAGGTGTCCTTCAGCGTGCCGACCACGTTGTTGGTCAGCGCAGGCACCACGAGCCGCAGCGCCTGCGGCAGCACGATGTCGCGCTGCACCGGCCAGCGGCCGAAGCCCAGCGCCATGGCGGCATCGGTCTGCCCGCGCGGCACGGCCTGCAGGCCGCCGCGAATGATCTCGGCCATGTAGGCCGCGACGAACAGCGCCAGGCCCGCGAGCACGCGCACCAGCACGTCGGGCTGCCAGCCCGCGGGCCACAGCAGCGGCAGCAGGAACGACGCCATGAACAGCACCGAGATCAGCGGCACGCCGCGCACCAACTCGATGTAGCTCGCGCTCAGCGTGCGCAACACCGGCCAGTGCGAGCGGCGCCCGAGCGCCAGCAGCAGCGCGAGCGGAAAGGCCAGCGCGAGGCCCACCACCGCCAGGCCGATCGTCAGCGGCAGACCACCCCAACGGCTGGTCGGCACGTAGTCGAGGCCCATGACGCCGCCGCGCATCAGCAGCACGAACAGCCCCAGCGACACCAGCCAGAGCGGCGCCAGCCACCAGCGCCAGGTGCGCGGCCAGGCACTGAGCACGGTGACCGCCGACAGCAGCACCACCGCGATGGCTGGACGCCATTGCGCCTCGTACGGGAAGCGGCCGAACAGCATCGGGCGCCACTTCTCGGCCACCACGCCCCAGCAGGCGCCGTGCTGCAGCGCGCGGCAGGCGTCGGCGTCGGGCCGGAACACCGCATGCAGCACACCCCAGTCGACGGCCAGCCAACCACCCCATGCGAGCAGAGCGAGCAGCGCCACCGTGGCCAGCGCGCGCAACGGCGAACCCCAGAGTTCGCTCTGCCAGGCGACGGGCGTCGCGGGGTGCCTCATTGCCAGCCCCGCAGTGCGACGCGCGCGTTGTAGCGGTTCATGACGAGCGAGATCACGAGCGACAGCAGCAGGTACACCGCCATGATGATCGCGATGCACTCGAAGGCGCGGCCGTTCGAACCGATGGTGGTGTTGGCCACCGACACCAGCTCCGGATAGCCCACCGCCACCGCGAGCGACGAGTTCTTGGTCAGGCTCAGCAGCTGGTTGGTCAGCGAGGGCACGATCACGCGCAGAGCCTGCGGCAGGACCACGATGCGCAACTGCTGAACCGCACCAAAGCCCAGCGCCTGCCCGGCCAGCACCTGACCCTGCGAAACGGACAGGATGCCCGCGCGCACGATCTCGGCGACGAAGGCCGCCGAGTACAGCGACAGGCCCGCGACGATGGTCACGTACTCAGGGCTCAGCGCCGCACCGCCGAAGACGCCGAAATTCCCGAGCTCGGGCCATTCGAGGTGCGTGGGCCACCAACCGCCCTCGCCCGCCGTGGGCCAGGGCACGTTCAGGCCGCCCTTGCTGAGCCAGACGCCCGGCAGCAGGGGCACCGGCTCGGTCGGGTCGGGCAGCAGGTTGGCGATGGCGAAGGCCAGCATCAGCAGCTGCACGAGCAGCGGCACGTTACGCAGCAGCTCGACGTAGGCGGTGCAGATGCCGCGCAGCAGCACGTGCGGCGCGAGCCGGCCGATGCCGATCAGCGTGCCGAGCACGACCGAGAAGATGGCCGCCGGCACGGCCGCGCGCACCGTGTTGACGAGGCCCGCGAGGAAGGCCCGCCACGACGGCTGGCTGGCGTCGAAATCGAGCCAGCCTTCACTGATCGGAAAGCCCGCGGGCTCGGCCAGGAAGTCGAAGCCCGAGCGCACGCCGCGTGCGCGCAGCACCTCGAGCGCATGGTTCACCACCCAGACGGCACCGGCCAGCACGGCCAGCACCAGTAGCGCCTGGAGGCCCCAGGCCAGCCAGACGCCGCGGCGCGATGGCCGCCCGCTCATCGCACCGGGGGTGCGTAGATCAGGCCGCCTTTGCTCCAGAGGTTGTTGGCGCCGCGCGGCAGCTTCAGCACCGACTTGGGGCCGACGTTGCGTTCGAACATCTCGCCGTAGTTGCCCACGGCCTTGATCGCGCGGTATGACCATTCCTTGTCGAGACCGAGCAGCTTGCCGAGGTCTTCGCCGGTGCCGACGAGTCGCTGCTGCGCGGGGTCCTTGCTGGCGGCCTTGAGCTGGTCGACGTTGGCTTGCGTGACGCCGTACTCCTCGGCCTCGATGAGCGCATTCGGCACCCACTTGGTGATCGCGAACCACTCGTCGTCGCCGCGGCGGACCAGCGGCGCGAGCGGCTCCTTGGAGATCAGCTCGGGCAGGATCAGGTAGTCGTCGGGGTTCTGCGCTTCCTTGTTGCGCAGGCCCGCGAGTGCCGAGGCGTCGGTGGTGAAGGCCTGGCAGCGGCCCGAGAAGAAGGCCTTGAACGAGGCCTCGAAGCTCTCGAACACGACGGTCTTGACCGGGATGTTCTGCGCGCGGAAGTAGTCGGACACGTTCTTCTCGTTGGTGGTGCCCGACTGCGTGCAGATGGTCGCGTTCTTGAGCTGCTTGGCGCTCGTCACCTTGAGCTTCTTCGGCACCAGGAAGCCCTGGCCGTCGTAGTACGTGATGGTGGTGAAGTTGAAGCCCAGCGAGGCATCGCGCGTGAGCGTCCAGGTGGTGTTGCGCGCGAGGATGTCGATCTCGCCGGCCTGCAGGGCCGAGAAGCGCTGCTGCGAATTGAGCGGCACGAAGTCGACCTTCTTGGCATCGCCGAGCACCGCCGCGGCGATGGCCCGGCAGGTGTCGACGTCCAGGCCCGACCAGTTGCCCTGCGTGTCGGGCGCGGAGAAGCCCGCCACGCCGTTGGTCACGCCGCACTTGAGGGTGCCGCGCTGCTTGACCGCATCGAGGGTCTTGCCGGCAAGGGCCGGCGCGGCGGCGGCGACCATGGCGGCGGCGGCGGCAAGGGCGAGTGCGGGACGGAATCGGCTTTTCATTGGTGTGTTCTCCTCAACAGTAAGCAAAAGCCAGTGTACGGGGCCGCGCGGCGGCTTGCCAAAGAACGGCCGGTTGGATGCATATGCCGGATGCGATGGGCTTCGGTTTGCCCGCCGCATTCACTAACATAGAGGCCTCTCACAACTTCACCTGGAATCTGCACATGACCAAATCCGATGACACCGGCAAGCTCGTTCTGCGCGTCGCACTCGGCATTCTCATCCTGCTGCACGGCATCGCGAAGGTCGGCAAGGGCGTCGACGGCATCGGCGGCATGCTTGCGTCGCATGGCCTGCCGGCCGCCATGGCCTACCTGGTCTACGTCGGCGAGATCCTCGCGCCCGTGC
Source organism: Variovorax sp. Soil_C_26 (assembly GCF_057657075.1). Classification (NCBI taxonomy): domain Bacteria; kingdom Pseudomonadati; phylum Pseudomonadota; class Betaproteobacteria; order Burkholderiales; family Comamonadaceae; genus Variovorax; species Variovorax sp. Soil_C_26. Next base: position 357,313 of record NZ_JBDGJC010000003.1, read on the forward strand.
TGCTGATCGTGGGCCTGTTCACGCGGCCGGCCGCGCTGGTCGTCGCACTCAACATGCTGGTCGCGATCTGGCTCGTGCACATGAAGGACCTTGGCGCGCTCAACGGCCAGGGCGGCTGGGCGCTCGAACTGCAGGGCATGTTCCTGTTCTCGGCGATTGCGATCGCGCTGTTCGGCGGTGGTCGCTTCGGGCTCGGCGGCAAATACAACTGAACCTGCAGCCGGCGACGAGCCGGCTTTTTTTTGGCCCGCCCGGGCTCAGTCGTCGTCGGCGGCGTCCAGCCCCGGAAACAGCACGTCGGTGTAGCCGAAGCGCGAGAAATCGCGCACCCGCATCGGGTAGAGCTTGCCGAGCAGGTGATCGACTTCGTGCTGCACCACGCGCGCGTGGAAGCCGCTCGCCACGCGGTCGATCGGATCGCCGTAGGGATCGAAGCCGGTGTAGCGGATGTTCGAGAAGCGCGGCACCACCCCGCGCAGGCCCGGCACCGAGAGGCAGCCTTCCCAGCCCTCTTCCTCCTCGTCGCCGACGGGCGTGATCACCGGGTTCAGCAGCACAGTGCGCGGCACGGGCGGCGCGTCGGGGTAGCGCGGGTTGACGACGTCGGTGCCGAAGATCACGAGCTGCTGGTCGACGCCGATCTGCGGTGCCGCGAGACCCGCACCATGGACCGCCGCCATCGTCTCGAACATGTCGCGCACCAGCAGGTGCAGCTCGTCGGTGTCGAAGGCGGTCACGGGCTGCGCGATGCGCAGCAGCCGCGGGTCGCCCATTTTGAGGATGTCGCGAATGGCCATGGCGCGATTATCGTGCCGGCTTTCGCAACGCCCGCGCCGCCGTTCAGGGAGGCGTCTGCTGGCCTGGGGCTTTGCTGTCGGGCGAGGTGTACAGCCGCGAACGGCCGGTGGGCGGCGGCGTACGGTAGGCCGGCACCGGCGACACGCCTGGCCGACCACCGCCGCTGCCCACGACCGGCGGCGGCGGACGACCACCACCACCGCCCCAGCCCGGACGCCCGCCACCCTGGTAGCCCGGACGGACACCAGGGTACCCAGGACGAACGCCGGGGTAGTGCGGACGGTCGTACTGGCGGCGGTCGTAGTAGCGGCGGCCGCCGTCGTAATAGCCGCCGCCCTGGATGTAGACCGGCGCCGGCACCACGACCGGATCGCCGTAGTAGGGCCCATCGGAGTAGTAGCCGCCGCCCGAGTAGTACGGGTCGCCCGGCACCGCCGCGCAGCCACCCAGCAGCGCAATGCCGCCGAGAACGATGGCAATGCCGAAAGCACGATTTCTTTGCATAGTGGCTCCTTAGTCAGCCTTTGGTGTTCAACGCCACCTTGTAGTTCCTGATGACTGCGCAGGTATGAAGTGGCGTAACCGGCGGTAACCCGCCTCGCGGGCTACGCGCCGGCGGCCGGCACGCCGTTGGCGAGGAACCCCAGCATACGCGCCTCGTCGATCACTTCGACGCCGATCTCGCGCGCCTTGTCGAGCTTGCTGCCGGCCTCTTCGCCCGCTACGAGGTAGCTTGTCTTCTTGCTGACCGAACCGGCCACCTTCGCACCTGCCGCTTCCAGCTTGTCCTTCGCTTCGTCACGGCTGAGCGTAGGAAGGGTGCCGGTGATGACGAAGGTCAGGCCCGCAAGCGGCTTCGGGGCGCGCGCGGCGGGCTCGCCCTCTTCCCAGGTCAGGCCGCAGGCGCGAAGCTGCTCGACCACCTCGCGGTTGTGGGGCTGATCGAAGAAGGTGCGCAGGCTCTGCGCAACGACCGGGCCGACGTCGTTGACCTCGAGCAGCTGTTCTTCGCTCGCGTCCATGATCGCATCGAGCTTGCCGAAGTGCTTGGCCAGGTCCTTCGCGGTGCTTTCGCCCACGTGGCGGATGCCCAGCCCGAACAGGAAACGCGGCAGCGTGGTCTTCTTCGATGCTTCGAGCGCAGCGACGAGGTTGGCGGCCGATTTCTCGGCCATGCGGTCGAGGCCCGCGAGCGTGGTGAAGCCGAGCCGGTAGAGGTCGGGCAAGGTGCGGATCAGGTTGGCGTCCACCAACTGCTCGACCAGCTTGTCGCCGAGCCCGTCGACGTCGACGGCGCGGCGCGCCGCGAAGTGCAGGATGGCCTCCTTGCGCTGCGCGGCGCAGAAGAGCCCGCCGGTGCAGCGGTAGTCGACCTCGCCCTCCTCGCGCAGCGCCTCCGATCCGCAGACGGGGCACTGGTGCGGCATGGTGAAGAGCGGCCCGCGCTCGCCCTCGGGCTTGGCGAGGCTCTCGGGCACCACGCCGACCACCTCGGGAATCACGTCGCCGGCGCGGCGCACGATGACCTTGTCGCCCACGCGCACGTCCTTGCGGCGGGCCTCGTCCTCGTTGTGCAACGTGGCATTGGTCACGGTCACGCCGCCGACGAACACCGGCGCGAGCTTGGCCACGGGCGTGAGCTTGCCGGTGCGCCCCACCTGCACCTCGATGCCAAGCACCTCGGTCATCTGCTCCTGCGCCGGGTACTTGTGCGCCACCGCCCAGCGGGGTTCGCGCGAGACGAACCCGAGCTGTCGCTGCAGCGCGATGCTGTCGACCTTGTAGACGACGCCGTCGATGTCGTAGGGCAAGGCATCGCGCTGGCGGCCGATGTTCTCGTGGAAGGCGATGAGTTCGATCGCACCGCGCGCGCGCGCCGTCTGCGCCGCCACCGGGAAGCCCCAGGCGTGGAACTGCTGCAGCCAGTCGAACTGGGTCTCGAATTGGGGCCCGCCCTCGCCGGCCGGCGTGACTTCGCCGAGGCCATAGGCAAAAAAGCTCAGCGGCCGGGCCGCCGCGATGGCCGGATCGAGTTGGCGCACCGCACCGGCCGCGGCATTGCGCGGATTGACGAACACCTTCTCGTTCTTCTGGCCGGCCGCGATCTTCTCGCGCTGGCGCTCGTTGAGCGCCTCGAAGTCGGCGCGCTTCATGTAGACCTCGCCGCGCACCTCGACCACCGGCGGAGCTTCGCCCTGCAGGCGCAGCGGGATCTCGCGCACGGTGCGGATGTTCTGGGTGACCTCTTCGCCGACTTCGCCGTCGCCGCGGGTCGCGGCCTGCACCAGCACGCCGTTTTCGTAGCGCAGGTTCATGGCGAGCCCGTCGAACTTGAGTTCGCAAACGTACTCGACCTGCGGCGCATCTTCCGCCAGGCCCAGTTCGCGGCGCACGCGCGCATCGAACGCGCTCGCGCCGCCGGGGCTGATGTCGGTCTCGGTGCGGATCGAGAGCATCGGCACCTTGTGGCGCACCTTGGCAAAGCCCTCGAGCACGCCACCGCCGACGCGCTGGGTGGGCGAATCGGGCGTGCGCAGATCGGGAAACTCGGCCTCGATGGCCTGCAACCGCTGGAACATGCGGTCGTATTCGGCGTCGGGCAGCTCGGGCGCGTCGAGCACGTAGTAGAGATGGGCGTGGCGGTGGAGCTGCTCGCTCAGTGCGGCGGCTTCGCGTGCCGCTTCGTCGCGCGTCGTCATGGGATGCCTTCCGGGAATCAGCTGAAGAGCCGCCGCGCCAGCGGCGAGCCGGCGGCGAGATCGCGCGACTCCAGCGTGTCGTAGAGCTGCTCGAGGTCGGCGCCGATCACGTCCATGGTTTCTTCGCGCAGCAACTGGCCGTCGCTGTCGGTCACCACGCCGTCCATTTCGCGGGCGAGCGTGGCGGCGGCATCGCGCATGCGCTGGAACGGCTGCTCGGCGCGGTCGACCTGCGGCACGTCCAGGCTCAGGCTGAGCTCGCGGATCGCCGATTGCGCGGGGTCGTCGGCCAGCGCGGCCTGGGTGTCGAACGAAAGCCCGAGGATCGGCGGCAGCCCGGCCTCGCTCGTGGGCAGCACCATGCGGCCCGGGATGATGCCGGCCACGAAGCCCAGCCGCGCCGCGTTCTGCTGCACGTAGCCGGGGCTCCAGGCCGCATGCAGCGCGCGCAGCACGAAGCCGAGTTGCGCGTCGTGCGCGCTGGCGAACTGGTCGAGCTCGCGCGCGCGCGCCACCTCGTCGAGCATCTCGGGGATCTCGAGCGCCCCGTTCACCGCATCGGCAAAGGCCTGCGCCTTGACGACGAATTCGGAGTATTCGATCTCGTTGAGCGCCCCGATACGGTTGGCCAGCTGCACGCCGACCTGGAACGCGCTGTAGCGCTGGCCCGCCACGGGGGGCTCCCATTGGCCCGTGTGCTCGTTCTGGCCCTCGATGGCCACGGGCTTGCTGCCCGCGCGGCGCGTCGGCGGCATGGCGGCAATCGCCGCATCGCCCGAGGCCAGACCTTCGAGCGACACCGAGGCGATCACGTCGATGAGCGGATCGAGCCCGCCGCGGCGCTCGGCCGCGGGCAGCTGGTTGGGCGCCGGCGCGGGCAGGTCCGGATCGAACAGCGGCTCGTGGCGCTCGTGGCTCGGTGCCGCGTGCGGATCGGTGCGGAGCACCGGCTCCATCCCGTCGGCCGAGGATGCGCGCCGTTGTTCCGCGTCGGACGGGTCACCGCCGCCGGCCGCGTCGGGCTGGCGCGGCGCCTGGCGGCGCGAGGTGAGTGTGTTGTAGGCCACAACGGCCGCGAGGACGAGGCCACCGAGGATGGCCAGGGCGAGAGTGAGATTGCTCATGCGCTGCCCGGCTCAAGCAGCCTCGACCATCGACACGGCCGATTCCATGTCGACCGCGACGATGCGCGAGACGCCCTGCTCCTGCATCGTCACGCCGATCAGCTGTTCGGCCATTTCCATGGCGATCTTGTTGTGGCTGATGAAGAGGAACTGGGTTTCGCGGCTCATGGCGGTCACGAGTTTGGCATAGCGCTCGGTGTTCGCGTCGTCGAGCGGCGCGTCGACCTCGTCGAGCAGGCAGAACGGCGCCGGGTTTAGCTGGAAGATCGCGAACACCAGCGCAATCGCGGTGAGCGCCTTCTCGCCGCCCGAGAGCAAATGGATGGTCTGGTTCTTCTTGCCGGGAGGCTGCGCGAGCACCTGCACGCCGGCATCGAGGATCTCGTCGCCCGTCATCACGAGCCGCGCGTTGCCGCCGCCGAAGAGCTCGGGGAACATGCGGCTGAAGTGCTCGTTCACGATCTTGAAGGTGCCGCCGAGCAGGTCACGCGTCTCGGCGTCGATCTTGCGAATGGCGTCTTCGAGCGTGCCGATGGCTTCGTTCAGGTCGGCCGACTGCGCATCGAGGAAGGTCTTGCGCTCGCGCGCCACGGTGAGCTCGTCGAGCGCCGCGAGGTTGACCGCGCCGAGCGCCGCGACTTCGCGGTTCAGGCGATCGATCTCGCCCTGCAGCCCCGTGAGGCGAACCTTGTCGACCTCGATCGACTGCGCCACGGCCTCGAGGTCGGCGCCGGCATCGTCGAGCAGTTGCTGGTACTGCTCGACGCCCAGGCGTGCGGCCTGTTCCTTGAGCTGGAATTCGGTGATGCGCTGGCGCAGCGGATCGAGCTCGCGCTCGAGTTGCAGCCGGCGCTCGTCGCTCGCGCGCAGCTTCATCGTGAGGTCGTCGTACTGGCTGCGCGCTGCCCCCAGCGAGGCCTCGCGCTCCAGCTTGAGCGCCAGCGCATCCTGCAGGCCGGCCTGGGCGGCTGCGTCGGACAGGCGACCGAGTTCGGCCCGCGCGCGCTCGTCCTCGTCGGTGAGCGCGACGACCTGCTGCGCGGCAGTCTCGATCGCGCGGTTAAGTTCGCCGCGGCGTGCTTCGAGCGTGCGCTGCGAGAAGGTGGCCTCCTGCGCCTTGCGTTCGAGGCTGCGGTGCTGCTCGCGGCTGGCAGTCAGCGCGCGGCCGGCTTCGATCACGCGCTCGTCGAGTTGGGCATGGCGCTCCTGCGCATCGGCGAGCTGCATGTCGAGCTCTTCGAAGCGGCCTTCGGCCGCGATGCGCTTTTCCTGCAGTTCCTCGAGCTGCGCGTCGACCTCGGCCAGGTCGGTGGCGAGCTGCTCGCTGCGGGCGCGCGTCTGCTCGGCCAGCTGCGTCATGCGCAGCGTCTCGACCTGCAGCCCGTGCGCGCGCGATTGCGTCTCGGCCGCTTCGCGGCGCGCACTCACGAGGCGCTGGGCCGCGTCGGCATAGGCGGCTTCGGCACGGACCAGCGCGGTGCGCGCCTCTTCGTTGATGAGCGTCTGCGCGCGCAGCTGGCGCTCGAGGTTCTCCATTTCCTGCTGACGCGCGAGCAGGCCGGCCTGCTCGGAATCGGGCGCATAGAGGTTCACGCTGTGCGAGTACACGGCATGGCCGCTTTGCACGTAGATGACCTCGCCGGGCTGCAGCGCGCCGCGCTGCGCGAGCGCCTCTTCGAAGCTCTGGGCGGTGTAGCAGCCGCGCAGCCAGTCGGTCATGAGGGCCTGCAACCCCGCATCGTTGAGCCGCAGCAGGCTCGACAGGCGCGTCAGCGCGCTGCCGCCCGCGTCCGGCGGCGCACCGGCGGGTGGCGGGCTGTAGAACGCCAGCTTGGCCGGCGGCGCATCGTTGCCGAAGGCGCGCACCATGTCGAGCCGGCTGACTTCGAGCGCGCCCAGCCGTTCGCGCAGCGCGGCCTCGAGCGCGTTCTCCCAGCCCTGCTCGATATGGATGCGGCTCCAGAGGCCCTGCATGCCTTCGAGGCCATGCTTGGCAAGCCAGGGTGCGAGCTTGCCGTCGGTCTTGACGCGCTCCTGCAGCGCGCGCAGTGCCTCGAGCCGTGCCGACAGCTCGGCATGGCGTGCGCCTTCGGTATTGACGGCCTGCTGCTTCGCGCGGCGGTCGTCGTCGAGCTGGGGCACCGATTCCTGCAGTTCGTGCAGCCGGGCCTCGGCCTCGCTCGCCGCTTCCTGTGCGGCCGCATGGTCTTCCTGCATCGCCTGCAGGCGGGCTTCGTCGGGTGCGGCCAGCGCATTCTGGTCGGCACGCAGGCGCTCGCCGCGCAGCGTGAGCTGCCGTGTCTGGTCCTCGATGTTGCGCTGGTCGGCGGCCAGCACCTGGATCTGCTGCTGCACCTGCACCACGGCGGCGCGCTGCGCATTGGCCTCGTCCTGCGCGCGCTGCTGCGCTTCCTCGAGCTCAGGCATGCGGGCGTCGTGCTCCTCGAGCTGGGCAGCCAGCAGCACGGCCTGTTCCTCGGCGTCCACGCCCTGGCCAGCCAGCGTCTCGATCTCGGCTTCGGCATCGGTGCGGCGGGTGTCCCACTGGCCGATCTGTTCGCGCAGCTGGACCAGCCGCTGCTCCACGCGCTGGCGCCCCTCGACCACGAAGCGGATCTCGCCCTCGAGGCGCCCGACCTCGGCGCTCGCCTCGTAGAGCTTGCCCTGGGCCTGGTTGACCTGGTCGCCGGCCGCGTAATGGGCCTGGCGCACCGTCTCGAGCTCGGATTCGACGCGGCGCAGGTCGGCCGTGCGCGATTCGAGGTCGTTGATCGCCTTTTCCGCGTCGACCTTGATCTTGGCCTGGTCGGCGTCGCTCTCGCTGCGCTTGAGGAACCACAGCTGGTGCTGCTTCTTGGTGGCGTCGCCCTGCAGCGTGTTGTAGCGCGCCGCCACCTCGGCCTGCTTCTCGAGCTTTTCGAGGTTCGCATTGAGTTCACGCAGGATGTCTTCGACCCGCGTAAGGTTCTCGCGCGTGTCGCCGAGCCGGTTCTCGGTTTCGCGCCGGCGCTCCTTGTACTTGGAGACGCCCGCGGCTTCTTCGAGGAACAGCCGCAGTTCTTCGGGCTTGGATTCGATGATCCGGCTGATTGTGCCCTGCCCGATGATCGCGTAGGCGCGCGGCCCGAGGCCCGTGCCCAGGAACACGTCCTGCACGTCGCGTCGGCGCACCGGCTGGTTGTTGATGAAGTAGCTGCTGGTGCCGTCGCGCGTGAGCACGCGCCGCACCGCGATTTCGCTGAACTGGTTCCACTGGCCGCCCGCGCGGTGGTCGGCGTTGTCGAACACCAGCTCCACGCTCGAGCGGCTTGCCTGCTTGCGCGTGGTCGTGCCGTTGAAGATCACGTCCTGCATCGACTCGCCGCGCAGCTCCGACGCGCGCGATTCGCCGAGCACCCAGCGCACCGCATCCATGATGTTCGACTTGCCGCAGCCATTGGGCCCGACCACGCCTACCAGTTGACCCGGCAGCAGGAAGTTGGTGGGTTCGGCGAACGACTTGAAGCCCGAGAGCTTGATGGAATTGAGACGCACGACTTGTCGGCCTGGCTTGGCAAAGCGCCAAGGTGTTGATTTGTAAGGAAATTTGCACGGGCCTGCCGCTCGAGGCAGGCCGCCGCGCAAGCCGTGGATGATAACGTCAGGGGCATGAGCGATTCCTCGTTGTTTCCCCCCTCTGCCGGGCGCCGCGCCTGCCTGCTCGCGGGTGCGGCGTCCCTGTTGGGCCTCGGCGGCTGCGCCGCCGTTCGTTCGACCGAGCGAGCCCAGCCCTATGGCAACCAGGAATGGCTGCAGTCGAGCGCCAACCGCATTGCCAACCTCTCGCTGCGCGACAACCTGCAGTCGATACGGCGCGTGCAGATCACGCTGTACCGCCGCAATCCGCGCGAATGGCGCAAATCGGGCGCCAGCATGGAAGCGGCCATCCAGCGCGCCTGGGATGCGGTGGGCACCAGCGAGGCCGCGTTGCCCGAACTGCGCGGCGCCACCGGCATCGACGCCATCCGCATGGCCTTCGACACCGGCCCGCAGGGTTACCAGGGCGACCGGGTGGCGGCACTGGTAGTCGGCTGGGCCACCATGCTCAAGCAGGCCAACGGCGACACCTGGGAGCAGACCATGCTCGACGGTGTCAACGCCGAGAACAGCTACCGGGCTGCGCGCAACTTCGAGATATCGCTCTGGCTGATCGCCTCGAAGACCGGCCCCGACGGCCAGCCGCTGCTGCTGGCCACCGAGATCAGCGAACGCGGACGCAACCTCGTGGCCGACCGCGAACTCTCGAAGGTGGTGGCCCGGCTCGACCTGCTGGCCGCACAAGCCGACGAGAAGTACCGGCGGGCGGCGCTCGATTTCGGGCAGAACTGGGTCATGGGCGTGGTCATGCCGTTCTTCACGCTGGTGCCGCGCTAGGCAGACAACGGAAATATGTTTCCGAAATGGCGTTTTGCGGTAATATCTTTCCGTGACCAAACAAGAGTTCATCGCCGCCCTCGCCGCCCGCCGCGACGCCACGGGCCTGACCCATGCGCAGATCGCGCAGCGCTCGGGTCTGACCGAGCGGTCGGTCCGCAATGCACTGAGTCTTGCGGGAAACCCGCAGATGTCGTCCTTGCTGGCGCTGGTCGATGCCTTGGGGCTCGAACTGCAGCTCGCGCCGAAGGGTTTTGGCGGGCAGGCCGAAGCCGACGCCGGCTATCGACCGGTGCCCACGCGTATCGGCCACGCGGTGGGGGGGGCGGTTGCGCCGCCCACATCCTCCAAGCCGGCAGGGAAGCGCTCGCCGTGAATGTCAAGATCCTGGAGATCTCACTGGGCGCCCGCCGTTTCGGCAAGCTGTTCCAGTACGCCGACCTGTGCCGCTTCGTGGCCGAGCCCGAACTCGTCGCCGACCCGCCGGCCGAAGTGCTGTCGCTGTCGATGGTGGCCAGCGATCCCTCGGCGCAGGCCGCGCTGTGGAGCGACGTGAAGAACCCGCTGTTCAATGCCCAAGGCGGGCCGTTGCCGCCCTTCTTCCAGAACCTGCTGCCCGAAGGCGTGCTGCGCAGCCACATCGCGCAATTGCGCGGCTGCCGCGAAAACGACCATTTCGAGCTTCTGGCTGCCTGCGGCGGCGACCTGCCCGGCGCCGTGAGCGCCCGGCCCGTGGCGGTCGACCGCGGCACGCTGCAGCGGCTCATCACGCAGGACCAGGACGCGCTCGAGATGTCGGTGGTCGAACTGCCTTTGCCGCAGGGCATCTCGGTCTCGGGCGTGCAGCCCAAGCTCGGACTGCGGCGCCAGGGCGGGCGCTACGTGGCACGTACCCGGGCGGGCGCCAGCACGCGCGTGATCGCCAAGCTGCCCATGGCCGGGCGGCCGCACATGCCGCAGCTCGAGATGCTCTCTCTGCAGCTGGCGGGCGCCGCGGGTGTCGAGGTCTGCCATGCCGAGCTCGCGCCGTTGTCGGCCATTTCGGCCGAGCACAGCTACGCGCTGCCCGATGAGCCCGAATTCCTCGCGGTGACCCGCTTCGACCGCGAGGGCGCGCGCCGCATCCATTTCGAGGATTTCGCGCAGGTTCTCGCGATCGATCCGATGCACAAGTACAGCGCCAGCTACCTCGACATGGCGCTCGCGATGCGCGCCTTTCCGTCGATGGGTGAAGACGCCGTGCTCGAACTGCTGCGCCGCCTGGCGGTGAACGACCTGCTCGGCAATCCCGACGCCCACCTGAAGAATTTCGGCGTGCTGTACCCCGACGGCGCGGCGCCCCGGCTGGCGCCGGCCTACGACATCGTCGCCTACGCGGCGCTGCAGGGCGTCGAAGGCCACGCACTGCCGCTGCTGCCCGATGCCCGCACGCCGCGGCGCACGGCGCTGTTCACGCCAGCGAACATCCGCGCGTTCTGCGGCTCGGCCGGCGTGCACGAGCCGTTGGCGCGGCGGGTGGTCGCGGAAACCGCGCGCCGCGCGCGCAGCGCCTGGCCCGAAATGATCGAGGCGTCGACCTTGCCTGCGGCGTGGAAGAAGCGGCTGCAGCAGCGGCTGCAGGGGCATGCGCTGCTGCAGGGGATGGCGAAGCGGGGCAAGTAGTCGAGCGGCGGCGTCATGCCGCGGCCAACCGCCTCTTAGGCGAACAACCCCTTGTGCTGCTCCCGCAGCAATGCCTTCTGCACTTTTCCCATCGCATTGCGCGGCAATTCGCCCACGACGAAGCAGCGTTTCGGAATCTTGAAGTTCGCGAGCTTTGCCTTGAGCTCTGCCACGATCGCATCGGCGTCGAGCACCGCTCCCGGCTTGGCAATGACGATCGCTACGCCGACTTCGCCGAAGTCGGGGTGCGGCACGCCGACCACCGCGCTCTCGGCCACGCCCGGCAGCTCGTTGATGTAGCCCTCGATCTCGGCCGGATAGACGTTGTAGCCGCCGCTGATGATCAGGTCCTTGCTGCGCCCGACGATCGTGATGTAGCCGCGGCCGTCGATCTTGCCGACGTCGCCGGTCTTGAAGAAGCCGTCGGCGGTGAACTCTTCCCTGGTTTTCTCCGGCATGCGCCAGTAGCCCGCGAACACGTTCGGGCCGCTGACCTCGATGTTGCCGATCTCGTCGGTGGTGCAGTCGCGCCCGGCATCGTCGCGCACGCGCAACTGCACACCGGGCAGCGCGAACCCGACAGTCCCGCCGCGGCGTTCGCCCTGCGCCGGGTTGTAGGGGTTGGACGCGAGCATGATCGTCTCGCTCATGCCGTAGCGCTCGAGGATCGTGTGGCCCGTGCGCTCGCGCCATTCGTCGAAGGTCTCGATCAGGAGCGGTGCCGAGCCGGCCACGAAGAGCCGCATGTTGCGCACCGCCTCGCGCGTGAGCCCGGGTTCGGCGAGCAGCCGCACGTAGAGCGTGGGCACGCCCATGAACACCGTGGCCTCAGGCAGCTTCTCGACCACGCGCTTCGGATCGAACTTTGCCAGCCAGATCATCTTGCTGCCATTGAGCAGCGCGCCGTGCAGCGCGACGAAGAGACCATGCACATGGAAGATCGGCAGCGCGTGGATCAGCACGTCGCCGCGGGTCCAGCCCCAATAGTCCTTGAGCACTTCGGCGTTCGACAGCAGGTTGCCGTGCGTGAGCATGGCGCCCTTGCTGCGGCCGGTGGTCCCGCTGGTGTAGAGGATCGCAGCCAGGTCGTCCGCCTTCCTGTGCGCGGCGGTGTGCTGGTCGCTGCACTGGGCAGCGACCTCGAGCAGCGTGCCGGTCCGGTCGTCGTCGAGCGTGAACACATGATGCGTGCCGGCGGCATTGGCGATCGGCCCGACCCAGGCGGCGTTGCGGCTGGTGCACACCACCACGGCGGGCTCGGCATTGCCGATGAAGTATTCGATCTCGGCGCTCTGGTACGCGGTGTTGAGCGGCAGGAACACATAGCCCGCGCGCAGCGTGGCGAGGTACAGGATCATGGCCTCGACAGACTTCTCGACCTGCACCGCGATGCGGGCGCCCTCCTCCAGGCCGAGTGCGTCGAGCAGGTTGGCGATCATCGCGCTCGCGCGGTCGAGGTCGCGCCACGAATAGAACAGCCCGTTGTCGGTTTCGACGGCAATGGCGTCGAGGTCGGCGGGAAAGGCCGCGCGCAGGGCGGCGAACAGGTTGGGGTTGGCTTTCGTCTTCATGGTGCAGGTACGTCGTCGAAAATTCGGTGAATGCCGGGCGACGAAAGCGCCGATGCCTTCGTCGCCCGGCGGGTCGTCACTCGAGCTTGGCGCCCGACGCCTTCACCACGGTGGCCCAGCGCTTGATCTCGGAGTTCACGAAGCCACCGTAGGACGCCATCGTCAGGTTGGGGATCTCGGCGCCGTTCTGGGTCCAGATCGCCTTCAGCTCGTCGGTTGCGAGCGCCTTCTTCATGTCGTCGACGATGCGCGCCTGCACGTCGGCCGGTGTGCCCTTGGGCGCCCAGAGCCCGTACCAGGTGGTCACGGTGTAGTCGGGCAGCCCGACCTCGGCCGCGCAGGGCACGTCGGGGAACGCGGGGTTGCGCTTGGCGCCCGCGACCATCAGCGCCTTGATGCGGCCACCCTTGATGTGCTGGGCCGACGAACCGAGGCCGTCGAACATCAGGTCGACATTGCCGGCGATCAGGTCCGACAGCGCCGGGCCCGCGCCGCGGTACGGGATGTGGGTGATGAAGGTGCCGGTCTGCAGCTTGAACAGCTCGCCCGCGAGGTGGTGCGAGGTGCCCGCGCCTGCCGATCCGTAGTTGAGCTTGCCCGGATTGCGCTTGACAGCCGCCACGAACTCCTGGAGCGTGTTGGCCGTCACGCGGCGCGGATTGACCACCACCACCTGCGGCACGTTGGCCAGCAGCATCAGCGGCACGAAGTCCTTCTCGAGGTCGTAGTCGAGCCGCGGGTAGATCGAGGGTGCGATGGCATGGTGCACCGCGCCCATGAAGAGCGTGTAGCCATCGCCCTGCGCCTTGGCCGCGATGCTGGCCCCGACCGTGCCGCCGGCACCGCCGCGGTTGTCGACGACCAGCGTCTGCCCGGCCACCTTAGCGAACTGGGCCGAAAGCGGCCGTGCGAACGCGTCGGTGCCGCCGCCGGCCGGGAACGGCACGACCATGTTCACCGGCCTGTTGGGCCAGCCTCCGGCCTGCGCCCGCGCGCCGGTGCCGCACAGCACGGCAGCACCGGCCGCAGCCAGCCGCAGCACGTCGCGTCGTTGAAAACTCTGAGTCATCTGTCATCTCCTGTCGTTGTGGATTGCCGCGCCATGCGGCCGCCGGCGCCTCACGCGCCGGACTTTCTTCTTTCAGAACTCAGCCTTTTTTGAAGAACAGGCTTTCAACGTCTCCCGAAACCGCCACCTTGCCGTCGGCCAGCCAAGCACGGTGCTTGTCGATCCGCTTGAGATCGTAGAGGTAATTGACCATCAGGCCATAGGACTGTTTCAGCCCCTTGGGCGACGGGTCTCCGGCCCAGTTGAGCCGCTCGACCCGTGCGCCGTTGCCGAGATGGAAGCGCGCCACCGGATCGACCGGAGTGCCGTCGAACAGCGTGTGGCCGAGGTATTCGGCCGCGGCCTGCAGCAGCCATTGGCGCAGCGGCGACTTGGCGTCCAGCTCCGGATTGGCGGCATCCACCGCGGCCAGCAGCCGCTCGGCGGTCGGGGGCAGCGATCCCACCAGACGGCCGAGCTCGGCCTCCCGCTTCTCGTCGAGGCGCGGCAGCAGGGTCGATGCGTTCTTTGCAAGCCAGGCCCGGAAACCCGGAATCGGCGACAGCGTGGCAAAGGTCTTCAGGCGCGGAAGCTCTTCCTGCAGCGTCTCGACCACGCGCTTGATCAGCGAATCGCCGAAGCTCACGCCGCGCAAGCCGGTCTGGGTGTTGCTGATCGAATAGAAGATCGCGGTCGTGGCCTTCGCCGGCTGGGTCGGCACCGCGGTCTCGTCGAGCAGCGGCGTGATGCCGTCGCTGATGCGGTCGACCAGCGCCACCTCGACGAAGATCAACGGCTCGTTGGGCAGCCGCGGGTGGAAGAAGCCATAGCAGCGGCGATCGCTGTCGTCGAGCCGGTTCTTCACGTCGGTCCAGCTCTTGATGTCGTGCACCGCCTCGTAGCGGATCAGCTTCTCGATGAGCGAAGCCGGGGAGTTCCAGTCGATACGGCGCAGCTCGAGAAAGGCCACGTCGAACCAGGTCGAGAACAGGTGCTCCATCTCGGCATCGAGCGCCAGCAGCCGCTTGTCCGACTTGAGGAACGGCAGCAGCTCGGCGCGCAGGTCGACCAGGAAGCGCATGCCCTCGGGCTCGGCCGCGAAGCGCTGCAACAGGCGCATGCGCGGCGACACCAACGCCCGGCGCAGCCGGAGTTCGGCCTGACCCTCGTCGGGCGTGCCCACCGCGGCCTGGTGCTGGTCGCGCGCGGCCTTGAGCTTCTGCGGATCTGCCGCGAAATGCTCGCTCATGAGCGCCCAGTAGTCGCGCCGCTCCTCGGGCGTGGCGGCGGCATATTCGCGCGCAATCGCATGCGCCCGGCGGCCGCCCTCGACCTCGCTCACGCGCGGATCGATCACCGCCTGCAGCGCCGCCAGCACGCGGCGCAGCGTTCGCGGCGACAGCGCCTCGTCGGCCTTGCGCAGCGTGGCCTGCAGGCGCTCGGCCGTGGTGCGCTCGCTCGGCTTCGCCGCCGTCTTGGGCGCGTTGCGCGTTGCGCCCTCGGGTGCCACCGGCACCTTGCTGCCGGACTTCTCGCCAGCGCGCAGCCGCGCCTGGAACCATTCGGTCGCACTCATCGACAAACTCCAATGCTGCTGGGGGCTGCGGGTATGGCCCGGCCCGCGTCGTTCTTCATGACATCACCCTGGATTTCTGTTGCCGCGCCACCTCGCGCAAGGCCTCGCGCTGCCGCGTCAGGTGCGTGCGCATGGCTGCGTCGGCGCCTTCGCTGTCGCGCGCCTTCAGCGCCGCGAACACAGCCAAGTGCTCCGACAGGCTCTGCTCGAGCCGGCCCGGCGCATGCAGTTGCTGGAGCCGCGCGAGCTTGAGGATCTTGCGCAGGTCGCCGATCACCTGCGCGAGCCACTTGTTGTCGGCCAGCTGGATGATCGCCTCGTGGATCAGGTGGTTGGTGGCGTAGTAGTCGTTGATGCGCTTCGCCCTGGCGTGGCGCACCAGCCGCTCGTGCAGCGCATCGAGCTCGCTCAGCTCCGCATCGCTCGCATTGCGCGCGGCCTCGTAGGCGCAGCGGCCTTCGAGCAGCGCGATGACGGGGAAGATCTCGTCGAGGTCGCGCTCGGTGACCTCGCGCACGAAGCAGCCGCGCCGCGGCTCGTGGCGCAGCAGCCCTTCGGCCGTGAGCACCTTGAGCGCCTCGCGCAGCGGCGTGCGCGAGATCGAGAGCTTCTCGCACAGCGCGGCCTCGTCGAGGAAGCTTCCGGGCGCCAGTGCGCCGGCGAAGATCTGCTCGCGCAGCGTGGCGGCGACTTCGTCGTGCAGGGAGTTGGGAACCAGGCGCATGGGTTGGGTGCTTTGCGTCGCGTTGCCGCCGCGTTACGTGTAATTTCTCATAATTACGCGTAATTGTGGGCCGCCGTCTCATGAGGCGCAAGCACCGCGCGCGGTTTTGGCGCCCGGGCTTACCCTTGCCTAAGCTGGCTGCGTCGCGCGCCTCAAGCCCGTGCGGGTTGGGGCCGCCGCGCGGCCCAGAGCCACAGGCCGATGCCGAAGAGCACCATCGGCACGCTGAGCCACTGCCCCTGGCTCAGATCGAGCGCGCGCAGGCCGAGAAAATCGTCGGGCTCGCGGAAGTACTCGGCAATGAAGCGGAATACGCCATACCCGATCATGAACACCGCCGCCACCTGCCCCTGCTTGCGCTCCTTGCGCGCATAGAGCCACATGACGATGAACAGCAGCAGCCCTTCGAGCAGGAACTGGTAGACCTGCGAAGGATGGCGCGGCAGCATCGAGCCGCTCTGCGGAAACACCATGCCCCACGGCAGGTCGGGGCTGCTGAAGCGGCCCCAGAGTTCGCCGTTGATGAAGTTGCCCACGCGTCCCGCGGCCAAGCCGGTCGGCACGCAGGGCGCGACGAAATCCATCACCTGCCAGAACGGCCGGCCGCGCGAGTGCGCGAACCACAACATGGCGCCGATCACGCCCAGCAAGCCGCCATGGAAGGCCATGCCGCCCTGCCACACGTAGAGGATCTCGAGCGGATTCGAAAGATAGAACCCCGGCTTGTAGAACAGGCAGTAGCCGAGCCGCCCACCGACGATGACGCCCATCACGCCGAGGAAAAGAATGTCTTCGACGTCCTTTCGCTGCCAGGCTGCCGTGCCGGCCAGCGAGCGGTACGGCTCATGCCGCAGGCGCCGCGTGCCGAGAAAGTAGAACAGCGCGAAGGCCGCCAGGTAGGTCAGGCCGTACCAGTGGATGGCGATCGGCCCGAGTTGCAGGGCGACGGGGTTGATCTGTGGATACATGAGCATGCGCGGATTGTGCCCGCTGAACCCGGCCGCCCTGCTCCGCTTCGGCAGGTCAGCCGGCCATCGACGTGCGTTCTTGCGTGCGCTCGCGCACGAAAGCGATGAAGCGCTCGAGCGCGGGGTGCGCCGCCCGCGCGGGCCAGGCCAGGCTGGTCTCGCAGGCGGGCAGCGCCAGACGCGCGCGGCCCGCGGCCTTGAACTCGTGCGCCTGACGGTAGACGACGCCCGCGCGGCGGAACTGCATGACGCTGTGCGGCACCCAGGCCATGCCGATGCCGCCCGAAACCAGGTTGACGATGGTCTGCATCTGGATCGCCTCCTGGGCGACCTGCGGCGCGAGGCCTGCCGCGTGATAGAGGCCCAGGATCGCGTCGTGCAGCGAAGGCACGATCCGGCGCGGAAAGATCACCAGCGGCTCGGCCAGCACCTCGGCCAGCGGCACGGGTTTCGCGCGCGCCAGCCGGTGCTGGGCCGGCATGGCCAGCACCAGCGATTCCTCCTCCACCGCGAGCCTTTCCAGCCCGGGCGGCGCCGCGCCCGGCGAGTGCAGCATCAGCCCGGCGTCGATCTCGCCACGCGCCAGCGCCTCGCGCTGCACGTCGCCGGTGGCCTCGACGAGTTCGAGCGCCACTTCGGGGCACAGCACGTGGAACTCGCGCACCCAGCCCGGCAGCTTCTCGAAGCCGATCGTCGAGACGAACGCAATGCGCACCCGCCCCACCTGCCCGGCCGCCGCTGCCCGCGCACGGGCGGGCAGCGCCTGCGCGCGCGCCAGCAGTTCGCGCACGTCGGGCAGCAGCGCCTCGCCCGCCGGCGTGAGCGCCACGCGCCGCCGCGTGCGGTCGAAGAGCACGACCCCGAGCGTCTTTTCGAGCTGGGCGATGGCCTGCGTGACGGGCGGCTGCGTCATGTGCAGGCGCTCGGCCGCGCGTCCGAAATGCAGTTCTTCGGCCACGGCGACGAACTGGCGCCAGGCACGCAGGTCGATCAGGTGCTCTTTCATATGCCGAGCATATCAATGCGGGCTCGAAATTGGATTGGAAGCAATCAGTGAGAAGTCGGATACTTGAGCCTTCCCCTGCGCTCCCCACGCGCTTTCCCCACGACAGAAGAGACACGCACCATGGACACCAAGCCGATCCAGATCAACCGCCGCAGCGCCAACATCGTCGAAGGCAAGAGCCGGGCACCCAACCGCTCGATGTTCTACGCCATGGGCTATGAAGAGGCCGACTTCAAGAAGCCGATGGTCGGCGTCGCGAACGGCCACAGCACCATCACGCCGTGCAACTCGGGCCTGCAGAAGCTGGCCGACGCCGCCATCGCCGGCATCGAGGAAGCGGGCGGCAACGCACAGGTGTTCGGCACGCCTACCATCTCCGACGGCATGGCCATGGGCACCGAAGGCATGAAGTACTCGCTGGTCAGCCGCGAAGTCATCTCCGACTGCATCGAGACCTGCGTCGGCGGCCAGTGGATGGACGGCGTGCTCGTGGTCGGAGGCTGCGACAAGAACATGCCCGGCGGCATGATGGGCATGCTGCGCGCCAACGTGCCCGCCATCTACGTCTACGGCGGCACCATCCTGCCGGGCCGCTACAAGGGCCAGGACCTCAACATCGTCAGCGTGTTCGAGGCCGTGGGCCAGAACGCCGCGGGCAACATGAGCGACGAGGACCTGAACGAAATCGAGAAGCGCGCCATTCCCGGCACCGGCTCGTGCGGCGGCATGTACACCGCCAACACCATGTCGAGCGCCTTCGAGGCGCTGGGCTTGTCGCTGCCCTACTCGTCCACCATGGCCAATCCGCACGACGAAAAGCAGAACTCGGCCAAGGAATCGGCCACGGTGCTGATCGAGGCGATCAAGAAGGACCTGAAGCCGCGCGACATCGTGACCAAGAAGGCCATCGAGAACGCCGTGGCCGTGATCATGGCCACCGGCGGCTCGACCAACGCGGTGCTGCACTTCCTGGCGATCGCGCACGCGGCCGAAGTCGACTGGACGATCGACGACTTCGAGCGCATGCGCAAGAAGGTGCCGGTCATCTGCGACCTGAAGCCCAGCGGCAAGTACCTCGCGGTCGACCTGCACCAGGCCGGCGGCATTCCGCAGGTGATGAAGGTGCTGCTCAACGCCGGCCTGCTGCATGGCGACTGCATGACGATCACCGGCAAGACCATCGCCGAGGTGCTGCAGGACGTGCCCGACCAGCCGCGCGCCGACCAGGACGTGATCCGCCCGATCGACAAGCCGATGTACGCCGAAGGCCACCTCGCGATCCTCAAGGGCAACCTCTCGCCCGAAGGTGCGGTCGCCAAGATCACCGGCCTCAAGAACCCGGTCATCACCGGCCCGGCGCGCGTGTTCGACGACGAGCAGTCGGCGCTGCAGGCCATCCTCGACGGAAAGATCAAGGCCGGCGACGTCATGGTGCTGCGCTACCTCGGCCCCAAGGGCGGCCCGGGCATGCCCGAGATGCTCGCACCCACGGGCGCGCTGATCGGTGCCGGCCTCGGCGAAAGCGTGGGCCTGATCACCGACGGCCGCTTCTCGGGCGGCACCTGGGGCATGGTCGTGGGCCACGTGGCGCCCGAAGCGGCGGCCGGCGGCACCATCGCGTTCGTGAACGAGGGCGACTCGATCACCATCGATGCGCATGAACTGAAGCTCGAACTCAACGTGCCCGAAGCCGAACTGGCCAAGCGCCGCGAAGGCTGGAAGCCGCCGGCACCGCGCTACACGCGCGGCGTGCAGGCCAAGTTTGCGTTCAACGCCTCGAGTGCGAGCTCGGGTGCGGTGCTCGACAAGTTCTGAGGGTCTCAGGGCGCAGGCAGGGCCTGCGCCATCCGCCGCGCCGCGTGCGCTTCAGCGCCGCGGCCGCTGGCCCGCCTTGCTGCTCGGCAGCCCCATGTTGCTGCGCTGCCGGTCGATGCGCGTCTGCTTGCGCTTTTCTTCGCGCTCGACGACCTTGCGCTTGGTGTAGCCCGACCAATCAGCCCAGGCCCACCACGCCGCGGCCATGGCAAAGGGCAACAGCACGAGCCACCAGCTCCACTCGGCCACCATGCCGATCTCGAAATACTTGAGGGCCACGCCTGCGAGCCCCAGCACCAAAAACCACATGGCGAACCCCTTCGGTTGTAGTCAACGCTTCCGGTCGCCGGTGCACGGCGCTACCTACAATCGCGTTGTATCGAATGTACCCCAGCCATTAACAATTACCCCATGAAAAGACTCCTGTCCTTCGCGCTCCTGGGCCTGGGCCTGGCCGCGCCGGCCTTCGCAGACCTTGCGCTGGCCACGTCCAAGAACTGCATGAGCTGCCATGCCGTCGAGCGCAAGGTGCTCGGCCCTTCCTTCAAGGATATTGCGGCCAAGTACAAGGGCAATGCGGGTGCGGTCGACATGCTGGCCACGAAGATCATCAAGGGTGGTTCCGGCGTCTGGGGACCGGTGCCGATGCCGGCCAACAACCAGGTCAGCGAAGCCGACGCCAAGAAGCTGGCCGCCTGGGTGCTGGCGACGAAGTAGCACCACCCCGAAGTGCCGCTGGCGCGCAGCGAGGCGGTCGCGGCGCTCAGGCCCGCGGATTGATGTCGGTCGGGAGCGGCCGGCGCTCGATGCGGTCTTCGAGCTGGCCGATGTGCGCGGCCACGGCGTTCTCGGACTGCTCCGAACGCTGGCGGATCACGGTTTCGACCTGGCCCAGGCGCGCGAGCAGCGCGGCATGGTTCTCGGCGTTCTGTGCCATGTGCTTGTTTTCCTGCGCCGCGAGGAAGTTGCGCAGCTCGGTGAAACGCGAGCCCTCGGCCTTGTCGGCAAGGTCGCGCTGCGCCTGCATTTCACGGTTGTGGCGCTTGGCGTCCATCAGCACCGAGCTGTGCAGGTAAAGCACGTAGACGAGGCAAAACACGCCCAGTGCGGCCGTGAGTCCCAGCATGATGAGCCCGAGCGGCGCGGACACCGTCATGAAGCCGAGCGACATCTCGACGGGTGCCGCCAAGGTGTACCAGTTGAGCGCGGCCAGCGCCGCGATCAAGAGCACGATGACGAAAAGAAAAGCAGATCGAACGCCCATTTGGCGCCTCCTTGGTATGGATCAAACACGATGAAAACGATCCCGCGCCGATGGTGGCGCAAGACGACCCGCCGGTTGTACCTCAGCCCAAGGGCCGCGATCGGCCCCGCCCCCCACTAAAGCCTACGTCCTACAAGCAGAAAATCAGTTGATCTGTGACAACTGTTCCAGAATCGCCGGATTTTCGAGCGTGGACGTGTCCTGCGTGATCGCCTCGCCCTTGGCGATGCTGCGCAGCAGGCGCCGCATGATCTTGCCGCTGCGCGTCTTCGGCAGGTTCTCGCCGAAACGGATGTCCTTCGGCTTGGCGATCGGCCCGATCTCCTTGGCCACCCAGTTGCGCAGTTCGTTGGCGATCTGCTTGGCCTCTTCGCCGGTCGGACGCGGGCGCTTGAGCACCACGAAGGCGCAGACCGCTTCGCCGGTCACGTCGTCGGGCCGGCCGACCACGGCGGCTTCGGCTACGAGGTCGGTCTTGGACACCAGCGCCGACTCGATCTCCATCGTGCCCAGGCGGTGGCCCGAAACGTTGAGCACGTCGTCGATGCGCCCGGTGATGCGGAAATAGCCACGGTCGGCGCTGCGCACCGCGCCGTCGCCCGCAAGGTAGATCGTGCCGCCCATCTCCTCGGGGAAATAGCTCTTCTTGAAGCGCTCGGGATCGTTCCAGATGGTGCGGATCATCGACGGCCATGGTCGCTTGATGACCAGCATGCCGCCTGCGCCGTTCGGCAGGTCCTTGCCGGTCTCGTCGACGATCGCGGCCATGATGCCCGGCAGCGGCAAGGTGCACGAGCCCGGCACCAGCGGCGTGGCGCCGGGCAGCGGCGTGATCACGTGGCCGCCGGTTTCGGTCTGCCAGAAGGTGTCGACGATCGGGCAACGCTCGCGGCCGATATGGCGGTGGTACCACATCCAGGCCTCGGGATTGATGGGCTCCCCCACCGATCCGAGCATGCGCAGGCTCGACAGGTCCCAGTTCTTCGGGTGCACCTTCTCGTCGCTTTCGGCGGCCTTGATGAGCGAGCGGATCGCGGTGGGCGCGGTGTAGAAGATCGACACCTGGTGCTTCTCGATCATCTGCCAGAAGCGGCCCGCATGCGGGAAGGTGGGAACGCCCTCGAACACCACCTGGGTGGCACCGGCGGCGAGCGGGCCGTAGGCCACGTAGGTGTGGCCGGTGATCCAGCCGATGTCGGCGGTGCACCAGAAGACGTCTTCGGGACGGATGTCGAAGGTCCACTCCATCGTCATCTTCGCCCACAGCAGGTAGCCTCCGGTGGCATGCTGCACGCCCTTGGGCTTTCCGGTCGAGCCCGAGGTGTAGAGGATGAAGAGCGGATGCTCGGCATTCACCGGCACCGGTGCGCATTCGGTGCTCTGACCCTGCAGCGCTTCGGCGAAGGTCTTGTCGCGGCCTTCGACGCGGTTCCATGCGCTCGGCGTGCGCTCATACACGAAGACGTTCTTGATCGATTCGCAGCCGCCGAGCGCGATGCCGTCGTCGACGATGGCCTTGAGCGGCAGCTCCTTGCCGCCGCGCAGCTGGTAGTTGGCGGTGATCACGGCGACCGCGCCGGCGTCGATGATGCGCTCCTGCAGCGCCTTGGCCGAGAAGCCGCCGAACACCACGCTGTGCGTGGCGCCGATGCGTGCGCAGGCCTGCATCGCGATCACGCCCTCGACGGTCATCGGCATGTAGATGATGACGCGGTCGCCCTTCTGAATGCCGGCGGTCTTCAGCGCATTGGCGAACTGGCTCACGCGCGCGAGCAGTTCCTTGTAGCTGACGCGGGTCACGCTGCCGTCGTCGGCCTCGAAGACGATCGCGGTCTTGTTCTCGACCGGCGTGCCCATGTGCCTGTCGAGGCAGTTCGCACTGGCATTGAGTTCGCCGTCGCCGAACCACTGGTAGAACGGCGCGTTCGATTCGTCGAGCGTGCGGGTGAAGGGCTTGCTCCAGTTCAGGTGGCTCTCGGCCTGGCGGCGCCAGAAGCCGTCGAAGTCCTGCTCGGCTTCCTTGCACAGCGCCTCGTAGGCGGCCATGCCGGCCACGCGGGCGCCGTCGGTGGCGCGGGCGTCGGGCGGGAATACACGGTTTTCCACCAGAACGGACTCGATGTTCTTCGATGCATTGCTGCTGCTGCTCATTGTCTTGTCTCCTGAATGGGTGCGGCCGTAATGTCGACGGAACCACTTACGGGTCACTGACGGGTCGGCCAGGTCCGATGTTAGTTCTCAGGGTTAATACGAGTCGGCCACCCGGACACCCTAGAATCCGCGATCGTTCCCTTCCGGCCTTCCGATGTCCGCACCCGAATCCTTCGATCCCCCGACCACGCCGCGCCGGAGCTCGCCACTGCGGCCCCTGCCCAAGCTGATCTTCGCGAGCCGATGGCTCCAGCTGCCGCTTTACCTGGGGCTGATCATCGCGCAGGCCGTCTACGTGGTGCACTTCCTCGTCGAGCTGCTGCATCTGGTGGAAGCCGCCTTCGGAAGCAAGGACGCGCTGCAGGCGCTGATCACGAGCATCGGCTACAAGACCACAGCGCCTGTCACCTCGCTCAACGAAACCGTGATCATGCTGGTGGTGCTCGCATTGATCGACGTGGTGATGATCTCGAACCTGCTGATCATGGTGATCGTCGGCGGCTACGAGACCTTCGTGAGCCGCATGGACCTCGAGGGCCATCGCGACCAGCCCGAGTGGCTGAGCCATGTGAATGCCTCGGTGCTCAAGGTCAAGCTGGCGACCGCCATCATCGGCATCAGCTCGATCCACCTGCTGAAGACCTTCATCAATGCCGACAACTACACCGACCGCGTGCTGATCGCGCAAACCGTGATCCACATCGCGTTCCTGCTCTCGGCCATGGCCATTGCCTACACCGACCGCTTGATGGGCCCGGCACCGCACAGCAGCGGCAATCGCCACTGATCGCTACCTCCCCTTCTTCGATCAGCCCGCGTTCGGCAAATCCCACGCGGGCACTTCGGTAAAGCGACCGGCCAGGAAGTCGAGCATGGTGCGCAGGGTGGCCGGCATGTGCTTGCGCGAGGCATAGACGGCATACATGCCCACCACCTGCGGCTCGAAGTCGTCGAACAGCCGCACGAGGTCTCCGCGCCGCAGCAGCGGCGCGGCCAGGTAGGTCGGCAGCATCGCGATGCCCGCGCCCGCACGCGCGAGGCACATCAGGCTGGCCGCATCGTTGGCCGAGACGTTGCCCGCGACCGCAACAGACGCCGGCTCGCCGCTGCCCTTGCGCGTGAAATTCCAGAGGCTGCGCCCGAAATACGAGTGCGTGAGGCAGTTGCGCTGCGCCAGTTCTTCCACCGCCAGCGGCCGACCCTTGGCCGCCAGGTATGCGGGCGAGGCGCAGACCGCCGAGCGGCAGTCGGTGAGGCGGCGTGCGATCAGGTTCGGGTCGATCTCGGCGGCCACGCGGATCGCCAGGTCGATGCGTTCGTCGACCAGGTTCACTGCCCGGTCGAGCAGCACCAGGTCGACCGCCACGCCCGGATGGAGCCGCACGTAGTCGGCCACCGCGTCGGCCAGCTGCGCCTGCGCGAACGAGGTGCTGGTCGTGATGCGCAGCTGCCCGCGTGGCGCTTCGGCCGGGTGGCGTACGGCGGCCTGCATGTCGCCCGCGAGTTCGAGCATCTGGCGGCAGCGCGGCAGCAGCTCCTCGCCGGCCGCGGTCAGGCTCAGGCGGCGCGTGGTCCGGTGCAGCAGCCGTGCACCGGTCCATTGCTCAAGCTCCGCCACATAGCGCGTAACCACCGGGCGCGAAAACCCGAGCTTCTCTGCCGCGGCCGAGAGGCTGCCCGAATCCACCACCGCCACGAACACCCGCATCGCGCTCAATCGGTCCATTCGTACGATTTTAGAAACAAACAAGCGCGAATTTCGGAGTATTTCTTTCGAAAACAGAAACCTAAGATGCGGTGGGTCCCATCCACATCCAGGAGTCATCCATGAGCCACATTGCCACCATCGGCGCCACCGGACGCGCTGGCGGCCGCCTTCTCGACGAAGCGCTCCGCCGCGGCCACACCGTGACGGCCATCGCGCGCCACGCCAGCGCCAAACTCGCGGACCGCGCGAACGTCAAGCCGATCGACCTCGACGTGCTCGATGGCGTGGCACTCGAAAAAGCCGTGGCCGGCCACGACGCCGTGTTCAGCGCGGCCCACTTCGCCACCGTGCCGCCGGCCACGATCATCGCGCCGGTCAAGCGCGCGGGCGTGAAGCGGCTGCTCGTCGTCGGTGGAGCCGGCAGCCTGTTCGCGGCCCCGGGCCTGAAGGTGATCGACACGCCGGACTTCCCCGACGCCTACCGCGCCGAGGCCTCGGCTGGCGGCGTGTTCCTCGAGGCGCTGCGCAATGAAAGCGAGCTCGACTGGACCTTCCTGTCGCCCTCGGCCGAGTTCGTCGAAGGCGAGCGCACCGGCAAGTTCCGCCTGGGCAAGGACGACCTGCTCGTGGGCGCCGAAGGCCGCAGCTGGATCAGCTTCGAGGACTACGCGATCGCGTTCATCGACGAGCTCGAGAAGCCGGCGCATTCGCGCCAGCGCTACACGGTCGGGTATTGAAAGAAAAAAGGACCCGCAAGGTTCCTTTTTTCATGCTGCCGGCGCTGGATTGCTCAACGCCCCGTCATGTTCTCCGGCACCACCCACTGGTCGAACTGCTCGGCCGTCAGGTGCCCCGAGGCGATGGCCGCCTCGCGCAGGCTGCTGCCCTCCTTGTGCGCCTTCTTCGCGATGAAGGCGGCCTTGTCGTAGCCGATGTGCGTGTTGAGCGCGGTCACGAGCATCAGCGAACGCTGCACCAGCTCGATGATGCGCTCGCGGTTCGGCTCGATGCCCACGGCGCAATGGTCGTTGAAGCTCACCATGCCGTCGGCCAGGAGGCGCACGCTCTGCAGGAAGTTGTGCGCCACCATCGGGCGGAACACGTTGAGTTCGAAGTTGCCCGAGGCGCCGCCGATGTTGATGGC
This sequence comes from Variovorax sp. Soil_C_26, assembly GCF_057657075.1. Lineage (NCBI taxonomy): Bacteria > Pseudomonadati > Pseudomonadota > Betaproteobacteria > Burkholderiales > Comamonadaceae > Variovorax > Variovorax sp. Soil_C_26. The sequence continues at coordinate 382,984 of NZ_JBDGJC010000003.1, forward strand.
GACGTCGTTGCCGAACACCTGGGCCGCGAGCATCGTCACGGCCTCGCTCTGGGTCGGGTTCACCTTGCCGGGCATGATCGACGAGCCGGGCTCGTTCTCGGGAATGCTCAGTTCGCCGATGCCGCTGCGCGGGCCGCTCGCGAGCCAGCGCACATCGTTGGCGATCTTGGTCATGCTCGCGGCCAGCGTCTTGAGCGCGCCGTGCGCGTGCACCAGCGCGTCGACGCTGGCCATGGCCTCGAACTTGTTCGGCGCCGTGACGAACGGCAGCCCGGTGAGCTTCGCGAGTTGGGCCGCCACCTGTTCAGCGTAGCCCTTGGGCGCATTGAGGCCGGTGCCCACGGCCGTGCCGCCGAGCGCCAGTTCGCACAGGTGCGGCAGCGCAGCGCGCACATGCGCTTCGCCGTGCGCAAGCTGCGCCACGTAGCCAGAGAACTCCTGGCCGAGCGTGAGCGGCGTCGCGTCCTGCAGGTGGGTGCGGCCGATCTTCACGATGTCGGCGAAATCCCTCGATTTCTGCTCGAGCGTGCCGCGCAGCTTGGCGATCGCCGGCAGCAGCCGCTGCGTGATCGCCTCGACCGCCGCCACGTGCATCGCGGTGGGAAACACGTCGTTGCTCGACTGGCTGCGGTTCACGTCGTCGTTCGGATGCACCAGGCGCCCTTCGCCGCGCTCGCCGCCGAGCAGTTCGCTCGCGCGGTTGGCCAGCACCTCGTTGACGTTCATGTTGGTCTGCGTGCCCGAACCGGTCTGCCACACCACGAGCGGAAACTCGTCGGCGTGCCCGCCAGCGATGACTTCGTCGGCCGCCGCCACGATGGCCCCGGTCTTCTTCTCGTCCTGCAGGCCGAGCGCATGGTTGACCACCGCCGAGGCGCGCTTCACCTGGGCCAGCGCCTTGATGATCTCGCGCGGCTGCCGCTCGCCCGAGATATCGAAGTTCTGCAGCGAGCGCTGCGTCTGCGCGCCCCACAGCTTGTCGGCCGGCACGTCGATCGGGCCGAAGGTATCGCGCTCGGCACGGGTCTTGGGGGGTGTGGTCATGAAGGAAGCTCCGCAGTCGTGAAGAAAAGGCGCCGCTCGCCGGGCGCGGTGCCGAGTATCGGCGAATAGGAATAGCTCGCATTTGCCTGGGCCTTTCCCGGCCGTGAACTGCTTCACGATAGGGGCCCTGGGTTGACCCGCCTCATACGCAAAAGTTATAATCTTGCGCTTCAGTCGACCAACAAGTCATGTTGGTCGCCCTTGCACTACTCGCGGAACCCGCTTCCCGTCGCGGTGCATGGATCTCTCGCCGGGCCCGCCCGGCGAACCGGCCGGGCTTCGCTCCGGCCCCGATGCCACGTCCTGCACTTGCGGCCGATGGCGCGCCTCTTCGCGTTGCCATTGGTTTGCCCAGTCCTCCCCGGCTGAACGGCGTGGCGCTGCCGCCTGCGGGCGGCACTGTGTCCAACCTTCGCACAAGGAGCTCCGGCGTATGGCCAAGGGAATTCTCATCGACCATGTCTTCAAGGTTTTCGGGGACGCCCCCGAAGACGCGCTCGAACTGGTCCGCCAAGGGCTGAGCAAGAAAGAGATCCTCGCCCGCACGGGCCAGTCGATCGGCGTGTTCGACGCCACCTTCGAGATCCAAGCCGGCGAGATCTTCGTGATCATGGGCCTGTCGGGCTCGGGCAAGTCGACGCTGGTACGGCTGCTGAACCGGCTGATCGAGCCGACCGCGGGACGCATCGTGATCGACGGCGCCGACATCAACGAGCACTCCGACGCCAGGCTGCGCGCATTGCGCCGCAAGGACATCAGCATGGTGTTCCAGTCCTTCGCGCTGATGCCGCACATGACGGTGCGCGAGAACACCGCGTTCGGCCTCGAACTCTCCGGCACCAGCAAGAAAGAACGCCTCGCGCAGGCCGACCAGGCGCTCGCCCAGGTGGGCCTCGCGGGCTGGGGCGACAGCTACCCCGACGAGCTCTCGGGCGGCATGCAGCAACGCGTCGGCCTGGCGCGTGCACTGGCATCGGACCCGTCGATCCTGCTGATGGACGAGGCCTTCTCGGCGCTCGACCCGATCATCCGCACCGAGATGCAATCGGAGCTGCTGCGGCTGCAGCAGGAAAAGCGCCGCACCATCGTCTTCATCTCGCACGACCTCGACGAGGCGATGCGCATCGGCGACCGCATCGCGATCATGAAGGACGGCCACGTGATCCAGGTCGGCACGCCCGACGAGATCCTGCGCAGCCCCGCCGACGATTACGTGCGCAGCTTCGTGCGCGGCGTGGATGCCGCGGCGGTCTTCAAGGCGGCCGACATCGCGCGCAAGTCGCTCACGGTGGTGAGCGAGCACCCGGAGCGCGGTGCGCGCGCGGCGCTGCAGCTGCTCGAAGACCAGGACCGCGACTTCGCCTACGTGGTGAACCCGGGCAGGCGCTTCCTCGGCGTGGTCTCGGCCGACACGCTGCGCACTGCACTCGACGGGCGTGCGGGTCCGCTCGGCCTGCAGCATGCTTTTCTCGAGGGCTTGCCGACGATCGATGCCGAGGCGCCGGTGGCCGGGCTCATCGGCCTGCTTGCGCAGGCGCCATGCGCGTTGCCGGTGGTGGCGGGCGACGGCCGCTTCTGCGGCGCGATCAGCAAGACCACGCTGCTGAGATTCCTCGACCGCGACACGCCGCCGATCGAACCCGCCGCGCCCCACGCCGCCCCTGCGCTGGCCGCCGAGCCGCACTGATTTCGAACTTCCGGAGAAAACCGAACCGATGAACGACAACACGATGTCATCCGCCCCGGCCGACACCGCCGCTGCGCCCGCCTACATCGACCCGTGGGAGGCGCTTTCCGCCGCGCCCGACGCGTCGGCCACGAGCGCTTGGCTCGATGCCCCCGCAGCCCAGGCCGCGACCGCGGTCGACCCGGCCGCCGGCGGCTTCGCGCTGCACCGGCTGTGGGACGGCTCGCTGCCCGTCGAAGCCTGGATCAACCAGGGCCTGGGCTGGGTGGTCACGCATTTCCGGCCCTTCTTCCAGACCGTGCGGCTGCCGATCGACAGCACGCTCGACGGCGTGCAGGGCCTGCTGAACGGGCTGCCGCCGCTCGCGATGATCGCGCTCGTCGGCCTGCTCGCCTGGCAGTTCGCGGGCCGCGCGATCGCCATCGGCACGGCCGTGTCGCTGCTGCTGGTGGCCATGCTCGGCATCTGGCCGGAGGCCATGGTGACCCTGTCGCTGGTGCTGACCTCGCTGGTTTTCTGCATGCTGGTCGGGCTGCCGCTCGGCGTGCTGCTGGCGAGCAGCGACCGCGCGCAGCGCGTGATGCGCCCGGTGCTCGACGCGATGCAGACCACGCCCGCCTTCGTGTACCTGGTACCGGTGGTCATGTTGTTCGGCATCGGCAACGTGCCGGGCGTGATCGTGACGATCGTCTTCGCCCTCGCGCCGCTCGTGCGCCTGACCAACCTGGGCCTGCGCCAGGTGCGGCCCGACCTGATCGAGGCGGCGCGCGCCTACGGCGCCTCGCCCTGGCAGATGCTCGTGAAGGTGCAGCTGCCACTGGCCATGCCGTCGATCATGGCCGGCATCAACCAGGCGCTGATGCTGTCGCTGTCGATGGTGGTGATCGCCTCGATGATCGCGGTCGGTGGGCTGGGCCAGATGGTGCTGCGCGGCATCGGTCGGCTCGACATGGGCCTGGCGACCGTCGGCGGGCTGGGCATCGTGCTGCTGGCCATCTCGCTCGACCGGCTGACCCAGGCCATGGGCCAGTCGCGCCGCGCCGCAGGCCGCCGCTGGTGGCACACGGGGCCGGCAGGCCTCGCGCTGCGCCTGCTGCAGCGCGCCGTGGCCCCGGGCCGCCCGGCGGCCGAACCGGCGCCGGCACTTTCGGCGCAGGCGCAATGACGAAGAAGGAAACAACACGCATGAAGAACCACCACGACAAGCCACGCACCGCCGGTTTCGTTGCACGCGGTCTGCTGGCCCTTGCCTTCGCGTTCTCGGGACTGGCCGCACAGGCCAGCGCCGACCTGCCCGGCGCCGGCGTGACCGTGCAGCCGCTCAAGAGCTCGCTCGCCGAAGAGGCTTTCCAGACCCTGCTCGTGATGCGCGGGCTCGAGCGGCTCGGCTACACCGTCGAGCCGATGCGCGACCTCGAACCCGCCACCGAGCACCTCGCCATCGCCAATGGCGATGCCACCTTCATGGCCCACCACTGGAGCCTGCTGCATGCCGACTTCTACGAGAACAGCGGCGGCGACGCCAAGCTCTGGCGCAAGGGCGTGTATTCGGAGGGCGCGGTTCAGGGCTACCTGATCGACCGCAAGACGGCTGAACAGTACGGCATCAACGACATCGGCCAGCTCAAGGACCCGGCGATCGCGAAGCTGTTCGACGCGGACGGCGACGGCAAGGCCGACCTCACCGGCTGCAACCCCGGCTGGGGCTGCGAACTCGCCATCGAAAACCACCTGACGGCCTACCAGCTGCGCGACACCGTCACGCACAAGCAGGGCAGCTATGCGGCGCTGATGGCCGACACCATCGCGCGGTTCAAGCAGGACAAGCCGATCCTCTACTACACCTGGACGCCCTACTGGGTGAGTGCCGTGCTGCGCCCGGGTTCGGACGTGGTGTGGCTGCAGGTACCCTCCTCCTCCTCGCCCGGCGGCGACGGCGGCGACACCCGGCAGCCGAACGGCAAGAACTACGGCTTCCTGGCGAACGAGGAGCGCATCGTCGCCAATCGCGAATTCGCCGAAAAGAACCCGGCCGCCGCCCGGCTGTTCGAGATCATGAAGCTGCCGATCGGCGACATCAACGCCCAGAACCTGCGCATGAGCCAGGGCGCCAACACGGCCGAGGACGTGGAGCGCCACGCCGACGGCTGGATCCGGGCGCACCAGCAATTGTTCGACGGCTGGATCGCCGAGGCGCGCGCGGCGGCCGGCGGCGGCGGCGGCTGAGATAATCGGGGGGCGTTTCCACATCCAAAAAAGACCCCCCACCATGACGACCACGATCCAGCAGGCCGACCTGATCGAATCGATCAGCGCCGCGCTGCAGTACATCAGCTATTACCACCCCGCCGACTACATCGCCCACCTGGCCAAGGCCTACGAGCGCGAGCAGAGCCCCGCCGCCAAGGACGCGATCGCGCAGATCCTCACCAACAGCAAGATGAGCGCGGTCGGCCATCGCCCGATCTGCCAGGACACCGGCATCGTCAACGTGTTCCTCAAGGTGGGCATGGACGTGCGCTGGGGCGGCTTCACCGGCTCGCTAGAGGACGCGGTCAACGAAGGCGTGCGCCGCGGCTACAACCATCCCGACAACACGCTGCGCGCTTCGGTGGTGGCCGACCCGCAGTTCGACCGCAAGAACACCAAGGACAACACGCCCGCGGTGATCTTCACCGAGATCGTGCCCGGCAACACGGTCGAGGTCACCGTCGCGGCCAAGGGCGGCGGCAGCGAGAACAAGAGCAAGCTCGTGATGCTGAACCCCGGCGACAGCGTGGTCGACTGGGTGCTCAAGACGGTGCCGACCATGGGCGCCGGCTGGTGCCCGCCCGGCATGCTCGGCATCGGCATCGGCGGCACGGCCGAGAAGGCCGCGCTGATGGCCAAGGAAAGCCTGATGGACGACCTCGACATGCACGAACTGCAGGCCAAGGCCGCGCGCAAGGAGCCGCTCTCGAAGGTCGAGGAACTGCGCCTCGAGCTGTACGAGAAGGTCAATGCGCTCGGCATCGGCGCGCAGGGCCTGGGCGGCCTGGCCACCGTGCTCGACATCAAGATCAAGATGTACCCGACGCACGCCGCGAGCAAGCCCGTCGCGATGATCCCCAACTGCGCGGCCACACGGCATGCGCACTTCGTGATGGACGGCAGTGGCGCGGTCTACCTCGATCCGCCCTCGCTCGACCTCTGGCCCGACGTGAACTGGGCGCCCGACGAGAAGAAGAGCAAGCGCGTCGACCTCGACCGCCTCACGCCCGCCGAAGTGGCGAGCTGGAAGCCCGGCGACACGCTGCTGCTCAACGGCAAGATGCTCACCGGCCGCGACGCCGCGCACAAGCGCATCCAGGGCATGCTCGCCAAGGGCGAGAAGCTGCCCGTCGATTTCACGAACCGCGTCATCTACTACGTCGGCCCGGTCGATCCCGTCGGTGACGAAGCGGTCGGCCCCGCCGGCCCGACCACCGCCACCCGCATGGACGGCTTCACCGAGATGATGCTGGCCCAGACCGGCCTGATCGCGATGATCGGCAAGGCCGAGCGCGGCCCGGTCGCGATCGAGGCCATCAAGAAGCACAAGAGCGCCTACCTCATGGCCGTGGGCGGCGCCGCCTACCTCGTGAGCAAGGCGATCAAGACCGCCAAGGTGGTCGGCTTCGAAGACCTCGGCATGGAAGCGATCTACGAATTCGACGTGGTCGACATGCCCGTGACGGTGGCGGTCGACGCCGGCGGCACCAGCGCGCACATCACCGGCCCGGCCGAGTGGCAGAAGCGCATCGCCAGCGGCGAGTTCAAGACCATCATGATGGAAGAAGCCTGAGCTTGAGCGCGGTCGGCGTCTTCGACAGCGGTGTCGGCGGGCTCAGCGTGCTCGCCGCGCTGCGCGCCGAACTGCCGCACGAGCGCTTCGTCTATTTCTCGGACGCGGCCTACGCCCCCTATGGCGAGCGCGGCGATGCCTACGTGATCGAGCGCTCGCGCGCGGTGGCCGGGCAATTGGTGCGCGAACACGGCATCAAGGCGCTGGTGGTGGCCTGCAACACGGCCACCACCGCGGCCATCCACCTGCTGCGCGCCGAACATCCGGCACTGCCGATCGTGGGCCTGGAGCCCGCGCTCAAGCCCGCGGTGGCCGCGAGCCGAACGGGCCGCATCTCGGTGTTGGCCACACGCGGGACGCTCGCAAGCAGCAGGTACGCGGCGCTGTGCGACACCTTTGCGGCCGGGGCGACGGTCCGCGCGGTGCCCTGCGACGGGCTCGTGAAGGCCATCGAGGGCTTCGATGGTGCAGCCATCGCGGCGCTCTGCGCACGCTATATGGCCGAGGCCGGCCCGTTCGGCGATGCGCCCGGCGAGACCGACGCCGTGGTGCTCGGCTGCACCCATTACCCGCTCGTGCGGCACGAACTGCAGCGCCATGCGCCGCCGTCGCTGCGCTTCATCGACACCGGGGCCCCCGTGGCGCAGCAGACGCGCCGCGTGCTCGCCTCGCTCGGTCGGCTGGCCGAGGGCGGCGAAGGCGCGCTGGTGCTCGCGGGCAGCGGCAACCTGGCCGCGCTCGAAGCGGCCGCCATGCATTGGTTGCCGCTGCCGCCGGTGGCGGCGGCCGCCTGAAGCCGCGCAGATGATGCTGCGTTCCGGCCTGCGCCGCGCCCTGTTGCTGCTGCTGGGTCTCGTGGCCGCCGGCGCCACGCATGCGGCGTGCGAAAGTGGGCTGGCCGAGCGCATGCATGCCAAGCTCTACCCCGACCGATCGCTCGACGAGCGCCTCGCGGCCTGCAAGCCGTGGCCGGCATTTCCGGGACGCAGCATCGTGGTGCTGCCGGTGCCGCAAGAGGTCAGCAGCTCGGGCGCGAAGGTCTTCGATCTCGAACTGCTGCTGATCCAGCGCCCCGACAACGGCAACACCGATCGCGACACCGTGGTCGCGCGCATCCGCCAGTCCGAGGCACTCGACGAGGACAACGCCACCGCGATCCAGGACATCCGCATCGACACCTCGCGCTACGTGCTCTCGAGCGACACGCGCGCCTTCGGCCTGCGTGTGCGCTACCGCGGCATCGCGCCGGGCAATTCGACCGCGATCGAGACGCTGCGCCTCTACGTGCAGCAGGGCAGCAAGCTGCGCCAGGTGCTGCCCGAGATCGAACTCGACCACGACAGCGGCGAGTGGGACCAGAGCTGCAGCGGTCGCTTCGAGAAGCTGCGCACCATGCTCTCGGTCGCTCCGTCGACAAGCAACGGCTGGCACGACCTGCAGCTCTCGCGCACGCGAACCCGCAGTCGCGCGCTGTGGCGCGACGATGACCAGAACTGCGCCCTGGTGTCCCTGCCCGCGCGCTTCGACACGCTGACGCTGCGCTACGACGGCGAGCGCTACCGCGTGCCCAAGTCTCTGCGCGACCCGGTGCCCTGAGCGGCGCGCAGCAGCGGCCGTCTGCTTCACGGCGCTGTCATACGAAAGCAGCACGATCCGCGGTTTGCTTGCTTGCCACACCGCGCGCCATGAACAATCCCAAAAAGCCACACGCTGCCGCCATTCCCTTCAAACCCCTGCTGCTCGCCAGCGCCCTCGGCCTCCTGCTCGCCGCGTGCGGTGGCGGCAACGATGGCGGCGCTGCGTTCTTTCCGCCGATCGTGCCGCCCGTGGCCACCACGCCACCTGCGACCGAACCACCGCCTGCGGCGCCCGAGCCGCAACTGGTCTCCGAGGCCCGGTTCACGCCGACCGCCGGCACGACCGAAGGCTCGTCCGATGCCTCCACTGCCATCGCATTGCCCGACGGCTACATGCTCGTGGCCGACGACGAGGCCAATGTGCTGCGGGTCTATCCGCGAGCGGGTGGCGCCGCGGTGAAGGAGTGGAGCTATGAAACCGATGGCCCCCAGCTCACGAAGGAACTCGACCTCGAGGCTGGCACGCGCGTCGGCGACACGCTGTACTTCACGGGCTCGAACAGCAACAAGAAGGACGGCGACGACGCACCCGACCGTTCGCACCTCTTCGCAGTGAAGCTCGGCGGCAGCGGCGCCGGCACCACCTTCAGCTACGTCGGCGAGTTCTCGCAACTCGAGAGCCAGCTAGTGGCCTGGGATGCCGGCAACGTGCATGGCCTGGACGCCGATCGATTCGGCTTCGCGGCCTCGGCGGCGGCGGGCGTCGTTCCCGAGCAGGCCAACGGCTTCTCCATTGAGGGCATGGCCGCCGCGCCGGGCGACGGTGCGCTGTGGCTGGGCTTTCGCGCGCCGCAGACTGGCGCCTCGCTGCGCACCCATGCGTTGATCGTGCCGCTTGAGAATTACGCCGCGCTGGTGGCCCGCACCGCAACGCAGGCAAGCTTCGGCGCGCCGATCGAGATCGACCTCGGCGGCCGCGGCATCCGTTCGATCGACAAGGGCAGTGACGGCCGCTACCTGATCGTCGCCGGCCCCGCAGGCCCGGCGAGCGCACTCGTCGACCGCAACTTCGCGCTGTTTGCCTGGAGCGGCCGCGCGGGCGAAGCCCCCGTGGAGCTGTCGAACGACCTCGACACCCTGCGCAAGGCGACGGGCGGCAGCTTCGAATCGATCGTCGAGGTGCCCGGCCCTGTGGCCGCCGGCACCGAAGTGCAACTGCTGCTCGACAACGGCGACACGGTGTGGGCGGACCAGACCGAGGTATCGAAGGACCTTGCGCCCGCCGACCAGAAATTCGACGGCTTCGTCGTGCGCCTGGGCCAGCCCTGGGTCGACACCGCCGCGCCGGTGCTCAAGAGCGCCTCGCCCAAGGCCGACGATGGCAGCGTGGGCGTGAACGCGACGATCACGCTGAACTTCAACGAGGGCGTGCGCCTCGGTGCGGGCAACATCGTTCTGCACAAGGCCGACGGCAGCGTGGTCGAGACCTTCTCTGCCGCGAGCCCGACTGCGCGTGTCCGGCGCGCCTTCAACGTGCTGACGTTCACGCCCACCGAGCCACTGAGCGCGTCCACCGGCTACTACATGACGGTGGATGCCAACGCGATCGTCGATGCCAAAGGCAACGCATTCGCGGGCATCGCCGACACGAGCACCATCGCCTTCACCACCAGCGCACCGCCCCCGTTCGGTGCCGGCGACATCCTGTTCCTGGGCCTGAATGCCGACAAGACCGACGCTTTCGCCTTCGTGCTGCTCAAGCCGATGGATGCCGGCACACGCATCGTGTTCACCGATCGCGATCGCACCGCCGACGATGAGTTCGACGGCCTGACCAACGAAAGCGCCTATGTCTGGACCACGGACCGCAACCTCGCGGTGGGCAGCATCGTGACCATCCAGCCTGACATCAAGAACACCAATCCGATCGCCGACGTCGGCACCACGCAGGGCGCGGGCGGTGGCCTCAGCGGCACCAACGAGACGGTCTACGCCTTCGTCGGCGGCACGGTCGCGAACCTGGGCGACGGCGCGGCCGGTGCGATCAGTGGCGTGGGCGCCTACCTGGCCAGCATCACGGTGGGCCCGGCCACCGGCGCTGGCAGCATTCCCGCGGCGTTGAGCAGCACGGGCGCCGCGATCCACTTTGCGGACAAGTTCGACGTGCTCTACGACGGTCCGATGCTCCCTGCCTCCCCAACGCCGGGGGACATCGCGACCTTTGCGACGAGCGTGAAGAACACAGCGAACTGGAAGTCGCAGGCCGGCACCGGCTGGCCGCTGACCAACGGCAGCCTGTTCGGCGGCTCCTGAAGCCTATGTCCGACCTCGCAGCGCGGCCTCGCGGCCGCGCCGCATGTCGATCGGCCACAGCAGCAGCAGGCCCGCGACGAACAGCACGGCGGTCGACAGGATCGCAACTCGCTGGTTGCCGCCCGTGGCCCAGGTGATTGCACCGAACATCAGCGGACCGACGATGCTCGCGAGCCGCGTGGCAAAGGACCAGAGCCCGAAGAACTCGGCCAGTTGCGCCGGCGGCGCCAAATAGCCCGTCATGGCGCGCCCGGCCGACTGGCTCGACCCCATCGCCAGCCCCGCAATGGCCGCGGCCCACCAGAAGGCCCCCTTGCTGCCGGCCGCTGCAGCGATCACGCAGACCACGATCCATGCCACCAGCGTGCCGGCCAGTGCGAACTTGTGGCCGATGCGGTCCTGAACGTAGCCGAAGCCGAAGGCACCCACTGCGGCCGCCAGGTTGAGCACGAAGATCAGCACCATCGTCTCGCTCGCCACGAAACCGATCACCTGCTCGGCATAGATCGCGGCCAGTGTGATGGCCACGGCCACGCCGCCCTGGTAGCAGACGGTGCAGGCCAGCAGCGTCATGAAGTCGCGGTAGGCGCGCGCCTCGCGGAAGGTCGCACGAAGTTGCTGCCAGGCATTGGACTGCGCCGCGGCCTGCGGACGTGGCCTTGCGCGTTCGGGCAGCAGCACAAAGGTGACACAGGCCGCCGCGCCATAGATGGCCGCGGTGATGAGCATCGTCACCGGCACGAAGTGCGCCGCGGGGAGCCCTCGGGCCTGCGCCGAGAGCACGTAGGCCAGGCACAGGCCAAGCACCAGCATGCCGCCGATGTAGCCGAAGGCCCAGCCCCATCCGCTGACCTTGCCCATGCCCTCGGCCGTGGCGAGCTCGGGCAGGAACGCGCCCGTGAGCGACTCGCCATACGAGTAAAAGGTGTTCGACACGATGACCAGCGCCATGGCCACGGCAACCCCCGTGGCACCCGAGAAGCGTGGCGACAGCGCCAGCGCCGCCGTTGCGATCACGCAGCCCGTGGTGGCCATCGCCAGCAGCCGCTTCTTGGCCCCATGCAGGTCGGCCCAGGCGCCGATCGCGGGCATGGTGAGCATCACGATCGCATACGAGATGCTGAGCGCCACGGTCCAGGCGAACGGCGCCCATGGTGCGCCCTTCGCGATACCGCCGACGAAGTAGGCCGCGAACACGGCCGTGATCACGACGGTCGTGTAGCCCGAGTTCGCAAAGTCGTACATCGCCCAGCCGAAAACCTCGCGCTTGCGCACGCCAGCGTTGAGGGCGCTGGAAGGAAAGAGCTTGGGGGAAGCGGCCATGCGGCGATCATCGTGCGCGCGCCGCATGGCAGGCGTGTTGCGCCCGGGCTGCGGACGCTCGCATGTCAGAAGCTGTGAATGAACTGGACGTGTCCGAGCAGGTCGTCCAGGCGCGTCCGATCGAGGCGCAAAGCGCAGTCGTAGCTTGCGCTACGGCGAGCATTTGCAACGACGAGCGGGCGGGTCTGGGCGGGCTGAGCGGGCATGGCCGGTTCGTTCGCAGCTTCTCAGTGCAGGTGACGTGGGCGGCGGCCGCCGCCATGGCCGCCACCGCTGCCGCTGCCGCCGGTGCCCCGCGGGCGCTTGCCGATCTCGAGCGAGTTGACGAGCGCGTCGAAGCGGTCGCTGAACAGGCGGTCGATCTCGGCCACCACGCCGCCGAGTTCGGCCCCGTCGAAATGCCGCTCCATGAGGTTGACCACGTCTTCGACCAGCAGGTCGCGCTGCACCTGCATGATCGCCGCCGGGTTCGGGCCGACGAACAGCATCAGGAAGTCGTCGCGCGACTCTTCGTCGGGGTCGCCCTCTTCCTCGTCGAAGTCAGTGTCGTAGAACGTGACCTCGATCGCGGCACCGCGCTCGGACAGTTCGTTCAGCGCCATGCACATCTCATCGAGCGACTGGCGGAAGTCTTCGTCGCCGGTCACGGTCCAGCACATCTGGAGCATGTGCTCCTTCTGCTCGAAGCGGATGCCGGGCTCCTCTTCATAACTGCTCGTGGCGCCGTCCGCCAGCGACTTGGCGCCGGCATAGACCCACAGCGGCTTCAGCGCTTCCTGGATCTGGTCGAAGCCGACGTCGGCCCTGAGCGGCACGTCGCCGTGAACATGGATTTCGAATGGAGCGTTGTAACGAGGCATTGTGTGCTCCCTTGTCTAGATATGGTGCCCGGAACGGGGGTCGAACCCGTATGCCCCGATTAAGGAAGCGGCGGATTTTAAGTCCGATGTGTCTACCAATTTCACCATCCGGGCCTCGGGTTGGACATCGACGATAACCCAAACGAAACGAGCCCCGGCAACGCAGGTTGGCGGGGCGATTTTCTGTGCGGGTGGATCAAACTGACCAGAGAGGATGGAGGCGCGACCCGGAGTCGAACCGGGCTACACGGATTTGCAATCCGTTGCATAACCGCTTTGCTATCGCGCCACGCTGAAAACGAAATCGAACTTGCGAAAAAAAGGGAAGCAGTGCTTCCCTTTTTCAAAACTGGAGCGGGAAAAGAGTCTCGAACTCTCGACCTCAACCTTGGCAAGGTTGCGCTCTACCAACTGAGCTATTCCCGCGTTTCGAGCCTCGAATTATAGAACACTTTTTCGGGGCTAGGCAAGCTCGACCGCTCAATGTTTGACCGAGCCCTCGGACGCCCGCCCTTCGCGCTGCTTGGCAAGCTCGGCCACGGCGGCGGCCGAGGCCGCGACTTCCTCGTCGGACAGCGGCTCGGGCATCTTCTCGAGCGCGATCTCGAGCACCTTGTCGATCCACTTCACCGGCACGATCTCGAGGCCGTTCTTCACGTTCTCGGGAATGTCCTGCAGGTCCTTGGCGTTCTCCTCGGGGATCAGCACGGTCTTGATGCCGCCGCGCAGTGCGGCCAGCAGCTTTTCCTTGAGGCCGCCGATGGCCGTGACCTCGCCGCGCAGCGTGATCTCACCGGTCATCGCGACGTCGCTGCGCACCGGGATGCCCGTGAGCGCCGACACGAAGGCCGTCGTCATCGCCGCACCGGCGCTCGGGCCGTCCTTGGGCGTGGCGCCGTCGGGCACGTGGATGTGGATGTCGCGCTTCTCGAACATCTCGTCCTTGATGCCCAGGCGGCGCGAGCGGCTGCGCACCACGGTGCGCGCGGCCTCGACCGACTCCTTCATCACGTCGCCGAGCGAGCCCGTGCGGCTGATCACGCCCTTGCCGGGCATCGTGACCGCCTCGATCGTGAGCAGGTCGCCGCCGACCTCGGTCCAGGCAAGGCCGACCACCTGGCCGACCTGGCTCTGCTTCTCGGCCAGGCCGAAGCTGTACTTGCGCACGCCGAGAAAGTCATTGAGGTTGGTGCCGTCGACCACGACCTTGGGCGTGAGCTGCTTGAGCAACAGGCTCTTGACCACCTTGCGGCAGATCTTCGACAGCTCGCGCTCGAGCGAGCGCACGCCCGCCTCGCGGGTGTAGTAGCGCACGATGTCGCGCACGGCCTCTTCGGTGACGAGCAGTTCCTCTTCCTTCACGCCGTTGTTCGTCATCTGCTTGGGCAGCAGGTACTTGAGCGCGATGTTGGTCTTCTCGTCCTCGGTGTAGCCCGAGAGGCGGATGACTTCCATCCGGTCGAGCAGCGCCGGCGGGATGTTCATCGAATTCGACGTGGCGACGAACATCACATCGGAGAGGTCGAAGTCGACCTCGACGTAGTGGTCGCCGAAGGTGTGGTTCTGCTCGGGGTCGAGCACCTCGAGCAGCGCGCTCGACGGGTCGCCGCGGAAGTCGGTGCCGAGCTTGTCGATCTCGTCGAGCAGGAACAGCGGATTGCGCGTGCCGATCTTGCCCAGGCCCTGCAGCACCTTGCCCGGCAGCGCGCCGATGTAGGTGCGGCGATGGCCGCGGATCTCGGCCTCGTCGCGCATGCCGCCGAGCGCCATGCGGGTGTACTTGCGGCCCGTGGCCTTGGCGATCGACTGCCCGAGCGAGGTCTTGCCCACGCCCGGCGGCCCCACGAGGCACAGGATCGGCGCCTTGACCTTGTCCACGCGCTGCTGCACCGCGAGATACTCGAGGATGCGGTCCTTGACCTTCTCGAGGCCGTAGTGGTCGGCGTTGAGCACCGCCTCGGCATTGGCGAGGTCGTGCTTGATCTTGGTCCGCTTGCTCCACGGCAGGCTGACCAGCACGTCGATGTAGTTGCGCACCACCGTGGCCTCGGCCGACATGGGCGACATCAGCTTGAGCTTCTTGAGCTCGCCCTCGGCCTTCTTGAGCGCTTCCTTGGGCATCTTGGCGAGCTTGATCTTCTTCTCGATCTCCTCGATGTCCGCGCCCTCCTCGCCTTCGCCGAGCTCCTTCTGGATCGCCTTGACCTGTTCGTTGAGGTAGAAGTCGCGCTGGTTCTTCTCCATCTGGCGCTTCACGCGGCCGCGGATCTTCTTGTCGACGTTGAGGATGTCGACCTCGCGCTCGAGCTGGCCGAACAGGTTCTCGAGCCGCGCCTTCACGTCGTCCAGGTCGAGCACGGCCTGCTTGTTGTCGAGCTTGAGCGGCAGGTGCGCGGCAATGGTGTCGGCCAGGCGGCCCGGATCGTCGATGCTGGAGATCGAGGTCAGGATCTCGGGCGGGATCTTCTTGTTGAGCTTCACGTACTGGTCGAACTGCTGCATCACCGCGCGGCGCAGCGCCTCGACCTCCGTGCCCTTCTCGCCGCCCTCGGTCGCCGCCAGGGGCGTCACGTTGGCCGTGAAGTGAGTCTCGCCGTCGTCGATGCGGTTCACGCTCGCGCGCTGCTGGCCTTCGACCAGCACCTTCACGGTGCCGTCGGGCAGCTTCAGCATCTGCAGGATGGTCGAGACGCAGCCCACCTCGAACATGTCCTCGACCGAGGGCTCGTCCTTGGCGGCGGCCTTCTGGGCCACCAGCATGATGCGACGTTCGGCTTCCATCGCCAGCTCGAGCGCCTTGATGCTCTTCGGGCGTCCCACGAACAGCGGGATCACCATGTGGGGGAACACGACGACGTCGCGCAGCGGCAGCAGCGGCAGGTCGATCGCTTCGGCTGGCAGGGGTGTATGACCGGACATGAAAATCCTTTGTTTGATCAGGCAAAGATGGATGGGTGTGCGGGCATTTCAACCCTGCGCGCCCGGTCTTTGTCGAAGGCGCCGGCAGCCTTGCCGAAAGGAAGGGCCGGCGCTGCGCTCACTCAGGCCTTCTTGGCCGCCTCGCGGTACACGAGCAGCGGCGGCTTGTTTTCATCGATTGTGGATTCTTCGACCACAACCTTGTCGACGTTGGTGGCATTCGGCAGTTCGAACATCGTGTCGATCAGCGACTGTTCCAGGATCGAACGCAGCCCGCGCGCACCGGTCTTGCGGGCCAGCGCCTTGCGCGCGATGGCCTTGAGCGCCGCCGGGCGGATCTCGAGGTCGACGCCCTCCATCTGCAGCAGCTTGGTGAACTGCTTGACGACGGCATTCTTCGGCTCGGTCAGGATCTGCACCAGGGCGTCTTCGCTGAGTTCGGCCAGCGAGGCCACCACGGGCATGCGGCCCACGAGCTCGGGGATCAGGCCGAACTTGATCAGGTCCTCGGGCTCGACCTCGCGGAACACCTCGGTGACGCTGCGCTGGGCCTTGCTCTTGACCGAGGCGCCAAAACCAATGCCCGAGGCTTCGGTGCGTGCTTCGATGACCTTCTCGAGGCCGGCGAAGGCGCCGCCGCAGATGAACAGGATGTTGGTCGTGTCGATCTGCAGGAAGTCCTGGTTCGGATGCTTGCGCCCGCCCTGCGGCGGCACGCTCGCCATGGTGCCTTCGATGAGCTTCAGCAGCGCCTGCTGCACGCCCTCGCCCGACACGTCGCGCGTGATCGACGGGTTGTCGGACTTGCGCGAGATCTTGTCGATCTCGTCGATGTAGACGATGCCGCGCTGGGCGCGCTCGACTTCGTAGTTGCAGCTCTGCAGCAGCTTCTGGATGATGTTCTCGACGTCTTCGCCCACGTAGCCGGCTTCGGTCAGCGTGGTGGCGTCGGCCATGACGAACGGCACGTCGAGCATGCGCGCGAGCGTCTGCGCGAGCAGCGTCTTGCCTGAACCGGTCGGGCCGATCAGGAGGATGTTGCTCTTGCTGAGTTCGACGTCCTCGCCCTTGGCCTTTTCCTTGTGGCGCAGGCGCTTGTAGTGGTTGTAGACGGCCACCGACAGCATGCGCTTGGCCGGCTCCTGGCCGATCACGTAGTTGTCGAGGTTGGTCTTGATCTCGAGCGGCGTCGGCAGGTCGCTGCGCCCCTCGCGCGATTCCTCGCCGGCGGGGAGTTCGTCGCGGATGATCTCGTTGCAGAGATCGATGCACTCGTCGCAAATGAAGACCGAAGGGCCCGCGATCAGCTTCTTGACCTCATGCTGGCTCTTGCCGCAGAACGAGCAGTAAAGCGTTTTTTCGCTGGAAGAGCCTTTTTTCTCGGCCATGGACAGATGCCTCGTTAACGGGGGTGGGACAATGATAACTAAACAAAAACGGCGTTTCCCGTGGGGAAAACGCCGTTTTTGCCTTTTGGCGCATGCGGCGCCGCGGCCGGAGTCAACCGCGCTTTGCAATGACCTGGTCGACCAGCCCGTAATCCTTGGCCTCGTCGGCCGTGAGGAAATAGTCGCGCTCGGTGTCGGTCTTGACTTTTTCGAGCGGCTGGCCCGTGCGCTCGGCCAGGATGCGGTTCATCTGGTCCTTGGTGCGCAGGATATCGCGGGCGTGGATCTCGATGTCGGTCGCCTGGCCGCGCGCGCCGCCGAGCACCTGGTGGATCATGACCTTCGAATTCGGCAGCGAGAAGCGCTTGCCCTTCTCGCCGGCTGCGAGCAGGAAGGCGCCCATGCTGGCCGCGAAGCCGATGCACATGGTGGAAACGTCAGGCTTGATGAACTGCATGGTGTCGTAGATCGCCATGCCGGCGCTCACACTGCCGCCGGGTGAGTTGATGTAGAACGAAATGTCCTTGTCCGGGTTCTCGCTCTCGAGGAACAGCAGCTGCGCCACCACGAGGTTGGCGGTCTGGTCGTTCACCTCGCCGACCAGGAAGACGATGCGCTCCTTGAGGAGGCGCGAATAGATGTCGTACGACCGCTCGCCGCGGCCCGACTGCTCGACGACCATCGGGATCATGCCGAGATTCTGGATGCCCTGTGCGCTCATGAATATGCTCCGGGAAAAAGGGTTCGTTCGCTGTTCGAATGTGACTGTACGCTTGAGTGAAATGGGGCTCGTGCCGCAAAGCACAAGCCCCATTCGCCATCATGCGTGCGGTGCCGGGATCAGCCCTGCTGCGCCATCAGCTCGTCGAACGTCACCGACTTTTCCGTGACCTTGGCCTTGCCGAGCACGAAGTCGGTCACGTTGTTCTCGATCACGACCGCCTCGACCTCGGCCAGGCGGTTGTTGTCGCTGAAGTACCAGCGCACGACGTCGGCCGGCTTCTCGTAGCTCGCGGCCAGTTCGTCGACGTGAGCCTTGATCTGCTCGGGCTTGGCCTGCAGGTCGTTGGCACGCACCAGCTCAGCCACCACCAGGCCCAGGCGCACGCGGCGCTCGGCCTGCGGACGGAACACTTCCTCGGGAATCGGGGCCTTGTCGGCGTCCTTGATGCCGCGCTGCTTGAGCTCGGCGCGGGCGCCTTCGATCATGCGGTTCACTTCCGACTGCACGCTGGCGTTCGGCAGGTCGAGTTCGGCATTGGCAACCAGCGCGTCCATCACCGCGTTCTTGTTGCGTGCCAGCAGGCGGAACTTCACTTCGCGCTCGAGGTTCTTCTTGATGTCGGCGCGCAGGCCCTCGACCGTGGCCTCGGGAATGCCGAGCGACTTGGCAAGCTGCTCGTTGACTTCGGGCAGGTGCGAAGCTTCGATCTTCTTCACGGTGACCATGAAGTCAGCCTGCTTGCCGGCCACGTCCTTACCGTGGTAGTCGGCCGGGAACGAGAGCGGGAAGGTGCGGCTGTCGCCCGACTTCATGCCGCGCACCGCTTCTTCGAATTCCTTCAGCATCTGGCCTTCGCCGACGATGAACTGGAAATCTTCGGCCTTGCCGCCCTGGAACGGCTCGCCGTCGATCTTGCCCTCGAAGTCGACCGTCACGCGGTCGTTGTCCTCGGCCACGGCATCCTGGGCGCGCTGCGCGAAGGTGCGGCGCTGCTTGCGCAGGATCTCGAGCGTCTTGTCGATGGCATCGTCGCCCACTTCGGCCGAGAGCTTCTCGACTTCGGCGTTCGCCAGGTCGTTGATCTTGACTTCGGGGAACACCTCGAACACCGCGTCGAAGGCCAGCTGGCCCTCGGGCGCCTCTTCCTTCTCGGTGATGCGGGGCTGGCCGGCCACGCGCAGCTTGGCTTCGTTGGCGGCCTGCGAGAAGGCTTCACCGACCTTGTCGTTCATGACCTCGTAGTGCACCGAGTAGCCGTAACGCTGGGCCACGACGTTCATCGGCACCTTGCCGGGACGGAAACCGTCCATCTTGACGGTGCGCGCGAGCTTCTTGAGGCGCGAATCGACTTCCGACTGGATGGTGCCGACCGGAAGGGTCAGCGTGATCTTGCGTTCGAGCTTCTCGAGAGTTTCAACGGTCACGGTCATGGTGTCTTCCTTGTGAGGGTGTGGCTGGTGCGCGGGGCCGGACTCGAACCGGCACGTTCTTGCGAACGTCAGGACCTAAACCTGGTGCGTCTACCAATTTCGCCACCCGCGCTTGCCAAATTTTTCAGGTGAATGCAAAGGCGGACGGCCCTGGTGCCCCGGCATGCCGAGACCCAAAGACCGTCCGCCTGAAATCGGTCAACCGCGCATTTTAAACGCTAATCGGACCCTGTTCTGGCGCCCGCTTGACGCGGAATGCGGCGGCGTACATTGCCGGCAGCGCCAGCAGGGTCAATACGGTGCCCACGATCAGGCCGCCCATGATCGCCACCGCCATCGGGCCCCAGAACACGCTGCGCGAGAGCGGGATCATCGCCAGCACCGCCGCCGCCGCGGTCAGCACGATCGGCCGCAGGCGCCGCACGGCCGATTCGACGATCGCGTTCCACGCCGGCACGCCGGCCGCGCGGTCATGCTCGATCTGGTCGATCAGGATCACCGCGTTGCGCTGGATCATGCCCATCAGCGCGATCACGCCCAGCAGCGCCACGAAACCGAACGGACGGTTCAGCAGCAGCAGCGCACCGGCCACGCCCGCGATGCCCATCGGGCCGGTGATGAACACCAGCAGCGAACGGCTGAAGCTGTGCAGCTGCAGCATCAGCAGCGTGAACACCAGAAACAGCATGATCGGCACGCCCACCACGATCGAGTCCGAGCCCTTGCTGCTTTCCTCGACCGCGCCCGCCACCTCGATGCGGTAGCTACCGAGTCCGGCGGCATGCCAGCCGGCCTCGATGCGGCGCAGCTCGGGCAGCAGCTGCTCGGTCACGGTGGCGCCCTGCAGGCCCTCGACCACGTCGCCCTGCACGGTGATCGCGTAGTTGCGGTTCTCGCGCCACATCACGCCGGGCTCCCAGGTGAACACCGGCCGCGCGATCTGCGTGAGCGGGATCGAACGCCCCGAGGACGTGGGCAGGTAGGCATTGCCTATATCCGAGATCGCTTGGCGCTCGTCGGCCGCCTGGCGCAGCACGATGTCGATCAGCAGGTCGTTCTCGCGGTACTGGCCCACCGTGGTGCCCGAGAACATGACCCGCGACGCCTGGGCGATGGCCTGGCTGGTCACCCCGAGTGCACGCGCCTTGGCCTGGTCGATCTCGAGGCGGATCACCTTGACCGATTCGTTCCAGTTGTCGTTCACGCCGCGCATGTTGGCATTCGCCTGCAACACGGTCTTGACCTCGTCGGCGCGCGCACGCAGCTCGGCGGGGTCGTTGCCGATCACGCGGAACTGCACCGGGTACGCCACCGGCGGGCCGTTGGGCAGCAGCTTGACGCGCCCACGCACCTCGGGAAACTCCTGCGCCAGCATCGTCGGCAGCGACATGCGCAGGCGCTCGCGCACCTTCAGGTCGCTGGCCAGCACGATGAACTGCGACACGTTGCTCTGCGGAAAGACCTGGTCCAGCGGCAGGTAGAAGCGCGGCACGCCCGACCCGACCCAGGTGCTGACCGTCTTCACGCCCTCTTCCTTCATCATGCGCTGTTCGACGCGCTTGGCGACCTCCTCGTTGGCGGCGAACGAAGTGCCTTCGGGAAACCAGATGTCGACCAGGATCTCGGGACGGCTCGAATCGGGGAAGAACTGCTGCTGCACCCGGCCCATGCCCACGATGCCGAGCGCGAAGATCAGCACCGTCGCGCCGATGGTCAGCCAGCGGTGCTGCACGCACCAGTCCACGGCGCGCCGGAAGCGGTTGTAGAACGGCGTGTCGAACAACTCGTGGGGTGGCGCATTCGGATCGTGCGGCTTCACCTTGAGCAGCAGCGTGCCCAGGTACGGCACGAAGTACACCGAGACGATCCACGAGAGCACAAGCGCGATCACCGTCACCGCGAAGATCGCGAAGGTGTATTCGCCCGTCACCGACTTCGCCAGGCCGATCGGCAGAAAGCCCGCGGCTGTGATCAGCGTGCCGGTCAGCATCGGCTTGGCGGTGATGTCGTAGGCGAAAGTCGCGGCGCGCACCTTGTCGTAGCCCTCCTCCATCTTCCGCACCATCATCTCGACCGCGATGATCGCATCGTCCACCAGGAGCCCGAGCGCGATGATCAGCGAGCCCAGCGATATCTTGTGCAGCCCGATGCCGAAGTAGTCCATGGCCAGGAAGGTCACGGCCAGCACGAGCGGGATCGTGATCGCCACCACCAGCCCCGGGCGCATGTCGATGTACCAGCCGAAGCGCCCGCCCTTGTGCAGGCCGAGCGCGATGATGCTCACCGCAAGCACGATGGCCACGGCCTCGATCAGCACGCCGACGAATTCGTTGACCGAGTTGGCCACCGCCACCGGCTGGTCCTGGACCTGCGCGAGCTTGACGCCGGCCGGCAGTTGCCGGTCGATCTGCACGGCGGTGGCGCGCAGCGCGTCGCCGAGCGCGATGATGTCGCCGCCCTTGGCCATCGAGACGCCGAGCGCGATGACTTCCTTGCCCTGGTGGCGCACCTTGACAGCCGGCGGATCGACGTAGCCGCGGCGAATCTCGGCGATGTCGCCGAGCCGCAGCTGGTTGCCCGAGCTCCCGCGGATCGGCATCTCGCGCAACTGCTCGACGCTGGTGAATTGCCCGCCCACGCGCACCTGCACCACGTCGAGCGGCGACTGGATCGCGCCCGCGCTCTCGACCGCATTCTGCGAGCCGAGCTGCTGCAGCACCACGTTGAAGTCGAGCCCGAGCTGCGCCAGCCGCTTCTGCGAGACCTCGATGTAGACCTTCTCGTCCTGCACGCCGAACTGCTCGACCTTGGCCACGTCCGGCACGCGCAGCAGTTGCTGGCGCACGTCGTCGGCCATGGTCTTGAGTTCGGCGTAGCTGAAGCCTTCGCTCTCGAGCGCGTAGATCACGCCATAGACGTCGCCGAATTCGTCATTGAAGAACGGCCCCTGCACGCCCGGCGGCAGCGTCGCGCGCATGTCGCCGATCTTCTTGCGCACCGTGTACCAGACGTTCGCGACCTCGGAGGCCTCCGACGAATCCTTGATCTGGAAGATGATCTGCGACTCGCCCGGCTTCGAGTAGCTGCGGATCTTGTCGGCGTACGGCGCCTCCTGCAGCGTGCGCTCGAGCTTGTCGGTCACCTGCTCGGCCACCTGCTGCGCCGTTGCGCCAGGCCAGTAGGTGCGCACCACCATGGCGCGGAAGGTGAACGGCGGGTCCTCGTCCTGGCCGAGCTGGAAGTACGCAAAGGCGCCCAGCACCATCAGCACCACCATCAGGTAGCGCGTGAGCGGCGCATGGTCGAGCGCCCATTTCGAAAGATTGAAGCCGGCGGGCTTGTGGGCGTCGGGGGTGGCCGCGGGCTGCGTCATTTGGCGACACCCGCTGCGGCTTCCTTCTTCGTCGCCGCGACAGGCACCGGCGGCTGTGGCGCCGTCGCGTTGGCGTTGGCGACCGCGGCAGCCTCTTCCTTCGACTGGTAGATCGTGACCTTCTGCCCGGGCGAGAGCACATGCACGCCCGCGGCCACCACCGTCATGCCCGGCGTCAGCCCGCCGCCGATCACGGCCTCGTTGCCGTCGGCCGTGGCCACCTGCACCGGCTGCGAGCGCACGGTCATGGTCTGCCGGTCGAGCACCCACACCGCACTGCCCTTGCCCTCCTGGCGCAGCGCGCTGGTCGGCAGCTTGATGACCGGCGTGCCCGTGCGCGCCAGCGCCTGCGGACGCGCATAGACCGTGGCGCCGAGCGGCGGCGACGCGGCCGCGTCGATCGCCACCTTGACCGCGTACGTGCGCGTGACCGCGTCGGCACTGGCCGCCACCTCGCGCACCTCGCCCGCGAGCTCGCTGCCGCCCGACCAGCCGCGCACCGTCACCGGCGAGCCCGGCTTGATCAGCCCGGCGCGGTCTTCGGGTACCGCGAACACCACGTCGCGCGCGCCGTCCTGCGCGATGCGCACCACGGGCGTGCCGGCCTGTACCACCTGCCCGGGCTCGGCCTCGATGGCCGTCACCACGCCGGCCACGTCGGCCACCAGCGTGGTGTAGCTGGCCTGGTTGCCTTGCGATGCGAGCTGGGCCTGCGCCTGCTCGAACTGCGCCTGCGCGGACTTCCAGGTCGATTCGCGGCGCTCGAGCTCGGCACCGCTGATGAAGTTCTGCGCGCGCAATTCACGGTAGCGCTTGAGATCGGCCGCGGCGAGATCGCGGTTCGTCTGCGCCGCTGCCAGTTGCGCACGGGCCCCGTCGGCCGCGAGCCGGTAGTCCTGCGGATCGAGCTGGGCCAGTGCCTGGCCCGCCTGCACGTGCTGACCGAGCTCGGCCTGGCGCCGCGTGATCTTGCCCGCCACGCGGAAGCCGAGGCGCGATTCGACGCGGGCGCGCACCTCGCCCGAATACTCCGGCTGCGTCTCGAAGTCGCTGGCACCGACGGTCACCACCTTCACCGCCCGCACGGGCTCCTCGGCGGGCTCCGGCCGCGAGCAGCCGGCCAGGATCAACGCGGGAAGCAGCAGCCAGGCGGCACTGCGCACAAGAGGAGGAAGGCCGGAGGAGGCGGTCATGAGACACCCAGAAGAAGGTCGAACCGGGCCATTACTGACCCACCGGTTAGTAATCTAGGGGAATCGTCCGGCACTGTCAATCGCCACGAAGGGGTACCCGAGAACCGCCATGCGGCTCGCGGACAATCGCCGCGTGCCCGATCCTTCCGCCCTCGCCCCCCCGCCCGACCACTACGAGAATTTCCCGGTGGCTTCGTGGCTGTGTCCGCCGCATCTGCGCGCGCCGATCGCCGCGATCTACCACTTCGCGCGCACCGCCGACGACATCGCCGACGAAGGCGACGCCTCGCCCGCGGAACGGCTGGCCGACCTGCGCGCCTACCGCGAGGAACTCGCCATCGCCGCCGCGCAGCCCGCGAGCCCGCGTGCCGCTTCGCGCTGGCCCGAGGTGTTCGGCCCCCTGGCCCACAGCGTCGCGACATTCGGCCTGCCCGAGGCGCTGCTCGGCGACCTGCTGAGCGCCTTCATGCAGGACATCGAGAAGACCCGCGACGGCGGCAGCTACGCCGACCGCGCCGAGCTGCTCGACTACTGCCGCCGCTCGGCGAACCCCATCGGCCGGCTGCTGCTGCATCTGTACGGCGTGCACGACGCGGCCTCGCTCGCGCAGAGCGACGCGATCTGCAGCGCGCTGCAACTCATCAACTTCTGGCAGGACCCGAGCGTCGACCTGCCGCGCGGCCGCTTCTATTTCCCGCGCGGCGACTGCGCACGGCGCGGCCTCGCACCAGAGCAGTTCAAGGTCTTCCTGCCGCTGGCCGATGCGCCGCCGCCGCAGGAGGCGATCAACCTGGTCGCCGTCGAATGCGCCTGGGCACGCGAGCTGATGCTGCAGGGCGCCCCGCTGGTGCACCGACTGCCGGGACGCGCGGGCTGGGAACTGCGTTTCGTGGTGCAGGGCGGGCTGCGCATCCTCGACAAGATCGAGGACCTGGGCTTCGACACCTTCTCGCAGCGCCCGACGATCGGCAAGTCCGATGCCCCCGTGCTGGCATGGCGTGCGCTCCGGATGCGGAGACAATGGCCGGCCATGAAAGCGCCCCACCGATGAACCCCGAGCAGTACGTCCAGGACAAGGCCGCCGCCTCGGGCAGCAGTTTCTATTACGCCTTCCTCTTTCTTCCCAAGCCGCGCCGTGCCGCGATCACGGCCTTCTATGCCTTCTGCCGCGAGATCGACGACGTGGTCGACGAGGTCAGCGATCCCGGCGTGGCCGCCACCAAGCTGGCCTGGTGGCGCACCGAGGTGGCGCAGTCGTTCGCGGGCACGCCGCGCCATCCGGTGATGCAGGCGCTGATGCCGCATGCCGCCGCCTACGGCATCGAGGCAGCCCGGCTCAACGAGGTGATCGACGGCTGCCAGATGGACCTCGACCAGACCCGCTACCTCGACTTTCCGGGCCTCGCGCGCTACTGCCATCTCGTGGCCGGTGTGGTGGGCGAAGTCGCCGCGCGCATATTCGGCCAGAGCGATCCCGGCACCACTGCCTATGCGCACAAGCTGGGCCTCGCGCTGCAACTCACCAACATCATCCGCGACGTCGGTGAGGACGCGATGCGCGGGCGCATCTACCTGCCGGTCAACGAGCTGCAGAAGTTCGACGTCAAGGCGCACGAGATCCTGAACCGCGTGCATTCCGAACGCTTCGTGGCGCTGATGAAGTTCCAGGCCGAACGCGCGCACGCGGCGTACGACGAGGCGCTCGCGCTGCTGCCCGTGGCCGACCGCCGCGCACAGAAGCCCGGGCTCATGATGGCGAGCATCTACCGCACGCTGCTGCGCGAGATCGAGCGCGACGACTTCCAGGTGCTGCACCAGCGCGTGAGCCTCACGCCCGTGCGCAAGTTCTGGCTCGCGTGGAAGGTCCAGGCGCTGGGCCGGGTGTGACGCCCTCATGAGGATCGCCGTCGTCGGCGCGGGCTGGGCCGGCCTGGCCTGCGCGATCGAGGCCACGCGCGCGGGCCACGCGGTCACGCTGTTCGAAGCCGCGGCCATGCCGGGCGGGCGCGCGCGGCGCGTCGAGCGCCTCGATGGCATGGCGCTCGACAACGGGCAGCACATCCTGATCGGCGCCTACACCGCCACGCTCGCGCTGATGCGCGACGTGGACGTGGACCCCGGGCGCGCGCTCCTGCGCACGCCGCTGTCACTGCGCTTCGCCGACGGCGGCGGACTGGCGCTGCCAAGACTGCCGCCGCCGCTGGACCTGCTGGCGGGCATCTTCACGGCGCGCGGCTGGACCGCGCAGGACA
Source organism: Variovorax sp. Soil_C_26 (assembly GCF_057657075.1). NCBI lineage: Bacteria > Pseudomonadati > Pseudomonadota > Betaproteobacteria > Burkholderiales > Comamonadaceae > Variovorax > Variovorax sp. Soil_C_26. The sequence continues at coordinate 408,890 of NZ_JBDGJC010000003.1, forward strand.
AATCGACGCTGCTGCGCACCGCGCTGCGCTGGCGCCTCGGCGGATTTCGCTGCGCCCCGGCCACGACGGCCGCCGCTCTCTGCAGCGGCCTCACGCCGCGCGTGATGGAAGAGTTGATCGCGCCGCTGTGCGTGTCCGCGCTCAACACCCCCGTCGACCAGTCGAGCGGCGAGGTGTTCCTGCGCGTGCTGCATGACGCACTCTTCAGCGGCCGCGGCGGTGCCGACCTGCTGCTGCCGCGCGTCGATCTCGGCGCGCTCTTTCCCGATGCGGCGCTCGGCTGGCTCGCCGCGCATGGCGCCATGCTGCGCATCGGCGCGCGCGTGCGCACCATCGCCCGCGAGGCCGGCGCATGGCGGGTCGACGACGACGCCTTCGACGAGGTCGTGCTCGCCTGCGCGCCCTGGGACGCCGCGCGGCTCGTGCGCGCCAGCGGCGAACCGGCCGCGCGCTGGTGCGACACCACCGAAGGCCTGCGCTTCGAGGCCATCGCGACGGTCTATGTGCGCGACGCTTCGCCGCTCGCGGCGCCGATGCTCGCGCTGCGCAGCGATCCGGCCACGGCGCCCGCGCAGTTCGTGTTCGACCGCGGCCAGCTCGGCGGACCCGCCGGCGTGCTGGCCTTCGTCGTGAGCGCCAACGAAGCATCGCGCGACGTGCTCGAGCCGCAGGTGCTCGCGCAGGCGGCCGTGCAGCTCGGCCAGCCGGGGCTTTCAATCGTGCAGACCGTGGTCGAGAAGCGCGCCACCTTCGCCTGCACCCCCGCGCTCGCGCGGCCGCCGATGCGCATCGCACCGGGCCTGCAGGCCTGCGGCGACTACACCGAAGGCCCCTACCCTGCTACGCTCGAAGGCGCAGTCCGCAGCGGGCTGGCCGCCGCCAAGGCACTTGAAAAGCTGTGAACCCATGACGCCACTGCGCTACCTCGATTTCGACTACAGCGAAGACACCGAAGGCCACGGCACCTTCGACGCCATGGCCACCACAGCGCCCGACAAGAACGCCGAAGTGCTCGCCGAGGTGGCGCAGGTGCTGGCCTGGGCGGATGAAACGTTTCCCGATGCGCGCGGCGCACTGGACGACGGCGCAGCCTGGGATTTCGACCTGCAGCAGACCCGCGAAGCACCCGGGCTCGACACGGTGACCTTCTCCCTCGGCGGTACGCAAGCGTTCTGCGACGCGCTGCGCGCGCACTTCAGCCTCGACTGACCCCACCTCTCTCCACCACGCAAACCACCATGGTCACCTGCTACCTGCGCTACATCGTCGATCCCTACAAGCTCAAGGAATTCGAGTACTACGGCAAGCTGTGGATCCCGCTGGTCGAGAAATTCGGCGGCCGCCACCATGGCTACTTCCTGCCATCGGAAGGCGCGAACAACGTGGCGCTCGCGATGTTCAGCTTTCCGAGCCTGGCCCGGTACGAGCAGTACCGCGCCGATTCGATGCAGGACGCCGAATGCCAGGCCGCCTTCCGGTACGCCGAGGAGACGCGCTGCTTCCTGAGCTACGAGCGCAGCTTCTTCAGGCCGGTCTTCAGTTAGGCGCCGAGCGCCACGCAGAGCGCGTGCAGGTTCGGCACGATCAGCTGCGGCCGGGCGCCATGCACCCAGGGGCGCTCGTCGCGCACCAGCCACGCCGCCTGCATGCCGGCGTTGAGCGCGCCCACCACGTCGAGTTCGGCATCGTCCCCCACGTGCAGCACGTCCTTCGGCAGCAGCCCCACCGAGGCCGCCGCGGCATGGAAGATCGGCGCATGCGGCTTGCCGCTGCCAAAGGCGCGGGCGTTGAACGCGGTGCGGAACCAGCGGCCCACGCCGGTCTGGTGGATGTCGGCATTGCCATTCGAGATCGCCACCAGCGGATAGCGCTCGCTGAGCCACCGCAGCGCCGGCAGCGCATCGTCGTAAAGCGTCACGCGCTGGCGTTCGGCAAAGAAGGCATCGAAAGCCGGATCGGCCAGCGCCGGGTCTTCGCCGGCCTGCCTCAGCGCGGCGCGGATCGATTCGCGCCGCAGCGCGCTGAGGTCGTGCGCGAGGTCCGAGCGCTCCTTGGCGGTGGCTTCGCGCAGTTCGCGCAGCACGCCCGGCGTCAGCAGCAGCGAGGCCGTCTTGGGCGCCTCGCGCAGCAACCATTCATGCAGCACCGCCTCGGCGCGCTCGATGGTCGGCCAGATCGGCCAGAGGGTGTCGTCGAGATCGAGCGAGATGGCGGAAATGCGCTGGAGGTCGAGGGGTTCGACGCTCGCGAGCGCCTTGGAGGCGGTGGTCATGCCCGAGAATATCGCATGCCTCAAGACCCTGGGAACCCCGCCTCCATCCCTTCGCGCACCGCCGTGCTCTGGTGCAACCTGGGCTCGCCCGATGCCCCCACCGCGGCCGCCGTGCGGCCCTACCTGGCGGAGTTTCTCGGCGACCCGCGCGTGGTCGAGATTCCGCGGCTGCTGTGGGCGCCGATCCTGCACGGCATCATCCTGCGCGTGCGGCCCGCCAAATCGGCCGCCAAGTACGCGAGCATCTGGATGCCCGAAGGCTCGCCGCTGAAGGTGTGGACGCACAGGCAGGCCGCGCTGCTCGCGGGGCGGCTCGGCGACCAGGGCCACCACGTGGCCGTGCACGACGCCATGCGCTATGCGAGCCCGTCGATCGCGTCGAGGCTCGATGCGCTGCAGGCCGCAGGCGTGGCGCGCGTGCTGGTGCTGCAGGCCTATCCGCAGTATTCGGCCACCACCACCGCGAGCGTGCTCGATGCCGTGGCCGACTGGAGCCGCAGGCAGCGCCGCATTCCCGAGTTCCGCTTCGTCAATGCGTACCACGACGACCCCGCCTACATCGAGGCGCTCGCGCTCGGCATCGAGGAGCACTGGCTGGCCGAGGGCCGCGGCGAGGTGCTGCTCATGAGCTTCCACGGCATCCCGGCGCGCAACATCGCGCTCGGCGATCCCTACCAGTCGCACTGCCTGGCGACCGCGCGCCTGCTGGCCGCGCGGCTCGGCCTTCCGGAGGGACGCTACCGCGTGACCTTCCAGTCGCGCTTCGGCCGCGCCAAATGGCTCGAGCCCTACACCGAGCCGACGCTGCGCGAACTCGGCGCCAGCGGCGTGAAGCGCGTCGACGTGGTGTGCCCCGGCTTTCCAGCCGACTGCCTCGAAACACTCGAAGAAATCGCCATGGAGGGTCGCGAGGCCTTCCTGCATGCGGGCGGCGAATCGTTCAGCTACATCCCCTGCCTCAACGACAGCCCCGCGTGGATCGAAGCGCTCGCGGGCATCGCCGAGCGCAACCTTGCAGGCTGGCCCACACGGTCCGCGGCCGAGGGTCAGAACCTGCCGAGATAGTCCATCTTGCCGATCGGCATGCCCTGATGGCGCAGCACGCCGTAGGCCGTGGTCAGGTGGAAGAAGAAGTTGGGCAGCGCGAACTGCAGCAGGTAGCGCTCGGCCGTGAAATGCGCCTCGCCCTCACGCGTCTTGATGGTCACGGGCCGGTCCTCGTGACCGTCGATCAGCGCGCGGTCCACGGTGGCCAGAAACTCCTGCGTCTTCGCGATGCGTGCCAGCAGTTCGTCGTACGTTGTCTCCTCGTCGGCAAAGCTCGGCGCCGTGATGCCGGCGATGCGCGCCACGCCGAGCTTCGAGGCATCGCTCGCGCGCTGCACCTGGCCCGCGAGCGTGAGCATGTCGGGCGCGAGCCGGGCATCGACGAGCGTTTGCGGGTCGATGTCGTGGGCCCGGGCGTGGCCCAGGCCCTTGTCGAGCAGGTGGGTGAGCTGGCCGAGCCCGCGCGAAAAAACCGGAACGGACAGGTCGTACATCGAAAGCGCCATGGTGTGCAGTCCTCGTGGGTTGTGATCGGCGGCGATTCTCCGGCCGGCACAGACTCAACGGGTCGCGGCGCGGATAAACCCTTCGACGAGCCCCAGTTGTTCGGGCACGTTGAGCGCGGGCGCGTGGCCGCACCCCTTTATTTCAACCACCTTCAACAGCCCCAGCGCACCGGGACCGCGACGCTGCATGCGCTCGGTCACCTCGGGCAGCACCAGGTCCGACTCGGCGCCGCGCAGGCACAGCACCGGCACGTCGATCGCGTCGTAGTGCGGCCAGATCAGGTAGTCGTCGGCCTCGGCGCTGAACTGGCGGACCATTGCCGGGTCGTAGTGCGGCGTCACGCGGCCATCGGGCAGGCGGCGCGTGGAGCTCTCGGTCAGTCGGCGCCACTGCGCATCGCTGAGCCAGCCGTACGGCTTGTAGACAGTGCGGAAGAAGGCCTCGAGCTCGGCCACGGTATCGAACGCCGGCGGCTGGCCCGCATAGGCGCGGATGCGCTCGATCGCCGCTTGCGCGAGCTCGGGCGCGTTGTCGTTGAGCGTGAGGCTCGCGATGCGCGCCTTCATGCGCGGATCGAACAGGCCCGACGCGCAGACCGTGCCGATCGCGCCGCCCATCGAAGTGCCTACCCAGTGCACACGTTCCAGGCCCAGCGCGTCGCACAGCGCATGGGCGATGCGGGCATAGAACGAGAGCTTGTATTCCTCGTCGGGCCGAGTGCTCCACTGGCTCAGGCCGCGGCCGATCGTGTCGGGGCAGATCACGCGGAAGCCGCGCGCTGCAAAGTGCTGCGCCAGTTCGTCCATGTCGCGGCAGGTGCGCGCGAGGCCGTGCCAGGCGATGACCGCGGGCGCATCGACCTCGCCCCATTCGAGCCAGTGCACCTCGAGGCCCGCGAGCTGCGCATAGTGCGACCGTGCATTCATCATCGCGCAGCCCTCGCCCGGAGCTTGCCGACGATGCCGGTCGGAAAGTAGTACACCGACAGCACGAACAGCACGCCGAGCCACAGCAGCCAGCGGTCGGGCGACAGCAGCGCGGCCAGCCACGGTAGACCGCTCGCGGCCTCGCTGCCGATGCGCAGCAGGTCCTGCAGGTAGCTTTGCGCCACCACGAACAGCACCGCGCCGATCGCCGCGCCATACATGGTGCCCATGCCGCCGATCACCACGATCAGCAGCACGTCGATCATGATCTCGAAGCTCAGCGAGGTGTCGGGCCCGTTGTAGCGCAGCCAGATCGCGAGCATCGCGCCCGCGAGCGTGGCGAAGAGCGCCGACAGCACCGCGGCCGTGGTGCGGTACACCACCACGCGGTAGCCGATGGCCTCGGCGCGGAACTCGTTCTCGCGGATCGCCTGCAGCACGCGGCCGAACGGCGAGTTGACGATGCGCAGCAGCGCGAGCACCAGCACCACGGCGGCGACGAACAGCAGGTAGTAACACAGCAGCCGGCCGTCGAGCGAAACGCCGAGGAAAGGTTCTTCCGCGAACTCGAAGCTCGGCGAGAGCAGCTCGGGCAGCCTGAACGTGAGCCCGTCCTCGCCGCCCGTGAACTCGGAGAGCTGCGACGCCAGCGTCTGGAAGGCCGAGGCCACGGCGAGCGTGATCATCGCGAAGAAGATCGCGCGCACCCGCAGCGAGAACAGACCGATCGCCAGCGAGAGCACCAGCGACACCGCGAGCGCCGCGCCGATGCCCGTGAGCATCGCGCCCCAGGTCGACCCGAGCCGCGAGGCCGAGATCGCGATGCCGTAGGCGCCGATGCCGAAGAACATGGTGTGCGCGAAGCTCACGATGCCGGTGTAGCCCAGCAGCAGGTCGAAGCTCGCCACCAGCACCACGAACACCAGAATCTTGGCCGCGACGCTGAGCGCCTTCACGCCCGGGAAGATGAACGGCGCGAACGCCAGCGCGACGAACAACGCCACCAGCAGCAGCGCCAGCAGGCGGCTTCGGGGCATGTCGTTGGAAAGGAGTCGTTTCAGGAACATGTCGGTCTCGTTGTTGTTCTTCTTTTTTTTCTCAACGGTTCACCACCGGGTACACGCCCTGCGGACGCCACAGCAGCACCGCCACCATCAGGAAGATGCTCGCGAACTGCGTCAGCGTCGGCAGCAGGAAACCGACGTAGTTGGTCATGAGCCCGACGAGCAAGGCGCCGAGCAGCGCGCCGCCGGTCGAGCCGAGCCCGCCGATGATGATCACGATGAAGATCAGCACGTTGACCTGCGCACCCATCTGCGGCACGAGGTTCTGCTGGAACAACCCCCACATCACGCCGCCGAGCCCCGCGAGCGCGCTGCCCGCGACGAACACGCCCACGAAGAGCCGACCGATCCGGTAGCCGAGCGACTCGACCATCTCGCGGTCCTGCACGCCGGCGCGGATCAGGAGGCCGATCTTGGTGCGGCCGAGCGTCCAAGCCAACACGCCGAACACCACCACGCCCACCGCCACCGCGAGCAGCCGGTACTTGCTGATGGCCGCTTCGCCCACAAAGAGCGAGCCGCGCAGCGCCTCGGGCAGCGGCAGCGGCACCTGCGCCGGGCCCCAGATCACCTTGATGAGCTCCTCGCCGATGATCATGCCGCCCATCGTGATGAGGATCTGCTTGAGGTGCTGGCCGTACACGGGGCGAACGATGAAGCGCTCGAACGCCAGTCCCACCACGCCAGCGGCCGCCATGGCCACGAGCATGGCCGGAAACACCGCCACGAGGTTGCGCCAGAGTTCCTGCGAGCCGGTCCAGTCGCCCATCAGGCCGAGCACGCTGCTCGCCACGAAGGCACCGAGCGCGATGAACACGCCATGGCCGAAGTTGAGCACGTCCATCAGCCCGAACACCAGCGTGAGGCCCGAGGCGATGATGAAGATGATCATGCCCATCGCGAGGCCCGCCACCGTGAGCGTGAGCCAGGTCGAGAACGAGCCCGTGAGCGGCAGCGCCACCAGCGCCAGCATGGGTGCGAGAAGCAGCGGCTTCCAGTCGAGTTCGAGTTTCATAGCGCAAGGCCCAGGAGAGATTGCTGCAGCTGGGCATCGGCGGAGAAGTCGGCCATCGCGCCGCTGTGCACCACGCGGCCGTTGTCCATCACCGCGACGGTGTCGCCCAGGCGCTGCGCAAAGTGGATGTTCTGTTCCACCAGCAGGATCGTGACGCCGCTTCGCTTGAGCTCGCCGAAGGCATCGATCATGTTGTTGATGATGGCCGGCGCCAGGCCCTTGCTCGGTTCGTCGACGATCAGCAGCTCGCGCGGCTCGACGATGGCGCGTGCCACCGCGAGCATCTGCTTCTGCCCGCCCGAGAGCTTGCCGGCCGGATGGTTCCAGAACTTTTCCACCGCGGGAAAGAGCTTGAAGATCCACTGCAGCCGCGTGTCGTCCATCTGCTGCGCGTTCTTCGCGCTGCGTGCGGCGAGCAGCATGTTCTCCTTCACCGTAAGGTCGGAGAAGATGCCCATGGTCTCGGGCACGTAGGCAATGCCGAGCTCGGCGATCTGCGGCGTGCGCATCGCGCCGATGTCGCGCTCACCGAAGCGCACCCTGCCCTCCGACGCCTGCCACAGGCCCATGATGGTCCGCAGCGTGGTGGTCTTGCCCGCGCCGTTGCGGCCCAGCAGCATCGTGAGCTGCCCGCGCGGCACGGCAAGGTCGACGCCGTGCAGGATGTGGTACGCCCCGATGTGCGTGTGCACGCCTTCGAGGCTGAGAAGATTTTCGGTGGTCATCGGTCTTGCGCCTTCCCCTTCCGAGGGAAGGTTGGGATGGGGGCATGCGGCGCTTGAAAGGCCGCGGCGGTGTGAAGGCCGCCTGCCCCCACCCCTGCCCTCCCCCAGAGGGGGAGGGAGAAAAACATGGAAGTCTTCATGCGGCAACCGCCTTCGCGACGCCGAGGTACGCCTCCTGCACGATCGGCGAAGCGATCACCTCGGCCGGTTCGCCATCGGCCACCAGCGTGCCGTTGTGCAGCACGATGATCCGGTCGGCCAGTTCGCGCACCACGTCCATCTTGTGCTCGACCAGCAGAATGGTCTTGGTCCGATCCTGCTTGAGCTTGCGGATCAGGTCGAGGATGACCGGCGCCTCGGCGGCGTTCATGCCGGCCGTGGGCTCGTCGAACATGAACACCTTGGGTTCGAGCGCGATCAGGAGCGCCACCTCGAGCTTGCGCTGGTCGCCGTGGGGCAGGCTCGCCACCGTGTCCTGCGCGCGCGGCGCCAGCGCCACGTCGGCCAGGATCTGCTCGGCGCGGTCGGTCAGCGCGCGGTGGTCGCTCCAGATGCTCCAGAGATTCAGGCCGCGCCGGTGCGCGCCGTCGCGCGTGGCCTGCACCGCGAGGCGCACGTTCTCGCGCACCGTGAGGTTCGGAAACAGGTTGGTGAGCTGGAACGCGCGCCCCAGCCCGGCGCGCGTGCGCGCCGACGGCGACAGGCCTGCGAGGGCCTGGCCGTCGAGCGACACCGTGCCCGCGCTCGCCTTGAGCTGGCCCGAGATCAGGTTGAAGTACGTGGTCTTGCCCGCGCCGTTCGGGCCGACGATGGCCGTCAGCGTGCCGGGCGCAAAGCTGCAGCTCACGCCGTTCACGGCCACGTGCCCGCCGAAGCGGATGGTCAGGTCGCGCGTCTCGAGCATCGCTCAGCGCTTGTTCTTGATCGGGATTTCCATCTCTTCAGGCTTGATCTCGCGCACCAGCTCGGGCACGCCCCAGGCGAACGCCGGATCGGCCTTGATCTTGAAGTGGTACATCGACTGCATTGCCTGGTGGTCTTCCTTGCGGAAGGTCATCTTGCCCTTGGGCGTATCGAAGCTCATGCCTTCCATGGCGTTGATGAGCTTGTTGGTGCCGGTGTCGCCGCCGGTCTTCTTGAGCGCCGTGACCACCGCCATCGCGGCCGAGAAGCCGCCGGCCGTGAAGAAGTCGGGCGGCGCCTTGAATTCCTTGTAATGGGCCGACACCAGCGCCTCGTTGACCGGGTTCTTCGGAATGCCGAAGTAGTAGTACGCCGCGCCTTCCATGCCCGGCAGGTTCTTGTAGGCCGCCATCGCCGGCAGGATGTTGCCGCCGGTGGCGATCTCGATGTTGTAGCGCTTCAGGTCGAGGTCGACGATCTTGAACGGGTTGCCCGCACCGGCCCAGACGATCCAAATGATCTTGCGGCCCGGCTGGTCCTTGAGCTTGTCGATCAGGCGCTGCGCGCCGGCCGTGAAGTCGGTGGTCGCGGGCGGCAGGTACTCCTCGTGCACCAGCTTCGCCTTCTTGAGCGCGGCGCCGAACGCCTTCACGCCGTCGCGGCCGAAGGCGTTGTCCTGCGCGAGCGTGGCGACGGTGACACCGGCCTTGTCCACGGCCACGGCGTTGGAGATCGCGTCCTGGCTCGAATTGCGGCCGGTGCGGAAGATGTACTTGTTCCACTTGTCGCCGGTGATCGAATCGGCCACCGCGGGCTCGACGATCAGGATCTTCTTGTATTCCTCGGCCACGGGCAGCATCGCGAGCGCCACGCCCGAGGCGGTCGGCCCCACGGCCAGCGCGGCCTTGTCGTCCGCATAGGCGGCCGCCAGCAGCGACTTGCCGAGGTCGGGCTTGCCCTGGTCGTCCTTCTCGAGCACCACGAGCTTCTTGCCGTTGACCGCCATGGTGCCGCCGGTGGCGTAGTCCAGGCCCATCATGAAACCGGTCTGGGTCTGCTTGCCGTAGGCCTCCAGCGGCCCGGTCTTGCTGTAGATGTGGGCGATGCGGATCTCGTTGGACTGGGCCCACGAGGGCGCGGCGGCGGTGCAGGCGGCCAGGGTGGCCAGGGCGATGAGGTGGTGGCGGCGGTTCATTCTTGTCTCCTTGAAAGGTGACTGAATATTGCACAGTTCGTGCCAACCGCTAAGTCGTTGATCTGCAATGTCGCCCCAGCGCGAAGAGGCAGATTCGACTGATTTCAAGACACTTGACATGCCTGATATTCAGACAGTTGTCTGCGCACCAGTCAGGGTTTTTGCGGAGGATCGCGCCCGCTTCAGGGCGGGTTCGTCATGCGCTCGTACAAGGTCGCGCGCGAAATGCCGAGCAGCCGCGAGGTAGCGAGCTTGTTGCCCCCGGTCGACGCCAACGCGGCCGCGATCGCCTTGCGTTCGAGTTCGGCCACCTGCTGCGCCAGCGGCCTCAGCAGCGCCGCCTGTTCGTCGACGTGGTGCGCGCTCTGCAGCGTGGCCGGCGATGCGATCTGCTCCAGCCCCGCCTCGCGCAGGATGCGTTCGAGCTGCGCGGCATCGATGCGCTGCGAGTCGCTGCGCATCGTCACCTGCTCGAGCACGTTGCGCAGCTCGCGGATGTTGCCGCGCCAGTGCTGGCCCGCGAGCAGCGCGAGCGCCTCGGGCGTGAGCTCGGGCGGCGCCTCGCCGCTGCGCAGCGCCATGTCTTCGCCAAGCGCCTCGACCAGCGCGGGAATGTCGCTGCGCCGCTCGCGCAGCGGTGGCACGCGCAGCGGCAGCACGTTGAGGCGGTAGTACAAGTCTTCGCGGAACTGCCCGCGCCGCACGAGTTCAGGCAGGTCGCGCGAGGTGGCGGCGATCACGCGCGCGTCGAAGGGCACGAGCTTGTTCGAACCCAGCGGCTCGATCTCGCCCTCCTGCAGCGCGCGCAGCAGCTTGGCCTGCAGGCCGAGCGGCATGTCGCCGATCTCGTCGAGGAACAGGCTGCCGCCGTCGGCGAGCTTGAACTTGCCCTCCCGGCCGCGCTTGTCCGCACCGGTGAAGGCGCCGGGCGCCACGCCGAAGAACTCGGCTTCGAGCAGCGTGTCGGGCACGGCCGCGATGTTGAGGCTGACGAAGGGACCCTTGGCGCGCGACGACGCCGCATGAACCGCATGCGCGAGCAGTTCCTTGCCGGTGCCGGTCTCGCCCAGCAGCAGCACCGGGCTCGCCGACTGCGCCGCGCGGCGCGCATGGCGCTTGACCTCGACCGCGGCCGGGCTGCTGCCGATGAAGCTGGCGAAGGTGTGCTTGGAGCGCCGCTGCCCGTCGGCCGCGTGTTGGTAGAGCGGGTTGTTGCGTTGGCTCGCGAGCTCGCGCCGCGCGTCGTCGAGGTCGCGCTGCAGCAACGCGAACTTGCTGATGAGCGGCTGCAGCGTGGTTTCGGGCTGGTCGAACAGCACGATGCCGATGGCACCGATGACCTCACCCGCGCCGCCCCCGTTTTCTTCGCGCAGCGGGATGCGGCTCACAACGAAGGTGCCCGCCTTGTTGGTGAGCAGGTCCACGAGGATCGGCTCGCCGGTCTCGAGCACGCGCCGCATCTGCGTGTTGGGAATCACGTCCTCGACCATGTGGCCAAGGAACTGGTCGATCGACGAAAAGCCCAGCGCGGGCAGGAAGCGCCGATAGCCTTCATTGACCCAGACGATGCGCCCGCTCCGGTCGACCAGGAACATGCCCTGGCTGATGCTCGAAAACAGATGAAACATCGAGCGCGCGGCCAGCGCGAGAATGCCCTCGGCATCGAGCGGCAAGGCGGGAGGTGCGGCAACGGGCGGAGCGGCGGACATGGGCGGCATGGTAGCGACAAAGCGCTCTACATTCCTTAAGTAAATCAAACGTTTGATTTTCTTCGTGGTTTAATTCGGCGTATGAGCGCCACCGCCCTTCAGGTCATTTCCTCCGCACGCGCGCCGCGCAGCGACGGCGTCGACGCACGGCAACGCCTGCTCTACGCCGCCCTCGCGCTGTTCGCGGCCAAGGGCTATGCCAAGACCTCCACGCGCGAGATCGCACGCTCGGCGGGCGTCAACATCTCGGCCATCAGCTACTACTTCGGCGACAAAGCCGGCCTCTACGCCGCCACCTTCGGCGAACCGATGGGCGGCAACGCCGGCGACTTCGTGTCGCTGTATGCGGAGCCCGGCCTGCCGATCGACGAGGCACTGCGCATTTTCTTCACGCGCATGATCGAGCCGCTCAAGCAGGGCGAGATCGTGCGCCAGTGCATCCAGCTGCACCTGCGCGAAATGCTCGAGCCCACGAGCCAGTGGGCCAAGGAAATGGAGCGCGACATCAAGGCGCCGCACCAGGCGATCGCGGGCGTGCTGTGCCGCCATCTCGGCCTTGCGCGGCCCGACGACGACGTGCACCGCCTCACCTTCGCGATCACCGGCCTGGCGATGCAGTTGTTCGTGAGCCAGGACCTGGTCGACGCGATCCGCCCGTCGCTGCTCAACACGCCGCGCAGCGTCGACACGTGGGCCGAGCGCCTCACGGGCTACGCGATCGCGCTCGTCGATGCCGAAGCCGCACGCCGCGAGCGCGCCACCACCGTTCGATCCGGGAGAAAGAAGACATGAGACGATTTCGATTGATTGCCGCAGCCCTCAGCCTGCCGCTGTTGCTGGCGGGATGCGGCTTCGCGCGCCCGCCCGCCGCGGTCGAGGCGCCGCTGCCGGCGCAATGGCATGCGCCGCTGCCGCACGGCGGCTCGCTCGCATCGCTGGCCGAGTGGTGGCGCCAGCTCGACGACCCGCTGCTCGACGAACTCATCGCAGCGGCCGAGGCCGCGAGCCCGAACGTGGCGAGCGCGGCGGCGCGCGTGGCCGAGGCGCGCTCGACGCGCGTGGCGGCCGGCGCGGCGCTACTTCCCAACCTCGATGGTTCGCTGTCGGCGAGCCGCGGCGTCTCGGGCTCGTCGCTCGGCTCCGGCGGCGCGGGCGCCGCATCGGGCAGCGCGGCGGGCGCTTCCGGGGCCGGTGCCGCGGCCATGGCACCGCTCACCACGCTGCAGGCGGGCCTCCAGTCGCAATGGGAGATCGACCTGTTCGGCCGGCTGCGCGCCGACCGCGACGCCGCCCAGCGGCGCCAGGAAAGCGCCGATGCCAAATGGCACGAAGCGCGCGTGGCCGTGGCCGCCGAAACCGCCAACGCCTATTTCGCCGAGCGTGCGTGCCAGCAGCAGCTGCGCGTGGCCGAATCCGACGCCCAATCGCGCGGCGAGACGGCACGGCTCACCGACCTGTCGGCGCGCGCGGGCTTCACCGCACCGGCCGATGCCGCGCTGGCGCGTGCCAGCGCCTCCGACGCATCGGGCCGGCTCACGCAGCAGCGTGCACTGTGCGCAGTGCAGCGCAAGGCGCTGGTTGCGCTCAGCGGGATCGACGAGCCCACGCTAGCGCAGAAGCTCGTCGCCGCACCGTCGCAGCGTCCGCTGCCGGCCGTGGGCAGCGTCGCGAGCGTGCCGGCCGAGGCGCTGTCGCAGCGCCCCGACGTCTATGCCGCCGAACTCGGCGTGGCCGCCGCGAGCGCCGACGTGGGCTCGGCCGAGGCCGCGCGCTATCCGCGGCTGTCGCTCACGGGGTCGATCGGGCGCCTGCAGATCCGCACCAGCGGATTCCGCGAATCGCTCGACACCTGGACCATCGGGCCGGTGGCGCTTACCGTGCCGCTGTTCGACGGCGGCACGCGCCGGGCCAACGCCGATGCCGCGAAGGCGCGCTACACCGAAGCCGTGGCGCTCTACCGCGCCAATGTGCGGCAGGCCGTGCGCGAGGTCGAGGAGGCGCTCGTCAACCTCGACAGCACCGACGCCCGCGCGACCGATGCCGATGCCGCGGTACAGAACTACCAGGCCTCGTTCAATGCCACGCAGGCGCGCTACCAGAGCGGCCTGGCGAGCCTGTTCGAACTCGAGGATTCGCGCCGCACGCTGTTTGCCGCCCAGACGGCGCGCGTGTCGCTGCAACGCGAGCGCACCGAAGCCTGGGTGTCGCTCTACCGCTCGATGGGCGGCGGCTGGCGCCGCCCCGAGGCACCTTCATCACTGACTTCCAACCCGGCCGGCAAGGTCGCGACGTCGCCATGAAAAGAATCAAGCGTTCCACCCTCGCCATCGCACTGCTGGCGCTCCTGATCCTCGTTGCCGCGGCCGTGTGGCTCACGCGCAAACCGGCCGACGAAGCCGGCAAGGCCGAGGATGGCGCCGTGGCGCCGGCGGCCCGGCCGACGCTGACGGTCACCGTCACCAAGCCCGAGCCCACCGAACTCGCGCTCACGCTCTCGGCCAACGGCAACGTGGCCGCCTGGCAGGAGGCGCTGGTCGGCTCCGAATCGAACGGCCTGCGGCTGGCCGAGGTGCGCGTGAACGTGGGTGACCTGGTCAAGAAGGGCCAGGTGCTTGCGGTCTTCTCGCCCGAGACGGTGCAGGCCGACATCGCGCAGGCGCGTGCCTCGCTGGCCGAGGCGAAGGCCACGGCCGCCGATGCCGCCGGCAATGCCGCCCGCGCCCGCACGCTGCAGGCCACCGGCGCGCTGAGCCAACAGCAGATCAACCAATACCAGACCAGCGCCCAGACCGCCAGTGCGCGCGTCGAGGCCGCCGAGGCCGTGCTCAAGGCGCAGCAGGTGCGTGGCCGCAATACGCAGGTGCTGGCGCCCGACGACGGCGTGATCTCGTCGCGCTCCGCCACCGTGGGCAGCGTGGTGGCCGCCGGCACCGAACTGTTCCGGCTGATCCGCCAGGGCCGGCTCGAATGGCGTGCCGAGGTCACCTCGGCCGAGCTGAGCCGCATCGCCGTGGGCATGCCGGTGTTCGTGGTCGGTGCGAGCGGCGCCCAGGTGCGCGGCAAGGTGCGCAGCATCGCGCCCACGGTCGATCCGCAGACCCGCGCGGCGCTGGTCTACGTCGATCTGCCGAACGTGCAGCAGAACACCGGCATCAAGGCCGGCATGTTCGCCCGCGGCGAATTCGAGCTCGGGCGCAGCACCGCACCAACCGTGCCGCAGTCCGCCATCGTGCCGCGCGACGGCTTCAACAACCTGTTCGTCCTTCAGCCCGACAACCGCGTGAGGCAACTCAAGGTGCAGACCGGCCGGCGCGTCGGCGAGCGCGTGGAGATCACGAACGCGCTGCCCGAAGGGGCCCAGGTCGTGGTGCAGGGCGCCGGCTTCCTGAACGACGGCGACCTCGTGCGCGTCGTCGACGCCGCGGCGCCGCCCTCGGCCGCGGCCTCTGCCCCGGCCAACACCACCAAGGCACGCCCATGAACGTTTCCGCATGGTCCATCCGCAACCCGATTCCGGCGGTGATGCTGTTCGTGCTGCTCACCTTCGGTGGGCTGCTGTCGTTCAATGCGATGAAGGTGCAGAACTTTCCGGACATCGACCTGCCGACCGTCACGGTGTCGGCGGCGCTGCCCGGTGCGGCGCCTTCGCAGCTCGAGAACGACGTCGCGCGCAAGCTCGAGAATTCCATCGCCACCATCCAGGGCCTGAAGCACATCACCACCAAGGTGCAGGACGGCGCCGTCACGCTGATCATCGAATTTCGCCTCGAGAAGCCGGTGCAGGAAGCAGTGGACGACGTGCGCTCGGCGGTGCAGAAGGTGCGCTCCGACCTGCCGGCCGACGTGCGCGACCCGGTCGTCACCAAGCTCGACTTCGCGGCCCAGCCGGTGCTGGCCTTCACCATCGCCTCGTCGCGCATGGACCTCGAGGCACTGAGCTGGTTCGTCGACAACGACATCACCAAGAAGCTGCTTGCGCAGCCCGGCGTGGGCGCGGTCAACCGCGTGGGCGGCGTCACGCGGCAGGTGCACGTCGACCTCGATCCCGCCAAGCTCCAGGCGCTCGGCGCGACGGCGGCCGACATCTCGCGCCAGCTGCGGCAGGTGCAGACCGAAAGCGCGGGCGGGCGCATCGACCTGGGCGGAAGCGAGCAACCGGTGCGCACCTTGGCCACGGTGGACTCGGCCGACCAGCTCGCCGACATGCAGATCGCGCTGTCGGACGGCCGCCGCGTCCGGCTCGACCAGGTGGCGCGCATCAGCGACACCATCGCCGAGCCGCGCGCGGCAGCGTTGCTCAACGGCAAGCCGGTGGTCGGCTTCGAAGTGGCCCGCAGCCGCGGGGCGAGCGAGGTCGAGGTCGGCCGCGCGGTCCAGCAGGCGTTGGCCGAAATGCGCGCGCAGCGCCCCGACCTCGAGCTGACCGAAGCCTTCAACTTCGTCGACCCGGTCGAGGAAGAGTACGACGGCTCGCTGCACCTGCTGTACGAGGGCGCGATCCTCGCGGTGGTGGTGGTGTGGCTGTTCCTGCGCGACTGGCGCGCCACCTTCGTGTCTGCCGTGGCACTGCCGATGTCGGTGATCCCGGCCTTCATCGGCATGCACCTGCTGGGCTTCTCGGTCAACGTGATCTCGCTGCTCGCGCTCTCGCTGGTGGTGGGCATATTGGTGGACGATGCGATCGTCGAGGTGGAGAACATCGTGCGACACCTGCGCATGGGCAAGTCGCCTTACGAGGCGGCCATGGAGGCGGCCGACGAGATCGGCCTCGCGGTGATCGCCACCACCTTCACGCTCATCGCGGTGTTCCTGCCCACGGCCTTCATGAGCGGGGTGGCGGGCAAGTTCTTCAAGCAGTTCGGCTGGACCGCATCGCTCGCGGTGTTCGCGTCGCTCGTGGTCGCGCGCGTGCTCACGCCGATGATGGCGGCCTACATCCTCAAGCCGATCGTCGGCGAGGAGAAGGAGCCGGGCTGGCTCAAGGCCTACATGCGCGCGGTGGAATGGAGCACGCACCACCGCTTCAAGACCATGGTCTTCGCGACGCTGTTCTTCTTCGGCTCGCTCGCGATGATCCCGCTGTTGAAGACCGGCTTCATCCCGCCCGACGACAACTCGCAGACGCAGGTCTACCTGTCGCTTGCACCCGGCTCGACGCTGGCGCAGACCTCGGCCGCGGCCGAGGAAACGCGCCGTCGCGTGATGCAGATCCCGCACGTGAAGAGCGTCTACACCACGGTGGCGGGCGGCAGTGCGGGCGGCGACCCGTTCGCAGGCTTCGGCACGCCAGAGACGCGCAAGGCCACGCTCACGATCAAGCTGGACGACCGCGGCGAGCGCCCGCGCAAGCAGGTGATCGAAAACCAGATCCGCGAAGCGCTGCAGACCCTGCCGGGCGTGCGCAGCACCGTGGGCCTCGGCGGCTCGGGCGAGAAGTACATCCTTGCGCTCACCGGCGAAGACCCCGCCGCGCTGGCCACCGCCGCCAGTGCGGTCGAGAAGGAACTGCGCACCGTGCCGGGCCTCGGCAACATCACCTCGACCGCGAGCCTGATCCGGCCCGAGATCGCCGTGCGCCCCGATTTCGCGCGCGCCGCCGACCTCGGCGTCACGAGCTCGGCCATCGCCGAGACCCTGCGCGTGGCCACGCTCGGCGATTACGACCAGGCGCTCGCCAAGCTCAACCTCGCGCAGCGGCAGGTGCCGATCGTCGTCAAGCTCGAGGACTCGGCGCGCCAGGACCTGGACCTGATCGGCCGCCTCACGGTGCCCGGCACGCACGGCCCCGTCATGCTGAGCCAGGTGGCTTCGCTCACGATGGAGGGCGGCCCGGCGGTCATCGACCGCTACGACCGCTCGCGCAACGTCAACTTCGAGATCGAGCTCTCGGGCGTCGGCCTCGGCGATGCGAAGACCGCCGTCACCTCCCTGCCCTCGATCCAGAAGCTGCCCCCCGGCGTGCGCGTGACCGAGATCGGCGACGCCGAGGTGATGACCGAACTGTTCGCGAGCTTCGGCCTCGCGATGCTCACCGGCGTGCTGTGCATCTACATCGTGCTGGTGCTGCTGTTCAAGGACTTCCTGCACCCGGTGACCATCCTGTGCGCGCTGCCGCTCGCGCTGGGCGGCGCCTTCGTCGGCCTGCTGATCGGGCAGAAGGCGCTGTCGATGCCGTCGCTGATCGGCCTGATCATGCTCATGGGCATTGCGACGAAGAACTCGATCCTGCTGGTGGAATACGCCATCGTGGCGCGCCGCGACCATGGCATGAGCCGCTGGGACGCGCTGCGCGATGCCTGCCACAAGCGCGCGCGGCCGATCATCATGACCACGCTCGCGATGGGCGCGGGGATGCTGCCGATCGCGCTGGGGCTGAGCGCGGCCGATTCGAGCTTCCGCTCGCCGATGGCGATGGCGGTGATCGGCGGGTTGATCACGTCGACGGTGCTGAGCCTGCTGGTGGTGCCGGCTGTGTTCACTTATGTGGACGACATCGAGCAGTGGATTCGGCGGACGGTGCGCAAGCTGCGTGGCCTGCCGGCGGATCCGCATGGCGATGAGGATCTGGTGGATCGGCCGGCTTCGTCCTGATTTGTTGTCCGGGGCCGGGTCTCGCCCCGGCGGGCGAGCTGTCTGCGACCCCTTCGCTGCTGGGCCTTCCTTTTCCCTCTCCCTCCGGGAGAGGGTCAGGGTGAGGGCCGGCGGCCTTGGCAGAAGCGCGCCATATCCACCGCCGTTGCCCTCACCCCCGCCCTCTCCCGGAGGGAGAGGGAGCAAGACAACCGGGTCGCCTTGTCTTTGGCTGCCCGCCGGGGCGAGACCCGGCCTCCGCCCTTATCCAGAACAACCCAAAAATCCCCCGCAAACCCGCATGAACACTGGCGAATAAGCTTATCTGCATAAGAGTCGAACCAAAAAGTAGTTTGGATCCATAAGCCCTGCTTTCAGAATCCTGCCTTTCTTGCTGCCAGGCGCCGCGCTTCTTCAAGAACCACACGATGTACCAATACACAGACTTCGACCGCCAGTTCGTCCGCCAACGGGCTGCCCAATTCCGTGACCAGCTCGAACGCTGGCAAAAAGGCAAGCTCAGCGAAGACGAGTTCAAGCCGCTGCGCCTGCAGAACGGCTGGTACGTCCAGCGCTACGCGCCGATGCTGCGCGTGGCCGTGCCCTACGGCGAACTCTCGAGCCGCCAGTTGCGCGTGCTCGCGAAGATCGCTCGCGAATACGACGAGCCCGAAGCCGAGGTCTACCGCCAGGCGCTCGAGATCCAGGGCAAGCTCGGCAGCCACAAGCTGCCGACCCACTACGCCCACTTCTCGACGCGCCAGAACGTGCAGTACAACTGGATCCCGCTCGCCAAGTCGGCCGACGTGATGGACCTGCTGGCCTCGGTGGACATGCACGGCATCCAGACCAGCGGCAACTGCATCCGCAACATCACGAGCGACGAGCGCGCGGGCGTCGCAATCGACGAAGTGGCCGACCCGCGGCCGTACGCCGAAATCATGCGCCAGTGGAGCACGCTGCATCCCGAGTTCGCGTTCCTGCCGCGCAAGTTCAAGATTGCGATCACCGGCGCCACTGAAGACCGCGCCGCCACCGGCTGGCACGACGTGGGGCTGAAGCTCGTGAAGAACGCGGCCGGGGAGATCGGCTTTCGCGTGCAGGTGGGCGGCGGCATGGGCCGCACCCCGATCGTCGGCACCGTGCTGCGCGAGTTCCTGCCGTGGCAGCAGATCATGAACTACCTCGAGGCGGTGATCCGGGTCTACAACCGCTACGGCCGACGCGACAACATCTACAAGGCGCGCATCAAGATCCTCGTGAAGGCCGAAGGCCAGCGCTACATCGACGACGTCGAGGCCGAGTACAAGCAGATCATCGAACACGACGGCGCGCCGCACACGATCACGCAGGCCGAGTTCGACCGCGTGGCCGCTTCCTTCGTGCCGCCGACGCTCGCCACGCGCGTGCTGCAGAGCGCCGAGAAGACCGACGCCGAGCTGCGCGCCCATGCCGCCGACGACGTGCAGTTCGCGCGCTGGCTCGCGCGCAACGTGGCGCCGCACAAGAACCCCGCGCTGCGCGCCGTGACGCTGTCGTTCAAGCGCCTGAAGCAGGCCCCCGGCGATGCCTCTGCCGACCAGCTCGACACGCTGGCGGTGCTGGCCGATCGCTTCTCGGCCGGCGAAGCCCGCGTGACGCACGACCAGAACATCGTGCTGCCGTGGGTGCATGCCGAAGACCTGCATGCGCTGTGGCTCGCCGCGCGCGCGGCCGGTTTCGCCAGCGCCAACGTGCACCTGCTGACCGACATGATCGCCTGCCCGGGCGGCGACTTCTGCTCGCTGGCCAACGCGCGCTCGATCCCGATCGCCGAAGCGATCACCGAGCGCTACCAGGATCTCGACGAACTCGACGACATCGGCGAGATCGACCTGCACATCAGCGGCTGCATCAACTCGTGCGGCCACCACCACAGCGGCCACATCGGCATCCTCGGCGTCGACAAGGACGGCAAGGAGTGGTACCAGGTGACGCTCGGCGGCGGCGACGGCTCCGAGCTCGGCGGGCCTGCGCAGGCCGGCAAGGTGGTCGGCCCCTCGTTCTCGGCGGCCGAGGTGCCGGCGGTCATCGAAGCCGTGCTCACGGCCTACCGCGACAGCCGCGAGGGCGGCGAGAACTTCATCGACACGCTGCGCCGCGTGGGCCACGACCCGTTCAAGGCCGCGGCCAACGGTGCGCGCTTCAAGGTGGAGGAAGCGGCATGAACCGTCGACTCAACATCCTTGCGGCCGAGGAACACGTGGACGACGGCGACCCGAAGGTGCTGCAGCTCGCGAACGACGCCGACCCGCTCGCCATCGAGGTGTGCCTCGAAGACATCGAGCGCATCGACCTGCACTTTCCCAAGTTCACCGACGGCCGCGCCTACAGCCAGGCCTTCCTGCTGCGCCGTCGCCTCGGCTTCAAGGGCGACATCCGCGCGACCGGCGACGTGCTGATCGACCAGCTGGTGCAGATGGAGCGCATGGGCTTCTCGAGCGCGGTGCTCAAGGAAGGCGTGGACGCCACCGACGCGCAGCGCCAGTTCGACCGCTTCGCCAATTTCTACCAGGGCGACGCGGTTACCCCCGCGCCCCTCTTCAAGCGCGAAGGCGCAAGCGCATGAGCAACCTCGAGCTCGAACTGGCACGCATCAACACCGAGCTCGGGCGCAACGCCGAGGGCCTGGTGGACTGGGCGATCAGCCTCGGCCAGAGCGCGATCGTCACGACCAATTTCCGGCCCTTCGAGGCGGTGATCCTGCACATGGTCACGCGCGCCAGGCGCGACGTGCCCGTGGTCTGGATGGACAACGGCTACAACACCGAAGCCACCTACCGCTTTGCCGACGAAGTAACGAAGCAATTGGGCCTCGACCTGCACATCTATCTGCCGCGCCGCTCGCGCGCGCACCGCGAGGCGGTCGATGGCCCGACGCCCGCGCTCGACGATCCGCGCCATGCCGCGTTCACCGAGGAGGTCAAGCTCGAGCCGTTCGCGCGCGCGCTGCGCGAGACGGCGCCGAAGGTGTGGTTCACCGCGCTGCGCGCCACCGACACGGCCGTGCGCGCGCAGATGGACCCGGTCAGCGTCAACCCCGACGGGCTGATCAAGGTCGCACCGCTCCTGCACTGGTCGTCGAAGGAGCTCTACGCCTACTGCGAAGCGCACGGCCTGCCGAACAACTTCGACTACGTGGACCCCACCAAGGGCGAAGACAACCGCGAGTGCGGACTGCATCTCGCACACTGACCGAGCACCCATTTGATGAACGCCCGCACCGAATCCGAACTGCTGCTGCCACCGACGCACCTGTCGAACACGCACCTCGATGCGCTCGAGGAAGAGACCATCTTCATCCTGCGCGAAGTGGCGGCCGCCTTCGAGCGCCCCGCCCTGCTGTTCTCGGGCGGCAAGGACTCGCTGGTGCTGCTGAAGTGCGCCGAAAAGGCCTTCGGCGCCGGGCGCATTCCGTATCCGCTGCTGATGATCGACACGGGCCACAACTTTCCCGAGGTGACGGATTACCGCGACCTGCGCGCGAAGGAGCTGGGCGCCGAGCTGATCGTGCGCAGCGTGGAAGATTCGATGGCGCGTGGCACGGTGCGCCTGGCGCACCCCGGCGAATCGCGCAATGCGCACCAGTCGGTGACGCTGCTCGAAGCCATTGAAGAATTCCGCTTCGACGCGCTGATCGGCGGCGCCCGCCGCGACGAGGAAAAGGCGCGCGCCAAGGAGCGCATCTTCTCGCACCGCGACGCCTTCGGCCAATGGCAGCCCAAGGACCAGCGGCCTGAGCTCTGGACGCTGTTCAACACGCGCCTCGCCCCGGGCGAGCATTTCCGCGTGTTCCCGATCTCGAACTGGACCGAACTCGACGTGTGGCAGTACATCGAGCGCGAGCAGGTCGGCCTGCCGTCGATCTACTACACGCACAAGCGCGAAGTGGTCGAACGCCGCGGCCTGCTGGTGCCGGTGACGCCGCTGACCCCGCCGCGCGACGGCGAGACGGTGCAGACGCGCGACGTGCGCTTTCGCACCGTGGGCGACATCACGACCACCTGCCCGGTCGAAAGCCTGGCCGCCGACGCCGGCGATGTGGTGCTGGAGACGCTGTCGGTCGACGTCAGCGAGCGCGGCGCGACCCGCATGGACGACATGACGTCCGAAGCTTCGATGGAAAAGCGCAAGAAGGACGGATATTTCTGATGACCACGACGACTGCATCCCCTGCCATCGCCGCCGACACCGGCACCGCCCTGCGCTTCATCACCTGCGGCTCGGTCGACGACGGCAAGAGCACGCTGATCGGCCGCCTGCTGGTCGACAGCAAGACGGTGCTGCAAGACCAGCTGGCCGGCGTGCAGCGCGGCGGCGAGACCGACCTGGCGCTGCTGACCGACGGCCTCTCGGCCGAGCGCGAACAGGGCATCACGATCGACGTGGCCTACCGCTACTTCTCGACCGCCAAGCGCAAGTTCATCATCGGCGATGCGCCGGGCCACGAGCAGTACACCCGCAACATGGTCACGGCCGCCTCGGCCGCTGACGCCGCGGTGGTGCTGGTCGATGCCACCAAGCTGGCCTGGGCCGCCGAAGTCGAGGACGGCACCGTGGTCAAGCGCGAGCTGCTGCCGCAGACGCGCCGCCACACGCTGCTCACGCACCTGCTGCGCGTGCAGTCGATCGTGTTCGCGGTGAACAAGCTCGACGCCATCGGCGACGCCGCGCTGGCCTTCGAACGCATCTCGACGGCGCTGAACGCGTTTGCGGAAGCCGCGGGCGTGAAGGTCGCGGGGATCGTGCCGATCTCGGCGCTCAAGGGCTGGAACGTGGCCACGCGGCATGCC
This sequence comes from Variovorax sp. Soil_C_26, assembly GCF_057657075.1. NCBI lineage: Bacteria > Pseudomonadati > Pseudomonadota > Betaproteobacteria > Burkholderiales > Comamonadaceae > Variovorax > Variovorax sp. Soil_C_26. The sequence continues at coordinate 431,655 of NZ_JBDGJC010000003.1, forward strand.
GACTGGGTCGGCTACGAGGGCCCGAGTCTGCTCGAGCTGCTCGAGGCGCTGCCGGTCACCGTACAGGACGAGGCCGTGCCGTTCGCCTTTCCGGTGCAATGGGTGGAAAAGTTCTCTTCCTCGTCCGACACCTCCCAAGGCCGCCGCGTGTTCTGGGGCCGCGTGGCCTCGGGCCATGTCGAGCCCGGCCAGCGTGTGACCGTGCTGCCGAGCGGCCAGACCGCAACGGTCGCCCAGGTACTGAGCCACACGCGCGCGCCGAAGGCGGTGCACGCGGGCCACAGCGCGGGCATCGTGCTCGACCGCGAGGTCGACGTGTCGCGCGGCGACTGGCTGCTGGCGCCCGGCGCCTTCGAGCCGGTGCGCGAGATCACCGCGACCGTGGCCTGGCTCGACGACGAGCCCCTGGTGGCGGGCCGGATCTACTGGGCGCTGCAGGGCCACCGCTGGGTCAAGGCCAAGGTGGCGCGCATCGTCGATCGCGTCAACATCACCACGCTCGAATCCGAACCTACAGCGCAGCTCGAAGCCAATTCCATCGGCGACGTGGTGCTGGCGCTGCAGCAGCCGCTGGCGGTGCTGCCGTTCACGCAATCGCGTGCGCTGGGCTCGCTGGTGCTGGTCGATACCGCCACCCACAAGACCGCCGCGGCCGTGCTCGTGCAGCCGGCAGCGGTAAACGCCTAAAATCACGGGTTTTCCCCGACCACTGCCGTTAGAAAAAGCCCATGACCCACGTCGTCTCCGAAGCCTGCATCCGCTGCAAATACACCGACTGCGTGGACGTTTGCCCCGTGGATTGCTTCCGCGAAGGCCCCAACATGCTGGTGATCGATCCGGACGAGTGCATCGATTGCGCCGTGTGCATTCCCGAATGCCCGGTCAATGCGATCTATGCCGAGGAAGACCTTCCGGCCAACCAGATCGCGTTCATCAAGCTCAATGCCGAACTCGCCCTGGCCGACGGCTGGAAGAGCATCACCAAGCGCAAGCCCGCGCTGCCGGACGCCGAAGAGTGGAAAGACAAGACCGACAAGGTCGGAGAACTGGTCCGCTGAGACCCCACTGAGACCAGGGACCTGCGCCGCATGCCGAACCCGACAGAGACCGACGCGCTGATCATCGGCGCCGGCCCGGTCGGGCTGTTCCAGGCCTTCCAGCTCGGCCTGCTCGAGATCCCCTGCCACATCGTCGATGCGCAGCCCGCCGCGGGCGGCCAGTGCGTGGCGCTGTACGGCGGCAAGCCGATCTACGACATCCCCGGCACGCCCGTGACCACCGGGCGCGGCCTCGCGGACGCGCTGCTCGCGCAGGTGGCGCCCTTCAAGCCGCAGTTCCACTTCGGCGAGCAGGTTGCCACGCTCGAACGCCAGGCCGACGGCCGGCTGCTGCTGGCCACCACGGCCGGCACGGCCTTTCTTGCAAAAACGGTGTTCATCGCGGCCGGCGTGGGCGCCTTCGTGCCCAAGCGCATCGCGCTCGATAACATTGCCAGGTTCGAGGGCACCGCCCTCTTCTATCACCCCGATTCGCTGGAGCGCTTCGCGGGCCAGGCCGTGGTGGTCAATGGCGGCGACGACACCGCACTCGAAGCGGCCATGGCGCTCGCGGGCATTGCGCGCCAGGTCACGCTGGTGCACCGGCGGGACGGCTTCCAGGCCGACGAGGCCACGGTCGCCGCACTGCGCGCGCAGGTGGCCGAAGGCCGGCTGGCCTTCGCGGTGGGCCAGCCGAGTGCGTTCGACGGGCGCACGCTCCAGATCACCACGCCCGACGGCGCCGCGGTCGACCTGCCGCTCGACGCGCTGGTCGCCTTTCTGGGGATTTCGCCGCGGCTCGGGCCGATCGCCGACTGGGGTTTCGAGCTCGAACGCAAGCAGGTGCCGGTCGACACCGAGAAGTACCAGACCCGCGAGCACGGCGTGTTCGCGGTGGGCGACATCAACACCTACCCGGGCAAGAAGAAGCTGATCGTCTGCGGCTTCCACGAAGCCACGCTGGCCGCCTGGGCCGCCGCGGCGATCGTGTTCCCGGGCAAGGCGATTCCGCTGCAGTACACGACCACCAGCACCCGCCTGCACGAACTGCTCGGCGTCGCCGGACACTGAGGCAGCAACCGCTCAGCGCCCCGCGGGCAGCAGCAGCAGCGCGCGGTACCGCGCGATGAAGCGGCCGATGGCGGCGGCGTAGCGATCGATGTCCGCATCGGCGAGCGGCAGCGACAGCACGACGAAACCCCGCGGCGAGGTGTAGATGCCCTCTTCGAGCAGGTGGAAGAACAGCAGCTGGCGAAGCCGGGCGTCGACGCCCGCGAGATCGGTCACGCGCCGCACCTCGCCGCGCACGAAATGCGCATTCATCAGCGAGCCGATGCCCGTGAACTGCATCGCCACGCCCGCCTCCGCGCAGAGCGCATCGAGGCGCGCGCGCATCGCCTCGCCGCGCGCGCTCAGCGCAGTGGCCGCTTCGGGCGTGAAGAGCTTCGTGAGCCCCGCATGGCCGGCGGCCATCGTCATGACGTTGTTGTTGAAGGTGCCCGAATGCGCGAGCGCGCCGCTGCGCGGGTCGAATTGCGCCATCACGTCGGCGCGACCGCCGAAGGCCCCGAAGGACATGCCGCCGCCGATGTACTTGCCGAGCGTCGTGAGGTCGGCACGGATGCCCAGTTGCGCGGCGAGGCCCTGCGGCCCGAGCCGCGAAGTCATGACCTCGTCGAAGACCAGCAGCGCACCCGCTTCGCTCGCCGCCGTGCGCAGGGCGTGCAGAAAGTCGGGCTGCCCCGGGATGCAGCCGGCCGCGCCCTGCATGGGCTCGACCAGGACCGCGGCAATCTCGGACGCATGCCGCGCGATCTGCGCCTGGGCGAGCGCGGTGTCGTTGTAGGGCAGCACGAGAAAGTCGAAGGGCACGGTGGTGGGCAAGGGCTTGTCGCCGAAGCCCAGCACGCCGCCGTGGTAGCCGCCCGAGAACACCACGATCTTGCGCCGTCCCGTGAAATGCAGCGCGGCCGTGAGCGCCATCAGGTTCGCCTCGGTGCCCGAGTTGGTGAAGCGCAGCTGTTCGATCTGCGGAAAGCGCTCGCAGATCAGCTGCGCGAGGCGCCCTTCGAGCAGGTTGTGGCCCGTGAGGTTGATGCCGCTGCGCATGGCCTCGATCACCGCGTCGCGGATCTCGGGCGCCGAGTGGCCGTAGACGCCGGCCGTGTACTCGGCGATGAAGTCGGCATAGCGGTGGCCGTCGGCGTCCCACAGCGTCGCGCCCTCGCCTTTCGCGATGGTGAGCGGGAACGGCGCGTAGAACAGCACCGAGCGGGTGTTGGCGCCGGGCAGGTAGCGCACCTGTGCGTCGAACTGGGCCCGGCTTGCGGGGTTGGCCTCGGCGAAGCGGCGGTGCGCGTCGGCGAGGGCCTGGTCGATGTCGTGTGTCATGTGGCTTCACCTTGGAGCGAGGCGGGTTCGGCCGGTGCGGCGCGCCCGATGCGCAGCAGCGCGTCCTTGAGCCACAGCACGCCGGCATCGGAATTGGAGCGCCGGTTCCAGCACACCACCGAACGGTAGCCCTGCAGTTCGAAGGGCAGCGGATGCACCGCGAGCAGGTGGCGAAAGCGGTCGGCCACGCGCAGCGGCATCACCGCCACGTGGTCGGTCTGGGCGAGCAGGTCGACGATCTGGCCGAAGCTGGTCATCGCCACGCTCATGGTGCGCGTGCGTCCGAGCCGCGCCAGCACCTGGTCGATGAGGTCGTCGAGCGCCGAACTCCCGTAGCCCAGGAACACGTGCGGCCAGGCGCAGAAGGCATCGAGCGTAGCCTCTTGCGCCATGGCCGGGTGCCCGCGTCGCACCGCCACCACGTAGCGGTCTTCGTACAGCAGTGCCGACTCGCAATCGCTCGGCGGTGCCAGGCGCGGCAGCACCGCGATGTCGAAGTCGCCCTTGCGCAGCCGTTCGGTCAGGGTAAGGAAAGAGCTGGTTTCCCAGTAGATGCGCACGCGCGAGCCGCATGCCACGAGCTCGTTTGCGAGCCGCGGCAGCAGCAGGTGGCTCGCGTAGTCGCCGCCCGAGATGCGGAAGATGCGCTGCGACGCCGCGGGATCGAAGCCCTCGCCGGGCTCGAGCATCGCCGAGAGATCGGCCAGCACGCGCTCGACCTGCCCGGCCAGCGCCTGTGCGCGTGCGGTGGGCGCCACGCCGTGCGCGGTGCGCGTGAACAGCGGATCGCCGAAGGTGTCGCGCAGCCGGTTGAGCGATGCGCTCACCGCGGGCTGGCTCAAGAACAGGCGGGTCGCCGCGCGCGACACGCTGCGCTCGCGCATCAGCGCATCGAAGGTCCGCAGCATGCCGACGTCGAGGCTGCGGATATCACGTTGGGCCATATCTCATATCCAAAGCTTCGAATTGCCCGTGGGGCGGGCTGTCCGTATCGTCGAGCGCACAAGTACATCATGACTGGAGACCTGCGATGAATCGGTTCAGACCCTCGCCGCGTGCGCGGCACGCCACGCGGCGCCGCGCGCTCGGCATTCTTGGCGCGGGCTTCGCGGCACTGGCCGCCGGCCCCGCCTTCGCGCAGCAGCAGCCCGCGCAGTTTCCCGCGCGTGTCGTGCGCATCGTTCCCTTCGGCACGGCGGGCGGGCCGATCGACACCATCGCGCGCATCTATGCCGAGAAGCTCAAGGCGCGCTGGAACCAGCCGGTGATCGTCGAGGCCCGGCCGGGCGCGAGCGGCACCATCGCGGCGGATGCCGTGGCCAAGGCCGCGCCCGACGGCTACACGGTGCTTCTCACGCTGCCGCTCACGCACATCAACAACGTGGTGCTGCAGCCGCGCCTTCCCTACGACCCGGTGAAGGACTTCGAGCCGCTCTCGCAGATCGCCACGGGCGGGCCGATGCTGATCGCGCGTGCCGCCGCGCCGTTCTCTAACGTGCGCGAGTTCGTGGCCTACGCCAAGGCCCATCCGGGCCTGAGCTACGGCACCTGGGGCAACGGCTCGAACGCGCACCTGTTCGGCGAACTGCTGGCGCGCCAGGCCGGCATCGAGCTCGTTCATGTGCCCTACAAGGCCGAGGCCGCGGCGCACAACGACATGTTCGGCGAGTCGCTCGGCGTGGCCTTTGCCAATCCGTCGACCGCGCGCGGCCTTGCGCAGGCCGGCCGCATCAAGGTGCTCGGCATCACCGGCCGCCAGCGCGTGCGCTCGATGCCCGACGTGCCCACCTTCACCGAGCAGGGCTTCCAGGGCTTCGACCTCGACAGCTGGATCGGCGCGTATGCGCCCGCGAAGACGCCGCAGCCCGTGCTCGACGAGTGGTCGGCCGCGCTGCGCGAGATCACGAAGATGCCCGACGTGCAGGAGCGCCTGGCCGGCTTCGGCTTCGAGCCGCTGGGCAGCACGCCGGCCGAGTTCCGCGCCAGCTACAAAGCCGATTTCCCCCGCGTCGCGGCCCTCATCAAGGCCGCAGGCGTCACGCCCGAATGAGAAATTCCATGCCCTCTTCCGCCACCTCTTCCGCCACCTCTTCTGCCACCTCGCCTTCCGCTTCGCCCACCCTCCCCGCCGCCACCTCCGACCCCGGCTGGCAGCCGATCTCGTTCGACACCGGCACCGCCTACGGCCGGAAGCCACCGCACCACAAGCCGGAGCTCACCGAGGTCGGCGCCGGCACGCCCATGGGCGAGCTGCTGCGCCGCTACTGGCACCCCGTCGGCCTGGCCGCGGACGCGAGCGACACGCCGCGCAAGGTGCGCGTGCTCGGTGAAGACCTGATCCTCTTTCGCGACAGGAAGGGACGCCCGGGCCTGGTGCACTGGCGCTGTGCGCACCGCGGTGCCTCCCTCTACTACGGGCGCGTCGAGGAGGAAGGCATCCGCTGCTGCTACCACGGCTGGATGTTCGACGTCGAGGGCCATTGCGTCGACCAGCCCTGCGAGCCCGAGGGCGGCGCACGCAGCCGCGGGCGCGTGCGCCAGCCCTGGTACCCGGTGCAGGAGCAATACGGCCTGGTCTGGGCCTATCTCGGCCCGTCCGAGAAGAAGCCCGTGCTGCCGCGGTACGACTGCCTCGAAACCCTCGGCGAGGGCGAGACGCTGGAGGCCGACGGCAACAGCATCGGTGGCGGCGGGCCGCAGATCATTCCGTGCAACTGGCTGCAGCACTACGAGAACGTGGCCGATCCGTTCCATGTGCCGGTGCTGCACGGCAGCTTCAGCGGCACGCAGTTCGTGGCGTTGATGGGCCAGATGCCCGAAGTGCAATTCGAGAGCACCGAGACCGGCGTGCTGATCACCTCGGTCCGCCGGCTCGAGGACGGCAGCGTCTTCCGCCGCGTGGCCGGCCCGGTACTGCCCACGCTGCGGGTGGTGCCGAATCCGCGCGTGGCGGAATTCGGGCGCGTCGAGTCCATCGGCTGGGTGCTGCCGATCGACGACCACAGCTTCCGGATCTACACCGTGGGTCGGGTGAAGACCCCCGGTGACCTCGCCCGTGTGCGCTCGCGCCTGAACGGCAAGCTGTGGGAGGAACTGACCGAAGCCGAGCACCGCGCTTTTCCGGGCGACTACGAGGCGCAGGTGAGCCAGGGCGCGATCACGGCGCATTCCGAGGAACACCTGGCTTCCTCGGACCGCGGCATCGTCATGCTGCGCCGGCTGCTGCTGCGCCAGCTCGACGCGCTGCGCGAGGGCGGCGACCCGGCCGGCGTGAGCTTCGATCCCGCAGCACCCCCGGTGCAGTTCGAGGCCGGCAACTTCCTCGTGCACCAGTGAACCCCACGATCCCGATGCGGGTGGCGCAAAAGACGGTGGAAGCCGAAGGCGTGGCCGGCTTCCGGCTGGTCGCTGCCGACGGCCGGCCGCTGCCGGCCTTCGCGCCGGGCGCGCACATCGACGTGGCGCTGCCCGGCGGCCTGGTGCGGCAATACTCGCTGTGCAACCTGCCCGCGCAGGACGCGCACTACGAGATCGGCGTGCTGCGCGATGCGGCTTCGCGCGGCGGTTCGCGCGCGCTCCACGACGCGGTAAACGAGGGCGCGCTGTTGCAGATCGGCACGCCGCGCAACCATTTCCCGCTCGCCGAGGACGCCACCCACAGCCTGCTGCTCGCCGGCGGCATCGGCGTGACGCCGCTGCTGTCGATGGCGCAGCGGCTGGCCGCGCTGGATGCGGATTTCGCGCTGCACTGCTGCAACCGGACGGCCGCGCGCACGGCCTACCGGCGGCGGCTGGAAGACAGCGCCTTCGCAGGCAAGGTGTTCTTCCACCACGACGACGGACCGCCCGAACAGCGCCTCGACCTCGCGGCCACCCTCGCGCATCCGGGACCCGGCAGGCATCTCTACGTCTGCGGGCCGCAGGGCTTCCTCGACGCGGTGCGCGCCACCGCGCGCGCGCTCCAATGGCCGGACGCGCAGGTGCACTTCGAGTACTTTGCGGGCGCCGCCTCGGTCGGCGACGACGCAGGCAGCTTCGAAGTCGCGCTGCGCAGCAGCGGCCGGGTGATCCGCGTGCCCGCCACGCTCAGCGTGGCCGACGCGCTCGCGGCCGAGGGCATCGAGATCCCGCTGTCCTGCGCCCAGGGCGTGTGCGGCACCTGCCTCACGCGGGTGCTGGCCGGCGAGATCGAGCACCGCGACCTCTATCTCACGCCCGCCGAACAGGCGGCAAACGACCGGTTCCTGCCCTGCTGCTCGCGGGCCCGCTCAGCCCGGCTGCTGCTCGACCTCTAGCAACTCGTACAGCACCATCGGCATCTGCCTCCCGCGCAACTCGACCTGGCCCTCGATCCGGCGCGTAGGCAACCGGTCGCCGAGGCCCGCACGGGTGGCTTCCGACACCAGCGTGCGCGTGCCCAGGTGCTTGTTGGCGCCCTCGATGCGGCTTGCGACGTTGATCACGTCGCCGAGCGCGGTGTAGGCAAGGCGGTCGCTCGAGCCCAGCACGCCGGCGATCACCATGCCCGTGTGAATGCCCACGCGGGTGCGGAAGGCCTGCAGGCCCTCGGCCTGCCATCGGCGATTGAGCGGGGTCATCTCGGCATGCAGTTCGAGCGCCGCGATGCAAGCACGGTATTCCGCGTCGGGCAGGTCGAGCGGCGCGCCCCAGAGCACCATGATCCCGTCGCCCATGTACTTGTCGACGACCCCGCCGTGGCGCGTGAACACGCGCTGCGCGAGGTTGAAGTACTCGGTCAGTTGCGCCACCAGCACATCGGCCGGCAGCGACTCGGAGATGCCCGCGAAGCCTTCGACGTCGGTGAACATCGCGGTCACCCGGCGCGGCGAGCCGTTGGGCGCGAGCGCATGGCCCTGGGCGATGAGCTGGCGGATCACGCCCACGGGCACGAACTTGCTGAAGGCCTTGAGGCTGCGCGCCGAGTCGTCGAGCGCCTGGTTCAGGTGCTGGATCTCGAGCACTCGGCTGTGCTCCTGCGGCAGATCGTCGAGTTCGAGCCGGCCGATGCGGCGCGCGGTGTGCGAGAGCTTCTCGATCGGCGTGGTCACGAGCTTGGACAGCCGCAGCGAGATGAGCAGCGCGAGCACCAGGAACACCAGCGTGAGCACCAGGCCCCAGCGCAGCAGGCGCCTCAGGTCGCCGAGCAGCGCGTCCTCGGGCTCCCAGCTGATGAGCTCCCAGCCGGTCGCGCCGATGTGCGAGGCCTCCACACGGTAGCGCCGCCCCTCGTACGCGAGGGAGAAGCTCTCGTCCTCCACGTTGTACGAAATGCCGTGGGCCGTCATGTAGGCGTCCACCGCTCCGAGAATGCCGCCCTCGGGCGCCTTCAGCATGCGCACGGGATCGGTGTGGTCGCTGCGCGCGAGCACATGGTGGTCGTCGCTCAGCAGCACGCTGTCGCCGGGGCCGCGGCTGCCGAAGGCGCGCACCAACCGCGACAGGTGCCCGAGCGAGAGGTGCGCCACCACCACCAGCCGCTGGACGTTCCCCTCGTCGTCGGTGCGCTGCGCAGGCTGCACGTAGCTCACGCCGAGCTCCTCGTCCTCGGCCAGGTGGAACGGCGGCGTCCACACCGGGAGCGGCGCCTCCAGCGCGCGCTTGTACCAGTCGCGCTCGGTCACGTCGTGGTCGCTGCGGAAGGCTTCAATGCGCCGGGTGGCGAAGCGCTCGCGTGCGCTGCCGCCTTCGGCGTCGGGCGAGGGCTTGAACTCCCAGGTCTCGGTGCTGAAGCCGCTGTCGCGCACCACCTTGCGGATCGCGGTTTCGGGGTAGCGCTCGGCCATGAGCAGGTGGCCGTCGTCGCTCGCCACGCCGATGCTGTCGAGCTCGGTGGCCTCCTCCAGCATGGTCCAGAGCAGCTCGGCGCTGCGCTCGCCGTCCTCGCCGAGCGGATGCAGGCTCGGCGAATCGCCGATCGCATGCACCACGGCCTGGGTCTTGGCCAGGAATGCGAGCAGGTTGTCCTCGACGCGGTCGTGGCTCACCTTGTGCGCCGAAGCGCCGACACGCGACACCAGCCGCTGCGCGCCCCAATAGCCGAGCGCCACCAGCAGCAGCGACTGCACCAGCGCGACCAGGCAGATGATGGTGCCGACGTCGACCCTGAAGCGTCGCAGGCGCACGGGGGCGGCCTCGGTGGTCTCTGGCGCGGGATGGCTGGATCGGTCTGGCATGCGGGGCGGTGCTCGTCGGGACGGATTGTCTCCCGCCCGGCGTCCCCGGGGAAATACCGGCCTGCGTCACGCTCGGCGGCCGGCACGGCCCGTCGACAGCGGCTAAACTCCGCCCTGCGTCGCGGCTTGCCGTGGCGCGCTTGCTAGGGGTGCTGGGCGGCTTGCCGTCCGGCTGAGAAAGTCCCTTTGAACCTGTCCGGTGTTTCACCGGGGGCCCGCACCGTCGACCGACGGGCGAGCCCGAGGCAATCCTCGCGCAGGGAAGCTGGTCTGGCGGCCACTCGCGTTCTTTCTTCGCGCGGGGCCCGCGCCGCCCGGACACCGCCCACCTGCCAAACCTTTTGCATGGAGCAAACGGATGGCACGCATCGACGACGACAACAACACCGGACACACGGGAACCGGTCCCGTGCCCAACGAGGCGCTCACGCCGCTGCCGCTTTCGCAGCGCGTCTTCGGCTGGCACGACCATGCAGCGCTGTGGTTCAGCCTCGGTGTCGGGCTGCTGGTGATGCAGGTCGGTGCCTACCTGGTGCCGGCCGTGGGCACGCGCGATGCCGCGCTCGCCATCGTGGTGGGCTCGGGCATCGGCGCCGCACTGCTGGCCTGGACCGCACGCCTCGGCTGCGAGAGCGGGCTCGCCAGCGCAGGGCTGATGCACGCCACCTACGGCAGCGCCTTCGCGCGGCTGCCGGTGCTGCTGAACATCGTGCAGCTCGTCGGCTGGACCACCTTCGAACTGGTGATCATGCGCGAGGGCACGCAGGCGATCGCCGGCAAGGCCTTCGGGCTGCCGCTCGACGGCGCCCTGGGCGGCGCGCTCGCCACGCTGCTCTGGGGCGCGGTGCTGCTTGCGCTGCTCGCGGGCTCGATGGTGAAGCTGGTGCGCCGCTTCGTCAGCCGCTTCGGGCTGCCGCTGGTGGTGCTGTCACTGCTGTGGCTCACGTGGCAGTTCGCGGCCGAACTCCAGGCTCGGGGCTTCGACGTCTTCTGGTCTCGTCCCGGCAACGGCGGCATGGGGCTCTTCGGCGCGATCGACCTGGTGATCGCGATGCCGGTCTCCTGGCTGCCGCTGGTGGCCGACTATGCGCGCCACGGCAAGCGCAGGCTGAACGGGCGCGGCCTGGGCGGCGCCTTCGGCGGCACTTGGCTGGGCTATGCGCTCGCCAACATCTGGTGCTATGCGCTCGGCGTGATGGTGGTGAGCGTGGCCGAGCCCGGCACCGGCCTCGTGACCGCGCTGCTGCTGGCGCAGGGCGGGCTGGTGGCGCTCGGCCTCATCCTGGTCGACGAGCTCGACAACGCCTATGGCGACGTGTACTCGGGCTCGGTCTCGACCCACAGCCTGCTGCCGCGCTGGAGCGTTCGGCGCTGGGGCCTGCTGCTGGCCGTGCTGTGCACGGGCCTTGCGCTGGTGCTGCCGATGCACTCGCTCGAGCCCTTCCTGCTGATGCTGAGCTCGGTGTTCGTGCCGCTCTACGGCGTGATCCTGGGCCGGCTCGGCACGGGACAGACGGTGGCTTCGTCGCTGCGCCGGGTGGACCTGGGTGCGGCGGTGATCTGGATCGGCGGCATCGCGGCGTACCACGCATGCGCCAAATGGGCGCCGCAGTTCGGCTCGGCACTGCCGACGCTGGCGGCCACTTTCTTGATGGCGTGGATCAGCCGGCCGAAGCCGGTGCCGGGCACGGCAGGCGGTGCATCGGCACTGGCGCAAAACCGTGGTTGAGCGGCCCATGCCCGGCACCGGTCTTCACCTGCACGCCCGCGGCCATCGCGCCGAGGATGTAGGCGCGCGCACGTTCGACCGCATCGGGCAGCGCGAGGCCGAGCGCCAGATGCGCCGCGATCGCGGACGACAGCGTGCAGCCGGTGCCGTGCAGGTTGCGGCTCGCGATGCGCTGCGACGCGAGCCGGCGGCGCGCGCCGCCGGACTGCAGCAGAACGTCGACCACCTCCTCGCCCGGCAGGTGCCCGCCCTTGAGCAGCACCGCCTGCGCACCGAGGGCCAGCAGTTCGTCGGCCGCGCCGTCGAGCGCATCGATGCCGCCGATGGCGTGGCCGACCAGCAGCGCAGCTTCGTCGAGGTTGGGCGTGACCACCACGGCACGCGGGAACAGCTCGCGCACCAGCACCTGCACCGTCTCGGCCGCGATCAGGCGGTCGCCGCTGGTGGCCACCATCACCGGATCGAGCACCACGTTCGGCAACCGGTAGTGGTCGATGGCCCAGGCTACAACCTCGACCACCTCGGGCGCGTGCAGCATGCCGAGCTTGACGGCGTCGACGCCGATGTCTTCCACCACGGCCTGGATCTGCGCCTTCAGAAAAACGGGCGGAACGGCATGGATGCCCGAGACGCCGAGCGTGTTCTGCGCGGTGAGCGCGGTGATGGCCGTCATGCCGTAGCAGCCGAGCGCGGCGAAGGTCTTGAGGTCGGCCTGGATGCCGGCACCGCCGCCGCTGTCGGAGCCGGCGATCGAGAGCACGCGTGCATAGCGCAGGGGCGCTTGCGGCGCGTCGGTGGGTGCTTGGTGGGTCATGCCGAAAATTATCGGCGACGCGGAAGGGCTCGGCCATGGTGAACCCCCTGCCAACGGCCGAACTGCCGTTCCGCTCGGTCGCCATCCTCGGCGCGGGCCTGATGGGCCGGCTGCTCGCCGTCACGCTCGCGCGCGCCGGCTGCCAGGTCGCGCTGCACGAAGCCGGCGGCCCGCAAGCCGAAGGTTCGGCCGCGCGCGTGGCCGCGGCCATGCTCGCGCCCCTGGCCGAATCGGCCGTGGCGCCGGTGCCGCTCGTGCGCATGGGCCACTACGCGCTCACGCGTTGGCCCGAGCTGCTGGCGCCGCTGGCCGAACCGGTGTTCTTCCAACGTGAAGGCACGCTGGTGCTCTGGCACCGGCAGGACGCTGCCGAGGCGGCGCGGCTTTCGCGCGTGCTGGCGCGCACCGGCGAAGACGTGCCGGCGCTCGCACCGATGCAGGCGCTCGACGGCGCAGGCATCGCTGCACTCGAACCGTCGCTGGGCCAGCGCTTTGCACGCGGCCTGTTCCTTCCGGGCGAAGGCCAGCTCGACAACCGTGCGCTGCTGGCGGCGCTGCTCGCCACGCTCCAGGCGTGCCCCGCCGTCGAACTGCACTGGCAGTCGCCGCGCGCGCCCGAGGATTTTTCGCCGGGCGCAGCCGGCCAGCCCGAGCAAGTGATCGACTGCCGCGGCCTCGGTGCGCGGCCGCAGTGGCGCGAACTGCGCGGCGTGCGCGGCGAAGTCATCCGCGTGCATGCGCCTGAGGTGGCGCTCAAGCGCCCCACGCGGCTGGTGCATCCGCGCTATCCGCTCTACATCGCGCCCAAGCCCGGCAGCGTGTTCGTGATCGGCGCGACCGAGATCGAGTCGGACGACATGTCGAGCGCGAGCGTGCGCTCCACGCTCGAGCTGCTGAGTGCCGCCTATGCGGTGCACAGCGGCTTCGCAGAAGCGCGCATCCTCGAGATCGCCGCGCAATGCCGCCCCACCTTGCCCGACAACCTGCCCGCGATCCGCCGGCCGCATCCGCGCATGCTGCAGATCAACGGGCTCTACCGCCACGGATTCATGATCGCGCCGGCGATGCTCGACTGTGCGATGGAACTGCTCGTGCACGGGCACTCTGCACTCGCGCGCGAGTTCGGCCTGGAGACCTGACCACCATGAAGATCGACGTCCTGATCAACGACAAGCCCTTTGCACTGCCCGAGTGCGCCACGCTGGTGGACGCCGTTGCGGCGATCGAAGCCGTGCCGCCCTTCGCCGTGGCGGTGAACCGCGAATTCGTGCCGCGCTCCGGCTACGCGGCGCGCGCGCTGCAAGCCGGCGACCGCATTGAAGTGATCCGCCCCGTCACGGGCGGTTGAATGGAGACAACAGAAATGACCACGAACGACCCGCTGGTGCTCTACGGCCAGACCTTCCAGAGCCGGCTGCTGCTCGGCACCGCGCGCTACCCGTCGCCCGACCTGCTCGAAGCCGCCGTGCAGCGCGCGAAGCCGGCCATGCTCACCGCCTCGCTGCGCCGCCAGACGGCCAACCAGGGCTCTGGCAACAGCGAGCTCGGCAACGGCTTCTGGGAGCTGCTGCGCCGGCTCGCGGTGCCGGTGCTGCCCAACACGGCGGGCTGCCACAGCGTGCAGGAAGTGATCGCCACCGCGCAGATGGCGCGCGAGCTGTTCGACACGCCGTGGATCAAGCTCGAGCTGATCGGCGACGACTACACGCTGCAGCCCGACACGCTGAACCTGGTCGATGCCGCCTCGCAGCTGATCCGCGACGGCTTCCAGGTGCTGCCCTACTGCACCGAAGACCTGGTGCTGTGCCAGCGCCTGGTCGACGTCGGCTGCCAGGCCGTGATGCCGTGGGCCGCGCCCATCGGCACCGGCCGCGGGCCGGTCAACCCCTACGCGCTGCAGCTGCTGCGCGAGCGGCTGGACGTGCCGATGCTGGTCGATGCGGGCCTGGGCCTGCCCTCGCATGCCTGCCAGGTCATGGAGTGGGGGTACGACGGCGTGCTGCTCAACACTGCGGTGGCACTGGCGCAGGACCCGGTCGCCATGGCCGGCGCCTTTGCCGACGCGGTGCAGGCCGGCCGCGCCGCCCACCGCGCGGGCGCGATGGCGGCGCAGGACGCCGCCCAGCCGAGCACACCGGTGCTCGGCACCCCTTTCTGGCACCACGCAACATGACCACCACCACTCACACCCCGGACGCGCGCAGCGTCGCCCATGCGATCGTCGCGGCCCACGGCCTGCGCTTCGGCGCCGCCACGGCCGCGCCCGTCTCGGCGAGCCATTTCTCGTCCGACGCGCCGGTGTACCGCGGCGCCAAGCAGGCCTGCACCGCACTCGGCTTCATCGAGGTCGACGCCGAATGCCTGGCGCGCGCCTGGCAGGCGCAGACCCTGCGAACAAGCGCCTTCGATGCCGACCATTGGCCCTGCGCGCCGGCCGACTTCGGGCTGCGCCCCTTTCCACCCGCGGCGCGCGACGACGCCTTCGCGCCCTGCCCCGACAGGCTCGGACTCTATGCCGTGCTGCCCGACGCGCAATGGGTGGGTCGCATGACGCGTGCCGGTGTGCCGACGGTGCAGTTGCGCTTCAAGTCGGACGACGCCGCGGCGGTCGAGCGCGAAGTGCAGGCCGCCGTCGACGCGGCACGCGACACGGCCGCCCTGCTCTTCATCAACGACCACTGGCAGGCCGCCATCGCGGCGGGTGCCTACGGCGTGCACCTGGGGCAGGAAGACCTCGATGCGCTCGCGCCCGAGCAGGTGCGGCAGATCCGCGACTCGGGCCTGCGGCTCGGCGTGAGCACGCACGGCTACGCCGAGATGGTGCGCGCCGACGCGGTCAGCCCGAGCTACATCGCGATGGGTGCGGTGTACCCGACCACGCTCAAGAAGATGGCGACCGCGCCCCAGGGCGTGGCGCGCCTTGAGGCCTATGCGCGGCTGATGCGCGGCTACCCGCAGGTGGCGATCGGCGGCATCGACGCGCTGCGGCTGCCCGAAGTGCTGGCCACGGGCGTCGGCTCGGTGGCCGTGGTGCGCGCGCTGGTCGCGGCCGAGGACCCCGAGGCAATTGCGACGCAATGGATGGCAGCCCTCGGCAGCGCCGCGGCATGAAGACCGCCACCGTTTCAGCGTTGTGGCTGCTGGCCGGCACCTGCGGCGCACAGGCACAGCAAGCCGCCACCGAACTGCCCGCGATCACCGTCGTCGAAGGCGCCGCCGCGCCGCAGGCCGAGGTCAGCGGCTTCGGTGACGTGCCGCTGCGCGAGCTTCCGCTTTCCGCCACCGTGATCGACAGCACGCAACTGCGTGCGAGCGGCGCGCGCCGCCTGTCGGACCTGGCGCAGTTCGATGCCTCGGTTACCGACGCCTACAACTCTGCCGGCTACTGGGACTACCTGACCGTGCGCGGCTTCGTGCTCGACAACCGCTACAACTACCGGCGCGAGGGCCTGCCGATCAGCGCCGAGACGACGATCGCGCTCGACAACAAGGAGCGCATCGAGATCCTGCGCGGCACGAGTGGCATCCAGGCCGGCACCAGCGCGCCGGGCGGGCTGGTCAACTACGTGGTCAAGCGCCCGACCGAGCAGGACCTGCGCAACGTGCGCATCGAGACCACGAGCCGCGGCAGCGTGCTCGGCGCGCTCGACCTGAGCGGGCGCTTCGGCACGCGGCGCGAGTTCGGCTGGCGGCTCAATGTCGCGGGCGAGAACCTCAAGCCGCTCGCGCACAGCCTCGACGGCCACCGCAACCTCTTCGCGCTCGCGGGCGACTGGCGCATCACGCGCGATTCGGTGCTCGAGTTCGAGATCGAGCGCAGCCACAAGACCCAGCCGAGCCAGAACGGCTTCAGCCTGCTCGGCCACACGCTGCCGCCACCGGTCGACCCGAAGATCAACCTGAACAACCAGCCCTGGTCGCAGCCCTCGCAATTCGACGCGCTGACCGGCAGCGTGCGCTTCAGCCAGGCACTCAATGCCGACTGGCGCTGGAGCGCGCAGCTCGGCCAGCAGCGCCTCAAGACCGACGACCGGTTGGCCTATGCCTTCGGCTGCGGTGCCGAAGGCAACTACGACCGCTACTGCAGCGACGGCAGCTTCGACTTCTACGACTTCCGCAGCGAGAACGAACGACGCACCCAGACCGCGGGCAGCCTGAACCTCAAGGGCAACCTCACCACCGGCAGCGTGCGGCACGAACTCGGCTTCGGCCTGCTCGCAAGCCGCGTGCGCAACCGCTTCCAGGACCAGGCCTACAACTACGTCGGCACCGGCAACATCCTGGCCACCGCCGTGGTGCCGCCGGACCCGACGCTGACGGATGCCAACACGAACCGCGACGAGCGTTCGACCGAGCTCTCGGTGCAGGATGCGATCCGCTGGAACAGCCGCTTCACCACCTGGCTCGGCGTGCGCCACACGCGGCTCGACCGCGACAGCGTCCGCACCGATGGCACGCGGTCCACGGGCTACCGGGACGGCATCACCACGCCCTGGGTCGCCGCCAGCTACGCCATCCAGCCCGGCCTCCTGGCCTATGCCAGCTGGGGCAAGGGCGTGGAGTCGCAGGTGGTGCCGAACAAGGGATCGCAGTACGCCAATGCAGGCGAAGCGTTGCCCGCGCTGGCCTCGCGCCAATGGGAGCTCGGGCTCAAGGGCGGCACCGATACGTTCAACTGGCAGCTCGCCTGGTTCGACATCCGCCGGCCGATGACGAACCTCGACGCCTGCAACCGGCTCGGCACCACGCCCTGCGAAGGCCGCTACGACGGCAGCGCGGTGCACCGCGGGCTCGAGGCCGGCGCGCAGTGGTCAGCCGGGCCCTGGCGGCTCGGCGGCAGCGTCACGCTGATCGACGCCAAGCGCCATGGAAGCATCGACGAGCCCGCCACCAACGGACAACGCCCCACCAACGTGCCCAAGCAGGTGCTGCGCGCGCAGGCCGCCTACCGCGTGGCTGCGGTGCCGGGCCTCGAACTACTGGGGCAACTCTCGCACGAAGGCCGGCGCAACGTGCTGCCCGACGGATCGATCGTGCTGCCGTCATGGACCCGCGTCGATGCCGCGCTGCGCTACGAAACCCGGGTACGCGGCGTGCAGACAAGCTGGAGCATCGCCATCGACAACCTGTTCGACCGGCGCTACTGGAAGGAGTCGCCCTACCAGTTCGGCCACGTCTATCTGTTCCCCGGGGCGCCGCGCACGCTGCGGCTCGGGCTCAGCGTGTCGCTCTGACCGCGGGCCCCGAAAAAATTTCTAAGAAATTTATGCGGCCACATTCGCCTGCTCGAAACCTCAAAAAAACCACGCTATAATCTGAGGCTTGTTCCTCGATAGCTCAGTTGGTAGAGCGCCGGACTGTTAATCCGTAGGTCCCTGGTTCGAGCCCAGGTCGAGGAGCCAAAACAAACCCTCGCGGTTCCTGGATGCCCTGCTACCCCAAAGGTGGCGGGGCATTTTCATTTGGGCGGCTCATCCATCGTCAGGCGTCGCCGCCTCGCTGGCAATTTACAGTGCGGGCATGGTCCTCGATTACTGCATCCTTCTCGGCCTGGCCGCACCCCTGCTGTTGAGCGGCGTGCTGTTCCTGATCGTGCAGATGGCCGTCGCCCGGCGGCGCATCGGGCCGATGGCTGCCACCCTCTTCTACGGCCTGTGCGTCACGGCGCTGCCGCTGCCCGTGTGGTGGGGCGTCATCGCGCTGGCCGAGTTCTACATGGTTGGCGACGACACCTCGATCTGGGCATCCATATTGAAGGTTGGCCTGGCCTTTCTCATGTACGCGTACCTCGGCGTGTCGTGGGCCTTGAGCCTCGTTGCCGCTGGCCTCGCCGCATGGCGGTTCGAGGTCTGCGCGCGCCGAGCGGTTGGCGACACCGCCCCAGCGCCTCGCGGGCCGTAGGAAATCCCGGCGCACAACTTCAGGTTGTTTCCTCCAACCCGCGCTCGACGCGGCGAGAGACTGGCGGTGTTCAGCAACATCGCAAGGACAACAACAATGAAGAACCGATCGATCTGGAAGCTCTACGGCTACGGCTGGGTGACCCTCGGCTTCTTCCTCATTTCGCTGGTGGGCCACTGGATCTTCGGCTGGTTCTCCTATGTGGACGAGCAGAAGCAGTTCGGCCACGCAATCGAGTTCAGCGGCTATGCCCTCCAGATGGGGCGCGACACGCTGGAGAACTGGCAGTCGGAGTTCCTGCAGCTGATCTGGCAGATCGGAGGCCTGGCCTTCCTGCTGTGGGTCGGCTCGCCGCAATCCAAGGAGGGCGATGACCGGATCGAAGCGAAGATCGATGCCATCCTTGCGGCCGTCGATCCCAAGAACGCCGACCAGGTCATCGACGAGATCGACAAGGAATACGAAGGCAGGCACACCGACCACCGCTGGATGCGGATGGCGGAAGACGGGGTCAGGAGATGAGGCGGCCGGCAGGTTCCCGCCGACATCTGTAGGGCCGGCCGCACAAGGGCCATCGGACAACACCTGGGCCCGTACCAAATCGCTCTGATCACTATTTGCACATGGGCGCAGCAACACCGATCGAATACCTGCTCGAGATCGAGCGGGCCAGCTTCCCGCTCCATGTGCGCGATCGCGGGGTGATCCAAGCCATTGCCGTGCTCCAGGCGGCGGGCTGTGTGGAAGCGGAAATCTCGCCGCCGCTCGACCTGCGCGGCGCCTTCGAGGACTACGAGTCTGCAGTGGTCAAGCGCATAACACCCGAAGGACGGAGCGAGCTCTCACACGAATACGACAGCGAGAACCGTTAGCGCAGTTGGAGAAATTGCCGAAAAGAGGGTATGTCCCAGCAGCCCCGGCCGGGCCACAAACAGTAACGCCGCGTACATTACCGCCTACGTACTACCGGCCCGGTCTCCATGCAACTGAAATCATTTCTCATCATCGCGCTGCTGCTCATCGCAGGCGGGCTGTTCTGGTGGTGGGCGCTCGACGGCGGCATCGTGGCCGTGATTGCAATCCTTGTTCTCGGTGTCGCCCTCTTCCTCGCGTTGCGCGGCAACCGCTCGATCAAGGACGAACTCGACGCGCAGAAGGCGTCCGACGACGGCACGGGCGACAAGCCCTCCTGAGCCGCGCGCTTCAGAGGTGCCGGGTTTCGGCCGGCGCTTCGAACCAGTTGTCGTGGCGACCGTCCATGTACATCACCGGCGCCTCGGCCAACTCCACCGGGGTGGCATCGTCGAGGCAGGCGACATTGACGCTCACGTAGGCGCCGCCGATCTCGGGCACGTTGCCGCGCCCGAACGGGCGGATGCCGCAATGGCGGCAAAAAAGATGCTCGGCGCTGTGCGTAGCGAACTGATAGACCGACAGTTCCTGTTCGCCCGCGAGCAGCCGGAAGGCGCCGGGCTTGACGATCGCGCCCCAGCCGCGTGCCTTGGTGCAGATCGAGCAGTTGCACTTGCCGGTGCCCGCGGCCAGGTCGATGTCGGCCTGGAATTGCACTTGGCCGCAGTGGCAGCTTCCGTTATAGGTCTTCTTCATGGCGTGTCCTCGTGTGAAAGAGAGAAGCACGGAGGCTACGGCCTATTGCGGACACTTTCTGTCCTCGATCGCAGGCATGATCGGGCCATGCTGTCCGCTTCTGCACGCCTGTTGCGCCTTCTGTCGCTGTTCCAGGCGCAACGTTCATGGGCCGGTGCCGAGTTGGCCGGCCGGCTCGACATCACTGAGCGCACGCTGCGGCGAGACGTCGACCGGCTTCGCAGCCTCGGCTACACCGTCGACTCCACGTCCGGCGTGGCCGGCGGCTACCGCCTGGGCGCGGGGGCCTCGCTGCCGCCTCTGCAGCTCGAGGACGAAGAAGCCATCGCCGTAGCGCTCGGCCTCGGCAATCCGGGCGGTGGCGCGCGCGGCGACATCGAGACCGCCGCACTGCGCGCGCTGGCCAAGCTCGAGCAGCTCATGCCGCCGCGGCTGCAGAAACGGCTCGACAGCGTGCGTGGCGCGGTGGTGCCGGTCATGCGAAGCCGGTCGCGGGTGCGCATGACAGCGCTCTCGCTGTTCGCCGAAGCCTGCACCGACCAGCAGGAATTGCGCTTCGCGTACCGCGACCACCAGGGCGCCGCGAGTGCCCGCACGGCCGAGCCGCACCGCGTGGTCCAGACCGGGCAGCACTGGTACCTGCTGGCCTGGGACACGGCGCGCGCCGACTGGCGCACCTTTCGGCTCGACCGCATCGTCGATCCGGCGCCGACCGGCGCCCGCTTCACGGCACGCAGGCTGCCCCATGGCGACATCGAGGCGTACATGCAGCATGCGCTCACCGTGGCGCCGTTCCTGCACCATGCACGGGTGCTGGTGCATGCACCGCTCGCCGTACTGGCGCCGCAGCTGTCGTGGGTCGGGGGCGTGCCCGAGGCGGTGGGGCCGCACCACACGCGCATCGAGACGGCAGGCAATTCGCTCGATGCATTGGCGGTCTGGCTCGCTTGCCTCGGCCACGCGTTCGAGATCGAGTCGCCGCCCGAACTCGTCGCGCACCTGGCGCAGGTCGCGGCGCGGCTGCAGCGCGCGGCGGATGCCGCAGCCGCAACACCAGCAGCAACCCCGCCTTAGCCGAGCCGCACCGGCACAAAGATCTTGTCGTCGCCGCGCTGGATCAGGAGCGCCACCGATCGGTCGGCCTTCGTGACCGCCTCGCGCACCTGGTCCACGCTCTTGGCGGGCGTGCCGTTGATCGCGAGCAGCACGTCGCCGGCCTGCACGCCCGCCGCCGCGGAGGGGCCGGTCACGTCCTCGACCAGCAGGCCGCCGTCGACGGCGGCGCTGCGCCTTTCCTCCGGTGCGAGCGGCCGCAGCGCAAGGCCCAGCTTGCCCTGGCCGGCGGCGCTGTCGTTGGCGGCGACCTTCGTCTGCTTGTCGCTTGCATCGCCGAGCGTGGCGCTGAGCGCCTTGGGTTCGCCCTGGCGCCACACGTCGAGCGTGACCTTCGTACCCGGCGCCCGCTGTCCGATCGCAGCCGGCAGATCGCCCGACGCGACGATGGGATGCCCATCGACCTTTCGGATAACGTCGCCCGCCTTCAGGCCCGCCTTGTCGCCGGGGCCGCCCTTCTCGATGTTCGAGACCAATGCGCCTTCGGGCTTGTCGAGCTTGAACGAATCGGCGAAAGCCTGGTTCACCTCTTGCACGGCCACGCCGAGGCGTCCGTGCGTGGCCCGGCCGGTGGCGACGATCTGATCCTTCACCTGCACCGCCACGTCGATCGGAATCGCAAACGACAGGCCCTGGTAGCCGCCGCTGCGGCTGTAGATCTGCGAGTTGATGCCGACCACCTCGCCGCGCGTGTTGAGCAGCGGGCCGCCCGAGTTGCCGGGGTTCACCGCCACGTCGGTCTGGATGAACGGCACGTAGCCGTCGTCGGGCAGCGTGCGGCCCTTGGCGCTGACCACGCCCGCCGTGACCGTGCTCTCGAAGCCGAACGGCGACCCGATGGCCAGCACCCATTCGCCGACCTTCAGGTCCTTGGTGCTGCCGAGCGCGAGCGTCGGCAGGTTCTTCGCGTCGATCTTGAGCACCGCGATGTCGGTCTTCTCGTCGGTGCCGAGCACCTTGGCGCGGTATTCGCGCCGGTCGGTGAGCTTGACGGTGACTTCCTTCGCGTCCTTCACCACGTGCGCGTTGGTCATGATGATGCCGTCGGCGCTCACGATGAAGCCCGAGCCCTGGCCGCGCACCGGCACGTCGCGCGGGGCACTGCGCGGGCCCGGCTGGCCCTGGAAGTGGCGGAAGAACTGGAACATCGGATCGTCGGGATCGATGCCCTGCATCCCGGCCGCCGCTTCGGCGTCGGAGGCCTTCGCGCTGCCGGTCACGCTGATGTTGACCACCGCGGGACCGTCACGCGAGGTGATGGTGGAAAAATCCGGCAGCGTGACCATGGCCGCGGGTGCGGCGGCATTGGTGGCGGTGGCGGCGTTCAGGGCGCTCGCGCTGCTGTAGGCGCCGGCGCCCACGGCGCCGATCACGCCCGCGGTGGCCAGGGCGAGCACCAGGGCACGGGGCGAAGTCAGTCGGGTGTTCATGGATCGGTTCCTTTCATTGCGTCGAGACGCTGATGCGATGAAAGGAATGTCGTTGCGCTGGCTTAAGCGCCGCTTAAACGCGGGCGGCGCCCTCTTTGGCAAAGCGCACCACCACGCGCAGACCGCCCAGGCTCGGCGACGTGTCGAGCGCCACCTGCGCCCCGTGCAGCTCGGCGATCGACCTGACGATCGAAAGCCCGAGGCCGCTGCCGGGCGCCTGCGGCTCGCCCGCGCGGTAGAAGCGGTCGAGCACGCGCGCGCGCTCGGCGAGCGGCAGGCCCGGGCCGCTGTCGTCCACGCTGAGTTCAACGGCGGCATCGCCGCGCTGCGTCACCGCCACGTCGACCCTGCCCTCTTCGGGCGTGTACTTGACGGCGTTCTCGACCAGGTTGCGCAACAGCATGCGCAGCGCCTCGGGCTGGCCGGGCACCACGGCCGCGTCGGCATGGGAAATGCCGACGTCGATGCGCCTGGCCTGTGCGGCCGCAATCGCATCGGAGATGGCGAGCCGCGCGACCTCGGCCAGGTCGACCGGTTCGGGCTTCGCGCCTGCGGCCATACTCGCCTCGTGGCGCGCCAACGCTAGCATCTGCTCGACGAGCCGCGTCGCGCGGTCGATGCCGGCCACCAGCCGACTCACTGCGAGTTCGCGCGTGGCTGCGTCGGGCGCACGCTGCAGGCCCTGCACCTGCAGCTTGAGTGCGGCAAGCGGCGAGCGAAGCTCGTGCGCGGCATCGGCGACGAAGTGCTTCTGCGCATCGAAGGCATGGCGCACGCGGCCGAACAAGAGATTGAGCTCCTGCACCAGCGGGCGCACCTCGTCGGGCAGCCCTTCCTCGCTCACCGGCGAAAGATCGTCGGCCTGGCGCGAGGCCACCTGCCCGCGCACGCGTGCCACCGGTGCGAGCGACCGGCTCACGACCCACCAGACGACCAGCATCAGGAGCGGCGCCATCAGCGCCACCGGCGCAATGGTGCGCAGCGCCAGCGCGCCCGCCATGCTGCGGCGCGCGGCCATGTCCTGCGCCACCTGGATCACGAGGCCGCGGGTCTGCATCGAGAACACGCGGTAGGTATTGCCGCGCGCGCGCACCTCGGCAAAGCCCAGCACCGCGAGCTGCGGCAGCGCCGCCTGCTCGGCCGACTCGAAGATGCGCACGCCGTCCGCAGTCCACACCTGCACCACGAACTCGAAGTTCTGCTCGCCGCTGCCGATGCCGCCCACGGCCGCGCTCGGCGGCAGCCCGGCGCGCAGCGACAGCGCCATCTGCTGCATGTGGTAGTCGAAGATCTCGTCGGCCTCGCGCAGCACCGTGCGGTACGCCGCCAGCGCCTGCACCCCCGCCGCGAGCACGATCGCCGCGAGCAAAAACCACAGCAGGCGTGCACGCAGGGAGCCAAAAAACCGATGCACGCTCATCATCGCTGCGCCAAGCAGATCCACGAGCGCGCGGTTCGAAACAGCCGAGGCCCAGGCCAGGAACACCGCGGAGCCGGCTTCGCCGGGCCGCTGGTGTTGCCCCCGGCGAGGGGGAAGGAGAAGCGACACGAAGTGCGCGAAGCCTGGGGGAGAGTCATAGTCTCGGCACCATGTAGCCGACGCCGCGCACGTTGCGGATGAATTCGGCACCGAGCTTCTTGCGCAGGCCGTGCACGTAGACCTCGACCGCATTGCTGCTGATCTCGTCCTTCCAGCTGTAGAGCTTTTCTTCGAGCTGGGCGCGCGAGAGCACCATGCCGGGCCGCGCGATCAGCGGCTCGAGCACCGCCCACTCGCGCGCAGAGAGCACCACCGGCTGGCCGCCGATGGAGACCTCGCGCGTGGCCGGGTTGATGCTCACGCCCATGTGCTCGTACACCGGTTCGGCCCGGCCCGCAGCGCGGCGCAGCAAGGCGCGGATGCGCGCCAGCAGCTCGTCGAGGTCGTAGGGCTTGAGCACGTAGTCGTCGGCGCCGGCATCGAGCCCTTCGATGCGCTGCTGCACCGAATCGCGCGCCGTGGCGATCAGCACCGGCATGCGCTCCTTGCGCGCGCGCAGATTGCGCAGCACCTCGAGTCCGTCGCGCCGCGGCACGCCGAGGTCGAGCAGCACCAGGTCGTAGTGCTGGGTGCGCAGTGCCGTCTCGGCCGCATCGCCGTCTTTCACCCAATCGACGGCGTACTGCTCGGCGCGCAGCAGGTCGAGCACGGCCTCGCCGATCATCACGTCGTCTTCGAGGAGCAGGAGTCGCATGGTGAGGTCCGGTTGTCGCGATTCGAGGCGAGGCCCGCGCGGAAGTTCATCGGCGCACCGTGATCAGAGCAACGCCCTGACCTCGCGCGCCGCCTCGAAGAGCAGCGGCAGCATCTCGCGCCGCAGCGCCTCTTCCTGGTAGCGCGTGCCGGACAGCACCACGTTGAGCGCGGCCACCGTGTGGCCCTGCATGTCGCGCAGCGGCACCGCGAGCGCCTGCACGCCGAGCTCGTGCTCCTCGCTCGCAAAGCAGCAGTCGTCCTTGCGCACCTGCGAGACCAGTTGGCGCAGGCTGCGCGCCTGGGTGGTGGTGTGCGGGGTCAACCGCGCGAGGAGCCGCCCCTTGAGCCACTGCGTGAACTGCGCTGACGGCATGGCCGCGAGCAGCACACGGCCGGTGGACGTGGCATGGGCCGGCAGCCGGGCGCCCAGGTGCAGGCCGTAGGCGAGCACGCGGGTCGGCGAGCCATAGCTGCCGCTGCGCGCAATGATGACCACTTCTTCGCCGTCGAGCACCACGGCCGAGAACGACTCGCCGGTCTGCGACGCAAGCCGGTTCAGCGTGGGCTGCAGCGCGCGCGGCAACCGCGACGAAGCCAGGTAGCTGCCCGAGAAGCGCAGCACCTTGGGTGCCATCCAGAAGTAGCTGCCATCGGTCTCGAGATAGCCGAGGTGCGCGAGCGTGAGCAGGTGCCGCCGCGCGGCCGCGCGCGTGAGGCCGGCGCGCTCGGCGGCCAGCGTGGCGTTGAGGCGCTGGCGCTCGGTGTCGAAGCTCTCCAGCACGGCCATGCCCTTGGCGATGCCCTCGATGAAGTCGGCTTTGGCGATGGTCATCAGTGGTTTCTTCGAAGTGTTGCGCGATGATCGCGCAGCCGGTCGCATGATCGCACAGAGCCTCGCGCGGCGCACGCACGCCTGCCGGTGGACGCCCTACGCTCCTGGCATTCCACTGGAGACACGTACATGCGCACACAGGTCGCGATCATCGGCGCGGGCCCGGCTGGCCTGCTTCTCGGGCAGCTGCTGTTCAAGGCCGGCATCGACAACATCATCGTCGAGCGCCAGAGCGGCGACTACGTGCTCGGCCGCATCCGGGCCGGCGTGCTCGAACAGGTCACGATGGACCTGCTGGCACGGGCCGGGGTCGACGCGCGCGCCCACGCCGAAGGGCTGCCGCACGAAGGCATCGAGCTGTTGTTCAAGGGTGCGCGGCATCGCATCGACATGCACGGGCTCACGGGCGGCAAGCAGGTTACGGTGTACGGCCAGACCGAGGTCACGCGCGACCTGATGGCCGCCCGCGAGGCCGAAGGCCTGACCACCGTGTACAGCGCGGCCAACGTCAGCCTGCACGACTTCGACGCGGGCCAGCCGCGCGTTCGCTACGAAAAAGACGGCCAGCAGTACGAGATCGCCTGCGACTTCATTGCGGGCTGCGACGGCTACCACGGCGTGAGCCGCGCGAGCGTGCCGGCGGGCGCGATCCAGACCTACGAGAAGATCTACCCCTTCGGCTGGCTCGGCGTGCTCGCCGACGTGCCGCCGGTGTCGCACGAACTGATCTACGCCAACACCGAACGCGGCTTCGCGCTGTGCAGCATGCGCAGTGCCACGCGCTCGCGCTACTACGTGCAGGTGCCGACCGAGGAGCGGGTGGAGAACTGGAGCGACGAGGCGTTCTGGAACGAGCTGCGTGCGCGGCTCGATCCCGAAGCACGCGAGCGGCTGGTGACCGGCCCTTCGCTCGAGAAGAGCATCGCGCCGCTGCGCAGCTTCGTCGCCGAGCCGATGCGCTTCGGCAAGCTGTTCCTCGCCGGCGATGCGGCGCACATCGTGCCGCCGACCGGTGCCAAGGGGCTGAACCTCGCGACCGCGGACGTGGGCTACCTGTCGCGCGCCTTCGAGATCTTCTACGGCGAGAAATCGGCCTCGGCACTCGACCGCTATTCCGACCTCTGCCTGCGCCGCGTCTGGAAGGCCGAGCGCTTCTCGTGGTGGTTCACCTCGCTGATGCACCGCTTTCCCGAGACCGGCGCCTTCGGCCAGAAGATCCAGGAGGCCGAGCTCGACTACCTGGTGCATTCGCAGGCGGCCTCCACCGCGCTGGCGGAAAACTACGTCGGGCTGCCGCTCGAGGACTTCTAGGCGGGCGGGACGGCGGCGGTGCGCCCTTCGAGCGCAGCTTTCATGGCTGTGCAGCCGTCGACCATCATCGGCTCGATGTAGGCCACCATGGCATCGGGCAGCACGTCGGTGATCCAGACGAAGCGCGAACGACCCAGCCCTGCCTCGAACACCTGCGCCGACGCATGGTGGTGCGCGGCCTTCGTGCCGGTCACGGTGTAGGCCAGCCGGCGCTGCGCATCGTCGAGCCCGACCGGCACCTCGCGCGCGACGAGGCCGTTGGCAAAGCCGAGAATGCGCGCGCCCTCTGCATCGATGGTGCAGGCGGTGAGAAAACCCGGCGCGAGCCGCGTGTGCACCGCCTCGAAGTCGCGCAGCGCGTCCCAAACCTGGGCCGCATCGGCTTCGACGGTGAATTCCTTGTAGATCGTGGCCATGGTGCGGCTCGCTTCAGAGCCGCGCAAGGCGCGCGTTGTGGCCGCTCGTGGCGTGGTCAGCGGGCTTCAGTCGGATGGCGTGGTACATGAGATGGCTTCCTGTTCGATGGGTGGATCAGGCGGTCATCGTCGAGCAGTGCAGCGATCCGGTCTTGGAGAATCTTGCGGTCGCCGCGCGCGGCCTTGCGGAATCCGCTTGGCGACACACCCGCAGCACGGTGGAAGGTGCGCACGAAATTGCTCAGGTCGGCAAAGCCGACATCGAGCGCCACCTCGGTGATCGTGCGGTCTTCGCTATCGGCCAGCAGTCGCGCGGCATGGCGCAGTCGCGCACGCACGAGGTACTGGTGCGGCGTGACCCCAAGCACGCGCGAGAACAGCCGCAGGAAATGAAAGGCGCTCAGGCCCGCTTCGGCCGCGGCGCTGTCGAGCCCGATGTCACGGTGCGCGTGGGCATCGATCCACACCGCCGCGTCGACGGCGCGCCGGCGGTCCCGCGGTGCGGCGCTCTCGTCTCTGGCAACCTTCCTGCCGCCGCCAGAGACGACTTCGACGAAGCGGCGTGCGAACCAGATGCCGAGCTCGTCGAGCGCGGCGTCGACCTGTCCGTCGGCCGCAGCCTGCGCGAGCTCGCCGAGCACCATGAGTTCGGCCACCGGCGGCAAGCCGGCGGTGCGCCAGACGGTCCGGTCGCCACCGATCAGGTCGACGAAGCCGGGCGAGAAATGGAAAGCAAGGCACTCGTCGCCGCACGCATGGTGGTCGTGCGTGCAGACGTATTCGTCACCCGGGCAGCCCACCAGCACCGAGCCCGCGACGAGCTCGTAGGCCTGGCCGTGCGCGCGGTAGCCGAAGCTGCCGCGCCGCACATACGACACGGAATGGCCGGTGTGCATTTCAGCGAAGGCCTTGGCGCCCGGCCCCGCATCGCAGCTGTAGCGCGAGACGCGGATGCTGGCGGTCTGCAGCTCGTTGGTGACGCGCATGGTTCGGGACGCCGCCGGCTGCCGTGTGGGACGGCTGTCAGTCCACCGTGTGCATCGCCTGCCACACACGCGCCGGGCTCAGCGGCATGTGCAGGCGCGGCGCGCTAGATGCGAAGCCGTTGCGCGCGAACGCATCGGCCACCGCATTGACGATGGCGGGCGTGGCACCGATGGTGCCGAGCTCGCCCACGCCCTTCACGCCGAGCGGGTTGTTCGCGCATGGCGTCGATTCGTCCATTTCCATCTGGAACATCGCGCCGACGATGTCCGCGCGCGGGGCGGCGTAGTCCATCAGGCTGCCGGTGAGCGGCTGGCCGGTTTCCTCGTCGTACACCACCTGCTCGTACAGCGCCTGGCCGATACCCTGCACCGCGCCGCCTTCGAGCTGGCCGCGTACGATCATCGGGTTGATGACGCGGCCGACGTCATTGACCGAGCTGTAGGCCACGACGCTGATCTCACCCGTGGGTGGATCGATCTCGATCTCGCAGATGTGGCAGCCGTTGGGCCAGGTCGGGCCGGCGACGCTGCTGGTCGAATCGACGAAGATCTCGCGCCCGGGTTGCCGGCCCGCGAGCGTGAACAGGTCGAGCGAGAGATCGGTACCGGCCACGCTGAAGGCACCGCGGCTGTAGGTGACGTCGTCGATGGCGGCTTCGAATTCCTGCGCCGCGAGTTCGCGCGCGCGGTCGATGGTGCGTTCGGCGCCGATGCGCACCGCCGAGCCGCCCGTGAAGAGCGAGCGCGATCCGGCGCTGCCGAAGCCGTCGCCGCGGTCGGTGTCGCCGAGCACCACGCGCACCTTCTCGATCGGCACGCCGAAGGCATCGACCGCAAGCTGCGCCAGCGAGGTCGCGATGCCCTGGCCCATCGCGTTAACGGCAGAGAACACCTCGATCACGCCGTCGGCCTGCACCGATACGGTGACGCGCTCCTCGAACACGTTGCCGCCAGTCCATTCGAGAAAGGTGGCGATGCCGAGGCCGCGGTGCATGCCGCGCCGCGCCGATTCGACCGCCCGATCCTCGAAGCCGCTCCAGTCGGCCAGCGCCAGCGCCTGGTCCATCACCGATTCGAACTTGCCGGTGTCGTAGGTCTGCGCCATCGGATTCCTGTAAGGCATCTGCTCGGGGCGGATGAAGTTGCGCCGGCGCAGCGCGATGCGGTCGATGCCGGTCTGGCGCGCGGCCTCGTCCATCAGCCGCTCGATCGTGAAGATCGCCTCGGGGCGGCCGGCACCGCGGTAAGCCCCCGTCGGGGCGGTGTTCGTCAGCACCGCCTTGAAGTGGAAATCGATGGTCTGGATGTCGTAGACGCTGGTCTGCACCCAGGGACCGATCAGTAGCTGGATCGCGACGCCGGTGCCGGTGGCATAGGCGCCGACGTTGGCCAGCGTGCGGATGCGCAGCGCGAGGATGCGGCCTTCGGTGTCGAGCGCGAGTTCGGCCCGGGCCTGGATGTCGCGCCCGTGCGCGCTCGAAAGAAACTCCTCGCTGCGGTCGGCGACCCACTTCACGGGGCGGCCGGTCTGGAGCGCGGCGAACGCGACCGCGACGTCTTCGGGGTAGGCGCCGGTCTTCATGCCGAAGCCGCCGCCGACGTCGCCGACCACCACGCGCACCTTCTCCTTGGCAAGGCCGAGGGCGCCGCAGATCGTGTCACGCACCCCCGAGGGCATCTGGGTGCTCATGCGAACCGTCAGCCGGCCGGTCTGGGCGTCGGGCGCGGCGAGCACGGATCGCGGTTCGATGGTGAGCGCGACCACGCGCTGGTTGACCACGTCGAGACCCACCACGTGCGCCGCCTCGGCGAAAGCGGCCGCGGCGGCATCGCTGCTGCCATGGCGCATTTCCGCGGCAACGTTACCGGTGGCCTCCTCGCACAGCAGCGGCGCGCCCTCGGCGCTGGCGCTGGCAAGATCGACCACCATCGGCAGCGGCTCGTAGTCGACCACGACCGCTTCTGCCGCATCGCGCGCCTCGCGCAACGACTCTGCCACCACCGCCGCCACGGCCTCGCCGACGAAGCGGGCCCGTTCATGCGCCATGGCCCGGCGCGGTGGGCTGGCGCAGTCGCTGCCGTCGGCGCGCTTGAAGCCCGCGGCGCCCGGCATCGGCTGGACGCCGGCCTCGGCGAGTTCGGCCCCGGTGAACACGCGCAGAACGCCCGGCATGGCTGCGGCAGCGGCCGTGTCGATCGACACGATGCGCGCATGTGGATAGGGCGAGCGAAGGAACACGAGGTGCGACTGGCCGGGCAGCGTGACGTCGTCCGTGTAGCGGCCGGCACCGGCCAACAGGCTTTCGTCTTCTAGGCGGCGGACCGCGTGGCCGCTGCCGAAGCGCGTGGGATGGGATTCAGTGGTCAACGTGGTCCTCTTGGCTGCCGCGCAGGTCTGGGCGGTTGGCTGGCATCTGGGTGCAGTGGAGGCTGCACTATATGGGCTTCGGATAGTCGCGCACGATTGGGTGGACAACCTAGAACGAACGTAGAACGATGGCCGCAATCGTTTGCTGCCTGCCTCGAAGGCGGCATTTTCCCCTCTGCGCCTGAAACCCGTGCGAAGCCGTGTATATCTACGGGCATGCAACAACTGCCATGGCTCGAACCCGGCGATGCACTGCCCGATCCCGCATCGGCCTGGGGTGCGACCGACCCCGTCCCCGGCTTGCTCGCCGCCGGCGGCGCGCTCGACGTCGACACGCTGGTGCAGGCGTACGGCCGCTGCGTGTTCCCCTGGTTCAGCGACGACCAGCCGATCCTCTGGTGGAGCCCCGACCCGCGCATGGTGCTGCAGGTGGCCGACTTCAAGCTGCACCGGTCGCTGCGCAAGACGCTGGCGCGGTTCGCGCAGACGCCCGGCTGCGAGATCCGCATCGACCACGATTTCGCGGCCGTGATCCAGGCCTGCTCACAGGCGCCGCGCGTGGGCCAGTCGGGCACCTGGATCGTTCCCGACATGGTGCAGGCCTACATCGGGCTGCACCGGGCCGGGCACGCGCACAGTGTGGAAACCTGGATCGACGGCGAGCTCGCGGGCGGCCTCTACTGCGTGGCGCTCGGGCGTGCGGTGTTCGGCGAATCGATGTTCACGCGCCGCCCCGATGCGTCGAAGATCGCGCTCGCGGCGCTGGTGAGCCTGTGCCGCCGCTTCGAAGTCCAGATGATCGACTGCCAGCAGAATACGTCGCACCTCGCGAGCCTGGGTGCGCGCGAAATGACCCGCCAGCGCTTCGTGGCGCACGTGGCACGGGCACGTCAACAGCAGGGCCCACGATGGCTTTTCGAGCCCGTATACTGGGCAGAACTCCTTTCCGCACGACCCTCCGGAACGCCGTGACGCACCTCAAGGATCTCCCGCTTCACACGCTGCAGTTCTACGCGACGGCGCCCTACCCCTGCAGCTACCTGCCCGACCGGCAGGCCCGCTCGCAGGTGGCCACGCCCAGCCACCTGATCCACAACGACGCCTACTCCGACTTGGTGCTGAGCGGCTTCCGGCGCAGCGGCATGTTCACCTATCGGCCATATTGCGACGGATGCAGGGCCTGCATCCCGCTGCGCGTGCGGGTCGACGACTTCCGCGCGAGCCGCAGCCAGCGGCGCGCCGTCAAGCAGCACCAGAACCTGCAGGCGCGGGTGCTCAAGCTGTGCTTCGTGCCCGAGCACTACCAGCTCTACCTTCGCTACCAGAACGGCCGCCACGCCGGCGGCGGCATGGACCACGACAGCATCGACCAGTACACCCAGTTCCTGCTGCAGAGCCGCGTCAATTCGAGGCTTGTCGAATTCCGCGAGCTGTCGCCCGACGGCAGCGTGGGTGCGCTCCGGATGGTGTCGATCCTCGATGTGCTGAACGACGGCATCTCCGCGGTCTACACCTTCTACGAACCCGAGAACCGCGCCGCCCGGTCCACCGCCTACGGCACCTTCAGCGTGATGTGGCAGATCGAGCAGGCACGTAAGTTGGGCCTGCCCCACGTCTATCTCGGCTACTGGATCGAGGGCAGCGCCAAGATGAACTACAAGGCGCGCTTCGCACCGCACGAGCTGCTGATCGACGGACAGTGGCAAGCGCCTTCTGATTTCACAAGGTAAAATGGCGCCCGGTCCACACCGCATCGCGCCATGAGAAAAAACCAAACCGACGCTCCTGCCGTTCCAGTCATCCAGGTGATCGAGCGCATGTTCGCGCTGATCGACGTGCTCGCCTCGCGCGAGGAGGCCATTTCGCTGAAGGAAATCAGCGAAAAAACGGGCCTGCACCCCTCCACCACGCACCGGATCCTCAACGACCTCGCGGTCGGCCGCTTCGTCGACCGCCCCGAGGCAGGCAGCTACCGCCTCGGCATGCGGCTGCTCGAGCTCGGCAACCTCGTCAAAGGCCGGCTCAACGTGCGCGACGCGGCACTCGGCCCGATGCGCGAGCTGCACAAGATCACCCAGCAGCCGGTGAACCTCAGCATGCGCCAGGGCGACGAGATCGTCTACATCGAGCGCTCGTACAGCGAACGCTCGGGCATGCAGGTGGTCCGCGCCATCGGTGGGCGGGCAGCCTTGCATCTCACCTCGACCGGCAAGCTGTTTCTTGCAGCCGACGATCCGCAGCGCGTGCGCAGCTACGCCACGCGCACCGGCCTGTCGGGCCACACGCGCAACAGCATCACGCAGCTGCCCGCGCTCGAACGCGAGCTGTCGAAGGCGCGCCAGTACGGCATCGCGCGCGACAACGAAGAATTGGAACTGGGCGTGCGCTGCATGGCCGCCGGCATCTACGACGACCAGGGCAAGCTGGTCGCGGGGCTGTCGATTTCCGCCCCCGCCGACCGGCTCGACGAGGGATGGCTGCCCAAGCTGCAGGCCACCGCGCACGAGATCTCGGAAGCACTGGGCTACAAGAGCACCGACGCGGCCAACGGACCTTCGATCGGCGGCGGCACCGGCTCTTCAGCCGTCGCCTGAGCCTCCGCGCGCGGCCGCAGCCGCGCCGGGACGCCGGCAACGATCAGCCGGCGGCCTGGAGGATGTGCGCGTTGCGCGAAGCAGCGGGCGTGCTCGAGGCTTGCGTGGCCTCGACCCAGCGGCGCACGCGCTCGGCATCGGAGATGCGGCTGAACTTGCCGGCCGAATCCAGGAACACCATGATCAGCTTGCGCCCCGCCACCTTGGCCTGCATCACGAGGCACTGGCCGGCCTCGGAGATGTAGCCCGTCTTCTGCAGGCCAATGTCCCAGTCGGGGCTCTTCACCAGGCGATTGGTGGTGTTGTACTGCAGCACGCGGTTGCCGACCTCGACCTGGTACTCGGGCGAAGTCGAGAGCGCGCGCACCGTCGCATCGGCGTAGGCGGCGCTGACGAGCAGCGCCAGGTCCTGGGCGCTCGCCTGGTTGCGGCTCGACAGGCCCGTGGGCTCGACGTAGCGCGTGTCCTTCATGCCGAGCATCTTCGCCTTGGCGTTCATCACGCTAACGAAGGTCGCGAGGCCGCCCGGGTAGGTTCGGCCCAGGGCGTGCGCCGCCCGGTTCTCGCTCGACATCAGCGCCAGATGAAGCAGTTCGCCGCGCGTGAGCGTGGTGCCGACGGTAAGGCGCGAGCGGCTCCACTTTTCGGTATCGACGTCGTCCTGGGTGATGGTGATCAGTTCGTCGTTCGGCAGATGGGCTTCGCTGATCAGCAGGCCGGTCATGAGCTTCGTGAGCGACGCGATCGGGAGCACGGCATGGTCGTTCTTGCTGAACAGCACTTCATGGGTGTCCTGGTCGATCACGAGCGCCACGCTCGACTTCAGGTCGAGCGCGTCCTCGACGCTGTGCAGGCCGGCCAGCTGGCCGAAGGACTGGCGTGCGGGCGTTTCGACACGGACCAGCGAGCGGCGCTGCACGGCCACCACGGTCTTGCCGTTCTTCTTGCGGATGCTGGCGACCACGTTGCGGCCGCCACGAACGACTTTCTCGCTGCGGCTCTTGGCGCCACGCGACGCCTTGGCAGACTTGACTTGTGCCGGTGCCGCGCCGCGGGCCTTCTTGGCCACGGCGGTCTTGGCGGCAACCGTTTTTTCCTTCTTGGCGGCCTGCGCACCGGACAGCAAAAACGCCGTGGCGCAGAACGCGACGGCGAGGGCTTTGACGGCGGGCAGGAACCGCTGGCTGGAAACTCGGCGGAGACGGGCTTCAGGCATTGGGAATATCTCCAGCGGCGAAATGAGAACCGCAGTGTATCGAAATCAAAAAAGACACGCAATATCAGTTACTTGCATCCTTTTCTTCATTCGACATCAAGGACGACCCGTAAACCTAGCCCTGCGCAGACACTTTCTCAGCTTGGCTCTGTAACTTGTTGAGCGCGCTCAAATAAGCTTTGGCAGATGCGACGACGATGTCGGGGTCTGCCCCAACGCCATTCACCACTCGGCCCGCATTTTGTAACCGAACTGTAACTTCTCCTTGGCTTTCTGTCGAGCCACTGATCGCATTGACCGAGTAAAGCACCATCTCCGCGCCACTGCGGACATGCGATTCGATCGCCTTGAGCGATGCATCGACCGGGCCGTTGCCATCGGATTCGCCGGTGACTTCCTTGCCCTGGACCGTGAAGACGACCCTTGCGTGCGGACGTTCGCCGGTCTCGGAGTGCTGCGCGAGCGAGACGAAAGCAAACTGCTCGCCAACGTTCGACAGTTCCTCCGCGCTGACGAGCGCGAGGATGTCTTCATCGAAGATCTCGGACTTGCGGTCGGCCAGCTCCTTGAAGCGCAGGAAGGCGGCGTTGATGTCGGCCTCGCTCTGCATCGTCACGCCGAGGTCCTGCAGGCGCTGCTTGAAGGCGTTGCGCCCGCTGAGCTTGCCCAGCACGATCTTGTTGGCGGTCCAGCCCACGTCTTCCGCCCGCATGATCTCGTAGGTGTCGCGTGCCTTGAGCACGCCGTCTTGGTGGATGCCCGAGGCGTGCGCGAAGGCGTTGGCGCCCACCACGGCCTTGTTGGGCTGCACCACGAAGCCGGTGGTCTGGCTCACCATGCGGCTCGCGGCCACGATGTGCTGGGTGTCGATGTTGAGCGAAAGACCAAAGTAGTCCTTGCGCGTCTTCACGGCCATCACGATCTCCTCGAGCGAGCAGTTGCCTGCGCGTTCGCCGAGGCCGTTGATCGTGCATTCGACCTGCCGCGCACCGCCGATCTTCACGCCGGCCAGCGAGTTGGCCACCGCCATGCCGAGATCGTTGTGGCAATGCACCGACCAGATCGCCTTGTCGCTGTTGGGAACGCGCTCGCGCAGCATCTTGATGAAGTTGCCGTAGAGCTCGGGAATCGCGTAGCCGACGGTGTCGGGCACGTTGATGGTGGTGGCACCTTCGTTGATCACGGTCTCGAGCACGCGGCAGAGAAAATCGGGATCGCTGCGGTAGCCGTCCTCAGGGCTGAACTCGACGTCGGCCACCTGGTTGCGCGCGAACCGCACCGCGAGACGCGCCTGCTCGTGCACCTCGTCGGGCGACATGCGCAGCTTCTTTTCCATGTGCAGCGCCGAGGTCGCAATGAAGGTGTGGATGCGGCCGCGCGCCGCGCCCTTCAGCGCCTCGGCCGCACGCGCGATGTCACGGTCATTGGCGCGCGACAGGCCGCACACGGTGGCGTCCTTGATCGCATTGGCAATCGCCTTCACGGCTTCGAAATCGCCGTTCGAGCTGGCCGGGAATCCGGCCTCGATCACGTCGACCTTGAGCCGCTCGAGCTGCTTGGCGATGCGCATCTTCTCGTCGCGCGTCATCGAGGCGCCGGGAGACTGCTCGCCGTCGCGCAAGGTGGTGTCGAAAATAATGAGCTGGTCGGTCATCGTGGATCTCCTTCTTCGTTCATTGGCACCTTGCGCGGACGGCGGTGGTCGCGTCAGGCGAGCTCAACCGCCGATTGTGCGCTGTGCGCGCCGCGCCCGCGTGCCCGCCGCACGCCCGAGACGATGGCCTTGAGCGAGGCCGAAATCACGTTGGCGTCGATGCCCACGCCGAACAGCGTCTGCGACTCGTCCACGCGCAGTTCGAGGTAGGCCACCGACTTGGCATCGGCACCCGCACCGATCGCATGCTGGTGGTAATCCATCACGCGCACCGTGTGGCCGGTGGCCTGGCTCAGCGCCTGCGTGAAGGCGTCGATCGGACCGTTGCCCCGCCCTTCGATCGCAAGGGTCTCGCCGTCCCACGGCAAGTCGCCGCGCAAGACGACCGAGGCGCCCTCGCCTTCCTCCTCGATCACGCGGTGCTGCAGCGAGCGTGCCGTCTCGATGCCGTATTCGCGCACGAACAGCTGCCAGAGGTCGGCCGCCGTGAGTTCCTTGCCCCCGACGTCCATCGCGCGCTGCACCACCTGCATGAACTCCATCTGCAGGCGGCGGGGCATCTCGAGCCCGTACTCGCTCTCGAGCAAATAGGCCATGCCGCCCTTGCCCGACTGGCTGTTCACGCGGATCACCGCCTCGTAGCTGCGGCCTACGTCCTTGGGATCGATGGGCAGGTAGGGCATGTCCCAGATGTCGCCCTCCTTGCGCGCGGCGAAGGCCTTCTTGATCGCGTCCTGGTGCGAGCCCGAGAACGAGGTGTAGACCAGGTCGCCCACATACGGATGGCGCGGATGCACCGGGATCTGGTTGCAGTGCTCGACCGTCGCGCGGATCTCGTCGATGTTCGAGAAGTCGAGGTTCGGCGACACGCCCTGCGTGTAGAGGTTGAGCGCCACGTTCACGAGGTCGAGGTTGCCGGTGCGCTCGCCGTTGCCGAACAGGCAGCCTTCGATGCGCTCGGCACCCGCCATCAGCGCCAGTTCGCCGGCGGCCGTGCCGGTGCCGCGGTCGTTGTGCGGATGCACGCACAGCACGATGGAGTCGCGGCGCGCGAGGTGGCGGTGCATCCACTCGATCATGTCGGCAAAGATGTTCGGCGTGGAATGCTCGACCGTGGTGGGCAGGTTGACGATGCATTTGCGCTCGGGCGTCGGCGCCCAGACCTCGGTCACCGCATCGACCACGCGCTTGGAGAACACCACGTCGGTGCCCGAGAACATCTCGGGCGAGTACTGGAAGGTCCACTGCGTGCCCGGCTGCATCGCGGCAAAGTCGTTGAACATGCGCGCATGGCTGCTCGCGAGCTCGACGATCTGGTCTTCGTCCATGCCGAGCACCACGCGGCGCATCACGGGCGCCACGGCGTTGTAGAGGTGGACGATCGCGCGCGGCGCGCCCTTGAGCGATTCGAAGGTGCGCTCAATGAGGTGGTCGCGCGCCTGCGTGAGCACCTGGACCGTGACGTCGTCGGGGATCCGGTCTTCCTCGATCAGCTTGCGGACGAAGTCGAACTCGACCTGCGAGGCGGAGGGAAAGCCGACTTCGATTTCCTTGAAGCCGATTGCCACGAGCGTCTCGAACATGCGCATCTTGCGCGCGATGTCCATTGGCTCGACCAACGCCTGGTTGCCATCGCGCAGGTCGGTCGACAGCCAGATCGGGGCCTTGGTCAGCACGGCATCGGGCCAGGTGCGGTCCTTGAGGCCGATCGGGGCGAATGCGCGGTATTTGGCTTGAGGTTGCTTGAGCATGTCGATTTCTCTGTGATGGTTGGCGATCAACCAGCAACCCCAAATGACGAACGGCCCGTTGCTGGTGCGAACGGGCCGTGGTGAGGGATTTGCGCGTGCGCTACCGTCTCCGCCCGTGAGGGAGGGCTAGTAGGGCCAGCAGCGAAATCTTGGTCATGAGGATTGTGAATGTAGCACAAGCCTGCATCAGTTATGCAAGCCGCGCTCGTCGGGCTCTTCGGTCGACGTGCTGATGACGCTCGCCGGCTGCCCCTTGGCCTTGCGCCACGCATAGACCGCGTAGCCGCTCAGGCCGTAGGCCACGAACAGCCCGAACAGCACCGTCGGCGGGTGGATGTTGATGACGGCAATGCCGAGCGCGATGAGGACGATCACCGCGAAGGGCACGCTCTTCTTCATCTGGATGTCCTTGAAGCTGTAGAACGGCGCGTTGGTCACCATCGACAGGCCGGCATAGAGCGTGAAGGCAAAGGTGATCCAGGTGATCTGGGTCCACGAGAGGTACAGCACCTCGCCGCCGCGCTTGCCCCATTCGGTCATGAGCCAGATGAAGCCGGCCACCAGCGCGGCCGCCGCAGGCGACGGAAGCCCCTGGAACCACCGCTTGTCGACCACGCCGGTGTTGACGTTGAATCGCGCGAGCCGCAGCGCCGCGCAGGCGCAATACACGAAGGCCGCGATCCAGCCCCAGCGGCCCAGCCCCTTGAGCGACCACTCGTACGCGATCAGCGCAGGCGCCGCGCCGAACGACACCATGTCGGAGAGCGAATCCATCTGCTCGCCGAACGCGCTCTGCGTGTTGGTCATGCGCGCCACGCGGCCATCGAGGCTGTCGAGGATCATCGCGGCAAACACGCCGAGCGCCGCGAGGTCGAATCGCGCGTTCATCGCCATCACAACCGAATAGAAACCCCCGAACAACGCTGCGAGCGTGAACAGGTTCGGCAGGATGTAGATGCCTTTGCGCCGCTTCTTCGGCTCGATGGGCATCAGGGGCGTGTCGTCATGCATGGGGGCAAAGTGTAGTTCAGCGTTACCGGGCACTCCGTCCCCCAAAAAGAAAAAGGCCATCGAGAAAACTCGACAGCCTTTGTGCCCCCTCGAGGGGGTGGCGGACCTGCGAAGCAGGATACCCTGGGGGTGGGCTTAATTCCGGGTCTGGTCCACGAGCTTGTTCTTCTTGATCCAGGGCATCATGGCGCGCAGCTTCTCGCCGACCACCTCGATCTGGTGCTCGGCATTCAGGCGGCGGCGGCTGATCAGCGCAGGCTGGCCGGCGGCGGCTTCGAGCACGAAGCTCTTGGCGTACTCGCCGGTCTGGATGTCCTTCAGCACCTGCTTCATGACCTTCTTGGTCTCGTCGGTCACGATGCGCGGGCCCGTGACGTACTCGCCGTACTCGGCATTGTTCGAGATCGAGTAGTTCATGTTGGCGATGCCGCCTTCGTAGATCAGGTCCACGATGAGCTTGAGCTCGTGCAGGCATTCGAAGTACGCCATCTCGGGCGCGTAGCCGGCTTCCACCAGCGTCTCGAAACCCGCCTTGATCAGTTCGACCGTGCCGCCGCACAGCACGGCCTGCTCGCCGAACAGGTCGGTTTCGGTCTCTTCGCGGAAGTTGGTCTCGATGATGCCGGCCTTGCCGCCGCCGTTGGCCGTGGCGTAGCTCAGTGCGAGGTCGCGGGCCTTGCCGCTCTTGTCCTGGTGCACGGCCACGAGGTGGGGCACGCCGCCACCCTGGGTGTAGGTGCTGCGCACGGTGTGGCCCGGCGCCTTGGGAGCGACCATCCACACGTCGAGGTCGGCGCGCGGCTGCACGAAGCCGTAGTGCACGTTGAAGCCGTGCGCGAAGACCAGCGAAGCGCCTTCCTTGATGTGCGGGGCCACATCGTTCTTGTAGACGTTGGCGATCTGCTCGTCGGGCAGCAGGATCATGACCACGTCTGCCGACTTCACCGCATCGGCGACTTCGGCAACCTGCAGGCCGGCCTTGCCGACCTTGTCCCACGACGCGCCTCCCTTGCGCAGGCCGACCACGACCTTCACGCCGCTGTCGTTCAGGTTCTGCGCGTGCGCGTGGCCCTGCGAGCCGTAGCCGATGATGGCGACCGTCTTGCCCTTGATGAGGCTGAGGTCGGCGTCCTTGTCGTAGTAAACCTTCATGATGTTCTCCAGATAGATGTGCGGGTTGCAGTGTGTTGTTGTGCCGTTCGTCCTGAGCCTGTCGAAGGGCTCAATGCAGTCCCCGCTCGCGCGGGGGCTTCGACAAGCTCAGCCCGAACGGGCAGCGACCGAGCTCCGTTTTGCCATGGGTCAGACCCGCAGGATGCGCTCGCCGCGCCCGATGCCGCTCGCGCCGGTGCGAACGGTCTCGAGGATAGCGCTGCGGTCGATCGCCTCCAGGAAGGCGTCGTTCTTGCCGTGGTCGCCGGTGAGCTCGATCGTGTAGCTCTTGTCGGTCACGTCGATGATGCGGCCGCGGAAGATCTCGGCCATGCGCATCATCTCCTCGCGCTCCTTGCCGACCGCACGCACCTTCACCATCATGAGCTCGCGCTCGGTGTAGGCGCCTTCGGTCAGGTCGACAACCTTGACCACTTCGATCAGGCGGTTGAGGTGCTTGGTGATCTGCTCGATCACGTCGTCGGAGCCGGCGGTGACGATGGTCATGCGCGACAGGCTCGCATCCTCGGTGGGTGCGACGGTCAGCGATTCGATGTTGTAGCCACGGGCCGAGAACAGGCCCACCACGCGGGAAAGAGCACCGGGCTCGTTTTCCAGCAGCACTGCAATGATGTGTTTCATGTTTGCGTGACTCCTCTTCTCGCCGCCCTCCCCCGCGCACGGTAATGCGCGGGCTCGACGGACAATAGATTCGTCAGTAAAAAGTTAAGCGAATGCGCCGAGGATCAGAGATCTTCGGAGCCCAACAGCATCTCGGTGATGCCCATGCCGGCCTTGACCATCGGGAACACGTTCTCGGTGGGGTCGGTGCGGAAATCCATGAACACCGTGCGGTCCTTGAGCTTGCGCGCCTCGCGCAGCGCCGGCTCCACGTCTTGTGGACGCTCGATCAGCATGCCGACGTGGCCATAGGCCTCGGCGAGCTTCACGAAATTGGGCAGCGCATCCATGTAGCTGTGGCTGTAGCGGCCGGAGTATTCGATCTCCTGCCACTGGCGCACCATGCCCAGGTAGCGGTTGTTGAGCGAGCAGATCTTGATCGGCGTGTTGTACTGCAGGCAGGTGGAAAGCTCCTGGATGCACATCTGCACCGAGCCCTCCCCGGTGATGGTGAACACTTCCGAATCGGGCTTCGCGAGCTTGATGCCCATGGCGTACGGAATGCCCACACCCATCGTGCCCAGGCCGCCCGAATTGATCCAGCGGCGCGGCTCGTCGAAGCGGTAGTACTGTGCGGCCCACATCTGGTGCTGGCCCACGTCGGACGTGATGTAGGTGTCCGCGTCCTTGGTCATGTTCCACAGCGTCTCGACGACGAACTGCGGCTTGATCACGTCCTTGTTGTTGCGGTCGTACTTGAGGCAGTCGCGGTCGCGCCAGGCCTCGATGGTCTTCCACCAGTCGGCCAGCGCGCCGGCATCGGGTTTGGTGGTGCTTTCGCGGATCATCGAGATCAGCTCGGTGAGCACGTCCTTCACGTCGCCGACGATCGGGATGTCGACCTTCACGCGCTTGGAGATGCTCGACGGATCGATGTCGACGTGGATGATCTTGCGCTCGTTCTGCGCGAAGTGCTTCGGGTTGCCGATCACGCGGTCGTCGAAGCGCGCGCCCACGGCGAGCAGCACGTCGCAGTTCTGCATCGCGTTGTTGGCTTCGATGGTGCCGTGCATGCCCAGCATGCCCAGGAACTTGCGGTCGCTCGCGGGATAGGCGCCCAGGCCCATCAGCGTGTTGGTAACCGGGTAGCCGAGCATGTCGACCAGCGTACGAAGCTCGTTGCAGGCGTTGCCCAGCAGCACGCCGCCACCCGTGTAGATATACGGGCGTTTGGCGTTCAAGAGCAGCTGTAGCGCCTTGCGGATCTGGCCGCCGTGGCCCTTGCGCACGGGGTTGTACGAACGCATCTCGACCTTGTCGGGATAGCCGGTGTAGACCACTTTCTTGAAGGAAACGTCCTTCGGCACGTCCACCACCACCGGGCCGGGCCGGCCGCTGCGTGCGATATGGAAGGCCTTCTTCATCGTCAGCGCGAGGTCCTTCGGGTCCTTGACGAGGAAGTTGTGCTTCACGATCGGCCGCGTGATGCCCACGGTGTCGCATTCCTGGAAGGCGTCGAGGCCGATGGCCGCGGTCGGCACCTGCCCCGAGATGATCACCATCGGGATCGAGTCCATGTAGGCGGTGGCGATGCCGGTGACCGCATTGGTCAGGCCCGGGCCCGAGGTGACCAGCGCCACGCCCACGTCGCCCGTGGCGCGCGCATAGCCGTCGGCGGCATGGACGGCGGCCTGCTCGTGGCGCACCAGCACGTGCTGGATCGTGTCCTGCTTGTAGAACGCGTCGTAGATGTAGAGAACGGCGCCGCCGGGGTAACCCCAGACGTACTGAACGCCTTCGGCCTGCAGTGCCTTGACCAGCACTTCAGCGCCCATGAGTTCTTGCGGTGCGTTGCCGGCGCCGGAGGACGCGGCGGCTGCGGAGAGAATTTCCGCCTTGGAGATTTCCATGATGAACCTTTGTCTATTTCGGGAACGAAATACCTTGGGTGCCCCTTGCCAGCCCTTGTGAGGCCGCGCCAGGACTTGAGGCCAAAGCCATGGGCGGACTGATTTTCCGCCGGACCGTGACCCGTTTGCCGTTTGAATTGCAATGCGGATTATGACATCGATGCTGCCGCCCTCGCCGGAGCCGGCGGACGAAAAACATGCGAAGGCATAATTCGCGCAGAAAAAACACAAGCGCTTCCAGACACCCCATTCCCCATGCGGCGCCTGCGGCGTCCCCTCTCGCTTGGCCACTGAACAAGAACTTTCCGACTTCCTGAAGAGCGTCGAACGACGTGCTTTCAAGCGCTCGGTCTATCACGTGCGGGACGAGGAGGCGGCACTCGACATCGTGCAGGACAGCATGATGAAACTGGCGCATCACTACGGCGACAAGCCGCCGCAGGAGCTGCCGATGCTGTTCCAGCGGATTCTTTCCAATTGCACGCTCGACTGGTTCCGCCGGCAGAAGACCCGCCGCGCGCTGTTCTCCAACCTCGGCGACTTCGAGGCCGCCGGCGAGGACGGCGATTTCGACCTGCTGGAGAACTTCGTCTCCCCGACCGACTCCAGAGAGACGGAAAGTGCCGAGGACACGACCCGGCGCGCGCAGATCTTCCGCGAGATCGAGCAGGAGATCGCGGCTTTGCCGGGCCGTCAACGAGAGGCTTTCCTGATGCGTTACTGGGAAGAAATGGACGTGGCGGAAACGGCGGCTGCAATGGGCTGCTCCGAGGGCAGCGTCAAGACCCACTGTTCGCGCGCCGTGCACGCCTTGAGCAAAGCGCTCAAAGCCAAGGGAATTTCGCTATGAACACCAAAGTTCCAAACTCTTCCGTCGCCGCCGAAGACAGCTTCGGCCGGCTTGTGGCTGCACGCCTGTCCGAGGGCAACCACGAACTGCCGCACGACATCGGCGAGCGACTGCGCGTGGCGCGGGCGCAAGCCGTCGCGGCGCGCAAGCAGGCGCCGCAGTTGCGCACCTCTCCCGCAGTCATGCAGTCGGCCCATGTGGCCACGATGGGCGGCGGCTGGTGGACCCGCATCGGCTCGGTGGTGCCTCTGGTCGCGCTCGTCGCGGGCCTGATCGCCATCAGTGCGATGCAGGACGAGGACCGTGCGAGCGAACTCGCGGAGGTCGATTCCGCCCTGCTGACCGACGACCTTCCGCCGGCGGCCTACACGGACCCCGGCTTTGCCCAGTTCCTCAAGTCAGGTGGCGGCTCCGACTGACGACCTCCCCGAAACCCGCATGCGACGTCCCCTTGCCTTCCGCGCCCCTGCGCCCAGCACCCTGCGCCCGCACAAAACGGGCGCGGGCGTTTGGGTGGGCGTGCTCGCCATCGCTGTCTTCGGGCTGACGTCGGCTGGCGCCCAGTCGTTGGACGGATCGTCCAGCCGGGGACGGGACACCACGCAGGCCGCGTCGGTAGCCACCGCAAAAACGGCGCAGACCACCCGCCCCGCCTGGAGCGAGCTCACGGCCGAACAGCAGGAGGCCCTTCAGCCGCTTGCCTCGCATTGGCACGCACTGAATGCCGGGCACAAGCGCAAGTGGCTCGCTTTGTCACGCAATTACGCGAAGATGTCGGCCGATGACCAGACCACGCTGCACAGCCGCATGATCGAATGGACCGCGTTGAGCAACCGGCAGCGCGCCCAGGCGCGACTCAACTTCGCCGAAGTGAAGCGCGTGCCGGCCGACGAGCGCAAGGCCAAGTGGGAGCAGTACCAGGCGCTGAGCGAAGACGAGAAACGCCGGCTCGCCGAACGCGCGCCGGCCAG
The DNA here is from genome assembly GCF_057657075.1 of Variovorax sp. Soil_C_26. Classification (NCBI taxonomy): domain Bacteria; kingdom Pseudomonadati; phylum Pseudomonadota; class Betaproteobacteria; order Burkholderiales; family Comamonadaceae; genus Variovorax; species Variovorax sp. Soil_C_26. The sequence continues at coordinate 475,751 of NZ_JBDGJC010000003.1, forward strand.
GCCGCGTGGTGCCGCGATCCCGGTGCGGCCGGTTCCGGCCCAGAAGCTCGTCGTGGTGCCGGCCGTCACGCCCACGGGACAGCACACGCCGCGCATCCTGCTGGCGCCGCCGTCTTCGCCCGCGCCGGTCGCAATGCCGGCGGCGGCCGTCCTGGCCCCACCCTCTTCCGAAGGCCGCAGCGCGGCCTCCCAACCCATCCCGGCCGAGGCGCAAGTGCTCGTGCCTTCATCGTCAACTCCCGCAGGCCCCGCCGTCGAGCAGCCTTCGCCTCCCTGAATCCCAAGGCTTCGATGGCTCCAAATTCTTCCGAAACTTCGGAATCGAATCCCTCCTCATCCTCCGCAGATCCTTCGTCCAGCGCTCCTCTTTCGAAAGTGCCCGGCCTGTGGCGGCGAATGGCATGCTGGCTCTATGAGGGCATGCTGCTGTTCGCTGTGGCGATGATGGCTGGTTGGCTTTTCAGCGCGCTGAGCCAGATGCGCAACGCCATGGATGAGACGCGCCGCCCGCTGCTGCTGGCCTATCTTTTCGTGGTCTTTGGCGTCTATTTCGTCTGGTTCTGGTCCAAGGGGCAGACGCTTGGCATGAAGACGTGGAACATTCGGATCGTCGACAAGCAAGGCCGCTCGGTGACGCAGTTGCGCGCCTTCGTACGCTACCTGCTGAGCTGGATCTGGCTGCTACCGCCACTGACCTTGCATCCGCTCCTGGGCGTCCCTGCGGCCGAGACGATGGTCCTGCTCTTCGGATGGGTCGCCGTCTGGGCCCTGCTGGCGCGCTTCCATCCCGAACGCCAGTTCTGGCACGACGCCTGGGCCGGCACGCGGCTCGTCACTTCCAAGCCCCTCCCCCGCCGATGAGTGCCTTGCCCGAATCCAAGCTTCCCGACCCCGCCGTCAACCCGCAGAAGGCCCGCAAAGGCTTCGAACGCGTGTGGCATGCGACGCTGATCTCGCTGCACGGGCTGCGGGCGGGCTGGAGCGAGCCGGCCTTCCGGCAAGAGGCCATCATGGCGATCGTCATGATTCCCGCCTCTTTCTGGCTCGGCCGCAGCTGGGTCGAGGTGGCGCTGCTCGCGGGCAGCGCCATCCTGGTGATGATCGTCGAGCTGCTCAACACCGCGGTCGAGGCCGCGATCGACCGCATCGGACCCGAATGGCACGACCTCTCCAAGCGCGCCAAGGACATGGGCAGCGCCGCGGTGCTGCTGTCGCTCACGCTCTGCGGGGCGATCTGGCTGGCCGCGCTGTGGCAGCGCTTCGCGTCATGAAAGCGCCCGCTGTCCGAGGCATGATGGTGCGATGACGACCCCTGAATTTTCGATCTGTGTGTATTGCGGCTCGCGCCCCGGCGAGCGGCCCGAGTTCTCGAAAGCGGCGCAAGCCGTCGGCCAATGGATCGGCCGCCACGGCGGCCAACTGGTCTACGGCGGCGGACGAACCGGCCTCATGGGCACCGTGGCCGAAGCCACCCGCGATGCCGGCGGCCGCGTCGTCGGCATCATCCCCAAGGCGCTGGTCGACAGGGAACTGGCCAACACGCTCTGCGACGAACTGCATGTGGTCGACACCATGCATGAGCGCAAGGCGATGATGGGCGAACGCGCCGACGCTTTCATCGCGCTGCCCGGCGGCATCGGCACCTTCGAGGAACTGTTCGAGATCTGGACCTGGCGCCAGCTCGGCTACCACGACAAGCCCACGGGCATTCTCAACACCGCGGGCTACTACGACGGCCTGCTGGGCTTTCTGGCGCACAGCGTGCGCGAAGGCTTCATGGGCGAATGGCAGATGGAACTCATCCGCACCGGCACCGACGCCGCCCAACTGCTGACGGCGCTGCGCGCCGAAGTGCCGCTGCACCCGCGCGACGACCGCCTGGCTGAAAACCTCTGAGCGAGGCGCCGGCCAGCGGGCAGGCGGTCAGACCGCGTTTTCGTTTTCTTCGCCGGTACGGATGCGCACGATGCGCTCCACGTCCGTGACGAAGATCTTGCCGTCGCCGATCTTGCCGGTGCGCGCCGAGCTGACGATGGCTTCGATGCAGCGCTCCACGTCGCCTTCGTTCACGACGACCTCGACCTTCATCTTGGGCAGGAAATCGACCACATACTCCGCACCGCGGTAGAGCTCGGTGTGGCCTTTCTGGCGGCCGAAACCCTTCACCTCGGTCACCGTGAGGCCGGTGACACCGACTTCGGCCAAAGCCTCGCGCACGTCCTCCAGCTTGAAGGGTTTGACGATGGCGGTGATCTGCTTCATGGTTTCTGCGCTCCGGCGGTTTCGTTGAACTGGCTGGTGATAGGGTAACGCGTCATACGCAAGGAAGAAAAAACGCTTGAACGATTATGTCATTCGGGTGCTGGGGACGCCGTCGGACCTGAGCCCGACCGAGTGGAACGCACTGCTCGCCAGCCAGGACGATCCGTCGCCCTTCATGCGCCACGAATACCTCGCAGCCCTCCACGAGAGCGACAGCGCCTCGCCCCAAAGCGGCTGGTCGCCGCGCTTCGTGACCCTCTGGCGCGGCAAGGCGCTGATGGCGGCCTGCCCGGTCTACGTCAAGGCGCATTCCTACGGCGAATACGTGTTCGACTGGGCCTGGGCCAACGCCTACGAGCAGCATGGGCTGGCCTACTATCCCAAGGCGGTGGTGGCGGTACCGTTCACGCCGGTGCCCGGCGCCCGCCTCCTCGCGCGCGATGCGCCGAGCCGTGCCTTGCTGGTGCAGGCGCTCGTCGCATGGTGCAAGCAGGAGGGGCTCTCGTCGCTGCACCTGCTGTTCGGTGCCGCCGCCGACATTGCCGCGTGCACCGAGGCGGGCCTGATGCTGCGCAACACGGTGCAGTTCCACTGGACCAACGCGGCCTATGCGGGCTTCGATGCTTTTCTCGCGAGCCTGTCGCATGACAAGCGCAAGAAGATCCGCCAGGAGCGGCGCAAGGTCGCAGACGCGGGCGTGACCTTCCGCTGGTCACGCGGCGCCGACATCGCGCCGGCCGATTGGGATTTCTTCTACCGCTGCTACGCGCGCACCTACCGCGAGCACGGCAATCCGCCCTACCTGACGCGCGACTTCTTCCAGCGCATGGCCGACACCATGCCCGGCGCCTGGCTGCTGTTCGTGGCCGAACGCGAGGGACGGCCGATCGCGTCGAGCCTGATCGCGCTGGCCACACAGTCGGATGGCGCGGCCACGGTGGCCTACGGCCGTTACTGGGGTGCGCTCGAACGCGTCGACTGTCTGCACTTCGAGGCGTGCTACTACCAGCCGCTGCAGTGGTGCATCGAACACGGCGTGCGCCGTTTCGAGGGCGGTGCCCAGGGCGAGCACAAGATGGCCCGCGCCCTCATGCCCGTGAAGACCACCAGCGCGCACTGGCTCGCCCATCCGTCGTTTGCCGATGCGGTCGAGCGCTTTCTCGAGCGCGAAGGCGAAGGCATCGACAACTACATGGACCACCTGGGCGAGCGCAGTCCGTTCAAGGCCGCCTGAAACGGCGCGGCCTCGCGGGAGCGCCTGCGGCTACTTCTTGTAGCTGGCGATGCCGTCGACGATTTCCTTGCGGGCGGCGTCGATGCCTTCCCATCCGATCACCTTGACCCACTTGCCCACTTCGAGGTCCTTGTAGTGCTCGAAGAAGTGGCTGATGGCCTTCAGGCGCATCGGGTTCACGTCGTCGACCGACTTCCAGTGGCTGTAGATCGGCAGCACCTTGTCGGTCGGCACGGCAAGCACCTTGCCGTCGACGCCGGCCTCGTCCTCCATGAGGAGGATGCCGAGCGGGCGGCACGGCACGACCACGCCGGGCAGTAGCGGGTATGGCGCGATCACCAGCACGTCGACCGGGTCGCCGTCGCCCGACAGCGTCTGCGGCACGTAGCCGTAGTTGGCCGGGTAGTACATGGCGGTCGTCATGAAACGGTCGACGAAGATCGCGCCCGACTCCTTGTCGACCTCGTACTTGATCGGGTCGGCGTTCATGGGGATCTCGATCACGACGTTGAAGTCATCGGGAACATTCTTGCCGGGGGAAACTTTGTCGAAGGCCATGTCGTTGTCGAGTAGTTGGAAAGTATCTGAGGGATGGGGACAAACCCGAAGTTTACTTTCCGCGTCACGGACCGGTCGCACACGTTTGCGCTTTTGCCTGTAAATTGCCGTCGTTGGCCAATCGGCTCCGCACCCAGGTGCAGCGAGCTTCGAGGAAGCAACGCGGCGGAAAACTCAGTCCCGTACGCGTTGCACGCACGCCCGGGCCTGCGCTTTCCGTCTCCACAAGTCACAACGAACGAATGGAGAAGCTAAGCATGATCGGCAACGCCCCCCTCATCCTCGCCATCGTCTGCGGCCTCGTGGCCGTGGGCTACGGTTTCTGGGCCCGAAGTTGGATCCTCGCCAAGGACCCGGGCAATGCCCGAATGCAGGAGATCGCGGCCGCCATCCAGGCCGGCGCCTCGGCCTACCTCGCCAAGCAGTACACCGCCATCTCGGTGGTCGGCGTGGTGCTGGCCATCCTCATCGGCCTGTTCCTCGACGTGACCACGGCCGTTGGCTTCGTGGTCGGCGCCGTGCTCTCGGGCGCCTGCGGCTTCATCGGCATGAACGTCTCGGTGCGCGCCAACGTGCGCACCGCGCAGGCGGCCACCCAGGGCATCGGCCCGGCGCTCGACGTCGCGTTCCGCGGCGGCGCGATCACCGGCATGCTGGTGGTCGGGCTGGGGCTCTTGGGCGTCTCGGTCTTCTACTGGTTCCTGGCCGGCAACGGCAACCTCACGCCCGACCGCAACCTCTCGGTCCTGTTGAACCCGCTGATCGGCTTCGCCTTCGGCTCCTCGCTGATCTCGATCTTCGCGCGGCTCGGCGGCGGCATCTTCACCAAGGGCGCCGACGTCGGCGCCGATCTGGTGGGCAAGGTCGAGGCGGGCATCCCCGAGGACGATCCGCGCAACCCGGCCGTGATCGCCGACAACGTGGGCGACAACGTGGGCGACTGCGCCGGCATGGCGGCCGACCTGTTCGAGACCTATGCGGTCACGCTCATCGCCACCATGGTGCTGGGTTCGCTGATGATCGTCGCCGCGCCGGTCAACGCAGTGCTCTATCCGCTGGCGCTGGGCGGCGTGTCGATCATCGCCTCGATCATCGGCTGCTTCTTCGTCAAGGCCTCGCCGGGCATGACGAACGTGATGCCGGCGCTCTACAAGGGCCTGGCGGTCGCGGGCATCCTGTCGCTGATCGCGTTCTGGTTCGTCACGGCCTGGCTGATTCCCGACAATGCCGTGGCTCCGACCGGCAGCCAACTCAAGCTGTTCGGCGCCTGCTTCGTGGGCCTGGCGCTCACGGCCGCGCTGGTATGGATCACCGAGTACTACACCGGCACCCAGTACAAGCCGGTGCGGCACATCGCGCAGGCCTCCACCACCGGGCACGGCACCAACATCATCGCGGGCCTCGGTGTCTCGATGCGCTCGACCGCGTGGCCGGTGATCTGCGTCTGCGTGGCCATCATGGCCTCGTACTGGCTCGCCGGCCTGTACGGCATCGCAGTGGCCGCGACCGCCATGCTGAGCATGGCCGGCATCGTGGTCGCGCTCGACGCCTACGGCCCGATCACCGACAACGCCGGCGGGATCGCCGAGATGAGCGACCTGCCCGACAGCGTGCGCGCCGTGACCGATCCCCTTGATGCCGTCGGCAACACCACCAAGGCGGTGACCAAGGGCTATGCGATCGGCTCGGCGGGCCTCGCCTCGCTGGTGCTCTTTGCCGACTACACGCACAAGCTCGAGAGCTTCGGGCTCAACATCAGCTTCAACCTGAGCGACCCGATGGTGATCGTCGGCCTCTTCATCGGCGGCCTGATCCCGTACCTGTTCGGCGCCATGGCGATGGAAGCGGTCGGCCGTGCAGCCGGCGCAGTGGTCGAAGAGGTGCGGCGCCAGTTCCGCGACATCCCCGGCATCATGGAAGGCACCGGCAAGCCCGAATACGGCAAGGCCGTGAGCATGCTGACCGGCGCGGCGATCAAGGAGATGATGATCCCCTCGCTGCTGCCGGTGGTGGTGCCGATCCTGGTCGGCCTGCTGCTCGGACCGAAGGCGCTGGGCGGCCTGCTGATGGGCACCATCGTCACGGGCCTCTTCGTCGCGATCTCGATGTGCACGGGCGGCGGCGCATGGGACAACGCCAAGAAGTACATCGAGGACGGCCACCACGGCGGCAAGGGCTCCGAGGCACACAAGGCGGCGGTCACCGGCGACACCGTGGGCGACCCCTACAAGGACACCGCCGGCCCCGCGGTGAACCCGCTGATCAAGATCATCAACATCGTCGCGCTGCTGATCGTGCCGCTGGTGGTCAAGTTCCACAGCTGATGCCTACGCCAGAACGGCTCGAGTCCTTCATCGCCGCTGTGCAGGGCGGCGCCCATGCACAGGCGATAGAGGACTACTACACCGAAGACGCGACCATGCGCGAGAACCAGGCCGAGCCCCGGCGCGGCCGCGGCACGCTCGTCGCCCACGAGCAGGCGGTGCTCGACCGCACCGCGTCGGTGGCCTCGACCTGCGTGCGGCCCGTGTTCGTGAATGGCGACCACGTGGTGATCCGCTGGGTGTTCGAGTTCCACTTCAAGAACGGCAAGACCATGCGCATGGAAGAGCTCGCCTGGCAGCGCTGGGACGGCGAGCGCATCGCCGAGGAGCAGTTCTTCTACGACCCGGCGCAGCGCCAGCCGACCTGAGCCTGCCGCCGCGCCGCGCCGTTCAGCGCGCGCTCTCCGCCGCCACCGCCCGCACCAGGCGCGTGGCCGGCTGCACCAGTCGCTCGAGGTCGCCCACGCGGTCCTCTTCGATCGCCTGGAGCACCAGTTCATTGATGCCGCCGACGACCGTCATGGCCATCTCGCCCGTCAGGTGCGCGGCCGGCCCGCCTTTGGCGCCACCGCTGCCGTTGATCGCGTCCTGGATGAAGCGCGCGATCTCGGCATTGACGCGACGCCTGGCTGCCAGGCCGGGCATGCCGAGGCCCAGGATCTCGACGAACAGCGTGCGCAGCAGCAGTGGGTCCTGCGCGAGGTATTGGAAATACGCCGTGATCGCGCGCTCCACCTGCGCGTGCCAGGGCTGCGCCGGATCGAAGGCTTCGCTGACCGCCCGCAGAGCGAGCTTGCTCGCCGCCTCGTAGAGCGCCACCAGGCATTCGGCCTTGGTCGTGAAGTGCTCGTAGAAGGTGCGCCGGGAAACCGCAGCCTCCCGGACGATGTCGGCGATGGTCGTGTCCGCATAGCCCTTGGCCGCCACTGCGCGCGCCATGCCTTCGAGCAAGCGGCCATAGTGCCCCGACTCACTGTCTGGGACCGCCGGAGACGCTTCTTCAAATGCGATGCTGCTCATGGATTGCACATTTTCCTACGCATTGGTACTTGACGGTACCAGCTATCGCCGGCACCATAGACTATTGGTACGCACATGTACCAACTTATTTTCCAAGGATGGTTTCATGACCGCACTCGTCGTTCGCCGCCTCCTGATCGACCTGCAGACGCCGTTCGGCCGCAACTGGTGCGGCGGCGATGCATTCTCCACCGCCTTCTTCAACGCGCTGTCGATGAGCTTCCCCTTCGGCGAGCAGTTCTTCATCGATGCGGTACGGGACGCTGTCGCAGCACTGCCACCCGATCTGCAGGACAAGCACCGCGAAGAAGTGCGCGGCTTCATCGGGCAGGAGGCCACGCACCGGCGCATCCACGCGCTTTTCAACGGGCACCTGCAGAACCAGGGCCTGGTGGACCGCTGGACCGAGCGTGCCAACCGGCGGCTGGCGCTGATGGAAGGTGCCGATCCCCGCCACGCACTGGCCGTGACCGCCGCGACCGAGCATTTCACGGCCATGTTCGCCGAATGGCTGCTGGTCCATCCCGAGGTGCTGGACGGCGCCGAGCCCCGCCTGCGCACCATGTGGCTGTGGCACAGCGCCGAAGAGCTCGAGCACAAGACGGTCGCCTTCGACATCTACCAGGCCGCGGCCGGCTCCGATGCCTGGCGCACGCGCTGGTTCCGCCGCGTGACGGTGATGTTTCTCGGCGACCTGCTGCGCCAGACGGTCGACAACCTGCGCCATGAGGGGCAACTCTGGAAATGGGCGACCTGGAAGAGCGCGGCGCGCGTGCTGCTCGGCCGGGGCGGGCTGCTGCGCAGCAACTGGCGCGCCTGGCGCAGCTACTTCCGCCCTGATTTCCACCCGGCGCAGCAGGACAGCAGCCTCGCGGCGCGCTGGCTCGAGGACAACCGCGCGCAGTACACGCCAGTCGGCGCTGCCGCCGGCGCGGCGGCTGTAGTTCAGTAGAAGATGGCGCCGCGCGTGGGGGTGTCCGCGCTCTGCTCGGGGCGCAGGCCCAGGTCGTGCAACGTGTCGAAGTCCGAAGGGGCATCCGGCACCCGCATCACAGCTTCGAGTTCGTGCAGCGACGCCACCCAGCCCCCCGCGGCCGATTCGGCCGGCTCGTCGTTCGCGAAGGTTCCGTCGCGGATGTAGAGCGTTTCGCCCTCAGGACGCTCGGCATGCAATTCGATCAAACGCGAAATCGAGAAGTTGTAGGTCACGAGCTTTTCGCGCGTCTGGCGGTCCTTGCCACCGCAATTGAACGCGCCTTCGGACGAAATGACGATGCAGGAGCCCTCGACCCCCTGGTCGATCTCGCGCCCGCTGCGCCACACCGCGTTGGGCAGCCGCACCCGCACCTTGTCGATCACCAGGTCACGCTGCCTGTTGAGGCTGCCCAGCGGCGGAACGAGCGAACGCAATTGCCGCAGGCGCTCGGCGAAGATGTCGTCCATGGCGAATTCGACATGGTGCGTTGCGCTGCCCGACGAACGTCGGACGACCTGCATGACCACATGGCGCGATTTATTCATTGCAGGTCCTTTGCGCGTCGGATGGCGCAATGCGCCCTCGACTCGATTCCAGAATCATGACCGTCGTTGAGTTAGAACTTTTGATGGATGCAATGAAATGCATCAATTGTGTCTAACTGTATATCCAACACGTTCGATTTGGAAGAAGAACCGCAATGCTCGCGCGGGGCATGTCGCGGCAGTGCCGCCGCGGCTGCTAGGAGGCAGTCAACCCAAGGATTCGTCGAGCGCCTTGCATGACGGCGCGCAGACGGTCTGCGACTTGCCGAGCACCTGGCGCGTGCGCAACTGCGAGCGCACGCGATGCTTGCCGCACATGAAGCAGGACATCGTGGCGCCGCTGAACGACGCCGACGCGCGAAACGGCGATCCAGGTGTCTTGGACTTGTAACGCAGGCCGTCTTCGACGACGGCGGTCTTGACCTCAGCTTTGGCCATTGGCTTCGTCTTTCCTGGGTTCGATGGCGAGACGCTTGGCGCGCTCGATGGCCTTGCTGGCGATGACTTCGGCGGCGAGCGCCGCGTCGAGGCCCGAGCGGCAGAGGCCGGCATGCTGGTAGTTGAGGTTCTCGTACACCTCGGCGGCGGCCGGATAAGCGTCGAGCAGGCGGCCGAGTTCGGCGCCGGGCTCGATGTCGCTGAATTCCTGCACCAGGTGCTCGACGACCGAGCGGTACTGCTCGGCGCCAACGGGAACGGCGCTGTGCTCGAGTCGCTCCAGCAGTTGAGCCAGCACGTGGGTCACTGCCAGATCGGTCTTGGGAGACGGATTTTGGGTCGTGTTCATGGTTTGCATCTGGGGGCAGCATACGCCTATGCAAGTGCCTGCCCCGCCGGTGGGGCTGCTGGCTACAGCAGCATTTCGGGCACCAGGGGCGCGATGAGCATGTTGTAGAACCGCTGCAAAAAGCCCGATTCCGGCTCAGCGGTCAGGACGATTTCCTTCTCGCCGTCGGTCGTGAGCCATTGCAGCGTACCGGTGTCCTTGGCAAGACGCAGACGGTAGGCGCTCTGCAGCTTGCTGATGTTGATGACCCGGAGCATCTCGCCTGCAAGCTGCGGGCTGTCGACCACCACCCCCATCTCGGTGTTCTGGCTCGCCGAGCGCGGATCGAGGTTCATCGAGCCGACGAAGATGCGCGTCCCGTCGATCGCGGCGGTCTTCGAATGCAGCCGCCCGAGCGACTTGCCGAACATGCCGGAGCGATCGCCCGCCAGCCTGCGCTGCGGGCTCAGCTCGTACAGGTCGGCGCCGCTTCGGAGCAGCCGCTCACGGTAGCGCACGTAACCCGTGTGAACCAGGGGCTCGTCGTTGGCGGCCAGCGAATTGGTGAGGAGCGTGAGCTTGACCTTGCGCCGCGCAAGGTCCTCGAAGGCCGCCATGCCGCCTTCGCCGGGCACCAGGTAAGGCGAGGTAAGGTCGACCTGGACCTTGGCATTCATCAGCAGCGTCCACACCTGCATCGTCACGCTGGTGGCAATGGCTTCCTTGGCCGTCATGGTCGTCGGCTTGGTCGGCGGATCGGCGATCGCGCGTGCCTCGCCCCACAACAGCCCCATGCGCCCGACGTCCAGCTCTGTGGAGATCGGTCCATAGCCCAGCACGTCGGCCGACGGCAACACGATCCGAGGCGGCGGCGCCGCCATGCCGATCGCGGCGTCGAAGTCGGCGCCGGTCGGCGTGCGGCCGCCCTCCCCGCGCACGATCTCCGCCACGGGCCAGACCTGCTGGCTGTTCCAGTAGGCGTCGAAGATCGATTCGAGTTGCGCAACCACCTTGCCGACCGCGAGCGCGTCCATGTCGATGAAGTTCTGTGCCTCGCTGAGCATGAAATAGGCGTCGGCGATGTTGCGCCCGCCCACCACCGCCATTGCACCGTCGGCGATGAACAGCTTGTTGTGCATGCGATGGTTGAGCCGCACGATCTCGTGCGGCGACGCCGCGAAGCGCGACAGCAGCCCGCCGCGGCCGCAGCAGAACGGATTGAAAAGCCGCACCTCCACGTTGGGCGCGTCCGACAGCGCCAGCAGTAATTGCTGGCTCTTGGCGGTGTAGAGATCGTCGACCAGCAGGCGCACCTTGACCCCGCGCGCGCCGGCCTCGCGCAGGGCGCGCATCAGCAGGCGTCCCGTGGCGTCGTTCTCCAGCTGGTAGTACTGCACCACCAGCGAGCGCTGGGCGCGCTGCGCCAGCTGCACACGCGCATCGAGCGAATACACGCCGAGCGGCATCAGCCGGAAGCCCGAGTGCCCGCCCGGCGGCGTCGAGGCCGCGGCGATCCTTGCCAGCACGGTGCCCGGGTCGGGCGCAGTCGCATGTTCCGCCGGCCGCTCGCGAACCGGCGGAAGCGAGCCGCAGGCGGCCAGCAGCGCGGGCAGCAGCCCCGCGAGCGCCGCGCGCCAAAGTCGATTCCAGCCTGTCGTCATGAAGATCCCGCTCGTTCTGTTTTGTATGTGCGTCGTTGTACAGGTACGCACGCGAGGCCGCGCCGGTTTCATGCTGTCGCGCGAGATGACGCCCGCGCCCGGCGGCGCCGCGCCGCTTCGCGCAAAATCCCGCCCCATGCAACTCAACTTCATCGCCAACGCCAACGTTCCGTCCGCTTCGGGCCGCACCCTGCCGGTGCTCGATCCTTCCGACGGCCAGCCTTTTGACGAAATCCAGCGCAGCAACGCAGACGACATCGACACCGCGGTCCGCGCTGCCCGCGCCTGTTTCGAGGGGGTCTGGCACAAGGTAAGCGCCGCCGACCGCGGCCGGCTGCTCCACAAGCTCTCGCAGAAGATCGCCGAGCATGTCGACGAGCTTGCCTATATCGAGCAGCGCGACTGCGGCAAGCCCGTGAAGCAGGCGCGCGCCGACGCGGTGGCGCTGGTGCGCTATTTCGAGTTCTATGCGGGCGCCTGCGACAAACTGCACGGCGAAACCATTCCCTACCAAGAGGGCTACAGCGTGTTCACCTGGCGCGAGCCGCACGGCGTGACCGGTCACGTAATTCCCTGGAACTACCCGATGCAGATCTTCGGGCGCAGCGTGGGCGGCGCGCTGGCGGCGGGCAACGTCTGCGTGGTCAAGCCCGCCGAAGACGCTTGCTTGTCGCTGATCCGCGTGGCCCAACTCGCGGCCGAGGTCGGGTTTCCGGCGGGCGCGATCAACATCGTCACCGGCTACGGCCACGAAGTGGGCGATGCGCTCGCGCGACACGCCGGCATCGACCACATCAGCTTCACCGGCAGCCCGAAGATCGGCACGCTGATCCAGCAGGTGGCGGCCGAGCGGCACTGCCCCGTCACGCTCGAACTCGGCGGCAAGAGCCCGCAGATCGTCTTTGCCGATGCCGACCTCGACGCGGCCATTCCGGTGCTCATCAATGCCATCGTGCAGAACGCAGGCCAGACCTGCTCGGCCGGTTCGCGCGTGCTGATCGAGCGCGGCATCTACGAGCCGCTGCTCGAGCGCCTCGGCCATGCCTTCGAGGCGCTGCGCGTCGGCCCCGCCGCCATGGACCTCGACGTCGGCCCGCTGATCCGCCAGACCCAGCAGCAGCGCGTGTGGGACTTCCTGAGCGACGCCCAGGTGGCCGGCATTCCGATGGTGGCGCAGGGCGTCGTGGTCGACGAGGCGCCTGAAACCGGCTTCTACCAGGCCCCCACCCTGCTGCGCGACGTGCCGGTGAACCACCGGCTGGCGCAGGAAGAGGTGTTCGGCCCGGTGCTCGCCGCGATGCAGTTCGCCGACGAGGACGAAGCGGTCGCACTGGCCAATGCCACCCAGTTCGGGCTGGTGGCGGGCGTGTGGACCGCCGACGGCGCGCGCCAGTTCCGCATGGCCAAGCGCGTGCGCAGCGGCCAGGTGTTCATCAACAACTACGGCGCAGGCGGCGGCGTCGAGCTGCCCTTCGGCGGCGTGAAGTCGTCGGGCTACGGCCGCGAAAAAGGCTTCGAGGCGCTCTACGGCTTCACTACGCTCAAGACGGTGGCCATCAAGCACGGCTGAAGCCAGCCGCTGCCGGACACTCAGCCCAGCGCCGTGTCCAGCAGCATCATCAGCACGAAGCCGAGCATCAGCCCGCTGGTCGCGAAGCTTTCGTGCCCCTTGCGGTGCGATTCGGGAATGATCTCGTGGCTGATGACGAACAGCATCGCACCGGCCGCGAAGCCCAGGCCCCAGGGCAGCAGCGCGGCCGAATGGCCGACGGCGGCGGCGCCGAGCACCGCACCCACGGGTTCGACCAGCCCCGAAGCCATGCCGATGGCCACCGCAAAGCCGCGCCGGTAGCCGGCCGTGAGCAGCGCCACGGCGACAACCAGCCCCTCGGGCACGTCCTGGATCGCGATGCCGGTGGCCAGCGCGTCCGCCTGCACGCCGTTGCCGGCCGCGTAACCCACGCCGATAGCCAGGCCCTCGGGCAGGTTGTGCAGCGCGATCGCGAACACGAACAGCCAGGTGCGCCGCAGCCGGTGCGCGCCCTGCCCTTCGAGGCCCTTGATGAAGTGCTCGTGCGGCAGCACGCGGTCGAGCAGCATCAGCGCCGCGCCGCCGAGCAGGATCGCCGCGCCGATCACGCCGCCCGCGGCCCACGCGCCGCCGCCGAAGACCTGCGCCGCCTTCGCCGCCTCCAGCCCCGGGATGATCAGCGAGAACGCGCAGGCCGCGAGCATCACGCCCGCGCCGAAGCCGAACAGCGTGTCCTGCAGGCGGTCGGGGAGCTTCTGCGAGAACAGCACCGGCAGCGTGCCGAGCGCGGTGGCCAGTGCGGCGACCAGGCCGCCCGCGAGCGCGCTCGATGCGATGGGATCGCCCGCGACGAACTGCCAGAAGCGCACGGTCAGCGCGAGCACACCCGCGGCAACGATCGCCAGGCCGATCCGTTGGCGCAACGAGAGATCGCCAAGCGGCAACATGGGGAAAAACACGGTTCGCAAGCCCTTCTGCCTTGAAAAGAGCCCTTTGCGTCGATGCGGATTGCTGCGTAGTCAGGCAGGAGAATGATAGTAATTCTCATCAAGCTCGTCCAGCCGCTGCGCCGATACACTGCCCCGCGGCAAAGAACATCCAGGAGACAACGACGATGAAGTTCCTCTTCGCATGCGGCCTGCGCACGGCCCTCGTGGGCCTGAGCCTCGCGGCCGGCCAGCTGACCTCGGCGCAGTCGCTGCCCACCGCGCGGCCCGAGCAGGTCGGCCTTTCCACTGAGCGCCTGCAGATGGCCACCGACCGGCTCAAGGCCGATGTGGCCGCCGGAAAGATCCCGGGCGCCGTGCTGCTGGTGGCGCGCCAGGGCAAGGTGGCGTGGTTCGAGCCGGTCGGCGCGCTCGATCCGGCGGCTGGCACGCCGATGCCGCGCGACGGCATCTTCCGCATCTATTCGATGAGCAAGCCCATCACCACGGTGGCGGCAATGATGCTGGTCGAAGACGGGCGCCTGAAGCTCGACGATCCGATCTCGATGTACCTGCCCGAGTTCGCCCGCATGACCGTCGGCGTGGAAAAGCCCGGTGCCGACGGCAAACCCGTGCTCGAGACCGTGCCCGCCCGCCGGCCGATCACGGTGCAGGACCTGATGCGCCACACCTCGGGCCTGACCTACGGCTTCTTCGGTCCGGGCCTCGTCAAGCGCGCCTACAACGAGGCCGGCCTCGGCGCGGGCGATCCCGACAATGCCGAGTTCTCCCAGCGGCTCGCGAAGCTGCCGCTGGCCTACCAGCCCGGCACAACCTGGGACTACAGCTATTCGACCGACATCCTCGGCCGGCTCGTCGAGGTGGTCTCGGGCCAGTCGCTCTACCAGTTCGAGAAGGCGCGCCTGTTCGACCCGCTCGGCATGAAGGACACGAGCTACTACGTGCCCGAAGCGGCACGCCAGCCCCGCATCGCCGAGCCGCTGCCGACCGACCGCAGCTTCGGCGTAGGAGCCGAACTCAACGACCCGCGCATGGTGCGCAGGTTCGAATCGGGCGGTGGCGGGCTGGTGTCGACCGCGAGCGACTACGCGCGCTTCCTGCAGATGCTGCTGAACGGCGGCACGCTGGATGGCAAGCGCTACCTCGGCCCCCGCACGCTGGCGCTGATGACCGCCGACCACTCGAACGCGGGCGCCGGCATCGTCCCCGGCCCGCTCTACCTGCCGGGCCCGGGCTACGGTTTCGGCCTGGGCTTCGCGGTGCGCCGCAGCGACGGCGAGGCGCCCTACCCGTCGGCGGCCGGCGAATACAACTGGGGCGGCGCGGGCGGCACCTACATGTGGGTCGACCCGAAGAACGAACTCTTCGTGGTGCTGATGCTGCAGTCACCAAAACACCGCCAGCACTACCGCAGCCTGCTGCGCAACATGGTTTACGCCGCGGTACTCAAGTAGCCCTTGCCGGCCCTGCCCCTGCCCCGATCGGGTAAATTGGCTCCAGCCCCATGAACACCCGAAGCACCACCGTCATTCCGCTTTCCGAAGTCGGCCGCGCGCGACCCGCCGTCTCGGTGCCGGAGATCGCCGTGCCCGCCACGGGCAGCCTGCTCGACCAGCTGGGCCGGCCGCTGACCGACCTGCGCATCAGCGTGACCGACCGGTGCAACTTCCGCTGCAGCTACTGCATGCCGAAGGACGTGTTCGACAAGGACTACCAGTACCTGCCGCACAGCGCACTGCTGAGCTTCGAGGAAATGACCCGGCTCGCGCGCCTGTTCGCAGCGCATGGCGTGCGCAAGATCCGCCTCACCGGCGGCGAGCCGCTGCTGCGCAAGAACATCGAGGTGCTGATCGGGCAACTCGCCGAACTCCGCACGCCCGACGGCGAACCGCTCGAACTCACGCTCACCACCAATGGCTCGCTGCTGCGGCGCAAGGCCCGGGCGCTGGCGGATGCCGGCCTGAAGCGCGTGACCGTGAGCCTCGACAGCCTCGACGACGCGGTGTTCCGCCGCATGAACGACGTCGACTTCCCGGTTGCCGACGTGCTGGCCGGCATCGAGGCTGCCCAGGAGGCCGGGCTCGGGCCGCTGAAGGTGAACATGGTCGTCAAGCGCGGCACCAACGAGCAGGAGATCTTGCCGATGGCGCGCTACTTCCGCGACCATCACGGCGGCAAGGTGGTGCTGCGCTTCATCGAATACATGGACGTGGGCGCCACCAACGGCTGGCGCATGGACGAGGTGCTGCCCTCGGCCGACGTCATCGCCCGGATCGCGGCCGAGTTCCCGCTCGTGCCGCTCGACCCCAGCGTCGCCGGCGAAACGGCGCAGCGCTGGGCATATGCCGACGGCGGCGGCGAGGTCGGCGTGATCAGCAGCGTGACGCAGGCCTTCTGCCGCGACTGCAGCCGCGCGCGCCTGTCCACCGAAGGCAAGCTCTACCTGTGCCTCTTCGCGAGCGCGGGCCACGACCTGCGCCCCTTGCTGCGCGGCACGGCCAGCGACGAGGAGATCGGCTCGGCCATCGGCCACATCTGGCAGGGCCGCGCCGACCGTTATTCCGAACTGCGCGCGCTACGCGGCCCCGACAGCGGCGAACACGACGCCGGCGACCGGGCGCCGCGGCGCGTCGAAATGAGCTACATCGGCGGATGAACCCCACACCTGACAACACCAACATTCCCCCCGGCGAAATCACCGGACTGCTGCTCGCCGGCGGCCGCGGCTCGCGCATGGGCGGCATCGACAAGGGCCTGCAGAACTTCAACGGCTCGCCGCTCGCGATGCATGCGGTGCTGCGGCTGGGCATGCAGGTCGGCGAGGTCATGATCAACGCCAACCGCAACCTCGCGGCCTACGAATCCTTCGGCGTGCCGGTCTGGCCCGACAGCCTGGCCGACTACGCGGGTCCGCTCGCGGGCTTCCTGACCGGGCTCGAGCGCTGCGAGACGCCCTACCTGCTCACCGTGCCGTGCGACACGCCGCTCTTTCCGCTCGACCTGGCCAGCCGCTTGTCCGAGGTCATGGCGGCCGACGACGCCGAGATCGCGATGGTCAGCGCGCCCGAAGCTGCGCCCGAGCCCGGCGCAGCGCCAGTGCTGCGGCCACAGCCGGTGTTCTGCCTGCTGCGCACCACGCTGCTCGAGAGCCTCGTGAAGTTCACGCACGCGGGCGGGCGCAAGATCGACGCCTGGACCGCGCAGCACCGCACTGTGCTCGTGCCCTTCGACCGGCCGGGCGATGCGCCCGACGCTTTTTTCAACGCCAACACGCTGGCCGAATTGCACGCCCTCGAGAACCGATGAGCCGCATCGCCGACATTGCCTCCGCCCTCGCGGGCTACGACCCCCAGGCCCTGAGCGTCGAAGGCGTCCAGTCCTTCCTCACGCAACTGGTCGCGCCCGCCGTCGTCAAGGAAACCGAACCGGTGCCGCTGCGCGAGGCGCTCGGCCGGGTGCTGGCCGAAGACATCGTCTCGCCGGTCAGCGTGCCGCCGCACGACAACTCCGCAATGGACGGCTTTGCATTCGACGGCGCCGCGCTGCCGACCGACGCGCCGATCGACGCCTCGGTCGAATTTCGCGTGGTGGGCACTGCACTCGCGGGTGCAGCCTGGCGTGGCACGGTCGCAGCCGGCGAGGCCGTCCGCATCATGACCGGCGCGGTCATGCCCGCAGGGCTCGACACCGTGGTGCCGCAGGAGTTCTGCAAGATCGACGGCGAGCGCGTGAGCTTTCCGGCCCGGGTGCTGCGCCGCGGTGACAACCGCCGCTTCGCGGGCGAGGACCTGATGCAGGGCCAGCCCGCGCTGCGCCGCGGCGAACGGCTGTCACCCGCCGCGCTCGGCATGGTCGCAAGCCTCGGCATCGCATCGGTGCCCGCGCTGCGGCGGCTGCGGGTGGCGTACTTCTCCACCGGCGACGAGATCCTGAGCCTTGGCGAGCCGCCGCGCGAAGGCGCGGTCTACGACAGCAACCGCTACACGGTGTTCGGCCTGCTCACGCGGCTCGGTTGCGAAGTGATCGATCTCGGCCTCGTCGGCGACGACCCGGCCGCACTGGCCGACACGCTGCAGCGGGCCGCCGACCAGGCCGACGCCATCATCACCAGCGGCGGCGTCAGCGTCGGCGCGGCCGACCACACGCGCGCCGTGATGCAGCAGCTCGGCGACATGGCGTTCTGGCGCATCGCCATGCGGCCCGGCAGGCCGATGGCGGTCGGCCTCATCCCACGCCAGCAGTCTGTGGCAGGACGCGGCGCCGCCGCGCTCTTCGGCCTGCCGGGCAACCCGGTGGCGGTGATGGTCACCTTCCTTGCTTTCGTGCGGCCGGCCCTGCTGCGCATGATGGGCTGCCACGACACCGCCGCCGCGCCGCCACCCATGTTGCGCGCGCGCGCCGCGAGCGCCATCCGCAAGAAGCCCGGCCGCACCGAATACCAGCGCGGCTTCGTTCAGGCCGTCGCCGGCGCGCTGCCCGAGGTCCGCATTGCCGGCAACCAGGGCTCGGGCGTGCTGAGTTCGATGGTCGAGGCCAACGGACTCGTGGTGCTGCACCATGCCCAGGGCGATGTGGCCGCGGGGGACGAAGTCGACGTGATGATGTTCGAAGGGGTGATTTAGTCCACCCCGAAGCCGAGACAGCCTCAGGCTCTTCGGCCCAGCGCCTTGTCGACGCCCCTGTTCGCGAGCATGTCCGCGCGCTCGTTGCCGGGGTCGCCCGAATGCCCCTTGACCCAGCGCCACTCGATCACGTGGCCGCCCTCGGCCACGAGCTTGTCGAGCTTCTGCCAGAGTTCGACGTTCTTCACCGGCTGCTTGGTCGAGGTGAGCCAGCCCTTGGCCTTCCAGCCGCGGATCCATTCGGTGATGCCCATGCGCACGTACTGGCTGTCGAGGTAGAGGATGACCTTGCAGGGCCGCTTGAGCGCGGCCAGGCCCTCGATCACCGCGGTGAGTTCCATGCGGTTGTTGGTGGTGTTGAGTTCGCCGCCGAACAGCTCCTTCTCGGTGGGGCCCGACTTGAGCCACGCGCCCCAGCCGCCGGGGCCGGGGTTGCCTTTGCATGCACCATCGGTGTAGATCACAACTTCGTTCAAGACTCTTCTTTCCTTCTCTCTGTTCTTCGGTATTCGACCGGCTGACCGGTGGTGCTGTGCATCTTGCCTGCGATGGGAACCGGTGCGGTGGCGCGCGCCGCGGCGCGGCGCCAGTCGGCGCTCAGCAGGCGCATGCCGCGCACCCGCTTGACCGCCACCAGAAAGTACGCCGCGCCGAAGATGGGCCACCAGCGCTCGCCCGCGGTGTCCATCCAGTGGCAGCGCTCGAGCCATGCTTCGCTGCGCACCGCCGGCCGGTAGATGCCGAAACGGCCCGACTCCACTTCGAAGCTCAGCAGCCGCAACCAGTCGCGCATGCGCCAGTAGCCGATGGACTCGCCGCCCTCGGGCAGAAACAATTCGCCGAAACCTAGCTTGCGGTAGAGGTGCGCGCGGCGTTGGCGCATGCCCCAGAGGCTGGTCGGGTTCAGGCCGCAGATCACCACACGGCCTTCGGGCACCAGCACGCGCTCGACTTCGCGCAGCGTCGCATGCGGGTCCTGGCTCAGCTCGAGTGCATGCGGCAGCACCACGAGGTCGAGGCTGTTGGCCGCGAACGGCAGCGCGGCGAAGTCGGTGATGAGCGCTGCCTTGTGCTCTGCGTGCGGCTCGGCCAGCGCGAGCCAGCGGTGCGGCATGCGGTTGGTGCTCAGGGCATCGACCTCGGCAGCGCCGAGCTGCAGCGCGTGATAGCCGAAGATGTCCGCCACGGCTTCGTCGAACTGAGCCTGTTCCCACGCCAGAAGATAGCGGCCAGGGGGGGTCGCGAACCAATCCTGCAAACCTATAATTTGACCGCTCATGACCCTTGTTCCGCTGCCCGCCTTCGCCGACAACTACATCTGGATGCTGCAGGACGGGCCCCACGCAATCGTGGTGGACCCGGGCGACGCTCAACCGGTGTTCGACGCGTTGGCGCGCGACAAGCTGCAGCTCGCCGCGATTCTAGTCACGCACCATCACGCCGATCACACCGGCGGCGTGGCCGCGCTGCACGCTGCGACCGGCGCACCGGTGTTCGGTCCCGCGCGCGAGCGCATTCCCGACCCCTTTCAGCCGCTGCACGATGGCGACAGCGCCGAAGTGCTCGGGCTGCGTTTCGCGGTCATCGACGTGCCGGGCCACACGGCCGGGCACATTGCCTACTTTCTTCCGGCCGGCGAAGGCCGCACGCCGCTGCTCTTTTGCGGCGACACGCTGTTCTCCGGCGGTTGCGGACGCCTGTTCGAGGGCACGCCCGCACAGATGCTCGCATCGCTCGACAGCCTCGCGGCGCTGCCGGGCGACACCCGCGTCTGCTGCGCCCACGAATACACACTTTCTAACCTGCGTTTCGCGCAGGCGGTGGAACCCGCCAACACCGATCTGACTCAGTACATCGCGCAATGCGAAAGCCTGCGCGCGCAAGGGCAGCCCACGCTGCCAGCGCAACTCGACACCGAACGCCGGATCAACCCATTTCTTCGCAGCCGCGAAGCCACTGTGCTCCAAGCGGTGCGCGAACATGCCGAGCTTTCCGCCGATGCGGCCGAAGCCGAGGTGTTCGCAGCGCTGCGCCAATGGAAAAACGATTTCCGATGAAATTTATCGCTGCCGTCTGCCTAGCAGGCTCCCTGTTGCTCGCGGGGTGCGCGGGCACCACCGGCTCTTCTTCCTCCACGGCCGCCAACCAGAATGCCACTGCCGGAGGTGCCGGCGCCGCAGCGTCGCGCAGCGCGGCACCGGTCTTCCCCGGCGGCCCGCTCACGCCGATCACCAGCAGCGAAGCCCATTCGCAGAGCGTCGTCACGCTGGCGCCGCCTGCGGACATGTGGGATCGCATTCGCCGCGGCTTCAAGATGCCGAACCTCGAGAGCGACATCGTGCGCGACCGCGAACAGTGGTATGCCACCCGGCCCGACTACATCCAGCGCATGGCCGAGCGCTCGAACAAGTACATCTTCCACATCGTCGAAGAGCTCGAGCGGCGCAACATGCCGACCGAGCTCGCACTGCTGCCCTACATCGAAAGCGCCTTCAACCCGCAAGCCGTCTCGAGCGCACGTGCGGCGGGCATGTGGCAGTTCATGCCGGCCACCGGCAACGACTACGACCTGAAGCAGAACCTCTTCCGCGACGACCGGCGCGACGTGGTTGCCTCGACCCGCGCGGCACTCGACTATCTGCAGAAGCTCTACGGCATGTTCGGCGACTGGCAGCTGGCGCTCGCTGCCTACAACTGGGGCGAAGGCAGCGTGAGCCGCGCCATCGCGAAGAACCAGCGCCTCGGCCTGCCGACCACCTACAGCGATCTCTCGATGCCGAACGAGACGCGCTACTACGTGCCCAAGTTGCAGGCGGTGAAGAACATCGTCGCGAATCCGCAGGCCTTCGCCACCGAACTGCCGCTGATTCCCAACCACCCGTATTTCCAGACCGTCACGCTGACGCGCGACCTCGACGTGGAACTCGCGGCCAAGCTGGCCGACGTGCGCATCGAAGACTTCCGTGCGCTCAATCCTGCCGCCCACAAGCCGGTGCTGATCGCCGCGCTCACGCCGCAGATCCTGCTGCCCTGGGACAACGCAGCGGTGTTCCAGCGCAACTTCGACGCCTACACGCAGGGCCAGTATGCGAGCTGGACCGCCTGGGTCGTGCCCGGCACGATGACGGTGGCCGACGCGGCGCAGCGTGCGGGCATGAGCGAGGCCGACCTGCGCGCGCTCAACAACATTCCGCCGCGCATGCTGATTCGGGCCGGCTCGACGCTCATCGTGCCGCGCGGCGCCCGCGTCAAGGAAGACGTGACCGCCGTGGTGGCCCAGACCGGCCAACTGAGCTTCCAGCCCGAGATCATCACCCGCCGCACCACCGTCAAGGCCGGCCGCAGGGACAGTGTCGCGAGCATCGCGCGCCGCTACAGGCTGCAGTCCGCCAGCGTGGCCGACTGGAACGACGTCAAGGTCAACCATGCGTTCAAGCGCGGCGAAAGCGTGGTGGTGTACCTGCCCGTGCGTGCCGCACGCGGCGCCCATGTCGGCTCGGGCGCCAAGCGCGCGGTGGGCGGCCGGGTCGCTAAACGCGGCAACAGCGCGGTAAAGCCCGTGGCAGCACGCGGCAACATGATCAAGTCACGGCCGGCGAGCAAGCGACCGGTCGCACCGCGCAGTGGCGCGTCGGCGAAGAAGAAGCGCTAGGAGCTCGCAGCCCGCGCGTCACGCAGGAGCTCGACGCCCAGTTCGTGCACGCCGTCCCACACGATCTCCACGCCCAGGCACAGCAGGATGAAGGCCGACAGGCGCAGGAAGATCACAGCGCCCGCCTCGCCCAAAGGCCGCAGCAGGCGCTGCGCATAGCGGAAGGCCAGGTACATCAGCACCGCGACCGCCACCAGCGCCAGCACCGCACCACCTGTGCGCGCGAGCGTGAACGACAGCCGCGGCCCGGCCAGCGACACGCCGATCGTGATCGCGGCCGCGATCGAGCCTGGGCCGCAGCTGATCGGGAACGTCAGCGGATAGAAGGCCTGCCGGCTCGCCATCTCGGGCGTGTAGGCCTCGGCCAGCGCGCTCTGGCTGGTACTGGCGGGCTGTGAGGCGGAGAGCATGCGCCAGGCATTGGCCGCCACGATCAGGCCGCCGCCCACGCGCACGATGGGCAGCGAGATGCCGAAGAACTCCAGCACGTAGACCCCGACCAGCATTGCGCCCAGCACCAGCCAGAACGCGTTGCGTGCGATGCGCCGGGCCAGCAGCGCGCGCGTCGGTGCCGAAGCCCCTTCGGTGAGGCCGAGGAAGATGGGCGCCGTCGCCGCGGGATTCAGGATCGGCAGCAGCGTTGCAAAAGCGAACAGGAATCCCTTGCCAAATGCGCCAAACAATTCGAGTGTCACGGTACGGCTCCTTTGGTCAGCGCAGACCGGGCTGATGCTCGACGATATCGCGCATGCGCTGGCGCAGCGCGCGTTCTCGCAGGCGCTCGGCCTCGTAATCTTCGCTCAGGCCGCGCCACAACGAAATCGCCATCAGCACGATCACGCCGGTGAACGGCAGCGCAAACACGATGGTCGCCGTCTGCACCGACTTCAACCCGCCGGCCAGCAGCAGGCTGGCGGCAATGCCGGCGACCAGCAGGCCCCAGGTGATCTTCACGCGGGCGCTCGGGTTCGGGTCGCCGCCACTGGTCATCATGCCCAGCACCAGCACCGCCGAATCGCCCGAGGTGACGAAGAACACCACCACCAGCACCGTCGCCAGGCCCGACATCAGCGTGCCCAGCGGCAGTTGGTCGAACATCGCGAACAGCGCGGTCGAGACGTCGGCCTTGACGGCGTCGGCGATCGGCAGGTGCTGGATGATCTCCATGTTGAGTGCTGCGCCGCCGAACACCGAGAACCACAGGAAGGCCGCTGCGGCAGGCGCGGCCACGGTACCGAGGATGAACTGGCGCACCGTGCGCCCGCGCGACACGCGGGCGATGAACAGGCCCACGAACGGCGCCCATGAAACCCACCACGCCCAGTAGAAGATGGTCCACCCCCCGACCCAGCCGCTGTCGCGGAACGGCGTCATGCGCAGGCTCATGCGCACGAATTCGCTCGCATAGGTGCCCAGCGTGGTCGTGAGCGTGTCGATGATGGCCACCGTCGGCCCGAGTATGAACACGGCCATGGCCAGCAACGCAGCCAGGACGAGATTGAAGGTCGACAGCCACTTGATGCCGCGGCCCACGCCGCTGACGGCCGAAACCAGGAACAGCACCGTGGTGACGGCGATGATTCCGAGCTGCGAGCCCTGCCCCACCGGCAACCCCAACACCGCGTTGAGGCCGCTGTTGATCTGCAGCGCGCCCATGCCGAGAGAGGCCGCCACGCCGAATGCCGTCGCGATCACGGCCAGCACGTTGACGACCGGCCCCAGGTGCTTCATCGGCGCCCAGGGCAGCGCCTCGACGGCCGTGCTGACCAGCGCCGAGCCGCCGCGGCGGAACTGGAAGAACGCGATCGCCAGCGCGACCACGCTGTACACCGCCCAGGGGTGCACGCCCCAATGGAAGAAGCTGTAGCGCATGGCCGCATGCGCGGCCTCGGGCGTGTGCGCCGCGATGCCCGGCGGCGGTGCGCCGTAGTGCGAGACAGGCTCGGCCACGCCCCAGAACACCAGGCCGATGCCCATGCCCGCGGCGAACAGCATCGCGAACCAGGCGCCGACGGAGAACTCGGGCTCTTCGTCTTCGGCACCGAGCTTCAAATCGCCGAAGCGGCTGAATGCCAATACCAGTGCGAGCACGACCAGGCCCAGCACCACCCACAGGTAGAACCAGCCGAAGTTGTGCGTGATGAGGGCCAGTGCGCCGTCGAACACGGCGCCCAGGTGGGCGGGCGCGACGATGCCCCACAGGACGATGGCCAGGATCAATCCGGCCGAGACGATGAGTTGCATGTTTTTTTCCCTTGGTGACCGGCCTCGCCGTCCAGGGACATCCTGGAGCGGCGGCGGGAAGCACGGGCTTCCGGCGCGATATGGCGGTCGAATGGAACGGCAGCGAGGAGGCCCGATGTGGCAGCACGCCTGTCGTGTGCGCGTCCGGGGACGCGGCGACGGGGCCGTCAGCAAGGGCGTCGGACTCGTGGACGGCGATGGCTGCACGCGGTGGCGCAGCCTCGACGTCCGTTGCCGAACCCATGAAGTCTAAAGGGCTACATGAATTCAGCAGCGTGAAGAAGTAGACAGATCCGGTAGTTGACTTGCATTGGCAGCGGTCAATCCGGCCTCTGTTCCCCGCTTACAGCTTCTCTGTCTCGCCGCTGCGCGGCTGCCATTTCATGAGGCGCCTCTCGATCCAGCCAACCAGCCCGTCGAGCAACAGCGCAAAGGCCGTGAGCACCACGATGCCAGCGAACACCGTGTTCACGTCGAAGGTGCCTTCGGCCTGCAGGATCAGGTACCCCACCCCGCGCGCCGAGCCCAGGTACTCGCCGACCACCGCCCCTACGAACGCCAGCCCCACCGAGGTGTGCAGGCTCGAGAACACCCAGCTCGTGGCGCTCGGCAGGTACACGGTGCGCAGCAGTTGCCGCTGGTTGGCGCCGAGCATCTTCGCGTTGGCCAGCACCACCGGGCTCACCTCGCGCACGCCCTGGTAGACGTTGAAGAAGACGATGAAGAACACCAGCGTCACCGCCAACGCCACCTTGCTCCAGATGCCAAGGCCGAACCACAGCGCGAAGATCGGCGCCAGGATCACGCGCGGCATCGAGTTGGCCGCCTTGATGTACG
Organism: Variovorax sp. Soil_C_26; assembly: GCF_057657075.1. Classification (NCBI taxonomy): domain Bacteria; kingdom Pseudomonadati; phylum Pseudomonadota; class Betaproteobacteria; order Burkholderiales; family Comamonadaceae; genus Variovorax; species Variovorax sp. Soil_C_26. Next base: position 500,930 of record NZ_JBDGJC010000003.1, read on the forward strand.
GATCGAGGATGAGGCTCGCAGTGGGCGCCAGCGCGAGCCAGAGTCCGCAGGCCAGCCCGAGCAGCGTGCCGATGCCGAAGGCCAGCACGGTTTCGAGCAGCGTGGTGCCCAGGTGGCGGTAGATGTCGGCGTTGCCCTTCAGGCCGTCGGGGAACAGCGGGTTCGGCGGCACACCGAACGGCAGGAACCAGCTCCAGATGCGCCCCGCCACCTGCACCGGCTCGCCGAGGAAGAAGGCGATCTGCTGGTTGCGCGACGCGAGATGCCATGTCGCGAGAAGCACCACCAGCAGCATCAACTGCCAGAAGCGCGCATTGCGTTCGTTCAGGCCGAAGCGAGACATCATGCGGCCTTTCTCAGTTGCTGCGCATAGCCCTTCAGCACCTCGTCGCGCAGCACCTCCCAGATCCGCGTGTGCAGCTCGACGAAGCGCGGGTGCGTGCGCACCTCGGCCACGTTGCGTGGCCGCGCGAGGTCGATCTCGAATTCGCCGATCGGGTGCGTGGCCGGGCCCGCCGAGAGCACCACGACGCGGTCGCTCATCGCGATCGCCTCGTCGAGATCGTGCGTGATGAACAGCACCGCCCTCTTGCGGAGATTCCAGAGATCGAGCACTTCGTTCTCCATCAGCTGACGCGTCTGAATGTCGAGCGCGCTGAAGGGTTCGTCCATGAGCAGGATGTCCGGGTCGAGCACCAGCGTCTGCGCGAGCGCCACGCGCTTGCGCATGCCGCCCGAGAGCTGGTGCGGATAGCGATCGCCGAAGCCCGAGAGCCCCACGCGCGAAAGCCATGCCTCGGCCTGCTCACGTGCATCGGCATCGGGCACGCCGCGGTACTGCAGCCCCACCATCACGTTGTCGATGGCATTGCGCCACGGCATCAGCGCCTCGGTCTGGAACATGTAGCCCGCGCGCGCGTTGATGCCGGCGAGCGTCTGGCCAAACACCTTCACCGTGCCCGACGAAGGCGCGAGCAGCCCCGCGGCCACGTTGAGCAGCGTCGACTTGCCGCAGCCCGTCGGTCCCACCACCGAGACGAACTCGCCGGCGCGCACGCGCAGCGTGGTGTCGGCCACCGCGGTGTAGCGCTGGCCGGGATCCTCGCGCGAATGGAAGATGCAGTGAATCGAAAGAAGCTCGAGTGCGTGGTCGGACATGTCGGGCAAATTTCTGGTGCCGGGCACCGAAAGAAAAAACCCGGCCGGAGCCGGGTCGCGAAGGCGTTCGAAATCAGGCTTTGAACCTGTCCTTCGCGCGCTTTGCAAAATCGTTGGTGTAGGTCTTCGCCAGGTCGATACGGTCGGCCTTCACAGCGGTGTCGAAGCTCGCGATCGCCGCCAGTGCGGTCTTGGGGCCCTCTTCGGGCACCAGGCCGTCGGTGGCGATCGACTCGCGCACCTTGTCGAACGAGGCGAGATACAGCGCACGGTCGCCGAGCAGGTAGGTCTCGGGCACCGTCTTGATGATGTCGCCGGGCCCCGCCGTCTGCAGCCACTTGAGGCCGTGGACGATCGCGTTGGCCAGCGCCTGGCAGGTGTTGGGATTCTTCCGCACGAAGTCCATCGGCGCATAGAGGCACGCCGCGGGCATCGGGCCGCCGAATACCTGCTGCGTGCCTTTCAGCGTGCGCGTGTCGCTGATGATCTTCACGTCGCCCTTCTGCTCGAGCATGGTCATGACGGGGTCGGTGTTGCTGATCGCGTCGATCTGCCCCGAGCGCAGCGCCGTGAGCGCCCCTGCCGCGACGCCCACGCCGATGTAGCTCACGTCGCTGGCCTTGAGGCCGCCGCGCGACAGCACGAGGTTGGCCACCATGTTGGTCGACGAGCCCGGTGCCGAGACGCCGATCTTCTTGCCCTTGAGATCCGCGATGCCCGTGTAGCCCGCCATGTTCTTGGTCGACACGCCCACGGCGATCTGCGGTGCGCGGCCCTGCAGCACGAAGGCCTGAAAGAACTGGTTCTTCGCCTGCAGGTTGATGGTGTGCTCGTAGGCACCGGAACACACGTCGGCCGAGCCGCCGACCACCGCCTGCAGCGCACGCGCGCCGCCGGCAAAGTCAGAGATCTCGATCTCGAGCCCTTCGGCCTTGAAGTAGCCGAGCTGTTCGGAAATGGTGAGCGGCAGGTAGTAGAACGCCGCCTTGCCACCGACTGCAATGGAGATCTTCGTCTTCTCGAGCTTGGCCTGCGCAAAGACCCGCGGCAGTGCGACCGAGGCGGCAGCGACTGCGGATGCGGTGATGAGGGTTCTGCGATGAAGCATGGCGCGGTCCTGCGGGGCTCTTGGATTCTTGAATTGAATCGAGCTTAGGGGCGCGTGCCTGCGCTCGGCATCGGGGTCATCCCGTGCGGGTTTCCACGTAAGCATGAAGGCCTCTACGAGGCCTCTGCAGAGCGGGCCGAGGCCCTCTTACGGCGCGATAAAAAGAATCGCGATGTTGACCAGGAAGCCCAGCGCCCACACCGCGCTGCGCGCACCGCCGAGGCCCTTGATGTAGAGCGCGATGTAGGCGAGCCTCAGCACCACGTAGGCCGCCGCGAACATGTCGAGCCGTGCCTGCGCGGCACCGAGCTGATGCGCGATGATCACCGCGCCGATGAAGAACGGCAGGCCCTCGAAGCTGTTGGCCTGGGCGCTGTTGGCACGCGCGCGCCAGCCGCTCTGCTTGCTGGCCCAGTCGCGCGGATGCATGTTGTCGTGCGGACCGAAGCTGCCGGCCTTCGCGGTCCATGCGGCGAGGTACGGCAGGCCGCAGGCGATGAAGACACACCAGTAGGCGATGGTGAGAGACGAGAAGGTCATGGGGTTGTCTTCATTGCGCAGCGGCGGCTGCTTGCTATCGACGATCGACCAGCGCGTGCGCGATGGTGCCGAGGTCCACGTATTCGAGTTCGCTGCCGGCGGGCACGCCGCGCGCGAGCCGCGTGACGTTGAGGCCGCGCTGCTTCAGCGTTTCGCCGATCACGTGCGCGGTGGCCTCGCCTTCGGCCGTGAAGTTGGTCGCCAGGATGACCTCGCTGACCGTGCCGTCGAGCGCCCGCTCGAACAGCTTCTGCAGGCCGATGTCCTTCGGCCCGATGCCGTCGAGCGGGCTGAGCTTCCCCATCAGCACGAAGTAGTAGCCGCGAAACGCATTGGTGCGCTCAAGCGCGGCCTGGTCGGCCGGCGTCTCGACCACGCAGAGCTTGGTCGCGTCGCGCCGCGGGTCGAGGCACACATGGCACACCGGCGCTTCGGTAAAAGTGTTGCAGCGCTCGCAGTGGCGCACGCTGCCGGCCGCCTGCTGCAAGGCGCGCGACAGCAGCTGCGCGCCCTCGCGGTCGTGCTGCAGCAGGTGGAACGCCATGCGCGAGGCCGACTTGACCCCCACACCCGGCAGGCGGCGCAATGCATCGACCAGCGCGTCGAGCGAACTGGCGTCGGCCATCCGTGGCTCAGAACGGCAGCTTCATGCCGGGCGGCAGGCCCGGCATGCCGGCCGTCAGCTTGCCCATCTTCTGCTCGCTCGTCTCCTCGGCCTTGCGCACCGCGGCATTGAAGGCGGCGGCCACCAGGTCTTCGAGCATGTCCTTGTCGTCGGCCAGCAGGCTCGGGTCGATGGTGATGCGCTTGACGTCGTGCTTGCAGGTCATCACGACCTTGACCAGGCCCGCGCCCGACTCGCCTTCGACCTCGATGGTGGCCAGTTCTTCCTGGGCCTTCTTGAGGTTGTCCTGCATTGCCTGCGCCTGCTTCATGAGGCCGGCCAGTTGTCCTTTGTTGAACATCGTTGGTCCTGAATGGTTGGGATGAATGAATGAAGAAAGGATAAGTGAGTGAGCGCCCGGTGCGTCGTGCGCCGATGCGGCCGGGTCAGGCCGGCTTGAGCGTTCCGGGCACGATCTTCGCATCGAATTCGCGCATCAGCATCTGCACCTCGGGGTCGTTGCGGATGGCCTCTTCGGCGACCCGCTGCCGCTCGTCGGCGGCCTGCTTGTTGCGGCGTGCGGGGCTGTCGACCACGGCGCCGATCTCGATCGCGAGCTTCACGCCGTGCCCGAGCGCGGCCAGCGCATCGGTGAGCTTCTCGCGCGCCGACGGCTGGTTGAGCAGTTCGCGTTCGACGCGCAGTATCCACTGGTCCACGTCGCGCGCCACGAGCTGCGACTGCAGCGCGAGTTCGCGTGCGAGCGCGCTGATGCTTTCGGCCGCCACCATCTGCGTGACCGTGGCATGCCAGAAGTCGCCGTCCTCGCTCGGCGGGATCGGCGCCGCGGGGCCGCGCTGCGCCTCGGGCCGCGGCACATCGCGCTGGCCCGGCGGCGGCTGCACGCGCATCGGCACTGCGACCACCTTGGCCTCGCCCTCCACCGGCACCGCCCCTGCGGGCACCGGCGGCCGGGGTTCGTGGCGCCGGACCGGCTCGCTGACCACCGTCAGGCGCTGCACCGCCGGGGTGCCAGCGGGCGGCGGCACGGGCGCCGGGGCATCGGCGATCTGGCGCAGCGGCGGTGCAGCCACGGGGGCCGCAGCCGCGCGCGGGGCGTCATTCAGAGTTTTTTTTTCCGCGGAGGCCGAAGGGCCCGGGGTGGCGGCAGCGCCCGCTGACGGCTTGAACGCCAGCAAGCGCAGCAACACCATCGTGAGGGCGGCGTACTCGTCGGGCGCCAGGCCAAGCTCGCCGCGGCCGTGCAGGCAGAGGCTGTAGAGCAGCTGCGTTTCGTCGGCCGGCATCAGGGCCGCAAGGCGCGCGGTGTCGACCGCGTCGGGATCGGTGGCATCGGTGGCCGCTTCGGCGCGCGAGGGCACCGCCTGCAGCACCGCCATGGCCTGCAGCACCGCCGTCATTTCCTCGAGCGTCGAAGCCGCCGACATGCCGTCGACGCGCAACGCCTCCGAGGTGTCGACCACCGTCCGGCCGTCGCCCAGCGCCAGCGCCTCGATCAGCTTGAACACATGGCCTCGGTCCACGCTGCCGAGCATCTGGCGCACGCCGGCTTCGACCAGCTCGCCATTGCCGAAGGCGATCGCCTGGTCGGTCAGCGAGAGCGCATCGCGCATCGATCCGCGCGCGGCGCGCGCCAGCAGGCGCAGCGCCTGCGGTTCGGCCGGCACCTGCTCGGTCTGCAGCACGCTCGTGAGGTGTTCGAGCACCGTCTCGGGCGCCATCGGTCGCAGGTTGAACTGCAGGCAGCGCGACAGCACCGTGACCGGCACCTTCTGCGGATCGGTGGTCGCGAGCACGAACTTGAGGTATTCGGGCGGCTCCTCGAGCGTCTTCAGCATCGCGTTGAACGCGGTGTTGGTGAGCATGTGCACTTCGTCGATCATGAAGACCTTGAAGCGCCCCTGCACCGGCTTGTAGACCGCCTGCTCGAGCAGCGACTGCACCTCGTCCACGCCGCGGTTCGAGGCCGCGTCGAGTTCGGTGTAATCGACGAAGCGACCCGAGTCGATGTCCTTGCAGGCCTGGCACACGCCGCAGGGCGTGGCCGTGATCCCGCCCTGCCCGTCCGGCCCCTGGCAGTTGAGCGACTTGGCCAGGATGCGCGACACCGTGGTCTTGCCCACGCCGCGCGTGCCGGTGAAGAGATAGGCGTGGTGCAGGCGCTGCGTGGTCAGCGCGTTCTCGAGCGCCTGCACCACGTGCCCCTGGCCGACCATCTCACCGAAGGTTTTGGGACGGAACTTGCGAGCGAGCACGAGATAGGACATTGGGGGCATTCTAAAAGCCGCGGACCGGCGACTTCACGCTTGTTACCGCACGGTGCCACCGAAATCGCATTCACGCCCTCGCGGCGGGGGCAAGTTCACGCGGTTAGAATCGACCCTGACGGGCCTCCCTGCATGGTGAAGTGGCCAACCGGGTCAGGTGGGGAACCAAGCAGCCCTAACTGCGTAGTCAGTGCCAGGGGTAAGGCTCGTCAACTAATTTCCAAAGAGCCCCGAACTCTCGGGTCTTCTGCGCCGCCGAGGGCTGCTCTGGCTTTCCTTGCAACCCGTCCGATCTCGGGTTGCCCGTGAAAAAATTCGCTCTCCAGCCAGTTTCCTCGGCACGGTTCGCGCACATCTTTCCCGCTCCGCAATAGGCTGCTCGATGATTCAATGTTGAATCTGACAGGAGCGCCGAGGCTCGTGCCGACGTGCTCCGCAACCCTGGAGCAATTCGAAATGGCAACTGGTTGGTTTGAACTGAACAAGAGCGACAACGGTCGGTATTTCTTCGCGCTCAAGGCGGGCAATAGCGAGAGCATCCTGCGCAGCGAACAGTATGAATCCAGGAGTTCTGCCGAAGGCGGCATCGCCTCGGTGCAGGCCAACTGCGAGATAGACGAGCGCTACGACCGGAAATCCGCAGGCAACGGCACGCCCTACTTCAACCTGAAGGCGGCAAATCACCAAGTGATCGGCACGAGCCAGATGTACGCTTCGGAGGCCGCGCGCGAGACCGGCATCGCGTCGGTCAAGACCAACGGCACCACGACGACCGTCAAAGACAACACCTGAAGAGCGGAGCGGCGCCGGTTCCCTTCAGGCAATGCCGTCCGCGTCGAGGCTCAGCATCTCCATCGCGCCGCGCGCCGCGGCCGCCCCGCTCGCCATCGACGCGGTCAGCAAATAGCCGCCGGTCGGCGCCTCCCAGTCGAGCATTTCCCCTGCCGCGAACACACCGGGCAATGCCGTTGCCATCAGCGCCGGATCAAGCGCATCGAAGCGCACCCCGCCCGCCGTGCTGATCGCCTCGTCGACCGGCCGCGTCGCGACCAGCTTCAGCGGCACCGCCTTGATGGTGGCTGCGAGCTGCACCGGGTCCTGCATCGCTTCCTTGCTCAGCACTTCATGCAACACGCCCGACTTGATGCCTTCGATGCCGAGGCGGCTCTTGAGGTGGCTGCTCAGCGAACGCGCGCCCCGCGGATGCTTCACCGCAGCGAGCACCTGCTCGGCGCTGCGGTCGGGCAGCAAGTCGAGCAGCAACGTCGCACTGCCGTTCGCGGCGATCTCGTCGCGCAGAAGCGCCGACGCCGCATAGACCAGGCTGCCTTCGATGCCCGTGGCCGTGGCGACGAACTCGCCCCTGCGGGCGAAGTGGCGCCCCTGACTGTCGGAGAAAGCGATCGCGACCGACTTGAAGGGCTGCCCCGCGAAGCGGCTCGAAAAATGTTCGCTCCAGCCTGCGCCGTCGAAGCCGCAGTTGGCGGGCAGCAGCGGCGCCACCGCCACGCCCTGTGCCTGCAGCCGCGGTGCCCACGCGCCGTCGGAACCCAGGCGGGCCCAGCTCGCGCCGCCCAGCGCCAGCACCACGGCATCCGCCTTGGCCATGATCTCGCCAGCGGGCGTGGCAAAGCGCAACGCGTTCGCATCGAAGGCCCCCTCGCCCCCCCAGCGATGCCGCATGTGGAACTGCACCCCCGCCGCGCGCAAGCGGTGCAGCCACGCGCGCAGCAGCGGCGCCGCCTTCATGTCGCTCGGGAACACCCGGCCCGAGGTACCGACGAAGGTGTCGATGCCAAGCCCGGCCGCCCATTCGCGCACCTGCTGCGGACCGAAGGCCGCGAGCATCGGTTCGAGATGCGCGCGCCGTTCGCCGAAGCGCGTCACGAACACCTCGAAGGGCTCCGAGTGCGTGAGGTTCAGCCCGCCGCGGCCGGCCAGCAGGAACTTGCGGCCCACCGAGGGCATGGCGTCGTACAGGTGCACCTGTGCGCCGGAAGCGCTCAGGACTTCGGCCGCCATGAGGCCGGCGGGTCCGCCGCCAATGACGGCGACGGTGGGAGAAACAGTCATTCGAGATTCACCAGTTCGCCCTGCCCGGTGAGGAACGCGACGCGCACCGTGGCACCAGGATAGGCATGTTGCACTGCCGCGCGGTAGCGCTGCATCTGTGCGATCAGCAGCGCATCCCGCTCGGGACGCGCGGCCGACTTGTAGTCGAGGATCCACCAGGCGCCGCTGTCGCGCTCGCGCACCAGTCGGTCGATGCGCAGGGTTTCGCCTTCGTGCACGAGCGTGACCTCGTTGCCGTGCCAGTCGATCCTCCGATCGTCCCACACCCAGGCGCCGGCTCCCGCGCGGATGCGTTCGGCCAGCACGGCCGCGCCGCGTGCCTGTTGCGGCTCGAGCATGAATTCGCGCGCCACGGCACGCACATGCGCAGCCGGCAGCGCCTCGCCCTGCACGGCCCATTCGAGCAGGCGGTGCATGGCCTGACCGAATGCCGCGGCGCGCGCATCGGCCGTGGCGGCCGCTGCCTTCCTGGCGGCTGCCGGCGCGGAAAGCCCGGCTGGCAGCAGCGGCAGTTGCTTCAGCACGAAGCTGCCCGTCGGCGTCTCGAGCGGCAGCGCGGCGACCGGCTCGTCGGCCTCGACGTGCGTGCAGGCCGGCGCGAGCCGCGTCCACCAGCTGCCCTCGTTGGCGCGCGCCGGGCGCACCGACGACAGCACCAGCCGCTCCCGCGCGCGCGTGGTGGCCACGTAGAGGCCGTTGAGCTCCTCGCGGTGGCGCGCCTGCTGTTCCTCGTCGAGCAGCGTGGCGGCGCAGCCCGGCGGCGTCTTTTCGCTCGCGAGGAACACGAAGCGCGTCGGCGCACTGTCGCTGCCCTTCCATTCGACGAGCACGCCCATGGTCTGTGCGCGCGACGGCGGCGCGTCGCAGTCGAGCATGAGCACGGTGTCGGCTTCGAGTCCCTTGGCGCCATGCACCGTGAGCAGCTGCACGGCATCGGGCGCGGCCACCGCGGGCGCCCTGACGCCGCCTGCGCGCAGCGCACGCACCAGCGCATACGGCGTGGTGAAGCGTGCGCCATCGATCTCGAGCGAAGCCGCGAGCAGGCCGCGCAGGTTGGCGAGCGCGCCCTGCCGCATGGCCGGCGGCATGGCGGCGCCGAAGCGCGCCAGCACGTCGCCGTCGTGGAAGATCGCATCGAGCGCATCGTGCGGCGGCAGGTTCACGAGCCAGCGCTGCCAGCGCTTGAGCCGGATGCCGGCCTCGACCAGCGCCGGCGGCAGGTTCTCGCCCTTCTGCAGCAACCCGAACCAGCTCACCGACGGCAACTCGCGCTGCCGCAGCGCCAGCTGCACGAGCGCGTCGTCACCGATGCCGAAAAGCGGCGACTTGAGCGCGCGCGCCAGCGAGAGGTCGTGCGCGGGCGAGACCAGCGCGTCGATCAGCGCCACCACGTCCTGCACCTCGGGCGCGTCGTGCAGTTCGTTCTTCTCGGGCTGCTGCACGGGGATGTGAAGGCTGCGCAGCGCGTCCTGCATGGCCGCGAGCCGGCTGCGCCGGCGCGCGAGCACCATGATCTGCCGCGGCGCGGTGCCGTCGGCAATGCACTGCGCGATCCAGCGCGCGGCCTGCTCGCATTCCTTCTGCAGCAATTGCTCCTCGGGCAGCACGCGCGGCGTGACGAGGCTGTCGCGCCAATGCAGCATGCCTTCGTCGGGCGGTGGCCCGGCTTCGGCCATGGCTGATTCGAGCGCATCGCGTTCGATGGGCGGTAGCTTGAGCAGCTCGCCTTCGTCCTGCCGTTCGGTGGTGTGCGCGCGGTAGCCATCGAACTCGCCTGCATCCTGCGCGACGAGCATGGCCTGATTGACCAACCCGACGATCTTGCGCGCGTTGCGGTGCGTGTGGTCGCAGTTGAGCAGCTCGCCGCCCAGGCCCTCGCGCACGAACTTCTTCGCGGCGATGAACACCTGTGGCTCGGCACGGCGGAAGCGGTAGATGCTCTGCTTCGGGTCGCCGACGATGAAGACGCGCGGCGCGCTGCCGCCGGCGCCGGTGTAGGCGCTGAGCCAGCCGTAGAGCGCCTGCCACTGCAGCGGGTTGGTGTCCTGGAATTCGTCGATGAGCAGGTGCGCCACGTGCGCATCGAGCCGCTCCTGCACCCAGCCCGAGAGCGCCGACTGGCCCAGCAGCAGTTGCGCGGCCTGCTCGACGTCGTTCATGTCGACCCAGCCGTGGGCGCGCTTGACGTCGGCGAAGGCCGCCACCAGCAGCCGCGTGAGCCGCGTCATGCGCTGCTGGTAGAGCCAGGCCGCATGCTGCGCCTGCGCGGCGCAGAGCGTCTGCAGTTCGGCTTCGGCCTCCTGCGCGGCGGGGAATTTCTGCAGGTTCTTGTTGAGGCGGTCTTCGGTCGCGACGAAGAAGTTCTTGCGCAGGTGCGACAGCGCGGCCGCGAGCGAATCGCGCGCCGGCTCGCCGGTGCCGAACACGTCGATGATCGCCTCGGCCGCCTTCTGCGGCGTCTTGTTGGCCTCGCGGCCGAGCGCGGCGGCGCGGTCGAGCCAGCGCCGCCGGGCCGACTCGCCGCGCAGCGCGTCGGTCGGCTCGTCGAGTCCCGCGAGCGATGAAAATCGCACGCCGAAAGGCTCCACCGCCGCGGCGGGGTCGGCCAGCGAGAACTCGACGCGTCGCGTGAGGGCCTCGCCGAGCGCCTTGGCGGTCTGCGAGCGGCCATAGGTCGCGACCACGGCGTAATAGTCGGCCAATGCCTGCCGGTCGGCCGTCACGGCTTCGAAGAACGGACGCCAGGTGCGTGCACGCGCCTCGGCATCGTCCTCGAGCAGTTCGTAGTTCGCGGGCAGCCCGAGTTCGCGCAGCACCGCGAGCGGCGCGTTGCGCAGCAGGCCCGCAAACCAGGCATGGAAGGTTCGGAACTGCACCGGCCGGCCGCCTTCGAGCAGGCGCCGGTAGAGGCCCTGCAGGCGCGGCACGGCGGCCAGCGCGGCATCGGGCGCTACACCGCGGACCACGAGTTCGCGCATCAGCTCCTCGGGGTTGCGCTCGGCGAACTGTTCGAGCCACTGGTCGAGCCGCTCGCGCATTTCCCCGGCCGCCTTCTTGGTGAAGGTGATCGCGAGGATCTCGTGCGGCTCGCAGGCCGACTCGCCCTCTTCGAGCAGCGCGCGCAGGATGCGCGAGACCAGCATCCAGGTCTTGCCCGCACCGGCGCAGGCCTCGACCGCGACGGAGCGCCGCGGATCACAGGCGACGGTGTAGAACGCCTCGCGCGTGACGTGGCGGCCGTTGTGTTCGTAGGCGGCATCGTTCATACACGGCCTCCTGCAACGATGGGTGCCGCATCGGCCCAGAAATCCTTGCGGCACAGGCCGCGCGCCGCGCAGTACTCGCACACGGCGCCCTCCCCCAGCGGCGGCAGCGGCGCGCCCCCGGCGATGCGCGTGAAGTCGTCGAGGATGCCGGCCACGAGCACGTCGCGCGCCGGCCCGACGAGCGGCTGCTCGACCGTCTGCGTGCCCGACGATTTCTCGCCGACATTGACGTAGGCCGCGCGCAGCGTGTCGTCGGCCAGCAGTGCCGCATAGAACGCGAGCTGCGTGTCCTCGGCGGGGTCCTTCACGCGTTCCTTGGTGACCGCGGCCGACTCGGTCTTGTAGTCGATCACGAAGGCCTGGCCGTCGGGCATCCGATCGATGCGGTCGAGCCGGCCGACGAGTTGCAGGTTGCCGAGCGGCAGTTCCTTCCAGGGCTCGGATTCGTCGAACACCGCGCCGCTCGCCTCGTGGCCTGCCAGCCATTGCAGATAGCCGTCGCGCACCGCCGGCCAGGCCGCGGCGAACGGCAGGAACTCGGCATCCGAGAGCGCGAACTCGCGCGTGGCGCGCTCCGACGCAGCGGTGATCAGCGCCAAGCGTTCCGGCAGCTCGCTGGTGGGCGCGGCCTTGAGCGCGTCATGGAAATGGCCCAGCACCGCATGCAGCCAGTTGCCGAAGTCGCGCTTGTCGATCTCGGCGTCGAGCTCGTCGGCACTGCGCAGTCCCAGCTGGCGCAAGGCGAAGAAGCGGTACGGACAGCGGCGCAGGTCTTCGTAGACGCTGGTCGAGATGTTCTTGAGCGGCAACAGTGCGCCCGAGGGTGTCGGGTACGGGGTCGGGTCGAGCGCGACGTCGCGCGGCAGGCGCGGATCGTCGCCAGGCTGCAGCGCGTGGTCGAGCTGCAGGGCCTGCACCAGCGGACTCGGCCGGACCGGTTCGCCGCTGGCGTCCGACTGGCGCCAGAGCACTTCGCACCAGGGATTGCACAGCGCCGCGGCCCAGGCCGAGCGCTGCGCAGCCTCGAGCGTCTCGCGCGCGGCGAGCCCCAGTTCGGCGCGTTGGGCGGCGCTCCAGTTGCCGGGAGGTTCGGGCGATGCGGGCAGGCGCCGGTCGTCGCAGCCCGGGATCACCACGGCGGCGAAGGTGCGGCCCAGCAGCTGGTGCAGCGGCAGCACCACGACCTGCGGCAGCTCGCTGCCCGCAGGCGGCACGAAGCTCGCGTCTTCCAGCACGTCGCGGACCCAGGCCGTGAATTCAGCAAGCGTGTGGCGTCCGCCCGGAAAGTCGCCCTCCTCGCCGTGCGCCTCGGCATCGAGCCAGAGCGCGGCGATCACCTTGGCGCCGGCCATGTCGGCCGCGAGCGGCGCCCACTGGCCACCAACATCGAGCAGTTCGCGCAGCGCGCGCAGCCAGTCGGCCAGCGGCCGCGCCCGGGCCATGGCCATGCGGCGGCTTTCGATGCCTTCGGTGAACGCGAGCAAGGCCACGTCCTGCGGCTTCTCGCTGCGCGCCACCTGCGCGCACCAGGCCGACCATTCGCGCACGCCTTCGCGCCGCAGCCGCGTCTCGAGTGCCTGCACGGCCATCGCATCGCCATCGGCGCCGCTCTTGAGCCATTCGAGCACGGCGTCGCTGCCGGCGTCGTGCGCGCAGGCGCGCAGCGCGCTCATCAGGGCAGCGGCGGCGCGCGTGGTCGACAGCTTCCATCCGGTTTCGTCGTGCGCCACCACGCCCCGGGCCTGCAACTGCGCGCCGATGCGGCGCGTGAGCGCGCGGTCGGTCGCGATCAGCGCGACGGGCGCGCGGCCCTCGGCCAGATGCCGCAGCACGCAAGCGGCCGCGAGTTGAGCCTCGTCTTCGGCATCGACAGCCACATGCGCGCCCACCGCCGTGGCCGCAGACGCTGCGGGCACCAGCGACAGATGGACCGCGCAGTCGCCCCAGAGCGCGCACAGCGTCTGCGTCAGCGGATCGGTTTGGAAGCCCTCGAGCGCGATCAGCGCATCGACCCGCGTGCGCACGCCGTCGCGCAGCAGCACGTCGGTGGCGTAGCCCGAACTGGCCGCCCAGGCCACGGCCACGCGGACCAGCGCGCTCTCGAGGCGGAACCACTCCGACTCGCTGCCCGCTTCGGCCACGCGCGCCGCGCGCTGCGCCCATTCGCCGCCGCGCGCCTCGGGCGATGCCGCGGCCGCGAGCGGTGCGAGCTGGTAGGCCAGCTCGACCACGCGCCCCGCCAGCGCGAAACGCTCGGCGGCAAAGCCGGCCTGTGACAGCAGCGCCTGGGCGGTGACGAGATCGCGCGCCATGTCGAAGGCGATGTCGTAGCCGGTGGGCAGGAAGCCCTCGAGGCTGCGCGCCCAGTTGCGCGTGGTCTCGAAGCGGGGCGCGAAGCCGGCATGGCCGCAGCGCGACCACATCGCGTGCGCCACGCCCATGAGCTGCGCATAAGGCACCAGCACCACCGTGCGCGCCGCATGCAGCCCGCGCTCGGCGACGACGCGCGCAACGCGCGCGATCACGCCGTCGGCGGGGTCGCACCACAGGGCCTGGACGGGGTGTCCTTCGTTCATGTTCTCTCGGGGGGTTTGAAGCGTGGGGAAAGCGTGGGAAGAGCGTCGCACCAAGGGCTTTTGCTATCGGCGCGATAGCGTTCCGCCAGCCACGCCGCCCCTTGGTTTCTGTCACAATGACCAGCACTTTAGCTGCACCGAAACCTCTCCGCGCACAAGGACACATCCATGGCCAGCGACCTGATCAAACACATCTCCGATTCCTCGTTCGAAGCCGACGTGCTCAAGTCCAGCCAGCCCGTGCTGGTCGACTACTGGGCCGAATGGTGCGGCCCGTGCAAGATGATCGCCCCGATCCTCGACGAAGTCTCGACCGCCTATGAAGGCAAGCTGCAGATCGCGAAGATGAACGTCGACGAGAACCGCGACATCCCGGCCAAATTCGGCATCCGCGGCATCCCCACGCTGATGCTGTTCAAGGACGGCCAGCTGGCCGCCACCAAGGTCGGCGCCATGAGCAAGGCACAGCTCACCGCGTTCATCGACCAGCAACTCGCCTGATGCATTTCAGGCGGCCAGCGCGCAACGCGCTGGCCCTTGCGCTTTTTTTCCTGTCATAATCTCCCGCAGATCACCGGATCATTCAGGTCCGGTCGAATTCCCCGGTTTGTGCGGCAACTCTCGCCGCACATCAAACCTCCCCCCGTTTGTTCGATCGATTACCCCGCGAGGGGTCATTCCATGCACTTAAACGAACTCAAGGCACTCCACGTGTCTGAAGTCCTCAAGCAAGCCGAGGCTCTTGAAATCGAAAACGTCGGCCGCATGCGCAAGCAGGAGCTGATGTTCGCGATCATCAAGAAACGCGCCAAGGCCGGCGAGCAGGTCTTCGCCGACGGTGTGCTCGAAATCCTGCCCGACGGCTTCGGCTTTCTGCGCAGCCCCGACACCAGCTTCACCGCCAGCACCGACGACATCTACATCTCGCCGAGCCAGGTGCGCCGCTTCAACCTGCACACCGGCGACATGATCGAAGGCGAGGTGCGCACGCCCAAGGACGGCGAGCGCTACTTCGCGCTGACCAAGCTCGACAAGGTCAACGACGGTCCGCCCGAGCAGAACAAGCACAAGGTGATGTTCGAGAACCTGACGCCGCTGTTCCCCAAGGTGCAGATGAAGCTCGAGCGCGACGGCATCAAGAGCGAAGAGAACATCACCGGCCGCGTCATCGACATCATCGCCCCCATCGGCAAGGGCCAGCGCGCCCTGCTCGTGGCGCCGCCCAAGAGCGGCAAGACGGTGATGATGCAGCACATCGCCCACGCGATCAGCGCCAACTATCCCGAAGTGCACATGATGGTGCTGCTGGTGGACGAGCGGCCCGAAGAAGTGACCGAGATGCAGCGCACCGTCAAGGGCGAAGTCATCGCGTCGACCTTCGACGAACCCGCGGCGCGCCACGTGCACGTGGCCGAAATGGTCATCGAGCGCGCCAAGCGCCTGGTCGAGCTCAAGAAGGACGTCGTGATCCTGCTCGACTCGATCACCCGCCTTGCCCGTGCCTACAACAACGTCGTGCCCTCGTCGGGCAAGGTGCTCACCGGCGGTGTCGACTCCAACGCGCTGCAGCGCCCCAAGCGCTTCCTGGGCGCGGCGCGCAACGTGGAAGAAGGCGGCTCGCTGACCATCATCGGCACCGCGCTGATCGACACCGGCAGCCGCATGGACGAAGTGATCTTCGAGGAGTTCAAGGGCACCGGCAACTCCGAAATCCACCTCGACCGCCGCCTCTACGAAAAGCGCGTGTTCCCCTCGATCCAGCTCAACCGCAGCGGCACGCGCCGCGAAGAGCTGCTGCTGGCTCCCGAGATCCTGCAGAAGACCCGCATCCTGCGCCAGCTCATGTACAACATGGACGAGATCGAGTCGATGGAGCTGATGCTCAAGAACATGAAGGCGACGAAGACCAATGTCGAGTTCTTCGACATGATGCGTCGCGGCGGCTAGCTGCTCGCTGCCCCGGAAGAATGCCCGCTGCTCGCGGGCATTCTTCTTTCAGGTGCGCAGCGCCCGGCCCTCGGCGGCACTGCGCGTGCCGAGCGCCAGCAGCTCCATGAGCGCGACGGCTTCTTCGGGCGGAACGGGGTTGGGGCCGTGGCCGAGGATCGCGTCGCGCACCGCAGCATAGTAGTCGGCATAGTTGCCGGGCCGTGTCGGCACCCTGCGCATGCGCGCGATGCCATCGGCACCGGGCACCGTGAGTTCGCCGTCGAGCGGGTCGGCGCCCCAATCCTCACCCGGCGGACGCCGGCCGGCGCGCAGCGCGTCTTCCTGCGTGTCCACGCCATGCTTGACGAAGCTCCCACGCGTGCCGTGCACGATGTAGCGCGGCGCGGCATGGGCCGCGAGCGTGGTGGCGTGCAGCACCACGCGCAACGGTGCATGCGGCCCCGCCTCGTAGCGCAGCACCGCATGGAAGTAATCCTCGACCACGGCGCCGTCCCGCAGCGCGGCCGTGTCGAGCTGGAGCGTGTCCGGGCGGCCGAACAGCTGCACCGCCTGGTCGAATAGGTGCGCACCCAGGTCGACCCAGAGGCCGGCGCCGGGCACCGCCTGTTCACGCCAGCGCGCCCTGACCTCGGGACGGAAACGATCGAAGTGCGATTCGAAGTAGACCGGTCGGCCGAGTTCGCCGGCGGCGAGCAGGTCCTTGAGCGTGAGGAAGTCGGCGTCGAAGCGCCGGTTCTGGTAGACCGACAGGACCAGGTTGTTGCGCTCCGCCAACGATGCGAGGTCGCGCGCTTCGGCCACATCGAGCGTGAAGGGTTTGTCCACCACGACGTGCTTGCCGGCCTCGAGCGCCGTCCGGGCGACGGGATGGTGCTGGGCATTCGGCGTGGCCACCACCACCAGGTCGATGTCCGCGCGCGCGGCGAGCGCCGCCACGTCGGGCACCACGGCCACGCCGGGCCAGTCGGCCTGGACCTTGTGCGGCTGCGAACTCGCCACCGCCACCAGTTCGAGCCCCGGCACGGCCGAGAGCACGGGCGCATGAAAGGTCTGGCCGGCGAAACCGTAGCCGACGAGGCCGGCGCGCAGCATTCTGGAGGTCATCTGGGGCGTCTTCCGCTGAAAGCGCCCAGTATGCGATAATCGCTGGCTCCGCGAAAAGTGCAGCCGGGCGGCTTGCCCTGCGATTCCGTCAAGCTCGACGGAACGGTCGTCGACCCGGCGTGTGCCGGCCCAGGCGTCTTGTGGCTCTCGCATCGACCCCAAAGGAAATACCATGGCAAAAGAAGGCATTCACCCGAACTACCGCGAAATCCTGTTCGTCGACATGTCGAACGGCTTCAAGTTCGTGACCCGTTCGTGCGCGAACACCAAGGAAATGGCCAAGGCCGACGACGGCCGCGAACTGCCGCTGTTCAAGCTCGACACCACGAGCGAATCGCACCCCTTCTACACCGGCACGCAGAAGTCGGTCGACAACATGGGCGGTCGCGTCGAGAAGTTCCGCAACCGCTTCGGCAAGACCACTGGCGCTGCTTCCAAGTAAGGCACGCGCTTTCGCATCGAGGGCAGCCCGGTTTACCGCGCTGCCCTTTTTCTTGTCGACGACTGCCGCCCTACTTCGTACGTGAACCAGCCCACTCCTGCGATCGTTGCCCAGAGCGCCGTGCGCCGGTTGCCGCGCGTGGCGCTGCTGCTGCTGTGCGCCGCCTACCTGCTGCCGGGCCTCGTCGGGCGCGGCCCCTGGAAGAGCGCGGACATCTCGGCCTTCGGCTACATGGCCGAACTCGCCGCCAGCACCGAAGGCATCGCGCGCTGGTTCGATCCCATGCTGCTCGGCCTGCGGCCCGAGACGCCGGCGCTGATCCCCTACTGGATCGGCGCCTGGGCCATCAAGATCGCGCCCGCGTGGGTGCACCCCGACTTCGCGGTGCGCTTCGTCTTCGCGCTGATGCTCTGGGGCACCTTCACCGCCACCTGGTACGCCGTCTACTACCTGGCCCGCACGTCGCGCGCCCAGCCTGTGGCCTTCGCCTTCGGCGGCGAAGCACGGCCGACCGACTACGCACGCGCCATTGCCGACGGCGGCCTGCTCGCGCTGATCGCCTGCCTGGGCCTGGCGCAGCTCGGCCACGAAACCACGCCGGCCCTGGCGCAGCTGTATTTCGCATCGCACCTGTTCTACGGCGTCGCCGCGCTGCCGTACCGCCGGGTTGGGCCGACGATCGCGCTCGTCGTCGGCACCGTCGGCATGACATTGAGCGGCGGCCCCACGATCGGCCTGGCGCTGGCGGCGGGCAGCGCGCTGTTCATGGCCTACGAACGGCGCACCGCGCGCAAGACCGCGCCGACCTACGCCGACGATGACGAAAGCCCCGGCTACACGCGTGGCGCGCTCGCGGCGACAGCCGGCGTCTCGCTTGCGGCGGCGGCGCTGGCCGTGGGGCTGGGGCTGCTGCAATGGAAGATCGAGTTGCCGGGCGATCATTCCAACAGCGCATCGGTGCTCGGCGACCTGCGCAGCCATGCCAAGCTGCTGGTCTGGTTCACCTGGCCGGTCTGGCCGCTGGCCCTCTGGACGCTCTGGCGCTGGCGCCGCCAACTCACCGCGCGCCACGTGGCGCTGCCCTTCTGGTTCGCGCTGGTGCCATTGGCCGCCACCCTGACCACGAGCTACTCCGACCGCTCGCTGCTGCTGGCGCTGCCGGCTTTCGCCACGCTCGCGGCCTTTGCGCTACCGACCTTCAGGCGCAGCGCTGCCGCGCTGATCGACTGGTTCAACGTGCTGTTCTTCAGCGGCCTCGCCGTGCTCGGCTGGATCTACTGGATCGCCATGCAGACCGGCGTGCCGCCCAAGCCCGCGGCGAGCGTGTCGCGGCTGGTGCCCGGCTTCGTGCCCGAGTTCGCGCTCGTTCCGTTCGTGCTGGCGCTGGCTGCCACCATCGCGTGGTGCTGGCTGGTGCGCTGGCGCACCGGGCGCCACCGCGCGGCACTCTGGAAGACGCTGGTGCTGCCGGCCGGCGGCACCGCCCTGTGCTGGATGCTGCTGATGACGCTGTGGCTGCCTTCGATCGACTACGCGCGCAGCTATGTGCCGCAGGTGCGCGCGGTGACCGAGCGCGTCGGTCAGCCGGTCTGCGTGGCCGAGCTGGCGCTCAGCCGCGCGCACATCGCGGCGCTCAGGCATCACGGTCATTTCAACCTGCGCCCGCTGCTGCTCGGCACCGACTGCCCCTGGCTGCTCGTGAGCCCCGACGTCATCACCCGGCTGCACACCATCGTGCCGCTGGAGCAGTGGCGGTTCAGCGGCACCCTGCGGCGCCCCAGCAGCGCGAGCGACGACCTGCTGCTCTACCAGAAGATCGCGCCGGCCCAGTGATCGGCGAACGCGGCCTGATCGCACGGCACGCCGGCACGGTGCTGGTCGGCCAGTTGGCGGTGATGGCGTTCGGCGTGTTCCGACACCATCGTCGCCGGCCGCTATGCCGAAGGCGCGCTCGCCGCGCTGTCGGTGGGCTCGGCGATCTTCATCAGCGTGTTCGTGTCGCTCATGGGCGTGCTGCAGGCCCTGCTGCCGGTGTGGGCCGAACTCCACGGCGCTGGCCGTCCCAGCGAGGTCGGCCGCTCGGTGCGGCAGTCGCTCTACCTGGCGGCCATCGCCATCGCCGTGGGCATGGCGGTGCTGCTCTTTCCCGGTGCGGTGCTGCAATGGACCCAGGTGCCGCCCGCGATGCGCGCCGTGGTGGAAGCGTACCTGGCGGTGCTCGCGTTCGCGCTGCCGCCGGCGCTGCTGTTCCGCCTGTTCAGCACGCTCAGCCAGAGCCTCGGCAAGCCGCAGGTCGTGACCTGGCTGCAGATCGGCTCACTGGCCGTGAAGCTGCCGCTCTCGGTCTGGTTCACTTTCGGCGGCGCCGGTCTGCCCGCGATGGGCCTGGTGGGCTGCGCCTGGGCCACGCTGTTCGTGAACTGGGCGATGCTCGGATGCGCAGCGTGGCTGTTGCGCAGCAGCAGCTTCTACCGCGGCTACCAGCTCTGGGAGCGCATCGAGCGGCCCGACTGGCAGCAGATCCGCCAGTTCGCGCGCCTGGGCATTCCCGGCGGCCTCGCGGTGCTGGTGGAAGTGACCTCGTTCACGCTGATGGCGCTGTTCATTGCACGGCTGGGCACCGCGGCGGCAGCGGCACACCAGATCGCGTCGAACCTGCTGGCCGTAGCCTACATGGTGCCGCTCTCGCTGGCCATCGCGACCAGCGCGCGGGTGAGCTTCTGGCTCGGCGCCGGGCAGGCGCACCGGGCGCGCCGCGCCTGCCGCCTCGGCTTCGAACTCACCGCCCTGTGCGCGCTGTTCTTCGCGGGCGCGATGGTGGCGCTGCGCTTCAAACTGGCGCAGGTGTATTCCGACAACCCCGCCGTGGCCGCGCTGGCCGCGTCGCTGCTGCTGGTGGTGGCGGCCTACCATTTCGCCGATGCGCTGCAGACACTGTGCGTGTTCGTGCTGCGAAGCTACCGCGTCACCTTCATGCCGCTCGCCATCTACTGCACGCTGCTCTGGGGTGTCGGGCTCGGCGGCAGCTACCTGCTGGCCTACCGGGGCCTCGGTCCGTGGCCCGCCATGCAGTCGCCGCTGGCGTTCTGGCTCATGAGCGCGGGTGCGCTCGCGGTCACGGCGTTGTTGTTCGGCGCGCTGCTGCGCTGGACGATGCGGCGCTCGATGGGCCCGATGGGCTCGTAGGCGATTTCGCCAGCAGCCGCGCCTCGCGCACCCGGCTGGCGGGAAACACCAGCGCAAAACGCGAGCCCTTGCCCACGGTGCTTTCGATGCGCAGTTCGGCCCCGTGCCGCTGTGCGATGTGCTTGACGATCGCAAGGCCCAGGCCGGTGCCGCCGGTCTCGCGCGAGCGGCTGCGGTCGATGCGGTAGAAGCGCTCGGTCAGGCGCGGGAGGTGCTCGGCCGCGATGCCGGGCCCGGTATCGCGCACCGCGTATTCGCCGCGCCCGTCGGGCAGCAGCCGCCAGCTCACCGCCACTTCGCCGCCGCCGGGCGTGTAGCGGATGGCATTGGTCAGCAGGTTCGACATCGCGCTCTGCAGCTCCGTCGGCGCACCCGAGATCTCGGATTCCGCACCGAGCTCGAACGAGAGCCGGTGCCCGAGCGGCGCGAGCCGGCCCGACAAACCGCGCCCTTCGTCCTCGCACTGCGCGAACAAGGCGCGCATGCGGACCCATTGGCTGCCCGAAGGCGGCGCGCTGCCTTCGAGGCGCGACAGCGTCAGCAGGTCATTCACCAGCGTTTCCATGCGGTGAGATTGCTGGCTCATGAGTGCGAGGTACCTCGCGCGCTCCTCGGCGTCGAGCGGCAGGTTCTGCAGCGTCTCGACGAAGCCCGCGAGCACCGTGAGTGGCGTGCGGATCTCGTGCGAGACGTTGGCCACGAAATCGCGCCGCATCGCCTCGGCCTGTTCGAGCGCGGTGATGTCGCGCGTGAGCAGCATGCGGCGGTTGCCCGCATAGGGATGCACCTGCACCGACAGCCGGATCGAGTGGCTGCGCTGCTGCGCGGGCCCGGCCCCCGAGGCATCGATCACCACGTCGCGGCTGTAGTTCCACGAGGCCAGGTAGGCGACGAAAGCCGGGTCGCGCACCAGGTTCGCCAGGTGTTGCAGCAGGTCGCGCTCGGCGTTGATGCCGAACTGGCCGGCGGCCGTCTGGTTGCACCACTCGATGCGGCCCTGCTCGTCGAGCAGGATCACGCCATTGGGCGAAGCCTGGATCGCCGCAAGGAACTCCTGTAGCCGTTCTTCCGCCTGCCGGGTCTGCTGCTCGCGCTCGCGCAGCAGCTTGCGGATGCGCTCCGCCAATTCGCCCCAGACCCCCGGGCCGCGCGTGGGCAGGCCGGCGGCATCGTTGCGCAGCACCCGCAGCAGTCGTTCTGCGCGCCAGGCGTCGAGCCCGAGCCACAGCACCGCGCCCAGCCAGGCGCCGAGCCACCAGTACTTCCAGCCGAGAACCGCGCCGACACCCGCCCCGACCAGGAGGGACGCGAGCAGAAACGTGGCAATGCGAAACGGCATGGCGCGCGATTATCCGCGCCCGTGGCCGGAGCGAACGGCGCGCCGGCTCAAACCGTGACCTGGGCGGTCAGACGATAGCCGGCGCCGCGCACCGTCTCGACCATCGGCGAAGCCGCACCGAGCGATTCGCGCAGGCGCTTGACGTGCACGTCGACCGTGCGCTCCTCGATGTAGACGTGGTCGCCCCATACCTTGTCGAGCAGCTGCGCGCGGCTGTGCACGCGCTCGGCATGCTGCATCAGATAGGCGAGCAGCTTGAATTCGGTCGGGCCCACCTTGAGTGCATTGCCCTGCCAGGTGACCCGGTGCGTCGCGGTGTCGAGCACCAGTTCGCCGATCTCGACGCGCTCGGTCACGACCTCGGGCGCGCGGCGGCGCAGCACGGCCCGGATCCGGGCGAGCATTTCCTGCGTGGAGAACGGCTTGGTGATGTAGTCGTCGGCACCCGCGTCGAGGCCCGCGACCTTGTCGGGCTCGTCGCCGCGCGCGGTCAGCATCAGGATCGGGATGCCCTTGGTGCGCGCATCCTTGCGCCACTGGCGTGCGAGCTGCAGGCCGCTCTGGCCCGGCAGCATCCAGTCGAGCAGGATCAGGTCGGGCAGAAAGGCGTCGATCTCGCGCTGGGCTGCGGCGCCGTCCTCCGACCAGATCGGCTCGAAGCCGTTGTGGCGCAGGTTGACCGCGATCAGCTCGGCGATCGAGGATTCGTCTTCAACGATCAGGACTCGTGGCTTCTTCATGAGAGAGATTGAAATGCTGCGCAAGCCCCCGCGCCCAATGGCCTAGGCGGGGAACACCGCGGAACCGGCTTTGCCGGGCCGCTGGTGTTGCCCCCTTGAGGGGGGAGTCGGCTACACGAAGTGAGCAAGGAACGGGGGTGGGTCATTGAAGCGCCGACTCGATTTCCTGCATCGAAGTGTGCCGCACATCGGCGCCCTTGACGATGTAGATGATGAATTCGGCAATGTTCTTGGCGTGGTCGCCGATGCGCTCGATGGCCTTGGCCAGGAACAGCAGGTCGAGGCTGGCCGAGATGGTGCGCGGATCTTCCATCATGTAGGTGACCAGCTTGCGCACGAAGCCGTCGAACTCCTTGTCGATCAGGTCGTCGTCCTTGAGGATCGACAGCGCCGCGGCCGTGTCCAGGCGCGCAAACGCGTCGAGCGCGGTGCGCAGCAGGCCCGAGGCCAGGTCGGCGGCGATGCGCAGCTCGTTCGAGGGCAGCGCACGGGCCGAGCCGCTCTCGATGATCGACTTGACCATGCGCGCGATCTTGTGGGCCTCGTCGCCCACGCGCTCGAGGTTGGCGGTGGTCTTGGAGATGGCGATCAAGAGGCGCAGGTCGCGCGCCGTGGGCTGGCGCCGCGCGATGATCGACGACAGCTCGCGGTCGATCTCGATCTCCATCGCGTTCACGCGCACTTCGGTCTCCATCACGCGATCGGCCGCCTCGGGGTCGAACTGAAGCAGCGCGTACACGGCCTGGTGAATCTGCGATTCGACCATGCCGCCGAGCTCCATCACGCGCGACGAGACGCCGTTGAGTTCGCTGTCGAACTGGCTGGAAAGGTGTTTCTCGGTCATGTTGTCTCCTTTGACTTAACCGAAGCGGCCGGTGATGTAGTCCTCGGTCTCCTTGCGCTGCGGCTTGAAGAACATCTGCTCGGTGGCACCGAACTCGATGAGGTCGCCCAGATACATGTAGGCGGTGTAGTCGCTGCAGCGTGCGGCCTGCTGCATGTTGTGCGTGACGATGACCACGGTGTACTCGCTCTTGAGTTCGGCGATCAGTTCTTCAATCTTCGCGGTCGAGATCGGGTCGAGCGCCGAGCACGGTTCGTCGAGCAGCAGCACCTCGGGCTTGATGGCGATGCCCCGCGCAATGCACAGGCGCTGCTGCTGGCCGCCCGAAAGGCCCGAGCCGCTCTGCTGCAGCTTGTCGCGCACTTCGGTCCAGAGCGCGGCCTTCTTCAGGGCCCACTCCACGCGGTCGTCCATGTCGCTGGCCGAGAGATTCTCGAACAGCTTCACGCCGAAGGCGATGTTGTCGTAGATCGACATCGGGAACGGCGTGGGCTTCTGGAACACCATGCCGATCTTGGCGCGGATCAGCGCGACGTCCTGCTTGGAGGTGAGCAGGTTCTCGCCGTCGAGCGCGATGGTGCCTTCCGCGCGCTGTTCGGGATAGAGCTCGAACATGCGGTTGAAGGTGCGCAGCAGGGTCGACTTGCCGCAGCCCGACGGGCCGATGAAGGCCGTGACCTTGTTCTCGGGAATCTCGAGGTTGATGCCCTTGAGCGCGTGGAACTTGCCGTAGTAGAAGTTCAGGTCCTTGACCGAGAGCTTCGAGCGCGACGGTTGTGCGGCGGTGTTTGGCATGGTGGCTACTTGTTGGATCAGAATTTGTTGCGCGTCAGTACTCGCGCCAGGATGTTGAGGGCGAGCACGGCCACGGTAATCAGGAATACGCCGGCCCAGGCCAGCTGTTGCCAGTTCTCGTACGGGCTCATCGCGAACTTGAAGATCGTCACCGGCAGGCTGGCCATCGGCTGGCTCACGTCGGCGGTCCAGAACTGGTTGTTCAACGCGGTGAAGAGCAGCGGTGCCGTTTCGCCGGCGATGCGTGCCACGGCCAGCAGCACACCCGTCACCACACCGGCGCGCGCGGCGCGCAGCGTGATGCTCAGGATGACCTTCCACTTCGGCGTGCCGAGCGCATAGGCCGCTTCGCGCAGGCCCGGGGGCACCAGCTGCAGCATGTTCTCGGTGGTGCGGATCACCACCGGAATCACGATCAGCGCCAGCGACAGCGCACCGGCCAGGCCCGAGAAGGTCTTGAAGTACGCGACCACGACGGCATACACGAACAGGCCGATCACGATCGACGGTGCCGACAGCAGGATGTCGTTGACGAAGCGCGTCACCGACGAGAGCCAGCCCTTCGGGTTGTACTCGGCCAGGTAGATGCCGGCCATGATGCCGATGGGCGTGCCCACGAAGGTCGCCATCATCACCATCACGAACGAACCGAAGATCGCGTTGGCAATGCCGCCCGCCTCGTTCGGCGGCGGCGTCATCTCGGTGAAGGTGGCGAGCGCCAGGCCGCCGATGCCCAGGCGCAGCGTTTCCCAGAGAATCCAGACCAGCCAGAAGACGCCGAACGCCATCGCCGCGAGCGACAGCGTCAGCGCGACCTTGTTCACGCGGTTGCGCGAGGCGAATCTGGCCTGGCGCGTTTCCGCCAACGCCTTGGCGTTGAGGAGGTTCTGTGCGGTGCTGCTCACGACTTGGTTCCTTCGCTCTTCTTCATCTGGGCCAGCAGCACTTTCGACAGCGTCAGCACGACGAAGGTGATGAAGAACAGCACCAGGCCGAGGTACATCAGCGCAGCCTGGTGCAGGCCGGCGCCGGCTTCGGCGAACTCGTTGGCGAGTGCCGATGTGATGCTGTTGGCCGCCTCGAACACCGACAGCGAGTTGAGCTGGTTCATGTTGCCGATCACGAAGGTGACGGCCATCGTTTCACCGAGCGCCCGGCCGAGGCCGAGCATGATGCCGCCGATGACGCCGGCCTTGGTATAGGGCAGCACCACCTTGGAAACCACTTCCCAGGTGGTGGAGCCGAGGCCGTAGGCCGACTCCTTGAGCAGCGGCGGCGTCACCTCGAACACGTCGCGCATCACCGAGGCGATGAACGGAATGATCATGATCGCGAGGATGATGCCGGCCGACAGGATGCCGATGCCCACGGGCGGGCCGGACACCAGGGCGCCCAGGTATGGCACGCCCTCGAACAGCTTCTGCAGCGGCTGCTGCACATAAGTGGAAAGAATGGGGCCGAACACGAGCAGGCCCCACATGCCGTAGACGATCGACGGCACGGCGGCGAGCAATTCGATGGCTGTGCCCAGCGGGCGCTTGAGCCAGTTGGGCGAAAGTTCTGTCAGGAAAAGCGCGATGCCGAAGCTCACCGGCACGGCGATCACCAGTGCGATGAGCGAGGTGGCCAGCGTGCCGTAGATCATGACCAGGCCGCCGTACTCGTCCTTCACCGGGTCCCACACGCTGCTCGTCAGGAAGCCGAGGCCGTACTTCGCGATCGCTGGCCATGCGCCGGCAATCAGCGACAGCAAAATGCCGATCAGCATCGCGAGCGTCAGCAACGCGGCGCCCTTGGCCGCCCAGCCGAACAGGCGGTCGGCCATGGGACCGGAACGCGGCGCCTTGGCCGGTGGCGGGTTGGTTCGCGCACGATCGCCTGAACGGTCGAGCGCGGCTGCGGAAGCAGGGAAAGTGGATGACACGGGTCGCTCCGGCAATGACGAAAGCGGCGCACCGTCGAGCGTTCTGTTGCTCACGGTGCGCCGTCCTGGACTGTGATGGTTGGAATTACTTGGATGCGACCGGCTTGCCCGATGCGTCCTTCACTTCACCCCATGCCTTGGCGATCGTGGCCTTCACGTTGTCGGGCATCGGCACGTAGTCGAGGTCGTCGGCCGTCTTGTCGCCGCTCTTGTAGGCCCAGTCGAAGAACTTCAGCACCGTGGTGGCATTGGCGGGCTTGTCCTGCACCTTGTGCATCAGGATGAAGGTGGCGCCGGTGATGGGCCATGCGTCCTTGCCGGCCTGGTTGGTCAGCACCTGGAAGAAGCTCTTGTTCCACTCGGCGTTGGCAGCGGCGGCCTTGAAGGCGTCGGCTTCCGGCGAGACGAAGTTGCCGGCCGCGTTCTGCAGCTGGGCGTAGGTCATCTTGTTCTGCTTGACGTAGGCGTACTCGACGTAGCCGATCGAATTCGGCAGGCGGTTCACGAACGCTGCGACGCCTTCGTTGCCCTTGCCGCCCGCGCCGGTCGGCCAGTTGACGGCCGTGCCCTCGCCGACCTTGGTCTTCCACTCGGCGTTGACCTTGCTCAGGTAGTTGGTGAACAGGAAGCTGGTGCCCGAACCGTCGGCACGGCGAACCGGTGCGATGGTGGCGTCAGGCAGGGCCAGCGAGCCGTTCAGCGCCTTGATGGCGGGGTCGTTCCACTTGGTGATCTTGCCCAGGTAGATGTCGCCGAGCACCTGGCCGTTGAGCTTCAGCTCGCCGGGCTTGATGCCCTGGATGTTGACCACGGGGATCACGCCGCCGATGACGGTGGGGAACTGCATCAGGCCCTTGGCCTGGAGGTCCTCGTCCTTCAGGGGCGCGTCGGAAGCGCCGAAGTCGACCGTCTTGGCCTCGATCTGCTTCAGGCCGGCGCCCGAGCCCACCGACTGGTAGTTGATCTTGACGCCGGTGGCCTTGTTGAAATCGGAGGCCCACTTGGCATAGAGCGGTGCCGGGAAGCTGGCACCGGCGCCGGTCACGTCTTGCGCGAAGGCGGGCACATGGGCGAAGAGCGCGGTCACGAGGCCGGCGGCGGCGAATTTGAAGGTCGTATTCATCAAAGGCGTCCTTTAGAAGTAAGAAGTAGTCCCTTTCGGGCTTGGAACGGACTCTAAAAAGCTTGTGTGACATCGGTGTGACACCTCGCTGTCGAGGGAGAAAGCGGTTGCTCTCCCCTGTCGTATGTGACGCTGTCACGGAACCGTCATTTGTCACGCCTAGCCTCTGCCGATGCCCGCCATGGACCTTCGGCGCGCCATACGGCGCTACGATCCATGTCACTGCTCCTCTCACAGAACTACATGCAAAACGGCACCCGCCTCGCCGCTGTCGACCTCGGTTCGAACAGCTTCAGGCTCGAAATCGGCCAGGTCGACCACGGCCAGATCCACCGCACCGAATACCTCAAGGAAACCGTGCGCCAGGGCAACGGCCTCGACAGCGCCCGCAACCTCACACCCGAAGCCATGCAGCGCGGCTGGGACGCCCTGGCCCGCTTCGGCGAGCGGCTGGCCGGCTTCAAGCGCTCGCAGGTGCGCGCCGTGGCCACGCAGACGCTTCGCGAGGCGCGCAACCGAGAAGAATTCCTGTTGCGTGCGCGCACCATCCTGGGGTTCGGCATCGACGTGATCCCGGGCCGCGAGGAAGCGCGCCTGATCTACCAGGGCGTGGCGCACATGCTGCCGCACACCGATGCCTCCGACCGCGAACGGCGGCTGGTGATCGACATCGGCGGGCGCTCCACCGAAATGATCATCGGCCGCGCTCTCGAGGCCGAGCTGGTGGAGTCCTACCGCGTGGGCAGCGTCGCCTGGTCGATGAAGCACTTCGCCGAAGGGCTCTTCACGCCCGCCGCCTTCCGCGCCGCCGAGGTGGCCGCCAAGGCGGTGCTCGACGATGCGCTCTCCGGCTACGGCCGCGACCGCTGGGACGTGGCCTATGGCGCCTCCGGCACCATCGGCGCGGTGGGCGACATGCTGGCCGCGGCCGGCGGCGAGCCGGGGCTCGTCACGCGCGAAGGGCTCGACTGGCTCGTCGACCGCCTGCTCAAGGCCGGCAGCACCGACCGGCTGCGCATCGACGGCATGCGCGAAGACCGCAAGGCCGTGATCGGCGGCGGCGTGAGCGTGCTGCGCGCCGTGTTCGACCTGCTCGGCATCGAGCAGATGAAGGTCGCCCAGGGCGCGCTGCGCCACGGCGTGCTGTACGAACTGCTGGAGCGCGACGAGAGCGTGGCCGACATGCGCACGGCCACGGTGGCGCGGCTGGCCAGCCGGTTCGCGGTGGATGCGGCACAGGCACGGCGCGTGGGCGACACCGCGGCGGCGCTGTTCGTGCAACTCATGCCCGCAGCCCGGGGCGGCAGCACCGGCAGCCGCGCCGGGCGCGCGCTGCGCAAGCTCGGCTGGGCAGCGCAGCTGCACGAGATCGGCACGCTGGTGTCGCACAGCGACTACCACAAGCACGGTGCCTACATCCTCGACAACACCGACGCGCCCGGCTTCGCTGTCAACGAGCTGCATGCGCTGGCGCAACTGGTGCTGGGCCAGCGCGGCAAGCTGCGCAAGCTCGAGGCGGCACTCGATGACGAGACCTTCGTGATGCAGCTGCTCTCGCTGCGGCTCGCCGTCATCCTGTGCCACGCGCGCCGCGACCCCGACGCCGAGGCGCTGCATCTGGCGGCGCTGGGCGCACGGGCGTTCACGATCGCGTGCGCGCCAGACTGGGCCGAGGCCTATCCGCAGTCCGCGCACCTGCTGCGCGAAGAAGTGCTGGCGTGGCAAAAAACCAGCAACTGGCGCATCGAACTCAGCTAGAACGAGCGCCCTGCCGGCCCCGCGCAGTCTTATTTCGGATCGGCTTGGGCAAGACGGGGCAGCGCATCGTCGCCGAACATGCCGGCGTAGGCCGGCCAGAGGATCTGCGACAGCCCGCGCCGCAGGCCCTCCTGGGCCTTGGCCGTGTCCTGCAGCAGGCCGTCGTAGGCCAGGAAGGCCGGCTCTTCGAGGTCGGCGGTGTGAGTGGTCTGGTGGAGCACCGCCTGCTGCTCGTTCTTGAGCGCCTGCTCGATCGCGACGAAGGGCTTGTAGCTCGAGGTCATGTCGGCCGCGCCGTAGGTCGTGGTAACCCGCATGATGAGCGTGCTGTAGCCAAGGGTGGGCTCGAACCCCGGCGCCTGCAACACGTCGTCCGGCCTGTCGACGCGAGCGACCGGCGTCAACTTGACCTCTCGGCCACTGGCCCGCAGGCGTGCCGCCACCAGGTCGGCGAAATGCCGATTCAGCGGCACCGCCCCGCCCTGCTTCACACGGGTGGTGAACTCCCCAGTGCGGCGTTCGATGCGATCGGCCCGCGTGACGCGGGTGCCGACCTCCACGCCGAGCGCAACGAGCGTGCCGACCGGGCCAAAGACACCCGCCCATCCGACGATGGCGGAACCGCCGCCGTCCATGACATTCAGCAGGTCTTCGTCGTTGTAGACGAGTTCGATCCGGGTGACGGTGCGGGTCGCGTCGTGTCGAACCTGCGGGGCGGGCTCGGGGGAGCGCGTGGCGGCACATCCCGACAGGAGAAGAACTGCTGCGGCCAGCAGCGGCACAAGCGCTTTCATGGGCATTCGCGGGTGAAAGGCGGCTGTACAGCCTGCTCACCCGCCTGCCCGGAATTCCGCGGCACACAAGGCGCTTGCTGCGCAATCGCCTTGTAGTTGTAAGTTATAGATGCATATGTTTCTAAATGCATCCGGCACGGCCATTGTGCCTACATAACCGTGCCGCGTCCCCGCGAAATTGGTGAATTAGTTTACATATTGGGGCAGATCACGCGCCCCACCAACTCAGAGCAGCTCGGGCGACTGCACCGTGACCACCACCGTCTGCACATCGCCATCGCGCTCGCGCGTGCGGATCCACCACACCGAGCCCTTGCGCACCGGGCAGCTGTCCTGCTTCAGCCCCAGCAGCAGCGAGATGGCCTGGCCGAGCGAGGGCTGGTGGCCGATCATCAGCACGACCGACTTGCCGTTGGGCCAGCCCGCCGCGCTCAGCAAAGCGTCGGGCGTGGTGTCGGGCGCGAGCTCCGAACGCAGCTTGTACTTGCGGCCGAGCGCCAGCGCAGTCTGCTCGCAGCGCCGCGCCGGGCTGCAGATGATGCGCGTGCCGTCGGGCAGCTGGCGGTCCAGCCAACTGGCCATGCGCTTGGCCTGCTTTTCGCCGCGGCCGGTCAGCGAACGCTGCAGGTCGTCGCAGCCCTCGGTCCAGTCGTC
Source organism: Variovorax sp. Soil_C_26 (assembly GCF_057657075.1). Taxonomy (NCBI): domain Bacteria; kingdom Pseudomonadati; phylum Pseudomonadota; class Betaproteobacteria; order Burkholderiales; family Comamonadaceae; genus Variovorax; species Variovorax sp. Soil_C_26. The sequence continues at coordinate 531,196 of NZ_JBDGJC010000003.1, forward strand.
GGCTTCGGCATGGCGCCAGAAGATCAGGTCCATGGTCATCGCCTTTCGGTCGTCGTCAGCTGCCGGAGGCCTCGGCGTGCCCACCACGCGCGCCGTACCGGTTCATGAGCGCGGTCTGCGCGCCGTGCGCCTCGATGGCGCGCGAGGCGCCGGCCTCCCCGGGGTGGGTGTCGCGGTCGACGCGCGTGTAGATGCCGTCGCCGCCGAGGTCCCAGGCATCGCGTCCGTCGTGCAGGTAGGCCACCAGGCATTCGTCGATCAGGCGCTGGCGCAGGCTCGGGTCGGTCACGGGCCAGGCCAGCTCGATGCGGCGCATCATGTTGCGGTTCATCCAGTCGGCACTCGACAGGTAGAGCGATTCGTCCTCGCCGTTGCGGAAATAGAAGACCCGCGAGTGTTCGAGGAAACGCCCGATCACCGAGCGCACGCGGATGTTGTCGGTCAGCCCCGGCACCTGCGCCGGCAGCGTGCAGGCGCCGCGCACGATGAGGTCGATCTTCACGCCGTTCTGCCCGGCGCGCACCAGCGCGGCGACCAGTTCCTCGTCGGTCAGCGCATTCATCTTGGCGACGATGCGCGTGGGCTCACCGGCAGCCGCCGCCACGCCGAGCGCGTCGATCTGCGCCACGAGGTTGCGGTGCAGGTCGAAGGGCGCGAGCCACATGCGGTTGAGCTTCGGCAGCCGGCTCTGGCTGGCCAGGTGCACGAACACCGCCTCCATGTCGGCCGTCAAGAGCGGATCGGCCGTGAGGTGGCTGATGTCGGTGTAGAGCCGCGCGGTGCGCGGGTTGTAGTTGCCGGTCGAGAGATGCCCGTAGCGGCGCATCTGCTTGCCCTCGCGGCGCGTCACCAGCAGCATCTTGGCGTGTGTCTTCAGGCCGACCACGCCATACACCACCTGCGCGCCGATCGATTCGAGCATCTCGGCCCAATTGATGTTGGCCTCTTCGTCGAAGCGGGCCTTGAGCTCCACCACCACGGTCACTTCCTTGCCCTTGCGCACCGCCTCGCGCAGCAGGTCCATCAGTTCGGAGTCGGGGCCGGTGCGATAGATGGTCTGCTTGATGGCCAGCACCTGAGGGTCGTCGACTGCCTCACGCAGGAAGGCGAGCACGCCGTCGAAGCTCTCGAAGGGCTGATGGATCAGCACGTCGCCGCGCTGCAGGCGCTCGAAGAACGACTGCGCCGGCGACAGCGTCACGGGATAGGAGGCGGCGTAAGGCGGAAAGCGCAGTTGCGGCTCTTCGAGCAGGTCGATCAGCTGCGTCAGCCGCGCGAGGTTGACCGGCCCGTGCACGCGATAGAGCGCCTGCGGCGGCAGGTTGAACTGCGCCAGCAGGAAGCTCGCCAGGGACTCCGCGCAGCTGGCCGACACCTCGAGCCGCACCGCCTGCCCGAAGTGGCGGTGCTGCAGACCCTGGCGCAGCGCGGTGCGCAGGTTCTTGACGTCTTCCTCGTCCACCGCGAGATCGGAATGCCGCGTGACGCGGAACTGCGAGAAGTCGCCCACCTCGCGGCCGGGGAACATGCCGGACAGGTGCGCGCGCACCACGCTGGACAACGCCACGAACAGCGTCTTGCCCTCCGACACCTTGGCCGGCATGCGGATCACGCGCGGCAGCACCCGCGGCACCTTGACGATCTGAATCGGGTTCTCGCGCCCGAAGGCATCCTTGCCGCCGAGCCGCACGATGAAGTTGAGCGACTTGTTGGCCACCTGCGGGAACGGATGCGCCGGATCGAGGCCCACCGGGATCAGCAGCGGGCGCACCTCGCGCTCGAAATACTCGCTGACCCACTTGCGCTGCGCGGCATTGCGCTCGCCGTGCGAAATGATGTGAATGCCGTGCGTCGCGAAGGTTGGCATCAGCTCGTCGTTGTACAGCGCGTACTGGCGCGCCACCAGCGCATGAGCGGTTTCGGCCAGGCGCTCGAACGAGCCGACGGTGTAGACGCCTTTGCGGTCGCCGGCACCGCTGGCGATCAGGTGCGGCGCGGCACGGACCTCGAAGAATTCATCGAGGTTCGACGACACGATGCACAGGTAGCGCAGGCGCTCGATCAGCGGCACTTCGGGCCGGTGCGCCCAGTCGAGCACGCGCTCGTTGAACGACAGGATGCTGTGGTCGCGGTCGAGGAGTTTGAATGCCGAAGCCGCGACTGGCGGGCCAGCGGAAACAGATTCCATGGGCAATGATTCTGGGGCAAGCGGCACGGCAGTACATGAAGACGGGAATATGACAGTGTCACCATCGTTCATGACGGTTTCGTGACGCGCCCGTGACGCCAGCGGTCCGCCTGCCTCCGGCGCCAGGCCCGGCGAGGAGCCCGGCGGCCCTCCCTCGGGCCGGATCGCCGCCGGCTTCATGCCCCGAGAAAATGCTTGCGGTAGCGCGCCGGCAGGTCGTCGATGCGCATCAGCATCGGCAGGTCGGCGGTGTTGAAGTCGGGGTCCCAGGCCGGCGCGCCCAGCACCTTGGCACCGAGGCGCAGGTAGCCCTTGATGAGTGCAGGCGGCTCGACATCGAGCGCGCTGTCGAGCCGCTCGACCGGCAGCGGGAGGCGCGGCTGCACCTGGTACTGGATCGGTGCCATGTGGGTGGCCGAGAGCTGGCGCCAGATGCTGGCCGCGGCGTCGCCGCTGGTCACGCCGTTGTGCGACATCGGGATGCTCGCGCAGCCGATCATCGTGTCGAGCTTGTTGCGGTGCATGAACCCCGCCAGCGCGCCCCACAGGGCGAGGATCACCCCGCCCTGCCGATGCGCCGGGTGCACGCAGCTGCGGCCGAGCTCGACCATGCGCTCGCGCAGGTCGCGCAGGCGGGTCAGGTCGAATTCGGTGTCGCTGTAGGTGCTGCCGACGCGCCGGGCCTGCGCCGGCGTGAGCACGCGGTAGGTGCCGATCACCTGCTGTGTCAGTGCATCGCGCACCAGCAGGTGCTCGCAGAAATCGTCGAACAGGTCGATGTCGTGGCCCGCCAGCGGCGTGCTCACGCGGGCACCCATCTCACCGACGAACACCTCGTGGCGCAGGCGCTGCGCGGCGCGCACGTCGTCGAGGTGGCGTGCCCAGCCCACCGTGATGCCCTGCTTCGCATCGACCACCGGCGGCACCAGGATGGCAGCGGGCACCTCGGCGACCGGCACGCGCGGAAGGCCGGGCGTGGGCCAGAGCGCGGCACGCAGGCCGATCTGCGAAAGCGGGAACGTCGGATTGGGCAGTTCTTTCATGGGGAACCCTTTCTGCGACGGAGTCTCGGCACCCGCGGTGAAACCGGCATGTCAGCGGCATGGCATTTGCGTGACCGTGTTACAGCGCATGAATGGCCTTGCTTGAAGGTTTAATGCGGGTTCCCCGACATGGAGCGTCCGACATGGCGACAGCCGCAACCAGCAACAACACAAGCAGCAGCAGTTTCGACAACCGCCTTCACCAGGCCTTTCCGGTGCTCAGCGACGCCGAAGTCGCGCGCGTGGCGCGCTTCGGCACGGTGCAGCGCTTCGCGCGCGGCGAGCGTCTCTTCACCGCCGGCGAAACCAGCCCCGGCATGTTCGTGCTGCTGCGCGGCGTGGTCGCGGTCACGCAACGCGACGGCCTGGGCCACGTGGTGCCGATCGTGCGCCAGGGACCGGGCGAGTTCCTCGCCGAAGTGGGCCAGCTGAGCGGCCAGCCCGCGCTCGTCGACGGCCATGCCGACGAGGACGTGGAGGCGCTGCTCGTGCCGCCCGCGCAATTGCGCGCGCTCCTGGTGGCAGAAGCCGACCTGGGCGAGCGCATCACGCGCGCGCTGATCCTGCGGCGCGTCGCCCTCATCGAATCGGGCGCGAGCGGGCCGGTGCTGATCGGCCAGCCGGCCTCGCCCGACATGGCACGGCTCGAGAACTTCCTGCGCCGCAACGGGCACCCCTACCACCTGGTGGATGCGGCCGACGACCCCGACGCCGCGGCGCTGCTCGAACAGTACGGCGCCTGCAAGCTGCTCGCCGTGTGCCCCGACGGCTCGGTGCTGGTGAATCCTTCCGAGGACGAGCTCGCCCGCTGCCTCGGCATGCTCGACACCGCGCCGCGCGACGAGGTGTTCGACGTGGCCGTGGTCGGTGCAGGTCCAGCCGGGCTGGCCACCGCGGTGTATGCGGCGTCGGAAGGGCTGCGCGTGATCGTGCTCGACTGCCGCGCGTTCGGCGGACAGGCCGGCGCCAGTGCGCGCATCGAGAACTACCTCGGCTTTCCCACCGGCATTTCGGGCCAGGCGCTCGCGGGCCGCGCCTACGTGCAGGCGCAGAAGTTCGGCGTCGACATGCTGATTCCGGCCAAGGCCGTGTCGCTCGACTGCACGCGCGACAACGCGAACGGCAGCCTGCGCATCGCGCTCACCGACGGCCGCGCCATCGAGGCCCGCACGGTCGTCATCGCGAGCGGCGCACGCTACCGGCGGCCCGAAGTACCCCGGCTCGCCGAATTCGAAGGGCGCGGCATCTGGTACTGGGCCTCGGCCATCGAAGCCAAGCTCTGCGCGCAGCAGGAGGTCGCGCTCGTCGGTGGCGGCAATTCCGCCGGCCAGGCCGCGGTGTTCCTGTCGCGCCATGCGGCCAAGGTCAACGTGCTGGTGCGCGGCCCCTCGCTGGCCGCGAGCATGTCGCGCTACCTGATCGACCGGATCGAGGCCACGCCGAACATCGAGCTGCATCCACACACCGAACTCGTAAAGCTCAACGGCGGACCGGACGAAGGCCTCACCGGCGCGACCTGGCGCTGCCGGGCCACCGGCCAGGAGCACGACTGCGACGCGCGCAACATCTTCCTGTTCGTCGGCGCCGAGCCCGAGACCGGCTGGCTCGAGGGCTGCGGCGTTTCGGTCGACAAGCACGGCTTCGTGCGGACCGGCGATGCGGCGAGCGGCGGCTTTCCGGCACGGCCGGCCGCGGCGCTCGAATCGAGCGTCCAGGGCGTCTTTGCGGTCGGCGATGCGCGCTCGGGCTCGGTCAAGCGCGTGGGCGGCGCGATCGGCGAAGGTGCGGCCGTGGTGGCGCTGATCCACCAGCACCTCTCGTCCGCCTCCGCCGTGGCCTGACGACGGCGCTGCGCCGGCCGGCGGGCAAGCCCCTCTGCGACATCGAACTGTCCGGCGCGGCTATGCTGCCTTTTCCGAATCACAACCCGCATCACGGAGAGCCGCGACATGTCCGCTTCGCCCACCATCGACGTCTATTCCTGGCCCACGCCCAACGGCCACAAGGTTCACATCATGCTGGAGGAGTGCGGCCTGCCCTACCGCGCCCACCCGATCAACATCGGCAAGGGCGACCAGTTCGCGCCCGACTTCCTCGCCATCAGCCCCAACAACAAGATCCCGGCGATCACCGATCCCGAAGGTCCGGACGGCCAGCCGATCTCGCTCTTCGAATCGGGCGCCATCCTGGTCTACCTGGCGGGCAAGACCGGCAAGTTCCTGCCCACCGGCGACCGCGAACGCTACGACGTGCTGCAGTGGCTCATGTTCCAGATGGGCGGCGTCGGCCCCATGCTCGGGCAGGCGCACCATTTCCGCATGTATGCGCCCGACAAGATCCCCTACGCCATCGAGCGCTACAGCAACGAGGCCAAGCGCCTCTACAGCGTGATCGAGCGGCAGCTGTCGAAGAACCGCTTCATCGCGGGCAAGAGCTACTCGATCGCCGACATCGCAATCTTCCCGTGGCTGCGCAGCTGGGAGAAGCAGGGCATCACGCTCACCGACTATCCGCATCTGAAGGCCTGGTTCGACGGGATCGAGGCCCGCCCCGCCGTGCAGCGTGGCGTGAAGGTGCTGGCCGACCTGCGCCAGCCGATCACCGGTGACAAGGAACGCGAAATTCTTTTTGGCAAGACGCAGTACGAGCGTCGCTGATTGCTATATATCCGGGCTAGAATGGAAGGCTTGTCGGGGTGTAGCGCAGCCTGGTAGCGCATCTGGTTTGGGACCAGAGGGTCGAAGGTTCGAATCCTTTCGCCCCGACCAAGTTTTCTTCTCGTATCTCGTTTTCGCTTCTGTCCGGCCCGGAATCTGCCCGTAGCTCAGTTGGATAGAGCACCTGCCTTCTAAGCAGGTTGTCGGGGGTTCGATCCCCTCCGGGCAGGCCACCTCTCCCCCTCCCTCTTTCGTTCATCGGCACGGATTCCTCAATTCGGCAAGCTGCTCGCGCGTCCGCGCGCGTGTTCAATTCCAATTGCAACGACGCAAACGCGTGCAGCTATTGCATGCGGTCACATCGAATGTGGCGAATTGGCCTCGGTGTAAACGTGTGCAACGCGGCATGCATGTTGCAAAGCCCGTGTATCCTTTCTGGCCGCCAATCAGGTGCGCGCCGTCCTTCCCGAACCAATGAAATTAGCGATCCTGACCGTCCGCGGAAAGCCGGTGAACCCTGGCATATCGGCGCTCATTTTCATTTTCTTCTCCATCGTCGTCGGCGTCATACCTTTTGCCTACCATGACACGGCGGCCGCGACTTTTCCCGACGAAGAAACGCTGCTGAGCTTTTTCGGCGAGGACGCCTGCCAATTGACTTCCACCACGGTGGAGGAACGCAATTCATACGCGTGCAGCGCTTTTCTGCTCGAATCGGCCGGCCTCAGCGCCGCCACCGCACCGCTTGCGGGCGCGATCCTGAGCGTGGCGCTCACGATCATCCCGCTGCTGCAGTTCCGGCGCGTCACGCTCGGGGTGTTCCTGGTTTCACTCGGCTGGGGCTTCATCCGGGCCATTTTTCTATCGGTGCTCTCGAAGGACATGCTGTCGGCGACCGTGGTGCTGATTTGCGTGCTCGCGGCGCGAAGTTCGAGCTTCGGCTGGGTCTGGCTCGCCACCGCAACGCTCTACGGCTGGATGGTGCGCAAATACTGGCTGCTCGTGAGCGCCGTGTGGGTCGGGCTCTGGCTGCTGCGCAGCCGACTCACCGTATTTCGCCTGGTCTTATTGATTCTTTTGGTCTATATCGCCATGGCGCTGATCTTTCAGTTTGCGCTCGGCGTTTCCCTTGATTTCGCGCGCTCGCAGGTGAACGAAAACCGTGAAATAGGCGCCGAGGGGTCCCGCACGATCATCCAGGCCGTGATCGCCTCCGAAAACCCGATTGCGCAAGCCCTCAATGCGCTGATCACCTATTTCCGCCTGGCATTTCCGCTGGAACTGCTGCGATTTGGCTCGGTGGGGCAATTGGCATTCATCGCGATCATGCCTTTCACCTACATCTGGATGATCCGGACAATCGTCAAGGGCGTGAAATCGACCGACCCGCGGATGATCCAGGCCGGCAAGGTCGCGCTCGCACCGCTGTCCTTCCTGATCGTCGAAGGCATCTTCGAGCCCGATTTCGGTTCCTTCGCACGCCATTTCGCGATGGTCAGCCCGCTGATCTTCTCGGCCATGGCTCTGGTGCAGCAGGCCGAGCGGGTGCAGAACCGCCGGCTGCGCCGCGCGCGCATCCAGCAAGCCCTGGCCACCGCCGCCGCAGCGGCAGCAACAACCACAACAACCCCGGTCCCGCAAGGGGCCCAGCTCCGGTGAAATCCCAAGCCATCGTCGAAGACCCCTCTCGCTACCTCGAGTCGATCCAGGCCGGACGGGGCATCGCCGCGCTGCTCGTGGTGGTGCACCATGCCGCGCAGAAGGCCGCCGCGCTGTCGAACGGGGCGATCCCGTCCTTCGACTTCGGCATCGTCGGTGTCGATCTGTTCTTCATGATCAGCGGCTTCATCATCTACTTCGTCACGGTGCACAAGCCGGCGACGCATGCCGAGTTCTTCGAGAAGCGGCTGGTGCGGATCTTCCCGCTGTACTGGGGGCTCACGCTGATGGCGCTGGCCATCTTCCTGGTGAAGCCGGGGCTCATCAACAGCAACGCGAGCGTGCCGACCGACGTGGCCGCGTCCTTCCTGCTGTGGCCCACGGTGGCGCCGTACCTCGTCAACAACGGCTGGACCCTCACCTACGAGGTGCTGTTCTACATCCTGTGGGGCCTGGTCGCGCTGCCGATGGCGACCGATCGACGCGCGGTGGTCGCCTGCGCGCTGCTGCTGGCGATCGCCATCGCGGGGCCGGTGATGGCGATCGATCCGAAGGTGCTCAACCTCTCGCTGTTCGTGGAGTTCGCGGCCGGCGTGCTGACCGGCGTCGCCTTCCACAAGCGATGGCTGCGGCCGAACCGGGGCCTGTCCGCCCTGCTCCTGCTGGTCGGCACGGTGCTGGCTTTCGCGGCCGTCGAGGGCGGGATGTCGAACTCGCCGTTGCGCGGCTTCGTGCTGCTGGTGCCGGTGGCGATGATGTTCCTGGGCATCGTGCTGGCCGGACCGCTCTGGCGCGGCGCTCCCTGGATGCTGCGGATCGGCGACAGCTCGTATTCGCTGTACCTGTTCCATCCGTTCGTCCTGGTGCTGATTCCGATCGCCGTGCGCCTCACGGGGCTGCAGCATTCGGCCGTCGCGGTGCTGCTGATCGCCCTGGCGGGGTGCGTGGCCGCCGTCGCGTTCTCGTTCCTGCTCTACAAGCTGGTGGAACTGCCGATGACGAACTGGCTCAGGCGCTGGGTCGGGCGTGTCGGCCGCTCTTCGCGCCTGCCCGCCTGAAGGCTTACAGCGCCTCGCGCAGGCGGCTGTCGCACGGCGGGATCGCGCCCTGCCAAGGTCGCGCCATGCACACCGCCGACGCCCCCGACGCGCGATCGCCCCTCCCTTCCTGCTGGCGCATGGCCGCGCTCACCTACACGGCCGCGGGCGTGGCCGGCATCGTGGCGTGCGCGATGTTTCCCGAGAGCGAAATCGCCATGCTCGCCACCATCGCGGGCGGCCTGCCCTGGTCGCTCGGCCTGCTGACGCTCGACCTTGCGCCGGGCGTGGCACAGGCCGCGCTGCTGCTGCTGGCGGGCAGCTGGGGCATCAATGCGGCGCTGCTGTGGTGGCTCGCGCTGCGCCGCGGCCGCCGGCACACTTCGGCGCGCGAAAGCTGAAACACGCCACGCTTTCAGTGCGATCATTTCGCCGGCCGCGCCGCGACAACATTGCGCCGGCACTCCCGATTTCACCAACGAGGTGCGCCATGCCCCCTGAGACGCAGCAAGTCAACACGCCCCTGATCGGCCTGGCCGGCGGCCGCCTGTCGCTCGACACGCCGGCTCTGCTGGTCGACCTGGGCGCCCTGTCGCGCAACATCGAGCGCATGGCCGCATTCGCGAAGGCACGTGGCGTCGCGCTGCGGCCGCATGTCAAGACGCACAAGTCGGTGGAGATCGCGCGCCGCCAGGTGGCAGCAGGCGCGGTCGGCGTGAGCTGCGTCACGCTCGGCGAGGCGGAGGTCATGGTCAGGGCGGGCATCCCCGACGTCCTGATCACCTCGCCGGCCGTCACGCCCAGCAAGATCGCGCGCCTGGTCCGGCTCGCCAGGCTCGCGGGCCCCGGCGGCATGATGGTCGTGGTCGATGACCCGCGAAACGCCGCCGACCTCGCGGCGGCCACGCTGGGCCTGCCGCATCCGCTCGAAGTGCTGGTCGACTACGGCGCCGGCTACAACCGCACCGGTGCCGCCGACGAAGCGCAGGTGCTCGAACTCGCGCGCCACGTCATGGCGGAGCCGCGGCTCAAGCTGCGCGGACTGCAGGCCTATGCCGGCAACCTGCAGCACATCGTCGCACGCGAGCAGCGCAGTGCCGCAGCCGCCGGGCTGCGCGAGGACATCGCGCACATCGTGGCGGAGGCGCGGCGCATCGGCATCCATTTCGAGATCGTGACCGGCGCCGGCACCGGCACGCACGACCTCGACGCCGGGCGCGACGCATTCACGGAACTGCAGGCGGGCTCCTATGTGTTCATGGACGCCGAGTACGCACAGGTGCTCGGCGGTGCCGGGCAGCCCGCTCCATTCGAGGTGTCACTGTTCGTGCAGACGGCGGTGGTCAGCACGCATGCGGCCGACTGGGTCACGGTGGACGGCGGCACCAAGTGCTTTGCCACCGACAGCGGCGTTCCGCTGGTGGCGCGCGGCGCCGACCCGGCCAGCCGCTATGCCTTCTTCGGCGACGAGCACGGCAAGCTGCTGTTCGCCGGCGAGCGGCCCGCGCTTGGCGCCCGGGTGGAGTTCGTCACGCCGCACTGCGATCCCACGGTCAACCTGCACGACGCCTACCATGTGTTCGATGGCGACACGCTGGTAGCCATCTGGCCCGTGGACGCGCGCGGGCGGCATTGACGCCGCGCTCGGCGGGCCTCTTCTTCAGAGCCGCGGCAGCGCCGCGAGGTAGGTTGCCACGATGATCGCGGCCGCGCGGTCGAGCTGGAGGATGTCGGCCACATCAAAAGGCTGCGGCGGATCGGCGTCGCTCGTCTGCGGCGACGGGCGCAGCTCCACCACCGCTTCGGCCGCGAGTTCGCGGTCGCTGCGCGGCCTTCCGTCTGGATGCATCACCCACTCGTCGACCTGCTCGTGGGCAAGGCTGCGGAACACCGCAACGAAGGGGATATATTTGTAGCGGTCCTCGCCCACCAGGATGGGGACAGTGAGATTGCAAAAGAACGTGGTCGACATGCAGGACCGCCGCCGTAGTCAAAAGGATTAATTGTTAATTAATGTGACCGCGACTGCCATTCTTTTTTAGCGGTGTTGCTGCACCGCAGCGTGACCTAACTCACACATTGGCACACTTTTCGTGCCGATACGGCATGAACCTTAGGCGCTTGGCGCGCCAAACCGGGGCGGACGCCGCGCCACATTGGCCCGAACCGCCTCGACCTGGTTCGGGCTGGCAATCAGCTGCTTCTGCTCGAGTGATTCGGCCAGCAGCAGCTCGGCCGGGCCGAGCGACAGCGAGGCATTGAGCAGGCGCTTGCCGGCCCGGATCGCATCGGGGCTCCTGGCGGCGATCTCTTGCGCCATCTCGCGCGCCTGCGTCAGCGGGTCCGCGGCCACCCGCGTGGCAAAGCCGACCTGCAGCGCCTCTTCGCCCGAGAAGATGCGCCCCGTGAAGGTGAGCTCGCGCACCACGTCGCTGCGCGCGAGGCCGCGCATCAGCACCATGCCGCCCATGTCGGGCACCAGGCCCCACTTGATTTCCATCACCGACAACTTCGCCTCGGGCGCGACGATGCGGATGTCGGCGCCCAGCGCCACCTGAAGGCCGCCGCCGAAAGCCACCCCGTGCACGGCGGCGATCACCGGCACCGGCACCTCGCGCCAGACCAACGCCACATGCTGAGCCGCGTTCGAGATGCCGTGGGTACGCGTCATCAGGTCGGTGCCGCCAGCGGCTTCGCCCAGCACGGCGCTGGCCGCGCCCTCCCCCATGCGCTCGAACGAGGCCATGTCCAGCCCGGCGCAGAAAGCCTTGCCCTGGCCCGAGATCACCACCGCGCGCACCGCCCGGTCGCCGCGCAGCGCTTCACCGGCCGAGATCAATGCATCGAACATCGCGGGATCGAGCGCGTTCATCTTCTCGGGGCGGGCGAGCTGCAGTTCCACCACGCCATCGGGATGGCGGGTCCATTCGATTCGGTCGGTCATGCGCGGGGTCTCCTTCGGGTTGGGGGCCAGTATCGCCCCGGCTTGCCGCTCGGCGATGATGGCGCCTGTCGCCGACCCAACACCCTTCCCATGCCCCTCGACCGCCGGATCTTTCTGCAATCGGGTGCCGCCGCCGCGGTGGCACTGTTCCAATCGGGCCGCGGCCATGCAGCGGCCGATGCCGCGGTGCTCGGCTTTACCGCGGTGCCCGCGTCGCTGCGCGATGCCGTGGTGCTGCCGCCAGAGTACGAGTGGCAGTTGCTCTATGCCTGGGGCGAGCCCACCGGCGTGGCGGGCCGGCCGATGCCCGTGTTCGCGCCCGACGGCAGCAACAGCGCGGCCGAACAAGCGCTGCAGGCCGGCATGCACCACGACGGCATGCACTTCTTTCCGCTCGCATCACCGGACCGTGCACTGCTCGTGATGAACCACGAGTACACCGACGAGCGGCTGCTCCATGCCGACGGCAACGCGGCATGGACCGCCGAGAAGGTGCGCAAATCGCTGCACGCCATGGGCGTCTCGGTCATCGAGATCGAACGCACGCGCAGCGGCTGGCGCCAGGTGCGGCCCTCGCCTTTCGCGCGGCGCATTCACGGCAACACGCCGATGCGCATCGCCGGTCCGGCGGCCGGGTCGGCGCTGATGCGCACCGCGGCCGATCCTGCAGGCAAACGGGTGCTCGGCACCTTTGCCAACTGCGCCATGGGCGCCACACCCTGGGGCACCTACCTGAGCTGCGAGGAAAACTTCCACGGCTATTTTGGCGGACCGAAAGACGCCGCGAAAGCCGTCACCACCGCACAGCGGCGCTACGGCACCGTGCCTGGCGCGCAGTGGGTGGAATACTGGCGCTTCGACGAACGCTTCGACTTGAGCCAGCATCCGAACGAGCCGCACCGCTTCGGCTGGGTGGTGGAGATCGATCCGTTCGATGCGTCGTCCACGCCCGTCAAGCGCACGGCGCTGGGGCGCAAGCGCCAGGAAAGCGCCACCTGCGCGCTCGCAGCGGACGGCCGCGCAGTGGTCTACATGGCCGACGACGCGCGCTTCGAATGCATCTACAAGTTCGTCAGCCACGCCAGGATGCAGGCGGCCGGCAGCGGCGCCGCCGCCGTCAACAGCCGCCTGCTCGACGAGGGCACGCTGTACGTGGCCCGCTTCGATGCCGACGGCCGCGGCCAGTGGATCGAACTCGTGCACGGCCGCAACGGCCTCGATGCGGCCCGCGGCTTTGCCGACCAGGCGCAGGTGCTGGTCCATGCCCGACTCGCCGCCGATGCCGTGGGCGCCACGCCGATGGACCGCCCCGAGTGGATTGCCGTGCATCCGCAAACCGGCGAGGTGTACGTCACCCTGACCCACAACAGCCATCGCGGCGCACCGGGGCAGCCCGCGACGGACGCCGCCAACCCGCGCGCGGGCAACCTTTTCGGCGGCATCCTGCGATGGCGCGAAGATGGCGCCGACGCCGGCAGCGAAGCCTTTGCCTGGGAACATTTCGCGCTGGCCGGAGACCCGGCCCAGGCCGGCAGCGGCGCGCGCTATCCCACAGCCGACGCCGATCTCTTCGGCAACCCCGACGGCCTGCACTTCGACAGCGGCGGGCTGCTCTGGATCCAGACCGACATGGGCGGGCAAATGGTGGGCAAGCCGCCGTATGTCGCGTTCGGCAACAACCAGATGCTCTGCGCCGACCCCGCGAGCGGACGGATCAAGCGCTTTCTCACCGCACCGAACGGCGCAGAGGTCACGGGCTGCGTGGTAACGCCCGATCGGCGCACCCTGTTCGTCAACATCCAGCATCCCGGCGAAGCGCGCGAGGACGGCAGCGCCATGCCGAACAGTGCCTGGCCCGACGGCACCACGCCCGGCAGCGCGCGCCCGCGCTCGGCCACGCTCGCTATCCGCCGGCGCGACGGCGGCATTGTCGGCACTTGAAGCCACACTCGAAAAGGAGACCCCGCATGAGCATCCGCATCGTCCGCCTCGGCACGCCGCGCGCCGACGGCGAAGGCCTTCGCATCGGTACCGTCCGGCGCCCACCGCGCGGCGTGCCCAAGGCCGCGTTCGCATCGCAGGACTGGTACGACGTCTGGTACCCCAATCTCGCGCCGTCCGCCGAGACCATGAAGCTCGGCCAGCAGGCCGAGACCGTAACGCAATGGAACGCCTTCACGCGCGAGTACAAGGCCGAGATGGCCGAAGCCGACGCGAGCCGCAGCCTCGACCTCCTCGCGGCGCTGTCGCACACCACGGCGTTCTCGGTGGGCTGCTACTGCGAGGACGCGTCGCGTTGCCACCGTTCGCTGTTGCGCGGCCTGCTGGCCGACCGGGGCGCCGACATCGCAGACTAACGCATGGCCGGCGGCATGGGCCAGAATAGGTCCACGGAGACAACGCCCGTCACGGGCTCCATACGCCATGCCAGCCGCCACCCCGATTTCTTCTTCCACCACCTTCCAGCCGCTCGCGGGCGTGCGCGTGCTGAGCCTCGCGCTCAATCTGCCCGGCCCCGCTGCGCTGCTGCGCTGCCGGAACATGGGCGCCACCTGCACCAAGCTCGAGCCGCCGGCCGGCGACCCGATGGCGCTCTACAACAAGACGGCCTATGCGGCGCTGCACGAAGGCGTTTCCGTCGAGGTGGCCGACCTCAAGTCCGAGGCGGGCCAGGAGCGCCTGCATGCTGCGCTTGCGCAGACCGACGTGCTGCTCACCTCGTTTCGCCCCTCGGCGCTCGGCAAGCTCAAGCTCGACCGGGCCTCGCTGCAGCAACGCTATCCGTCGCTGTCGCAGGTGGCGATCATCGGAGCGCCCGGCGCGCGCGCCGAGGAGCCGGGACACGACCTGACCTACCTCGCCGAAAGCGGCCTCGTCACCGGCACCGAGCTGCCGCCCACGCTCTACGCCGACATGGGCGGTGCGCTGCTCGCGAGCGAGGCCGTGCTGCAGGCCACGCTGCATGCGCGCTCGTCACCGGGCGCGGGCGGTCTGTACCTCGAAGTGGCGCTGAATGCCTCGGCCGACTGGCTTGCGCTGCCGCGCACCTGGGGCCTGACCCGGCCCGACGGCGCGGTGGGCGGCGCGCACGCGGGCTACCGCGTGTACCCGTGCGCCGACGGCCGCGTGGCCATTGCCGCGCTCGAGCCGCACTTCGCGGCCCGCCTCTGCGAGGTGGCCGGCGCGCCGTCTTCGCACGACATGTCGGCGCCCGCGACGCACAAAGCCATCGCGGCCTGGGTTTGCACGCGCACGCGCGCCGAACTCGACGCGATGGCGCGCGAGCGCGACGTGCCGCTGCTCACGCTGGTCGATTAGCTCAGCGGCCCGCGCGCTCGCGCTGCCGGTCTTCGCGCTTGAGCGCGAGGTAGGTGTCGAGATCGATCTCGCGCAGTTGCCGCGGGTAGCGCTGGGAGGCGACGAACCAGTGGCGCTCCCGCGCAAGCGGCTCCCCACCCGGCGGAACCGACACATGCGCATCGAGCGCAAGGAAGTAGCGCATCGCATTGCGCTCCACGAGCCCACGCGGACCCCGGATGTACTCGGGCTGGCCGTCGGCGCCCGTACCCACCACCGTGAAGCCCACCTTGTTGCGCCCAAAGGTCGACAGATAGGCCTGGGTCGCCAGGCGCACCATCATGTTCTGGTCGTAGCTGTAGCTGAAATGCAGGAAGCTGCGCTGTGCGTCGATGGCGATCGCCTCGAGCGTGACCCGGTAGTTGCTCGTCCCCAGCGGGCCCTCGGCCGCGGACATCTCGACCGACAGGTGCCCCGGCGTGGCTTCGGCGAGGCGATAGGTGAACGGCAGCTGGAATGCCTGCTCGACCGGCTTGTCGTAGCGCCGCACGACGTCGAGGGTCAGCTTTTCTCGCCCTTCACCACTGCTCGTGCGGCAGCGGCGGTTGTTGACGTGCAGCGTCAGCAGTTCGCACCAGTCCGAGGGCGATTGAAGCGCCGCCGCGATCGTGGGCAACGGATGCGCCAGCACTGCGTAGATGTCGCCCTGCAATCCGTTCGGCGTTTCCGTCGAGTCGAGCTGGATCGGCCGGCCCAGGCCGCTGTGCGCGAGGCTGGCGCCCATGCGCTGGTAGGCCGCACGCAAATCCTCCGGAGATGCGGCGCCCGCACCCGGGGCCGCGCCGAGCGCCAGGCCGAACAGGACGACGCCCGCAAGCCGGTGCCATCCTGAAGCCCGCCACGTCAACGATGTGCTCATGGGGCGACACCATACAGCGCGCGGCGCCTCGTCCGTTCAACCTGGGCCGTTCATCCCGTGCGTCGCGGCCATGCGAGCAACAACATGGCCAGCGCAAGCACCGCCGCCCCCAGCCATTGCCGCGGCGCCATCGGCTGCGCAAGGAGCAGCCCGGCCAGCAGCGCGGCCACGAGCGGCTCGACCAGCGTGCCCACCACCGCGGACGTGGGCGGCAGCCGCCGTGCACCCCATGCGAACGCCAGGTAGGCGACCGACGTGGTGACCACGCCCGTGTAGCCCACGCCGAGCCACTGCGCCGCGCCCGCCGGCCAGGTGATGCCCGCCGGCCACGCGATCGCCAGCATGCAGAGCGCGGCCACGCTCATTCCCCAGGCCGACGCGGTGACCGCCCCGAGGCGTTGCGGCATACGCGCATTGCCGAGCACCACCGCCGCGTAGCAGAAGGCCGAGCCGAATGACCATGCGAGGCCTGCCGAATAGTCCGCCGGCAGGCCATTGCGCTGCCAGCCCGCCGCCGGCGCCACGAGCAGCGCCACCCCGCCGATTGCCAGCAGCAATCCCGAGGCGAGGCGCATGCCGAAGCGCTCATGGCCGCGCAGCACCGATACCAGCGCCACGATCACGGGCGCGCAGCAGATCGAAATCACCGTGGGAAGCGCCGCGCCCAGGTGTGCGATGCCGGCGAACCAGCAGCTCACGTTCAGGGCCACCGCAGCGCCGGTCCCGGCCACCTGCCACCGCTCGCGCGGCGCCATGCTCCGCCAGGTGGGCGTTGCTGCCTCCGCGCGATGCATGTGCCAGTGCAGGCACCAGAGCAGCGGCAGGCCGAGCGCAAAGCGCGCGAGCGACAGGCTCTGCGGTGCGATGCCGCCATCGATCAGGAATTGCGCCACCAGCGCGCCGCCGCCCCAGAGCACGCCGGCCAGCAGCACGCCGCCCCAGGCCAGGACGACCGTTGTTCTTGCACTCATTGATGAAACTCTCCGTGGGGCCCGCCGCCGCGGCGTCGTGTCGACGCAGCGCCGGGAGCGGGCATGACCATCCGGCCACCGCCCGGCGTTCTTCGATCAGCGGAAGAAGGCGGACGGCAGCGACCACTTGCGGGTCTGACGGGCGCGGCGCGAGGCGCGCGCGAACGTCAGCAGCGGGTCGACGGAGGGGGAGAGTGATGCAGATTCATGAGCGGCCGATGATAGGAGCGCGACCGCGGGCCCACAAGAGAGAATGCGCCGGCATGTGCCCAGCCCTCTTTCTCCGGATTTCATGAAGCGCCAAGGTCGTCTCGTTCGCTGGGAGGCCGAACGCGGCTTCGGTTTCATCCGCAGCCCGGAGGTGTCGGCCGATGTGTTCGTGCACCTGCGCGACTTTCTCGATCGCCAGCTGAAGCCGCAGGTCGGCATGGCGGTGCGATTCGAGGAAATTCATGTCGGTGGCAAGGGGCCGCGGGCAGTGGCCGTGGAGGCTGCTGAGGCCTCGGCGAGTGGAGTGCCTCGTGCAGCGTCACGCGCACAGCCGCGCCGTCCCTCGAGTCGCAGTGCGGCGGGCACGCCGTGGGGCGCGTGGCTGATCGTGATCTATGCCGCTGCGCTGGGCGCCGCCGTGTGGCTCGGTCGCCTGCCGCTGCTCGCGCTGGCAGTCGTTGCAGGGCTGAGCGTGCTCACCTTCGTGGCCTACGCCCTCGACAAGAGCGCGGCGCGGGCCGGGCGCTGGCGCACGCAGGAAAGCACGCTGCACCTGCTCGCATTCGCAGGCGGCTGGCCGGGCGCGTGGTGCGCACAGCGGCTGCTGCGGCACAAGTCGAGCAAGGCGAGTTTCCTGTGGCGGTTCTACGCCACGGTCGCGCTGCATGGCGCGGCGCTGGGGGCATGGGTGTTCTGGCTGTCGAAGCACGCGGCCTTCGGCTGACCGCGCCTTCTTCAACGCATCAACGCACCTTGCGTGAGGGCTTGTTGACCGGCTTGCCGCCACTGCCGTTGTCGCGCGGCGGCAGGCCGGTGTGCTGCGTGAGAATGCGGCCCTTCGAGGGCTTCACCGACGTCCGCTTGACAGGCGCGAGCGCCACAGGCGCAGAGGTCGAGTTCTTGCGCCGCGCACTGGTGTAGCCACCGTCGGTCAGCGGCTGCCAGGTCGGAATGAGGTGATGCTTGCCGTTGCCGATCAGGTCAGCGCGGCCCATGGCCTTGAGCGCCTCGCGCAGCAGCGGCCAGTTGTTGGCATCGTGGTAGCGCAGGAAGGCCTTGTGCAGGCGGCGCCGCTTGTCGCCGCGCACGATGTCCACCGTCTCGCTCACGCGCGTGACTTTGCGCAGCGGGTTCTTGTTGGTGTGGTACATCGTCGTGGCCGTGGCCATCGGGCTCGGGTAGAAGGTCTGCACCTGGTCGGCGCGAAACCCGTTCTTCTTGAGCCAGATCGCGAGGTTCATCATGTCCTCGTCGCTCGTGCCCGGGTGCGCAGCAATGAAGTACGGAATGAGGTACTGCTTCTTGCCCGCCTCGGCCGAGTACTTCTCGAACATCTGCTTGAACTTGTCGTAGCTGCCGATGCCCGGCTTCATCATCTTGGTGAGCGGGCCCTGCTCGGTGTGCTCGGGCGCGATCTTCAGGTAGCCGCCGACGTGGTGCTGCACCAGTTCCTTCACGTACTCGGGCGACTGCACGGCCAGGTCGTAGCGCAGGCCCGAGCCGATCAGGATCTTCTTGATGCCCTTGAGCGCACGCGCACGGCGGTAGATCTTGATCAGCGGATCGTGGTTGGTGTTGAGGTTTGGGCAGATGCCCGGGTACACGCAGCTGGGCTTGCGGCAGGCCGACTCGATCTCCGGCGACTTGCAGCCGATGCGGTACATGTTGGCCGTCGGGCCGCCGAGGTCGGAGATGGTGCCGGTGAAGCCCTTGACCGAATCGCGGATGGCCTCGACCTCCTTGATGATCGAGTCTTCCGAGCGGCTCTGGATGATGCGGCCCTCGTGCTCGGTGATCGAGCAGAAGGTGCAGCCGCCGAAGCAGCCGCGCATGATGTTCACGCTGAAGCGGATCATCTCCCAGGCGGGGATCTTGGTCGCGCCGTCGTGGCTGCCGTTCTCGTCGGCATAGCGCGGATGCGGGCTGCGCGCGTACGGCAGGTCGAACACGTGGTCCATCTCGGCCGTGGTGAGCGGGATCGGCGGCGGGTTGATCCACACGTCGCGCGCCGTGGCGCCCTCGCCGTGGGCCTGCACCAGCGCGCGCGCATTGCCGGGGTTGGTCTCGAGGTGCAGCACGCGGTTGGCGTGGGCATAGAGCACCGGGTCGGCGCGCACCTGCTCGTACGACGGCAGGCGGATCACGCTGCGGTCGCGCGGCGGCACCTTGAGCTTGGCGCGCTGCGCCAGGGCAGGGTTCGGCACGAAGGTCAGCGGCTTGATCGCGGGGTTGACCACGGCGGCGCCCGCCTCGGCCGCGCGTGCCACGGCCTCGGCCTCGTCTTCCTTCGCGCAGGTGGCGCCGTTGGCCTTGGCCTGCTCCGACACCATCAGGTACGGGTTGACGTGCGCCTCGACGCGGCCGGGTTCGTCCACGCTGGTGGAGTCGATCTCGAACCATCCCTCGGGCGTCTCGCGCCGCACATAGGCGGTGCCGCGGACGTCGGTGATCTGTTGCACCGGCTCCTTGGCGGCCAGGCGGTGCGCGATCTCGACGATGGCCCGCTCCGCGTTGCCGTACAGCAGCAGGTCGCACTTGGCGTCGACGACGATGGAGCGGCGCACCTTGTCCGACCAGTAGTCGTAGTGGGCGATGCGTCGCAGCGAGCCTTCGATGCCGCCCAGGACGATCGGCACGTCGTTCCAGGCTTCCTTGCAGCGCTGCGAATACACGATCGCCGCGCGGTCGGGCCGGGCACCGCCGACGTCGCCGGGCGTGTAGGCATCGTCGCTGCGGATCTTCCGGTCGGCCGTGTAGCGGTTGATCATCGAATCCATGTTGCCGGCGGTCACGCCGAAGAACAGGTTCGGCTTGCCGAGCGCCTTGAACGGCTCGGCGCTCTGCCAGTCGGGCTGCGCGATGATGCCTACGCGGAAGCCCTGCGCCTCGAGCATGCGGCCGATCACGGCCATGCCGAAGCTCGGATGGTCGACATAGGCGTCGCCGGTCACCACGATGATGTCGCAGCTGTCCCAGCCGAGCGCGTCCATCTCCTTGCGCGTGGTCGGCAGGAACTTGGCCGTACCGAAACGCGCGGCCCAGTACTTTCGGTAGCTGGTCAGCGGCTTGGCGGCACGCGCGAAAAAGGAGACGTCGACGGGGGCGTTCATCGTGGGGAAGTGGGCGGCGCGCGGCTCGGGTCGGCCGGCGCCGCAATGGGCAACCGGTGATTTTAGGGTTTTCCATCACATCTGTCGCGCTGCGCGCGCTTGGCGCAATGTCAGCAAGGCCATTCAATCGATTGCCAAAGTCAAATATCAACATGACAATGGCAAACATGATGGCATCTGCGTCCACCCCCGACCCCGCCGCCGTCAAGGCGATCCGGCGCTTCAACCGCTTCTACACGGGCCGCATCGGCGTGCTCGATCCGTACCTTGGCAGCGACATGTCGCTGACCGATGTGCGCGTGCTCTACGAACTCGCGCACCGCGAGACGCCCGTGGCGAGCGAGATCGGGCGCGACCTTCGCCTCGACGCGGGCTACCTGAGCCGCATCCTGCGCCGCTTCGAGGCATCGGGCTGGCTGGTGCGCGAACGCCACGCGCGCGATGCGCGCCAGAGCGTGCTGCGCCTCACCGAGGCTGGCCATGCGGCCTTCGCGCCACTGCAGCAGAAGTCGCGCGACGAGGCCGCCGCCCTGCTCGCGCCGCTGCCGCCGCCCGAACGGCAGCAGGTGGTAGAGGCCATGGCGCGCATCGAGCGCCTGCTCGATCCGGGCCACAGTGCGCCGGTCCGCACCCGTACCGTCGTGCTGCGCGATCCGCAGCCCGGCGACATGGGCTGGGTGGTGCAGCAGCACGGCGAGCTGTACGCGCGCGAGTACGGCTGGAACACCACATTCGAGGCGCTGGTCGCCGAGGTCGTGGCGCAGTTCGTGCGCAAGTTCCAGCCCGAGGGGGAGAAATGCTGGATCGCCGAGCTCGACGGCGAGCGCGTGGGCGCGGTGTTCGTGGTGCGCAAGTCGGCCCTCACCGCGCAATTGCGCCTGCTGCTGCTGGCACCGTCGGCGCGTGGCCTCGGGCTTGGTGGGCGCCTGACCGACGAATGCATCGCCTTCGCTCGTTCGAAGGGCTATCGCAGGATGGTGCTCTGGACCAACAGCTGCCTAGCTGCCGCACGTGCGATCTACGCCAAGCGCGGCTTCAAGCTCGACAAGGCCGAGCCTTACGAAGGCTTCGGGCAGCAGCTCGTGGGCGAGACCTGGTCGCTCAGGCTGTCGTCGTAGCGCGGCGCCTGCGCAGCCACAGCAACCTCGACACCGGCACGAGCCACACCAGCACCACCACGACGGCCAGCGAGGCCGCGATCGGGCGCGACACGAAGCCGACGAGCTGCCCGTCGGACTTGATCATCGAGGTGATGAAGTTCTCCTCGAGCATGCCGCCGAGCACCACGCCGAGGATCGCCGGCGCGACGGGAAAGCCGTTTTCCTCGAGCAAGTAGGCCACGATGCCCGCCACCAGCATCACGCCGACGTCGAACAGCGAGTTGTTGATCGCGAACGCGCCGACGATGCAGAAAAGCAGGATCAGCGGCATCAGCACGTTGCGCGGCACCCGCAGGATCCGCTTGGCCACCTTGATGCACAGAACGCCGAGCGGAATCATGATGAGGTTGGCGATGATGAACAGCAGGAACACCGCGTAGATGTTCTGCGGATTGGTCGTGAACAGCGTCGGTCCCGGGTTGAGGTTCTTCATGTAGAGCACGCCGATCACGATGGCGGTGATCGAGTCGCCCGGGATGCCGAACACCAGCGCCGGGATCCACGCGCCCGCGAGCGCGCTGTTGTTGGCCGCACCCGATTCGACGATGCCCTCCACGTGGCCGGTGCCGAACTTCTCGGGTTCCTTCGAGAACTTCTTGCTCGTGGCGTACGACATCCATGCCGCGATGTCGGCCCCCGCGCCCGGCAGCGAGCCCACCGCGGTACCGAGCACGCTGCCGCGCAGGATCTGCACCGGGTACTTCTTCGCCAGCGCCCACTGGCCCGCAAGCACGCGGCCCACCTTGTCGACCATGATCTCGCCCGGTGGCCGCGTGTCGACAGCGAAGCGGATCACTTCCGACACGGCGAACATGCCGATCATCATCGGGATCATGCCGATACCGCCGGTCATCTCGGCATTGCCGAAGGTGAAGCGCGGAAAGCCCGCGGGATTGCCGAGCCCCACGCAGGCCACGAGCAAGCCCAGCAGCAGCGTGACCATGCCCTTGAGAGGCCGGTCGGAGGTGATGAACACCGCGCAGGTCAGGCCCAGCAGCACGAGCCAGAAGTACTCGAACGAACTGAAGTTGAGCGCGAAATCGGCGAGCGCCGGTGCAGCGACGATCAGCACCACGGTGCCGAAGAGCCCGCCCACGGCCGAAAAAACCAGCCCCGCACCGAGCGCGGTCTCGGCCATGCCCTTGCGCGTCATCGCGAAGGCCTCGTCGGTGTAGGCCGCCGAAGCCGGCGTGCCCGGAATGCGCAACAGACAGCCCGGTATGTCGCCCGAGAAGATCGCCATCGCGGTGGCCGTCACCATGGCCGCGATCGCGGGGATCGGCTGCATGAAGAAGGTCACGGGCACCAGCAGCGCGACGGCCATGGTGGCCGACAGTCCCGGCACCGCGCCGACGAAGAGGCCATAGAGCGCCGCCAGCACCATCACGAGGAGCGTATAGGGCTCGAACACCATCGAGAAAGCCTGCAAGAGGGCTGCCGACATGGAGGTTGCTTTCGGTGGTTACCAGGCGATGGGCATCAGCACGCCCCAGGGCAGAGGAACGCGCAGCAGCTTGTAGAACACGGTGTGGATCACGAGCGCCGCGACGACGGCGATCAGCAGCGCACGCGCTGGCGGCACCCGCATGACCAGCATCAACGCGAGCAGCAGGATCGCGGCGATCGGCAGGAAGCCGACGCGCTCGGACAGCAGCATGTAGAACAGCACGGCGCCGATGACCAGCGCCACCGCGAGCACATGGCGCGGCGAGGCCGTCCAGGCGCCGAGCCGCACCCAGGCGACGGTTCGGCGCTCGCGCCAGCCCTTCGCCAGCAGAAGCACACCGCAGACGCACAGCCCCGCGGCGATCAGCCCCGGAAAGAGCGCGGGCCCGAACTGCTGGCCCGCCATGCCGGGAAAGCCCCGCACCACAGCGAGCACCAGCCCGCCGAGCACGAGCAGGACCAGTCCGAAGACGGCATCGTTGAACTTCATCGCGCCAGGGCCCCCGTGCCCGGCGCGGCCACGCTGCGCAGGGCGCTCACTTGACGATGCCCACTGCCTTCATCGTCGCGCCGAGTTCGGCATCGGATTTCGCCATGTAGGCGGCAAACTCGTCGGGCCCGGCATAGATCACGCCGAAGCCGCGCGAGGCCATGAAGTCGGTGTAGTCCTTGCTGGCCACCACCTTCTTGAGCGCGGCCGCGAGCTTGTCGCGCACGTCGTTGGGCAGGCCCTTGGGCGCGACGATGCCGCGCCACGCCGCCATCGACCAGTCGCTGCCGATGGCCGACTTGAGTGTGGGCACGTTGGGGTACAGCGCCGAGGGCTTGTCGCTCATGATCGCGAGGCTCTTGACCTTGCCGGCATCGATCAGCGAACGCGCCTCGGGCAGCGACACCGGTGCGATCGCGACGCCGCCCGCCACCACGTCCTGCAGGCCCGGCGCGGCGCCGTTGCTCGGCACCCAGGGCACCGCCGCGGGGTCGATCTTCTGGTCGCGCAGCAGCCCCGCGATCGCGAGGTGCCAGATGCCGCCCTGCCCCGTGCCCGAGGCTTTCAGCTTGCCCGGGTTCGCCTTGATGGCGGTGAGCAGGTCGGCCACCGTCTTGTATGGCGCATCGGCACCGACCTGGATGCCGGCGGGGTCGAGGTTGGCCAGGCCGATGGGCGTGTACGAGGCGCTCGTCAGCTGCGTGAGGCCCTGCCAATGCATCATGCCGATCTCGACCGTGGCCATGCCGATGGTGTAGCCGTCGGGGGCTGCCGCGGCGATGGCCGCATGGCCCACCACGCCGTTGCCGCCGGTGCGGTTCACCACCGTGAACGGCTGGCCGAGCTCCTTTTCAAGCAGGCTCGCGATGATGCGCGCCGTGGCATCGGTGCCGCCGCCCGCGCCCCAGGGCACGATCAGCGTGACCGGGCGGCTCGGGTAGGCCTGGGCGGCCGCGGGGGCCGCCGCGGCAAACAGGGCGAGCCCCGCGGCGACGCCGGCGGCATGGGTCACGAAGGAGCGTCGGGAGAAGAAACGGGCTGGACGGGCACGCATGGCGGTTGTCTCCTGTCGAGGTCATTGGTATGACGATTGAACGGAAACCGGTTTTCTCACGTTTCGCCCGCCGGAGACATTAGGGTCAACCATCCCTTGTGCGCACCAGGCCGGGCCGCTTGACGCGTTCGACGCCTGGCTCGCAGAAGTCGAAAGTGGTCACGCCGTTGACCGTGGCATCGCTGCGCAGCGTCTCGGGGTGCGCGAGTGTGCGGCGCATGTCGCGCACGCCGGCCTCCCAGTGCTCCTCGACCGCGGCGCGCGAGAACTCGTAGTCCTTCGACTCGCGCTCGTAGGGCTTGTCGCGGTAGATCAGGTGGAAGATGTCGATCGGCTCGTGCGTGAGCCCGGCCTGCACCGCGCGCACGGAGGGATCGTCGCGCAGGTGCGCAGGCAGCCTGGCGATCAGGTCCGCGATCGCCTGCTGCAGGTTCACGTTGGCCGCCAGTGCGTCGGTGTTCAGCCGGGTGCGGCTGGAGTAGGTGATGTCCTTCTGCCGCTCCAGCACGCCCGAAAGCGTTCGCGGTATTTCGCCGCGCGCGCTGAACAGGTCGACCTGCAGCACCACCAGCGGCTCGGAGCGCGGATGCACGTCGAGCACGTACTGCAGCGGGGTGTTCGAGACGATGCCACCGTCCCAGTAGTGCTCGCCGTCGATGCACACCGGCGCGAAGCCCGGCGGCAGCGCACCGCTCGCCATGATGTGCTCGGGACCGATGCGGTGGCGCGTGTTGTCGAAGTAGACCGAGTTGCCGGTGCGCACGTCGACCGCGCCCACGCTGAAGCGCGCTTCGCGCGCGTTGATGCGGTCGAAGTCCACCAGGCGCTCGAGCGTTTGCCGCAGCGGCGCGGTGTCGTAGTAGCTCAGCAGCGGCGCCGCGGCGCCCAGCAGCAGAGAAGGCGAATAGCGCGGTTCGAAGAAGCCGGGAATGCCCACCAGCACGGCCATCGCCGCGCTCCACTGGTTCTGCGTGGCGCGGTCGCCGAGCCACGGCGGCAGGCGCTGCGCGGGACCGGACGCCACCAGGTGCCAGAACTCGCGCAGCCGCTCGACGCGGCGGCCCGGCGCATTGCCGGCAATCAGCGCCGCGTTGATGGCGCCGATCGAGACGCCGGCGATCCAGTGCGGCTGCAGGTCGGTCTCGCTCAGCGCGGCATACACGCCGGCCTGGTAGGCGCCGAGCGCGCCGCCGCCCTGCAACACCAGTGCCTTGCGCGCGGCGCGCATGTCCTCGCGGCGGCCGCGGAACGGATCGATGACGGGCTGGCGAGCGGTGGTGCGGGGCTTCGGCTTGCGGGGGGTCATGCGGTGCATTGGACACCAGCGCCGGCGCCGCAGCCGAGCCTTGCGGGCGCTGCTACATCTTGGGCAGCATCTGCCCGCGGATCTCGCCGGCCGGGTTGGCGGCGGTGTGGATGTTGGCGTACCACTTGCCCGCGATCAGGTCGGCGGCCTGCGCCGGCGTGAGCGTGGCCTGGCCCTCGATCGGGCTGGCCGCATTGGCAAAGGGCAGCACCACGCCGGCGTTGGCGCCGGCGGTGGCCGGTCCGTGGAAGTGCGCTGCGGTGGCCGGCCCGCTGAGGCCGGTGTAGGTGATCTTGTATTTCAGGACGTTGGTGTCCCGGTTGAGCCAGGCCTCGGCCAGGCCGCTGCCGCGCGTCATGTTGGGCGGCACTTCGCTGGCGGCATTCATCGTGCCGCTGAAGCTCGCGACGTTCGACCGCGACATCATTCCGCAGCCCGCCAAGGCGGCACTGGCCACGCCGGCAACGAGGGTCGCGCGCAAAAGGGTGCCATATCGGTTCATGTGTCGATCTCCTGGAATGATGAAAACCGCTACAGCATAGGCAGCGCCGCCACGAGCGCATGTCGGCCACCACCGCGACTTTTTCAACCGAAGGAGAATGCGGCCATGAACCCTTCTGCCTCCCTCCCCTCGGCCCGCGACATCGTCGACTTCTGGCGCGATGCGGGGCCCGAACGCTGGTTCGCCAAGGATGCGGCCTTCGATGCCGCATTCCGCGAACGCTTCCTCGCCGCCCATGAAGCGGCCGCCGCCGGGCAGCTCGACGGCTGGCTGCACGATGCCGAAGGCGCGCTCGCGCTGCTGGTGCTGCTCGACCAGTTTCCGCGCAACACCTGGCGCGGCGAGGCGCGCATGGTGGCCACCGACGACAAGGCGCTCGACGTCGCGCGTCGGGCCATCGACGACGGCTTCGATCGCGCGGTCGACGACGCGCTCAGGCGCTTCTTCTATCTGCCGTTCATGCATTCGGAGTCGCCCGCGGACCAGGCGCGCTCGGTCGAGCTCAATGCCGCCCTCGATGCGAACACGCAGCGCTTCGCGGTGCTGCACCGCGACATCATCGAGCGCTTCGGCCGCTTTCCGCACCGCAACCGCATGCTCGGGCGCGAAAGCACGCCCGAAGAGCAGCGCTTCCTCGACGAAGGCGGCTTCGCAGGTTAGGTGCCCGAGCGGCTCGGCGACGCGCTGGCAGGCGCGTCGGCCTTGTCGTGGCGGCGCGATCCGTAGGTCTTGGCATAGACCCAGGTGAACTCTGCCCCGAGCAGGAAGATCTGCGCCGAGTAATACACCCACACCAGCACCACCACCAGCGAACCCGCCGCGCCGTAGCCCGAGGCGACGCTGCTCTTGCCGATGTAGAGGCCGATGAGGTGCTTGCCGATCGTGAACAGCATCGCCGTGGCCGCGGCCCCAATCCAGACGTCACGCCACTGCACTTTCGCCCGCGGCATGATCTTGTAGATCATCGCGAAGATCACCGTGACCATCGCGAAACTGAAGGCGAAGTTCACTGCCTGCGCCAGCGTGGCCCAGGCGCCGAACACCGGCGACCACCACTTGCTCAGCGCAGCCAGCGCCGCGCTCGCGACCAGCGACACGATGAGCAGGAAGCCGATGCCCATGATCATGCTGAACGACAGCAGCCGCACGCGCACCAGGTTGAACAGACCCGAGCTCTTGGCGCGCGCGGGCGCACGCCAGATGCGGTCGAGCGCGTCCTGCAGTTCGCCGAACACGGTGGTCGCGCCGACCACCAGCAGGCCGATGCCCAGCACGGTGGCCACCACGCCTTCGGTCGGCTTGTTCACGGCCTGCAGCATGCCCTGCACCGCGGCAGCGCCCTGCTCGCCCATGAGCCCCGCGAGCTGCGCGAAGATCTCGCCGCGCGCGGCCTCCTCGCCGAACACCAGTCCTGCCACCGAAATGACGATCAGGAGCAGCGGCGCTATTGAGAACACGGTGTAGTAGGCGAGCGCGGCGCCCATGCTCGGCGCATAGTCGTTCGACCACGACGCGAAGGCCTGCTTGCAAAGATCGAAAAGTGCGCGGATTGGCATCATCTTGGTGATTCTCCCTGGGTGAGTTGTCGACGCCTGTCAGTCCGCTCCCCAGCAGCCTGCAGGCAGGGCTACGATAATCCCATTCACATGCATCCGTCCCCCTCCGGCGCGGCGCCGCCACCACCCGCATCCCCTGCGCAACCGCAGTCGCCACGCGACCTTTTCGTTTCCTTCACCTGGCTGGCGCTGCAGGGATTCGGTGGCGTGCTCGCCATCGTGCAGCGCGAGATGGTCGAGAAGAAGCGCTGGCTCACGCCCGAGCAGTTCCTCGAGGACTGGGCCGTGGCCCAGGTCATGCCGGGGCCGAACGTGATCAACCTCGCGCTGATGATCGGCGACCGCTACTTCGGCCTGCGCGGCGCGGTGGCCGCAGTGGCCGGCATGCTCGCGGTGCCGCTCGTGGTGATCCTGGTGCTGGCCGTGCTCTACGCGCACTATGCGGCCAACCCGCAGGTCGCCGGCGCGTTGCGCGGCATGGGCGCGGTCTCGGGCGGGCTGATCGCCGCCACCGGCATCAAGCTGATTCCGCAGCTGCGCAGGCATCCGCTCGGCTTCGGCGCCTGCCTGGGCTTCGTGGCGGTGGTGTTCGGCGCCATCGCCCTGCTCAAGATTCCGCTCGGCTGGGTGCTTCTGGCGGTGGGCGGCGTGGCATGCGCCTGGACCTGGCGAAAGATCGCCGCATGACGATCGCGATGCAATGGCACGACTGGCTCGCGCTCTTCGGCCAATACCTGCTGCTGTCGCTGCTGTCGATCAGCGGCGCGATCACCACGGTGCCCGACATGCACCGCTACCTCGTCACGCAGCACGGCTGGCTCAACGACGCGCAGTTCAGCTCCTCGGTGGCGATCGCACAGGCGGCGCCGGGGCCCAACGTGCTCTTCGTCGCGCTGATGGGTTGGAACGTCGGGCTCAATGCTGGCGGCGGCATCGGCGCCGGCCCGTTCGCCTGGCTGCTAGGGCTGTTCGGGCTGACGGTCACCATGGTGGGCATCATGCTGCCGAGCACCACGCTGACCTACCTGGCCACGCGCTGGGGCCACCGCAACCGCGAGCGGCGCGGCGTGCGGGCCTTCAAGCAGGGCATGGCGCCGGTGGTGGTGGGCCTGCTGATTGCCACCGGCTGGGTGCTGGCGGCCGGCAACCCGGCCGGCGGCGCGCCCGCGTGGCACCTGTGGCTGCTGACCGCGGTGGCCGCGCTCATCGTCTGGCGCACGCGCGTCCACCTGCTGTGGCTGCTCGGTGCAGGTGCGCTGCTCGGTGCCGTAGGCTTCGTCTGATCTTCATCGCTTTCTGCCTTCTTCTTCAGGACACACCCATGACGCAACTCCGCTCGCTCGGCCGCTCCGGCCTCCTGGTTTCGCCGCTCGCCTTCGGCGGCAACGTGTTCGGCTGGACGGTCGACGAGGCGGCTTCGTTCAAGTTGCTTGATGCCTGGGTCGAGGCCGGCTTCAACCTGGTCGACACCGCCGACGTCTATTCGCGCTGGGTGCCGGGCCACACCGGCGGCGAATCGGAAACCATCATCGGCAAGTGGCTCCGCCAGAGCGGCAAGCGCAGCCGCGTGGTGCTGGCCACCAAGGTCGGCAAGCCGATGGGCGACGGCAAGTCGGGCCTCTCGCCAGCCTATATCCGCGAGGCCGTGGAAGCCTCGCTCCAGCGCCTGCAGACCGACTACATCGACCTGTACCAGGCGCACGACGACGATGCCGCGACGCCGCTCGAAGACACGCTCGGCGCCTTCGACGCGCTCATCAAGGAGGGCAAGGTACGCGCCATCGGCGCCTCGAACTACACGGCACCGCGGCTGGCCGAGGCACTCGACGTGTCGGAGCGGCTCGGCATCGCGCGCTACGAAAGCCTGCAGCCGCTCTACAACCTCTATGACCGCGCGGCGTTCGAGGATGCGCTCGAGCCGCTGTGCGTGCAGCGCGAGATCGGCGTGGTCAATTTCTACGCCCTCGCGGCCGGCTTCCTGACGGGCAAGTACCGCACCGAGGCCGATGCCGCCAAGAGCGCGCGCGGTGCCAGCACCACGCAGAAGTACCTGAATCCGCGCGGCCTTCGCATCCTGGAGGCGCTCGACAAGGTGGCGCAGCAGTACAACGCCAAGCCGGGACAGGTAGCTATCGCCTGGCAGATCGCGCGGCCTTCGATCTCGGCGCCGATCGCGAGCGCGACCTCGATCGCGCAACTGGACGAACTGGTGGTCGCGACGCAGCTCAAGCTCGATGCCGGCACCATCGAGATGCTGGACCGGGCCAGCGCCGAGACCACCGAAGCTCATCAGTAGGCAAGTTCCCACACCGACTGGCGACGACGGCCGGGTCAGGCCGCGGCGCGCATCGGGATACTGCGAGGCATCAAAGCTTTCGGGGAAACAAGCATGTCTTTCGCGCTCTACATGGTCGGCTTTTTGATCTTCCTCGGCGGTATCGCCTGGGGCGCATCGGTCGCCGGCGTGCCAACGCTCTACATCGGCATCGGCGCGCTGATCCTGCTCGGAATCGGCATCTTCAGCGCCGTGGCGCGCACGCGCAGCAAAGACCCGTCCTGACGGGGCTCAGGCGCTGCGTTGCCGCAGCGCCTCGTAGAGGCAAACCCCACTCGCCACCGAGACGTTCAGGCTCTCGACGGCACCGGCCATCGGGATGCTGACCAGCTCGTCGCAGGTCTTGCGCGTGAGCTGGCGCATGCCCTCGCCCTCGGCACCCAGCACCAGCGCGAGCGGCCTTTTGAAATCACTCTGGTAGAGCGTCCCGGGCGCATCGTCGCTCGTGCCGACGCACCAGATGCTGCGTTCCTTGAGCTCGTTGAGCGTGCGCGCGAGATTGGTCACCATGAAATACGGCACGGTCTCGGCCGCGCCGCTCGCGACCTTGGCCACGGTGGCATTGATGCCTGCCGCATGGTCCTTGGGTGCAATGACCGCATGCGCGCCCGCGCCGTCGGCCACGCGCAGGCAGGCGCCGAGGTTGTGCGGATCTGTCACGCCGTCGAGCACCAGCAGCAGCGGCACGGTACCGGCCTCTTCGAGCCCTTCGAGCAGCTCGTCGAGAGAGCGGACCTGCGCCACGGGGTCGACCCGCGCCACCACGCCCTGGTGGCCATGGCTGCCGCTGAGCTTGGCGAGCCGCAGGCCGTCGGCCTCGACGAGCCGCACGCCGGCCTCCTGGGCGCGCGCGATGAACTGCTTCATGCGCGCATCGCGCCGGCTGGCGTCGAACATCACTTCGAGCACCGATTTCGGCGCGGTCTTGATGCGCACGCCCACGGCATGGAAGCCGAAGATCACTTTGGGAGAAGACATGCCCCAATTATCCCTGCCGCCCGGCGACCCCGCGCGCGTGCCTCAGGCAATCGGCAGGCCGCTGTCGGCGCGCGTGAGCGCATCGTGCAGCTGCTGCACCGCGAGTGCGCGCGGATGCGCCTGCGCAACGCTGCCCACGCTCTCGATGTACGCGCAGGCCGCATAGCGTTCGGCCACCTGCTCGTAGCGTGCGACCCAGGCGTCGCGCAGTGCGCGCTTGTCCGGCGCCACGGGCCAGACGCCCGGCTGCGGGCGCATGTGCTCGCCGATGCCGATGCGCCACGGCTTCGCGGTCAGCCGGGCGCGAAAGCAGTTCTGATTGCGGCACATGCGCGCATAGACCTTGTCGGCACCCAGTGTCTGGAAGACGTCGGTGACCGCATGGTCCGACGGCGCAAAGACGTCGTGCATGGCGAGCGCCCGCAGCCCCGACGGCGTGCGGTAGAGCCGCAGGTGCCATTGCGGATGCTGGTGGATGAAGCGATCGATGCGCGCCCGCGCCGCAGCGAGCGGATCGCCTTCATCGCCCTTCGGCTCGCTGGCGCGCAGGCCCTCGGCGCGCAGGCGCCAGAAGCCGATCGCGGCGATCGCCATACCCGCTGCCGCCGCAGCGATCCACGAGCCCGACGCGAAGCCTGTGACCAGCACGCCGATCAGCGCCGCGCCGATCACTGTGAACCCGCGCGCGCCGCCCGGCTGCGGCGCCTCGAAATCGACGTCGACGAACAGCACGTCGGGCGTGTTGAGGCAGCGCGCGCCATAGCCGTTGCGCGTGACGATGTCCTCGCCATGGCGTTCGAGGATCTGCTCGCGAATCGGCATGCCGTTGGCACCGTTGTAGGCGCGCTTGCGTTCGCGGCGCTCGAGCGTCTCGCCAGCGGCGATGCGCTCGAAGGCCTCGCGCGTGCGTGCGTCGGCATGGGCCTGCGCAGCCAGCGGGCTGTCGTCGGACCAGCCGAAGCGGCGCACGGTGAGCTGCTTGCCGTCGACGATCTGCTGGATGCGGCCTTCGGCCCAGAACTGCGGAACGATCATCGCGACCCGTTCACGGCTTCTTCAGGCGCCCGCGAAGAGAAAGCCCACGGCCAGCACCGCAAGCGCGATGACGATCACCAGCCAGACCTTGCCGCCACCCGAAGCAACGCGCCCCGGTTCGGCCATCGGATCGAAGGCGCCGCCGGGCGCACCCGCACCGCCCCGCTGTCCCTTCAGATGGCCTTCGATGAGCTTCAGCGTCTCGGCCAGACCGAGACCGGTGGCCTCGCGCACGATCTTCACCGCATCGACCTTGCGGCCTTGGGCCAGGGCCGCAGCGGCTGCGGCCGGAACGACCGGCGGGCCGCCGCCCATGGGCCCGCTGAATCCGCCGGCCGGCGCCTGCGAATCGGCAGGCATGTGGCCGGCATGACGCTCGACGAGGTCCTTGGACTCCTTGAGGCCCAGGCCCGTGCGGTCGCGCACGACCTTGATCGCCTCGATGATGTTGCCGCGCTCCAGCGCAAGCCGCGCTTCGGGGGGAAGTTCGTCCGTCATGGAAATCTCCTCTTGTCGTTGTCGTTGTGGTTGTCGTCGTGCGCGCGGCCACCCTGCACCGCGCCGCGGGGGCTCATCAGAGCCTGCCGGCGTCGGCGGTCTTTTCGTTGTGGCTCACGCGGCCGGCCTCGATGGTGATGCGGCGCTCGCACTGGGCCGCGATGCCGCGGTCGTGGGTGACGAGCACCAGCGTTGTGCCGAGCTCGCGGTTGAGGTCGAACATCAGGCGCATGACCTGCTCGCCGGTCGCGAAGTCGAGGCTGCCGGTGGGCTCGTCGGCCAGCAGCAGCGCCGGCTGCACGACGAAGGCCCGGGCCAGTGCGACGCGCTGCTGCTCGCCGCCCGACAGCACCTTCGGATAGTGGCCGAGGCGCTGGCCGAGGCCGACGCGGCCGAGCATTTCGGTGGCCGCCTTGCGTGCATCCTTGCGGTCGGCCAGCTCGAGCGGCAGCATGACGTTTTCGAGTGCGCTCAGGTTGCCGAGCAGCTGGAAGCTCTGAAACACGAAGCCCACGCGCTGGGCGCGCAGCGCGGCGCGCTCGTCCTCGTCGATGGCGAAGATGTCGTCGCCCGCGAGCCGGACCGTGCCGCGGGTCGGTGTGTCGAGCCCGGCGATGATCGACAGCAGCGTGCTCTTGCCGGAACCCGACGCGCCCACGATGGCGGCGGTCTCCCGCACGCCCAGGGTGAAATCGATGTCCTGCAGAATATCCAGCGTGCCGGTCGAATCCGTGACGGACTTGAACACATGCTCGACGGCGACAATGGCATCAGACGGGGGTTGGGACATGGAAAGGCTTTTCGTTTTGAATCGACGTGACTTTATCTTGACCGCCGGCGCCGTCGGCAGCGCAGGGACTTGGACCGTGGCGCAGGCCCAGCCCGCGCGCACCGCAGCCGCTCGCAAGCCGGTGATCCTGGTGCTCGGCGATTCGCTCTCCGCCGAGTACGGCCTCAAGCGCGGCGAGGGCTGGGTGCCCCTGCTCGAGAAGCGGCTGGCCGAACAGAAGATCGCCGCCACGGTGGTCAATGCGAGCATCAGCGGCGACACCACCTCGGGCGGGCGCGCCCGCTTCGCGCCGCTGCTGGCGCAGCACAAGCCGACGCATGTGGTGCTCGAGCTCGGCGCCAACGATGCGCTGCGCGGCCTGCCGCTGCAAAGCACCGAAGACAACCTGCTGCACATCACCAAGGCCGCGCAGGCGGCCGGCGCCAAGGTGCTGATCGTCGGCATCCAGGTGCCGCCGAACTACGGCGGCGACTACACGCGCCGCTTCGAGGCGGTGTTCGGCAAGGTGGCCAGCGCGACCCAGTCGCCGCTGGTGCCCTTCCTGCTCAAGGGCGTGGCCGATGCCCCCGACGCGCTCGCGCTGTTCCAGGCCGACCGCATCCACCCCAACGCCACGGCGCAGCCGCAACTGCTCGACAACGTCTGGCCCGAACTGCGCAAGCTGCTGCTCGCATCGAAGTAGCCCGGCCCGGCGGACGCGGCGCAGCCCAAAAAAAACCGCCGCGGGCACGGGCCAGCGGCGGCTTTTAGGGCGGGGGTGACGCAACGGGTCAGCCGTTCTTGGTGGGCAGCTCGGGGATCGTGGGAGGATCGCGTTCGAGCGAGGCCACGTCGGTCTCCGGATCGCCGGGTGCCAGCCCTTCACTGCTGGGAGAGAGCTTGCGATTCGCCTTTTCGCGGAGCTTCTCTTCCTTCTTTTTCTTCTTGGCCAGCTCTTTCTGGCGCTTTTCGTAGCCGTAATTTGGTGTTGCCACTGCATCTCCTTGAGGCGAAGGCAGTCAAAGTGACTGCGCGTGGCCTACTGTAAGCGATATCGCGGCCGACTCAAGACACCCGGCGGGCCGGTGTTTCGAACTCGAACACACCTTGCAAAGCCGGCTGGAGCCCGCGCCAGCCTACATCTTCGCCAGCGCCTGCGCCAGGTCGGCGCGCAGGTCCTCGACGTCCTCTAGCCCGACCGAGAAGCGCACGAGCGTGCCCTTGTACGGCCAGCGTGCCACGCTGGCGTCGCGCATCAGGCCGATGTCGTACGGCACCACGAGGCTGATCGGCCCGCCCCACGAATAGCCGAGCCTGAACAGCGTCAGGCTGTCGCAGAAACGGTCGACCTGCTCGTTGCTGAAGCGTGCGTCGAACACGACGGAGAACAGTCCGGCGGCGAGGTCGGAAGCGCCGCACAGCGCACGCCAGTTCGCATGGCCCGGCGATCCTTCGAGCGCCGGATGCAGCACCTGGGCGATCTCCGCGCGGTCGGCCAGCCAGCGTGCCAGCTCGCGCGCGGCGCGGTCGTGCGCGGCGTAGCGCAGGCCCACGCTCGGCAGCGAGCGCAGCAGCGTCTCGACGTCGCCCACGCCCACGCCGAAGCCCAGGCGCATGTGCGTGAGCTTGAGCGCGCGGTGCAGCCGCTCGTCGCGCGTGGTCACGCTGCCCATGAGCACGTCGCCGCCGCCGCTCGGGTACTTGGTGAGCGCATGCACCGAGATGTCCACGCCCTGCCCGCTGCCGCCGAGATCGAAGGGCGCAAAGGCCAGGCCCGCGCCCCAGGTGTTGTCGAGCGCCGTGAGCACGCCACGCGCGCGGCAGGCCCCCACGAGCGCCGGCAGGTCGGGGAACTCCATCGTCACCGAGCCCGCCGCCTCGACCCAGACGAGCCGGGTGCGGTCGGAAATCTTGGCCGCCAGGTCGGCCGGGTTCATTGCGTCGTAGAGGCGATGCGTGATGCCGAAGTTCGCGAGTTCGCCGGTGGCCAGCGCCTTGTTGGGACCATAGGCGTTGTCGGGGATCAGCACCTCGTCGCCGCTCTTGAGGAACGCGAAGGCCACCAGCGAGATGGCCGCGAGGCCGCTCGGGACCAGCAGGGTTTCGGTGCCGCCCTCGAGCGTCGCGAGCCGCTCCTCGAGCGTGAAGGTGGTCGGCGTGCCATGCAGGCCATAGGTGTAGCCAGCCTTGGTCTTCCAGTCGCGGGCCCGCATCGCAGCGACGTCGGCGAAAAACACGGTCGAGGCCTTGTAGATGCCGGGCTGCGGCGCGGCAAAGCTGGCGGGCGGCGCGTAGGGATGGTGGATCAGGGTCGTGGAGGGCTTGCTCATGGCCCCGATGCTAGCGCGGCATTCCGCCGCACAATGCGCCGATGGGCAACAGCGTGTTTTCGATCGAACCCGCGGCATCGCGCATGCTGACGGCACGCCCCTCGCCAGGCCTGCAACATTGCGTGCGGCTGATGTGGGCCTCGGCTCCCGCCGCCGTGGCCGAGCAGCCGGGCGCACGCGAGCACGTGCTGCCGACCGGGGGCATGCACCTGGTGTTCCGTCTCGACGGCCCTCCGCTGCGCCTGTTCCGCAACGAGGCGGATGCGCACGGCTACACCGTCGGCTACGCCATGGTGGGCGGGGCCCGTTCCGCTTTTTTCGTGCGCGACGTGTCCGTCGAGACCCGCTCGGTCGGCGTGATGCTTCAACCGGGTGCCGCCCGGGCACTGCTCGGCGTCCCCGAGGACGCGCTCGCCGAATGCCACACGCCGCTCGACGCGCTCTGGGGCTCAGACGCCAGTTTCGCACTCGAGCAACTGCACGGCGCCGATTCGCTGGCGCGCCAGCTTGCCATCCTCGATGCCCTGCTGCGTGCGCGCCTGTCCGCTTCTGCCCTGCCAGGCCTGCACCCGGCGGTAGCTTATGCACTGGCCGGCCTGTCCGGCACGCAACCGCGCGCCATCCGCGACCTGGTGCAGCAAAGCGGCTACAGCCATCGACGCTTCATCGCGCTGTTTCGCGGCATGGCAGGCATGGCACCCAAGCAGTACGCGCGGATGCTGCGCTTCAATCGGGTCATCGATCGGTTCGCGCAGGACCCTGCCCAGCCATGGGTGGCGCTGGCACTGGATGCCGGATACAGCGATCAGTCGCATTTCAGCCGAGAATTTCTCGCGACCGCCGGCATCGGGCCAGAG
This sequence comes from Variovorax sp. Soil_C_26, assembly GCF_057657075.1. Taxonomy (NCBI): domain Bacteria; kingdom Pseudomonadati; phylum Pseudomonadota; class Betaproteobacteria; order Burkholderiales; family Comamonadaceae; genus Variovorax; species Variovorax sp. Soil_C_26. Next base: position 567,547 of record NZ_JBDGJC010000003.1, read on the forward strand.
GCATACCGGCGCGCGGCGCCGGTGTCGTCGCGGCATGTGCGAATCTGAGCGCCTGCAGGGCAGGTCAATTTCGTTCAAGACGGCGCATGCGGCAGCGGCCAGAATCGTCGATCCCATCACCCGAACGGAACATGCCATGGCGATCCACGAACTCTTTCCGTACCTCTGTGTCGACAATGCCGCAGCGGCCATCGACTTCTATTGCGAGGCCTTCGAAGTCAAGGAGATCTTCCGGCTCACAGAACCCAGCGGCCGCATCGGCCATGCCGAACTCGACTTCCACAATGGCGCGATCCTGATGATCTCGGACGAGTTCGCCGAATACAACATCCGCAGCGCGAAGACGCTGGGCGGCAGCGCCGTGACGCTGCACCTGCACGTGGACGACGCCGATGCCGTTGTGGCGCGCGCGGTCGCGGCCGGCGCCACGCTCGACATGGCGCCGCAGGATCAGTTCTATGGCGAGCGCTCGGGCGTGTTTCGCGACCCCTTCGGCCATCGCTGGAACGTGGGCCACAGCATCGAGAAGCTCACGCCCGAAGAGATGCAGCGGCGCTACACCGCCATGTTCTAGAGAACGCTCAGACCGACCACTTCTCGAGCAGCTTCTCGGGGCCGAGCGAGTCGTAGCCTTCGAAAGGCTGATGAATCCAGGGGTTGGTCGCGAGGTACTCGACCGAGTAGTCGGGCGTGAAGGTCGACAAGGCCTTGGTCCAGAGCACCGCGCTGCGCAGTTCGGTGATCGGCTTGTAGTTGTTGCGCAGCATGTCCATCACCGCATGCAGCGTGTGGCCCGAGTCGGCCAGGTCGTCGACCAGCAGCACCCGTCCCGCGATCTCGCCCTTGGGCGTGGTGATGAAGCGGGCGATGTCGAGGTGGCCCTGCACCGTGCCGGCGTCGGCGCGGTAGGAGCTCGTTGACATGATGGCCAGCGGCTTGTCGAAGATGCGCGACAGCACGTCGCCCGGGCGCATGCCCCCGCGCGCGAGACAGAGGATGGTGTCGAACTCCCAGCCCGACTGGTGCACCTTGATCGCGAGCTTCTCGATCAGGTTGTGGTACTCGTCGTAGCTGACGTAGAGATGCTTGCCGTCTTCGGTCAACATGATTCTTGGGTTCCTCTTCAGTCGGCCAGGTAGGGGTGACGCATCATGATGGTGTGGTCGCGATCCGGGCTGGTCGAAACCATGTGGATCGGCACGCCGGTGATCTGCTCGATGCGCTGCAGGTAGAGCCGCGCATTGACCGGCAGCTTGTCGAACTGCGTGACGCCCACGGTGCTTTCGCTCCAGCCTTCGAGCGTCTCGTAGATCGGCGTGCAGCGCTCGATCTCGTCCGCGCCCATCGGCAGGATGTCGGTCTTCTCGCCGTCGAGTTCGTAGCCGGTGCACAGCTCGAGCTTCTCGAGTCCGTCGAGCACGTCGAGCTTGGTGATGCAAAGGCCCGACAGGCCGTTGACCTGGGCCGAGCGCTTGAGCAGCGCGGCATCGAACCAGCCGCAACGGCGGCTGCGGCCCGTGGTCACCCCCTTCTCGGCGCCCACGGTGCTCATGTGGTAGCCCGGCGTGCCCGGCGTGGCCCAGTCGAGTTCGGTCGGGAACGGACCGCCGCCAACGCGCGTGCAATAGGCCTTCGTGATGCCGAGGATGTAGTGCAGCATGCCCGGGCCGACGCCCGAACCCGCGGCCGCGTTGCCCGCGACGCAGTTGCTCGACGTGACGTACGGGTAGGTGCCGTGGTCCACGTCGAGCAGCGTGCCCTGCGCACCTTCGAACAGCAGGTTGGCGCCGGCCTTGTTCGCGTCGTTCAGCTCGCGGGAGACGTCGGCCATCATCGGCTTGAGCAGCACCGCGTGGCGCATCGCCTCGTCGAACACCTCGTCGAAGTCGACCGCGGGTGCGCCCAGCACCTGCGTCAGCACGTGGTTGTGCAAGTCGAGCAGCACGCGCAGCTTGGTGGCGAAGCGCTCGGGATGCTTCAGGTCCTGCACGCGCAGCGCGCGGCGTGCGATCTTGTCCTCGTAGGCCGGGCCGATGCCGCGGCCGGTGGTGCCGATCTTCTCGACGCCACCCTTTTCGCGGTAGGTCTCGCGTGCGATGTCGAGCGCGGCATGGAACGGCAGGATCAGCGGGCAGGCCTCGCTGATGCGCAGGCGCGAACGCACCTCGACGCCGACCTTCTCGAGCCCTTCGATCTCCTCGAACAGCTTGGCGGCAGAAAGCACCACGCCGTTGCCGATGTAGCACTTGACGCCCGGACGCATGATGCCGCTCGGGATCAGGTGCAGCGCCGTCTTCACGCCGTTGATGACCAGCGTGTGGCCCGCGTTGTGGCCGCCCTGGAAGCGGACCACGCCCTGGGCGCTTTCCGTCAGCCAGTCGACCAGCTTGCCCTTGCCCTCGTCGCCCCATTGGGTGCCGACGACGACGACGTTTCTTCCGGTGGTTACGCTCATGCTCGTTCCATTACTTCAAAGATTCAGATGGCCAGTACCCGCCACTGCCCCGCTTGCTCGACGAGCTCGCGGTCGCAATGGAATTCATCGATTTCGCTGCTGTGGCCCGGCAGCACGCAGACCACGACCTCGCCGGCGCGGCGCAGGCCGGCGATGGCCTCGTGCAGGCCGGCCGCGTCGCTCCAGGGCGCACGGATCGCGGCGCGCAGCGGCCGTGCCGGCAGCACACCGACCAGCTCGCGCACGTCGAGGCTGAAGCCCACGGCCGGACGGTTGCGGCCGAACACGGCGCCGACCTCGTCGTAGCGCCCGCCACGCACCAGCGCATCGGCTGCGCCGGGCGCGTAGATGCCGAAGCGCATGCCGCTGTAGTACGCATAGCCGCGCAGGTCGGCCAGGTCGAAACTGATCTGCCGGCCGGTATGGCCGTTCAGGCTGGCGGCCAGCTGCCGCAGCCCGGCCAGCGCTGCATCGACCGCGGGGATGGCCTTGAGCGCCTTTGCGGCCTCGTCGAGCACGGCGGCGTCGCCGTACAGCTGGACCAGCGCGCGCAGTCCGTCGCGGGAGGCGGCCGGGAAATCGCGCGTGAGCGCATGCAGCTCGCTCGCGTCCTTGGCGACCAGCGCCGCATGCACGCGCGCCAGCGCAGCGCCATCGGCAGGCACGCCCGCGAACAGCGCGCGCACGATGCGTGCATCGGCCAGGTCGACGATGAGGCCGTCGTCCAGGCCCGAAGCCTGCAGGCAGTCGAGCGCCAGCAGCAGGATCTCGGTGTCGGCCTCGAGGGCGGCATGGCCGTAGATCTCGGCACCGAACTGCAGCGGCTCGCGCGTGGCATGCGGACGATCGGGCCGCGTGTGCAGGACCGGTCCGCAGTAGCACAGTCGCGCCACGCCTTCGCGATTGAGCAGGTGGGCATCGATGCGCGCCACCTGGGGCGTGGTGTCGGCCCGAAGGCCCATGCTGCGGCCCGACAACTGGTCGACGAGCTTGAAGGTCTGGAGATCGAGCGCCTCGCCGGTGCCCGACAGCAGCGACTCGAGGTGCTCGAGCAGCGGCGGCATCACCAGCTCGTAGCCATAGCCACGGGCGGTATCGAGCAGCTGGCGTCGAAGTTCTTCGATGTGGCGCGCCTCGGAGGGCAGCACATCGGCAATGTGATCCGGGAGGACCCAGGCGGACATGAGGATCGGGGGCGTGGTTAAACCGGGATTCTACCGGGGCGGCGCCGGGGCCCGGCCACAAGCCCTAGAAAATCAGGAGCAGAACGAGTCCGAGCAGGATGCTGCAGAGACCGAAGAAGCGCAGCTGGCCGTCGCGCAACTGCATGAGCTGTCCGAAGCCGCGGCGCCAACCGCCCGGTGAAACGAGGGGCAGGATGCCCTCGATCACCAGCACCAGCGCCAGCGCGCTCCAGAACGTCTCGGCGCTCACGACCCGGGACGCCGGATCAGCGGCGCGGCGCGTTGCCTGCCGGCGTGCCGGCGCTCTGCATGGCGCGGAAGAAGTCGGACGACGGGTCGACCACCATCACGTCGCTCTTCTTGTTGAAGCTCTGCTTGTAGGCCTCGAGGCTGCGGTAGAACTGCGCGAACTGCGGATCGCGGCCGAACGCATCGCTGTAGATCGCGGCCGCCTGCGCATCGCCCTCACCCTTGATCTTCTGCGCGTCGCGGTAGGCATTGGCCACGGTGACTTCGCGCTGGCGATCGGCGTCGGCGCGGATCTTTTCGCCCTCTGCGTAGCCGGTCGAGCGCAACTCGTTGGCCACGCGCTTGCGCTCGGCCTCCATGCGGCGGTAGACCGACTCGGTGATGGCCTCGACATAGTCGACGCGCGTTATGCGCACGTCCACCACGTCCACGCCCCAGGGCTTGGCGCCCTTCACCACGGCCAGCACCTCGCGCTGCACGTCGGTCATGAGTTCTTCGCGGCGCGACGAAATCAGGTCGCGCACGGTGCGCTTGTTGATGTTTTCCTGGAAGGCATTGCGCACCACGCGGTTGAGTTGCATCGCGCCCGCGTTTTCGTCGAGCCCCACATTGCGGATGTAGGCCTGCGGGTCGGTGATGCGCCAGCGCACGTACCAATCGATCACCACGCGCTGCTTCTCGGCCGTGAGCATCGGCTCGGTCTCGAGGCTCGAGAGCGTGAGCAGGCGCTTGTCGATGTAAGACACGTTCTGGAACGGCGGCGGCATCTTGAAGTTGAGGCCGGGCTCGGTGATGACCTGCTTGATCTCGCCGAGCGCGTACACCACGCCGAATTGCCGCTGGTCGACCACGAAGAGCGTGGAGCTCAGCAGCAACAGCAGCACGAGGAACGACGAGGCGATGAATCCGATTCTGTTCATGTTCTTCTTCCTGGCCTGTTCAACGCACGTCGCGGTCGCGCGAGCGGCCGTCGCGGGCTCGGTTGTCGCCCGAAGTGGGCGCCACCGGGATCACCGACGATTGCGGCGGCGCCGTGCCGGCCACGCTGGGGCTGGCGGCATCGACCGGCGTGACGGCCTGGTTGCCGCCGCTTTGCTGCATGAGCTTGTCGAGCGGCAGGTACAGCAGGTTCGAGCCCTGCTTGGTGTCGACCAGCACCTTGGTGGTGCTGGCGTAGATCTGTTGCATCGCGTCGGTGTACATGCGGTCGCGCGTGACCTGCGGGGCCTTCTGGTACTCGGCCAGCACCGCGGCGAAGCGGCCGGAATCACCCTGCGCCTGCGCAACGATGCGCGCCTTGTAGGCCTCGGATTCTTCCTGGAGGCGCGAAGCGGTACCCGTTGCGCGCGGCACCACGTCGTTGGCATAGGCCTGCGCCTCGTTCTTGGCACGCTCACGTTCCTGGCCGGCCTTGAGCACGTCGTCGAAAGCCGCCTGCACCTGCTCGGGCGGACGCACACCGCCCTGCTGCAGGTTGATGTTGACGACTTCGACGCCGACCTTGTAGCGGTCGAGAATGGTCTGCATCAGCGTGCGCACGCGCGGCGCGATCTGGTCGCGTTCCTCGGCCAGCGCCGCGTCCATCTTCATGTTGCCCACCACCTCGCGCACGGCGGTCTCCGCGACCTGCACGACGGTTTCAGCAGGCGACTTGCTTTCGTACAGATAAGCCCGCGCATCGCTCAAGCGGTATTGCACCGCGAACTTGATCTCGACAATGTTCTCGTCCTGGGTCAGCATGGCCGACTCGCGCAGGCCCGTGGAGCGCACGATCGCATCGCGGCCCACGTCGGTCGAGCGGATCTGCGTGACCACCACCACCTCGTGGCGCTGGATCGGATACGGAAGCCGCCAATTAAAGCCGGCGCCCACGGTCGTCTTGTAGCTACCGAACTGCGTGATCACGGCCTGCTGGCCTTCGTTCACGATGAAGAAGCCGGTGCCGAGCCAGATGAGAAGCGCCACGACGGCGACGAGTCCGATGCCGAAGCCCGCATTCTTCATGTCGGGCCGGTAGCCATTGCCGCCACCGCCGCTCGGGCCGCTGGAACGCCCCCCGCCGCCGCCCTTGCCGCCGAAGAAGCCGCCAAGCTTGCGGTTGAGGTCGCGCCACAGTTCGTCGAGGTCCGGCGGGCCCTGGTTCGGCCCCTGGCCGCGAGGGCGGTTGCCGTTGTTGTTGTTGCCCGAAGGCGGGGGCGGAGGTACACCCGGTGGGTCTGCGTCGGGAGGCCGGTTGCCGCTCGGGCGATCGCCACCGGAGGCCGGCTCGTCGCCACGCCCCCACCGGCCATCGTTCAGGTTGAACATGCCCAGAAACCCACTCCACGCTGGCTTTGCATTCATTCGCTTCGTTCTCTTGTCAGTGGCGGGATTGTGCCCAATCAATGGGCGTCACCGTGCAATTCAGTGTCCGCTTCTGGGGTCATCGTAGCGTCGAGCGAACCCGACCGACGCGCCAGTTCGGTGCGCAGCAGGGGCAAGCCCTCGCCGCTTCGTGCGCTCAGGAAGATGCGGGGGACCTGTGCGCCGTCGATTTCCATTTCGTCCTGCAGATGCAGCGGATGCTGCCCGCTTTCAAGGGCGTCGAGCTTGTTGAACACCAGAAGTTGCGGAATGGCGTCGGCACCGATCTCGCGCAGCACCAATTGCACCTCGGCCATCTGCTCGGGGTAATGGGGGTTGGAGGCATCGATCACGTGCAGCAGCAGGTCGGCATCGACGGCCTCCTGCAGCGTGGCCTTGAACGCATCGACAAGGCCGTGCGGCAGGTCGCGAATGAAGCCCACCGTGTCGGAGATCGACACCTTGCGGCCGGCGTCACCCAGGTAGAGGTTGCGCGTGGTCGTGTCGAGCGTCGCAAAGAGCTGGTCGGCCGCGTACGCACGGGCTTTGACCAGCGCATTGAAGAGCGACGACTTGCCCGCGTTGGTGTAGCCCACCAGCGAGATGTTGAAGGTCTCGCGGCGCTCGCGCTGGCGGCGCTGGGTGCCGCGCTGCTTCTGCACCTTGGCGAGCCGGTCCCGCGTGCGCTTGATCGACTCGTTGATCATCCGGCGGTCGAGCTCGATCTGCTTCTCGCCCGGGCCGCCGCGCACGCCGGCACCGCCGGTCTGGCGCTCGAGGTGGGACCAGCGGCGCACGAGGCGCGTGCTCAGGTACTGCAGCCGGGCCAGTTCGACCTGCAGCTTGCCTTCGTGCGAGCGTGCACGCTGGGCGAAGATCTCGAGGATGAGAAAGGTGCGGTCGTACACCGCGACGTCGAGCTGGCGTTCGAGATTGCGCTGCTGCGCCGGGCTCAACGACTGGTCGAAGATGACCTCGCTCGCGCGGTGCATGGCGGCCAGCTCCTTGATCTCGTCGGCCTTGCCGCTGCCGACGAAGAGTGCCGCGTCGGGGGCCTTGCGCTTGCAGACGAGACGGGTAACGGGCTCGAGGCCTGCGGTCTGCGCGAGCAGGCCGAGTTCCTCGAGTTCACTGTCGAAATGGGGCAACCCGAAATCGACACCGACGAGAACGGCGGCGCCTTCCTGGCGGGAGTTCAGATCAGACAAGCGGGAATTCAATAAGGAAAAAGCGCGGCGGGGTTGCCGCCGCGCTCCGCGCGATCAGGCTGCGGCGTCGTCGTTCTCGCTGGCCGAGAAGTTGACGGCACGACCTGGCACGATGGTGGAAATGGCGTGCTTGTAGACCATCTGTGTCACCGTGTTGCGAAGCAGCACGACATACTGGTCGAAAGACTCGATCTGACCCTGCAGCTTGATACCGTTCACCAGATAAATGGAAACCGGCACATGCTCGCGACGCAGGGTGTTCAGAAACGGGTCTTGTAGGAGTTGCCCTTTATTGCTCACGATATTCTCCGTGTTCAAGAGTAGTTGTTGGAGCGATGGACCTTAACACAGGGTTTCTGCGCTGCAGCAGCCGACGCCAAAGGCCTTTGAAAAATAACGGGACTCAAAAGCCGGAACTTTCGGCCCTCTCATCGCTCATCAGCAGCCATCGGTCGCCAAGCGCCCTCAGCTGTCCTTGTCGGCAAACGGATTCTGCGAGCTCTTGAACTGGATGCGCAGGGGGGTGCCCACGAGGTCGAACTCCTTGCGGAACCGCCCTTCGAGGAAGCGCTTGTAGGCCTCCGTGACGTGCTCGAGCGAATTGCCGTGGATGATGATCACCGGCGGGTTCATCCCGCCCTGGTGCGCATAGCGCAGCTTCGGCCGGAACATGCCGGCGCGCTTGGGCGCCTGGAACTGCACCGCCTCGAGCAGCAGCCGCGTCAGCACCGGCGTGGACATCTTGCGCGTGGCCGACTTGTGGGCCTGCGCAATGGCCTGCCACACTGGCCCGAGGCCCTGGCGCTTGATGGCCGAGATGAAATGCAGCGAGGCGAACTTGAGGAACGGCAGCCGGGTCTCGATCTGGCGCTGGATCTGCTCGCGCTGGTAGCTGTCGACCGCGTCCCACTTGTTGATGGCGATCACGACCGCCCGCCCGCTCTCGAGGATGTAGCCCGCGATGTGCGCGTCCTGGTCGGTCACACCCTGGGTCGCGTCGAGCAGCAGCAGCACGACATTGGCCGACTCGATGGCCTGCAGCGTCTTCACGACCGAGAACTTCTCGATCGCCTCGAACACCCTGCCCTTGCGGCGCAGCCCGGCGGTATCGATGAGTTCGAAGCGCTGACCGTTGCGCTCGAAGGGCACGCTGATGGCGTCGCGCGTGGTGCCGGGCAGGTCGAAGGCCACGAGCCTTTCTTCGCCGAGCCATGTGTTGATCAGCGTCGACTTGCCCACGTTGGGCCGGCCTGCCACCGCCAGCTTGATCGGTTTGTTGACGTCTTCCTCGTCGGACTCGTCGTCCGGGTCGGCAAGATTCAGCGGCGCCAGCGCGAGTTCGACCAGGTCGCGGATGCCCTGCCCGTGCGCGGCCGAGATGCCGTACACCTCGCCGAAACCGAGTTCGTAGAAATCCACGAGCTTGGTGCCGTCTTGCATGCCCTCGGCCTTGTTCGCCACCAGCAGGCATGGCTTGCCGAGCCGGCGCAGCTCGTTGGCGATCTCGTGGTCCTGCGACGAAAGCCCCTCGCGGGCATCGACGACGAAGATCACCACATCGGCTTCGGCGACCGCCTGCCGCGTCTGCTTGGCCATCTCCTTGAAGATGCCGCTGCCCGCGTCGGGCTCGAAGCCGCCGGTGTCGATGACGATGAACTCGTGCTTGCCCTGGCGACCGTTGCCATAGTGGCGGTCGCGCGTGAGCCCCGCGAAGTCGGCGACGATGGCGTCGCGCGTCTGCGTCAGGCGGTTGAACAGGGTCGATTTGCCGACGTTCGGACGCCCGACCAGGGCCACGACCGGCTTCATGGCCGGCCTTTCGTTGGCGCGGTTTTCATGGTCGGGCCTTGCTGAAGATCATTCGGGGCGATAGCCGAACACGCCGCCGTTGGCGGTCACCACGACCACCGTGTTGTCGGACAGCACAGGCGTCACGGCAATGGCGGAGCCGTCGGGCGTCACACGATTGAGGAGCGCGCCGTCTTCGCGCGACACGAAGTGCAGCGTGCCGGTGCTTTCGCCGATGACGAGCGAACGACCGACGGCCAGCGGCCCGGTCAGCACGCGGTGCTTGAAGCGCGTCGATTGCCAGGCGCGCTCGCCGTCGGCGCGACGCCAGGCCGTGACGCTGCCGTCGGCCTCGGTGCCGTAGACGAAGCCTTCGTCGCCGCTCACGCCCTCGGCGCCCATGGCCGGCTTGCTCCAGAGCAGCTGGCCACGCAGCGTGTCGACGCAGCCGACGTTGGCGTAGTAGGCACGCGCGCAGACGGTGTCGCCGACACGGCTCACGCTGCCGGTCAGGTCAACCAGGCGCTCGACGTCGTTGGTGCCGCGCGGTGCCGAGATCGGTGCTTCCCAGCGCGAGGAGCCATTGGCCGGATTGAGGCCGACCAGGCGGCCACCGATGCCCGAGACCAGCGTGTCGCCCACGGCGATCAGCACGCCCGACTTCCGAAGCACGAGGTTCTCGGCCGTGCGCTGCTGCAGCCACAGGCGGCGGCCGCTCTGGCCGTCCCAGGCGCTGATGGTGCGGTCGGCGGTCTGCACGAAGACGCGGCGGCCGGCGACCAGCGGCGCGGTGAAGGCCTGCGCCGTGAGCCGCTGTTTCCACAGGACCTTGCCGCCCTCGAGCGCCACCAGTTCGTTGTTCTCCGTTACCACGGCGGCCAGAGAACCGTCGCTGCCGACCCCAGCCGCCAGCGGTGCGCCGGCATTGGCGCGCCAGGTCTCGCGACCCGCGCGGGCATCGATGGCGACCACGGTGCCATCGCTGCCCGCGACGGTCACGGTGTCGCCGCTCACGTCGACGGCAAGCGGGAACTTCACCGCCGGGATGCGTACGCTCCAGGCCTGACGCACACCGAACAGCGACGGGTTCGCCGGCAGTTCGGTGGGCTTGGGTTTGCTGGTGCCGGAGCACGCAGCGAGCATGGCGACCAGAACAATGGCCGAACCGGCGCGCAGTGCGCGCGACTCCGGCAAGAAACGCTTGAGATTCATGGTGCGATCAGGAAGTTTGGGGGGCGGCGGGCGTGACCGTGATCACGGGCGCAAGGCTCTTAGGGTCCACGCCGGAGGCGTTGAGCTTGAATTCGACGAGTCGCCGGTAGTCCGACGTGGGACCGAGGCCGGTCCAGGCCTTGCGGTATTCGGCCTGTGCCTGCTCGCGCTTTCCCTGGGCCATGTAGATGTCGCCCTTGCGGTCGGCCACGAGCGGCTCGAATTCCTTCGGCACTTCGCCCTCGAGCTGCTTGAGCGCTTCGTCGTACGACTTGCTGTCGAGCAGTTCGGCCGCGAGCCGCAGCTTGGCGACCGCCTTGTAGCCGGGGTCTGCGGCGTTCTGCGCGACCCAGCCAAGCGCGGCGCGCGATTCCTCGGGCTTGCCCTTCTCGTAGAAGGTCTTCGCCGCGAGCAGGCCCGCCTGCTGCGCGTACGCGGTGCGCGCGAAACGCTCCTTCATGTCGCCCAGGACGCGCTGGGTGCGCTCGACATCGCCGGCCTGCGCGCTGCGTTCGAGTTCGTCGTAGAGCGCCGAGGCCTGTGCGGCCTGGCTGCGCTGGTAGTACTGCCAGCCGTTCCAGGCCACGAAGGCACCGGCCACGAGCAGCACGACCCAGGTGATCAGGGTGCCGTAGGTATTCCAGAAATGCTTGAGCTGGTCGAGCTGTTCCTGTTCGTCGAGGTCGAGATGGGTTGCCATGCGCTTCAGGTGTTGGGAGCAGCCGGGGATTGTAGGGTGGCGGCCCAGGCGGCCACGTCGGCGAGGGGCCGCGCCACCTGTTCGCCGTCGCCACCGCGCAGGGATTTGACGGTGACCTCGCCGCGCGAGAGTTCGTCCTCGCCGAAGATCAGCGCATAGCCTGCGCCGCTCGCGTCGGCCTTCTTGAACTGCGTCTTCATGCTGCCGCCGCCCGCATGTTGCAGCACGCTGACGCCGGCGGCGCGCAACTGCTCGATCGCCACCATCGCCTGCGGCAGCACGACGGCCGAGGGCACGACGGCATAGGCCATGGGGGAGGCAGCGGGGACCGGCAGGCGCAGCTCCTGGATCAGCAGCAGCAGCCGCTCGATGCCCAGGCCGAAGCCCACGGCCGGCGCGGGCTTGCCGCCCATCTGACCGATCAGGCCGTCGTAGCGGCCGCCGCCGCAGACGGTGCCCTGCGAGCCGAGCTGGTCGGTGACCCACTCGAAGACCGTCAGGTTGTAGTAGTCCATGCCGCGCACCAGGCGCGGATTAACGCGGTAGGCCAGCCCGGCAGCATCGAGCACGCCGCGCACCGCATCGAAGTGCGCGCGCGATGCCTCGCCGAGAAAATCCATCAGCTGCGGCGCGGCCTCGACCACGGCCTGCATCGCGGGGTTCTTGGTGTCGAGGATGCGCAGCGGATTGCTGTGCAGGCGCCGCTGGGCGTCGGCGTCGAGCAGCTCCGCATGCGCCTCGAAATGGCGGATCAGCGCTTCACGGTGCGCCTGCCGCTCGGCGGGCTGGCCCAGGCTGTTGATCTCCAGGCGCACGTGCGCGCCCTCGACCAGCCCGAGTTCGCGCCACAGCGCGCGCACCATCAGGATCAGCTCGGCGTCCACGTCGGGGCCGGCAAAGCCCAACGCTTCGACGTCGAGCTGGTGGAACTGCCGATAGCGGCCCTTCTGCGGGCGCTCGTGGCGGAACATCGGCCCCATCGTCCACAGGCGCAGCGGGCCGTTGTAAAGCGCGTTGTGCTCGACCATCGCGCGCACGATGCCGGCAGTGGCTTCGGGGCGCAGCGTGAGCTTGTCGCCGTTCATCGCGTCGGTGAACGAGTACATCTCCTTCTCGACGATGTCGGTGACCTCGCCGAGCCCGCGCACGAACAACGCGGTCGGTTCGACCACCGGCGTCAGCATGTACTGGTAGCCGTAGCGCGCCAGCAGCTGCCGCACGGTCTGCTCGAACCACGACCACAGGGCCGAATCGGGCAGCCGGTCGGTGCGCGGCACGCTCGCCGGCAATATGTCGTTCATGCCTTTGACGGCATTGATCTTTTCAGCCATGGGAGAAAGTGGTCAGGCGACGTCGGCAGCCTGGGGCTGGCCGAAGCGCTTTTCGATGTAGTTTTCGACGAGCTGATGGAACTCGTTGGCGATATTGTCGCCGCGCAGCGTCAGGGCCTTCTCGCCGTCGATGAAGACCGGCGCCGCGGGGGCCTCGCCAGTGCCGGGCAGGCTGATGCCGATATCGGCATGCTTGCTTTCGCCGGGGCCGTTGACGATGCAGCCCATCACGGCCACCTTCATCGCCTCGACGCCGGGGTATTTCTTGCGCCAGACCGGCATCTGCATGCGCAGGTAGTCGTCGATCTGCTTGGCGAGTTCCTGGAACGTGGTGCTGGTGGTGCGGCCGCAGCCCGGGCAGGCCGTGACGCTCGGCACGAACACGCGCAGGCCGAGCGCCTGCAAGATCTCGGAGGCGATCAACACCTCCTGCGTGCGCGACTCGCCCGGCTGCGGCGTGAGCGAAACGCGGATCGTATCGCCGATGCCCTCCTGCAGCAGGATCGCGAGCGCCGCGGCCGATGCCACGGTGCCTTTGGTGGCCATGCCGGCCTCGGTGAGGCCCAGGTGCAGCGGGTAGTCGCAGCGCCCTGCCAGCTCGCGGTAGACCGAGATCAGATCCTGCACGCCGCTCACCTTGCACGACAGAATGACCTGGTTGCCGGCCATGCCCATCGACTCGGCCAGCTTCGCGGACTCGATGGCCGAGGTGATCAGCGCCTCGTACATCACCTGCCTGGCTTCCCACGGTTCGGGGCGCCGGCTGTTGGTGTCCATCAGGCTTGCGAGCAGCTCCTGGTCGAGGCTGCCCCAGTTCACGCCGATGCGCACCGGCTTGTTCCAGCGCATCGCGGCATCGATCATCTGGCCGAACTGCCGGTCCTTCTTGTCGCCCTTGCCCACGTTGCCGGGGTTGATGCGGTACTTGCTCAGCGCCTCGGCGCAGGCCGGGTAGTCGGTGAGCAGGCGATGGCCGTTGTAGTGGAAGTCGCCGACCAGCGGCACGTCGATGCCCATGCGGTCGAGCTGCTCACGGATGTAGGGCACCTGCGCCGCCGCCTCGGGCGTGTTGACGGTGATGCGGACCATCTCCGAGCCGGCCTGGGCCAGCTCCTTGACCTGGATGGCCGTGCCGATGGCATCGACGGTGTCGGTGTTGGTCATCGACTGCACGCGCACCGGCGCATCGCCGCCCACGGTGACGATGCGCGAGCCCCAGACCACGCTGGCCTGGCGGGAGCGGCGCGGCTTGGGCGCGGCCGCGGCGATGGGTTGCGGGCTGCAGTCGGTCGTCATTGCGCTTTCACCTCGAAACGTGCCACGCCGCCGCCGCGCGTGAACGGCTTCAGATCGAACGGCGCTCCGCGCACCTGCACGTCGACGGCCGAGGCGCGCCCCACGACCACCGACAGCGGCAGCGCACCCGAGAGGCCGACGGTCTCGCCAGCCTGCAGGCTGCGACGCAGCAAGACCCTGCCGCCGGTCTCGGTGACCGTGACCCAGCATTCCTCGCGCGCTACGAAGACCAGCGGCTGGCCTGCGCCGGCCGCAGTGGAGCTCGTCGACGCTGCCGCAGCCACTGCGGCGGTGTTTGCGCCGGGCACCGGCTGCGCGGCCACTGGCGAAGCCGGGCCTGCTGCTGAAGATGCGGGCAGCGCGGGCGAAACCGCCGCGCTTTCGACCACCACCGACGTCCCGCCCGCTGCACCTGCGGTGCCGGCCGACGTGGCGGGGACGTCGGACGCGGTTTCGGCCCCGCCCTCGGTGGTCCAGCGCGAGACGGAAGCGCCGATCTGATCGAAGACCGACTGGGGCAGCCAGAACAACAGGGCCGCGCCCACGAGCAGCAGCCCCACCACCGTCAGCAAGGCGCGCGACGGAAGCCCGCTGCTGCGGCCACCGTTCCACCGCGGCTTCCGCGAGACGACACTGGCCTTGAGCGTGCGGTCGGCCTCGGCCAGCACCGCGCGCTGCGCGCCCGGCAGCTTGGCGAGCACCGGCCCGGAATCGATCCGGAGGGCACGGCAGACACTGCTGGCCAACGCACGCGCAAAGACCGGATCCGGCAGCGCGGCGATGTCGTCGGCCTCGAGGGCGATGAGCTTCTGCGGCGGCACCTTGAGCGCCGCGGCCACCATTTCGATATGCAGCCCGTGCGCTTCACGCGCTTCGCGGAGCAAGTCGCCGGCTGTCTTGTGCGTGATGTCGCCTTCCTCGAGCGGCAGTGCCGCGGAAGTGCCGAACTCCGAAACCCGTTCAGTCATTGAAATTCCCGCGCTCGTACGCGATGGCTTCCTTCGATTGCGGGAAGCGGCGTTGCAGCTGGCCTCCCAGTTGGGCCACTGCTTCGCGATTGTTGAGCCGTCGTTCGATCTTGATGCCAAGCCACAGCGTCTCGGCACTCGCCGAGGGGCTGTTGTTGACGCGGCGGATATAGAACTGCGCACGCGACCATTCTTCGCGCTGCGCGAGCAGCGACGCCAGATTGAAACCCACCACCGGATTGCCCGCATCGAGCTCGTAGGCCTGCAGCAGGCTGCGCTCCGCCTCCGCGCGCTGGCCGGCCTGCAGCTGGCAGACGCCTTGCGTCATCAGCGTCTTGGCGCGGTCGGTATAGCCCGGCACGGTGAGCGCGCCGGTGAACTGCTGGCCTGCGTCGCCATAGCGCTTCTGCTGGCACAGCAGCCAGCCGTAGTTGTGCCGCGCGTCGGCGTCGCGCGGATTGATCGCAATGGCGCGGCGAAAGCTGTCTTCGGCCAGGCCGGGGTTCTCGAGCCGCATGTAGACGAGGCCGCGCAGGTTGTAGGCGTCGGCGTTGTTGGGTTCGATGGCCAGCGCCTGCTGGATCTCCTCGAGCGCAACGCTGGTCTGGCCCTGCTGGAAATAGCCCGCAGCCAGCTCCAGGCGCAGGCGCGCACGGCGTTGTCGGTTGGCCTCGTCGGATTCGGCCACCACCTGGTTGCCCGTGCTCGAGCTGTTGTCGGCAAGGCTGGTGGTGGTGGTGCGGGTGCTGACGCAGCCGCCGAGCAGGAACGCCATGGCGACGCCAGCAAAGCCAGCGGCTGCAAGCCGCGGCAGGTTCACGGTCGTCGTCGAAAAGGCCATGCGCATGGGGTCAGTGCTCCTGGGGTGCAGTCTTGCGGGCCGGATGCAGAACGATGGTGCGTTCGCCGGCGCGGCGCTGCGCCATGCGCTCGGCCGCGCGCGTGCGGTCCTTGACGTCTCCCGCCAGCTGTCCGCAGGCAGCGTCGATGTCGTCGCCGCGCGTCTTGCGCACCGTGGTCACGAGCCCGGCCTCGCTCAGCGTCCTGGCGAATGCCAGCACCCGCGCCTGCGGCGAACGCAGGAGGCCCGAGGCCGGAAACGGGTTGAACGGAATCAGATTGAACTTGCACGAGATGCCGTGCGTGCGGACCAGCTCCACCAGTTGGCGCGCATGTTCGGGCTGGTCGTTGACGCCATCGAGCATGCAGTACTCGAAGGTGATGAAGTCGCGCGGTGCGTGCGCCAGGTAGCGCTGGCAGGCCTCGATCAGTTCGGCGATCGGGTACTTGCGATTGAGCGGCACCAGATCGTCACGCAGCGCATCGTTGGGCGCATGCAGCGACACCGCGAGCGCCACCGGGCAATCGGCACCGAGTCGGTCGATCATCGGCACCACGCCCGAGGTCGAGACCGTGACACGGCGGCGCGACAGGCCGTAGGCGTTGTCGTCGAGCATGGTGCGCAGCGCCGGCACGAGCGCCGCGTAGTTCTGCAGCGGCTCGCCCATGCCCATCATCACCACGTTCGAGATGATGCGTTCGTCGCGCTTCAGGTGCTTGCGCAGGAAGTGTTCGGCAAACCAGAGCTGGGCGACGATCTCGCCCGTTCCGAGGTTGCGGCTGAAGCCCTGGTGCCCCGTGGAGCAGAAGCGGCATCCGACCGCGCAGCCGGCCTGGGACGACACGCACAGCGTGCCGCGGTCGTCCTCGGGAATGAACACGGCTTCGACGGCATTGCCGTCGCCGACGTCGAACAGCCACTTGATCGTGCCGTCCTTGGATTCGTGCTGCGTGAGGACCGGCAGGGCCTCGACGCGCGCGGTGGTGGCGAGCTTCTCGCGCAGCGATTTCGCCAGATCGGTCATCTGGGCGAAGTCGCTCGCGCCACGCTGGTGGATCCAGCGGAACAGCTGCGTGGCGCGAAAGCGCTTCTCGCCGAGCTTTTCGCAGAACGCAGCCAGCCCCTCGAGATCGAATTCGAGCAGGTTGGCCGTGGTCATGAAATCAGCCGGATGCGGCTTCAGCGTGCGTAGACGTTGAGGCCGGCGAAGAAGAAAGCGATTTCGTTCGCTGCGGTTTCAGGCGCGTCGGAGCCGTGCACGGCGTTGGCGTCGATGCTGTCGGCGAAGTCGGCGCGGATGGTGCCGGCAGCCGCCTTCTTCGGGTCGGTGGCGCCCATCAGGTCGCGGTTCTTGGCAATCGCGTTCTCGCCTTCGAGCGCTTGCACGAAGACGGGGCCCGAGATCATGAATTCGACCAGGTCCTTGAAGAAGGGACGCTCCTTGTGGACCGCGTAGAACTGCTCGGCTTCGTTGCGCGACAGATGCACCAGCTTGGCGGCAACGATCTTGAGGCCGGCAGCTTCGAAGCGGGAGACGATCTTGCCGATGACGTTCTTGGCGACGGCGTCGGGCTTGATGATGGAGAGGGTACGTTCGATAGCCATTGAAGTGCTTCCTGAGCTTTGATTTTGAAGTGATTTGTCACAGCAGCAACAAGGTTGTTGCACCGTTGGTCGACAAAGCCTCTGATTTTAACCGGCGCAGCCCCCGGGGTTGGTGAAAACCCCGCGAAAGGCTGCGCTGGACGGGCGGCTTTCAGCGCCCGCGACGGCGGTTTCCGCCCGGGCCGCCGAAGCCGCCGCCGGACCCGCCACCCGACGAGCCCCCGCCGCGGCGTCCGGGACCCTGGCGCTGCTCCTTGCGCTGGCGCGAGAAGCTGTCGGCACCGATGTAGCCGAGCGATGTCTTCATCGGATCGGGCTGGCTGGCACCGCCGGGTGCGCGGTCTTCACCCTGGCGGCCGCCGCGGTCGTTGCCACGGCGCCCTTGCGGCACCGGGCCGGCATTGCCGCCGCCTCCGCCGCCACCCCGGTTGCCGCGTCCGCCGCGCGGGCCGCGGCCGTCGCCAAGCGGATTCGGGATTGGGTCGCGGCCTTCTTCGCGCGGCGCCTGGCCGCCGGCATTGCGATTGCCGCGGCGCTTCTTGTTGCGTCCGTTGCGACCGCCGCCGCCCGGGCCTTCCGCACCGCGCTGCTGCTGCTGCGGACGCGGCGCACCGCCGCCCGAGGCCTGGAACAGCGCGTTGATGTCGCGCTCGTCGAGCTCCATCCAGGCGCCGCGCTTCAGCCCGCGCGGCAGCACCATGGCGCCGTAGCGGATGCGGATCAGGCGGCTCACCGCATGGCCGACCGATTCGAACAGGCGCCGCACTTCGCGGTTGCGGCCTTCGGAGATGGTGACGCGGTACCAGCAGTTGGAACCCTCGCCGCCGCCTTCCTCGATGGTGCCGAACTGCGCCATGCCGTCGTCGAGGCGCACGCCTTCGAGCAGGCGCTTCTTCTCGTCGGCGCTGAGTGCACCGAGCACGCGCACCGCGTATTCGCGCTCGAGCCCGAAGCGCGGATGCATCAGCTGGTTGGCAAGGTCGCCCGAGCTGCTGAACAGCAGCAGGCCTTCGGTGTTCAGGTCGAGTCGCCCGACAGATTGCCACTTGCCCTGCTGCAGGCGCGGCAGCTTGCGAAACACCGTCGGGCGGTTTTGCGGGTCGTCGTGCGTGACGACCTCGCCCACGGGCTTGTGGTAGGCGATGACGCGCGGCGGCGGCGGCGCGATCCGGTAGCGGATCGGCTTGCCGTTGATCTTGACCTGGTCGCCGTACTGAATGCGCTGGCCGATGTGGGCCGGCTCGTTGTTGACCGAGATGCGGCCCTGCAGGATCAGCTGCTCCATCTCGAGGCGCGAACCCAGGCCCGCCTGCGCGAGCACCTTGTGCAGCTTGGGCGAATCGGCCTCGGGCAGCAGCACGCGCTTGAGCGGCGGCACTTCGGGGCTTTCCTCGTCGGCATCGAACTGCCCCGAGATGACGTCCGCGAAGCGGATCGGCTCGGGCGGCAGCGCATTGCGCTGCTCGCGCTCGGCCGCGCGGCGCGCGCGGTCGAGGTCGTCCTCTTCCTCGTCGGGCTCTTCGTCCTCGTCGTCTTCGTCCTCATCGTCCCGGTCGTCGTCGCGCACGCGGACCTCCTGCTGCACCGCCGGCGGCGCAGCGGGCGGCTCGGCGATCGCAGGGGCAGGCGCCGGCGCAGGTGCAGCAGCCTCGGCATCGGGTGCCGGCTGCGCCACGGGCTCGGCCGCCTTCGCCTCGTCGGCGGCGGGTGCCGCGTCGCCCTCTGCGACCGGCTCGACGACCTTCTTGCGGCGGGGCGCGCGCTTCTTCTTCGGCGCCTCGCTCTCGCTCGCTGCAGCCGGGGCGGCTGCATCGGTCGTCTCGGGCGGGACCGGCACGAAGGCCGCGTCGTCGGTGTCGGAAGGGCTCATGAGGTTTTTCCGGGGGGAACAGCGTGGGGTTCGGTCTCGTCGGACGACGTGACTTCGGATG
The DNA here is from genome assembly GCF_057657075.1 of Variovorax sp. Soil_C_26. NCBI lineage: Bacteria > Pseudomonadati > Pseudomonadota > Betaproteobacteria > Burkholderiales > Comamonadaceae > Variovorax > Variovorax sp. Soil_C_26. Next base: position 586,658 of record NZ_JBDGJC010000003.1, read on the forward strand.
GGAGGGGGTCGGACGGCGGCGCGTCGCCGATCGCGGGTGCGGCGTCAGGTGCGGCGTCGGGTGCTTCAGCGGCCCCGGGTGCGTTGGCGTCGAAGGCAGGCTCGGCCATGGCGGAGGCGTCGGCATCGCCGTCGCCTTCGACCGGACCGTCCATCGGCAGCGCCGGCTGATGCCCCGAGGCCTGGTCGAGCGCATCGACCAGCGCCGCCTGCTGCGCCGGCGTCTCGATCAGGGGCAACTGGTCGAGCGATGCGAGGCCGAGGTCGTCGAGGAACTGGCGCGTGGTCGCGTAGAGCGCGGGCCGGCCGACCGTTTCGCGATGGCCGATCACCTCGACCCAGCCGCGGTCCTCGAGCTGCTTGAGGATGAGGGAATTGATGGTGACGCCGCGGATGTCTTCCATGTCGCCGCGCGTGACCGGCTGGCGGTAGGCAATGATGGCGAGCGTCTCGAGCGCGGCGCGCGTGTAGCGCGGCGGCTTCTCGGGGTGCAGGCGGTCGAGATGGTCGCGCATCTCGGGGCGGCTCTGGAAGCGCCAGCCGCTGCCCACGCTCACCAGCTCCAGGCCGCGCTGCGCCCAGTCTTCCTGCAGCTCGAGCAGCAACCCCTTGATGGTGTCCGCGCCGAGCTCGTCGTCGAACAGCACGCGCAGGTCGCGCACCGGCAACGGCTGGCTCGAACAGATCAAGGCGGTTTCGAGAATGCGCTTGGCATCCGCCGTATTCATGTTTTTGCGTTATCCGGGAAAAGGCGTCAGGCGACGCTGGCTCACAAGGATGGAAGAAGGCGCTGCCGGCACGCGGCGAGTGCAACGCAAGGCCGGCATCGGATGGCCGGCGCGGCCCTCGGGCCGTCAGGCACGATTGTAATCCAGCCCCCAGGCCTGCAGCGCATGCACCAGGTCGGCGGGCGGCGCGGCCCGGAACTCGAGCGGCGCCTGGGTCATGGGGTGCACGAATGCAAGCCGGAACGCATGCAGCGCCTGCCGCGTCAGCCCCGCGGCGGGTGCGCCGCCATAAAGGGCGTCGGCCACCAGCGGATGGCCGATCGAGGCCATGTGCACGCGGATCTGGTGGGTGCGCCCCGTCTCGAGCGTGCAGCGCACGGCGCAGCCCTGCGCATTGCTGTCGAGGCGTTCGATGAAGGTGCGCGCGGTCTTGCCGGCGTGGCGCTCGAGGTCGACCACCGCCATACGCAGGCGGTTGCGCGGATCGCGGCCGATCGGCGCGTCGACCTGGCGCGAGGCCGTACCGGCCCATGGCTTGTGGGCGAGCGCGAGGTACTGCCGCTTGACCTCGCGCGCGGCGATCAGCGCCACCAGCGCGTCCATGGCGGCCCGCGTGCGTGCCACCACCATCAGGCCGCTGGTGTCGCGATCGAGTCGGTGCACGATGCCTGCGCGCGGCAGCAGCGACGCCCGTGCATCGAGCGCCAGCAGTCCATTCAGCAGCGTACCGCTCCAGTGGCCCGGGGCCGGATGCACGACCAGGCCAGCCGGCTTGTCGATGATGCGCAGGTGCTCGTCCTCGTGCAGGGTGACGATCTCCATCGCCTCCGGACGAAAGGCCTGGCTCTGAGGCGTCGGGCGCAACTCGATGCGGCCCACCTGCCCGGCGCGCACGGTGGCCGAGGCCTTCTGCAGCACGCGGCCCTGCAGTTCGACCGTGCCGGCCTCGATCAGCTGTTGCAAATAGTTGCGTGAGAATTCAGGCACCAGCGCAGCCAGCGCGCGGTCCAGCCGGAGCCCATGCTCCGCGGGCCCGACCGTGAACGGCCGCAGTTCGCTGGCTTCGACCGGGTCGGCGCCCTCCTCCACCTCGGCAGCGTCGAGGGGAAGGTCCAGGGGGTCGGTCGATATAATTCGGGGCAACTGTTTCACGAAAGCCGTCTGTGATGTATCGCGCCAAATTATCGGTCCCCGCATGGATCGCCCTCAGCGCGGCCGCTCTGCTGGCCACCGGCTGCTCTTCCACCAAGGAAGACAAGACCGCCAGCTGGAGCCCCAACCGCATCTACTCGGAGGCCAAGGACGAAGCCAACTCGGGCGCCTACGACAAGGCCGTGCCGCTCTACGAGAAGCTCGAGGGCCGCGCCGCCGGCACGCCACTCGCGCAGCAGGCCCAGCTCGAGAAGGCTTACGCGCAGTACAAGGCCGGCGAAAAGGCCAGCGCGATCGCCACCATCGACCGCTTCATGAAGCTGCACCCGGCGAGCCCGGCGCTCGACTATGCGCTGTACCTCAAGGGCGTGATCAACTTCAACGACGACCTCGGCCTGTTCTCGTTCCTGACGCGCCAGGACCTTTCCGAACGCGACCAGAAGGCCGCCAAGGAGTCGTTCGAATCGTTCAGGGAACTGACCACGCGCTTTCCCGAGTCGCGCTACGCGCCCGACGCGCGCCAGCGCATGAACTACATCGTCAACTCGCTGGCCCAGTACGAAGTGCACGTGGCGCGCTACTACTATTCGCGCGGCGCCTACCTCGCCGCCATCAACCGCGCGCAGCTCGCATTGGCCGACTACCGCGAAGTGCCGGCGCTCGAAGAGGCCCTGTACATCATCGTGCGCTCGTACGACGCACTCGGCATGAAGGACCTGCGCGACGACGCGCAGCGCGTGCTGACCACCAACTATCCGCAGAGCCAATACCTGGCGAACGGATTCAAGGGCAACGACGATCCCTGGTGGAAGGTCTGGTAAGCAGGTAAGACAAAGCAAAGGCCCCGCGGGGCCTTTCTCTTTGGCTGCTGCCAGCGACGGCTCTCAGGCCGAGAGCGCGCTCTTCAGCTCGCCGATGGCGGCGTCGAAATCGGCTTCGCTCTCGAGCCGCCGCATCGGCGGCAGCGCCGCCACGAGGCGCCGGCCGTAGCCCATGGCCACGAGTCGGGTGTCGCAGACCGCAAGCACGCCGCAGTCGGTCTCACGACGGATCAGGCGCCCGGCCCCCTGCTTCAGCGCCACGGCGGCCTCGGGCAGCGAGTAGTCGTTGAATGCGCTGCGCCCCTGGGCCTCGAGGCGCTGCGACCGCGCCTCGACGAGCGGATCGTTGGGCGGCGGGAACGGCAGCTTGTCGATCACCACCAGCTGCAGCGCGTCGCCCGGCGCGTCAAAGCCTTCCCAGAACGAGGCCGAGGCCACGAGCACGCAGCCCGCGCGCCCCGCATCCGCGCCTTCGCGAAAGCGGTCCATCAGCACGCGCTTGGGCAGTTCGCCTTGCACCAGTACCTCGGGCCGCAGATGCGGCTCGATCTGTTCGAACTGCTTCTTCATCTCATCGCCGATCGTGCGCAGGGCACGCAGCGTGGTGGTCAGCACCAGCGTGCGCCCATTGAGCTCGGCTGCGCCCCGCGCGGCGAGCTGGGCCACGCGCAGGCTGTGGGAGGCGTCGTTGGGCTTGGGAAAAGTGCGGGGCACGTAGAGGCCCGCCTGCGCGGCATAGTCGAACGGACTGCGCACCCGGAGCACCTCTGCGTCGCCGAGCCCGCAGGGCTCTGTGAACCAGCGCAGCGTCGGTTCGTCGCCGAGCGTGGCCGACGTGAAGACCCAGGCGCGGCGGCTCTCGCGCGGCGCCGCACGGCCATTGCCCTCGTCGCCCTCATCGGCCTCGTCGCCGGCTTCGCCCTGCGCGATCTTGAGCACGCGCGTGCGCATGGCCTCGGCGATGTCGAGCGGCGATTCGACGAGCCGCAACTGCGTGCCCACGTCGACCCAACGCACCGAATCGACCGCGCAGGGTTGCGCGAATCGCGCGGCGCGCTTCGCCAGCTGTTGCGCCCGCTCGTGCAGCCGCACGAAGTCGGGCGAGATCTCGCTGACCATGTCGAGCCCTTCGGCGGCCATCTCGAAGGCAGTTTGCAGCGCATCGAGCGCCTCCTGCCAGGTCTGCGCGTCGAGGCCTTCTGGCGAACGCCCGACCCAGCGCAGCTTGGCGCCGGGCCACTGCTTGCCGACGGCGAGGCGCAGCTCGCGCGCCGCCCGGTCGACCGCGGCCACGAGCTGCTGCCAGTCGACCAGCCCGCGCGCGTGCTGAAGGCCGGCACCGAGCATGTCGCGCGCGAAATCGAGCGCCTGGCCGCTGCCGAGCTGCGCGCCGAGGAACTGCACGCCGGTCTCGTTGAGCTGGTGCGCCTCGTCGAACACGACGACGCTCACCGAGGGCAGCAGCTCGGCCATGCCGGTCTCGCGCACTGCCAGGTCGGCAAAGAACAGGTGATGGTTGATGACCACCACGTCGGCCGCGAGCGCCTCGCGTCGCGCGAGGTTCACATGGCAGGGCTTGAACTGCGGGCATTGCGCGCCAAGGCAGTTCTCGCGCGTGGAGGTGATCAGCGGAATGAGCGGCGAGCGCTCGTCGAGTCCGGGCAGCTCGGCGAGGTCGCCGGTGCGCGTGGCCTTGGACCATTGCTCGATCTTGGCCAGCGTGCGCAGGCTGCCGCGCTCGGGCAGCGATGCGTCGTGGCGCGCCATGTCGAGCCGGTGCAGGCAGAGATAGCTCCCACGCCCCTTGAGCAGCGCGGTACGCACCGGCAACGCGAGCGCCTCCACCAGTCGTGGCAGGTCACGGCCAAAAAGCTGGTCCTGCAGCGTCTTGGTGGCTGTGGAAAGCAGCACGCGCTCGCCGCTCAGCAGTGCCGGCACCAGGTACGAAAAGGTCTTGCCGACACCGGTGCCAGCCTCGACGACGAGCACGCCGCCGTCCTCGATGGTGCGGGCGACGGCCAGCGCCATCTCGGTCTGGCCTGAGCGCTCGCGGAACTGCTCGGCGGCGCGGGACAGCACACCGCCCAGCGCGAAGGCGTCGCGCACCTTGTCCTCGAGTGTTTCGCTCTCGCAGGCGACGCGCGGTTCGATCAATTGGGGGGAGAGGGAATGGAGATTGGAGTCCAACGTTGGCGCTGCATGCGTATTCCGCGCGCAGCTCGTGTTCATTCGATAATACGTCCTGCAACCACCCCCCAAGAAGACGGACTGCGCGCCCCCGACGCCCCGCCCATGCCCCAAGGCTTTCGACTTGCCGCCGCCACCGGCCTCCACAAGGGAGACCGTCCCTATCAGCAGGACCAGGTCTTGATGATGAGCCATCCACGCGTGCCCGGCTGCATGCTGGGCGTGGTGGCCGACGGCATGGGCGGGCGCAGCGGCGGGCGCAAGGCCTCCGACCAGGTGCTGATGACCGCGCGCCAGCTGTTCACGCGCTACCAGCCCGGGCGCGACAGCGCGGCTTCTGTGCTGCGCCAGTTGCTCGACGACGCGCACACGGTCATCAAGCTCACCGCGCTGTCGAGCGAGCAGGAACCGCACAGCACGCTCGCGGCCTTCCTGATGAACCCGCGCGGCGACTGCGCCTGGATCCACGCGGGCGACTCGCGCATCTACTACTTCCGGGACGGCCGGCTCGTCACGCGCACGCGCGACCACTCGTACGTGCAGGTGCTGGTCGATCGCGGCGAGATCACCGAATCACAGGCCAACGTCCATCCCAAGGGCAACATCCTGCTCGGATGTCTCGGCATGACCACGACGCCCCCGCCCGTCGACCCGCACCAGATTCCGGCCATGGCACCCGGCGACCTGCTGATGGCGTGCAGCGACGGGCTCTGGCACTACTTCAGCCACGAAGAGCTGGCGAGCGTGCTGTACGCCGAGGCGCCCCGCGATGCGGTGGAAATCCTGGTCAGCGAGGCGCGGCGCCGCGCGCGCGGCGCGGGCGACAACCTCTCGATCGCGGTGCTGAAACTCGAAGACTTGCCGGACGCCTGAGCGCCGGAGGCGCTCGGCGCAGTCGCGCTCAGCGCGCGGGCGAAGACGCCGCAGGGGCCGGCGGCAACGGTGCGCCGCGCGGCTTGGTGCGCTCGGCGTTCTGCCGCTCACGGTCGGCGCGGTGCTCGGCGGCGCGGCGCTGCTTGGCCTCGAAGCGCTCGACCGCGGCTGGCGCCGCGGCGCGTTCGCGTTCGGCCTTGGCCCGTTCTTCGGCCTGGGCCCGCTGCTTGGCCGCGAACTCGCGGCGGCGCTCGTCGGCTTCGGCCGCGGTGGCGGCGCGGCTCGCGGCATGGTCGGCGGCGCGCTGCTCGCGGTCTTGTTGGGACTGACGCGCTGCTTCCTGCTTTTCGGGCGCGTCCTCGGGTCGGCGCGTCGCCGCCTTCTCGTCGAGCTTCTGGAGTTCGGCGGCGCCACGGCGTTGGCGCTCGATGTCGTTGATCGCGGATTCCTGGCGCTTGATGTGGTCCGTCTCGGTGCGGCGGCGCTGGCGGCTGTCGCGCAGGCAGTCTTCGACGGCGAACTTCTGGTAGCAGACGGCGCGTTCCCGCTCGAAGCGGATCTCGATGGCCGCGCGCTCGGCAGCCAGTCGGCTGCGCTCGGCCTCGAAGTCGGCACTGCCCGCGGCCGCATTGGACTGCGCCCACAGCGGCAGACTGCCCAGCATCATCAGCACGGCTAAAACGGTATGTTTCATGTCAGTCGGGTGTCGACGATGCGGCGTTCCAGGGACAGGAACTCGCTCGATTGCATTTCGGTGAGCCTGGAAACCGTCCGCGGGAATTCATGCGCCAGCGGTCCCTCGGTGTACAACGCCTCCGGCGCCACCTCGGCCGACATGATGAGCTTGCAGCGCCGGTCGTACAAGACGTCGACCAGCCAGGTGAAGCGGCGCGCCTCGGAAGCCATGCGCACCGGCATGTGCGGCACGTCGGACAGCAGCACGGTGTGGAACTGGCTCGCAATCTCGAGATAGTCGTTCTGCGAGCGCGGGCCACCGCACAGCGTCTTGAAGTCGAACCAGACCACGCCGCCGGCCTTGCGCCGCGCGCGGATCTCGCGCTGCTCGATGTGCAGGATCGGGCTTTCGTCGGCCGTCTCGGCCAGCTTCTCGAACGCCTTGCGCATCTCCTTCTCGGCCGCCGCATCGTTCGGCGTGAGGTACATGCGCAACTGCTCGAGCGTGCGGCGCCGGTAGTCGGTGCCGTTGTCCACGCTGAGCACTTCGAGCTTCTCGTTCAGCAGCGCGATCGCGGGCAGGATGCGGTCGCGGTGCAGCCCGCCGGGATAGAGGTCGTCGGGCTTGAAGTTGGAGGTGGTGACAAAACCCACGCCGTTCTCGAACAGCGACACCAGGAGCCGATGAAGGATCATCGCGTCGGTGATGTCGGCGACGTGGAACTCGTCGAAGCAGATCAGCTTGTAGCGCTTGGAGATCCGCAGCCCGAGTTCGTCGAGCGGATTCACCGTGCCCTGCAGGTCGCGCAGTTCGCGGTGCACCTCGCGCATGAACTCGTGGAAATGCAGCCGCGTCTTGCGGCGCAGCGGAACGGCGTTGAAGAAGAGGTCCATGAGGAAACTCTTGCCGCGCCCCACGCCGCCGTACATGTACACGCCGCGCGGCAGCTCGGGCCGGTTGATCAGCTTCTTCAACGCGTTGGAACGCTGGGCCTTGTAGCCGGCCCATTCGTTCGCGCAGCGGTCCAGCGCCTCCACGGCGTGCAGCTGCGCGGGATCGCTTTGGAACCCGCGCGCGGCGAGTTCCTTCTCGTAGGCCTCTTTGACGCTGGTCAATGGATCAGCGCGTCAGAAGTTGAGCGTGCGCTTGTCCACCGCCAATGCGGCTTCCTTGGTGGCTTCCGACAGCGAGGGGTGCGCATGGCAGATGCGCGCGATGTCCTCGGCGCTGGCCTTGAATTCCATCGCCACCACGGCTTCGGAGATCAGCTCGCTCGCTTGCGGGCCGACGATGTGCACGCCGAGGATCTCGTCCGTGGCCGCGTCGGCCAGGAACTTGACCATGCCGGTCGTGTCGCCGAGTGCGCGCGCGCGGCCGTTCGCAAGGAACGGGAAGGTACCGGCCTTGTAGGCGCGCCCCGCGGCCTTGAGCTGCTGCTCGGTCTGGCCGACCCACGCGATCTCGGGGCTGGTGTAGATCACCCACGGGACCGTGTTGAAGTTGACGTGGCCGTGCTGCCCCGCGATGCGCTCCGCCACGGCAACGCCCTCTTCCTCGGCCTTGTGCGCGAGCATCGGGCCACGCACCACGTCGCCGATGGCCCAGACGTTGGGCAGGCTGGTCTTGCAGTCGTCGTCCACGGCAATCGCGCCACGTTCGTCGAGCTTCAGGCCCACCGCTTCGGCGTTGAGGCCGATGGTGTTGGGCACGCGGCCGATCGAGACGATCAGCTTGTCGACTTCGAGCGTCTGGGCTTCGCCCTTGGCATTGGTCCAGGCCACGCTCACGCCCTTCTTGGACGTCTTGATCTCGCCGACCTTGACGCCGAGTTCGATCTTGAGCTTCTGCTTGTCGAAGGCCTTCTTGGCTTCCTTGGCGATCTGCTCGTCGACCGCGCCGAGGAAGGTCGGCAACGCTTCGAGCACCGTGACTTCGGCGCCCAGGCGGCGCCACACCGAGCCCATCTCGAGGCCAATGACGCCCGAGCCGATCAGGCCCAGCTTCTTGGGCACGGCGCCGATGCGCAGTGCGCCGTCGTTCGAGAGGATGTTCTCCTCGTCGAACGGCGCACCCGGCAGCGCGCGGGCGTTGGAGCCCGTGGCCAGGACGATGTGCTTGCCACTGATCGATTCCTCGGCGGCGCCAGCGACCTTGATCTCGTAGCCGGCGTCGTCCGCTTTCACGAACGAGCCGCGGCCGTGGAAGAACGTGATCTTGTTCTTCTTGAACAGGTACAGGATGCCGTCGTTGTTCTGCTTCACGACCTGGTCCTTGCGGGCCAGCATCTTGTCGATGTCCAGGCCCAGGCCCTCGACCTTGATGCCATGGTCGGCGAAGTGGTGGCCGGCCTGCTCGTAGTGCTCCGACGATTGCAGCAGCGCCTTCGAGGGAATGCAGCCGACGTTGGTGCAGGTTCCGCCCGGTGCGGGGCCGCCCTTGCCGTTCTTCCACTCGTCGATGCAGGCCACGTTGAAGCCGAGCTGGGCCGCACGGATCGCGGCGATGTAGCCGCCGGGGCCGCCGCCGATGACGACGACGTCGAATTGCTTGTTTGCCATCTGGTTCGTCCCCAATCAGATGTCGAACAGGAGGCGCGACGGATCTTCGAGCGCTTCCTTCATGGCGACCAGGCCCAGCACGGCTTCGCGGCCGTCGATGATGCGGTGGTCGTAGCTCATGGCGAGATAGTTCATCGGGCGGATGACGATCTGGCCGTTCTCCACCACCGCGCGGTCCTTGGTCGCGTGCACGCCGAGGATGGCCGACTGCGGCGGGTTGATGATCGGGGTCGACAGCATCGAGCCGAAGGTGCCGCCGTTCGAGATCGAGAACGTGCCGCCGGTCATCTCCTCGATGCCGAGCTTGCCCTCCTGGGCCTTCTTGCCGTACTCGGCGATCTTCTTCTCGATGTCGGCGAAGCTCATCTGGTCGGCGTTGCGCAGGATCGGCACCACCAGGCCGCGCGGCGAACCGACGGCAATGCCGATGTCGAAGTAGCCGTGGTACAGGATGTCGTTGCCGTCCACCGACGCATTGATCACCGGGTACTTCTTGAGCGCATGGACCGCGGCCTTCACGAAGAAGCTCATGAAGCCGAGCTTCACGCCGTGTTCCTTGGTGAAGCTGTCCTGGAAGCGCTTGCGCAGTTCCATGACAGGCGCCATGTTGACCTCGTTGAAGGTCGTGAGGATCGCGTTGGTCGACTGCGACTGCAGCAGGCGTTCGGCGATGCGCGCGCGCAGGCGGCTCATCGGCACGCGCTGCTCGGGGCGTTCGCCCAGGTCGGGCGCGCCGGCCGGTGGCGCGACCTGCGGCAGCGCTGGCTTGGCGGCCGGCGTGGGGATGGCGGCAGCGGCCGCGGGCTTGGCGCCCGAAGCCACGGCGCCGAGCACGTCGCCCTTGGTGACGCGGCCGTCCTTGCCGGTGCCGGCCACGTCGCTGGTCTTCAGGTTGTTGTCGGCCAGCAGCTTGGCTGCGGCCGGCATGGCGACGTCGGACTTGGCGCCACCGGTGGCGGCTGCGGCCGCGGCGGGTGCCGGAGCGGCAGCCGCCGGTGCGGCCGCCGGAGCGGCTGCAGCGGCAGGTGCCGCAGCGCTGGCCTTGCCCTCGGTGTCGATCTTCGCGATCACCTGTTCGGCGACCACGGTGGCGCCGTCGGGCTGCACGATCTCGGCCAGCACGCCGGCGGAGGGTGCGGGCACTTCGAGCACGACCTTGTCGGTCTCGATCTCGATCAGGATTTCATCGACAGCGACGGCTTCGCCGGCCTTCTTCTTCCAGGTGAGCATGGTGGCTTCGGCCACGGATTCGGAAAGCTGGGGGACTTTGACTTCTACGATGGACATTTGGAGTGAGCTCCGTTTTGTTCTTCAGGGTGTTCGTTTGAAAGGAGGCTTGGCGTATTGGCGACTGCTACTTGGTCAGCACGAAGCCCTTGAGCTTGCCGAACGCGCCATCGACGAGCGCCTTCTGCTGTTCCTGGTGCAGGTGCGAGTAACCGACGGCGGGCGACGCCGAAGCGGCGCGGCCGGAGTAGCCGAGCTTCTGGCCTTCCTGCATGTTCTCGTGGATGTAGTGCTGCACGAAGAACCAGGCGCCCTGGTTCTGCGGCTCGTCCTGGCACCAGACCACGTCGACGAGGTTCGGGTACTTCTTGATCTCCGCGGCAAACACCTTGTGCGGGAACGGATAGAGCTGCTCGACGCGCACGATCGCCACGTCCTCGTCGCCGCGCTCTTCGCGCTTCTTGGCGAGGTCGTAGTAGACCTTGCCCGAGCAGGCGATCAGGCGCTTGACCTTCTCGGCCTTCAAGGCCTTGTTGTCCGGGATCACGGTCTGGAAGCTGCCCTTGGTGAACTCGGACAGCGGCGACGTCGCGTCCTTGTTCCGCAGCAGCGACTTCGGCGTCATGATGATCAGCGGCTTGCGCAGGCTGCGCACCATCTGGCGGCGCAGCACGTGGAAGATCTGGCTGGCCGTGGTCGGTTGCACCACCTGCATGTTGATGTCGGCCGACAGCTGCATGAAGCGCTCGAGGCGCGCCGAGCTGTGCTCGGGGCCCTGGCCCTCGTAGCCGTGCGGCAGCATCATCGTGAGGCCGTTGACACGGCCCCACTTCACTTCGCCCGAGGCGATGAACTGGTCGATCACCACCTGGGCGCCATTCACGAAGTCGCCGAACTGGGCTTCCCAGATGACGAGCGTGTTCGGGTCGTTCGAGGCATAGCCATACTCGAATGCGAGCACAGCCTCTTCCGAGAGGATGGAGTCGATGACGACGAACGGAGCCTGGTTTTCAGCCACGTTCTGCAGGGGCGTGTAGGTGCCTTCGTCGAACTTCTCGCGGTTCTGGTCGTGCAGCACGGCATGGCGGTGCGTGAACGTTCCGCGGCCCGAGTCTTCACCCGACAGGCGCACCGGATATCCGCTGGCCACCAGCGAGGCATAGGCCATGTGTTCGCCCATGCCCCAATCGACGTTCACCTCGCCGCGGCCCATCGCGGCGCGGTCGTCGAGCACCTTCTTCACGAGCGGATGCACCGTAAAGCCTTCGGGCACGGTCGTGATTTTTTCTGCCAGCCGCTTCCACTCGGTGGTCGGAATCGCGGTGTCGGAGGCGTCGGTCCACTTCTTGTTGAGGTACGGGCTCCAGTCGACGGCGTACTTGCTCTTGAAGTTCGTGAGCACCGGGTCGACCGTGTTGCGGCCTTCGTCGAAGGCGGCGCGCTGGGCCTTGACCATGTCGTCGCCGAGCGTGTCGCCGAGGCCCTGCGTGGCCAGCTTGTCGGCGTACAGCCTGCGCGTGCCGGGGTGCTGCGCGATCTTCTTGTACATGAGCGGCTGCGTGAGCGACGGCGTGTCCTGCTCGTTGTGGCCGAGCTTGCGGAAGCAGATGATGTCGACCACCACGTCCTTCTGGAACTCCATGCGGAATTCGAGGGCGAGCTGGGTCGCGAGCACCACGGCTTCGGGATCGTCGCCGTTCACGTGCAGCACCGGCGCCTCGATCATCTTGACGATGTCCGAGCAGTACAGCGTCGAGCGGCTGTCGCGCGGGTCGCTGGTGGTGAAGCCGATCTGGTTGTTGATGACGATGTGCACCGTGCCGCCGGTGAAGTAGCCGCGCGTCTCGGCCAGCGCCAGCGTCTCCATCACGACGCCCTGGCCCGCGAAGGCTGCGTCACCGTGCACCAGCACGGGCAGCACCTGCTTGCCCTGCGGGTCGGCGCGGCGGTCCATGCGGGCGCGAACCGAACCCTCGACCACCGGGTTCACGATCTCGAGGTGCGAAGGGTTGAACGCGAGGCTCAGGTGGACCGGGCCGCCGGGGGTGGTCACGTCGGAGCTGAAGCCCTGGTGGTACTTCACGTCGCCGCTCGGCAAGTCTTCGGGCGCGGTGTGGTCGAACTCGGCGAACAGGTCGGCCGGCATCTTGCCGAGCGAGTTCACCAGCACGTTGAGGCGGCCGCGGTGGGCCATGCCGATGACGATTTCCTGCACGCCGCGGATACCGGCCTGGTTGATCAGCTCGTCCATCGAGACGATGAAGCTCTCGCCGCCTTCGAGCGAGAAGCGCTTCTGGCCGACGTACTTTGTGTGCAGGAAGCGCTCGAGGCCTTCGGCGGCCGTCAGGCGGTTGAGCACGTGCTTCTTCTGCTCGGTCGTGAGCTGCGGGTTGGTGCGCGCGCTCTCGAGCTTCTGCTGCCACCAACGCTTGTGGTTCTGGTCGGTGGTGTACATGTACTCGGCGCCCATCGTGCCGCAGTACGTTTCGCGCAAGGCATTGAGCAGGTCGCGCAGCGACATGGTCTCCTTGCCGAAGAAGGTATTGCTGGTGTTGAACACCGTCTCGAGGTCGGCATCGGTGAAGCCGTAGAACGAGGGTTCGAGCTCCGGAATCGCTGGGCGCTCGGCGCGCTTGAGCGGATCGAGGTCGGCCCAGCGGGCGCCGACGTTGCGGTAGGCGGCGATGAGCTGCTGGACGGCGGTGCGCTTGCGGCCGAGCTCGGAGTCGGCACCGCTCGCCTGCACGACCTTGGTCGTGCCCTGCTTGGCGCGTTCGGCAAAGGCGTTGACGACCGGCAGGTGCGGCACGTCGCGCGTGTTGGAGCCATCGACGGCGGGCACGTTCTGCAGCGCGTCGAAGTAGGTGCGCCAGTTGTCGGGAACGCTTCCGGGATTGGAAAGATAGTTCTCGTACATCTCTTCGACATACGGCGCGTTGCCGCCGAAGAGGTACGTGTTGCCCTGATACGCGGCGTACGCCGAGGGCTTGGAGGAATCGCTCATGATCCGCTGACCTTCGCTTCCCTGCAGGAAGCATTAGCTGGTTGAGAAACCTTCCGCGACACGGCTGAACCGGTTGGCGGATGCGACTGTGGCTGGGGAAGGGCCTGAGTACTTGGGCATTGTGCCACGTTCACCCTGTGACGGTGTGGCGCGGCGGCACAAGGGCCGGTGTTCGACGCTCAGTAAAGGGAAAGTGACTGCCGGATCTGCCGCAGCGTCGCGGGGTCGTCCATGGTGGTCAGGTCGCCGGGATCGCGCTGCTCGCAGACGGCCTGGATGGCGCGCCGCAGCAATTTGCCGCTGCGGGTCTTGGGCAGCCCGCCCACGAAGCGCACCCGGGCTGGTCGCGCCAGGGCGCCGAGCTGGTCGGCGACCCGCTTCATGATCTCGCCCTCGAGCTTCAGCGCCGCATCGGCATCGGCCAGCGCGGCGCCCTCCCGCGGCACGACAAAGGCCATCGCGACCTGGCCCTTGAGCGTGTCGGCCACGCCCACCACCGCCACCTCGGCCACGCCCGGGTGGCCGGAAATGCTTTCCTCGATCTCGCGCGTGCCCAGGCGATGGCCCGCCACGTTGATCACGTCGTCGGTACGCCCGAGGATGTAGAAGTAGCCGTCCTCGTCGCGAATGCCCCAGTCGAAGGTCGAATAGACCATCCGGCCGGGCACGCTCTTCCAGTAGGTGTCGACAAAGCGCGCGTCGTCCCGCCACACCGTCTGCATGAAGCCAGGCGGCGTCGGGCCTTCGATGACCACCACGCCCTTCTGGTTGGCGCCGGTGAGTTCCTCGCCGGTCGCTTCGTGCAGGATCTTCACGTTGTAGCCGTACATCGGCACGCCGGGGCTGCCCAACTTGCTCGGCTTGCGCTCCACGCCGTTGGCGATCGTGATGATCGGCCAGCCCGATTCGGTCTGCCAGTAGTTGTCGATGATCGGCACGCCGAGGCCCTCGCCGATCCAGCGGCCCGTGGGCTCGTCGAGCGGTTCGCCCGCGAGGAACAACGCGCGCAGGCTCGACAGGTCATGGGCCTTCAGCAGCGCCGGGTCCTGCCTCTTCAGCACGCGCACCGCGGTGGGCGCGCTGAACATCACCGTCACGCGGTATTTTTCGACCAGTCGCCACCAGATGCCGCCGTCGGGCTGCCGGTCGATGCCCTGCGTCGGCAGGCCTTCGTACATGAGGGTCGCCATGCCGGCGATGAGCGGGCCGTAGACGATGTAGCTGTGGCCCACCACCCAGCCGATGTCGCTGGTGCAGAAGTAGGTTTCGCCGGCGCGGCCGTCGAAGATGTGCTTCATGCTCGCCGCGAGCGCCACGGCATAGCCGCCCACGTCGCGCTGCACGCCCTTGGGCCGGCCGGTCGTTCCGCTGGTGTAGATGGTGTAGCTGATGTCGGTGGCGGGGAGCCATGCGCAGGGCACCTCGGCGTCGAGGTGCTTCTGCCGCAGTTCGCTCGCGAGATGGTCGCGGCCGGCGGTCAGTGCCATGGGCGCCAGGCCGCGGTCGGTCAGCAGCACGGCGGCGGGCTTGTGCGTCGACAGGCGGATCGCCTCGTCGAGCAGCGGCTTGTACGCAATGACCTTGCCGCCGCGCGATCCCGCGTCGGCGCTGACGATCACCTTGGGTTCGGCATCCTCGATGCGCGAGGCCAGCGATCCGCTCGCGAAACCGCCGAACACCACGCAGTGGATGGCGCCGATGCGCGAGCAGGCCAGCATCGCGAATGCTGCCTCCGGGATCATCGGCATGTAGATCAGCACGCGGTCGCCCTTTTCGACCCCGAGCTCGACCAGGCTGGCGGCCGTGCGCTGCACCTCGGCGTGCAGTTCGCTGAAGCTGTAGCTTCTTTCGGTGCCGGTCTCGGTCGAGACGAAGATCAACGCGGGCTGGTCGCCGCGCGCGGCCAGGTGGCGGTCGACCGCGTTGTGGCAGAGGTTGGTGGTGCCGCCGACGAACCAGCGTGCGAACGGCGGCTCGCTCGCGTCGAGCACCTGCTCTGGGGGCGCGTGCCAGTCGATCAGCTTCGCCTGCTCGGCCCAGAACGCCTCGGGCGCCTCGATGGACTGGCGATGGAACTCTTCGTAGCGGCTCATCTGCATGTCTCCTGTGAATCTCGCGGCTTCGATTCTGGTTGCCAGCGCCTTTGCCGGCCCCGCGACCGGGTCAGCGGATCAGCGCAAGCAGTTCGGGAAAGGCCGGGTGTTCCGCGGTGCGCAGCCACTCGAACCCGACCATCTCGGTGGTCACGAGCTCGGCGCCCGCGCCTGCCAGCCGGTCGAATGCGGCATCGCGGTTGCGCTCGGTGCGCGAGCTGCAGGCATCGGTCACGACCCAGACCTCGAACTCATCCTCGAGCAGGTCGAGCGCGGTCTGCAGCAAGCAGACGTGCGCCTCACAGCCCGCAATCACGATGCTGTTGCGCTCTTCGGCGCCGGCGGCCGGTTTCTGCAGATGCTTGGGCAGGCTGCGGGCATTGCCCTGCGGCGCCTTGGCCGGCGCGCGCAGCCATTCGCCGAGCCCCTCTTCGACGCCGCTGAAGTGCATCTTCGACAGCGTGCGCTGGCACAGCGCGCGCAGCGCTGGCAGGTTTTCGCCCAGCTTCGAGGGATTGTGTTCGGTGCCCCATGCGGGCACGCCGAGCAGCCGTGCCATCTTGCCGAGGCGAACCGCGTTCTGCGCCACGGCATCGGCCTCGAAGATCGCCGGCATCAGCTGGGCCTGATAGTCGACCAGCACGAGTTGGGATTGCGAGGCGTCGAGCAGCATGGAACGGGAACTTTCAGAAAAAGAATGGCGTTGGATCGGCGTGACCGTACCACCGAAAACAGCGCGCCGGCGAGCGGCCCTCTAGACTCCGGCGGATGCAGATTCTCGCGCCCGGTCGCCTTGTTTCGATTTTGAGCCTTTGCGCGGCACTCGTGCTGGCCGGCTGCGGCGGCCTGCGCCCGTCCAGGGTGCCGCTAGCCGCCACACTCGAGAAGAGCCGTTGCACGGCCCGGGCCGATACGCTGATGGTGCTCCTGCCCGGCGCGTACTCGAGCCCCGACGAATTCGTGCGCGAGGGCTTCATCGAGGCATTGAACGACAACCGGCTGGCGGTCGATGCGATGCGGGTCGACGCGCACCTGGGCTACTACAACGATCGGAGCATTCTCGAGCGGCTCGAGAAAGACATCATGGCGCCGGCGCGCGCGGGCGGCTACAAGGCCATCTGGATCGTCGGCATCTCGGTCGGCGGCTTCGGCGGCCTGCTCTACGCGCAGACCCATCAAGGAGAACTCGCAGGCCTCGTGACGATCGCGCCCTACCTCGGCGAGCGCACGCTGGCCGCGGACATCGCCAATGCCGGCGGCCTGGTGCGATGGACCGGCCCCTTGGGCGCTGGGCCCGGCAGCGATCCGCGGCGGCCGAACGAAAGCCAGTTGTGGCAGTGGCTGCGCGGGTACGCGGGCCATACCGCTACCTTCGGCGCCCGTCCGCCGCTCTACCTGGGCTACGGCACCGACGATCGCTTCGCCTTCAGCCACCGGCTGCTCGCCGCGGCGTTGCCGCAAGAGCGCGTGTTCACCACCGAGGGCGGCCACGACTGGCCCGAATGGATTCGGCTCTGGCGCCGGATGCTGCCGACCTTGCCGCTGCCGGGCTGCCCCGGCTGAAGGCCGCGCGAGGTCAGTTGGGCCGCAGCCGCAGCAGCTTGCCGTCCGCTTCGTCGGTCAGCACATAGAGCCAGCCGTCGGGCCCCTGCTTCACATCGCGGATGCGCGCGGTGCGATCGGCGAGCAGCTTGTGCTCGGCCACCACCTTGCCGTCCTTCAGTTCGATACGGTCGAGGTAGCCGAACTTGAGCGAGCCGACGAACAGGTTGCCTTTCCACGCGGCGCCGTAGCGGTCGCTGGTCAGGAACGCCATGCCCGAGGGCGCGATCGAGGGCACCCAGTAGTGCAGCGGCTGCTCCATGCCCTGGCGGGAGGTGACGCCCTCGCCGATCTTCCCGCCGCCATAGTTCTCGCCGTAGGTGATCACCGGCCAGCCGTGGTTGCGGCCGGCCTGCGGCACATTGATCTCGTCGCCGCCCTGGGGGCCGTGCTCGGTCATCCACAAGCGGCCGTCCGGCGCGAGAGCCGCGCCCTGGGCGTTGCGGTGCCCATAGCTCCAGATTTCGGGCAGCGCGCCCGCCCGGCCCACGAAGGGGTTGTCCTTCGGCGCGGCGCCGTCCTTGGCGATGCGCACGATCTTGCCAATGTGGTTGTCGAGCTTCTGGGCATCGTCCATGCGGCTGTAGCGGTCGCCGAGCGTGAGGAACAGTGTGCCGTCGCGCGCCTCCACGATGCGGCAGCCGAAATGGCTGCGGCTCGCCACCTTGGGCTTTTGGCTGAAGAGGATGCGCAGGTTTTCGATCCGCGTGCCGTCTTCGGCCAGGCGGGCACTGGCAAGCGCGGTGCTGTTGGCCGAGCCGCCGGGCTCGGGCTCGGAGAAGCAGAAGTACAGCGTGCGGTTCCGCTCGAAGGCCGAATCTGCCAGCACGTCGAGCAAGCCGCCCTGGCCGCCTGCCGCGATGGCCGGCAGCCCGTTGACCGGCGGGCCGATCTTGCCGTCGGCGGCGATCAGCCGGAGCCGGCCCGGACGCTCGGTGACCAGATAGCGGCCATCGGGCAGGAAGGCCACGCCCCAAGGGTTCTGCAGCCCCGTCGATATGGTTTCGGGACGTATCTGGGCTGTGGCGGCAAAACAAATACCCAGGATTGCCGTGGCCGCGCAGCGCAAGGCCGCACGGCGCAGGGCGCGAAGTTGGAAGTTCATGTCATTTCCCCACAGTTCAGGGCATCTTCGGACCGAATACGGCTTTGATCCAGCATGTTGGCCAATTCACGGTGTCCGCGAGGGCCTTTTGAAATGCAATCACTTATGGAGCATAAGCGTTCACTGTTACATCTTTTCTTTGAGTCATTCGAAAATCTTCAAACAAATCAACGGTTTGTGGACACATTCCCGAATCGGGGTTAAGTTGACATAACCGCGCGTCATCCATATCCTACGCGCCATGCGTTTTTTCGTCCTACCCGCTTCCCTCCTGTTTGCCGTTGCCGTCCAGGCCGCTCCTCAACAGGATCGATCCGATGACGAACTGGCCCGGCTTCTGGCCGACAAGGGCCTGCTCGGCCAGCTCCAGCAAGTTCGCCAGACCGTCGCCGAACGCACCTCCGACCTCGTCGTGACCGCCATCGGTTTCCTGGGCGTGCCTTACCGCCGCGGCGGCAACACCGCGGAATCCGGCTTCGATTGCAGCGGCTTCGTCCGCGCGATGTACAACCAGACGCTCGGCCATGTGCTGCCGCGCCGCGCTGAAGAACAGGCCGCCGCCACCGAGAAGATCGACCGCAGCCAGCTCAAGCCCGGCGACCTGGTCTTCTTCAACACCATGCGCCGCGCCTTCAGCCACGTCGGCATCTATGTCGGCGAGGGCAAGTTCATCCATTCGCCGCGTACCGGCGCCCAGGTGCGCGTGGAAGACATGAACGGCAGCTACTGGAGCCGCCGCTTCGACGGCGCGCGCCGCGTGCTGGCCGGCGCCGCGCCGACCGACGAGATCAAGAGCATGGGCAACTGAGCCTCCTGGCCGCCAACAAACAAAAAATCCCGCCTCGGCGGGATTTTTTTGTGCCCGCTTCGATCGTTCGAAGCGGTGCAGGAGGCGCTCAGGCCTTCTTCTGCGGCGGTATGTCGGTGCAGGTACCGTGCGCCACCTCCGCCGCCATGCCGATGCTCTCGCCCAGAGTGGGGTGCGGATGAATGGTCTTGCCGATGTCGACCTCGTCGGCGCCCATCTCGATCGCGAGCGCGATCTCCCCGATCATGTCGCCCGCATGCGTGCCCACGATGCCGCCGCCCACGATGCGGTGCGTCTCGGCATCGAACAGCAGCTTGGTGAAGCCCTCGTCGCGGCCGTTGGCGATCGCGCGGCCCGAGGCGTTCCACGGGAACAGGCCCTTCTTGACCTTCACGCCCTCGGCCTTGGCCTGGTCTTCGGTGAGGCCCACCCACGCCACCTCGGGGTCGGTGTAGGCCACGCTCGGGATCACGCGGGCATTGAAGGCGGCGCTCGCGAGCTCCTTGTCGCCCTGCTGCTCGCCCGCGATGACTTCGGCCGCCACATGCGCCTCGTGCACCGCCTTGTGCGCGAGCATCGGCTGGCCCACGATGTCGCCGATCGCGAAGATGTGCGGCACGTTGGTGCGCATCTGGATGTCGACCGGGATGAAGCCGCGGTCACTCACCGCGACGCCCGCCTTCTCGGCGCCGATCTTCTTGCCATTGGGGCTGCGGCCCACGGCCTGCAGCACCAGGTCGTAGACCTGCGGCTCCTTGGGTGCGTTCTCGCCCTCGAAGCTCACCTTGATGCCGTCTTTCGTGGCCTCGGCACCGACCGTCTTGGTCTTGAGCATGATGTTGTCGAAGCGCGGCGCATTCATCTTCTGCCAGACCTTGACGAGGTCGCGGTCGGCGCCCTGCATCAGGCCGTCGAGCATCTCGACCACGTCGAGCCGCGCGCCGAGCGAGGAATAGACCGTTCCCATCTCCAGCCCGATGATCCCGCCGCCCAGGATCAGCATGCGCTTGGGCTCGGTGCCGAGCTCGAGCGCGCCCGTGGAATCGACCACGCGCGGGTCCTTCGGCATGAAGGGCAGGCTCACGGCCTGCGAGCCCGCCGCGATGATGGCGTTGCGGAACTTGACGGTCTGCTTCTTGCCCGTCGTCTCCCAGCTGGTGCCCGCGCTTTCCTCGACCTCGATGTGGTGCGGATCGACGAAGTTGCCGACGCCGCGCAGCACCGTCACCTTGCGCATCTTGGCCATCGCCGCGAGACCGCCGGTGAGCTTGCCCACCACCTTGTTCTTGTGGCCGAGCAGCTTGGCGCGATCGATCGTGGGCGCGCCGAAGCTCACGCCGAGGTCGGCGAAGTGCTTGACCTCGTCCATCACCGCCGCGACGTGCAGCAGCGCCTTCGACGGGATGCAGCCGACGTTCAGGCACACGCCGCCGAGCGTCGCATAGCGTTCGACCAGCATCACCTTGAGGCCCAGGTCGGCCGCACGGAAGGCAGCCGAATAGCCGCCGGGACCGGCACCGAGCACGACGACGTCGCACTCGACGTCGACCTTGCCGCCGTAGGCCGAAGCCGGCGCGGGCTTGCTCCCTCCCCCGCTGGGGGAGGGTTGGGGTGGGGGCACGGCGGCGCTGGCGGGCGCCGCTGCAGGTGCCGCAGCGGCCGGCGCGGACGCCGCGGCGCCTTCGGCCTCGAGCACCAGCACGACCGAGCCTTCCTTGACCTTATCGCCCACCTTGATGGCGATCGACTTCACGACGCCGGCCGCCGACGAGGGAATCTCCATCGAGGCCTTGTCCGATTCGACCGTGATGAGCGACTGCTCGGCCTTGACCGTGTCGCCGACGTTGACGAGCACCTCGATCACCGCGACTTCGTCGAAGTCGCCGATGTCGGGCACCTTGATTTGTTGTTCGCTCATTTGGACACTTTCAGTTTGAGTGTGAGAACGTCGACCGGTGGGGCCGAATTGCGATCGAATTCGCAGGCGGCGGCGATCCCCGCCTCCGCCACGTCGCGCGCGTTGCTGCGCGACTTGCCGTCCCAGGCCGCGTGCATGGCACCGAGCGCAAAGCTGCGCCCCGAGCCGATGGCCCAGAACTGCTTGAACTCGAACACCTCGCGGTAGCTGTAGATGCCGTAGATGCCGCTCTGGTTGGCCATCAGCATCGTGAACTGGCTCGATTCGTACGGCTCGTGGTCGTCTTCCTTGGTCTGCATGAAGAACGAGTCCTTGAGCACCGGATGCAGCAGCGTGAAGGTGCGGAAGATCTCGTGCTTGCTGCCGAACAGCAGCGCCTCGCGCGGCTGCGCGGCCAGCGCATGCTGCAGCACCAGAAAGTGCGCGGCAGCACCGGCCACGGCGAAGAGGCTCTGCCCCGCTGCGTCTTCCACGGAGAAGATCTTCTGGTTCGCCTCGGACCGGTGCGAGAGCCGCGTGTCGCCGAAGGTCACCAGCGAATCGGCCGCCATGGCGACCTGGCCGCCCTTGCGCACGGCCACCACGGTGGTCATAGCAGGATTCGACGGTAGTCCGCGAGCACCTGGCCGAGGTAGGCATTGAAGCGCGCGGCCAGGGCGCCGTCGATCACGCGGTGGTCGTACGACAGCGACAGCGGCAGCGTGAGCCGCGGCACGAACTGCTTGCCGTCCCACACCGGCTTCATCGCGCTCTTCGAGAGGCCGAGGATGGCCACCTCGGGCGCGTTGATGATCGGCGTGAAATGCGTGCCGCCGATGCCGCCGAGCGAGCTGATCGAGAAGCAGCCGCCCTGCATGTCGGCCGAGCCGAGCTTGCCGTCGCGCGCCTTCTTGGCGAGTTCGCCCATCTCCGCGCTGATCTGCAGGATGCCCTTTTTGTCCGCATCCTTGAGCACCGGCACCACGAGCCCGTTGGGCGTGTCGGCCGCGAAGCCGATGTTGTAGTACTGCTTGTAGACGAGTTGCTCGCCGTCGAGGCTGGCATTGAAGTCGGGGAATTTCTTCAGCGCCGCGACCACGGCCTTGATCACGAAGGCGAGCATCGTGACCTTGACGCCCGACTTCTCGTTCTCCTTGTTGGTGGAGACGCGGAAGGCCTCGAGCTCGGTGATGTCGGCCTCGTCGTTGTTGGTGACGTGCGGGATCATCACCCAGTTGCGGTGCAGGTTGGCGCCGCTGAGCTTCTTGATGCGCGACAGGTCCTTGCGCTCGACCGCGCCAAACTTCGCGAAGTCGACCTTCGGCCACGGGATGAGCCCGAGCGCCGCGCCGTCCGCTGATGCGCCGCCGGCCGGCGCCTTGGCCGACCCGGCCTTGGTGCTGGCCTGTCCGCTCATCACGGCCTTGGTGAAGTTCTGGACGTCTTCCTGCGTGATGCGGCCCTTCGGGCCCGAACCCTTGACCTCTTCGAGCGGTACGCCGAGTTCGCGCGCGAACTTGCGCACCGAAGGCGAGGCATGCGGCAGGTTGCCCTTGGGCGCCGTGGTGGGATCGTGCGGCGCGGCGGCGGCCGCGGGGGGCGCTGCGGCAGGCGCAGAAGCCGGCGCAGGTGCCGCCGGCGCGCTTGCGCTCGCCGCGGCCGGTGCTGCGGCGGCCTGGGCCTGGGCGGGCGCCGGTGCAGCGGCACCCGAGGCGCCCTCGAGCACCGCGATCAGGTCGCCGATGTTGACGGTATCGCCCACCTTGACCTTGAGTTCCTTGAGCACGCCGGCCGCCGACGACGGAATCTCCATCGAGGCCTTGTCCGACTCCACCGTGATCAGCGACTGGTCCGCGGCGATCGTGTCGCCGGGCTTGACCAGAAGCTCGACGACCGAGACGTCCTTGAAGTCGCCGATGTCGGGGACCTTGACCTCGACCGGGCCCGAAGCCGCGGGCGCGCCGGCCGGGGCCGGTGCTGCGGCGACCGGGGCCGGTGCTTCGGCTGCGGCCGCGGGGGCCGGCGCAGGTGCAGCTTCCGCGGCAGCGCCCGCCGCCTCGGCCTCGAGCACGAGGACCACCGAGCCCTCCTTCACCTTGGCGCCGACATCGACCTTGATCTCCTTCACGACGCCGGCGCTCGATGACGGGATCTCCATCGAGGCCTTGTCCGATTCCACCGTGATGAGCGACTGCTCGGCCTTGACCGTGTCGCCCACCTTCACGAGCACCTCGATCACCGCGACTTCATCGAAATCGCCGATGTCCGGCACCTTGACTTCCACTGCTGCCATGTTGTGTGTCTCCCGCCGCAAAGGCGTTCGTGGTTGTTGTTACGCGTAGAGCGGGTTGATCTTGTCGGCGTTGATGCCGTACTTCTTGATCGCCTCGGCCACCTTGGCGACCGGCACGGTGCCGTCCTCGGAAAGTGCCTTGAGCGCCGCCACCACGATGTAGTGGCGATTGATCTCGAAGTGCTCGCGCAGCTTGTTGCGGAAGTCGCTGCGGCCGAAGCCGTCGGTGCCCAGCACCTTGTAGGTGCGGCCCTTCGGGATGAAGGGGCGGATCTGCTCGGCGTAGGCCTTCATGTAGTCGGTCGATGCCACGACGGGGCCGGTGGTGGCCGAGAGCTGCTCGGCCACGAACGGCACGCGCGGGGTTTCGGTCGGGTGCAGCAGGTTCCAGCGGTCGGCGTCCTGGCCGTCGCGCGTCAACTCGTTGAAGCTCGGGCAGCTCCACACCGAGGCCGAAACGCCCCAGTCCTTTTCGAGCAGTTCCTGCGCGAAGAAGCTCTCGCGCAGGATGCTGCCGCTGCCGAGCAGCTGCACGGTGGGCGCCTTCGCCTTGAGTGCCGGACCCTGCTTCGACAGGTACATGCCCTTGATGATCTGTTCCTCGGTGCCGGGCTGGAGTCCGGGCATCGGGTAGTTCTCGTTGAGCAGCGTGAGGTAATAGAACACGTTGTCCTGGCGCTCGACCATGCGCTTCAGGCCGTGGTGCAGGATCACGCCCACTTCGTGCGAGAAGGTGGGGTCGTAGCTCACGCAGTTCGGGATCGTGTTCGCGAGGATGTGGCTGTGGCCGTCCTCGTGCTGCAGGCCTTCGCCGTTCAGCGTGGTGCGCCCCGAGGTGCCGCCGAGCAGGAAGCCGCGCGCCTGCATGTCGCCCGCCGCCCAGGCCAGGTCGCCGACGCGCTGGAAGCCGAACATCGAGTAATACACGTAGAACGGCACCATGATGCGGTTGTTGGTGCTGTACGAGGTGGCCGCCGCGATCCAGCTCGACATGCCGCCGGCTTCGTTGATGCCCTCCTGCAGGATCTGGCCGGCCTTGTCTTCCTTGTAGTACATGACCTGGTCCTTGTCGACCGGGGTGTACTGCTGGCCTGCGGGGTTGTAGATGCCGATCTGGCGGAACAACCCCTCCATGCCGAAGGTGCGCGCCTCGTCGACCAGGATCGGCACCACGCGCGGGCCGAGCGCCTTGTCGCGCAGCAGCTGCGTGAGAAAGCGCACATAGGCCTGCGTGGTCGAGATCTCCCGGCCTTCGGCCGTCGGCTCGATCACCGACTTGAAGGTCTCGAGCGAAGGCACCGTGAAGCTCTCTTCCGCCTTGGTGCGGCGGTGGGGCAGGTAGCCGCCGAGGGCCTTGCGGCGCTCGTGCAGGTACTTCATCTCGGGCGTGTCGTCGGCCGGCTTGTAGAACGGCAGGTCGGCAATCTGACTGTCCGGGATCGGGATGTTGAAGCGGTCGCGGAAGGCCATGATGTCCTCGTCGCTGAGCTTCTTGGTCTGGTGGACGTTGTTCTTGCCCTCGCCGATCTTGCCCATGCCGAAGCCCTTGACCGTCTTGATCAGCAGCACCGTCGGCTGACCCTTGTGCTTCACGGCGGCGTCGAACGCGGCATAGACCTTCTGCGAATCGTGGCCGCCGCGGCGCAACTGCCAGATGTCGTCGTCGCTCATCTTCGAGACCATCTCGAGCGTGCGCGGATCGCGGCCGAAGAAGTGCTTGCGAACGTAGGCGCCGTCGTTGGCCTTGAAGGCCTGGTAGTCACCGTCGTTGGTCTCCATCATGATCTTGCGCAAGGCACCCTCCTTGTCGCGCGCGATCAGCGGATCCCAGCCGCTGCCCCAGATCAGCTTGAGGACGTTCCAGCCCGAACCGCGGAATTCGCCTTCCAGCTCCTGGATGATCTTGCCGTTGCCGCGCACCGGGCCGTCCAGGCGCTGCAGGTTGCAGTTGATCACGAAGATAAGGTTGTCGAGCTTCTCGCGCGCCGCCAGGCCGATGGCCCCCATCGACTCGACCTCGTCCATCTCGCCGTCGCCGCAGAACACCCAGACCTTGCGGTTCTCGGTATTGGCGATGCCGCGCGCGTGCAGGTACTTGAGGAAGCGCGCCTGGTAGATCGCCATCAGCGGGCCGAGGCCCATCGACACGGTGGGGAACTGCCAGAACTCGGGCATCAGCTTCGGATGCGGATAGCTAGACAGGCCGTTGCCGTCGACTTCCTGGCGGAAGTTGAGCAGTTGCTCCTCGGTCAGGCGGCCTTCGAGGTAGGCGCGCGCATAGATGCCGGGCGACACGTGGCCCTGGATATAGAGACAGTCGCCGCCGTGGTTCTCGCTCTCGGCGTGCCAGAAATGGTTGAAGCCGGCACCGAACATGTTGGCCAGCGAGGCGAAGGAGCCGATGTGGCCGCCGAGGTCGCCGCCTTCGGCCGGATGGTGGCGGTTGGCCTTGACCACCATCGCCATGGCATTCCAGCGCATGTAGGCGCGCAGGCGCTCCTCGATCTCGAGGTTGCCGGGGCAGCGCTCTTCCTGGTCGGGTTCGAGCGTGTTGACGTAGGCAGTGTTGGCCGAGAACGGCTTGTCGATGCTGTGCTGACGCGCATGCTCCAGCAGCTGTTCCAGCAGGAAGTGCGCCCGCTCGGGCCCCTCGCTCTGAATCACGGAGGACAGGGCATCCATCCATTCACGGGTTTCCTGGGCGTCCGCGTCGTTCGCGGCCGAACCGAACAGGTTCTCGGGATTTGCCGACATGCTTGTCTCTCCTATAAGGGCTGTGGCTGTAATTTAGTGCGCTGGGGCGCCGAACGCGGCGGAGTTTCGCATAGAAATACTTAGATTTCAAATGGCGCATGATGATTTCTTAATGTGATATTTCATCAACGAACTTGGCCTGATCGTCGGCGTCGAAATCAATGTCACCGAATCTTTTCCGCGCCCTGTACACCTAAACTCGGAAGATGCCCTTTTCCTCTCCGCTCGCGGCCGCCCGCAGCGCCGCGAACGTGCCGATCCTGTCCTGGTGGCGGCGCTGGTGGCGGCGCCAGACACCAGTGCTGCAGGACTCGGTCGCCATGCTCGCGCCGATCGCGGCGGTGCTGTTGTTCCTGGCGGCGATCGTGTCGGCGTTCTGGTATCTGCGCACCGAAGAAATCGAGCGCGAGCAGGAGTCGGTGCGGCGCGACGTCGAGTACGCCCAGCAGCGCATGCGCCTGCGCCTGCTCGAGCGGCAGGAACAACTGATGCGCCTGGCGCGCGACGCCTCCAACCGCGAGATCGATCCGGTCGAATTCGCGAGCCGCGCCGAGTCGCTGGTGAGCCAGTTTCCCGAGTTGCAATCCGTGGCCTGGATCGACGACCGGCGCCGCTTCAAGGCCGGCTATTCGGCACCCAGCGTCCACCCCGCGCAGCAGCACCTGATCGGCGACGTGCTGCGCCCGGGCGAGATCGAGAGCAACTACGCGCTTGCCCGCGAACTGCGGCAGCCGGTGTTCTCGCAGCCCGTGGCCGGCGGCGATCCGACAGCGATGCTGCAGTTGCACATCCCGCTGTTCGACCAGGGCCTCTTCGCGGGCGTGGTGCTCGGCGAATTCTCGGTCGACGGCCTGCTGCGCTACGGCATGCCGTCGGAGGTGCAGGCGCGCTATGCGGTGTCGCTGCTCGACTCCAAGGGCAGCGTGCTGGCCGGCAACACAGCGAACCTGCGCGAAGGCGGCACGCGGCTGCTGCCATGGCCCGAGCGAACCAACGAATATGAAGTGCCGGTGTCGCCCGTGGGCAATGCGCTGGTGCTGCGGGCCCAGGCCTACCGTACGTCACAGGGGGTGGTCGGCAATGGCCTGTTCTGGCTGGTCTGCGCACTCAGCGTGCTGACGAGCTGGATGCTGATCGGCACCTGGCGCCACACCCGCAGGCGCCAGCAGGCGCAGCAGCGGCTGGTCGCCGAAACCAATTTCCGCCGTGCCATGGAGAACTCGATGCTCACCGGCATGCGGGTGCTCGACCTGCAGGGGCGCATCACGTACGTGAATGCCGCCTTCTGCGCGATGACGGGCTGGAGCGAAGCCGAACTGGTCGGCCAGTCGCCCCCCTTCCCTTACTGGCTCGAATCGGACCGCGAGGTGATGAACGAACGGCTCGAGGAAGAGCTGCACGGCCGCGCGCTGCCCGGCGGCTTCCAGGTGCGCGTGAAGCGCAAGAACGGCAGCGTGTTCAATGCGCGGCTCTACGTGTCGCCGCTGATCGACGCGCGCGGCCACCAGACGGGCTGGATGACCTCGATGACCGACATCACCGAGCCGACCCGCATCCGCGAGCAGCTCTCGGCCTCGTACGAGCGCTTCACCACGGTGCTGGAGGCGCTCGATGCCGCGGTCTCGGTCGCGCCGATCGGCAGCGAGGAGCTGCTGTTCGCCAACAAGCTGTACCGCCTCTGGTTCGGTTCCGACACCGTGGGCCATCTCGGCATGGTGGCGCAGGCCGGCGTGCCGGCATCGAATGCGCACGACGAGGGCCTCGACGACGTCGACCCCTACGCCGGCCTGCCGATCGACACGCTGACCGCGGCACAGACCGCCAACAACGAGATCTTCGTGCCGCACCTGGGCAAGTGGCTCGAAGTGCGCTCGCGTTACCTGACCTGGGTCGACGGCCGGCTGGCCCAGCTGGTGATCGCCACCGACATCACGCCGCGGCGCGATGCCGAGGAGCAGGCCGCGGCGCAGGCCGACCGCGCGCAGGCCGCGAGCCGGCTGATCACGATGGGCGAAATGGCGTCGAGCGTGGCGCACGAGCTCAACCAGCCGCTCACGGCCATCACCAACTACTGCAACGGCATGATGTCGCGGATCAAGGGACAGGCGATCGACACCGAGGCGCTGCTCGCGGCACTGGAGAAGACCTCCAAGCAGGCGCAGCGTGCCGGCCAGATCATCCAGCGCATCCGCTCCTTCGTGAAGCGCAGCGAACCCAACCGCACACCCTCCGACGTGTCCACCATGGTCGGCGAAGCGGTCGAGCTTGCGGGCATCGAGCTCCGGCGGCGCAACGTGCGGCTTAACCACTATGTGGCCGCGCGGCTGCCGGTGGTGCAGGTGGACCCGATCCTGATCGAGCAGGTGCTGGTCAATCTGCTGAAGAACGCGGCCGAGTCGATCGACATCGCCGAGCGTCCGCTCGCGCGGCGCAGCGTCGAACTGCGCGTGCTGCCCAAGATGATCGAAGGCCAGAATGCGATCGAGTTCTCGGTGCAGGACACGGGCAAGGGCCTCGCGCCCGAGGTGATGGAACGGCTCTACGAGGCCTTCTTCTCCACCAAGCCCGAGGGCATGGGCATCGGGCTGAATCTCTGCCGAACCATCGTCGAGTCGCACCGCGGCCGGATGCAGGCGGAGAACATCTACAATGGCCCGGATGTGATCGGATGCCGTTTTTCCTTCTGGATTCCGGTGTTGGACGCTACCAGTTCGGTAGCAAGCGACGAGACAAAGGTACCTGCATGAGTTTGATTCCGAAGAAGGGCACTGTCTATGTCGTCGACGACGACGAGGCCGTGCGAGATTCGCTGCAATGGCTTCTCGAAGGCAAGGACTACAGAGTGCGGTGTTTCGATTCCGCCGAATCCTTCCTTTCGCGCTACGACCCGCGTGAAGTCGCCTGCCTGATCGTCGACATCCGCATGGCGGGCATGACGGGCCTCGAGCTGCAAGACCGGCTGATCGAGCGCCGCTCGCCACTGCCGATCGTGGTCATCACCGGCCACGGCGACGTGCCGATGGCGGTCGACAGCATGAAGAAGGGCGCGATGGATTTCATCCAGAAGCCCTTCAACGACGAAGAGCTCGTCGGGCTCGTCGAGCGCATGCTCGAGCATGCGCGCGGCGCCTTCACGCAGCACCAGCAGTCGGCCAGCCGCGACGCGCTGCTGTCCAAGCTCACCGGCCGCGAGGCGCAGGTGCTCGAGCGCATCGTCGCGGGCCGGCTCAACAAGCAGATCGCCGACGACCTGGGCATCAGCATCAAGACCGTCGAGGCGCACCGCGCCAACATCATGGAAAAGCTCAACGCCAATACCGTGGCCGATCTGCTCAAGATCGCGCTCGGTCAGGCGGCCCCTGCGGCCAAAGCGTAGAACTATTCGCGCGATAGCGACGAACGACCCCCACGCCTGCGCAAGCGGGCGTTTTTAATTGGAAAATCGAAACCGATGACCGCCCAGCTGATCGACGGCAACGCCCTCGCCCAAACCATTCGCGCCGAAGTCGCCGACCGTACTGCCGCGCTCAAGGCCCGGGGCGTGAACCCGGCCCTGTCCATCATTCTCGTGGGCGAAGACCCTGCGAGCCAGGTCTACACCAAGCACAAGGTCAACGACAGCATGCAGACCGGCCTCGCGGCCACGCTCGAGACCTACCCCGCCGACCTCAGCGAAGCCGACCTGCTGGCGCGCATCCGCGCCCTCAACGACGACCCGAAGGTGCACGGCATCCTTGTGCAGCTGCCGCTTCCGAAGCACATGGACAGCCAGAAAGTCATCGAGACGATCTCGCCCGCCAAGGACGTCGACGGCTTCCACGTCGCGAGCGCCGGTGCGCTGATGACCGGTGCGCCGGGCTTCTGGCCCTGCACGCCGTACGGCTGCATGAAGATGCTCGAATCGATCGGCTGCGACCTGCGCGGCAAGCATGCGGTGGTGATCGGCCGCAGCAACATCGTCGGCAAGCCGATGGCCATGATGCTGCTCGCGAAGAGCGCCACCGTGACCATCTGCCACAGCGCCACGCAAGACCTCGGCGCCATCACGCGGCAGGCCGATGTGATCGTCGCGGCCGTGGGCAAGCGCAACCTGCTGACCGCCGACATGGTGAAGCCCGGAGCCGTCGTGATCGACGTGGGCATGAACCGAAAGGAAGACGGCAAGCTCGCCGGCGACGTCGATTTCGACGGCGTGAAGGATGTGGCCGGCTGGATCACGCCCGTGCCCGGCGGCGTAGGCCCGATGACGCGCGCCATGCTGCTTGCGAACACCCTTGAAGCCGCCGAACGCGCCGCCAAGTAAGGACGACATGACGAATCCGCTTCTCGACTTCACCGACCTGCCACTGTTCGACCGCATCCGCCCCGAGCATGTCGCGCCCGCCATCGACACCTTGCTGGCCGATGCCGAAAACGCACTGCAGACAGTGACCGCCGCCGATTTCCCGGCCGACTGGAACGCCATCTCGAAGGTGCTCGATGTCGCGTCGGAACGCTTCAGCCGCGCCTGGGGCGCCGTGGGCCACCTCAATGCCGTGGCCGACACGCCCGAACTGCGCGCCGCCTACAACGAGGCGATGCCACGCGTGACCGCGTTCTGGACCCGCCTGGGTTCCGACGAGCGCCTCTACGCAAAGTACAAAGCGATCGACCCTGCGACGCTGAACCCCGAGCAGCGCCAGGCCCATCGCAACGCGGTGCGCAACTTCGTGCTCGGCGGCGCCGAGCTGCAGGGTGAGGCCAAGAAGCGCTTCGCCGAGATCCAGGAGCGCCAGGCCGAGCTGAGTCAGAAGTTCAGCGAGAACGCGCTCGACGCGACGGATGCGTTTTCTTACTACGCGTCGTTCGGCGAGCTCGAAGGCGTACCCGAAGACGTGGTAAGCGCCGCCCGTGCGGCCGCCGAGTCCGAAGGCAAGGACGGCTACAAGCTTACGCTCAAGATGCCCTGCTACCTGCCGGTGATGCAATTCGCCAAGAGCAGCGCGCTGCGAGAGACGCTCTACCGCGCCTATGTCACGCGCGCCAGCGAACTCGGCGACCCGGCCTTCGACAACACCACGCTGATCAACGAAATCCTCGCGCTTCGCGAAGAAGAGGCGAAGCTCCTGGGCTACGAGAATTTCGGCGAGCTCTCGGTCGTGCCGAAAATGGCCGATTCGCCGGAGCAGGTCATCAAGTTCCTGCGCGACCTGGCGGCCAAGGCCAAGCCCTATGGCGAGCGCGACCTGGCCGACCTGCGTGTCTTCGCGTCGGAACAGCTCGGCATCGCCGATCCGCAGCCCTGGGACTGGACCTTTGTCGGCGAGAAGCTCAAGGAAGCGCGCTATGCCTTCAGCGAGCAGGAGGTCAAGCAGTACTTCCCGGCGCCGAAGGTGATGGCCGGCCTTTTCAAGATCGTCGAGACGCTGTTCGAAGTGACGATCCGCCGCGACAGTGCGCCCACCTGGCACCCGAGCGTCGAGTTCTACCGCATCGAGCGGCAGACACCCCAAGGCGCGCAGAAGGTCGGGCAGTTCTATCTCGACCCCTCGGCACGCGCTGCCAAGCGCGGCGGCGCCTGGATGGACGACGTGCGCGCGCGCTGGCTGCGCCCCGACGGCGGCGAATTGCAGACGCCGGTGGCGCAACTCGTGTGCAACTTCGCGAGCGGCGTCGACGGCAAGCCGCCGCTGCTCACGCACGACGACGTGACCACCCTCTTCCATGAATTCGGCCATGGCCTACACCACATGCTGACCCAGGTGAACGAGCGCGACGTCTCGGGCATCAGCGGCGTCGAGTGGGATGCCGTCGAACTGCCGAGCCAGTTCATGGAGAACTTCTGCTGGGAGTGGGACGTGCTCAAACACATGACGGCCCACGTCGACACCGGCGAGCCGCTGCCGCGCGCACTGTTCGACAAGATGACCGCGGCCAAGAACTTCCAGAGCGGGCTGCAGACGCTGCGCCAGATCGAGTTCTCGCTGTTCGACATGCTGCTGCACACCGAATACCAGGCTGGCGCCGCAGCGGCCGACGGCGTGCTCGCGCTGCTTGCCGAAGTGCGCCGCGAAGTGGCGGTCATGCCCTCGCCTGCGTTCAGCCGCACGCCCAACACCTTCAGCCACATCTTCTCGGGCGGCTATGCGGCCGGCTACTACAGCTACAAGTGGGCCGAGGTGCTGAGCGCCGACGCGTATGCCGCCTTCGAAGAGACCATGGGCGCCGATGGCCAGCCCGACATCGAGACCGGACGCCGCTACCGCCAGGCGATCCTTGAGGCAGGCGGCAGCCGAAGCGCTATGGATTCGTTCAAGGCCTTCCGCGGCCGCGAGCCCCAGCTCGACGCGCTGCTGCGACACCAGGGCATGGCGCAGGCCGAACCCGCTTGATGCGCGGCTGAAGCTTGAGATACTCGGGCGATGCATTCGACTCACTCGAAAACCGCCTTGCCGCGCCTGTCCGGCCTCACCCTGGTGGTGCTGCTGGCCGCTGCCGGCGCCATGGCCCAGCCGATCTACCGCAACGTGGACAAGGACGGCAAGGTCAGCTTTTCGGACCGCGCGCCAACTGCGAGCACGGCGCCCGCCGCCGCGCCGCAGGCCGCCAGCGCGTCCGCGGCCAGCGCGGGCCTGCCCTATGAACTGAGGCAGGTGGCGCAGCGCTATCCAGTCACGCTGTACAGCGGCGAGGAATGCGAGCCCTGCGGCGCCGCCCGTTCGCTGCTCATCACGCGCGGCGTTCCGTTCGAGGAACGGACCGTGAAATCGCGCCAGGACGTCGAGGCACTGCAGCGCCTCAGCAACCAGGCCTCGCTGCCGCTGCTGACCATCGGTTCGCAGCAGCTCAAGGGCTTCTCCGACGCCGAATGGTCGCAATACCTCGATGCCGCGGGCTACCCGAAGAGCAACAGCCTGCCCGCCGGCTACCGCCAGCCCGCTGCGCGGCCGCTGGTCGCGCAGCAGCCCGCGCCCGGCACGGCGCCTGCCCCTGTGGCGCAGGAGCAGCCTGCCCCGGCCCCGCAGCCGCCCGCACCGCCACCGAGCGGGCCGACGCCCAGCAATCCCGCGGGCATCAAGTTCTGAGCGAGCGCCGCGCTCGCGCAGCGCGGCTCCTCAGTCGAACTGCAGCGTCCGAACGCCCACAGGCGTGCCGAGCAGGCAGACATGGGCCCTCTGGTGCGCGAACACGCCCACCGTGACCACGCCGGGCCACTGGCTCACTTCCGATTCGAAGGCGAGCGGATCGCTGATCTGAAGGCCCGTCACATCGACGATGTGCTGGCCGTTGTCCGTCACCAGCGGCAGGCCGTCCTTCTCGCGCACCTGCGCAACGCCGCCCATGGCCTCGAACTGGCGCATCACGCGCCGCGCCGCCATCGGGATCACCTCCACGGGCAGCGGAAAGGCGCCGAGCGTGGTCACGAGCTTGGACTCATCGGCAATGCAGACGAAGCGCCGCGACTGCGCAGCAACGATCTTCTCGCGCGTGAGCGCCGCACCGCCGCCCTTCACCATGAAGCCGCGGTGGTCGATCTCGTCGGCACCGTCGATGTAGACGCCGAGTTCGTCGACCTCGTTGCTGTCGAACACCGGAATGCCCAGCGCGCGCAGCCGCTCCGTGGACGCGACCGAGCTCGACACCGCGCCCTTGATCTGGTCCTTGATCGTGGCCAGCGCGTCGATGAACTTGTTCACCGTCGAGCCGGTGCCCACGCCGACGATCTCGCCCTTGGCCACGTAGGCGAGCGCGGCGCGGCCAACCTGGGCCTTGAGTTCGTCCTGGGAGATAGCGCCGCCGGGAGCAGCGGAAGAAGTGGGTGCGGTCATCGCGGAGAATCCTTGGCTCATTGAAGTCGAGAATTATCCGATGCCCCTGCTACCTTCCTCTCTCTACGGCCTGGCCCGGCCCTTCCTGTTCGGTCTCGACCCGGAGCATGCCCACGAACTCACGCTCGACGCGCTGGCCCGCACCCAGAACACGCCGCTCGCCTGCGCCTACGCTGCACCTCGCGTCGAAGACCCCGTCACGCTGGCCGGACTCCGGTTTCCCAACCGCGTGGGTCTGGCGGCAGGGCTCGACAAGAACGCCCGCTGCATCGACGCCTTCGCCGCCATGGGCTTCGGCTTCGTCGAGGTCGGCACGGTCACGCCCAAGGCGCAGCCAGGCAATCCGAAGCCGCGCATGTTTCGCCTGCCGGAGCGCGACGCGCTGATCAACCGGCTCGGCTTCAACAACGGAGGGCTGGCGGCCTTTCTGGCCAACGTGCAGAAGTCGCGCTTCCGGCAGGCAGTGCGCAACGGGGCCGCACCGATGCTGCTCGGCCTGAACATCGGCAAGAACGCCAGCACCCCGATCGAACGCGCGGTCGACGACTACCTCGCCTGTCTCGACGGCGTGTACGCGCATGCCGACTACGTGACGATCAACATCTCGAGCCCCAACACGGCGAACCTGCGCTCGCTGCAGAGCGACGAGGCGCTCGATGCCCTGCTCGGCGCGATCGCCGAGCGTCGCGAGGCGCTCGCTGTGCAGACAGGCCGGCGCGTCCCGCTGTTCGTCAAGATCGCGCCCGATCTCGACGCGCCGCAGGTCGCCGTGATTGCCGCCACGCTGCGGCGCCACGCCATGGACGGCGTGATTGCCACCAACACCACGCTGGCGCGTGATGCGGTCGCCGGGCTGCGGCATGCAGAGGAGGCAGGTGGGCTCTCGGGGGCGCCGGTGCGCGAAGGCAGCAACCGCGTGGTCGCGCAACTGCGCGCGGCACTGGGTTCGGGTTTTCCGATCATCGGCGTGGGCGGCGTCCTGAGCGCGGCCGATGCCAAGGCCAAGGTGGCCGCGGGTGCCGACGTGGTGCAGATCTACACCGGCCTCATCTACCGTGGCCCCGGGCTCGTGCGAGAAGCAGCCCAGGCGTTGCTGCAAGGTCGCAGCGCCGCCTGAGCCGTCTTTCTCAGCGCATGCGCCAGAGGATGGGCGCCAGAAACGCCGTCAGGCGCAGCAGGCGCTTGGGACGGATCACCACCATCGCCACGGCTGCAGCCGCACCCACGGCGACGGGATGCTCCCGCGCAATCCGCAGCGCCGCATCTGCCGCCGATTCGTTGGCCGGCGGGGCTTTGGCCGAAGCCGCCGCAGTGGCGGAGGCATCGGTACGCGGAGCCTGAACCGTGGCAATGCGCTCGCGCTGATGCGCAATGCGCGCAAGCAGTTCCTCGCGCGTGGCAGGCCGCCTTGGCGTCGGTTCCTCACCTTCCGGGTCGGAGTCCTTGCCGAAGCCGAAACTCTCCTGGGCCCAGGCCCAGTCGCGTTCGAGTTCACGGCGTGCCGGCTCGAAGCTGTTCGAGGCGCCGCGCAGCGACGAGAGCAGGCCCAACGCAGCCGCCAGCCAGAGCAAGCCCCAGACCGCGGCCACCCACCAGGCTGCCGCAATGCGATGCGGCGTGTCCCAGAAATGCACCACCACGGCCATCGACAGCAGCGCCACGGCCACCGTGGTCAGGCCGCCCACTGCGACCACGAGCACGAGCGCGACCTTGAGGCGCCGCTTCTCGTCCTCCCACCCCATGCGCAAGAGCTGCATGCGGTCCTCGGCGGCCAGCGCACCTTCGGCAGCGGCAATCCGCAAGCGCCGCAGACGGGCATCGAGTCCGAAGAGGGACAACAGCTTCATGCGTCAGCGGCGGCCAAGCAGCAGACCCACCAGCAGGCCGACGGCAAGCGCGGCGCCGGCAATCTGCCACGGTTCATCGTGCGCATAGGCATTGGCCGACGTGGCGGCATCGCGCGCTTTCTTCGCGGCGAGCTTGCTTTTTTCGGCCGCGAGTTCGCGTGCGATCGCGAGCTTCGAGTCGATGCGCTGGCGCAGCGCCTTGATGTGGGGAACCGAATCCAGGTCCTTGCTGGCCAGGACCCCGCGGATGTCGCTCGCGATGTCTTCGGCTGCGGCTTCGATGTTGTTGGATGCACTCATTGGAATCTGTCCTCCGTGATGACACCGGCAACGCGCCGGCGGCTCACGCCAGCGAAATGGCGTGCCGTCATGTTACAGGCACAAAAGCCCCTAATAAATCACGAAGTTGTCGACTCCTGCACGTGGTGGGCGTCTAGTCACATTTTGGTTACGCATGAGCGAGCATTTGCGCCACGTGGCGTCCGATGGCCAGGCTGCTCGTGAGCCCCGGCGATTCGATGCCGAACAGGTTGACCAGTCCGGGCACGCCGTGCCTCGCAGGCCCGTCGATCACGAAATCGCTGGCGGGCTCGTGCGGGCCCGAAATCTTCGGGCGCATGCCCGCGTAGCCGGGAATCAGGGCCCCGTCGGGCAGCGCAGGCCAGTACTTGCGCACCTCCGCATAGAAGCCCTCGCCGCGCGCCGCGTCCACCACGAGATCGTCCGCCGCATCGACCCACTGCACGTCGGGACCGAACTTGGCCTGGCCACCCAGGTCGATCGTCAGGTGCACGCCCAGCCCGCCGGGCTCCGGCACCGGGTAGATCAGGCGCCCGAACGGCGTCCGGCCGGACAGCGTGAAATAGCTGCCCTTCGCAAAATAGGCCCGGGGCACCGCCGCCGCCGGCAGGCCTTCGAAACGCCGTGCAAGTGCGGGGGCGCCGAGGCCGGCGGCGTTGACAACGGTGTTGCAGCGCAAGGCCGTGCCGTCCTGCGCCACCAGCACGATGCCTTCCGGGCCGCATTCCGCGCGCGCCACGGGCGATTTGAGCGCCAGCATGCCGCCGGCATTCTCGAGGTCGCCGAGCAGGCTCAGCATCAGCGCATGGCTGTCGACGATACCGGTGCTCGGGGAATGCAGCGCCGCAAGGCAATGCAGTTGCGGCTCCATCTCAGCAGCCTGCTGCGCGGAGATCATCTGCAGGTCGTCGACACCATTGGCGGCGGCCTTGGCGCGGATCGTTTCGAGCTGTCCGACCTGCTCGAGCGAGGTCGCCACGATGAGCTTGCCGCAGCGCCGGTGCGGCACGCCCCGCTCGACGGCGTAGGCATAGAGCACCTCGCGCCCTTCCACGCAAAGGCGCGCCTTGAGCGAGCCTTGCGGGTAGTAGATGCCCGCGTGAATCACCTCGCTGTTGCGCGAACTGGTGCCGGTGCCGATCGCACCTTCCGATTCGAGCACCACCACCTCCCTGCCTGCGAGCGCCAACGCGCGCGCCACGGCCAGGCCCACCACACCGGCGCCGATAACAGCGCAATCGAGTTCGTCCATGCCGCGAGCTTATCGCGGCATGGACGACGCGCGACGCGCGCCGCGCGCCGTCAGGACGGCGCCGGCTCGGGTTCGGTGGGGTTGTCGCCGGGCGGAATGCTGGGGCCCTCGTCGGGCTCCACGGGCAGGTCTGGCGGAAGATCGGGGTGGGTTGCCATGGTGTTTGCTTTCGTGTGTCTTGCCTTTTTAGGCTTCAACACGAGGCGTGTCGGCCGGCCCGCACCGGCGATCTGCGTCGGGTCATGTCGTACGAGACTGAGGCGGACGCAAAAAAAGCGACCCGGTGTTCCTGGTCGCTTTCTGCAAAATCTTGGTGGGCGGTGGAGGCTTCGAACCTCCGACCCCAGCAGTGTGAATGCTGTGCTCTACCCCTGAGCTAACCGCCCTTTCAGCCTTGGCTGCCTTCCGCTGCCCCGGCATGAATCGCGCTGTGCGAAGCCTTCGATTATGCCACAGGATTTTCGTCAATCTGGCGAAACAGCGTGCGTCCGTTGCTGGATTTGTCGAGCTGGGACAACAGCGCCTCGTGCGCAGCGAGCTCCTGCTCCCCGGCCATGATGACCGGCAGCTCGAACTGGCTCAGGTCGATGGCCACCACGGTCGTACCCTGGGCCGGCTCATTCGAGCCGACGTCGATGAGCAATGCGTCCTGCCCGCGCGTCAGGTTGATGTACACGTCGGCGAGCAGCTGGGCATCGAGCTTGGCGCCGTGGAAGGTGCGGTTCGAGCGGTCGACGCCGAAGCGGTCGCACAGCGCGTCGAGCGAATTGCGCTTGCCCGGATAGACCTGCTTCGCCATCGCGAGCGTATCGGTCACCTCGCCCACGAAGCTCTGCAGCGGCGGCAGGCCCGCGAGCTCGAACTCCTTGTTGAGGAAGCCGACGTCGAAGGCCGCGTTGTGGATGATCAGCTCGGCGCCACGCAGGTACTCTACGACGTCGTTCGCGAGCATGGCGAACTTCGGCTTGTCGCGCAGGAAGTCGGTCGTCAGGCCGTGCACCTTGAGCGCATCCTCGTGGCTTTCGCGCCCGGGATTGAAGTAGATGTGCAGGTCGTTGCCGGTGAGCTTGCGCGCAAACAGCTCGACGCAGCCGAGCTCGATGATGCGGTCGCCGTTCTCGGCGGAAAGGCCGGTGGTTTCGGTGTCGAGGACGATCTGGCGCGTCATGCGTGGCTCATCAATGGTTTTCCTTGGCGTGGTTGATCGAATACTTGGGGATCTCGATCGTGACATCTTCACGCGCCAGGATGGCCTGGCAGCTGAGCCGCGATTGTGGCTCCAGGCCCCACGCGCGGTCGAGCAGGTCTTCCTCGCCCTCCTCGGCCTCGTTGAGCGAATTGAAGCCCTGCCGCACGATGACATGGCAGGTGGTGCAGGCGCAGCTCATCTCGCACGCATGCTCGATGTCGATGTGGTTGTCGAGCAGCGCCTCGCAGATCGAGGTGCCTGCGGGTGCCGTGATTTCTGCACCCTCGGGGCAGTACTCTGGATGCGGAAATATCTTGATGATGGGCATGTTGTTCTTAGAGAGATTCGACCTTGCGGCCCGACAGCGCACGCGCAATGCCCGCGTTCATGCGTTGTGCGGCGAAGGCCTCGGTGTCGTGCGCCAGCGCCTTGGTCGCGCTTTCGATGGCCGCGGCGTCGCTGCTGCTGGCTGCCGCTTCGCGCAACCGGTCCATTGAAGCCTCGATCACGGCGCGCTCATCCGCGGCCAGCAGGTCGCCGTCGGCGTCGAGCGCGCTCCGGGTCGCGAGCAGCATGCGTTCGGCATCCACGCGTGCCTCGACCAGCGCGCGCGCCTGCATGTCCTGCTGCGCGGTGCTGAAGCTCTCCTGCAGCATGTTGGCGATCTGATCGTCCGAGAGGCCGTACGACGGCTTGACGGTGACGCTGGCCTCGACGCCGCTGGCCTGCTCCTTCGCGCTCACACTGAGCAGGCCGTCGGCGTCGACCGTGAAGGTCACGCGGATGCGCGCCGCGCCCGCCGCCATCGGCGGGATGCCGCGCAACGTGAAGCGAGCCAGGCTGCGGCAATCGGCCACCAGATCGCGTTCGCCCTGCACCACGTGCAGCGCGAGCGCCGTCTGGCCGTCCTGGTAGGTCGTGAAGTCCTGCGCCATCGCGGTCGGGATGGTCTGGTTGCGCGGCACGATGCGTTCGACAAGGCCGCCCATGGTCTCGATGCCGAGCGACAACGGGATGACGTCGAGCAGCAGCAGGTCGTCGGCGCCGCCGTTGCCCGCCAACTGGTTGGCCTGGATCGCGGCGCCGAGCGCCACGACCTCATCGGGGTTCAGGTTGACGAGCGGTGCGCGGCCGAAGAAGTCGGCGACGGCGCGGCGCACCTGCGGCATGCGCGTGGAGCCGCCGACGAGCACGATGCCCTGCAATTCCTGCGGCTTGAGCTTCGCGTCGCGCAGCGCCTTGCGCACCGCGGCAATGGTTCGGTCGGTGAGCGGACGGGTCGCCGCATCGAATTGCTCGCGCGACAGGTCGAATGCCACCGCGCCGCCAGCCAGTTCGGCGCGGAAGGCCGTCGTTGCCGCCTCGGTCAGCGCCTCCTTCGCGGCGCGCGCCGCCACGAGCATCGCGGCCCTGTCGGTGTCGCTCGCGGTGCGCGCGCCGGTCTGCGCAAGCACCAAGTCCGCGAGCGCATGGTCGTAGTCGTCGCCGCCGAGGGCCGAATCGCCGCCCGTGGCGATCACCTCGAACACGCCCTGCGTGAGCCGCAGGATCGAGATGTCGAAGGTGCCGCCACCGAGGTCGTAGACCGCATAGACGCCTTCGCTCGCATTGTCGAGGCCATAGGCAATGGCCGCGGCCGTGGGTTCGCTGATCAAGCGCAGCACGTTGAGGCCGGCGAGTTGCGCGGCATCCTTCGTGGCCTGGCGCTGGCCCTCGTCGAAGTAGGCGGGCACGGTGATGACCGCGCCGTAGAGATCGTCGTTGAAGGTGTCCTCGGCACGGTAGCGCAGCGTCGCGAGGATCTCGGCGCTGATCTCCACCGGCGACTTCTCGCCAGCGAGTGTCTGCACCTTCACCATGCCGCCATCCTCGCCGGCGATCCGGTACGACATCGATTCGCGGTTCGTGATGTCGGCCAGGCCCCGGCCCATGAGCCGCTTGACGGAGGTGATGGTGTTGCCCGGGTCTTCGCCGCGCGCCGCCGCGGCATCGAAGCCGATCTGGCGACGGTCGCCTTCGAGGTAGCGCACCACCGACGGCAGCAGCACGCGGCCCTGGTCGTCGGGCAGGCACTCGGCCACGCCGTTGCGCACTGCGGCCACCAGCGAGTGCGTGGTGCCGAGGTCGATGCCTACGGCGATGCGGCGCTGATGAGGATCGGGCGCCTGGCCCGGTTCGGAAATCTGGAGAAGAGCCATAACGTTCAGCGCCTATTGTCCCAATTGATCGATCCTGGCCTCGACGTCGTGCGAGAAGCGCTCAATGAACATGAGGGCTCTCACCTGCTGCGCGGCGGCGGGGTGGTCGCCCTTCTCGTCGAGCAGCCAGTCGAGCGACGAGAGCACGCGGGCACGGCCGGTCTCGACCTCGGCCTGCAGCCGCTCGACCGCGGCGACGTCGCGGGCGTCTTCGAGCGCCTCGCGCCATTCCATCTGCTGCATCAGGAAGTCGGACGGCATCGCCGTGTTGTTCTCCGCATCGAGCGGAGCACCGTTCAGTTCGCAGAGGTAGCTCGCGCGCCGCACCGGGTTCTTGAGGCGCTGGTAGGCCTCGTTGATGCGGACCGACCACTGCATCGCCACGCGCTGCGCGGCGGCACCCTGCGCGGCGAAGCGGTCGGGGTGCGCTTCGCGCTGCAGTTCCTTCCAGCGCGCATCGAGCACGGCGCGGTCCTGCGCAAAGGTCGCCGGTACGGCGAACAGTTCAAAGTCGGTGTCGTTGAGATTCATGGCAAGAAAAAACCGCCAGCACATGACATGGTGGCGGCCTTGGTCGCGGTCAGCGACGATGCATCAGATGCGAAAGCTCTCTCCGCAGCCGCAGCGGTCGCGTTCGTTCGGGTTGTTGAACTTGAACCCCTCGTTGAGGCCTTCGCGCACGAAGTCGAGCTGCGTGCCGTCGATGTAGGCCAGGCTCTTCGGATCGACCAGCACCTTCACGCCCTGGTCCTCGAACACCACGTCTTCGGGCGAAAGCTCGTCCACGTACTCGAGTTTGTAGGCCAGGCCCGAGCACCCGGTGGTCTTCACGCCCAGCCGCACGCCCACGCCCTTGCCCCGCTTGCCGAGGTAGCGGGTGACGTGTCGCGCAGCAGCGTCGGTCAGCGTGACGGCCATGTCAGTGGACGGCTTCCGCGTCGGCGGCAGCGCCGCTCTTTGCGCCGTGCTTGGCCTTGTAATCGCTCACGGCGGCCTTGATCGCGTCCTCGGCGAGGATCGAGCAGTGGATCTTGACCGGCGGCAGCGCCAGCTCTTCGGCGATCTGCGCGTTCTTGAGTGCCGCCGCTTCGTCGAGCGTCTTGCCCTTGACCCATTCGGTCACGAGCGAAGACGAGGCGATGGCCGAGCCGCAGCCGTAGGTCTTGAAGCGGGCGTCTTCGATCACGCCGGTTTCGGGGTTGACCTTGATCTGCAGCTTCATCACGTCGCCGCAGGCCGGTGCGCCCACCATCCCGGTGCCGACCGAATCGTCGCCCTTTTCGAACGAGCCGACGTTGCGGGGGTTTTCGTAGTGGTCGATGACCTTGGAAGAATATGCCATGGTGTACCTCTCAAACTTTGTTCAATCGTGGAGCCTGGTGCGGCCTGGATCCGGGAATCTCAGTGGGCCGACCACTGGATCGTGCTGATGTCGACGCCATCCTGGAACATCTCCCACAAGGGGCTAAGTTCGCGCAGCTTGGCCACGTTGTGCTTGATGGTCGATATGGCGTAGTCGATCTCTTCTTCGGTCGTGAAGCGGCCGATGGTCATGCGAAGGCTGCTGTGGGCCAGCTCGTCGCTGCGGCCGAGTGCGCGCAGCACGTAGCTCGGCTCGAGGCTGGCCGAGGTGCAGGCCGAGCCCGACGACACCGCCAGGCCCTTGATGCCCATGATCAGCGACTCGCCCTCGACATAGTTGAAGCTCATGTTGAGGTTGTGCGGCACGCGGCGCTCGAGATCGCCGTTGATGAACACCTGCTCGACATCCTTGAACCCGTCGAGCAGGCGCTTCTGCAGGCGTGCCGCCTTGGCGATGTCGTCCTTCATTTCGAGCCGGGCGATGCGGAAGGCTTCGCCCATGCCCACGATCTGGTGCGTCGGCAGGGTGCCCGAGCGCATGCCGCGCTCGTGGCCGCCGCCGTGCATCTGCGCCTCGAGCCGCACGCGCGGCTTGCGGCGCACGTACAGCGCGCCGATGCCCTTGGGGCCGTAGGTCTTGTGCGAGGCCAGGCTCATGAGGTCGATAGGCAGCTTGGCCATGTCGATCTCGACCTTGCCGGTGGCCTGGGCCGCGTCGACATGGAAGATCACGCCCTTCTCGCGGCATACATTGCCCAGCGCCACCATGTCCTGGACCACGCCGATCTCGTTGTTCACGAACATCACGCTGGCGAGGATCGTGTCGGGACGGATCGCGGCCTTGAACTTCTCGAGATCGAGCAGGCCGTCTTCCTCGACGTCCATGTAGGTCACCTCGAAGCCTTGGCGTTCGAGTTCGCGCATGGTGTCGAGCACGGCC
Source organism: Variovorax sp. Soil_C_26 (assembly GCF_057657075.1). Classification (NCBI taxonomy): domain Bacteria; kingdom Pseudomonadati; phylum Pseudomonadota; class Betaproteobacteria; order Burkholderiales; family Comamonadaceae; genus Variovorax; species Variovorax sp. Soil_C_26. The sequence continues at coordinate 629,331 of NZ_JBDGJC010000003.1, forward strand.
TTGTGCTCGGTCTTCACCGTGATCAGGTGCTTGCCCTTGCCCTTGTAGAACTGGGCCGCGCCCTTGAGCGCGAGGTTGTTCGACTCGGTCGCGCCAGAGGTCCAGACGATCTCGCGTGGATCGGCGCCGATCAGTGCGGCCACCTCGCCGCGCGCCTTCTCGACCGCCTCTTCAGCTTCCCAGCCCCAGGCGTGACTGCGCGACGCCGGGTTGCCGAAGTGTTCGCGCAACCAGGGAATCATGGCGTCGACCACACGCGGGTCGACCGGCGTGGTCGCGCCGTAGTCGAGATAGATCGGGAAATGAGGAGTTACGTCCATGGCTGGCTCGTGCTGGCGTGGGGTTGTTATGTGTCGATGTGTCGAAGAAAACTTCTAGCCGCAGCGCCCGGAGGCGCCGCGGGCCTTCAGGACTTCGCGAAGGCGTTGCCGAGGGCGAAGACCGAATTCGGCGCGTTCACGCGAATCGGCTTGACCACCGGCTGCGCCGAGATCGCGCGCTTGACGACCGGCTTGTTCTCGATCTGCACGCCCTTGGCGATCTGGTCGTCGACCAACTTCTGCAACGTGACGGAATCGAGGAACTCGACCATGCGCTGGTTCAGCGAAGCCCAGAGTTCGTGCGTCATGCAGCGGCCCTGTTCGCCGAGGCAGTTTTCCTTGCCGCCGCACTGGGTGGCATCGATGGGTTCATCGACGGAAACAATGATGTCTGCGACGGTGATATCCGCAGCCTTGCGGCCGAGGCTGTAGCCGCCGCCGGGGCCGCGGGTCGATTCGACCAGCTCGTGACGGCGCAGTTTGCCGAACAGCTGTTCGAGATACGACAACGAAATCTGCTGCCGCTGGCTGATCGCAGCCAGCGTGACCGGACCCGTGTTCTGGCGCAATGCCAGATCGATCATTGCTGTGACCGCAAAACGGCCTTTGGTAGTGAGACGCATCGCAAGCTCCTTCAAGTGCTTACCGTTGAAATGACACCTTGGCCCTGGACCGCGGTGACTTCGTCTCCGCCCTGCCCGACCCCTGGCGCTGGTGAACCAGCCAGTGGGATCGAACCTTCATCGCGAAGTTTCTTATTTGTTGTTGAGTATTTCACTCAAGTATAGCAGATGTCCCCGAGTTCTGCTCGGGTAAACCCCATCGGGCCGCGATGCGGAGTAGACGGGCGCGCGCTCAGACCGGCAGAACGGCGATGTTGTCGCCGCCGGCGGCGCCGAATGCCTGCTCCCGCAGCAGCGCGAGCTGGTCGCGCACCCGGGCTGCCTTCTCGAACTCGAGGTTGCGGGCGTGTTCCATCATGAGCTTCTCGAGCCGCTTGATCTCGCGGGCGATGTCCTTCTCGCTCATGTCCTCGACCTTGGCGCGCTCCAGGTCGAGCTTGGCCGCTTCCTTGCCGCTCTTCTCGCTGTAGACACCGTCGATCAGGTCGCGCACCTGCTTGTTGATGCTGCGCGGCGTGATGCCGTTGGCCTCGTTGTGGATGATCTGGCGGGCGCGGCGGCGCTCGGTCTCGCCGATGGCCTTCTTCATCGACTCGGTCATCCGGTCGGCGTAGAGGATGGCCTTGCCGTTCAGGTTGCGGGCGGCGCGCCCGATGGTCTGGATCAGCGAGCGCTCGGCGCGCAGGAAGCCTTCCTTGTCGGCGTCGAGGATCGCCACCAGCGACACCTCGGGAATGTCGAGCCCTTCGCGCAGCAGGTTGATGCCCACCAGCACGTCGAAGGTGCCCAGGCGCAGGTCGCGCAGGATCTCGACGCGCTCCACGGTGTCGATGTCGCTGTGCAGGTAGCGCACCTTCACGCCGTTGTCGCCCAGGTAGTCGGTCAGCTGCTCGGCCATGCGCTTGGTGAGGGTGGTGATCAGCACGCGCTCGTGCTTCTCGACCCGGATGCGGATCTCGCCCAGCACGTCGTCCACCTGGTGCGTGGCCGGGCGCACCTCCACCTCGGGGTCGATCAGGCCGGTGGGCCGCACCAGCTGCTCGACCACGTTACCGGCGTGCTGCTTCTCGTAGTCGGCCGGCGTTGCCGAGACGAAGACGCACTGGCGAACGCGGGCCTCGAATTCCTCGAGCTTCAGCGGCCGGTTGTCGAGCGCGCTCGGCAGCCGGAAGCCGTACTCGACCAGCGTGGTCTTGCGCGCCCGGTCGCCGTTGTACATGCCGCCGAGCTGCCCGACCATCTGGTGGCTCTCGTCGAGGAACATCAGCGCGTCCTTCGGCAGGTAGTCGGTGAGCGTGGCCGGCGGCTGGCCCGGCGCGGCGCCCGAGAGATGGCGCGTGTAGTTCTCGATGCCCTTGCAGTGGCCGATCTCGGCCAGCATCTCGAGGTCGAACCGGGTGCGCTGCTCGAGGCGCTGCGCCTCGACCAGCTTGCCCTGGGAAACGAACTCCTTGAGCCGCTCGGCCAGTTCGATCTTGATGGTCTCTACCGCGCCCAGCACCTTGTCGCGCGGGGTCACGTAGTGGCTCGACGGATAGACCGTGAAGCGCGGAATCTTCTGGCGGATGCGCCCGGTGAGCGGATCGAACAGCTGCAGCGTCTCGATCTCGTCGTCGAACAGCTCGATGCGGATCGCGAGCTCGCTGTGCTCGGCCGGAAACACGTCGATCGTGTCGCCGCGCACGCGGAAGGTGCCACGCGAAAAATCCTGCTCGTTGCGCGTGTACTGCATGCGGATCAGCCGGCCGATCACGTCGCGCTGCCCGATCTTGTCGCCCACGCGCATGATGAAGCGCATCTGGGTGTAGTCCTCGGGCGTGCCGATGCCGTAGATGGCGCTCACCGTGGCCACGATGACAGTGTCGCGCCGCTCCAGCACGCTCTTGGTGGCCGACAGCCGCATCTGCTCGATGTGCTCGTTGATCGACGAGTCCTTCTCGATGAACAGGTCGCGCTGCGGCACGTAGGCCTCGGGTTGGTAGTAGTCGTAGTAGCTTACGAAGTACTCGACGGCGTTCTTCGGGAAGAACTCGCGGAATTCGCTGTAGAGCTGCGCCGCCAGCGTCTTGTTGGGCGCGAAGACGATCGCGGGGCGGCCCAGCTGTGCGATCACGTTGGCCATCGTGAAGGTCTTGCCTGAGCCCGTGACGCCCAGCAACGTCTGAAAGACCTCGCCGTCGCGCACGCCCTGCACCAGCCCTTCGATCGCCTTCGGCTGGTCGCCGGCCGGCGGGTACGGCTGGTACAGCTCGAACGGCGAGTCCGGAAAGCGGACGAATTCGCCCTGCGGAGCGGGACCGATCGGGTCGAGCTTCTTCAGGTCTGCTACGGCTTCGTTGATCTCTGGCATGGCTGTTTCCGACAGGTGGCGTGTGGCCGGTAAAATTCAAGGCAACCGGCAAGCTTAAACCTCCTCCGGTTGCAGCGCAGCTTTCACCCCAAAGGACCTTTCCATGTCTATGTTCACCGCGGTCGAAATGGCACCGCGCGACCCGATCCTCGGCCTCAACGAGCAATACGCAGCCGACACCAACCCCCACAAGGTCAACCTCGGCGTCGGCGTCTACTACGACGACAACGGCAAGCTGCCCCTGCTGCAGTGCGTGCAGGCCGCCGAACAGGACATGATGAAGGCGCCTTCGGCCCGCGGCTACCTGCCGATCGACGGCATCGCGGCCTACGACAACGCGGTCAAGGGCCTGGTCTTCGGGCCCGACAGCGAGCCCGTGCAGTCGGGCCGCGTCGCCACCATCCAGGCCATCGGCGGCACTGGCGGCCTGAAGGTCGGGGCCGACTTCCTCAAGAAGCTCAACCCCGCAGCCAAGGTGCTGATCAGCGACCCGAGCTGGGAAAACCACCGCGCGCTCTTCACCCAGGCCGGCTTCCAGGTCGAAAGCTATCCCTATTACGACGCGGCCAAGCGCGGCGTCGATTTCGATGGCATGCTGGCCGCGCTCCAGGCCGCACCGGCCGGCACGGTCGTGGTGCTGCACGCCTGCTGCCACAACCCCACCGGCTACGACATCACCCCGGCCCAGTGGGACCAGGTCGTCGCCGCGGTCAAGGCCAAGGGCCTGGTGCCCTTCCTCGACATGGCCTACCAGGGCTTCGGCTATGGCCTGAAGGAAGACGGCGCCGCCGTGGCCAAGTTCGTCGAGGCCGGCCTGACCTTCTTCGTCTCGACCTCGTTCTCGAAGAGCTTCAGCCTCTACGGCGAGCGCGTCGGCGCGCTGTCGGTGCTGTGCGAGAGCAAGGAAGAAGCTGGCCGCGTGCTCTCGCAGCTCAAGATCGCGATCCGCACCAACTACAGCAACCCCCCGATCCACGGCGGCGCCGTGGTGGCCGCGGTGCTCGGCAACCCCGAGCTGCGCACGCTCTGGGAAAAAGAGCTCGGCGAGATGCGCGTGCGCATCAAGGCCATGCGCCAGAAGCTGGTCGACGGCCTCAAGGCCGCCGGCGTGAAGGAAGACATGAGCTTCATCACCACCCAGATCGGCATGTTCAGCTACTCGGGCCTCAGCAAGGACCAGATGGTGCGCCTGCGCAGCGAATTCGGCGTCTACGGCACCGACACCGGCCGCATGTGCGTGGCAGCGCTCAACAGCAAGAACATCGACTACGTCTGTGCGTCGATCGCCAAAGTCATCTGACGATCGAAACGAGAACTTTATTGTTAATGTAAAGTTCTCCACATTTCGGGCCAAAACGACCCTGCCTTCAGGGTCGGCCTAGGGTTCGCCCCCTGCAGCGCGCTCCGTGGACTGATATATTGCACTGCAACATTTTCTTTCCGGGACCACGATGCTGTATCAACTCTACGAAGCCCAGCGCTCCCTGATGGAGCCGTTTGCCGATTTCGCGCAGGCGGCGTCCAAGCTCTACGGCCATGGCGCCGTGTACGGCCAGCTGCCGATGGCGCAACGCATGGCAGCCGGCTACGACCTGCTCTACCGCCTGGGCAAGGACTACGAGAAGCCCGAGTTCAACATCAAGAGCGTCAAGGTCGACGGCGAAGAGGTCGTGATCCAGGAAGCCATCGAGCTCGACAAGCCCTTCTGCGAGCTGCGCCGGTTCAAGCGCTTCACCGACGAGCCGCACATCCTCAAGACGCTCAAGAGCCAGCCCGTGGTGCTGATTGTGGCGCCGCTGTCGGGCCACTACGCCACGCTGCTGCGCGACACCGTCCGCACCATGCTGCAAGCGCACAAGGTCTACGTTACCGACTGGAAGAACGCACGCCTGGTGCCGCTCTCCGAAGGCGAATTCCACCTCGACGACTACATCAACTACGTGCAGGAGTTCATCCGCCGCCTGCAGGCCGAATACGGCAACTGCCACGTGGTGAGCGTGTGCCAGCCGACGGTGCCGGTGCTCGCGGCGGTGTCGCTGATGGCCAGCCGCGGCGAGCCGCTGCCGCTCACCACGACGATGATGGGCGGGCCCATCGACGCGCGCAAGTCGCCCACCGCGGTGAACAACCTCGCGATGAACAAGAGCTACGAGTGGTTCGAGAACAACGTGATCTACCGCGTGCCGCACGGCTTTCCGGGTGAAGGCCGCCGTGTGTACCCCGGCTTCCTGCAGCACACGGGCTTCGTGGCGATGAACCCCGACCGCCACGCCACCAGCCATTACGACTACTTCAAGAACCTTATCAAGGGCGACGACACGAGCGCAGAGGCCCATCGCAAGTTCTATGACGAGTACAACGCGGTGCTCGACATGGACGCCGACTATTACCTCGAGACCATCCGCACCGTGTTCCAGGAGTTCGACCTGGTGAACGGCACCTGGGACGTGCGCAACCCCAAGGGCGTGCTCGAGCGCGTGCGGCCGCAGGACATCCGCTCGACCGCGCTGCTCACGGTCGAGGGCGAACTCGACGACATCTCCGGCTCGGGCCAGACCGAGGCCGCGCACAGCCTGTGCACCGGCATCGCCGACGCGAAGCGCGAGCACTACGAAGTCAAGGGCGCGGGCCACTACGGCATCTTCAGCGGCCGCCGCTGGCGCGATCTGGTCTATCCGCGGATGGCCAAGTTCATCGCGGCGCACGACGAGCCGCAGCGCCGCGCCGGCGCACGCGAAACCCTGCCTGCCGAAGACCGGGTCAAGCCCGCCCGCAAGACGACCGTCGCGGCCGCCGCCAAAAAACCCGTGACGGCCGCTGCCGCCAGGAAGCCTGCGGCCCGCAGGAAGTGAACGCGCTGGCCGCACGCATCCACCAGGCACTGCCGCAGACGCAGTGCACACGGTGCGGCTATGCCGATTGCGCCGGCTATGCGCAGGCCGTGGCCGAAGGCGAAGCAGGCATCAACCAGTGCCCGCCCGGCGGCGCCGAAGGCATTGCGAGGCTGGCGCGGCTCACCGGCCGCGAGGTGCAGCCGCTCGACGCGCAGTTCGGCACCGAAGGCCCGCGCAGCATGGCGGTCATCGACGAAGCCTGGTGCATCGGCTGCACGCTCTGCCTCGATGCCTGCCCGACCGACGCCATCCTGGGCATCCACAAGCGCATGCACACCGTGATCGAGGCGCACTGCACGGGTTGCGAACTCTGCATTCCGGTGTGCCCGGTCGACTGCATCTCGCTCGAGGTCGAAACGCCCGGGCGCAGCGGCTGGGCCGCGTGGTCCGAGGCCCAAGCCGAAGCGGCGCTGCAGCGCTACCAGCGGCACGGCACGCATCGCCGGCTCGCCAAGCGCATCGACGAGCCGTCGCCTACCCCTGCCGAGCCGCAGGCCGCCGACACGCGCAAGCGCTCCATCGTCGAGGCCGCGCTGGCGCGCGCCCGCGCTGCCTCGCTGCTGCGCCCACCCACGGCCAAGCCTTGAGCGACTTGTTGGGAGCGGGGGTCAGCGCTTCTTCGGGCGCTTGAACAGCAGCAGCAATACGCCCGCGAGCACCACGCCCACCGCGTACCACTCGAAGCGCGTGACCGTCTCGTTCGCGATCCACACGCCGAGCAGCATCGCGATCACCGGGGTCACGAAGGTATAGCTCGAGGCCAGCGCCGCTGGCGCCCTGGCGAGCAGCACCATGTAGGCGTTGAACGCGATCAGCGAACCGAAGACCACCAGGTACAGCCACGCGCCGACCGCGAGCGGATCGAACGGCCAGGCCAGGCGCTCGCCGGCAGCGGCCGCCAGCGCCATCAGCACCACGCCGCCGCAGATCATTTCGCTCGCGAAACCCATCGCGCCCGGCGCGAGCGGCAGGCTGCGCTGGCTCAGCACGCTGCCCATCGACCAGCACACGCAGGCGATCGAGATCGCGGCCAACCCTGCAGGCGATGACTGGAAGCCGCTGCCCTGCGTCAGCATCAGCACGCCGACAAGTCCCACGGCAATGCCCGCTGCTTCCAGGCGCGTGGGCCGGATGCCCCAGACCAGGTTCAGCAGCGCGATCAGCAGCGGCACCACCGCGATGAAGGCCACCACCAACCCCGAGCCGATCGACACCTCGGCCACGGCCGTGCCGCCCATGCCGCCGCCGAGCATCAGCGCGCCCACCACGAAGGCATTGCGCCACTGCACGGGGGACGGCCAGGCGGCGCCGCGCCAACGCATCCAGGCAAGCAGCACCACGCCGGCGAACAGGAAGCGCGAGCCCATCTGGAGAAATGGCGGAAAGCTGACCAGCGCGTACTTGATTGCCAGGTAGGTCGATCCCCAGACCAGCCAGGTGGCGGCGAGGCAGAGCCAGAGGATCGGCGGCATGGTGCCGGCAGCGGGCGCGGCGTGCGCTGGGGAAGCGAGCGTGGGCATGGGAACGATGGTTGTGGCGGCGAATGCGCCATGGTATGAAAGCGGTTCGCGTTCAACCATGCCAATCTCATGGTTCTGGCGCCCTTCCCACCGTTGTTTTGAAGGACTTCCATGGATTCCGCCTTGAACCCCACGCTGGACGCCCACGACACGCGCATCCTGGCCGAACTGCAGAAGGACGCGCGCCTCACGATGGCCGAACTCGGCCGCCGCGTGCACCTGAGCCAGCCGGCCGTGACCGAGCGCGTGAAGAAGCTCGAGGCCGCGGGTGTCATCAGCGGCTACCGCGCCACTGTCAATCTTTCCAAGCTGGGCTACGGCATCCGTGCGCTGATCCGCGTCGGCCGCGCCGAATACGACCGCGTGGTCCAGCTGATCCAGCAGACGCCCGAATGCGTGAATGCCTACAACGTGACCGGCGACGACAGCTGGATCCTCGAGATCGCGGTCATCGACGTGAGCCACCTCGACGCCGTGGTCACCAAGTTCTGCATCCTCACCGAGACCGCGACCTCGATCATCCTGAACCCGGCGCGCGAGCACCAGCCGATGCTGCCGCCGCACCGCTCGGACGTGAAGCCGCCGATCCGGAAGATCGTCAACGCGTAGCCGCGAGCGCGGCGAACGCCGCCACCACCTCGGGCGGCGCCTGCACCATCTCGATCAGCACGCCCTCGCCCGCGATCGGAAACTCCTCGTTCGCCTTCGGGTGCAGGAAGCAGATGTCGAAGCCCGCCGCGCCCTTGCGGATGCCGCCGGGCGCAAAGCGCACGCCCTGCGCGGTCAGCCACTCCACGGCCTTCGGCAGGTCGTCGATCCACAGGCCCACATGGTTGAGCGGCGTGGCATGCACCGCGGGCTTCTTCTCGGGGTCGAGCGGCTGCATCAGGTCGACCTCGACCTTGAACGGTCCGCTGCCCATCGCGCAGATGTCCTCGTCGACGTTCTCGCGCTCGCTGCGGAAGGTGCCGGTCACTTCGAGCCCGAGCATGTCGACCCAGAGCTTCTGCAGGCGCAGCTTATCGAGTCCGCCGATCGCGATCTGCTGGATGCCGAGCACCTTGAACGGGCGTTGTGTCGTTGTCATGCGTGCGGCTCCTGCGTGCATGTGGCGTTGAGCCCCAGTTTTTTGAGCAGCACCGTGTCGGCCTCGACATCGGGGTTGCCGGTCACCAGCAGCTTGTCGCCGTAGAAGATCGAGTTGGCGCCCGCCATGAAGCACAGCGCCTGCACCGCATCGCCCATCTGCTGGCGGCCGGCCGACAGGCGCACGCGGGCGGTCGGCATGGTGATGCGCGCGACCGCGATCATGCGCACGAAGTCGAAAGGGTCGACCGGTTCCGAATCGGCCAGCGGCGTACCGGGCACGCGCACCAGGCTGTTGATCGGCACCGACTCCGGATACGGGTCGAGGTTGGCCAGTTGCGCGATCAGCCCCGCGCGGTGCACCGGCTGCTCGCCCATGCCCACGATGCCGCCGCAGCACACGCTGATGCCCGCGCTGCGCACATGCGCCAGCGTGTCGAGCCGGTCCTGGTAAGTGCGCGTGTCGACCACGTCGGTGTAGTACTCGGGCGCGGTGTCGAGGTTGTGGTTGTAGTAGTCGAGGCCCGCCGCCTTGAGCTGCTGCGCATGGTGCGGCTCGAGCATGCCGAGCGTGGCGCAGGTCTGCATGCCCAAACCTTTCACGGCCTCGACCAGCACGGCCACCTTCTCCACGTCGCGGTCCTTGGGCGCGCGCCAGGCCGCGCCCATGCAGAAGCGCGTGGCGCCCGCGTCCTTGGCGGCCTGCGCGGCGCGCAGCACCTCGTCGACCTCCATCAGCTTCTGCGCCTTCACGCCAGTGTCGAACTCGGCCGATTGCGGACAGTAGCCGCAGTTCTCGGGACAGCCGCCGGTCTTGACCGAGAGCAGCGTCGCGAGCTCGATGTCGCCTGCGGGAAAATGCGCACGGTGCACCGTCTGCGCCTCGAACAGCAGGTCCATCAGCGGCCTGTCGAGCAGCGCCTGAATGGCCTCGACCGTCCACGGGCCTTGCGGTGCTGCGGCCTTGGGCGCCGGGCGGTGCAGCTTGACCGGCTGCTGCAGATCGTTCGCACCCATCAGTTGAACTCCATGATGACCTGGTCGACCGCGAGCGACTCGCCCTTGTTCGCCGAGATCTTGCCGACCACACCGTCCTGCGTGGCGAACAGCACGTTCTCCATCTTCATGGCTTCGATCACCGCGAGCTTCTCGCCCGCGCGCACCTGCTGGCCCGGCTGCACCGACACCTCGACCAGGAGGCCCGGCATCGGCGACATCAGGAACTTGCTCAGGTCCGGCGGCGCCTTGTAGGGCATCAGCGCGAGCAGGCGGGCGCCCAGCGGCGACAGCACCATGGCCTCGATCTGCTTGCCGTCGTGCGCCACGCGCAGCGCCAGCGGGCTGCGGCCGGCGCCGCGCTCGACCTGCGCGGTGAATGGCCGGTCGTTCACCGTGCCCTGCAGCCGGATCGCGCCGAGCGCGGAACCGCCGTCGATCTTGTAGGTCTTGCCGTCCACCGCCACCGCGCAGGCACCGGTCTTGCCGTGGAAGTCGGTCACCGACACCGGATGGTGCACATGCTGGCCCTCGGCCCCGAGCTCGACCACCACGAACTGCTCGCCCACCTTCACGCCGTGGCCTTCGAGCTGGCCGCTGATGCCCGAGGCGCGCGCGCGATAGCGGCGGTGCACATAGGCCGCCAGCGCCACCAGGAACGAGGAATCGGCATGCGCCACGTCCTCGGCATGGAAGCCCTGGCCGTAGTGTTCGGCGATGAAGCCGGTGTTGAAGTCGCCCGCCACGAACTTCGGATGCGCTAGCAGCGCCGCCTGGAACGGGATGTTGGTGCTGATGCCGCGGATCACGAAGCCGTTGAGCGCCTCGCGCATGCGTGCGATCGCATGGTTGCGGTCCTTGCCGTGCACGATGAGCTTAGCGATCATCGAGTCGTAGTACATCGGGATCTCGCCGCCGTCGTACACGCCGGTGTCAACGCGCACGCCGTTCAGGCGCTCGGTGTCGGCTGCGAACATCGTCTCGGGCGGCGGCTGGAACTTCACCAGCCGGCCGGTCGAAGGCAGGAAGTTGCGGAACGGGTCTTCGGCATTGATCCGGCACTCGATGGCCCAGCCATTGCGCTTCACGTCGTCCTGGCCGAGCGGCAACTTCTCGCCGGCCGCCACGCGGATCATCAGCTCGACCAGGTCGAGCCCGGTGATGCACTCGGTCACCGGATGCTCCACCTGCAGGCGCGTGTTCATCTCCAGGAAATAGAAGCTCTGGTCCTTGCCGACCACGAACTCCACCGTGCCCGCGCTCTGGTACTTCACCGCCTTGGCGAGCGCCACCGCCTGCGCGCCCATCGCGCGGCGCGTGGTCTCGCTGATGAAGGGCGACGGCGCCTCCTCGATCACCTTCTGGTGGCGCCGCTGGATCGAGCACTCGCGCTCGTTCAGGTAGATCACATTGCCGTGCGAGTCGCCCAGCACCTGGATCTCGATGTGGCGCGGCTCCTCGACGAATTTCTCGATGAACACGCGATCGTCGCCGAAGCTGTTGAGTGCCTCGTTGCGGCACGAAGTGAAGCCCTCGAAGGCCTCCTTGTCGTTCCACGCCACGCGCAGCCCCTTGCCGCCGCCGCCGGCCGAGGCCTTGATCATCACCGGGTAGCCGATGTCCTTGGCGATCTCGACCGCCCGCTCGGCTGTCTCGATCGCGTCGTTCCAGCCCGGGATGGTGTTGACCTTGGCCTCGTTCGCGAGCTTCTTCGAGGCGATCTTGTCGCCCATCGCCGCGATCGAATAGTGCTTCGGGCCGATGAAGGCGATGCCCTCTTCCTCGACCTTGCGCGCGAAGGCTTCGTTCTCCGACAGGAAGCCGTAGCCCGGGTGCACCGCTTCGGCGCCCGTGGCCTTGCAGGCGGCAATGATGCGGTCGGCCTGCAGATAGCTTTCGCGGCTCGGCGCGGCACCGATGTGCACGGCCTCGTCGGCCATCTCGACGTGGCGCGCTTCCTTGTCGGCGTCGGAATAGACGGCGACCGTGAGGATGCCCATCTTCTTGGCCGTCTGGATCACGCGGCAAGCGATCTCCCCGCGATTGGCAATCAGGATCTTCTTGAACATGTTCTTCTTCTCCGCAGCACTCACAAGGGGATGTTGCCGTGTTTGCGCCACGGGTTCTCGAGCTTCTTCTCGCGCAGCATCACGAGCGAGCGGCAGATGCGCTTGCGCGTCTCGTGCGGCAGGATCACGTCGTCGATGTAGCCGCGGGCACCTGCCACGTACGGATTGGCGAAGCGCGCCTTGTATTCGGCCTCGCGCGCAGCGAGCTTCGCGGGGTCGTTCTTGTCCTCGCGGAAGATGATCTCGACCGCGCCCTTGGCGCCCATCACCGCGATCTCGGCGCGCGGCCAGGCCAGGTTGACGTCGCCGCGCAGGTGCTTCGACGCCATCACGTCGTAGGCGCCGCCATAGGCCTTGCGCGTGATGACGGTGATCTTGGGCACCGTGCATTCGGCGTAGGCGTACAACAGCTTGGCACCGTGCTTGATGATGCCGCCGTACTCCTGGCCGGTGCCGGGCATGAAGCCGGGCACGTCGACAAAGGTGACCACCGGAATGTTGAAGGCATCGCAAAAGCGAACGAAACGCGCGGCCTTGATGCTCGACTTGATGTCGAGGCATCCGGCCAGCACCAGCGGCTGGTTCGCCACGATGCCGACGGTCTGGCCTTCCATGCGCGCGAAGCCGATCACGATGTTCTTCGCATAGTCGGGCTGCAGCTCGAAGAAGTCGCCGTCGTCGGCCACCTTGTGGATCAGCTCCTTGATGTCGTACGGCTTGTTCGGGTTGTCGGGCACCAGCGTGTCGAGCGAATAGTCGGGCCGGTCGGCCGGGTCGCCCTGGCCGTTGTTGCCCAGGCGAACGGGCGGCTTCTCGCGGTTGTTGAGCGGCAGGTAGTTGTACAGGCGGCGCAGCATCATCAGCGCCTCGACGTCGTTCTCGAACGCCATGTCGGCCACACCGCTGCGCGTGGTGTGGGTGATGGCGCCGCCGAGCTCTTCGGCCGTGACGCTCTCGTGCGTCACCGTCTTCACCACGTCGGGGCCGGTGACGAACATGTAGCTCGAGTCCTTCACCATGAAGATGAAGTCGGTCATGGCGGGCGAGTACACCGCGCCGCCCGCGCACGGGCCCATGATCATGCTGATCTGCGGCACCACGCCCGAGGCCATCACGTTGCGCTGGAACACGTCGGCGTAGCCGCCGAGCGAGGCCACGCCTTCCTGGATGCGCGCGCCGCCCGAGTCGTTGAGGCCGATGACAGGCGCGCCGACCTTCATGGCCTGGTCCATCACCTTGCAGATCTTCTCGGCATGTGCTTCGCTGAGCGCGCCGCCGAAGACGGTGAAGTCCTGGCTGTAGACGAACACCAGGCGGCCGTTGATCATGCCGTAGCCGGTGACCACGCCGTCGCCCGGGATCTTCTGCTCGGCCATGCCGAAATCGACCGAGCGGTGCTCCACGAACATGTCCCATTCTTCGAAGGTGCCGTCGTCGAGCAGCAGTTCGATGCGCTCACGCGCGGTGAGCTTGCCCTTGGCATGCTGCGCGTCGATGCGCTTCTGCCCGCCGCCGAGACGCGCCTGGGCGCGGCGCTTTTCGAGTTGTTCGATCAGTTCTTGCATGTTGTGCTTCCGAAGCTGTGGTCCTGGATCTGTGGGTGGTGGCTTCATGCCTTGGCCGCAACGGCCGCGGCCGCGAGCAGCTGGCGCGCCGCGGTCGACGCGGGCAGCGCGCCCTCGGCCACCTGGCGGGTGAGCTGCGGCAGCAGCTCGCGCACTTGCGGATGCTGCCTGAAGGCCTGCTTGAGGCCCGCGTCGATGCGCTCCCACATCCACGCGGTGGCCTGTTTTTCGCGGCGCCTGGTGAGCTTGCCGTTGGACGTCTGCAGCGCCTTGAACTGCGTCACCGCGTCCCAGAAAGCGTCGACGCCGGTGTTCGCGAGCGCGCTGAGCTGCAGCACCCGGGGCAGCCAGAAGCGCACCTCGGCGCCGCTGTGCGCGTCGTGCGCCGCATGCGCGTGATCGGGATTGCCCTGGTGGCCGAAGAGCCGCAGCGCCGAAGTGATCTGCGCCTGGGCGCGCGTAGCAGCGTCGCGGTCGAGGTCGGCCTTGTTGATGACGACGAGGTCGGCGAGCTCCATCACGCCCTTCTTGATCGCCTGCAGGTCGTCGCCCGCATTGGGCAGCTGCATCAGCACGAACATGTCGGTCATGCCGGCCACCGCCGTCTCGCTCTGGCCCACGCCCACGGTCTCGACGATGACGATGTCGTAGCCCGCGGCCTCGCACACCAGCATGGCCTCGCGCGTCTTCTCGGCCACGCCGCCCAGCGTGCCGCTCGACGGGCTCGGCCGGATGAACGCGCGCTCGTGCACCGACAGCCGCTCCATGCGCGTCTTGTCGCCGAGGATGGAGCCGCACGAGACAGTGGACGACGGATCGATTGTGAGTACCGCCACGCGGTGGCCGCGCTCGATCAGCAGCAGCCCGAGCGTCTCGATGAAGGTCGACTTGCCCACACCCGGCACGCCCGAGATGCCGAGCCGGAACGACTCGCCGGTGCGCGGCAGCAGCGCGGTGAGCAGCGCGTCGGCCTCGGCGCGATGGTCCGCGCGGGTCGATTCGAGCAGCGTGATGGCCTTGGCGATGGCACGGCGCTGCGCCATGCCCTGCGGCGCGGCCAGCGCCCGGTCGAGCGCCTCGGCCGAGTTCAGCACGCCTCCCCCGCTGCCGCGCGCCATCGGTAATGCAGGTCGAAGCCGTCCTCGGCCTCGAGCACGAAGCCGTGGCGCAGGTAGAAGCGGTTGGCATCGCTCTTCACAAGCGCGGTGAGCTTGATGTCGCGCTGCTGCGCGCGTGCCTCCGACTTGGCCCATTCGAGCACCCATTCGCCGATGCCCAGGTTCTGGAAGCCGGTGCGCAGGTAGAGGTGATCGAGGCGCAGCGCATCGCCGCCCTCGGGCTTGAGCGTGACGAAGCCGATGCGCTGGTCTGCGTCGAGCACGATGTGGTGCATGTACGGCACGACGAAGCCTGCCGAGAGCCGCTCGCGCGAACGCTCGGGATCGAAGCGCCCGACGCGCTCCAGACTCGGGCGCATCGCATCGATGCGCAGGGCCAGCATGGCCTCGAAATCGCCGGAGTCCACCGGCTGCAGCGACAGCCGCGACAGGAGATCTTTCACGTTGCTTCCCACACGCGCTGATTCAGGAGGACACCGCTGCGCGGATCTGCTCGAGCACGTCCTTGGCGCTGGCCGGGATCGGCGTGCCGGGGCCGTAGATGCCCTTGACGCCCGCCTCGTACAGGAAGTCGTAGTCCTGGCGCGGGATCACGCCGCCGACGAACACGATGATGTCGTCGGCGCCCTGCTTCTTCAGTTCTTCGATGATTGCGGGCACCAGTGTCTTGTGGCCCGCCGCGAGCGTGCTCACGCCCACCGCATGCACGTCGTTCTCGATCGCCTGGCGCGCGCACTCCTCGGGCGTCTGGAACAGCGGCCCCATGTCGACGTCGAAGCCCAGGTCGGCGAAGGCGGTAGCCACCACCTTGGCGCCGCGGTCGTGGCCGTCCTGCCCGAGCTTGGAGATCATCACGCGCGGGCGGCGGCCCTGCGCTTCGGCAAAGGCGTCGATCTCGGTCTTGAGGGCTTCCCAGCCTTCGGCCGAGTCGTAGGCAGCAGCGTACACACCGGTCACCTTTTGCGTGTCGGCCCGATGGCGGCCGAATGATTTTTCAAGCGCGTCGGAGATCTCGCCCACCGTGGCGCGCAGGCGCACCGCGTCGATGCTCAGCGCGAGCAGGTTGCCGGTGCCGTTCTCGGCCGCCTCGGTCAGCGCGTCGAGCGCGGCCTGCACCTTGGCAGCATCGCGCGAGCCGCGGATCTTCTGCAGCCGCGCCACCTGCTGCTCGCGCACCTTCACGTTGTCGATCGACAGGCTGTCGATCGCGTCTTCGGTCTTGAGCTTGTACTTGTTGACGCCGACGATCACATCCTTGCCGGAGTCGATGCGCGCCTGCTTCTCGGCCGCCGCGGCCTCGATCTTGAGCTTGGCCCAGCCGCTGTCGACTGCCTTGGTCATGCCGCCCATGGCCTCGACCTCGTCGATGATGGCCCAGGCCGCATCGGCCATGTCCTGCGTGAGCTTCTCCATCATGTAGCTGCCGGCCCAGGGATCGATCACGTTCGTGATGTGCGTCTCTTCCTGGATGATGAGCTGCGTGTTGCGCGCGATGCGTGCGCTGAACTCCGTCGGCAGCGCGATCGCTTCGTCGAGCGCGTTGGTGTGCAGGCTCTGCGTGCCGCCGAACACCGCGGCCATGGCCTCGATGGTGGTGCGCACCACATTGTTGTACGGGTCCTGCTCGGTCAGCGACCAGCCCGATGTCTGGCAGTGCGTGCGCAGCATCAGGCTCTTGGGGTTCTTGGGGTTGAACTCCTTCATGATGCGGCACCACAAGAGGCGCGCCGCGCGCATCTTGGCCACCTCGAGGTAGAAGTTCATGCCGATGGCCCAGAAGAACGACAGCCGCCCGGCGAAGCCGTCGACGTCGAGGCCCTTGGCGAGCGCGGTCTTCACGTATTCCTTGCCGTCGGCCAGCGTGAAGGCCAGCTCCAGCGCCTGGTTGGCGCCGGCCTCCTGCATGTGGTAGCCGCTGATCGAGATCGAGTTGAACTTCGGCATCTTCTGGGCCGTGTACTCGATGATGTCGCCGATGATCCGCATGCTCGGCGCGGGCGGAAAGATGTAGGTGTTGCGGACCATGAACTCCTTGAGGATGTCGTTCTGGATGGTTCCGCTCAGCTGCTCCTGCGCGACGCCCTGCTCCTCGGCCGCCACGACGTAGCCCGCCAGCACCGGCAGCACTGCGCCGTTCATCGTCATGGAGACGCTCACCTTGTCGAGCGGGATCTGGTCGAACAGGATCTTCATGTCCTCGACCGAATCGATCGCCACGCCGGCCTTGCCGACGTCGCCGGTCACGCGCGGATGATCGCTGTCGTAGCCTCGGTGCGTGGCCAGGTCGAAGGCCACGCTCACGCCCTGGCCGCCCGCGGCCAGCGCCTTGCGGTAGAAGGCATTCGATTCCTCGGCGGTCGAGAAGCCGGCGTATTGGCGGATCGTCCACGGGCGCACCGCGTACATCGTGGCCTGCGGGCCGCGCAGGTACGGCTCGAAGCCCGGCAGCGTGTCGGCGTACTTCAGCCCCTTCAGGTCGGCGGCCGTGTAGAGCGGCTTCACGGTGATGCCGTCGGGCGTGAGCCAGTTCAGCGCGCTCACGTCGCCGCCGGGCGCCGACTTGGCCGCGGCCTTGGCCCAGTCGTCGAGGGTTGCGGGCTTGAAAGTGGGTTCGGGTGTGCTGCTCATGAAGGGGCCGTGGTGCAGTGTCGTCTTGCAGGAATCGTCGCATGCGCCCGCACGGATTTGCAGGTCGGCCGCGAGTCTAACCGATCCGTAATTATTAATTCAAACCCAGTTTTGAGGTACATTCGCGCCCATGTCCGCCGTCACCCTCACCCCGCGCGCCCTCTACGAAGAGGTGGCCGAGCTGCTGCGCCAGCGGATCTTCCGCCGCGAGCTCGAGCCTGGCAGCTGGATCGACGAACTCAAGTTGGCCGACGAATACGGCATCAGCCGCACCCCCCTGCGCGAGGCGCTGAAAGTGCTCGCGGCCGAGGGGCTGGTGACGATGAAGGTGCGCCGCGGCGCCTACGTGACCGAGGTGTCGGAGCAGGACCTGGCGGACGTGTACCACCTGCTGTCGCTGCTCGAGAGCGACGCGGCGGGCGTGGTGGCCGAGCGCGCCAGCGCCGAGCAGCGCCAGGAACTCAAGGCGCTGCATGCCGAACTCGAGGCCGCCGCCGCGCCCGGCAAGGTCGACCGCGAACACTTCTTCGCGGTCAACGAGCGCTTCCACATGCGGCTGCTGGCGATTGCCAACAACAAGTGGCGCGACCAGATGGTGGCCGACCTGCGCAAGGTGATGAAGCTCAACCGCCACAACTCGCTGCTGAAGGCGGGGCGCATCGCCGAATCGCTGGCCGAGCACCGCGCGGTCATGGCGGCGATCGACACGCGCGACGCGACGGCGGCCATGGCGCGCATGCGCGAACACTTCGCGAACGGGCTGGAAGCCGCGAACTAGGCCCACCCCCGAAACGGCTCACTTCGTGTAGCCGTCTCCCCCTCAAGGGGGCAACACCGGTGGCCCGGCAAAGCCGGTTCCACGGTGTTCCTGGCATGACCTTGTCGGCTACGCGGCTTGGGCGACAGGCTCGTGCGCGAGCGCCATCACCTCGCGCGGCGGGCGCGTCTTGAGCTTGTGGTCGCTCCACACCTGCCGCCAGCGCCGCGCGCCGGGCAGGCCGTTGCGCAGGCCCAGCATGTGGCGTGCGATGGAATACCAGAGCGTGCCGTGTTCGGCCGCCTCGCGCTCCATGTAGTCGCACATCAGCGATTCCACGTCTTCTCGTGTGAGCGGCTGCGCTTGGGCGCCGTAGAACTCGACATCCCATTCGGCCAGCCACCACGGGTTGTGGTACGCCTCACGCCCGATCATCGCGCCGTCGAGCAGCCGCAGGTGCTCGTGCACCTGTGCATTGGTCGTGAGGCCGCCGTTGACGGAAAAGTCGAGATGAGGAAACTCGTGTTTCAGCCGGTGCACGATCTCGTAGCGCAGCGGCGGGATCTCGCGGTTCTGCTTCGGGCTCAGGCCCTGGAGCCAGGCATTGCGCGCATGCACGATGAAGGTCTTGCAGCCGGCCTCGCTCACCGCGCCGACGAAGTCGCGCACGAATTCGTAGCGCTCGATCTTGTCGATGCCGATGCGGTGCTTGACCGTGATAGGCACATCCACCACGTCGACCATCGCCTTCACGCAGTCGGCCACCAGCTGCGGCTCGTTCATGAGGCAGGCGCCGAATGCTCCGCGCTGCACCCGCTCGCTCGGGCAGCCGCAATTGAGGTTGATCTCGTCGTAGCCCCACTCTTCGCCGAGCTTCGCGCAGTGCGCAAGGTCGGCCGGCTCGCTGCCGCCGAGCTGCAGCGCCACCGGATGCTCCGCGTCGTGGAAGCGCAGATGCCGCGGCACGTCGCCATGGATGAGCGCGCCGGTGGTCACCATCTCGGTGTAGAGCAGCGCATGGCGCGTCATGAGGCGGTGGAAGAACCGGCAATGGCGGTCCGTCCAGTCCATCATGGGTGCGATGGAGAGGGTTTTCTCTTTCAGATTCAAGGACTTGTCGTTCATACGCGGGCGCTGGCTCGGGCCGGTAGTTTCTCACGCGATGGTTTTCCGCACTGCACAACGACGAGTTTGGGGCGCTTTGCGGACGCGGATGGGTGGGTCTTGTCCGACTCCGCATCGCGCCTGCATTCGTGACAATGGGTAAACCCTGCGGCGGCCCGCCCCCATCTGACGTGCACGAAGCCGACGCATTCCCTCTCCAGGTTCCGCACCGATGACCCGCATCTACCTCATAGAAGACAACCCCCTGATCGCCACCACCCTGTCCGACGGGCTGCGCGAGTTCTCCGGATGCGAAGTCGTCGCCACCGCCGCCAGCGCCGACGAGGCGATCGACTGGCTCGACGCGAACCCCGATGGCTGGGACGCTGCGGTGATCGACATCTTCCTCGCCCAGGGCAACGGGCTGACCGTCGTCAACCATTTGAAAGAACGCAAGTCGCCCGCGCAGCGCACTGTGGTGTTCATGAACCACGCCACCTCCGAAGTGCGCGAGGACGCGCTGTCGGCGGGTGTCGATGCGGTGTTCGACAAATCGCTGCAGCTCGAGGACTTCTACGAGTTCTGCCGCGCGCTCGGCATTCCACGCCGCTGAGCCGCCCGGCGCGCGGCGCGCGGCGGCACAATCGTGCGCGTGCGCCCCATCGCTCGCCTTCTTCTTCCCCTCGGACTTTCGCTGGCCTTCTCGCTCGTCGCGCCGCGCGGCCACGCGGCAGAACCGCTTCTGCTCGTCACCTCGCCGCTGGCCCTGCAAGCCGCCGAGCAAGGCGGGGCCGCATTCGGCCGCTGGTTCGACGTGCCTGCAGCTGCAAGCGGCATCGCAACCAACCAGGCCATCGCGCGTTCACCATCGTGGCAGTCGGTCGCCGGGCCGCTGAACGGCAGCCTCGCCGCCCTGCAGCGTCGCGACCGGCAGGCGGGCGTCGGCATCGCGCGCTATCCGCACCGCCTGTTCGACGCGCGCTGGCTTTCGAGCGCAGACGCGTTCTTCGAACTCGTGGGCGTTGCCAACCGGATGGACCGGCGTCCGTTCCAGGACGGCGCCTGCGGCGAGACGCGGCTGGTTTACCGGCTCGCCTACCGCACGGTCGCGATGCAGTCGCGCCTTCCGATGACGGTCGCGGTCGAGTTGCGCGGCGATGCGCCCGATGCAGCCGGCAGTTGCGCGGACGCTGCCAGGCGCTGGCAGCCGCCGCGGGCCGGCATGGCGGACGAGGCGCTCGGTCGCTGGCTGGTGTCGTCCACGGGCCCGCTCGCGCGCGAGCGCCTCGCGCCGGCGCGCATCGCGCAAGTCACGACCAACCTCCAGAGCGTGCGTTGGCCCTCGGCGGTGCGGCCGGACCTGGGCGGCCATGCCGAATACATGCTGCGCGCGTTCCGCTGGAACGCGGGCACGCAGCGCTTCGATGTGGCGCCCCTCGAGAACACGCCCGATGTCGCACGCCTCAAGGCCGATGCCGCGCTGAAGAAAGAGCTGCGCCAATGGCTGCAGCAGTCCGCCAACCTGCGCGCGCTCGACGACGCCACGCTGCGCATTCCCGAGAAGTTCCTCGCCACCGAGGCCGTGTCGGTGGCGCCGCGCGGCCTGGAGCGTCTCGCGAACCGGCCTTTTGCCCAGGTCTTCCAGCCCGGCGAATGGCAGGCGGTGCCCGCAAGCCGCACGCTGCAGTCGCCCGAGGCCGTGCTGCGCCGGCTCGACGACCTGGGCTGCGCGGGCTGCCACCAGAGCCGTGCGGTCGCGGGCTTCCACCTGCTCGGCGTCGATCGGCGCGGCGCCTCGCGCACTTTCACAGCGGGCAACGCGCTCGCGCTGGCGCATTCGCCGCATCTGCAGGACGAGCTGGCGCGGCGTGGCCGCTACCTGCAGGCAGCGCTGTGGACGCCGCGGCCCGACGCGTTTCGCCCGCTTGCCGAGCCCGGCGTCATCGGCGGCACGAGAGGCCGGGCCGTGTTGGGCGCAAGTTGCGAGCCAACACGCATCACGCCCTCGGCCGACCCATGGCGCGACCGCGCCGTCAAGCTGGCGCGCGTAGCCTGCGAGGGCGCGTCCTCCGTCTGCGAAAAGACCTTGGTCGGTTTCCCGGGCGGCATGTGCTCGGGCCCCTGCGACCCCAACGACCGCCTCGGCACCTGCGGCGGCATCGCTGTGCTCAGCGATTTCAACCAGTGCCTGGCCGCCAACCGGCCGTTCGGCGAATGCCTCGCGAAGCACACACGGCCCGGCAACCTTCGAAGCTGCTCGGCCGGCGAGCCGTGCCGCGACGACTACATCTGCGCCCAGGCCGAGGGCCGGCCCGAAGGACGCGGCGCATGCATTCCGCCCTACTTTCTGTTCCAGATGCGGGTGGACGGGCATTCCTGAGCATCTTCACGCTCGTCAGTCCACCTTCACTCTGAACAGCACCATACCCAAGCTGCCCGGCTCGACCGTGCCGACGAACTTCCATTCGATAGGCCCCGTGCCACCCGCAGTCTGTGCCGTCCCACAAGACACGGCCGCCGCCGGCAGCGCATTGGCCGGTGTGTTCTTGGTGCAGCTCGTCAGGCTCGCCGGCGTCGTGCCCGCGCTCGCGCTCACGAACGTGGTGTAGCCCGGCGTGATGTCGTTGACCACCAGGCTGCTGATCGGCGCGGCGCTGTTGTTCAGGTACGTGATGCGGTATTCCAGCGTCTCGCCCGACTTGGCCTGGTTGCTGATGCCGAAGGTCGTGATGCCCTGCGTGACGTTGCGTACCTCCTTCTTCAGGTCCAGCGCCTGGCTGCCGACGGTGGTGATGTCCTCCAGCACGTAGCTGGCGCTCAGCGCAGGGGTGGCATTGGCATAGTCGAAGGTCGCCTGCACCACGAGCTTGTTGTTTGCACCCAGCGTGGCGGTGGCCGGGATGAACTGTTGCACGACGATGCACTTCTGGCCCCCTGTGCTAACCGCGGCGCCCGTGCCTGCTGCGGGCGGGTACAGCTGCGCCGCGCCAGGCTGCAAGCTGCCGGTGCAGCCCGTGTCGTCGAAGATCCTGGCCGTCCAGCCGGTGATGACCGGCGTGGCGGTCTCGCTCGCGATGACGAAGCGCACGGCCCCGGCGGTGCCCGCGGTGAAGGTGTGGCCGTAGGTGACGGTGGTGCCGGGCAGTCCGTTCTTGGCGCCGCTGGTGGCGAAGGTGGCGTTGGGCACGTCGCCGAAGTCGAGGTTGCTATGGCCGGTGCCGTTCCAGGCGAAGGCGATGCGGTCGCCTGCCCCGGTGCGGGTGTAGGTGTAGCTGGTGCCGCCCACCGCGGTGGCGGTGCCCGAAGGCAGCGCGGTGCCGCTGGCGGAGGCGCCGGTGGAGGCGTGGCCGCTGGCGTTGGTCTCTTCGACGCACAGGGCCGCGCCGCTGGCGGTGCCCGAGGGCGGCGCGAGGCTGTAGCCGCCCACGGCGTTGGTGACGGCCGTGGCGTACACGGTGGCCGCGCAGTTGGTCAGCCGCACGGTGACGCCGGCCTGCGGAGCCTCACCGCCGTTGAGGAGGCCGTCGTTGGCGGTGCCCCCACCAGTGCCGGTGTCCAGGAACACGCGGCCCGTGACGGTGGGCGTGCCGGCGCTGTTGGTGATGACGCAGCGCAGGTTCGCGCCGGTCGCCGCCGTCACGGCCCGACCCGTGGCAGTGTTGAAGGGCTCGTTGGTGGGCAAGGACGATGTCGGGGTCAGGCCCGTCGCATCGGTACAGGTGAGCGAGGCGTTGTAGTTGGCGAGGTTGGCGCCGCCGGTGCCCGATTCGGTCAGCGTGTAGAGCGTGCCGGGAACGGTATAGAAGTCGTCGGTGGTGCCGGTGCCGGGGTCGATGGTGGAACCGCTACCGGTGCTGGTGGCGGAGACCGGCGAGCTTACGATGGGACCGGTGGCCCCCCCGGTGCGGATGGCCACCGAAAAGTTGTCGCCTGCGCCGACGCGGTTGCCGGAGAGCGCCTTGCTCAGGTTGATGATCGAGGGCCGGTTGGTGAAGGTGCAGGTGGTCACCGTGTCGCGCGGCACGTTGGCGATGGTGACTGAATTGCCCGTTCGCACGGGACTCAGGCCGGGGCAGCTGACGCTGTCGAGCACGAAGCCGGTCGCCGGCGTCTCGTTGATGGTGACGTTGGCCGTGGCGCCCGGGCTGGTGATGAGCAGCGGCTGGTTGTTCGCAAGGGTGGCGCTCGCGTCGTAGTAGCGCGTGGTGTTGACCGCCGCGGTGGTGATGCTGGCCGTGGTGCCGCCGCCGCCCATGGTGGTATCGACACCGGTGGTCGTGTAGTTGAACGTGCCCGTGGTGCCCAGGCTCGTCTTGGCCAGGCAGATGCCGGTGTTCTGGATCGAGATCGGTGCACCGACGGCGATGTAGGGGGAGCCAGTGCCGTTGGCGCCCGTAGCGGTGAACCTGAGCCTGGCGTTCTTCGGGATGCCGACCGGCAGCCGGAGCTGCACGGAGTTGGCGATGTCCTTAACCGGCGAGGCACAGCCGGTCACGCACACGGCGCCGTTGCTGGCGCTGGCCACGGCGGTCGGATCGATGGCGTTGTTGCTGACGGTGGCGGTCCAGTACACCGTTTCCGCTCCAGCGGGGCCATAGCTCGCGGTGAGGGTGCTGGATGTGCCGGCGACCGTGCCGTTGCCGAAGTTCCAGACGAAATTGAGCAGCGCGCCCGGCGTCACGCCGCTGAGGACCTGGGTCTGGTTGGCGGGTCCGTTGTTCCTCAAGGCAGAGAAACTGTTCCCTGTGGTGGTCCACCCCGACCTGACCCAAGCGCCGTTGGTGAAGGTCGTGCCCGCGATGACCGGATCTGCATTGCAGATCGGCGTCGGCCCCGGGTTCGGCCCTGGTCCGCCATCGGGACCCAGTGTCGGATAGTTGGTGATCAGGCAACTGATGTTGTCGCCCCCAGCGGGCGTGATGTTGATCGGCAGCGTGGCGATGCCGCTCACGTTGGTCGGCCCGCCCGCGTTGCTGCACGAGACCCCTTGCGTATAGAGCGACAGCGCCGAAACACTGCCCGGCGCCATGGCTTCGTTCAGCGTGTAGGCGCTGCCCGCCGTGGCCGTGAAGCTGTAAGCCGCGGAGGTCACGGCGATGCCGCTCCCCGTGGTGGTGACGCCCGCGGGCGCGCCAGGACCGGTGCCCGAGAGGACGAACTGGTCGTTCGCGTTGATCCGGCCCGTGCCGCCCAGGGCTTTCTGCAGCGTGAGAACCGGCTCCTTGAACACGTTTGCAATATCGCAAGTGAAGGACGTCTTGCCCGCCAGGCTGGCAGCCGCAATGGTGTAGACCCCGGCGGACAGGCTTCCGACGGTGGTGCCCGACTGGTCCACGCAGCCGATGCTCTCCAGCGTCCAGGCACTCGACAAGGCAGGTTCGCTCAGCGTGACGTTCGTCCCCAGGGAGCCGACCACGAAGTGCTGGACGCCGCCGGTCGCCGGATCGGCGTCGACCGCGGTCGCCGTGTCAGCCGCCGTGGTCGTGACCGTTGCGGTGGCCGGCGCGGTGTTCGTCAGTGCAATGCTGAACGGCCCGCCGCTGCCCGACTTGGTCGTCTTCCTCACCTGCACATAGGGCACGATCACGACCGGATGGTCTTCGACTTCACCCCCCGCACTGGCCAGAGTGCTCGCCGCCTGGGACGTCGACAGGCTCCCGGACACGATCCTGAAGCGCGCAAACGTCGCGCCTGCACCGTTGGTGACAAGCCCGGAGACCCCGTTCCACGTGAGCGTCACGTTGGCCGCGTTGGTGCCCGCCGCCACATTGGCCGTCACGCCTTCGCTGGCTTCGAAGGTGCCATTGCGGTTGAAGTCGATCCAGCCGCCCAGCGTCGCTGCGCTCGACGCCAGCCTGTTGGAGACGTTGACCGTCGCGCTGTAGGTGCTGGCATTGGTCGCGATGACGCTCAGCGCTGCCACGCCATCCTCGTCGTCGAC
Source organism: Variovorax sp. Soil_C_26 (assembly GCF_057657075.1). Lineage (NCBI taxonomy): Bacteria > Pseudomonadati > Pseudomonadota > Betaproteobacteria > Burkholderiales > Comamonadaceae > Variovorax > Variovorax sp. Soil_C_26. The sequence continues at coordinate 654,302 of NZ_JBDGJC010000003.1, forward strand.
ACTGGCGGCATCGTCGCCATTGGCCGACGCGGAGGACTGCGCGCTCAGTTCAGTGTCGGCTTCGCCGCCCAGATAGACCGCAGCGTTGATCTCCTGGCCAGCGCCGCCGTAGCTGGCCGGTGCATCGCCGAAGTCGCTGCCGATCGTGGCGCAGCGCACGGTCAGCCCGTCGAAGCCTTCGCCGCCACGCTCGCCCGTCAATCCGCGCACCACTTCATTGGAGGCCGTGCCGCACACCGGTCCGGCAAACGCGCTGTTGGAGTCGTTCTCGTCATCGCCCGCAATGACCACGGTCGCGGCGCCGCTGGTGCGCAGCTGGTTGTTTGCGTCCAGAACGAGCGTTCGGCAATAGAGGTGGATATTGGACGGATACGTCCCCTGGCCCGGCGGCATGAAGGTGTCCGCGGCCACCTGGGAGACGACCTGTCCCGCCGGGCAGGTCGCGGTGTGGATCGTTCCGTCGCCGGTGTAACCAGAAACATCGAGATAGGTGGCATCGGGCGTCACCGTGACGGCGCCACTCGTCGACACCGTCACCGTGCCGCACAGCTGGCCGTAGTCGCTGACCATGCCGTTGAGATAGGTGACGTAGGTCGGGTGGAAACGGTCTTCTTCCCAGACGCCGACGAGCACCTTGTTGCTGGGGCACTCGATCGCGCTCTTGGCGGCTCTGGTGGTTCCCAGCGTCGCCGTGTTGGCCGACGGGTTGAGCCACATGGTGGCCGCGCTTGCGGGCCCGCACAACAACGCGAGCAGCATCAGGCTCGCCAGAGACATCAGGGCACGCATCACCATGGCTTTCCCCCGCCGATGCCGGGCAATTGAACCTGCGATTGCGATCGAGTTGTGCTGCATTTCTTCTTGAGCGCTGTTTGTTATATCGGTCGACCTAAGGCGCCGCGGGGGTTCCCGCCGCGGGACCGCCCGCCGATGCAAACCCCAGTGTCGTCTCATCGAACTTGAACCGCAGCCTGATGTACGCACCCTTGCTCGTGTACTCGTTGGCTGTCAGGTCGCGGTCGTGCAGCCCGATGAAGTTGTAGCCCACCGAGACCCACGCGTTCTTGTAGATCTGGTAGCCCAGCTCCAGCCCGAAGGTCTTCTGCAGCCCGCCGCCCTTGCCGAAGAGCAGGCCGCCCTGCACCCCGATGTCCCAATCCTTGTTCAGGTCCTGCGTGTAGCGCAGCTGCACCAGGTGCGCCCAGTAGCTGCTCGCGAGCAGGTCGTCCCTCGCGCGGCTGACCTTGCCCGCATAGCGCCCCATCAGGTAGCGCCCGCGCTCGGGGTTGTAGTTCACATGCGCCGAGACGATGTCTGCACTCGTCGTGCCTGGCAGGCTCGCATTGCCGTTGCCCGCACCGAACACCGCCCCGCCCACCAGCGCTCCGGCCGCGTTGCCCTCGCCCACCACGCGCTCGGACCTGCGCTCGTAGCGCGCCAGCGCATTCCACCTGTCGTCGTCCACCGGCCGGTAGGCCACGCCCACCTGGTGGCGCTGCAGGTGGCGCTCGTTGCCCGCGTTGGCCCCCCTGCCCTGGCTGGTGCTCACGATGCTGCGCGCAAGAAGGCTCCATGAGGGATCGAGCTTGTAGCCGAAGCCGGCGCTGAAGAGCCGCGTGTTCGCGTCGTCGCCGTTCCTCGCCTCGAACACGCCGCTGGTCTTGAGCCGGTCGGTCATGTACTCCACGCCGCTCGTGATGGCCGTCGACTCGCCCAGCCCGCCCGCAAAGCCGGTGCCGCTGTTCACGCTGTTGCTGTAGCCGCTCAGGTCGCGCGCATGCTCGATGCCGCCCGTCACGCGCAGCCGCTCCGTGAGGCTCACGGTGTTGCGCACGCCAATGGCCGACTGCACGCCGCGCCCGTCGGCGCCGTCGGAGATGCGGTACTCGTTGTACACGCGACCGCCCGCCATGTAGTTGCTCTCGATGCCGACGATGCCGACGTTGTTGCGCTGGCCGCCGTCGAGCTCGTAGGGTCCGTACAGCGAGGAGATGAGCTCGTAGCGCCCGTACACGCGGGTCTTGTCCGACAGCGCATAGTTGCCGCCGACGGCGAACACGCGCCGGTCGCTGTCGTGGATGTCCTGCTCGCCCTCGACGAACACCTGCGCGCCGGGCACGGCCGCAAGCTGGGTTGAGAGGCGCGCGCGCACGGTGGTGAGGCTGCGCGCATCGGCGCTGTCGGTGGCCGCGGCCGCCCCGAGGGTGGTGACGCTGTTGGCGCCGATGCTGCTGCCCAGTTGCCCGTTGTAGGTGGAGATCTGGCCGTAGTCGAAGCCGGAGTTGGTGCCGATGGCGTCGTTGCTCTGGCCGTGGCGCAGGCCCAGCTCGACGGTGGTGGTCTCGGTGAGCTTCTTCTGGGCGCTGACGGTCACGCCCTTGCGGTCGCCCTCCTGGGCGAGGTCGCGGCTGTAGAGCGCCTCGGCGCGCACGGCCAGGCTCGGGTCGATGCGGTACTCGGCGCGCGTGGAGGCGGCGGTGCGCCCGGCCGAGAAGCTGGAGCCGGGGTTGTCGAAGCCTTCGCTGGTCTTGGCCGCGAGGCCGACGACGGCGAGCTTGTCGTCCTGGTAGCGCGCCTCGACGCGCGCGCCGTGGCCGCGGCCCTTGTCGTCGGAGCGCGTTTGCACGACCTCGCCCGCGACGCTGGCGTTCTCGCCCACGCGCGCCAGGCCGGTGAGCGCCTGCAGCTGGCGCTTGTTGGCGGGGTTGCGGTCGACGCTGGCGACGGCGCCCAGTTGCAGCGACTCGTTGACCTTGACCTGCACGTCGGTGCCCGCGACGGTGAACTCCGGCCCGCCGCTGTCGACCTCGTAGGTGACGCGGATCGATTGCGGGTTGAGGTTCGGATCGATGGAGGCGATGGCGCGCGTAAAAAGGATGCGCCGGGTCAAGGGCTCGACGGTGTAGTCGACGAAGCGCGTGACGGGGGTGCGCTGCAGCACGATGTCGGGCTGGTTGCGGTCGCGCACGACGATCTCGACCTGCTCGCTGTTCTCGACGAACTCGCCCCCGGCGGCGCTCAGGTAGTAGGGCCCGGAGGTGCCGAGGGCGCGGAACTCCTCGATCTGCTGGACCTGGGCGGTGCGCGAGGCGTAGCTGGTGGCACGCACGCGCTCGCTCTCGTAGACGTGCTTGAGCCCGGTGAGGGTGCGGTTGCTCTGGCTGAGCTCGCGCACCTCGGTGCTGCTGGCGGTGGTGAAGTCGCCGTACAGCAGGTAGGAGCGGTTCTTGTCGATGCGCACGTAGAGCTTCTGGCTGCTCTGGGCGTCGAACCCCTTGACGGCGGAGTCGCCGTAGATGGGATAGAACTCGTCGGGACGGATGTCGCGGAAGAGCCTGTCCTTCTCCGTCTTGTCGGAGTCGTAGGCGGCGGTGAGGAGGTACTCGCCCTTGATGGCGCCCTTGAAGAAGAAGGCGGCGCGGCCCGCGGTGCGGCGGTTGTTGTTGCCCTCGCTTTGCAGGCCGGTGAGTTCGCGCTCGAAGGCGGCGCCAGCGGGCATGGCGCCCAGGGGCAGGTTGCCGCGCTTGGTGAGGTCGATGACGCCTTCGACGATGCCGACACCGATCATGGGGCGCAGCTCGGGCAGGAAGACGAGGCGCGCTTCGCTCGCGAAGCTGGAGGCGCTGACGCGGATGCGGGCATCGCCGGGTTCGCCGGGGGGGATGAGGGCGAACTCGGCGGCGCCGCCTTCCATGAAGACCTGGGTGCCGGGCTCGAGGGGGTTCAGGTCTTCGGCCCGCCAGCGGCCGCGGTCGGCCTCGAGGGTGAGCTGGGTGCGCGAGGTGACGGGGACGCCGGCGCCGTCGAGCAGGCGCACCTTGACGACGACGGGGGTGCGCAGGTCGGCGCGCACGTTCTGGGGCAGGCCGAGCTCGATGGCGGCGAGGTTGTCGGGTGCGGTGAGGACGATCTCCACGGGCGCGCCGCGCACGTTGCCGAAGCCGTCGAGGGCTTCCAGGCGCAGGGTGTTGGCGCCGGGGCGCAGCACGATGCCGATGTACTCCCAGGCAGCAAGCTGCTTGGACGGCAGCCGCGCCTTCTTGCCGACGCGCCGATCCTCGATGGCGGCGCCGTTGACGCTCAGGCGGAAGGTGCCGTCGGCGCCCTTGACGCGCACGTTGAGGGTGCGGCTGGCGACGATGCTGCCGTTCTTGAGGTCGACGAAGCCGAGGCTGTTGTCTGTGAACTCGGGCAGGAGCTTCTCGAGTTCGACGACGGCGGGTATAGCTGGTGGCGCAGCCAGCGGTGCGTTGACAGCCCGAGGTGCGGTGGCGCTCGGCGCGAAGAGGCTACCCGCGGGCGCGGGCGCGGGCGCGGGCACGGCCTGGGTGCCGAGCGGCGCGCCGCCCGTGGCCTGGGCACCGAGGGTGCCGCCGAGGCTGCCGCCGGTGGCGTTGACGAAGGTGCTGCCGTTGGCGGGACCGTTGGGCAAGGTGATCAGGGGGGCGCTGGTGGGCTGCACGGTGCCGGTGCTGCCGCTCGAGAGCATCTGGCCCGAGGCGGGCAGCGCGCGCACGTCGCCGACAGGCACCACCCTGCCCTCGGGGTCCAGGCGCAGGCGCACCTGCGCCTCGGCCTCGGTGTCGGGCACGGCGGTGATGGCCGCGCGCCGCGCAATGACGTCGTCGATGACGCCCTGGTCGCCGCAGTTGGCGATGGGGAAGTTGGCCTTGTGCAGTTCGCCCTTCTTGAGGTCGACGAAGCGGCTCTCGGGGGTGCCGGCGTTGCGGTTGTCCAGCACGTCGAGCCGCGCCCCGCGTGGCAAGGTGGTCTGGTCCAGGCGCAGCACGTGGGTGATGGGCTTGAGGCCGTACAGGCTCCACTTGCCTTCGATGTCGGTGATGACGTGGGTGCCGTTCTCCAGGTACAGCCGCACGCCGGGCACGCCGATCTCGTCGCTGCCGCTCTGGCGCCCGTCGCGCTTGCAGTCCATGTAGACCTTGCCGAAGAGGAAGGCCTCGTCGGAGAAGACGCCGCCGGTGACGCGAACGCTCCAGCTGGCAAGGTTCGATTGCACGGGGCCGGAGTTGGCGCGCGCGCGGTTGATGGCATCGCCCTCGGTAGGGGCGCCGACGCCGATGCGTACGCGGTAGCGCACCATGGCGCTCTGCTCGGGGGGCAAGGACAGTTGGGGGTAGTGGAAGACGAGGCCGGGGCCGGCGCCGCCGGCGGGGTCGGGGATGGCGCCTCCGTTGAGCCGGGCGCTGCCGCGCTGGTAGGCGAAGCCCGGCGGCAGGCTGTCGCTCAGGGTGAGGCCGGTGATGGGGAAGCCGGTCTTGTTGGTGACGGTGAGCGCGTAGTCGAGGAAGTCGCCGAACTCGGCCTGGCGCTTGCTGCCGTCCTTGCGCAGCACGAGGCCGAGGACGTTGCCGGGGTCGAGAGGGATGTGGTTGTGCACGGCCTCGCAGAAAGAGGCATCGGGGTTGAGGCCGGCGCGCAGCTGGAAGTAGTGGGTGGTGGGGTCTGCGCCAACGGGCGGGGTGGCGCTGGGCACGACGGGGCCGCAGCTGGCGCTGCCACCGGTGGCGGGGATCAGTTGCGAGGGAACGACGTAGCCGCTTCCAGCTGGCGGGGTGACGGCGAGGCCGTAGGTGCACAGGCCCGTGATGGGCGGGGCCATGAGGTAGAACTGATAGCTGCCGTCGGCGCCGGTGGTCATGGAGACGCTGCCGTCGCCATTGAAGGTGTACAGGCCCGACTCGGATGCGAAGATCTCGGCCGCTGTGATCGGGCCCACGGGGCCGGCGCTGCAGGTCTGGCGATTGAAGGTGACCACGGCTCCGGACACCGGCTCGCGCGTGACCGCGTTGTAGACCGTGCCCTGCGGGTCGACCAGCAGCGTGTGCGACGTCGCTGCAGCAGCCGCGATGATCGACGCGTTGCCCGGGTTGTTTTGATCGAGCGCGGCGGCCCATGCCTTGTTGTCGAGCGTGACGCGGCGCCCCGTCCGGCCCGGCTTCCGCGTCACGCGCACGGTAAAACGGACCTCCTCGCTCTGCCCCGGCGCGAGCGAGCGGCTGCCGTCCGTCAGACTCAGCGTGATCTGCGACGGGAAACGATAGGGATCGTTGCTCTCGAATCCTTCACGGTCGCATGCGGCGCGTCCCGTGAAGCCTCGAGCCACCGACAGGTTGCCGTTGATCGCCTCGGGCGCCCCGACCAATGTCCATGAGGCAACTTGGCCATCGGACTTGTCCATCTCGAAGGCGCAGTCGAGGTTGTCGACCAGACGCACATTCGGCGCGTCCACCGCGCCCGTGTTGGTGACCTTGAGCGTGTAGTCCCACTCGTGGACATCATTGGACAACTTGCGCACCGCAGAGGTCTGCTTGGTCAGCTCGAGCACGGGCATTGCGAAGCGCACCGGCGTCGGCGACGTGTCGTTGCCCGGATTGCCGTCGCCATCGAGGTCGGGGTCGATCCCGTCGACCGAATCGTCGAAGACGGCGGGCGGACCGCCTGCAAACAGTGCAGCGGACGCCTTGGCCGTGTTGTAGCGGACCCCGCCGTTGCCCGTGAAGTTGACGATCGCATCGAACTCAAGCACCAACCGGCCGCCCGGCGGCAGCGCGGCGCCGGCGGCAAGCAGGTTCTGCGCATCGGCGGTTCCCTTGAGCAACGGGTTGCCTTGCGCGATGACCCCTTCGCCAGCCGAGGCCACTACCTTTGCCGAGCCTGGCACGATCGTGTACTCATTGGCGGCCGGCTGCGCACTGGGCGAGTAGCGCCCGAACTTGTTGAGGCCGGTACCCTCCAGCAGGTCGGTCACCTGCACGCCGTGCAGCCACGTCGAGCCGTAGTTGCGCACGCTCAGACGAAAACGCACCGAGACGCGACCGTTGGGCTTGCCGTTCACGCCATAGAGCGTCTGCGCCGGAAAGGCGGTCTTGGCGATGCCGATGCTGGCGCCGTTGGAAAGAACCACCGTGTTGGAGTCGACCACGGCCGGGCGAATGCCGTCGTGGTAGTAGGTCTGCGCGGTATTGCGGATGTCACCGGTCTGGCTTGCCATGACCCGCGCGGCGAACTGCATCGAGAAGGAGGCATTGCGCGCCACGGGCGTGCGCAGGCCGATGGCCACTTCGATGGCGGACGCATCTTCCGCGGTGCGGTAGCTGAACGGCGGATCGGCCGGCAGGCGGTACAGCTTGATGGCGTTGGCAGCACTGGACTGCAGCGTACCGGGGATGTACTGCATGCCCGTTGGCACGACGTCGCGGACCAGCACCAGTTCCGACGGCGCGCCATTGACCAACAGCGCCATGCCCGCGGGCGCCACCGTGTTGGCGGGCTGTGCATCCTGCGCGCCGATGTTGCTGCCGCGGACCGAGAAGTCGACGCGCGTTCCCTGGGGCGCACTCGAACCCGGGTAGCTCGCCGACTTCGTGAGCGTGAGCACCGCCATGTTGCCGATGTCGATGGTGTCGCGGTTGGTCGCGGCCACCCCTTGCAGCGCCGTGGTTGCCGAAAACGCCACGCAGGCGGAGCCACTCGCCGCGCCGGGAACGGTGCCCTGCACCAGCAGCGCGACCGTCTCGTCGGGCTGCAGACGAAGCACGTCGGCCGTATTGAGCGAAAGCTCGGGCTCGCCACCGTCTGCCACGCCATTGCCGTTCACGTCGCGCACGACGCGCAGCGCCCCCAGGTCCACCGTGTCGGCGGCGCAACCCGCGCCGTTGTTGACCAGCGCCACGGTGTAGCGCGAGTCGACGTTGCCGGTGTTCTTCAGCAAGTGGCTCAGCGTGACGGTGCTGCCCGGCGGGCGGGAAACCGCCTGGTCTTGCGTGAGGGTGAGCGCCTCGACCGGTCGAACCGTGGCGATCACCGCGTTCGAAGTCACGATCTCGGCTTGCATGAGGCCGGCGGGAACGTAAGTTCCTGTTGCCACGTTGCGGATGACAGTGCCTGCGGGCAACGAGGCGGCAGCCGCCGGACCCGCCGCACCCAGCAGCCAGGGCAACGCCACGCACGCCACAAGAGCGGCAAGGCCGCGCCGTGTGCGTGCGCAGTGGCCTCTGAACTTTGGCATGAAAGACATAGGGCGAAGGGGGCCGGCCCTTATTGGTCGGCGGAGATAAGGAAGGCGTCGAAAAGGAGACAAGGAAAAATTGGGAACCCGCTCTGCTTTGGGCTTTCGACTTCACAAAGCAGAGCGCTGCCGGAGCGGCACGACACCGGCGGGACAAGCCCGCCGGCACCGCACGCGAGGCAACGCTAGTTGTTGACCCTGACCGAGAAGGTCATGGTGGCCGTCCCGCTCGGGTTGACGGTGTTGCTTGCAGTGCCACAACTCACCGTGGAGGGCGTCACGTTGAAGTTCGCGTTGGTGAACGCGGCCGTGACACCCGTGGAGGTGCACTTCGTCGCCGGTTGGGTCGCCCCCGTGAGACCGGTGTAGGCGGGCACGGCATCGTTGATCGACAGGTTCGTTACTGGCGAGGCACCTTCATTGGTCGCGACCACGCGGTACACCAGGCATTGGCCGGGCTTGGCCGTCAGCGGCGCCGACGACGTGGGCGCTTCGGTACCATCGCAGTTGATGTCCAGCGCCTGCGTCTTGACCAGGCGGATCTGCCCCGTGATGACGGTGGTCACGTCCGTGGCCGACGGCGTGCCGCAGGACCCCGTTCCCGAAGGGAAGGTCACCGTCACAGTCGCCGTATTCGTGGCGCCAGGGGTCGCACCGCCCGGTGCGAAGACCTTGAGCAGCAGCTTGTGGGTGCTGCCCGTGGCCAGCGGGCCAGGAATTGACCCGGTGATCAGCGTATCGCCCGCGTCGAGCTGGCCGTCGCCGTTCACGTCGTTGTACAACGAGATCGTCCAGCCCGCGGTATCCGCCAGCGAGGCCGAGACGGTGTACGGACCCGCGCAGCTCTGGCCGCCCGTGTTGGTCAGCGTATGGGCATAGACGACCGAGCCGCCCGGCGCGACCTGGCCGTTGTTGTTCGGCGTCAGCGTGGCCGAGAAGGTGTTGGCCGCCGTCACGGTGACCGCATCGGTCTTGGTGTCGGTGGCGATCACGCCGCTGGAGGTCGTGATCGTGGAGCGCAGCTGGAAGTACACGCGCTGTGCGGTGACCGGAACCTGCGATGCCGGCGGCGTCACGCAGGCATGGAACGGCGTCTGCGCACCCGCTGCCGCACTCACCGTGGTGATGGCGGCCGAGGCGCAGGTGCCACCCGACGCGACGAACTTGACCGTCCAGCCCGCGGGCAGGCTGCCCGGGAAGCTGTTGGTCTGGCTCGCTGCCAGGCTGTAGGTGTTGGCGACCGAGTCGTTGTTGCGCACGAACAGGTTGAACAGCGCGCCGGTGCCCGCGGGCGTCGACAGCGTGGTGGTCGGATCCGGGCTGGGGCCGGTGCCCACGTCGCCGTTGCCGGTGTTGCCCGCCGTGCCGTTACCGGTCGTGGTGTTGGTCAGGTCGATCAGCGTGCCCACCATCGCAGTGAGCGTGTCGCGCGTCGATTCCTTCTTGCTGCTGTCGCCCACGGATGTACCCGTGACGATCGCGCTGAACGGCCCGGTGGGCAGCGTAGCCGGCGACGGCAGCGTGGCGGCTAGCACGAAGGTGGTGCTTCCACCCGCGGCGATCGGACCGGTGTCGACCACGCCGTCGGCGTTGTTGTCGATCAGCGGCGTCACGCCGTCAGCTGCAAACAGTTTGAATGTCGTGCCGGAAGGGAAGCTGCCGATAGCCGCCGCCAGGTTCACGATGTCCGAGGCATTGCCGGCGTTGAAAGCCTTCTGCGTGAACTTGATCGTGCTGCCCGCGGTGGCGCTGGCGATGGTCGTCGTGTCGTTCACCGAGGTGTTCGGATTGCCCGCGCCGGTGTCCAGCGACGTGGTCGTGCTCGCGGTAGGGCTGGCCGAACCGAGGACGATGCCGTAGGTGCCCAGCACATTGAATGCGGCAGGGTTGGTCGAGGCCGAGGCCTCAGGAGGAGGGTCGAAAGCCCCCATCGTTGCATCGACCGGGCTGTATTTCGCCGTGTTGGTCGTGGTCGAAGTGCCAATGGCCGCATCGCTGTCCACCCGCACGACGAAGCTCACTGTCTGGGTGGCATTCACCGGAACGGAGTCCACCCAAATGGTCAGCGTATCGGCCGACCCCTCGAACTCAATACCGGCCGGATCGTCGGCGTCGCCCGCGGCGTCCCCGAGCGCGGTACCGGGGGCGCTGCTCCAGACGGCGGAGCCCGGCACGTAGGTAAAGCCGCTCGGCAGGGTATCGGTCATGAGGAACTTGCCGGCCGCGCCACCCGTGTTGTTGAAGCGCAGCGTGTACGTGGTGTACGTACAACCTGCCGCCGGAGCATCTGCGCCAGCGACCGTGGCCACGCAACCCGCGAGCGAGGCCTGCCCGCTGGTCGATGCCGTTGGCCAGGGGCCGCCGTCGACCCAGCTGACTGCAGGCACGCTCAGGCTTTTGGTGGCGTTGAACGCGGCCTTGGTCGTGAGGTTCACCTGGTCAACGTCGGATGCCGACTGATTGGTCGCCTCATACAGGGTTGTGGTGGTCGGAACGGCCTTGACGGTCGCAGTCTGTGACGTAGCCCACGCGCCGGTGGTGGTCGCGGTACTTGGGATCGAATAGGCCACCACGAACGGGAACGTCGCATTGCCACCCGCGACCGACGGTGTCGTGAAGCTACAGTCGGCGCTGCCGTTCGGCGTCGCGACGGTGCACAGCGCAGTCGTGCCGTCGGGTAGGCCGTCGGCGTTCGCATCGGGGAAGATCTGGACCTTCGAGAAGGTGGCCGGCGCATCGTTCACGCGGATGGTGAACGTGTCCGCGCCGTTGCCGGTGTTGGTCAGCACGTGAGGCGCATACACCGTGGCGCCGGCGGCGCCGGTCTTGGTGTTGACCACGTCGGTGGTGTCGGTGCTCTTGCCGTCCAACGTGAACGAGCCGACCTGCTGCACGGTCGTCTGTACGAGGTTCGACGTGGCGAGTTGGCTCGCGCCATTCGGATCGAGGTAACTGGCCGAGGCCTGGTTGCCGATGACGGTGTTGGCGGGCGGCGGTGCAGCGTGTACAGCCGAGCTTCCGAACAGGAAGCTCAGGGTCAGCGCTGCAGCACCTGCCCAGGACGCGCGTGGCACGAGGCCGCCGCGGCGAGCTGGCAAGAATGAGGTCACTGGATTTCTCCTTGGAGTTGCGATGGCAAAGGCGCGGCGTCCCCGCGGGCAGGAACGTCCGGAATGAAAAAGGAAGCGGTTGGTCAGCTGAGCGCGGACGCGCTCTCAAGGGCGCTGAGGCCCATCCGGTCGCGCTGCGAGGGGATCAGCTGATCCCACGCATGCGCCTCGGGCTCGTCAGTGAGGGGGCGGTGAAACTGTTTCCACTCGCGCTCGGGCACTCACTTCCGTCGATCCGCTGGCGGGCAGTTGGCCCAGTGACCAGCGCAAGGTCCGGTATTCGTTGTAGGGAATTGGTTGAACCTTGCCATTCACGGTTCGCTGCAGCGGCTCGGGCGCGAACTGTCCGTTCTTGGTGGCCACCTTCACCAGCGCGCCGCCTGGCTTGGCGCTGGTGGCTTGATATTCGAGCCCTTCGGGGATCGGCAGGTTGGCGACCAACCCCTTGACGGGCTTGCCCAACTTGTTGGTATAGGACGCGCGGTATTCGAGAACGTCCCCGGGACGCACGGCGTCGGCCGCAACCAGTTGCTCCTTGCCGTCGAGACCCTCGACGACCTTGGACTGCACAAGCACGACCTCGATGGCGGCCGCTTTGTGCTCGGGCTTCGACGCTTCCGCAGGTTGGGCCGTGGCATGGCCGACAGCGCCCAAGGCAAGCCACGCGAGGCCGAAAGACCAGCGGCGACAGCCGCGCCGGAATTTCGACAGAATCGGGCGCGCAGGTCGCGCAGCACCTGCAACGCCAGTCCAAATTTCAGCAATGCGGCGATGTTGCATTTCAGCCCTTCTCGTAATTCCCAAACCGACGTTGCTTCCCGAAGATCGGAAACTGCGCGCATTTCTAGAATAAATGCGTGCGGCAAAGACCCGGAACAGAGCGCAACGAATGCGCTCCGAACACCGGTCAACTGTGCCCGTAACCGTCGGTAAATGAAGCTAGTCTTTCGTATAACTACTTAGAACTTTTTCACGACATGCCGCCCTCATCTGCGATGGTACCGGTTGCAATGCTTTTCATTGGTTTGATCCGCAGTCGCGCGACCATATGCATGAGTTCCGCTGCGGTGCGCGCGCCCATTCGCTCCATGATGCGGGCCCGGTGGTACTTGACGGTCTGCTCGACAATCTCGAGTGCTTCCGCGATCTGCTTGTTGAGCTTTCCGTCGGACAGCGCTTCGAGCACCTCGCGTTCACGGGTGCTCAGCATTTCGAAACGCTTCTGTAGCTCGATCAGTTCTGCATCCCGACGGCGACTGCCCTCTTGCTGGTGCAGCGCGCTGCGCACCGCCTGAATCAGAACCTCGGTCGCCACTGGCTTGGTCAGGAAATCCGCCGCGCCTCTCTTCATGGCCCGCACCGACATCGGAATGTCGCCATGCCCCGTGAGAAATACGATCGGCAGCGTCAGGCCCTTGCTCGCCAGATGCTCCTGAAGATCGAGCCCGCTAAGCCCCGGCATCGAGACATCCAGAATCACGCAGGCACTGGCCGCAGCGTCGGGCAGTTCGGCAAGAAATGCCTCGCCCGATTCGCAAGTACGCACTTCGAATCCTTCTTCCTGAAGCATCCGGCCCAGGGCCCGGCGAATGCTCGCGTCGTCATCAACAACAAATACGATTGCCATGGAGTCCTCCGATCGGATGTGTGCAGCTGTGGTGTGCTTGCGTGGCTAAGCAGGTCCGGAAACGGGCAATGAAATCGTGAATGCGGCGCCACCTTCCGAGGGGCTGGCTGCAGCGATGGCGCCGTGGTGGGCCTCGAGGATCGCGCGGCTGATGGGCAGGCCGACACCGATGCCGTTTTCCTTTGTGGTCCAGAATGGATCAAAGATGTGCTCGAGCTCTTCCTGTGCGATGCCTTTGCCATGGTCGGCGATCGTGACGGTCACCCATCTGTCGTCCGGCGCGGTCTGCAGGATCAGCACCCGGCTCTCATTCGGTGTTTCCGACATCGCCTGCATGCCGTTCAGCATCAGATTGAGAAGCACCTGCTGGATCTGCACCCGGCTGCCTCTCACCGGCGGCAGACCGGGCGCGGGCTCGACGCGAACGGTGACGTGGCGCCAGATGGCTTCTTCCCTCAGCAGTTGCACGGTTTCGAGAACCAGTTCGTTGATCTCGAAACCCTCTGCCTCCACCGGCGCACGGCGATAGAGGGCGGAGACATTCCGGATGATGTCGGCCGCCCGCTTGTTCTCTTCGTTGATGTCTTCGAGGATCTCCTTGAGCTCGCCGGTTCCGACGTCAAGCCGCTTGAGGATCTTTCGCGCCGTGTCGGTATTGAAGCGGATGGCGGCGAGCGGCTGGTTCAGCTGATGCGCGATGCCGATCGAGAGTTGCCCGACCGTGGAGATGCGCGACAGGTGCATCATCATCGCGCGATCCTGGGCGGACTGGGCCTCGGCCTCCTTGCGCTCGGTGATGTCCATGGTGACGCCCGTGATGTGGCAACCATCCGAGACTTGGCCGCGCACCTCGATCCACGAGGCGGCGCCCTCCTGCTCGACCAGCCGCAGTTCGATGTCCAGTTCCTCCTGCCGGTCGACGACGCGCTCGATGGCTGCGGCCAGCCGTTCACGATCGCTGGGGTGCACGCGCTCGACGAAATCCTCCACATGCTGGATCAAGCCCCCGGGCGAGCTGGCGTGCTTGCGCGGCGCGGTCCCGTTACCGCTTTTGGGAACGCAGAGGTCCCAGTTGAACGTGCCCAGCCGCGCGGCCTTGGTTGCAGCACTGAGATGGTGCTGGCTTTCGGTCAGCGCGCGCGCGGTGCGCTGGCGCCGCCGGCGCTCGACCAGGAGCGCGCTGATCAGAAGCGCCTGCGCGAGGAAAACCAGCCCTCCTGCCACCGCGTGCGCCCGGTAGAGTTCCATGAATGACGGTTCCCGAAAATGGATGACCGCATCTTCCGGGACCAGTTCGGGCGCCACTTTCCACTTGCGCAATTGCCGCCAGTCGAGTTGCGGACGAAGCGTCACCATCTGGCGCATGACTTCCGGATCGGTTTCTGTTCCGGCCACGAAATCGTCGAGCAGTCGCCGCGCAGCACGGCCAATCTCGTCGAAGGTGACCATTCGGCCACCGACCGCACCCACGCCGATGTGCGTGGAGAAGATCGAGTAGATCGGCGCGGCACTGACCGACGCCATGAGCTCGACCGACTCGACCGGCGTGAACCCGTCTCCCACACCATCGCGGTAGTAGCCGGGGGTGTAGACAATGCTGTCGGGCGGCAACGCGGCCAGCCGCGCCAGCAGTTCGCTGGTGGGCAATCCGGTCCAGTACGCCACGTCGATCGACACATTGCTCGAAGCCACTGCATCCGCGACGGCGTCGCGATGTTCTCTGCCCCTGTCCGCCATGCTGGTGACAACGACCAGGCGTTTCGCCTTGGGGTGGAACTGCAGCGCCAGCGCCAGCGCCACCGTGCCAGCGATGTCGTGCATCACGTGAACACCGTCGACGTCCGGGGGCAGGTTCGGAATCTCGTCGAGAAAGCGTTGGTCGACGCCCATGTGCATGATGGGCACGTCGGGGAACATCTCCTCTCGAAACTGGAGCACGAAAGCGAGTGCAATGTCGCCGCCGACCAGAATTACCTTCGGCGGCCGGTCCGCGTACTTGTTGCGCAGGTAGGCGGCCGTGCGCTGCTCATGAGCGTCGCCCGAAAAGGCCGGATGGTCCAGAAATTCCGTGAAGAACCGAAGCCCCACCCCCTGGAGTGGACCGCTCGGTGACGCAGTCAGGCCCCTGTCGGCCTGAATGTTGGCGGGCAGGAGCCGATTCTGGGAGTAGATGAGGAGAACGTCAGCCGGCTTCGCGTGGGAAACCACCGGCGCAGCAAGCAGCCACGCCACCAGAAGGACGCAGAATTCGAGCCTGAACGGGCGTTGAACGTATTTGATCTGCTGTCTCCCGGCACGGTCACAACATGGTTCTTTTCGCCCGCTGCCCAACTCTTGCGAGAACCGGGAACAGCCTTTGGCGATTACCTTTGCATTTTCAGTGTCCTAAGCCGAGATTTTTTGACGCAGCGAAATTCAGGTCATTTTCGATAATTCTTTATCGAGTTAATAACTCTATGGTAATTTGTTAACAATGATAATTGTCAGAACTTAATTTAGTATTTCGGCGCTTGAGATGTGGCTTCTTCCTTGTCGTACCACCGCTCCTTCGCCAGCAGCACCCGATGGTGCCCCTGCCCGGCCGGCATCATCGGGAAGCAGTTCTCCTGCGCCGCCACCTGCACGTCCAGGAAGAACGGTCCTTCACTCGCCAGGCATTCGGCG
The DNA here is from genome assembly GCF_057657075.1 of Variovorax sp. Soil_C_26. Taxonomy (NCBI): domain Bacteria; kingdom Pseudomonadati; phylum Pseudomonadota; class Betaproteobacteria; order Burkholderiales; family Comamonadaceae; genus Variovorax; species Variovorax sp. Soil_C_26. The sequence goes on from NZ_JBDGJC010000003.1 coordinate 669,732, forward strand.
AGCGCGTCCTCGAGTTCGGCAGGGTCCGAGACGCGGCGTGCGCCCCATCCGAAGGCACGCGCCAGCGCGACGAAGTCGGGCAGCGCCTCGTTCCAGCTGTGGCTCAGCCGGTTGCCGTGGTTCAGCTCCTGCCACTGCCGCACCATGCCCATGTAGCCGTTGTTGCACAGCACCAGCTTCACGGGCGTGCGGTGTTGCATGGCGGTCGACAGTTCCTGGATGTTCATGAGCACCGAAGCGTCGCCGCTCACGCACACCGCGAGCGCGCCAGGGTAGGCGATCTGGGCGCCGATTGCGGCAGGCAGGCCATAGCCCATGGTGCCCGCACCGCCCGACGTGAGCCAGCGCCGCGGCCGCTCGAAACGCAGGTACTGCGCGGCCCACATCTGGTGCTGTCCCACGTCGGTCGACACGATCGCATCCCGGTCGCCAATGGCCCGCTGCAGCGACGCCATGAGCTGCTGCGGCAGGATCGCATCGCTGCGCGGCACAAAGCCCAGGCAGTTTTCCGCGCGCCAGCCGTCGATGCGCTGCCACCAGGGGGCGAGCCGTTCAGGCGCAAAGCCTTGCTCGGGCAGCAGTGCGAGCAGCGCCTCCACCACGGCGCCACAGTCGCCGACCATCGGCACGTCGACGCGCACCACTTTGTTGATGCTGCCGGGATCGACGTCGATGTGGATCTTGCGCGCATGCGGGCAGAACTCGTCGAGCTTGCCGGTCACGCGGTCGTCGAAGCGCGCGCCCACGCACACGACGAGGTCGGCCTCGTGCATCGCCAAGTTGGCCTCGAGCGTGCCATGCATGCCCAACATGCCCACGAACTTCGGGTCTGACGCAGGAAACGCACCGAGCCCCATCAGCGTGAGCGTGCAAGGCGCATGCAGACGATGCACCAGCTGCGCAAAGGCCTCGCACGCTGCGGGCCCCGAATTGATCAGCCCGCCGCCGCCGTAGATGATCGGCCGGCGCGCGGTCGAGATCAGGTCGGCCGCGCGCTGCAGCATCGGCTTGGGCGGCAGCGCCGCCCTGCCCGCGCGCAGCGGCCGCAGCGCACGCACCGCACCCGGCGCCGCGCCGTGGCCCAGGCGCGCGAGCTGGACGTCTTTCGGCATGTCGAGCAGCACGGGCCCCGGCCGGCCCGAGGCCGCGATCTCGAGTGCCCGCCGCACCAGCGCGGGCACCTCGTCGGCCGTGCGTGCCTGTTGGTTCCACTTGGTCACGGGGCGCGACATGCCGAGCGCGTCGCTCTCCTGGAACGCCTGCGTGCCGATCACCGCGGTGGCCACCTGGCCGCTGATGCAGAGCAGCGGCACCGAGTCGCTGATCGCGTCGAGCAGTCCGCTGATGGTGTTGGCGACACCCGGCCCCGAGGTGACGAGCACCACGCCCACGCGCCCCGTGCTGCGCGCATAGCCTTCGGCCGCATGCACGGCCGCCTGCTCATGCCGCACCAGCACATGGCGCAACCGCGGCTCGCCGTGCAGCGCGTCGTACAACGGCAGCGCCGCGCCGCCGGGGTAGCCGAAGATCGTGTCGACACCGCACGCGATCAGCGTGTCGAGCAACGCCTCGGCCCCATTGCGGGGACGTGGCGCCAGTGGGGAGGAAGAGGAAGAAGAAGCAATGTCCAGGTCGAGCAGTCTCATGCCGTCGATTCTTCCGCCTTCGGTGCAAAATGTGTTTCTTTCTTTTGGTTAACTCGGCATCTTTTATGAAGACCAATCGCCAAATCAAGGATTCAGACGAAGGATCTTTCGACAAGATTGACTTGGCCATCCTGCGTGTGCTGCTGCTCGACTCGCGCAAGACCCTGCAGGACATCGGCAACGAGGTCGGCCTATCACCCACCAGTTGCTGGACGCGCATCAAGAAGCTCGAGGCCCAGGGCGTCATCAAGCGCTACACCGTCGACATCGATCCCGCCAAGCTCGGCTACCACGACTCGGTTATCGTGCAGGTCACGCTCGAGAGCCACACAGACGAGACGCTCTACGACTTCGGCCGCATGCTCGCGACCATTCCCGAGATCCAGGAGGCCTACCTTGTCTCGGGCGACTACGACTACTACATCCGCATCGCCGTGCGCGACACGCGCGACTACGAGCGGCTGCTGCGCGAGAAGCTCTACAAGATCCCCGGCATCCGACACAGCAAGTCGCACTTCGTGCTGCGCGTGTTGAAGGAGACGAGCGTGCCGCTGATCTGAGGCCGGTGCGGTTGATACGACTATTGCAACCGCCAACTACCCTGTTTTCGCACGCTCTGCAGAGCCGGCATGGCATCCTCGGCGCGCGCCGCCGACCCTGGCGCGACCCAAGCCAACTCGGAGCCTTCATGCAGACTGGACGACCGGTGCGACGATTCTTGTCCGCTTCAACCTGGGCGCTCCTGCTCATGATGTTCCTCGTCGCCTGCGGCGGCGGTGGTGGTGGTGGCGGCGGAGCGGGCAGCCTGGCAGCCGTCGGATTGCTCCCGCCGGCGGCGCCACCCGCATCACCCGAGCCGGCCCAGCCCGAGCCCCCGCCACCCGACCCCGTGCCGCCCGCGCCGGAGCCGCCCCCTGCCGAGCCTCCGCCCGCCGAGCCCGAGCCACCACCGCCCGAGCCCGAGCCGGCAAGCCGGGTCGTATCGGAGCGCATCACCTCGGCGTTCACCGGCGCGGAATACCCGGTCGAGATCTACCTGCCCGCGTCGTACGACGGCAGTTCGGCCGCGTACCCCGTCATCTACGCCATGGACGGGGACGGCATCTTCAATCCACCCGGTACGCGTTTCGAGAACTTCAAGAACACGCTGGAGTCGCGGGGCACGCAGGCCATCCTGGTCGGCATCGGCGGCACGGCGCGCCGCGAGCAAGACTACATGCTGCCCGGCGCGCGCGCGTACCACGACTTCCTCACGCAGGAACTCGTGCCGCTCGTCGAAGCGAAGTTCCGTGCCGACCCAGCCCGGCGCATGCTCACCGGCTTCTCGCTCAGTGGCAGCATGGCCGCCGTTGCACTTCTGCTTGAGGGTGCGAGCGGCAAGCTGACCTTCTCGCACTTTCTGGCATTTGAGGCGTCTTTCAACTCGCAGCCCGCAGAGAACAATGCGCTCGAGCAGCAGATGCGCGACGCCCGGGGCAATAACCCGCTGCCTGTCACGCTCCTCCTCACCCGCTGCGACAACCCGGACGAATGCAATTTCGACAACGTCGACGAGATGCACAGCCGGCTGCAATCGCGCGGCTACCCGGAGCTCAGGCTCTCGGAAACCACCTACTCGACCACGCATGTGGGCGCCGACACCGCGTCCTTCGTCGACGCCATTGCCGCGCTGTTCCCGTAGCCTGCGGTCCATTCACGGCAGACGCGCGGCAATCCATTCGCGCAGCCACTGGTGCCCCGGGTCGCGATGGCGTCGCTCGTGCCAGAGCATCGCCATCTCGTAGCCCGGCACCTCCAGAGGCGCCTCGACCACGCGCAGGCCGGGTGCGCCGCGCGCGAGCCGCTCGGGCAGCATGGCGACCAGGTCTGTGCTCGCCAGCACCGACATCATGAAGAGGAAGTGCGGCACCGACAGCACCACGTGCCGCGTCAGGCCCTGCCGCGCCAGCGCCTCGTCGGTGGGCCCCAAAAAGCCGCCGCCGCCGGGCGACACCACCACATGCTCGAGCGCGCAGAACTGCGCGAGCGTGGGCCTGCGCTTGAGCCGTGGATGACCGGCACGGCCGGCCAGCACATAGCGTTCGTCGAACAGCTTGCGCCGGTGCAGCCCCGGCGGTGCGCCCACGCTGGTGTGGAAGAACAGGTCGATCTCGCCCTGCTCCAGCTGCCGCGCCATGCGTGACGGCACGGCCTCCACCACCGCCAGGCGGGTGTGTGGCGCGGCGGCGCGCAGGTCCGCGAGCATGGGCAGCAGGATGGCCGTTTCGGCATAGTCGGCCGCGGCCAGGCGCCATGTGGTGGTGGCGTCGGCCGGATCGAAAGGCCGGCTCGGCGCACCGCGCGGCCCAGAGCGTCGAGGGCTTCACGCAGCGGAGCGCGCAACTCGTCGGCACGCGCGGTGGGCCGCATGCCGCGCTGCGCGGGCACCAGCAGCGGGTCGCCAAACGCCTCGCGCAGCCTGGCGAGCTGCACGCTCACCGAGGGCTGCGAAAGGTTCAGGCGCTCGGCTGCACGCGTCACGCTGCGCTCGGCGAGCAGCGTGTCGAGCGTGACCAGCAGGTTGAGATCGAGCCGACTGAAATTGTTCACGGCAATTCCTTGGATTTGAACTATTCATTTCCAATATACCGCCCGCATGCCTAACCTGAGGGCATCAACACCTGGCCCTCTCGAACAGATGAACATCCTCCTCGTCCTCGCCCACCCCGAACCCACCTCGCTCAACGGCTCGCTACACCGCTTCATGCGCGAACGCCTTCGCGACACCGGCCACTCGGTGCAGGTGTCCGATCTCTACGCCATGCGCTGGAAGCCTGCGCTCGATGCCGACGATTTCCCCGCGCGCGGGCCGGCCGAAGCCTTCAGCCCCGAACGCGATTCATTGCACGCCTTCGCGTCGGGCACGCAGGCCGACGACATCGCTGCTGAGCAACAGAAGCTGCTTTGGGCGGACGCGGTGATCCTGCAGTTCCCGCTCTGGTGGTATTCGATGCCGGCCATCCTCAAGGGCTGGGTCGAGCGCATCTACGCCTATGGCTTTGCCTACGGCGTAGGCGAGCATTCCGAAACGCACTGGGGCGACCGATTCGGCGAAGGCACCCTGGCCGGCAAGCGCGCGATGCTGGTCGTCACGACCGGCGGATGGGCTTCGCACTACGGTCCGCGCGGCGTCAACGGGCCCATGGACGACCTGCTGTTTCCGATCCAGCACGGCATCCTCTACTACCCCGGCTTCGAGGTGCTGCCGCCCTATGTGGTGCACCGCACCGGCAAGGTCGACGATGCCGCTTACGCGCGCATCAAGGCGGAATTGGGCGAGCGGCTCGACACCCTCTTCAGCGCCGCGCCGATCCCGTTCCGCCGCCAGAACCATGGCGACTACGAGATTCCCGCGCTCACGCTGCGGCTCGACATTGCGCCGGGCCGTTCGGGGTTCGGCGTGCATCTCGCCGAACAGGGGCTCATTCGGCGGTGATGCCCGCAGCCTTCACGATGCGGCCCCACTTCTGCGATTCGCTGGCCTGGAACTTTGCGAGTTCTTCGGGCGAGGTGGTGAACACCTCGGTGCCGGTGGGACCGTAGAACGCCGTCTTTGCCGACTCGCTCCGGACGGCCTTCACGAGCAGTTCGTTCAACCGCTTGACGACGGCCGGCGGCGTGTTGGCGGGCGTATAGGCCGCGAACCAGTAACCCATCTCGTAGCCCTTCACGCCGGCTTCGGCAATGGTGGGTACGTCGGGCGCGAGCGGCGAGCGCGCCGCGCTCGACACGCCGAGCGCGCGCAGCTTGCCGGCCTTGACCTGCGGCAGGCCCGTGGCCGCGTCGGTGATCATCATGTGGATCTGCCCGCCGAGCAGGTCCGTGACGGCGAGCGTGTTGCTCTTGTAAGGCACGTGCAGCAGCTGGATGTCGGCCATTTGCTGGAGCAGTTCGCCGGCCATCCGGCTCGACGAACTGCCGCTGCCGAAGCTGTACTTGCCGGGCTCCTTCTTGGCGAGCGCGATGAACTCGGCCACGCTCTTGGCCGGGAACGTGGGGCCCACCACCATGATCTGGCCACCCTTGCCGAGCCCCGACACGGGCGCGAAATCCTTCACCGGGTCGTAGGGCAGCTTCTTGAACAGGTGCTCGTTGGCGGCATGCGTCGTGTTCGTGGTGATCAGCACCGTGTAGCCGTCGGCCGGCGCCTTGGCGACTTGCTGCGACGCGATGAAACCGCTCGCGCCAGCCTTGTTGTCGATCACGACCGCCTGCTTGGTTTCGGCCGTGATGCTGTTGCCCAGCGCACGCGCGATCTGGTCGGTGGCGGTGCCGGCCGCAAAGGGCACGACGAAGGTGATCGGTTTCTCGGGGAAGGCCTGTTGCGCGTGGGCGAGCAGCGGTGCGAGCGCGAGTGCGGCCGCAGAGAGGGTCAGGGAACGTCTTTTCATTGGGTGTTGTCTCCGGATGGATGGGTCGTTGAAAAATCGGAAAGCAAAAGGGGTCGGCCGCTAAGGCCCGGCAAGCAACGGCTCGAGCGCGCGCGGCATCCGCACGGGCATGTCGAGCAGCAGGAACGCAAGTGCCTTGCCGTGCGCATCGAGGTTCAGCGCGTCGTTGACGCCGCCGTCGAGCACCGCGTCGAGCACGAAGTTCATGGCATGCAGCCGAGGCAGGAGAAAGCGCTGCACACGCGCCGGCGCGCGATGCCTGAACTGCGCCGCCACGCGCTCGGGCGTGAGCTGCTCGGCCAGCACGGGATAGAGCGCCGGATGCCAGGCGATCACGCTGATGTTGGAGCGGTCGCCCTTGTCGCCGGTGCGGCCATGCGCGGCGCGGTAGAGCGGCACGTCGATGGTGTCGGTATCGGCATTGGCGTTGGTGTTCATCCGAGCTCCTTCGCGCCGAGCAGTTCGAAGCGCACCGGCACCGCGTCCCGCGGCACCAGGCACGACAGGGTATTGAGGCGCGGCGTGAGCGCGGTGCGCACGCCGCCGCCGCCCGCGGGCCCGCAGGTGTAGAGCGCCATCACCTCGCGCGCGAGCCGCTCGGCCTGTGCACGCTCGGCATGCGCCGCCGCCACGCGCAGGCGCACGTCGCGCAGCCCGGCATCAGGTGTGTCGGCGAGCATGCGTCCGGCATCGTCGCCAAGGATGCTGAGCGCACCGATCAGGTCGACGCGCAGCGTGAGCCCGCCCAGGCGCGCGCGCAGCACCTCGGCCGCGAGACGGGCGCGGGCTTCTGCGCGCGGGCCGGCATAGGAGATTTCGCCCTCGGCGAGCCAGCCGCCTTCGTGGCAGACATTGACCTTGAAATGGCTTGGCCGCGCATGCCCGCGCACGCCCGAGAGCGCCACGCGGCCGAGTGGCAGCGGCGCCACCTCGGCGTCGGCAATGTCGGCCACCACGTCGGGCGTGAGATAGGCGCTCGGGTCGTGCACTTCGTAGAGCAGCTGCTCCTTCACGGTAGCCTCGCTCACGAGGCCGCCGGTGCCATCGGCCTTGCCGATGGTGCAGTGGCCGTCGGCATCGATCTCGGCGATCGGAAAGCCCACGCGCTCGAGGTCCGGCACGTCCTTGAAGCCCGGGTCGGCGAAGTAGCCGCCGCAGACCTGCGCGCCGCATTCCAGCAGATGCCCCGCCATGGTGGCGCGGCCGAGCCGGTCCCAGTCGTCGGCGCGCCAGCCGAAGTACGACATGGCGGGCCCCACCGCGAGCGATGGATCGGCCACGCGGCCGCACACCACGATCTGCGCGCCGGCGTCGAGCGCGGCGGCGATCGGCTCGGCGCCGATGTAGGCGTTGGCACTGACGATGCGCAGCCCGTCGAGCTGCGCGCCGAGCGCGTCGTGCAGCAGCGTACGCTGCGCGGGGCCCGAAAGATCGTCGCCCTCCACCACCGCGATGCGCGGTGCGTCGGCGCCGAGTTCGCGCGCCATGCGGGCGATGTGCCGGGCCGCGGCGCGCGGATTGGCCGCGCCGAAGTTGCTCACGATGCGGATGCGGTGCGCAAGGCAGCGCGCCAGCACGGGCCGCAGCATGGCGTCGAGCAGCGGCTCGTAACCGGCTTCGGGATCGTCGCGCCGGCGCAGTTGCGCAAGCGCGAGCGTGCGCTCGGCCAGCGTTTCGAAAATCAGGAAGGCGCGCTGCTGCGCAGGACCTGCCCGCAGCCGCGCGATCAGCGTGTCGACCACCGGCCCCGCGGCATCGGTGCGGTCGCCGGAAAAACCGGCCGCACAGCCGATCAGCAGGGGTGGCGGTGCATGAGCGTTCATCGAGGCCGACTGTAGGCAGCGGCCTTCGATCCGTGAAATTGAAAATTCAGATCAATTGATCTGCAATACAGATGAATCGCCATCCCGTCGGACGGGCCAATGAAAAAGCCCCGCTTTCGCGGGGCCTGATTCGCTGCGCAACCGCAGTGCTTACAGCGGCAGCGCTTCGCCACGCGCGGCAGCGCGGGCTGCGGCACGCACCACCGCGGGGTCGACCGCACCGGCGGCCACATAGGTCATGCCGGCGGATGCCGCTTCGGAAAAAGCGTCAGGGCTGTGCGCGGCGGCCACGGCTTCTGCACGGACCTGGTCACGGCTGCGCTGCGACACGGGCGACTGCGCCACGCTGGCATTCGCGCCTTCGGCGTACGGGTCGGCGCTGTGGGCAGCGGCGATGGCCTGGCTGGCCACGTCGGCACGGCTTTCGGCAGTGGTCAGGCGATGCACGCCTTCATAGGTTTCGGCATGGGCGGCACCGGTGGCGGCAACGAGGGCGACGGCGACGGCGACGGCGGAGAGGAGCTTGGAGACGGTCATTTCGATTTCCTTGGATCAATGGTTTCACTTCGGGACGTGTCGAACCGGTCTTGGGTGGGAAGCCGTCCTTTCGAAAGGACAGCCGCCGCGCTCGGGGGCCTTGTTCAGCCGGGCCAGCCTGATGGCCGGTCCGTGGGATCAATTGTGCGCCGGCAACCCCCGTGGAAACCCTGTGCAAAAGGAACCGCGGCGTTCACGCCATGGAAACAATGCATGCGCTCACAAGCGGTCGCCAGGCGGGCCTCAGGCGGCCAGCTCCTCCACGCGCAGCGCGGTGGGTTCCCCTGCCACCGCCGGGTGCAATGCCAACGCATGCGACACCAGGTCAATCTCGCGCTGCGGCATCGGCTGCGTCACCACCAGCAAGTGGGGCGTGTCGGCGACCTCGGCCGCCGCCAGCCGGAGCTCGCGCACGGGCACCTGTCTCGCCGCCAGCCAGCCCGACAGCGCTTCGATTGCCTGGGACTCGCGCAGTGGCACTCGCAGGTAGTACGCCGTGCGCACCTCGGCACGCGGCAGCACCGGCAACGCGCGCATCGCGTGGGCATGAAAGCCCAGGTGCGGCACGCGCTGCGCCGCCCGCGTGCCATCGAGCCGCGCCACGTCCACCAGGTCGGCGATCACGGCCGAGGCGGTCTGCTCCGAGCCCGCGCCGGCCCCGCAGTACAGGGTCGGGCCGGCCGCGTCGCCCTTGACCACCACCCCGTTCATCACGCCGTTCACATGCGCCATCGGATGCGAAGCGGGCACCAGCGTGGGCTGCACGCGCAGTTCGAGCCCCGCGTCGGCGAGGCGTGCCAGCGCCAGCAGCTTGATGCGGTAGCCCAACTGCTCGGCGCAGGCCATGTCGACGCGCTGCAACGCCGTGATGCCCTGCACTTCCACGTCGGCCAACTGCACGGCGGTGCCGAAGGCATTGGCCGCGAGCAGCGTGAGCTTGTGCGCGGCATCGATGCCCTCGATGTCGAAGGTCGGATCGGCCTCGGCATAGCCGAGCGCCTGGGCCTCGGCGAGTGCGGCCGCGAAGTCGAGTCCGGCATCGCGCATCCGGCTGAGGATGAAATTGGTGGTGCCGTTGACGATGCCCGCCACCCATTCGATGCGGTTGGCCGCAAGGCCCTCGCGCAGCGCCTTGACGATCGGGATGCTTCCCGCCACCGCGCCTTCGTAAGCCACTGCCACGCCCTGCTGCCGGGCGGCGGCGAAGATCTCGGTGCCATGTACCGCGAGCAGCGCCTTGTTGGCCGTGACCACGTGCTTGCCGTGCGCGATCGCGGCCAGCACCCAGTCGCGTGCCGCGTCCGTGCTGCCGGCCACTTCGACCACCACGTCGACCTCGGGATGCGTCGCGACGCGCAGCGCGTCGTCGGTGAGCGGTACCTCGCCGGCCACCGAAGCCGCACGCGCCAGGTTGCGCGCGGCCACCAGCACCAGTTCGATGGGCCGGCCTGCGCGGGCCGCGATCTCGGCCTGGTTGCGCTGCAGCACGCGCAGGGTGCCCGCGCCCACGGTGCCGATGCCGATCATCCCGACGCGCAGCGCGCGGATGGCCGCGGGGCGGCCGGGCAAGGACTCGAGGGACTGGACTGGATCGCGGTACATGGAAACCTCCGGATGAAAAACGAAAAACCCAGCTGCCAGAGCTGGGTTTCATTCATTCGGGGGAAGAGCGATACACCAGGTGGCTGCCGAAACGGCCACCTGCGCGTGCTCAGGTGGCCGCGGTGGTAATGGTGCGAATCATTCGTGCAGCAGCAGCGATCCCGGCCCCGCCGGTGCGCGCGAACGCGAACGGCAGCAGCGTGCGCGCCGAGGCGGCGGCGCAGGCGTTGACAGGGATGAGATGGCACGACATGAGCGCCGCAGTGTACAGGAGCCCCGTGCCGAGCCCGCGCCCTGCCTTCGGCGATATGCGCAGCAGGCCTACAGCCCGGCGATGCAGCCCGGCCTACGCTTAAATCACAGAACTACATTGCCCAGGAGGCCGCACCATGAAGAACTTCGTCCTAGAACCCAGCATGCGGGCAGCCATCGGGGGCGCCTTCTATCCCTCGGGTTACTCGATGGTCATGTTTCCGGACTCGGAAGATGCGAACCGCATCGGCCACCGCCTCATCGAAAAAGGCGTGAGCGGCGACGAGATCTACCTGATCCCCGCCGAGACCGTGCTCACGGAGATCACGCCCACGGCGTCGGATTCGGACGACCCGCTGCCGTCCGCGGGCACCGATGCCGCGACCGTGCGCGCCTACACCAAGCTTGCCCGCGAAGGCCACACCGGTCTGCTCGTAAAGACGAAGAACGAAGAGGAAGCCAACCGCCTGATGGAAGAAGTGCGCACCGTGCCCTACTCCATCGCGCAACGCTACCGCATGCTGGTCATCGAGGATCTCTGAGCCGGGCGGCTCAGGCTGGCTGCGGGTCCGCTGCACGCCGCACCACGTCGCGCGCCATGGCTTGCGCGAGTTCATGCTCCCCGAGAAAAACCGTGGCGGACGTTTCTTGCGACAGGAGCCGTGCCTCTTCCTCGTTGTGGCTGCGAACCACGGTCTCGATGGCGGGGTTCAGCGTGCGCGCCGTCTCCATCATCTGCCGCACGTTCATCGCGTCGGCCACGGCCACCACGAGCACGCGCGCCCTGGCGATGTGCGCCTGGATGAGCACCGCCGGATCGGCCGCGTCGCCCCACACGGCCGCCACGCCGGCCGCGCGCAGCTGGCCTACGAGTTCTCGGTTCTGCTCGGCCACCACGTAGGGAATGTCGTGCGCCGCCAGTTCGGCCGCGATGCGCCGGCCGACGCGGCCGTAGCCGACGAGCACGACCTGCCTCGACAGGAAGCGCGCCTCCGTGCTCATCGGCAGTTCGGCCAGCGGATGGTCACGCGCTTCGAGCCCGCGCACCAGCGCAAAGCGCCTGTGCAGCCATTCCTGCAGTGGCGCGATCAGGCTGAACCAGAGCGGGTTGGTGGCGATCGAGATCAGTGCGCCCGCCAGGATCAGGCTCTGCCCCTCGCTCGGCAGCAGGCCAAGCGAGAAGCCCAGCCCCGCAAGGATGAACGAGAACTCGCCGATCTGGGCCAAGCTCGCGCTGACCGTGAGCGCGGTGCCGAGCGGATAGCGCATCGCGAGCACCAGCGCGCAGGCGGCGAGCGACTTGCCGAGCACGATCACCGCCACCACCGCGAGCACCTGCAGCGGCCGCTCGAGGATCACCCACGGATCGAACAGCATGCCCACCGAGACGAAGAACAGCACCGCGAACGCATCGCGCAGCGGCAGCGATTCCTGCGCCGCGCGGTGGCTGAACTCGGATTCGCGCATCACCATGCCCGCGAAGAAGGCGCCGAGCGCGAACGACACACCGAACAGCGCCGCCGAGGCGAACGCGATGCTGACCGCGGCGGCGATCACGCACAGCGTGAACAGCTCGCGCGAGCCGGTGCGCGTGACCTGCCAGAGGATCCACGGAAACACCCGCCGCCCCACGACCAGCATCAGCGCGACGAAGCCGCCCACCTGCAGCAGCGTGAGCCCCAGCGTCTGCCACAGCGGATCGCCCGCGCCATCGCCGGCCTGGCCGCCCATCACGCCCGCCAGCGGCGGCAGCAGCACAAGCACCAGCACCATGGCGAGATCCTCGACCACGAGCCAGCCCACGGCGATGCGGCCGGTGAACGAATCGAGGATGCCCAGGCTCTCGAGCGCGCGCAGCAGCACCACCGTGCTCGCCACGGACAGCGCCAGCCCGAAGACCAGCGCCGCGCCCCACGACCAGCCCCACCAGAGCGCGAGCGCGCCGCCGAGCAGCGTGGCCACCGTGATCTGCGCCAGTGCGCCGGGCAGCGCGATGCGGCGCACCGCGAGCAGGTCGTCGAGCGAGAAATGAAGGCCCACGCCGAACATCAGCAGCATCACGCCGATCTCGGCCAGCTGCGCCGCGATGGCGCCGTCGGCCACGAACCCCGGCGTGAACGGCCCGATGATCACGCCCGCGAGCAGGTAGCCCACCAGGGCCGGCAGGCGCAGCCGCGCCGCGATGAAGCCGAGGACGAGCGCGAGCCCGAGGCCGGCGGCGATGGTGCTGATCAGGGAGACGCTGTGGGGCATGCGGCGATTGTGCACAGCGCGGGCCCAGCCCCGCGGCGCCGGGGCTTTTGCACTAGGGCGCGATGCGGCCGGCGTCCAACGGCTCGGGCGCCGGGACAGCGACGCGGCCGCGACTCAGTTCGTCATCGAGCCGCTCGGTATCGAGCTCGTGCGTCCAGCGCGCCACCACGAGCGTGGCGACGCCGTTGCCGATCAGGTTGGTCAGGGCGCGCGCCTCCGACATGAAGCGGTCGATGCCGAGGATCAGCGCCAGCCCCGCCACCGGCACGTCGCCCACCACCGACAGCGTCGCCGCAAGCACGATGAAGCCGCTGCCGGTCACGCCGGCCGCGGCTTTCGAGGTGACGAGCAGCACCGCCAGCAGCGTCATTTCCTGGCCCAGCGACAACGGTGCGCTCGTGGCCTGGGCGATGAACACCGCCGCCATCGTCAGATAGATCGAGGTGCCGTCGAGGTTGAACGAATAGCCCGCCGGCAGCACGAGCCCCACCGACGCCTTGCTCGCGCCGAGCTTCTCCATCTTCTTCATCATGCGCGGCAGCACCGTCTCGGACGACGAGGTGCCGAGCACGATCAGCAGTTCTTCGCGAATGTAGCGGATGAGCTTCCAGATGCCGAAGCCGTGCAGCCGCGCGATCAGCCCCAGCACCACGAAGATGAACAGCAGGCACGCCAGATAGAAGGTGCCGATGAGCTTGCCGAGCGAGAACAGGCTGTCCGCGCCGTACTTGCCGATGGTGAAGGCCATGGCGCCGAAGACGCCGATCGGCGCCAGCTTCATGATGTAGTCGACGATGCCGAACAGCACCTGCGAGCCCTTCTCGATCACGTCGAACACCAGCGTGCCGCGGCCGCCGAAGCGGTGCAGCGCGAAGCCGAACAGCAGCGCGATCAGCAACACCTGCAGGATCTCGCCCTTGGCGAAGGCATCGACCAACGTGGTCGGGATCACGTTGAGCAGAAAATCGACTGGCCCGGTCATCTTGCCCGGTCCGGCGACCGACGCCACGGCGGCCGCGTCGAGCGTGGCCGGATCGATGTTCATGCCCGCACCGGGGCGCAGCAGGTCGGACATCAGCAGCCCGAACACCAGCGCGATGGTGCTCACCACCTCGAAGTACAAGAGCGCGAGCCCGCCGGTGCGCCCCACCTTCTTCATGTCCTCCATGCCCGCGATGCCGACCACCACGGTGCAGAAGATGATCGGCGCGATGATCATCTTGATGAGCTTGATGAAGCCGTCGCCCAGTGGCTTCATCGCCTCGCCGAGCGCCGGATAAAAGTGCCCGAGCAGCACGCCGACGATCACCGCGGCAATCACCTGGACGTAGAGCGAACGGTAGAGCGCGGGCTTCGGGCCCGGCGCGAGGATCGTGTCAGCCATGGGTTCTCGTTGTCTCCGGGAGTAGCCAACGAAAAAACCCGCCGAAGCGGGTTTTCGTGGCGCAGGTGCCGAAGGGCACCGTCAGTGCATGTGCAGGCCGCCGTTGACCGAGAAGTCGGCCCCCGTCGAATAGCCGCCCTCGTCGGTGGCGAGCCACGAGATGATCGAGGCGATCTCGCTCGGCTCGCCGAGGCGCTTGACGGGAATCGTCGCGACGATCTTGTCGAGCACTTCCTGGCGGATGGCCTTGACCATGTCGGTGCCGATGTAGCCCGGGCTCACGGTGTTGACGGTAACGCCCTTGTTCGCGAGCTCCTGCGCCAGCGCCATCGTGAAGCCGTGCATGCCGGCCTTGGCGGCCGAATAGTTGGTCTGCCCGGCCTGGCCTTTGGCGCCGTTGACCGAGCTGATGTTGATGATGCGGCCCCAGCCCTTTTCGACCATGTCGCCGACCACCTGCTTGGTGACGTTGAACATGCTGTTGAGGTTGGTTTCAATCACCGCGCTCCAGTCCTCGGGCGTCATCTTGAGGAACATGCGGTCGCGCGTGATGCCAGCGTTGTTGACCAGCACGTCGATCGGGCCGTGCGCGGCCTTGGCGGCCGAGAAGGCCTCGACCGTGGACTGCCAGTCGCCGACGTTGCCGACCGATGCATGGAACTCGAAGCCGAGCGCTTTCTGTTCGGCCAGCCACTTGGCGTGGTCGCGCGTGGGGCCGCAGCCTGCGACGACCGTGAAGCCGTCCTTGTGGAGCCGCTGGCAGATGGCTGTTCCGATGCCACCCATGCCTCCGGTGACATATGCAACTTTCTTGCTCATGAGATTTCCTTGATGTGTGCGAAGCAAAAGCCTGAACGGCCGCCTTCACTCTAGCGAGTTTCAAGCCACCGAACTCTGAGGAAAACACTGAGCCTGGCTTGCAACCAGCTGTCACGGCGCGCCGCCTGCAACGATATTGCATCGCGGCTACCGATTCATGCATAACCCGCCGCCGTCGAGGCAATCGAAAGTACGAAGATCAATCCGCCTGCACGCCTGCCGCCCGGATCACCTTGCCCCACTTCTCCGTCTCGGCTGCGAGGTGGCTGCGCAGCGATTCCGGCGTGACCTTGTCCATCGGCACGGCTTCGGTGCCGAGCTCGGCGAAACGGTGCTTGACCGCTTCGTCCTGCAGCGCGGCGCGCAGTGCCGTGTTGAGCTTTTCCATCACGGCCGGCGGCGTTCCCTTGGGCGCGTACACGCCGTGCCACACCTTCACGTCGAAGCCCTTCAGGCCCTGCTCGTCGAGCGTGGGAATGTTCGGCATGCTGGACAGCCGCTTCGGCGTGGTCACGCCGAACACCTTCACGCGGTTGCCGTCCTTGATGACGGGCGCGGTCTGCGTGGTCTGGTCACACAGCAGGTCGACCTGCCCGCCCATCACGTCGTTGAGCGCCGGGCCCGCGCCCTTGTAGGGCACGGTGGTCAGTTGCACGCCGACCTGGTGCGCGAACAGCATGCCGCACAGCTGCGACACCGCGCCGATGCCGGCATTGGCCAGCGTGACCTTGTCCTTGTTGGTTTTGACGTAGGCCAGCAGCTCCTGGAAGTTGTTGGCCGGAAAGTCCTTGCGCGACAGCAGCGTCATCGGCACGTCCATCACCTGGCCCACGTACTCGAAGTCCTTCAGCGGATCGTAGGCGAGCTTCTTGTAGAGCGCGGGCGCGGTGGCCATGCCCATGTGGTGGATCAGGATGGTGTAGCCGTTGGGCGCAGCCCTGGCCACCCGCGCAGGTGCGATCGTGCCGCCGGCGCCGACCGTGTTCTCGACCACCACGGTCTGGCCGAGCGACTTGCCCATCGGGATCGCGAGCATGCGCGCCACCACGTCGGTGGGCCCGCCGGCCGAGTACGGCACGACCAGCGTAACCGGCTTGTCGGGCCAGGCGGCCTGCGCGAGCGCCGGCCCGGCATGAAAGGCAAGAATGCAGGCGCTCGCCGAAGCGGCGAACAGGGCCTTGAGGTTCCGGGTCTTCATCGTCGTCATGGTGGTTGTCTCCTTCTTGTGAAATCGGGGTCGGTGATTCAGGCGGTTGCCATCGCCAGCAGGCGTTCGGCCAGGCGCAGCACGGGCGCATCGACCATGCGGCCGTCGAGGCTCGCGACCCCGCCGCCCGAGGCGCCCACGGCCTGCACCACGCGGCGCGCCCAGGCGAGCTCGTCGGCGCTCGGGCCGAGCCCCGCCTGCACCGGCGCGACCTGGTCGGGGTGGATGCAGAGCTTGGCGCCGAAGCCCCCGCGCCGGGCGCGTGCCGTGTCCGCAGCCAGCCGCGTCGCATCGCGCCAGTCGGCCGTGACGCCGTCGATCGGCGCAGCCAACCCGGCGCGGCGCGAGGCCAGCACCAGCGCAAGGCGCACCGGCACCAGCTCGGCCTCGTCGGCATCGCAGGCCAGGCCGAGGTCGGCCTGGAAATCGAGATGGCCGAAGGCCAGCCGCAGCACCCGGGGCGCGGCGGCGATTTCATCGACCGCCGCGAGCCCCGCGGCCGACTCGACCAGCGGCACCAGCACGCCGCCGCCGCCAACCACCGCGGCCACACGCGCCAGGTCGGCTGCGCGCTCGGCCTTGGGCACCACGATGCCGGCCACGAGACCCTGCGCGGCCAATGCACCGGCCTGCGCGCAGTCGTCTTCGTGCCAGGGCGTGCCGGGCGCGTTGATACGCAGCAGCACACGCCCGCGGGCATCGGATACCAGCGCGGCGAGCGAAGCCGCAAGGCCGTCGCGCGCGGACGCCTTGCGCTCGGGCGCGACCGCATCTTCCAGGTCGACGATCACCGCGCCCGCACCTGCGGCCAGCGCACGCGCGTGGCGCTCGGGACGGTCGGCCGGCACGAAGAGAAAAGTACGCGCCAGTGCGAGCGGCGCCGTGTTCAGGGTCACACCGCGCCCGCCTCGCGCAGTGCCGCGATCTCGGCCTCGCCGCGGCCCAGGCTGCGCAGGATCGCTTCGGTGTGCTGGCCCACGGCCGGTATCGGGTCCATGCGGTAGTCGAAGGCACTCTGCCGCCCCGCCGGCAGCAGCGCCGGGATCTCGCCGGCCGGCGAGCCCACCTGGCGCCAGCGCTCGCGCGCCTTCAGTTGCGGATGGGCCCACAGCCCCGCCATGTCGTTCATGCGCGCATTGGCGATCTGCGCGGCATCGAGCCGCTCGACCACTTGCGCGGTGCCGAGCGACTCGAAGACCGCCACGATGATCGCGCGCAGCGCCTCGCGGTTGTCGTTGCGGCGCGCGTTGCTGTCGAAGCGCGGGTCGCTCGCGAGCGCCGGCTGCAGCAGCACCTTCTCGCAGAACGCGCGCCACTCGCGCTCGTTCTGCAGGCCCAGCATCACCGTGCCGCCGTCGCCCGCAGGGAATGGTCCATAGGGATAGATGGTCGCGTGGGCGGCGGCGCTGCGCGGCGGCGGCGTCGCGCCTTCGTAGGCGTAGTACATCGGATAGCCCATCCACTCGGCGAGCGACTCGAGCATCGACACGTCGATGTGGGAACCCTCGCCGGTCCTGCCGCGCTGCAGTAGCGCCGCGAGGATGCCGGTGTAGGCGTACATGCCCGCCGCGATGTCGGCGATCGAATTGCCCGACTTGCAAGGATCGTCGGGCGTGCCGGTGACCGACAGGAAGCCCGCCTCGCTCTGGATCAGCAGGTCGTAGGCCTTCTTGTCGCGGTAGGGCCCGTCGTCGCCGTAGCCCGAGATGTCGCAGACGATGAGCCGCGGATGCCGTGCCCGCAGCGCCTCGGCGTCCAGGCCCATGCGCGCGGCCGCGCCGGGCGCCAGGTTCTGCACCAGCACGTCCGCGCCGGCGATCAGTTCCTGCAGCACCGCGAGCGCGGCGGGCTGCTTGAGATCGAGCGTGAGGCTCTCCTTCGAGCGATTGACCCAGACGAAATGCGAGGCCTGGCCGGCCACGCGCGCATCGTAGGCCCGCGCGAAGTCGCCGGCGCCCGGGCGCTCGACCTTGATGACGCGCGCGCCGAGGTCGGCGAGCTGGCGGGTGCAGAACGGCGCCGCGATGGCGTGTTCGAGCGAGACCACGGTGATGCCGTCGAGCGGTCTTGTCATGGGCTGGTTTCTCCGTGTAATTCGAGCACCGCCGTGGCCTGCATCGTGAGCCAGCCTTCGGCGTCCTCGCCCCACAACGCAAAGCGCTTGCCGTCCGCCTGCGCCGCGTCGGGCCTGCCGTGCACCCGGAACGGCGCGATGTCGAAGGTCGGGCGCACCGCGCGGAACTCGAAGCGCGCGAGCTGCGCGCCCGGCACATGGCGGCGCAGCAGGTCGACCAGCAGCGTGGCGATCAGCGGACCGTGCACGATCAGGCCCGGGTAGCCCTCGACCTCGGTGACGTAGCGGCGGTCGTAGTGGATGCGGTGGCCGTTGAAGGTGAGCGCCGAATAGCGGAACAGCAGCACGTCGTCGGGCACGATGTCGCGGCTGAAGGCGGTGTCCCGGGGCGCGGGCTTGGGCGGCGGAACCGGCTCGCCGGGTTCGGCCGCGGCGCGGTAGACGATGTCGTGCTCCTCGGTCAGCGCCAGGCCGCGCGCGTTGTGCACCTCGTGGCGCACGAGCACAAACACCAGCGCCCCCGTGCGGCCCGCCTTGTGCGTGACCGAGACGATGCGCGAACGGCGCTCGGCCCGGTCGCCGACGCGCAGCGGGTTGCCGGCTTCCCACGCCAGCCGGCCGCCTGCCCACATGCGGCGCGGCAGCGGCACCGGCGGCAGGAAGCCGCCGCGTTCGGCGTGGCCGTCGTCGCCGAGTTCCGACTGGCGATGATGCGGCAGAAAGTAGAGCCAATGCCAGAGCGCGGGCAACGGCGTGCCAGCCGACGGCGGCGGGTCGTCGCGGTCGAGCGTGGCACAGAGCCCGCGCACGGGGGCGGCGGTGATCTCGTCGACGAGTGTTTCGCTGCGGCCCTCCCAGGCCTGGAGCTTCGCGAGCGTCTGGGCGTCGATCGTGGCTACGGGGTTGTGGTTGTCGGGGTTCGAATGCGGCATGGCGGGTGTTGTTGGTTTCTTCAATCGACCGCCGCGCCCGATGCCTTCACGATCCGCGCCCACTTGGCGAGATCGGCCTGCAGCAGCGCCGCGAACTGGTCGGGCGACGTCGGTGGTGCGATCTCGACGCCCTGTTGTTCGAGCTTGTCGCGCAGGTCCTGCGCGGCCAGCGCCTTGCGCGTGGCATCCTGCAGCGTGGCCAGCACGTCGGGCGGCACACCCGCAGGCGCGAACAGGCCGATCCAGAGCGTGCCGCTGTAGCCCGGCACCGCCTCGGCGATGGTGGGCACCTCGGGCAGCACGGCCGAGCGACGGTCGCCGCTCACCGCCAGCGCGCGCAGCTTGCCGGCCCTGATGTGGGCCAGCGCCGAAGGCAGGCTCGCGAACACGATCGGCAACTGCCCGCCGAGCACGTCGTTGAGCGCGGGCGCGACGCCCTTGTACGGCACGTGCTGCAGCGAGATGCCGGCCATGCTGTTGAGCATTTCGCCGAGCAGGTGGTTGAGCGTGCCGTTGCCGGCCGAGGCGTACTGGTAGGCCGCGCCCTTCGTGCGCGCGAGCCTCAGGAATTCGCCGAGGTCTTTGGCCGGGAACGAGGGATGGACCAGCAGCACGTTGGGCACTGCGCCGATCAGGCCGACGGGCCTGAAATCCTTCACCGGGTCGAAGCCCGGGTTCTTGTAGAGCGCCGGGTTGATCGCCTGGCTGCTGCTGATGGTCATGAGCAGCGTGTGGCCGTCCTTCGGCGCCTTCGCGACCAGCTGGGTGCCGATGTTGCCGCCCGCGCCCGGGCGGTTGTCGACCACCACGCTGGCGTTGTTCTTCATCACCTCGCCAAGCTTCTGGCCCACGAGCCGGCCGACGATGTCGTTGGTGCCGCCCGCGGCCTGCGGCACGACGAGCGTGACGGGGCGAGACGGATAATTTTCAGCGTGCGCGGGGCCG
Organism: Variovorax sp. Soil_C_26; assembly: GCF_057657075.1. Lineage (NCBI taxonomy): Bacteria > Pseudomonadati > Pseudomonadota > Betaproteobacteria > Burkholderiales > Comamonadaceae > Variovorax > Variovorax sp. Soil_C_26. Next base: position 689,636 of record NZ_JBDGJC010000003.1, read on the forward strand.
AACGGCAGCAGCGCGGTCGCGGCGGCGGTGGTCAACGCCAATGCCACGCAGGCGAGCGGGCGTCGTAGCGCAAGGGGTGTGGTTGTCTCCATGCCCGCATGGTGTTCGCCGCCGGCGCCCCGTGCAATCTGCGAATTCGGAACCCAGCCTTCCATGGTTCCGAAGGCTCGGGGTCTACCATCGCCCCATGCTCTTCGACCTGACCGACCTGCGCCTGTTCGTGGCTGCGGCCGAACTCGGCAACCTCACGCGCGCTGCCGAGCGCCAGCACCTGTCGCTGGCGGCCGCGAGCGCGCGCATCAAGGCGCTCGAAACCCAGGCCGGCCTGCAGCTGCTGCAGCGCGAAGCACGTGGCGTGCGCCTGCTGCCGCCGGGCGAAGCCTTCTTACACCATGCGCGGCTGGTGCTGCACCAGACGGAACAGTTGCGCGCCGACCTGCTCGAATACGGCGGCGGCCTGCGCGGCCATCTGCGCGTGTTCGCCAACACCACGGCGGTGACAGATTTTCTGCCCGAGATCCTGCCCGGCTTTCTGGCGCGCAATCCGCGCATCAACATCGACCTTCAGGAAAAACCGAATGCTCAGATTCCGCGCGGTGTGCTCGACGGCCGTGCCGACATCGGCATCGTCGCCGGCCGCGTCGACACGCTGGGCCTCGAGGCGATCCACTTCAGCACCGACCGGCTGGTGCTCGCGACCTCGCGCAAGCACCGCTTCGCGAAGCGCCGCAGGATCTCGTTCGCCGAGACGCTCGAGGAAGACGCGATCGGCATGCAGCAAGGCAGCACGCTGCAGGCCTTTCTTTCGCAGATCACCGACAACCTCGGCAAGCGGCAGAAACTGCGCATCCAGCTCGGCAGTTTCGACGCCATGTGCCGGATGATCGGGAGCGGCGTGGGCATCGGCGTGGTGCCCGAGTCGGCCGCACGGCGCAACTGCGAGAGCATGCAGCTGGCGCTGATCGAGCTCAGCGACACCTGGTGCGTGCGGGAGCGCTACCTGCTGGTGCGCGACCGGGCGGCGCTGCCGATCTATGCGCAGGCGCTGGTCGAGACACTGTGCCGGCACTATGTCGACGAGCCGCCCGCCGCCACGGCCTGAGCGCCGCGCCTGTTTCTCGTCAAAACAAGGACTTGCGGGCGACTTGTGCGGAAGTCAGCGCCGTCCCCAGTTTCCGTGGACAACTTTGAGGATAACTGATGTTCTTCCTTGTAAACGTGATCTAAGCTGTTGTTTTACAAAGGGAATAATCAGTTTGCTCAATTTTTGAGCGGTGCACAAGATGGTCTCGGAGCGGGACGCGCGTTCAGGGCGTGTGCCCAGGCCGCCGGGTACTCCCCTGCGCGAATGTCCCCCGCCGCAGGCCGGGGGACATTCGCGGAGAAAGGTACCCCGTCGGCGGGATCGCGCCCTGAAAGCAGCGCCCCGCCGAAACTCTAGCGCTCGATCGTCAGCGCCACGCCCATGCCACCGCCGATGCACAGCGACGCGATGCCCTTCTTCGCGTTCTGGCGCTGCATCTCGTGCAGCAGCGTCACCAAGATGCGGCAACCCGACGCGCCGATCGGATGACCGATGGCGATGGCGCCGCCGTTCACGTTGACCTTGTTCACGTCCCAGCCCATTTCCTTGTTCACCGCGCAGGCCTGTGCGGCAAAGGCTTCGTTGATCTCGAGCAGGTCGAGGTCGGCGGCCTTCCAGCCGGCGCGCTGCAACGCCTTGGTCGAGGCGGGCACAGGGCCCATGCCCATGATGGCCGGGTCGAGTCCGGCCGTGGCGTAGCTCGCGATGCGGCCCAGCGGCTTGAGGCCGAGCGCGGCCGCCTTCTTGGCCGTCATCACCATCACCGCAGCAGCGCCGTCGTTCAGGCCCGACGCATTGCCCGCGGTCACGCCGCCGGCCTTGTCGAACGCGGGGCGCAGTCCGGCGAGGCCTTCGGCGCTGGTCTTGCGGTTGATGAACTCGTCCTGGTCGAAGACCAGCGGATCGCCCTTGCGCTGCGGAATGCTCACCGGCACGATCTCGTCCTTGAACTTGCCGGCATCCTGCGCGGCCGCGGCCTTGGTCTGGCTGCCGAGGGCCAGCTCGTCCTGCGCCGCACGGTCGATGCCGAACTTCTTGGCCACGTTCTCGGCCGTGATGCCCATGTGGTACTGGTTGTAGACGTCCCACAGGCCGTCGACGATCATCGTGTCGACCAGCTTCCAGTCGCCCATGCGCTGGCCGTTGCGCGAATTGGGCAGCACGTGCGGCGCCATGCTCATGTTCTCCTGGCCGCCGGCGATCACGATCTCGCTGTCGCCCGTGGCCACGGCCTGCGCCGCGAGCATCACGGCCTTCAGGCCCGAGCCGCAGACGGCGTTGATGGTGAGCGCCGGGGTTTCCTTCGCGCCGCCGCTCTTGAGCCATGCCTGGCGCGCCGGGTTCTGCCCAGCGCCCGCCGCCAGCACCTGGCCCATGATCGCCTCGCCGACCTGCTCGGGCGTGAGCTTGGCGCGCGCGATCACTTCCTTGATGACGAGGGCGCCCAGCTCGGTGGCCGCAATGCCGGCCAACGAGCCGCCGAACTTGCCGACCGGCGTGCGTGCAGCCGAAACGATGACGATGTCTTCCATTTGGGTTCTCTCCGTTGATGTGTGATTTGGAAGGGTGCGGGCGAAGATCAGGCGCGAGCCTTCACGTAGCGCCCGGGCGCCGGCTCGATCGCCTTGTAGGCCTTGCCGTTGCCATAGGCCTTGGGCGCAGCAACCTGTTTGCCGCCGTGGCCCTTGAGCCATTGTGCCCAGTCGGTCCACCAGCTTCCGGGCTGCTCCTTGGCGCCGGCGAGCCATTCGGCCTGGGTCTTGGGAAACTTGCCGTCTTCGCGCAACCAGTGGCTGCGCTTCTTCTTGGCGGGCGGGTTGATCACGCCGGCGATGTGGCCCGAAGCGCCCATCACGAAGCGCTTCTTGCCCGGCAGCAGCTGCGTGGAGGCATAGGCGCCGCCGATCGGCACGATGTGGTCCTCGCGCGAGCCGTAGATGTAGGCCGGGACGTCGATGCGGCCGAGGTCGATCTTCTCGCCGCAGACCGTGAGTGCACCGGGCTTGGCGAGCTTGTTCTCGTGATAGGTGTTGCGCAGGTACCAGGTGTAGAACGGCCCCGGCAGGTTGGTGGCGTCGCTGTTCCAGTAGAGCAGGTCGAACGGCGGCGGCGTCTCGCCCTTGAGGTAGTTGCCGACCACGTAGTTCCAGACCAGGTCGTTCGGCCGCAGGAAGCTGAAGGTCGAGGCCAGGTCCGTGCCGGGCAGCAGGCCGCCCTTGCCGAGCTGCATCTCACGGTACTTGACCATCGGCTCGTCCACGAAGATGTCGAGGATGCCGGTGTCGCTGAAGTCGAGAAAAGTCGTCAGCAGCGTGAGCGACGCAGCCGGCTTCTCGCCGCGCGCCGCGAGCACCGCGAGCGCGGTGCTCAGGATCGTGCCGCCGACGCAGAAGCCGAGCGCATTGATCTGCTTGTTCGCGCCGATCTCCTGCACCACGTGGATTGCCTTGATCGCCGCCTGCTCGATGTAGTCGTCCCAGGTGGCATGGGCCAGCGACTCGTCGGGATTGCGCCAGCTCACCACGAATACGCGGTGACCCTGCTCGTTGGCATAGCGGATCAGCGAGTTCTCGGGCTGCAGGTCGAGGATGTAGAACTTGTTGATGCACGGCGGCACCAGCAGGAACGGCCGCTCGTGCACCTTGGCCGTGAGCGGCTTGTACTCGAGCAGCTGGAACAGCTCGTTCTCGAACACCACCGCGCCCTCGGTCGTCGCGACGTTGCGGCCGACCTCGAAGGCGCTTTCATCGGTCATGCTCAGGTGGCCCTGCTTCACGTCGTGCAGCAGGTTCTGGATGCCGCGCGCAATGCTCTCGCCGCGCGTGTCGATGGCCTTCTTCTGGGCTTCGGGGTTGAGTGCGAGCGAATTGCTCGGCGACGCAGCGGCCATCCATTGCTCGACCGCGAAGCGCAGGCGCGAGCGGGTCTTCTCGTCGGCCTCGACCGCCTCGGCCATGCGCAGCAGGGTGCGGCCGTTGAGCAGGTACACCGCGGCCGCAAAGGACGACAGCGGATTGCTGCCCCAGGCCTCGCCGGCGAAGCGCCGGTCGCCCTCGGGCCGCGCCTCGAGGCCCTTGCGCCAAAGCTCGTTCGCCTCGGCAACGTAGTCCTGCTGAATCGCCTGCAGCTTCTCGGGCGGCACGGACAGGCGCGGCATCTCGGGCATCTGCGGCATGCCGGGCATCTCGGGCATCGGCGGCAACTGCCAAAGCGGCTTGCCGGCAAAGGCTGCGGGTGTCTGCCCGGCCGCCTGCTGGAACGCCTGCATGGCCTGGGCCCAGCCGTCTGAAAACGCCTTCTGGAGCGGTGCGAATGCCTCTGCCCCCGTTGCTTGTTGCTTTGTCATGTCTTCGGGTCCTCACCTGAATCGATACGGATGGCTTGCGCGTTTTGAGTATCCTGCATTTCCCGAGGCCTCCGAAGCGGCGGCCTTCCACTTACCTGCTGAAACCTGCTGTGTTCATCCACCTGATCGTGATCGGCTGGCTCTACGTCGTCGTGATGATGGCCGTGGCCGAGGCCACCAACACCACGGGCACCGTGCTGGGTGCCATCTTCACATTTCTTTTGTACGGATTGGCGCCCGTGGCACTGGTGGTTTACCTGATGGGCGCGCCGGCGCGGCGGCGCGCGATCAAGCAGCGCGAGGCCGAGGCCCAGGAAGCTGCTCGGCAGGCCGCGGCGGCCGAGAAGGCGGCCGCGCTGGCTTCAGCGCTTCCAGACCAGGGCAGCGAAGCGCCCGCTGACGCCGTCGCGCCGGTGCGAAAAGAACCGTGAGGGATTGCCGACGGTGCACCACTCGGCGCTGCCGTCGTTGCCATGCAGTTGCACCAGGCCCACTGCGCGCAACCGCTGGCGCGCCAGCGACGGCAGGTCGGCCAGCCATTTGCCGGGCGCTGCCGCGGGTGCGAAGCAGGCTGCCGCCTCAGGGGCATGCGCCTCGAAAGCGGCCTTGACCTCGGCCCCGACCTCGAAGGCCGTGGGGCCGATGCAGGGCCCGAGCCAGGCCATCAGCTCGCCGGCCGGCGCGTCGAACCCTGCGACCGTGCGCTCCAGCACGCCCTCAGCGAGCCCACGCCAGCCCGCATGCGCGGCCGCCACGCGCCGGCCGGCCCTGTCGGTGAACAGCACCGGCAGGCAGTCGGCCACCATGATCGTGCAGGCCACGCCGGCCGCAGTGGTGGTGGCAGCATCGGCCGCCATGCCGTCGGGGTAAGGCTGGGCGCCATCGAGCATCGCCACCCCGGTGCCGTGCACCTGCTGCAGGAACACCGGCCGCGCACCGTCCAGCGCCTGCGCCAGCCGGGCCCGATTGGTCGCCACGTCGGCTGGGGCATCGCCCACGTGGTCGCCGAGGTTGAGGCTTTCGTAGCGCCCTGCCGACACCCCGCCGTCCCGCGTCGTGCACAGCGCCTGCACATTCGGCGGCGCCGGCCAGTCGGGCACGAGCCACTCCGGCTCGGGTGCGTTCACTGGTGCACCCTTGGCGCTACGAGCCTTCCCGCCAAGCGGGAGCGAGCTTGCTTGGGGCGGCCCGGCGCGGCGCTCATGCCTCGGCGTCTGGAGCCTGCGAGGGCTGCGCGCGCTGGAACGCGTCGAGCGCCATGCAGGCCTCGAACGCGGCCATGGTGCGCGGCAGGCCGCTGAAGTCGCAATCGAAGCGCCTGCCGTTGAAGATCTGCGGCACCAGGCAGCAGTCGGCCAACGTGGGCGTGTGGCCGTAGCAGAAGGTGCTGTCCGGGTGCTGCGCGAGCTGCCGCTCGAACGCCAGCATGCCTTCGCGCACCCAGTGGCGATACCACTCGTTCTTGGCCGCGTCGTCGAGCTTCAGGTCTTTCACGAGGTACTTGAGCACGCGCAGGTTGTTGAGCGGATGGATCTCGCAGGCGATCGACTGCGCCAGTGCACGCACGTGCGCCCGTCCCACCGGGTCGGTTGGCAGCAGCGGCGGCTCGGGATGCGTCTCGTCGAGGTATTCGATGATTGCCATCGACTGCGAGAAGCGCTCGCCCTCGTCCTCGAGCAGCGGCACCAGCATGTCGGGCGAGATGGCCGAGAACGGGCCCGAGCGGTGGTCGCCGCGCGCGATGTGGACGGGGAGGTACTCGAAGTCCAGGCCCTTGAGGTTCAACGCGATGCGCACGCGGAACGATGCGGAGGAACGGAAGTAGTTGTGCAGCTTCATCATGCCGTGAGCATAGCGCCGGGCGGCGCAGAGCGGCGGCGCGGGCCTGCCTCTGGCACACTGCCGTTTTCCCAGATTTTTCGCTGAAAAGGACAGACGCAATGGCTTCCGAGTTTGTTTTCGCCCCGCCCGCGACGGTTTCGGTTCCGGTGGTCGGGCAGACGGCCCGCTTTCCGGTGCACCGCATCTATTGCGTGGGCCGCAACTACGAGGACCACGCGAAGGAAATGGGCTTCACCGGCCGCGAACCGCCCTTCTTCTTCATGAAGCCGGCCGATGCCGCGGTCGTGGTCGAAGACGGCCAGACCGGCACCATCGCCTACCCCGCGCTGACGAAGAACCTGCACCACGAGATCGAGCTCGTGGTGGCGATCGGCACGGGCGGGCGCAACATCCTGGCCGCCGACGCGCACAAGCACATCTACGGCTACGCCGTGGGCCTCGACATGACGCGCCGCGACCTGCAGGGCGAGATGAAGAAGCAGGGCCGCCCCTGGGACATCGGCAAGGGCTTCGAGCAGAGCGCGCCCATCGGCCCGATCGTGCCGGTGGCCCAGGCCGGCGACGCCGAGAAGGCCGAGATCTCGTTGCAGGTCAACGGCACCGACCGCCAGCGCAGCACGGTCGCCAAGCTGATCTGGAACGTGGCCGAAACCATCGAGCACCTCTCGGCCGCCTGGGATCTCCAGCCCGGCGACCTGATCTTCACCGGCACGCCCGAAGGCGTGGCGGCGGTGGTGGCGGGCGACACGCTGGTGGGCGAAGTGGCGGGGCTGCCCAAGCTCACGGTCAAGGTCGTCTGAACCCGACGGTCGGCCTCGCATGATCCTGCGCGTACCCATCAAGCACTGCAAGAACTGCGGCACCGCGGTGGTCTACCGCGTCCCCGACGACGGCGACACCAAGGAGCGCGCCGTCTGCCCGGCCTGCAGCACCATCCACTACGAGAACCCGCTCAACGTGGTGGGCACCATTCCCGTGCTCGGCGACAAGGTGCTGCTGTGCAAGCGCAACATCGAGCCGCGCTGGGGCAAGTGGACACTGCCCGCTGGTTTCATGGAACTCGGCGAGACCACGGCCCAGGGCGCGGCGCGCGAGACCGACGAGGAGGCCGGCGCCCACTACGAGATGGAAGGCTTGTTCGCGGTGATCAGCGTGGTGCGCGTGGGCCAGGTGCACATGTTCTACCGTGCCCGGCTGCTCGACGACCGCTTCGACCCGGGGCACGAGACCATCGAGGCGAAGCTCTTCACCGAGGAAGAGATTCCCTGGGAAGAGATCGCCTTCCGCACGGTGCGCGAGGCGCTCGAACACTATTTCGAGGACCGACGGCGCGGCAGTTTCGACCGCGTCCATGAACTCAGCATCGTCTGAGCCTCGGCATCGTTCAAGGGAGTTAAAAAACAAATGTCGAAAAGAACCGTTCGCACCGGCGCCCTCCTCGGGCTCCTGCTCATCGCCGCCTCGGCGCGCGCCGAAGCCATCGGCGAGGTGGACACCGCGTTCAAGCTCATCGGCCCCGACCACAAGATCGTGGTCGAGGCCTACGACGACCCCAAGGTCAACGGCGTGACCTGCTACGTCTCGCGCGCCAAGACCGGCGGGATCTCAGGCGCTTTCGGGCTGGCCGAAGACACCTCCGACGCCTCGATCGCCTGCCGCCAGGTCGGTCCGGTGAGCATGCCGCAGCCCCTGCCCAAGCGCGAGGAAGTCTTCAGCGAGCGGCTGTCGATCCTGTTCAAGCGGCTGCGCGTGGTGCGCATGGTCGACCCGAAGCGCAACACGCTGGTCTATCTCACCTATTCGGAGCTCCTGATCGACGGTTCGCCGAAGAACAGCATCACCGCGGTGCCGATCGATCGCGGCACGCCGATTCCGCTCAAGTAGGCCGTCCCTCGGCGGCGCGTGCCGCCCCCCGCAGCAGGGCGACCAAGGCGGCTGGATCGGCCGGCACACGGTCGCCGCGCCACACCACGTGCTGGTCGGCACGGCACAGCACCAGGCGATGGCGGTAGGCGCGCGGAATTTCCCCGGCCTCGACGTCGAGCACCGACAGCGGCAGCCGCGCGGCATGCGCCGCCTGCGCGAGCGCCTGGACATCCGCGCGGCGGTCGAAGCGCAGCAGCGTGTAGCCGGGGCCGAAGGCGTCGTAAAGCGAGCGCCCGTCGCTCAGCCACAGATGCGGCGCGCGGCAGCCGGGCACGGTCGATGGCGTGAAGTCGCCCATGGTGTACGGGGGAGCCTCCTCGCCGTCCGCCACGATGATGGGCGAGCCCGTGTAGAAATAGCCGAAGTTGAGGCCGGCGCAGCAGAACTGCTGCACATTCAGCGCGTACGCCTCGCGCCCGACCTCCGCGCGCAGCGCGTCGCCTTCGGGGCCCGGCGCCTCGATGTCCGGCGGAACGGCGCGGCGCGCGCGAATCATCTTCTGCGCATGGTCCATCGCGAACTGCGAGACCTGCTCGGTGATCGGCTGGCGCTCGGCTTCGTAGGCGTCGAGGATGCGCTCGTCGGCCCAGCCTTGCACGCAGGCCGCGAGCAACCACGAGAGGTTGATCGCATCGGCGATGCCGGCGTTCATGCCATAGCCCGCATACGGTACCCACAGGTGTGCCGCGTCGCCGGCGATGAACACGCGGCGGTCTCGGAAGCGGTCCGCCACCAGGCGGCGGCCCACCCAGTCTTCCTTGCTGATCACCTCGTAGCGGAAGTCCTCGCCGACGCCGAGGATCTCGCGGATCGAGCGGTCGCGGTCCACCGAATCGAACTCGGGCTCGTCGGCATTCAGATGGTTGTGCACCAGCCAGGTCTCGTGCCCGTCGATCGCGAACATCGTGCCGCAGCGTCGCGGATTGACCGCGTAGCAGGACCAGGCCGGCTTGCCCGGAATCATCGCGCGCAGCTGCGGCGCGCGGATGTAGGTCGATTGCACGCGCTGGATCACGGGCGTGCCTTCCAGCTTGGCGCCCATGCGCTTGCGCACGCCCGAGCTGCCGCCGTCGCAGCCCACCAGGTAGCGGCAGCGGATGCGGCGTGTGTCGCCGCTGTCGAGGTCGGTGGCAAGGGCGGTGACGCCCTCCGCGTCCTGCTCGAAGCCGGTGAGCTGCGTGCGGTTGAGGAGCTTCACGTTCGGCAGCGCGGCCGTGTGCTCGAGCAGGATGGGCTCGAGGAAGAGCTGGTTGATGCGGTGTGGCGGCTCGGGCGTCGGCCACCAGGCGTCGGGCCCCTCGGTCTCCGTATGGCGGTCGCGCCGGCACGGGATGGGAATGCGCGTGAGCTCGATGCCCGTCGCGCTGGTGCGGAACACCACATCGTTCGGGTAGTCGGCCGGCAAGCCCGCGTCGCGCAGCTTCTGCGCCACCCCCAGGCGGCGAAACTGCTCCATGGTGCGCGCCGCCACGTGGTTGCACTTGACGCTGGGCGGCTCGGCGTAGCGCCGCGTCTCCACCACGAGCACCTTCACGCCGCGCGAAGCCAGGTCCATGGCCAGCGTCAGGCCCACCGGGCCGGCGCCGACCACGAGCACGTCGGCCTTCAGTTCTTCCTTTTCCTGCATGTCGTGTCTTCAGTCCAGCTTGATGTTCGCGGCCTTGATGACCGCGGCCCATTTCTTCGTCTCCGCGCGGATGTAGTCGTCGAAGGCCTTCACCGTGCCGGGCGCGGGCTCCACGCCCAGGTTGCGCATGGCGGCCTGGATCTGCTCGTCCTTCAGCGCCGCGTTGATCTCCGCATTCAACCGCGCCACGATGGGCGTCGGCGTGTCGGCCGGCGCCACCACGCCGAACCAGCCGGTGGAGTCGTAGCCGGGCAGGCCGGCCTCCGCCACCGTCGGCACGTCCGGCAGCATCGGCAGGCGCTGCGCACTGGTGACCGCGAAGGCAAGCAACTTGCCGGCCTTGATCTGCTGCAGCGCCGAAGGCAGGTCCACCACGGCCAGCGGGATCTGGCCCGCCAACGTGTCGACGGCCGCCGGCCCCGAGCCGCGGTAGGGCACCTCGACCAGCTTCACATCCGCCATCTGCGCGAAGAGCGCCGCCGAAAGGTGCATGGCCGTGCCGTTGCCTCCGTGGCCGACCGAGAGCTTGCCCGGCTGTGCGCGCGCCAGCGCGACCAGTTCGGCCTGCGTCTTCACGCCGATGGAGGGATGGCCCACGATCACGAAAGGGATGGCCGCCAGCAGGCCCACTGGCCTGAAGTCCTTCTGCACGTCGAAGGGCATCTGCGCATAGAGGCTGCTGTTGGCCGAGAGCGCACCGGCGGCGCCGACGCCCAGCGTGTAGCCGTCGCCCGGCGCCTTGGCGGCCAGGGTCAGTCCGACGTTGCCGCCCGCCCCGGGGCGGTTGTCCACCACGACCGGCTGCCCCAGCCTGTCGTTGAGCTTCGGCACCAGCATGCGCACCACGGCGTCGGCGCTGCCGCCCGGCGGGAAAGTCACGATCACACGAATGGGTTTCTGGGGGAAATCCGCAGGCGCCTGGGCCCGCGTGGGGCCGGCGAGCAGTGCGGTGGCCCCGGCCAGCAGGACCAGGGCGCGGGAAAGTGTCTTCATCGAGCTTCCTTGTGATGTCTCCGAAAACGGATTGAACGGCAGCGCCATTCATTCGTAAATCAATAAATTACGAACGAAATATGATGTGACCTGATGAATCCCGCGCCCAAGTTCAGCCCGACCATCCGCCAACTGCGCGCCTTCCTCGCGGTGCACCAGCTGCGCAAGCTCAGTGCAGCGGCGGAGAAGCTGTACGTCACGCAGTCAGCCGTCAGCATGCTGATCCGGCAGCTCGAAGAGGGATTGGGCACGCGGCTCTTCGACCGCACCACCCGCTCGCTGCAGCCCACCGCCGCGGCCACCGACATGCTGCCGGCCGCCGAGCGCATCCTGCGTGACGTGGACTCGCTCTCGGCCGACTTCCGCGAGCTGGCGCAACTGCAGCGCGGCCGCATCTGCCTGGCGATCACGCCCACCCTCGCCGCCTTCCTGCTGCCGGCGGCGATCCGCGGTTTCGGCCAGGCGCATCCGGGCGTGCGGGTGGTGGTCGACGACTGCGCGCCGGACCAGTTCGTCTCGCGCGTCATCGGCGAGCATGTGGACTTCGGCATCGGCACGCCCGAGCGGCCGGGCGCCGAGGTCGAGACAGAGACGCTGATGCGCGACCACCTGAGCCTGGTGTGCGCTCGCGGCCACCCGCTGGCCGCGAGCGCCAAGCCGGTGCGCTGGGCCGACCTGGCAGGCCATCCAGTCATCACCATGCGTCCTGGCTACGGCATCCGGCCCCTGATCGACCGCACGGCCGCACAGGCCGGCGTCGTGCTCGACGTGGTCAACGAGGTCTCCTTCCTGTCGACTGCGCTTTGGATGACGGCCAGCGGCATGGGGCCGTCGATCATGCCCTCGGCATTCGCCAGGGCCGCAGGCGACGAGGCATTGGTGGTGCGCAGCCTGACGGCACCGCGCGTGTCGCGCGACGTCTTCGTGGTCACCAAGCGGGGCCGCTCGCTGTCGGCGGCGAGCCGCAGCTTCATCGAGACGCTGCGCCATTTACAAGTTTGCTAGCATGGCAACGGTGGCTCGCCCCGCGTGCCGACCGAAGGAACCCTCCGCAACGAACCCGTTCCAAGAGAGCCATGGACATCCAGACCCTTGTTTCCCGTACCGGCGCCGCAGTGCTCGTGGCCGCCGCCCTCGCCGCCTGCACCACGCCGCTGCCGCCGCCGCGCCCGGCCCCGACCACCCCGCCGCCGGCTCCGCAGCCCCAGGCGCTGTTCATCCGGCCCGCGAGCGGCGCCATCATTGCGCGCTTCGACGGGGTGCGCAACAAGGGCCTCGACGTCGCGGGCAACCTCGGCGACCCGATCGTCGCCTCGCGCGACGGGCGCGTGGTCTATGTGGGCAACGAACTGGCCGGCTACGGCAACATGGTGATCGTCAAGCACGACGAGACCTTCCTCTCGGCCTATGCGCATGTGCAGAACATCCTCGTGAAGGAGAACGCGGTGGTGCGCCAGGGCCAGAGGATCGCCGAAATGGGCAAGAGCGGCAGCGACCGCGTGAAGCTGCATTTCGAGATCCGCCGCAACGGCACGGCGGTCGACCCCGAGCCCTACCTGAACGGCCGGCTGCAGCAATAGCCCGCCTGCGGGCGCCGCGCTACAACAGGCTCTCGGGCACCAGTGGCGCGAGCAGCTCCAGCTTCCAGCGCGACCAGAAGTCGGTTTCCGGTTCGGTGTGCAGGATGGTGTCGGCGCCATCGCCCGACGCCGGGCTCACCCATTCGATGCCCCCATCGGGCCCGAGCTGCAGCTGGTAGGCGCCGTCCAGCCGCATGAACCCGATGAGGCTGGTGAGCTGCTGCGCAAGCTGCGGGCTGAAGATGAAGATGCCGATCTCGGTGTTGTGCAGCATCGAGCGCGGATCGAAGTTCATCGACCCGATGAACACCAGGCTGCGGTCGATCACGGCCGACTTGCCGTGCAAGCGCCCGCTCGCCGAGCCGTACATGCCGAAGCGCTTGGTCTCTTCCACCCGCTTGGGGCTCAGTTCGTAGAGCGCCACGCCGAGCTGCAGCATCTCGGGCCGGTAGCGCCGGTAGCCGATGTGAACCAGCGACTCGTCGGTCGCGGCCAGCGAGTTGGTGACGATGGTGTAGCTCACGCCCTTCTGCCGCACGATGCGCATCGTCTCCATGCCGCCGCGCCCCGGGATCAGGTAGGGCGTGGTTTGCAGGATCTCGTGCTCCGCGGCGCGCAGGTAGCGCCGCACGTTGTAGAGCACGCTGTCGGTCGATTCGTCGGCCGGCAGGCCGCGCGTCTCGTCGGTGCGCCCGAGCGCCTTCGCGGGCGCGTCGGCGTAGGCCTCGGCGCGGCCCCACACGAGCGACAGCGCGCCGGCGTCGAGGTCCTTCTCCAACGCGTTGTTGCCGAGCAGGTCGGTCGAGGTCAGCGGCTCGGGGTGCAGCGTGTCGGGCCCTGCGGTCAGCTGCTCGAAGCGCTCGCGCCATTGCGCCGGCGTGGCCACATTGGTCTGGACCAGCGACTCGAGCGGATAGACGTAGGGGCTGTTCCAGTACATGTCGAACAGCGACGACAACCGCGGCACCACCGTGCCGGCCACGAGCGTGTCGACGTCGATGAAGTTCGAGCCGCCGTCCCGCAGAAAGTACTCGTTCGCGATGTTGCGCCCGCCCATCACGGCCATCGTGTTGTCCACCACGAAGAGCTTGTTGTGCATGCGGCGGTGCGCGCGGTCGAAGTCGAGCAGCGACGCGGCCCAGCGCGTGCTCAGGCGGTCGCGGCCGGCCGGGAACGGATTGAACATCCGCACCTCGACGTTGGCATGCGCGGCCAGGCCCGCGAACAGCGGATCGGCACCCGCGGTGTAGAGATCGTCCACCAGCAGGCGCACCCGCACGCCGCGCTCGGCCGCATCGCGCAGCGTGCGCAGCACGTAGCGGCCGGTCTCGTCGTTCTGCACCAGGTAGTACTGCACGTCGATCGAGCGCTGCGCCCGACGCGCCAGCTCGATGCGGGCATGCAGCGAATACTGCGGCATCGGCAGCAGCCGAAAGCCGCTGAGCCCGCCTTCCGGCGGCGCCGCCGCCGCTACGAGACGGCCGAGCACGGTGTCCGCGCCATCCGAGATGGCCACCGACGGCCTGCGTTCCACCCCCGACGGCAAACCGGCGCAGCCCACCAGCAGCAGCAGCAAGGCGGCGCCGACCAGCAGCCAGCGCGCACGCCCGCGCCCGGGGTTTCGGAGAACGAGGTCTTCTGCCATCGGTGGGAGGTGTCGGGGTGCGGGGGGTGCGGCATATGTCATGCGCGCGGCTGGCGGTTTCTACCATGCCAGCGGGCACGCCGCCGCGCCCGGCACCCTCCCGGCCCAGGCGGTTCCTCGTCGACCTTCAGGTCGCGCCTACGGCATGGCCACGGCCGCCCCCAATTCGCGTGCTGGATGGCGATGCAGCGCCAGCGCGCCCACGAAGGCACTCAGCGCGGCCTCGAAGTTCTCGGCGCCGCCCTGCAGCACCCCCGGATCGGCATCGCCCGAGGGCAGCCGGTCGGAAACCTTCGCATCGGCCAGCAGCGAAGCCGACGCGCCGAGCGCGAGGATGGTCTTGCCGTGCTGGTACTGGTCCTTGATGAACTGCTCGGTATGGAAGTCCTTCGAGAGGATCTGCACGGCCTGGGCGCCATCGGGCAGCACGAGCGCGTCGAACAGGAACCCGGGTTCGTTCTCCAGCGACGCGTCGGCCTCCATCGTCTCGCCCTCCGCGGTGCGGAACGGTCCGATGCGCGGCCCCACCAGCCGGCCCACCGCGCCTTCGGCCAACAGCGCGGCCTGGATCGCCGCGATCTGACCGCCCTGCGCGCCGTCGGCCACGAGCAAGGCCACCTTGCGCGTGCGCACCGACCCGTCGCCCGGGCGCGCCATCAGCGACAACGCAGGCGACCGCGTCACCTCGGGCTTCGGCGGCTGCGGGAGTGCGCGCGGCAGTGCCGGCGGCACGGGAATGCCGAGCCCGTCGGCCACCTGCTGCGCGAGCGCCGGCGAGGCGTTGACGAGGCTCGCCACCACGCGCTCGCGCACGGCCGGCACGGTGCACTTCGACAGCTCGAAGCGGAACGCCGCCGCGATGTGCGCCTGCTCGGCGGGTGTCTGGCTTTCGAAGAACAGCGTCGCCTGCGTGTAGTGGTCGGCGAACTTCTCGGGTTTGCCGCGCACCTTGTCCTGGTCCACGATGCGCTGCGGAAAGGTCATGAAGCCGGCCGATGCCCCGGCCTGGAACGGACAGCCGCCGCCCAGCGAATTGGGCTCGTAGGCGACGCGTCCGCGGTGGATGGCCTGGCGGTGCATGCCGTCGCGCTGGTTGTTGTGCACCGGTGCGATCGGCGCGTTGATCGGCAGCTCGTGGAAGTTCGGTCCACCGAGGCGCGTGATCTGCGTATCGACATACGAATGGATGCGCCCGGCCAGCAGCGGGTCGTTCGTGAAGTCGATGCCCGGCACCACGTGCGCAGCACAGAAGGCCACCTGCTCGGTCTCGGCAAAGAAGTTGTCGGGGTTGCGGTTCAGCACCAGGCGGCCCACGGGCGTGAGCGGCACCAGTTCCTCGGGCACGATCTTGGTGGCATCGAGCACGTCGAAGCTGAAGGCCTCGGCCTCCTCCTCGGTGAATATCTGCAGGCCCAACTCCCACTCTGGAAACTCGCCGGCCTCGATGGCCTCCCACAGGTCGCGCCGATGGTAGTCGGGGTCTGCGCCCGAGATCTTCACCGCCTCGTCCCACACCAGCGAATGCGTGCCGAGCACCGGCGTCCAGTGGAACTTGCAGAACACCGAGTTGCCGGCGTCGTTCACGAGCCGGAAGGTGTGCACGCCGAAGCCCTGCATCATGCGGTAGCTACGCGGGATGGCGCGGTCCGACATCTGCCACATCAGCATGTGCGCCGACTCGGGCATGAGCCCGACGAAGTCCCAGAAGGTGTCGTGCGCGCTCGCGGCCTGCGGCATCTGGTGATGCGGCTCGGGCTTGACCGCGTGGACCAGGTCGGGAAACTTCATCGCGTCCTGAATGAAGAACACGGGCATGTTGTTGCCCACCAGGTCCCAGTTGCCCTCGTCGGTATAGAACTTGACCGCGAAGCCCCGCACGTCGCGCGCGGTGTCCTTGGAGCCGCGCTCGCCCGCCACAGTCGAGAAGCGCACGAACACCGGCGTGATCTTCCCGGCCTCGCGCAGCGGCGCCGCCTTGGTGAACTGCGGAATGCCTTCGTAGCTTTCAAAGTAGCCGTGCGCGCCCGATCCGCGGGCATGCACGATGCGTTCGGGAATGCGTTCGTGGTCGAAGTGCGTGATCTTCTCGCGAAGGATGAAATCTTCCAGCAGGGCCGGGCCGCGCAGGCCCGCCTTGAGCGAGTTCTGGTTGTCCGCGATCGGCACGCCCTGGTTGGTCGTGAGCCGCTGTCCGCCCGAATCCACGCGTACCCGGTCGAGCGACTCGATGGTGGCGTTCAGGCCGGGCATCGCCATGCCGCCGGTCTTCTCGGAGCCGACTTCCTCGGACAGCGTGCTGGCCGTCGCGGCCGGCGACAGCGGCGCGACCGACTGCCCCTGCGGCGGCCGCAGCGCGTTGGCATGGCCGTGCTCGAGCGGCTTGCCGACATTGAACGGCATGCTCGCCGCCAGTGCCTGAGCATGTGCCGCTTTCTGCGAAGGCGGATCGCGTGGCTCGCCCGGCGGCAGGTTGGCGGCACCGCTGTCGGTGTTGCGGGCGGCTGCGGCTGCGCTGGTCGCGGCGCTGTTGGAAGTCGGGGGCTGTTTGGAACGAGGCATGAAAACTCCTAGGTAAGAAAAAGCCCGCGGCGCGAACGCAGCGGACAGCAGGAAGCGGTCGACCCCGATGTGCACCGGGGCCGACGCCTGGAGAAGCCAGCGATATCAATGCGGCGCGCTCATGCGCGCGCGTGCCTGCGTAGATGGCCGCTTCGGCGCGCCAGCAACAGGCCGGCCGCCGCCAGCCCGACCACCGCGATGGCGGCGCTATTGCCCGAGGCTGCGCGGCCCATGTCTACCGCGATTTCGCCCGAGCGGGGACCGACCAGCTGCAGGCGACGCTTGGTCATCTGCGCCCCAAGGTCGCCGAGCCGGTCGGCCAGCAGCGTCTCGGCCGCGGGCAGCACGATGGTTTCCTCGTCCGCCACGTGGTGCATCACGTCGCGCATCAGCGCGGCGAGCGTATCGTCGTAGTCGCGCGCTTCGGGCTCCATCGCGCGCAGCAGGCCGATGAGCCGCCGCATCTCGGCATGCTCTTCCATCGACTTGTTGATCCGCTCGTCGTCCGTCACCTTGCGCACCTCGGGATAGAAGATTTCTTCCTCGAGCTGCGCATGGATTTCAAGCGCGGTGCAGATCGTGTTGACCAGGCCCTTCTTCACCCGCGCCGACGCGCTCGGCTTGTACTGGTGATAGGTGGACATCACGTGCGTGTGATCCAGGCGAATCATGTTGGTCGCCGTGGGGAAAAGCCGGGAAACGAGACCGGTCATAGGACCTCCACAGGAAAGTGGGGAGGCACCAAGGGCGCCTCCGGGGGCGTCAAGCCGATGCGGTGAGCTCTTCCATGAGCTCTTCCTTGCGCGCGGTGAGCTGATCGCGCATGGCGACCAGGTCAAGGCCGCGCGCAGCGCGTGCCTTGACGAAGATCTCGTTGCGCTCTTCCTTCACGTGGTGGTCGATGTACTCGCCGAGCACGATGACCTTGGCGTCGAACATGTCGTCGACGTCGGCAGCGCCTTCGATCTGCGCGATCAGGTCCTTGGCGCTCGCGTGCTCGACCTCGGCTTCGTCGAGGAGATCGGTCTCGCTGAGCGCTTCGCGCAGCGCGGGATAAAAAATCTCTTCCTCGATCTGCGCATGGACCGTGAGTTCCATGCAGATCTGGTTGGCGAGTTCGCGCTTCTTCTGCTGCACGCTGGCGGCGCGCGAGTGGGTCAGCTCCTCGTACTCCTTGAACATCTTCTTGACGTTGCGGTGGTCGGTGTCGAGAAGGCTGCAGGCATCGGGTGCCGAGCGCTTGGTGGAAGTGGGCATCGTGGGCTCCGGTTTGTTGAATGGGGAACTCGAAGATGGAAGGACTGCCGGGCGCGCGACGTAGGAAAGCTCCTTGAGTGAACGTACTAGCCGCACTACGAACCGCACTGCGCGGCGGCCGTCAGCGTGCGCGGGCGCCGCGCTGCGCCAGCAGGCAGCCTGCGGCGAGCCCGATCGCGAACAGCCCGTAGACGACGCCCATCGACAGCGTCGAGAGGTGCCGCTCGAAGCCCGGCGTGAGGCGGCGCGGCGTGACGGTGTAGTCGATCGTGCAGGCCACCACGGTGGCCACGCCGGCACCGGCAAGGGCTTGCGACACGGTCCGTGGCGGATGCCGCTCGGCATGCAGCCAGGCATAGAGCACCGCCCAGAACACGGCGCTCGCATGGTGCGTGGCATAGCCGATCCCGGTGTGCCTGAGCGTGGGCCGCCGTGCGGCAAAGGCTTCGTCGTCGCCCCAGAGCCAGTGGCTGGTGGCGTTGGTGGGCGCCACCATGCTGCCGGCCTCGCGACGGCCGCAGAGCATCAGCGCGGCGGTGGAGGCAAGGCTGGCGCAAGTGCCGGCAACAAGGCCGGTGCGCAGCACCGGAAGCAGGCGGGGTGAGTCATTCGTTGCAAAGGTCATGGCGAGCCTCATGCGGGTGATTGGGAAACACGACGAGCCAGGCCGCCGGTCGCGCTTGCGCCGAGGGTCATCTCGGTCATCCACGACACCAGCAACTGCCCGTAGGCCTGCCGGTGCGACTGCTTCGACAGCGCATGGTCGGCGCCGGACAGCACGCGGTAGGTGGCCGAGCGCACGCGCTTGAAGGCGCCCAGGTAGTTCTCGATCACCGGGTGCGGCACGATCTGGTCGTGCTCCGATTCGACGATCAGCACGTCGCCCGTGAACGCCTCGCAGGCCGCGAGCGCGCGGTTGTCGCGCGGGCCGACGAGCGTGCGCCGGTAGGCCACCAGGTCGGGCCTGCTGAGCTGCCCCTTGGGCGCCAGCCACTCGCGGTCGCGGTAGAGCGCGGGCGCGCGCAGCGCGAGCCAGCGCACCGGACGCATGGCACTGACGAGCGCGGCCAGGTAGCCGCCGTAGCTGCTGCCGACGATCGCGATCGCTTCGGGGTCGACGGTCGGATGGCTGATGAGCGTGTCGTAGGCGGCGAGCACGTCGCGCAGGTTGTCCTCGCGCGTGACCTCCTGGCGCAGCGAGGCATGGCGCGCATGGCCGCGCAGGTCGAAGGTCAGGCAGACGCAGCCGAGCGCGGCGATCTCGTGCGCACGCGCGATGTACTGCTCCTGGCTGCCGTCCCAGCCATGGACCAGCAGCACGCCGGGCACCATGGTGGAAGCGGCGACGAGGGTGCCAGCGATGTGCTGGCCGTCCACGGAGATGTCGATGAAGTTATGTCGTGTCGCTGTCATAAGGTTGAAACAGGGCGTACTTGGTCAGCGGTCCGACCTGACGATCTACGCCTTGGTAGTGCACCGTGGCGCCGGCCGGCACGTCGGGTGCGTCGCCATAGGCCTCGAAGCACGAGACGCGCACGCGCTCGAGCACCGGGTCGCGCCAGAAGCATTCGAGCGCGACCATCTCGGCGCCGGTGGCGCCGCCCACGCGCCACGACTGCTCGAGAACGCCCGATCGCCAGTGGCCGTCCGGCGGGGTTCCCTGCGCCACGTCGTAGTTCACGCGCGATGCGAAGAAGCCGGGGTAGCTGTCGATCACCGCCTGGTGGTAGCGCCGCGCCTGGTCGATCGCGAGCCGCAGCGCCGGCATCGGCTGCGTGGTGGCGAGCAGCGCATCGAAGTTGCCGCGCACCAGCGTCAGGTCGGAGCCGCCATAGACCTGCTGGCCGGCGTTGTCGGCGGTCATGCGCTGCCGGCCGTAGTAGCTCACCAGCATCTGATCGACAAGCACCTGCCCCACGCTGAAGGTTTCGGGCCGCGTGAGGTTCTGCTCGATCACCACGCCATGCAGCCCGATCTCGCTCTCGTCCATGGCCGCAAGGCAGCGGTCGAGCGCTTCGGCATCGGCCGCCACCGACTGGCCGCGCCCGCCGGTGGCGCACACGGGCTTGATGCGCACGGTGCCCCGGTCGAGCAACTGGCGGCCGGCCCAGCACGCGTCTTCGAGCGTGAAGGCCGAAAAGCCGTCGAGCACCGCATCGGCGACGGCGGCGGCGAAGCCGGGCGCCCAGCCTTCGGGGCAGACTGCCGCCCGGCCCACCAGCGGATGCGTGATCGCCTTGGTGGCCACGAAGGGATACGGCACCACGCCGCCGAACAGGTCGTGCGGCGTGGAGATGCCGAGCGAGCGCGCCAGTTGCGTGCTCGCGATGGTGTCGCTCGGCACGAAGTACAGCGGCGTGCCTTCGTGCGCGCGCGAGGCGTCGAATTCGCCCGTGAACCGAAACTGCTTCAGTGCCGCGAGCCGCTCGGCGAAGTTGCTGCGCGTGGCGCGTTCGTGGTCGCTGGCGTAGGCCTGCGGATCGGCGCTCCACACCACCACGCTGCCACCGGTGCTTTGGAGGACCGTGTCCACGAGGGCAGCTCCCGAACCGAAGAGGGTGTCCATGGCATGCGCCCGTTCGTCAGCGGCTCGCGGCCGTGCCGGGCTCCGCCATCCGGCGGTGCTGCTTGGCCAGCAGCTCCGAGGGCGTGATGTTGGCGACCACCGCCTGGAACTTGTTCTTCCAGCCCGCGACCACGTCGCCCTCGCCCTTCATCATGGCGTCGAAGCCGATCTTCGCCACCTTGGCAGGATCGGCCTTCCTGTCGTCCTGGCCGACCTTGGTGTCGAGCATGTCGGCCCGCTCGAAGAACTCGGTGTCGGTCGGGCCGGGCATCAGGCAGCTCACGGTCACGCCGCTGTCCTTGAGTTCGTCGCGCAGCGCGAACGAGAACGAATCGAGGAACGCCTTGGTACCGTTGTAGACGGCCTGGAAGCTGCCGGGCATGAAGCCCGCAATCGAGCCGGTGATGAGAATGCGGCCTTCGCCGCGCGCGCGCATGGCGCCGCCGACGCGGTGGACCAGGTAGAGCGTGCCGGTCACGTTGGTGTCGAGCACGTGGCGCGCATCCGCAAAGCTCTGGTCGAGGAACGCATGGCCGAGGCCGCGGCCCGCGTTGGCGAGCAGCGCATTCACCGGCCGCTGCCCGGCGGCGGCAAGCAGGCGGTCCACGCCCTCGGTGGTGGAAAGATCGGCCTGCACCGGCTGCACCTCGACACCGCGCGTGCGCAGCTGGACGGCTGCATCTTCGATTTCGGGCTCGTCGGCCGCGATCAGCAGGTCGAAGCCCTGGTTGGCGCAGCAGCGCGCGAGTTCCAGGCCGATGCCCGAGGAGGCGCCGGTGACGATCGCAAAAGGTCGGTTGAAAGCGAAAGTGTTCATCGGGAAAGCTCCTTGTGAACGGGGACGAAGGACAGCACAAATCAGGCATCGCTCGAGTCCATGGTTGATCCGCTTCGGCCCGCGCGGGGCGGGATATCCCGCGAGCTTGTGAAAGCGGCCTCCTACGCGTGACGCAGCCCCTGGGGGGACGGCCGCAACTTGCGCGATCACGCGCGGCTCTCCTACGGGGCCGCCGCGGCCCGTTGGCCATCGTGCGACCAGCGCCACTATCGACCGACGACCTCGCCAGCCCATGGCTTCCGCTCCACCGCCTGTCCTCGCTTCCGAACCCGCCGCCGGCCAGACCGCCTTGCTGATCATCGACATGATCAGCGTCTGGGATTTTCCCGACGCCGAGAAGCTGCTGCCCGGCGCCCTTTCGATCGCCCGCCCGATCGCAACGCTCAAGGCGCGCTGCAGCCGTGCCGGCGTGCCCACCATCTACGTCAACGACAACCGCGGGCGCTGGCGTTCGGACCTGCGCAGGCTCGTCGACATGTCGCTCGAGGCGGGCGGCGCGGGCGCCGAGATCACCTCGGCGCTGCAGCCCGCCGAAAGCGACTACTTCGTGCTCAAGCCCAAACAATCGGCGTTCTTCGCGACCCCGCTCGAACTGCTGCTGTCCTACCTGAAGGCCCGGCGGCTCATCGTCACCGGGGTGGCGAGCGACCAGTGCATCTGGGCCACTGTGGCGGATGCCGGCATGCGCGACTTCGACGCCGTGGCGCCGCGCGATTGCGTGGCCACGCAGTCGCGCGAGCGCAACGAACGCTTCCTGCGCCAGGCCGCAGAGGCCTTGCGAGTTCCGACCACGCCCGGCCCGCGCATCCGCCTGCCCGCTGCGCGCCACCGCTGAGCAGCCACGAAGAACCGGAGCTTCCCATCCATGTTCGCGCATATCCAGCTCGGGGTCCACGACCTGCGCCGCATGACCGCGTTCTACGACGAGGTGCTGCGCCACGTCGGCATGGTGCGCTTCACCGACCTTTCACGCGTTGGCCCGGCCGGCGTGCTGTGGCGCCACCCGGGCACTCGCTGGCCGCAATTCGTCATCCACCATCCGTTCAATGGCTTGCCGGCGACCGCGGGCAACGGCTCGCAGGTGAGCTTTCTCGCGCGCTCGCACGAGGCGGTCGATGCGGCATGGCGAGGCGCTTTGTCGCGCGGTGCCACCGATGCAGGTGAACCGGGGCTGCGGCCGCGCTATGCGGCCGACTTCTACGCGGCGTATTGCATCGACCCCGAGGGCCACAAGCTCTGCTTCGTGCATACGCCCTGACAGGCTCCGGGTTCAGCCGCTTCGATGCTCCGCATTCCGCTTCCGCGTGGCGGCGGCCTTCTTCGCCGATGCCGAGCGCTCCGCCGCCGTGCGCGACGCGGCCGCAGCCCCGCCCTTGTGGCCGCCCTTGCGCGACGGTGCATGGTTCTCGGCCTTGCCGCGGCCGCTGCCGCTCTTCTTGCCGCCGCCGGTCTCGGCGTTGACCGTGGACCAGGCACGCCGTTCGGCCTCGCCCTTGCCAACGCCGCGGTGCTCGTAGCTCTCCTCGATGTGCTCGGCCTTGCGTTTCTGCTTGTCCGTGTAGGCCGACTTGTCGCCTTGGGACATGACTTTGCTCCTTCTGCATGAACAAGGTTTCATCCTGCGCGCCGCACGAGCACGTCGGGTCGGAAGACGCTGGGGACGGGCGTGGGAGAAGTCTGGCGACCACTCTGCCGCCGCCTGTGGGACTGCGCCGACGAAACCTGGGGCCGGTTGAACGACAGCCACGCGCGCCGCCCGCGCCGAGCATGGACGGCCGACAACATGGAGTGCCAATGACGAAGCAGACGGTCAGCGATTTCGTGGTCCAGCGGCTGCACGACTGGGGCGTGCGGCGCATCTACGGCTACCCCGGTGACGGCATCAACGGTCTCATGGGTGCGCTCGACCGTGCCGATGGTGCGATCGAGTTCGTGCAGAGCCGGCATGAGGAGCTTTCGGCTTTCATGGCGTGCGCGCATGCCAAGTTCTCGGGCGAGGTGGGTGTCTGCCTCGCCACCTCGGGCCCGGGTGCCATCCACCTGCTCAATGGCCTCTACGACGCGAAGCTCGACCACCAGCCGGTGGTCGCCATCGTGGGCCAGCAGAAACGCAGCGCACTCGGCGGCGACTACCAGCAGGAGGTGGACCTGGTCTCGCTGTTCAAGGACGTGGCGCACGAGTTCGTGCAGATGGCCACCAGCGCCGAACAGGTTCGCCACCTCGTCGACCGCGCGATGCGCATTGCGCGCGACCGCCGCGCCGTGACCTGCGTGATCTTTCCCAACGACGTGCAGGACCTGCCCGCGGTGCCGGTGCCGCCACGCGAACACGGCACGGTGCACAGCGGCATCGGCAGCACGGCCATTGCGCAGGTGCCGAACGCGATCGCACTCGGGCGCGCGGCGGAAATCATCAACGCCGGCCAGAAGGTCGCGATCCTTGCAGGCGCGGGCGCCCTGCACGCCACCGACGAATTGATCCAACTGGCCGAGCACCTCGGCGCCGGCGTTGCGAAGGCGCTGCTCGGCAAGGCCGCGGTGCCCGACGACCTGCCCTTCGTGACCGGCGCGATCGGCGTGCTCGGCACGCGGCCCAGCTCGCGCATGATGGAAGAGTGCGACACCCTGCTGATGATCGGGTCGTCGTTCCCCTATGCCGAGTTCCTGCCGCCCGAAGGCCAGGCGCGTTGCGTGCAGATCGACGCCGATCCGCGCGCCATCGGCCTGCGCTACCCCACCGAGCTGGGCCTGGTCGGCGACAGCCGCGCCACGCTCGCGGCCCTGCTGCCGCTGCTCGATGCGAAACCGCACGGCCCCTGGCGCAGTGGCATCGAGGCCGACGTGGCGAAATGGTGGCGCGTGCTCGAGGCGCGCGCGCACGTCGAGGCCTCGCCGCTGAACCCGCAGCGGGTGTTCTGGGAACTGTCGTCGCGCTTGCCCGAGCGCTGCATGCTCACCTGCGACAGCGGCTCGGCCGCCAATTGGTATGCGCGCGACGTCAAGCTGCGGCGCGGCATGAAGGCCAGCCTCTCTGGCGGACTCGCCACCATGGGCCCGGCGCTGCCCTATGCCATCGCGGCCAAGATGGTGCACCCCGACCGCCCCGCGGTCGCGATGCTCGGCGACGGCGCGATGCAGATGAACGGACTGAATGCGCTCATCACGCTCGCGCGTGTCTGGCGCAATTGGCGCGATCCGCGGCTCGCGATCATGGTGCTCAACAACCGCGACCTCAACCTCGTGACCTGGGAACAGCGTGTGCTCAGTGGCGACCCCAAGTTCGATGCCTCGCAGCAGCTGCCCGACTTTCCTTATGCGCGCTTCGCCGAGATGCTCGGCCTTGCCGCGGTACGCGTCGACACGCCCGAGGCCATCGCCCCCGCATGGGAAGCTGCTTTTTCGGCCGACCGACCGATGCTGCTCGAGATGGTGACCGATGCGGCCGTGCCGCCGCTGCCGCCCGACGTCTCGCTCGCACAGGCCAAGGCCTACTTCTCCGCGCTATGGCAGGGCGACCCGGAAGCGATGCGCACCATCAAGGCGACCGCGCGGGAATACTGGGCCAGCGTCACCGCCTGAACGCCCGCCGGCGGCTCACTGCAGCCTAGGGCCTGTTAACACTACGCAAGGGGATCGCGTTGCTTCGCCAAGGGGCTGGCTGCAAGGCGCCCGCGCGCAGCA
>NZ_JBDGJC010000004.1:0-237748 GCF_057657075.1 Variovorax sp. Soil_C_26
AACTACTCAATGATCTTGCTCGACCGCACCGCTCAAGATAATTGACGCTGGCCGCTCAAAGTAGTTGACGCCGGGCACTCTGCGACGGCTCCCGCTGGAAAAGCACCCGCAGCGACATGAACGAAGGTTTCGACGTCGGAAACCCCGGTGGCGCGATGGATGGTTAGGAGGCTTGGCAACGTCACAGGAAACGAAGACTTCAGGCCCTTGCCGAAGTCGAAGTCACGCAGCTCCTCAGGGCCGCGAACAACCAGCCGGCCATCTTCGAGGCGCAACGTCTCCGTGACGATCGCACGTGCAGCGGCATGGCTGGCAAAGCTGCCGAGCATCGCGACGCTGCCGCCGCTTCCGGGAAGAAGCATAGCGCCAGCGTCACGGGCTTGCCCGTCCAGCGCAAGCGCCTGTCGATACGTGTCGAGTTCGGCGGAAAAATCGAGGCAATGGACACCACAACGGATGGCGGCGGGCATCAGCGGCTTGGCCGTGATGGTGAATGGACCCGCGGTTGTTAGGGCGCCGCGACGTTTCGTGCGCAGCGAATTCGATACGGGCGAGATGCTCAGGGCGCTGCTTTCTCGAGGTCGGCGTCGATGTGGGAAATCAACCCTCCCTCCATGACCGTCAGCTCAAGCAGGCCAATCTCGTGGCCGAAATCACCGGCGAAATCGACCCGCACCCGTGCTTGGTCCCTGCCAACTTGCTTGATGGACAGGAAGCGCGTCACCGTGTGGTAGCCGATGAAGTAGCGTTCGATGTAGTCGCGAATTCCCTTGTGGCCCTCGAAACTATGGCCGGTGGAGGGGTCGTCGATGACCGCCTTCTGCGTGAACAGGGCGAGCGCGCGCTCGACGTCGAAAGCGTTGGTTGCGTCAATCAACGCCTCGGCTATTGCATGCAGGTTGTCCTTCTTTTGCGGCATCGCTCAGCGTCCGTGTTGCCAGCTCTTGTAGACGAACTCGAGGCTGTAGCCGTCGGGGTCCCGGACCTGCGCCGCGTAGTAGCGCGGGTCGTAGTGAAGCTGCGCTCCGGGCGGATGAATCTCGGCCCCGCCGGCCGCCAGAGCAGCGGCATGGGCCTGCTCGACCATCTCTTCGGAATCGGCAACCAAGCCGATGTGCACCGCGCCGGGCGCCGCCGCTCCCTGCCGAAGCCAAAAGAACATCCGGCCCTGCGCGCCAAATCCTTTCAGGTCTGGATGCCTCGGCGGGCCGTCCTTGCCGTCGTAGTCGTGCCGGTTGGTGATTCCGAGAACAGGCAGCACCCGCTCGTAGAACGCGATGGAACGGTCAACGTCGGTGACCGTGAGAAAAAGGTGGTCGAGCATGTGGGTCCCTTCAAATCGTGTAGCCACCGGCGACTTCGATGCTCTGGGCGTTGACCCACCCGCCGTCCTCGGTCAGCAGCATGGCAATCACACGCGCGACCTCTTCAGGCTCGCCGACTCGCGCCAGCGCAGTTTGCGAAGCCAGCAGCGTCTCGAACTCGGAGGTCAGGCCGCCACCGAGCTCGGTGCGGATGGCCCCCGGCGAGACGGCGTTCACCCGGATGCGGCGCTCGCCGAACTCCTTGGCCATGTAGCGGGTCAGCACTTCCAGGCCGCCCTTGAAGGCGGCGTACGGCGCGACGCCTGCAGTGACGGCTCGGGTCGTTGCGCTGGTCATGTTGACGATGGCGGCACCGTCCTTCAGCAACGGCAGCAGGGCCTGCGTCAGGAAGAACGGTCCTTTCAAGTGCACATCCATCAGGCCATCGAACTGAGCCTCGGTGACGGTCTCGATGGGGCTGTAGAGGCCGTAGCCGGCGTTGTTCACCAGGCCGCCGAGGCAGGCTTCTCTCCACTTCGAGGTGAGCACCTCTTTCACGGTCTGCCGGAAGGCGGCAAAGGTCCCGATTGCGGCCACGTCGAGAGGAAGCGCTACGGCGCGGCCGCCAGCCTCGGCGATTCGACGAACGACGCCCTCTGCCGCGTCCGGGTTCTGCTTGTAGGTCAGGATGACGCCCAGTCCACGACGAGCGCATTCGATAGCGGCGCTCGCGCCGATGCCTCGGCTGCCTCCGGTGATGACGATGGTTTCCATGCATTGCTCCAGTGGGTTTCAGTGCCTCCACGATAGGTTTTTGCTCGCGCCGCCGCCCACCTGTTTCTGCCTCGTTCGTGCCTATTCCTGCTTCATCCCTTGTGCCGGGAGCCCGGCCGCAGTCCAATCGCTCCATGGAAGAACAGTTGAACGAGCTTCGAAACTTGGCGGCTCATGCACAGAACAAGCGGACTGAAACGGGCATTCCCCGTGTGGCGATGGTGCAGGGGGCCATTCCGGAGCATGAGCTTGCTGCCGTCTATGACCCCATGGTCAATGTCATCCTGCAGGGTAGCAAGTCGATGACCGTGGGCGGGCAGACGCTGCACTACGACCCGGCCACCTACTTCGTGATGTCCATCGGCCTCCCGGCGGCGGGAGTGGTGCGCAGCGCCAACTCGGGTGCCCCGTACCTTGCTGTGAGTCTCACGCTAGCGCCCGCTGTACTGGCCAGCTTACTGTCCGATTTGCCTGAAACTGCCGACTTCGCCGGCCAAGAATCAGCCTTCTCGGTGGCAGCAGTGACTCCGGAGTTGCTGGATGCCTGGGTCCGGATGCTGCGGTTGATGGGCCATCCCGCGGACATCCCGGCGCTGGCCCCGGCCTATGAGCGCGAAATCCTCTACCGAGTGCTGCAGGGGCCCATGGGCTGGATGCTGCGCGACATCGCGACGCCGGAAACTTCCTTGGCGCGAATCAACCGCGTGGTCCAACGTATTCGCGAAGAGTTTGCGCGCCCTTTGCGCATGGAGGAACTCGCCGACGATGCGGCCATGAGCGTCTCGGCGTTCCACCGTCACTTCAAGGCGGCAACGACACTCAGTCCACTGCAGTACCAGAAGCAGACCCGCCTGCTGCAGGCCAGAACGTTGCTGATTTCCGCCGGCGCCAACGTCACTTCCGTTGCACATGAGGTGGGGTACGAAAGCCCGACCCAGTTCAGCCGGGAATACGCGCGTGCCTTCGGGTTGCCTCCTTCGAAGGACGCTGCGCGAATTGCCGCAAGCATGCGATGACCACTACTCAAGAGGTCGAAGCATAAGGGGCGCGGTGTATTGCAGACTTTCTTGCCGCCGTCGAAGATACGCGGCAATGCAACCGACAACGGTTCTGAGTTCGATGTCGCTCGTGCGCCCGATGCCGCCATTCAGTTTGCTCAAAGCGGTCGTCCATGGCTAAACAACGCAGCTCTGCCGTGGGTCCTGTTTACTCAGGCTGCTGACAGACGACCTCCACGTTGATGCCGTCGGGGTCTAGCACGTAGGCTGCATAGTAGTGCTCGTGGTAGCGCGTCCGAATTCCTGGAGGCCCGTTGTCGGACCCGCCGGCCTCCAGCGCGGCCTCATGGAAGGCATCAACGAGAGCCCGGCTCCGCGCCGCGAAGGCGATGTGCGTGCCCGCTCCAGGGGGCTCGCTATCGTGGATCCAGAGAGTTGGGTAGTCATCCTTTCCGAAACCGTGACGTGTGCCCCCTGTGCGGGTGCGCTGGGGCTCGACGGTGATGATTCGGGTGATGCCCAACGGCGCAAGCGCAAGTTCGTAGAAGCGCCGCGATGCCTCTGCATCGCTCACGGCAAATTCAATGTGGTCCAAGAGTGTCATGGTTGTACGGTGCTCTGCTCAGGCGGTATGCAGGAACGACTCGAAGGCTCGGCCGGCGAGCTTTGCGACAGACACTACGCGGGCCCTGGTCATCCCGGCGCGAGCCGCTGCTGAAAGGCCCTGCAAGGTTGTCACGACGTAGTCGGCGAGCTCCCGCGCACGCTGTGGCTCACTTTGGCTGATGTATCGCTCGATGAAGGTGGCGGCTGCCTGCCCGTAGGCGCTTGCCAAAGCGCGGGCATGTGGGTCGCTCGCGCGCATGCCTTCGGTCGCCATACAGCCGCGCTTGGTCTTTGACTTGGTGTACAGCACGGCAGCGTGCAACAGAAAATCCTTGATTGCTTCAGGCAGTG
Source organism: Variovorax sp. Soil_C_26 (assembly GCF_057657075.1). NCBI lineage: Bacteria > Pseudomonadati > Pseudomonadota > Betaproteobacteria > Burkholderiales > Comamonadaceae > Variovorax > Variovorax sp. Soil_C_26. Next base: position 4,034 of record NZ_JBDGJC010000004.1, read on the forward strand.
GTCTGGTCGGGGTCAGGATCTTGTCTGCGGGCAGGTTGGCTTCCTCCACGTAAACAGCTAGGCACTGCTCGAACAGGCCGGCCTTGCTGCCGTAGGCAGCGTAGAGACTCGGTGGATTGATATCAAGGGCGCGTGTGAGCTCAGCGATACCTATCGCGTCGTATCCCCGTTCGTGGAAAAGGTCCTTGGCGACGACGACGCCTGCCTTACGGTCAAAGGCGTGCCGGGGTGGTTGGCCCGATGGGCGCTTGGCAGTGGCCTTGGGCGTTCCTGGATCTCTTTGCTTCATTGTTCTACAGGCTCCTTCGACGTTCCTCGAGAGACGTATGACCGAGGCAAGAGTGTTGCAAGTACCAGGGCTTTACGTCGGACCGGCAAGGAGTGGGTTGAAGCGTGCCGCCGAACGTCCACCCTCTTGCTTTAGCGATCACTATAGCTTATTGTAGCGGTCACTACAAAACAAGGTGCGCAATGAAAAATCTGATCGGAAAAATAGCCGTCGTGACCGGTGGTGGAAGCGGGATCGGGCTGGCCATAGCCAAACGCCTGGCGAACGATGGCGCCAGCGTGGTAATAACGGGTCGGCGGCAGGCAGTACTTGACCAAGCCGTAGCCTCACTGGGCGGCGACGCCGTTGGGATCGTTGCCGATGTCAGCCAAGCGGCAAGCAATGAGGCGCTATATGCGAATGTTCGGCGCCGCTATGGCCGAATTGATGTTCTCGTGGCAAGCGCTGGCGGAGGCGTGCATGCACCGCTCGGCCGGATTACCGAGGCTCAAATCGACCAGCAGTTCTCAACCAACGTCAAGGGCGTGGTTCTGACGATCCAGGGAGCTTTGGGGCTGTTCCTGCCCGGCTCCAGCGTGGTGATCATTGGTTCTACCGCCTCCATGGACCCAGGCCCGACCATGAGCATCTATGGCGGCACCAAAGCGGCTGTGCGCAACATGGTTCGCAGTTGGGTGACGGAACTCAAGGGAACGGGCATCCGCATCAACATCTTGAGCCCTGGGCCGACCAACACTGAATCCCTGCGCGAAGCATTCGGAGATCAGGCTGACGAAGGAATGGCCTTTCTCACAGCCAAGAGCCCGCTGGGCCGCATCGGGGAGCCTGATGAGATCGCTTCGGCCGTAGCGTTTCTTGCAAGCAACGCGTCAAGCTACATCAATGGGGTGGAACTGTTCGCAGATGGCGGAGCCTCGCAGACGTAGCAAGCACGGATATCCGAAAGCCGATTGCGTTTCGCCTTTCAGCCTGAATCAGGTGAGAGGTTGAGGCGAACGACCGCTCCTGGCCGCATTCTGCCCTCTCCAGCGCCTCGTCGCTCCGGGGCGCCAGAGAGGTCAGGCTTCCGTCTGTTCGGCTATTTCCAAGGCGTCTTCAACTTCGATCCCAAGGTAGCGCACGGTACTTTCAAGCTTGGTGTGCCCGAGCAACAGTTGCACTGCGCGAAGGTTCCTGGTGCGGCGGTAGACCAAGGAAGCCTTGGTCCTGCGCATCGAGTGGGTGCCGTAGTCGGAAGAGTCAAGGCCGATCTCCTCCACCCAACCGTCGACGATGCGCGCGTACTGCCGTGTCCCGAGGTGTGGCGACGCATGAACCCGGCTAGGAAAAAGGAAGTCTTCGGGACGAAGATGCGCCGAATGAATCCAACCCGACACCGCAATGCGGGTTGGCTCGGTGAGTTCGAACTGGACCGGTCGTCCGGTCTTCTGCTGGATCACGTTCGCGCGGGCCGCCGGCCTATCGCCATTGGCCACGTCGCGCACTCGTAGCTTGACCAGATCGCATGCTCGAAGCTTGCTGTCGATACCGAGGTTGAAGAGCGCAAGGTCGCGGGTCCGGCATGACAACTGGAGCCGTGTCCGGATCGCCCAGATTTCCTTTAGCTTGAATGGCCGCTTCTGCCCGACGAGTTTGTCCTTGTTCCAGGGGGAGCGCGGTGCGGCGATTGTGCAAGCGTCCATGTCGATCTCCTGTGCAGTTTAGGGACCGAAACTTTGCGCCAGGGGTCTCAGTTGGGCTCGCTGCTGCGGTCTCCCGATACTGTCCAAAGCTGCAGTCATCGCGCAAAAGCCAAGAGACATCTCCTGCCCCACATTCTCAAGCCAGGCACGCTCAATAGAATTCAGCCGTGTCCGCCGCTTTGGTTCCACGCCCCCAGTGCACCGCTTGCCTGCGCCCGCTCAGCGCCTGCATTTGCCGTTGGGTCACGCCCACCGCCCACGCGGTGGAGGTACTGGTGCTGCAACACCCGCTGGAGGTACAACAGGCCAAAGGCAGTGCCCGCCTGCTGCACCTCAGCTTGGCGCACTGCCGCGTGGTGGTGGGTGAGGCATTTCCCGCGCCCGTCTGGCCAGTGGACGGCAAGCACACGCTGCTGCTGTACCCGGACAGTCTGCAAGATACCGCCCCAGACCTGCCGGTCCCACCCGCGCTACCGCCCGAGTGGCCGCACGCCCTGTCGCGCCTGCGCCTGATCGTGCTGGACGGCACCTGGCGCAAAAGCCGAAAGATGCTCTACCAAAGCCCGCCACTGCAACAGTTGCCCCGCTTGGCCCTGCACAACCTGCCGCCTTCGCGCTACCGTATCCGCAAAGCCCATCGGGCCGACCAACTGTCCACGCTGGAAGCGACCTGCTACGCCTTGTGCCAACTGGAAGGCGATGCGGCCCGGTTCCAGCCCTTGTTGAATGCCTTCGACGGCTTTGTAGAGTACTTGGAGCAGGCTGGCGGGCGTCGCCCAGCTCTCGAGTTCGCCGATGATGCCGGAGAATGTCGTCTCGACGGTCGGAATCCAGGAGAACCCACGATGGCAACCCATCGAATTTTCACGACGCCGTTCGCGAAGGTGTACCCGATGTACGTCCAGAAAGCGCAGCGCAAGAACCGCACGCAGGAAGAAGTCGACCAGGTGATTCGTTGGCTCACCGGCTACGACCAGGCAGGGCTCCGGCAGCAGATCGCGCAACAGAACGACTTCGAAACCTTCTTCCGCGAGGCACCGGCCCTGCATCCGAACATTGCGCTGATCAAGGGCGTGGTCTGCGGTGTCCGCGTCGAGGAGATCGACGATCCGTTGATGCAGAAGATCCGCTACCTCGACAAGCTGGTCGACGAACTGGCCAAGGGCAAGCCGATGGAGAAGATCCTGCGCACGTAGCCCGCCGCGCTACGGCAGGTTCTCCCTGAAGATCACCTGGCTGCGCGTGGTCTCCACGCCGCCGAGCGCCTCGCGCCCGTCGCGCAGGTTGGCGAAGATGCGCACGCAGTTCATCAGCGTGGTGTGCGGGCTCTGGGTGATCACGGCGTCCATGCTGCCGTCGATGAGCAGCGTGCGCGTGTCGGGCGTGAGCCCGTGTCCGATGAAGACCACCTTCTGCTCGCGCCCCGCTTCCTTCAGCGCGAGCGCCACGCCGTCGGAGGCGCCGCCGATGTTGTAGATGCCGCCCATGTCGGGGTGCTGCTCGAGCAGCGCGCGCGTCTGGCGGTAGTTCTTGCCGGCGTCGTCCTGCCCTTCGCGCAAGCCCACCACCTCGAGCTTCGGAAACATCTCGTCGATCACGTGCAGGAAGCCGGCCTCGCGCTCCTCGTGCGCCTTGTAGCTCAGGCTGCCCGCAATGAGCGCCACCTTGGCGGCACGCGCGCCGATGAAGCGGCCGATGAGGTAGCCGGCAGTGCGGCCGGCCGCGCGGTTGTCGAGCCCCACGAATGCGGCCCGCTCCGAATTCGACAGGTCCGAGATCAGCGTGACCACCGGCAGGCCGCGCGCCGCCAGTGCGGCCACGGCCTCGCGCACCGCCGGATGCTCGAGCGCCATCATCGCGATGCCGTCGCAGCGCTGGCCGTGGCGCCGCAGCGCATCGGCCAGTTCGTGTGGGTTGAAGCTCTCGATGAACACGGTGCGGCACTGCACGTTGAACGGCGCCCAGTGCTCCTGCGAATAGCCCACCATGTCGCCCAGCATCCGGATGAAGCGGTTCGTACCGGCCGGTAGCAAGAACACCAGCCGCAGCGGCGGCGGCGTGAGTGCGGCATAGAGCGCGGGGCCGGGCAGGTAGTCGAGCTCGCCCGCTGCCTTGAGCACGCGCTGCACGGTGGCGTCGCGCACGCCGGGGCGCCGGTTGAGCACGCGGTCGACGGTGGCGGTCGACACCTGGGCCGCACGGGCGATGTCGACCACGCGGGCGCGGCGCGCATCGGAAGGAGCTGAAGGGTTATCCCGCATACATCAAAAACCATCAGACTTGAGTTTGACCCGAATGATGCATGGTTTTATCTTCGCCGTGGCCCGAGCAATCCTGTACATCAGATTGCATCAACCGTTTTCCGAAGATCCTGGAGACAAAACATGACCTCGCTGACCCGTCGCAGTGCCTTGCGCACGCTTTCCGCCCTGCCGGCCGCCGGCATCGTCTCGGCCGTGCCGCGCATCGCCCGCGCAGCCGAGTTCTCATACAAGTACGGCAACAACCTGCCACTGAGCCATCCGCTGAACGTCCGCGCGCAGGAAGCGGCCGAACGCATTGCCAAGGAAACCAAGGGCCGGGTCGAGATCAAGATCTTCCCCAACAACCAGCTGGGCGGCGACACCGACATGCTGGCGCAGGTGCGCTCGGGCGGCATCGAGTTCTTCACGCCGTCGGCGCTGGTGATCGCGACGCTGGTGCCGGTGGCGGCCATCAATGCGGTGGGCTTCGCCTTCAACGACTACAGCCAGGTGTGGGCCGCGATGGACGGCAAGCTCGGCGCGCACGTGCGCGGTGCCATCGCCAAGTCGCGCCTCTACGCCTTCGAGAAGATGTGGGACAACGGCTTTCGCCAGACCACGAGCAGCAAGGCCGCGGTCGCGAATGCGCAGGACATGGACGGGCTGAAGATCCGCGTGCCGGTGAGCCCGCTGTCGATCTCGATGTTCAAGGGCCTGGGCGCCGCGCCCGCGAGCCTGCAGTTCAGCGAGGTGTATTCGGCGCTGCAGACCAAGATCGTCGATGCGCAGGAGAACCCGCTGCCGATCATTCAGGTGGCCAAGCTGTTCGAGGTGCAGAAGTTCTGCTCGCTCACCAACCACATCTGGGATGGCTACTGGTTCATTGCCAACGGCCGCGCCTGGCAGGCCTTGCCCGACGACCTGAAGACCATCGTGGCGCGCGCCATCAACGACGCCGGCATGCAGCAGCGCGACGACATCAAGAAGCTCAACGAATCGGTGGTCGGCGACCTGCAGGCCAAGGGCCTCGCCATCAACCGGCCCGCGGCCGACAGCTTTCGCGCCAAGCTGCGCGAGTCGGGCTTCTACGGCGAGTGGAAGGGCCGCTTCGGCGCCGAGGCGTGGGCGCTGCTCGAAGGCACCGTCGGCAAGCTGGCCTGATCCGCCATGGTGCATGAATCCACTTTCGACGCGGTGCCCCTTCCCGGTGGCGGCGCAGGTGCCGGGTTGCCGGCCAACGCGCTGAGCCGCATGGCCGCGCGCGCCGACCGCGTGCTCGGCGGCGCGGTCGAGGCCGTGGCCGCGCTGCTGGTGCTGACCGAGATCGGCGTGCTGTTCGCGGGCGTGGTGTCGCGCTACGTGTTCCATGCGCCGCTGGTGTGGTCGGACGAGCTCGCGTCCATCCTGTTCCTGTGGCTGTCGATGCTCGGCGCGGTGGTGGCACTGCGGCGCGGCGAGCACATGCGCATGACCGCGCTGCTGCAGACGGTGCGGCCTTCGACGCGCGCCCTGCTCGATGCCTTCGCCATTGCGGCCTCCATCGCGTTCCTGGTGCTGATCGTCTGGCCGTCGGTCGACTACGCCTATGAAGAGTCGTTCATCGTCACGCCCGCGCTGGAGATCAGCAACGCCTGGCGCGCCGCCGCAATCCCGAGCGGCATCGGCATCATGCTGGTGATGGCGCTGCTGCGCCTGCTGCGGATGTGCACGGGCCGGCAGATCGCGGTCGCGGTGCTCGGCATGGCCGCGCTGGTGGGCGCCTTCTGGCTCGCTGCGCCGCTGTTCGCGTCGCTCGGCAAGTTCAACCTGGTGATCTTCTTCGTGGTGGTGGTGGCGGCCACGGTGCTGTCAGGCGTGCCGATCGCGTTCTCGTTCGCGCTCGCCACCTTCGGCTACCTGGCGCTCACCACGCGCACGCCGCTGCTGGTGATGGTGGGCCGGCTCGACGAGGGCATGTCGCACCTGATCCTGCTGGCGGTGCCGCTCTTCATCTTTCTGGGTGCGCTGATCGAGATGACAGGCATGGCGCGCGCGATGATCCAGTTTCTCGCCAGTCTGCTGGGCCATGTGCGCGGCGGCCTGTCGTATGTGCTGATCGGCGCGATGTACCTGGTGTCGGGCATCTCGGGCTCCAAGATCGCGGACATGGCCGCGATTGCGCCGGTGCTGTTCCCCGAGATGGTCAAGCGCGGCGCCAAGCCCGGCGACCTGGTCGCGCTGCTGTCGGCCACAGGCGCACAGACCGAGACCATTCCGCCGTCGATCGTGCTCATCACCATCGGCTCGGTCACCGGCATCTCGATTGCCGCGCTGTTCACGGGCGGCCTGCTGCCGGCCGTGGTGCTGGGCGCCGCGCTGTGCGTGGTGGTGTGGTGGCGCTACCGCCATGAAGACCTGAGCGGCGTCGCACGCCACAGCAAGCGCGAGATCGGCCGGCTGCTGCTGGTCGCGCTGCCCGCGGTGCTGCTGCCCTTCGTGATCCGCGCCGCCGTGGTCGAGGGCGTGGCCACGGCCACCGAGGTGTCGACCATCGGCATCGTCTACTCGGCACTGGTCGGGCTCTTCGTGTACCGCCAGTTCGACTGGCAGCGGATCAAGCCGATGCTCGTGGACACCGCCTCGCTCTCGGGCGCGATCATCTTCATCGTCGGCTGCGCCACGGCCATGGCCTGGGGCCTGACGCAGTCGGGCTTCTCGCAGGACCTGGCCCGCATCATGGGCGCCCTGCCCGGCGGCACCTACGGCTTCCTGGCCGTGTCGATCGTCGCGTTCATCGTGCTGGGCAGCGTGCTCGAGGGCATTCCGGCGATCGTGCTGTTCGGCCCGCTCCTGTTCCCGATCGCCAAGGCCGCGGGCGTGCACGAGGTGCACTACGCGATGGTCGTGATCTTCGCCATGGGCATCGGCCTGTTCGCGCCGCCCTTCGGCGTGGGCTACTACGGCGCCTGCGCGGTCAGCAAGGTCAACCCCGACGAAGGCATCCGGCACATCTGGGGCTACATGGCCGCGCTGCTGGTCGGCCTGGTGATCGTGGCCGCGTTCCCGTGGTTCTCGACCGGCTTCCTCAAGTTCTGACTTCCACACAACAACACACTCACATCACCGGAGCCAACCGCAATGAGTCGATTCCTCGGCGAGATTCGCCAGCTGGGCTATGTCGTGCACGACATCGAGGCCGCCATGGACTACTGGAGCACCACGCTGGGCGTTGGCCCGTGGTTCTACAACCCGCGCGTGCCCATCAAGAACTACCGCTACAACGGCGAGGCGCACGAGCCCCACAACTCGGTGGCGCTGGCCAACTCGGGCTATGTGCAGGTCGAGCTGATCCAGACGCGCAACGACGTGCCCTCGATGTACCGCGACTTCCTGCAGGCCGGCCGCACGGGGCTGCAGCACGTGGCCTACTGGACGGCCGACTACGACGCCGACCTGGCGCGCCTGACCGCGCAGGGCTTCAAGCCCGTGATGAGCGGCGAAGTGGGCGAGCGCGGACGCTTCATCTACTTCGACACCGAGTACCACCCGGGCACGGTGATCGAGCTCTCCGAAGTGGCGGGGCCCAAGGGCAAGATGTTCGACCTGATCCGCAGCGCCTCCGAGGGCTGGGACGGCAGCACGCCGGTGCGGCCCTTTCCCGACCTGAGCACGCTGTGACGATGGCGCCCGATCGCGTCCGCGCGCGCTACCTGATCGAGACGCCGCTCGCGCCGGCCGCCGTGGCCGAGGTGATGGCCGGCGAGCAGTCGTGCGGCACCTTCACGCGGGTCGAGGGCGAGACCGATGCGCTGCGCGAACGCGCGCGCGCCACGGTCGAAGCCATCACCGAGCTGGCGCCCGCCGAGGCGCCTAGCCTGCCGAATGCGCTGCTCGAACGCAAGGGCATGCGCGGGCCGTGGCGGCGCGCGCACGTCGACATTTCGTTTCCGGTGGCGAACATCGGCGCCAACCTGCCGACGCTCTCAGCCACGGTGTCGGGCAACCTGTACGACCTGGGCGAAGTGACCGGCCTACGGCTCGAGTCGCTGCAGCTCCCCGCCGCCTACCGCGCGCGCTTCGAGCTGCCGCGCGCCGGCATCGCGGGCACGCGGCGCGCCACGGGCGTGGCGAGCGGTGCGCTGGTCGGCACGATCCTCAAGCCGAACGTGGGGCTCTCCGCCGACGAGACCGCAGCGCTGGTCGCCAGGCTCTGCGCTGCCGGCGTCGACTTCATCAAGGACGACGAGGTCTGCGCCGACCCCGCGCATGCGCCGCTCGCCGAGCGCGTGCCCGCGGTGATGGCCGTGGTGCGCGCGCACCATGAGCGCACCGGCAAGCATGTGATGGTGGCGTTCAACATCACCGACGAGACCGATGCGATGAAGCGGCATGCCGACCTCGTCGAGCGCGAAGGCGGGTCGTGCGTGATGGCCAGCCTCAACTGGTGCGGCCATTCGGGCATCCAGACCCTGCGCCGCCACACCGGCCTGGCGCTGCACGGCCACCGCAATGGCTACGGCGCGCTGTCGCGCCATCCGCTGCTGGGCATCTCGTTCCAGGCCTACCAGACGCTCTGGCGGCTGGCCGGCGTCGACCACATGCATGTGCACGGGCTGCAGGGCAAGTTCTCGCAGCCCGACAGCGAAGTCGTCGAATCGGCGCGCGACTGTTTCACGCCGCTGGCCGAAGGCATCGACGACCGCGTGATGCCGGCGTTCTCGTCGGGGCAATGGGCCGGAACGGTGCCCGCGACCTGGGCCGCGATCGGCAGCGACGACCTGCTCTTCATGGCGGGCGGCGGCATCCTCGCGCATCCCGATGGCGCGGCAGCGGGTGTGACGAGCATCCGCCAGGCCTGGGCGGCCGCGCGCGCGGGCACGGCGTTGCAAGACGCCGCGAAGCACGCGCCCGAACTCGCGCGCGCGCTCGCCTTCTTCGCCAAGCCATGACGCGGCCGTCTCCGGCCGTCGTCTACTACGGCGACGATTTCACCGGTGCCACCGACACGCTCGGCACCGCCGCGCGCGCGGGCCTGCGCGCGCTGCTCTTCCTGAAGACGCCCGATGCGGCGCGGCTCGACGCGGCGGGCCCGCTCGACGTGCTCGGCATCGCCGGCGCGGCGCGCGCGATGTCGCCCGAGGAGATGCAGGCCGAGCTCCGGCCCGTGGCCGCACTGTTCCGCTTGCTGAAAGGCGCGCGCGTGCTGCACTACAAGACCTGCTCCACCTTCGACAGCGCACCGCACATCGGCTCGATCGGCGCCGCGGTGCGCGTGCTGCACGCGGCGGTCGAGACGCCGTGGACCGCGGTGGTGGGCGGACAGCCGAACCTGGGCCGCTACTGCCTGTTCGGCCACCTGTTCGCGGCCGCGGGCAGCGGCGGCGAGGTCTTTCGCATCGACCGGCATCCGACGATGCGCCGGCATCCGGTGACGCCGATGGACGAATCGGACCTGCGGCTGCACCTTGCGAAGCAGGGACTGGCCGATGTGTGTTCAATGCCGTTCACCGCGGCGTCGCAGGGCGCCGAGGCGCTCGACAGCGCATTGCAGCAGGCGCTCGATGCGCCGCCCGCGGACGCGGTACTGTTCGACGTGGCCGACGCGGAGCAGCTCGCTGCCATCGGCCAGGTGCTCTGGGCACGTGCGCGCAGCGCTACCCTGCTGGCCGTGGGACCGAGCAGCGTGGTGGATGCGCTCGGAAGCGCGATGGCGCCGCGTGATGACGCCGGCGCGCGCGTGTTAGAGCGGCCCACGGTGGCGCCGGCGCACGGGCCCGTGCTGGTGCTGGCGGGAAGCCTGTCGCCGGTGACCGCGCGGCAGGTCGCCGCGGCGCGCTCCTTCGACATCGTCTGGCTCGATACGCCCGCCCTCGCGCAGCGCGATGCCGCCACGCTCGCGCGCCATGCAGAGGAGATCACGCAGTGCCTCGCGCACGGCCGGCATGTGCTGGCCTGCACCCGCGCGCCCGCTGCGGACACGCCGGCGGCGGAAGTCAACGCCCAGGCGCTCGCGCGCGCGGGCGGCGAGCTGCTGGCCCGCGTGCTCGCCACCACGCCGCTGCGGCGTGTCGGCATCGCAGGCGGCGACACCTCGAGCCACGGTGTGCAGGCGCTCGATGCCTGGGGGCTTTCCTACATCGCCGACCTGGGCGCCGGTGCCTCGCTGTGCCGCATGCACAGCGACGATGCGGCGCTCGACGGGATGGAGATCATGTTGAAAGGCGGACAGATGGGCGCGCAGGACGTGTTCGAGCGGCTGGTGCATGGCACCTGACGCGCGCGGCACGGCGCGTGACGCGGCTTCTTCGGCCTACTTGAAGATCCGCACCATCGCGTCTTCGAACGCGAGAACGTCCGCGCCCACATGGCTCGCGCCGAACTCGGTCTCGATGAGCTGCAGCCCTGGATAGTGGCGGTCTGAAATGCGCTGGTACATGGCCTTCACATGCGGCCCGTTGCAGTTTCTGTCGCAGTGCGCCAGGATCAATGTGACGGGAAGCGGCCTTCCGGCCAAGGCGTCGAACATCTTCTGCTCCAGCTGGTAGAGATGCGACTGCTGCTGCCAGAAGGCGGCCTCGATCGAGATGAAATGCGAGAAGACCAGGCTGTCGGGCGCTTCCAGGAACAATGCCGAGGCCGCGAGGTTGCCGCTCGTCGACAGGCCCGTGAGCATGCGCATCTTCGGATCGGCCCGGTACTTCGATTCGATGAAGGGAATCAGCTCCTTCGCGAGGAAGGCGTGGTAGGCGTCGGCACCGGGAAAGTTGTAGTCCTCCTGCCTGCGCGCGGTGTTGCCGATGCCGATCAGGAGCGCCTTCGTCCCGCGCTTCAGCAGGATGTTGCGCAGGTTCATGAAACGCGTGTCGGGCTGCCCGTTGGTGGCGTCGCCATCGAGCGCATAGATGGTGGGGAACGCATCGCTGCCAGCTTCGTAGGCCGCCGGAATGAAGATCGTGATCGGGTAGGTCACGCCGTTGGTGCTCGAGGTGATGCTCTCGCTCACGACACGGCCATCACCCGAGGGCGCGGGCGCGGGCGGCTGTACCGGCGCGCCGCTGGTCGGCGGCAGCATCGGCACGCCACCGCCGCCCCCACCTCCTCCACCGCCGCCGCAGGCAGACACGCCCGCAAGCACCACGCAGCTTCCGAGCGCCATGAGCACACGGCGAAGTTTGTCCAATCGCATGACGAGCCCTCTTTTCCTCCGGTGCCAGGCGCACCGGGCTGGATCGTCGCTGCTAACAAAGAGGGCGTCAACGCCGGGCGGTGCGCGCGGCCTGCGGCGCGCCGGTATCAGCCGGTGGTCGCCTGGAGCCGCAACGCGGGCACCGGCAGGCGCACCGCCGCGGGGCCGGGCCGCACCGGAGCGGCGGCCGCGGCATGGCCTTCCTCGGGCAGCACGAAGCGGCTGATCAGCGCGTCGAGGCTTCTCGCCTGGTCGTGCAGCCCTTCCGACGCCGCGGTGGACTCTTCCACCAGCGCGGCGTTCTGCTGCGTCATCTGGTCCAGGCGCGCGACCGCGCTGTTGATCTGCGCGATCTCCCGGCTCTGCGCCTCGGCCGCGGCGGTGATCGTGCCGAGGGTGCCGGCCGCCAGATGGACCGAGTCCATGATGCGGGCCATGGTGCGGCCGGCGCCGTCGACCAGCGCGGTGCCGGCTTCGACGCGCTGCACCGTGTCGCCGATCAGGCTCTTGATCTCGCGCGCGGCGGCGGCCGAGCGGGTCGCCAGCTGGCGCACTTCGGCGGCCACCACCGCGAAGCCCCGGCCCGACTCGCCGGCCCGCGCGGCTTCGACGGCTGCGTTCAGCGCGAGGATGTTGGTCTGGAACGCAATGCTGTCGATCACGCCCACGATGTCGGCCACCTTGTGCGAGGCGCGCTGGATGTCCTGCATGGTGCCGACCACCTGCGACATGGCCTCGCCGCCCTGCACGGCCACCTCGGCGGCCGTGCCCGCCATCTTCTCGGCGCGCGCCGCCTCCTCGCTGGACTGCTGCACGCCATGCATCAATTGCGCCAGCGCCACGGCCGTCTGCTGCAGGCTGGCGGCGGTGTTCTCGGTGCGTGCCGAAAGGTCGGCGTTGCCGTGGGCGATCTCGCCGGCGGCGCTGCGCACGCCCTGCACCGACTCGCGCACGCGCGCCACCAGTTGGCGCAGGGCGCCCTGCATCGCGCCGAGGGCCAGCAGCATCTGCCCCGCCTCGTCGCGCGCATGGCCCTGGATGTCGTCGCGCAGGTCGAGCCGCGCAACGCGCTGCGCCGTGTCGCCCGCCAGCCGGATCGGACGGCAGATGCTGCGCACCAGCCACAGCGCCAATCCGCTCCCGAGCAGCAGCGCGGCGGCGCCGAACAGCGCCAGCGCCAGGCGGGCCGACGCGCTCAATTCCTCGATGCGCCGGCCGGCCGCGTCGATGGCTTCGCGCTGCGAGCCGGCGAGCCCCGACACGGCCGCGAGCAGCGCGGCGGCGCTCGGCTGGAAGCGCTGCGCATACACCGTGCGGATGCGCTCGGTGAGGCCCGAATCGCGCGCCGCCACCAGCTCCTTGACGGCGGCATTGAAGTCGCGGGCCGCGGCTTCGGCCGTCGCCAGCCGCTCGCGGTCGGCGTCCGAGCGCAGCCGGCCGGCAAGCGCTTGCAACCGCGCATGGAACCGGGCGTCGGTCGCCTGGATGTCGGCGGCCAGGATCTCGCCGACCTCCGGCTCGGAGCTCAGCGCCATGGCCTTGTAGCGCTCGGCATTGATGGACTGCAGGCGATAGGCGTCCTCGGCCATGCGCTCGGAGACGCCGCTCTGGAGAATGGTCTCGCGCGTGGCCTCGTCGATCTTGGCGAGCGATGCCATGCCGATGCCGGCCCCTGCGAGCGTCAGCAGCACGACGGTACCGAAGGTGAGCAGCAGGCGACGGGCGAGAACGTTGGAGCGCGGGGAAGCGGGATCGGGGGCGTGGCGGTGGGCGTGGGGGATGGGGTCGGTGGTCGCAGGCATGGTTCGTCCGTCCTGCTGGCGGGACGGCAAGGGAGATGCACACATTGGACAGACATCTTGTTACGGCGTGTTGACGGTGCCGACCTTCCGGGCCGGTTCGCTCTGCCAGAATCCACCGCGCATGAACCACCCCGAAGCCGACCGTCTCCGCGAACCCGCTCGCGCAGCCTATCGGGGTGTCTGGTTCGCCTGCGCGGCGATCGCGGCCGTGCTGCTCGCGATGATCGTGCTGGGCCATGACGGGCGGCGCATCGCCCAGCTCGTCGCGCTCGCCGCGCCGGCCCTGGCGTGGATGCTCTGGCCGATACGCAGCCCGGTGCTGCATCGGTTCCGCACCGTGGCCATCTGGCTCTGGGCCATGGCTTTCACGTTCGACGGGGTGCTCCGCGCCTACCTGCTCGACACCTACCAGGCCGCGCCCGACAGCTCTTTCGTGCAGGCTGCAGCGGCCAACACCAACAGCCGCGAGACCTACGAATACCTCGCCACGCATTGGCGCGCCATGTTGATCTGGTCGGGCGCGGTCGTCGTGGCCGCGCTGATCGTCGCGCGGTCGGCCGGCCATGGCATGCGACAGGCAGATCGCTGGCCCCGCGGCGTTGCCGCGGTCGTTGCGCTGGTGCTCGTCGTGGGGAGCATTGCGCACCTCAGCAAGCCGTGGCGCCGGCTCCATCCGGTCTTGTTCTGGGCCAATTGGCACGACGCGGTACACAAGCTCCGCGCCGGCTGGGCCGACCAGCACGAGGAGCGCGAAGCCGCGCACGCACGTGCGCGGTCGGTCGCGCCGGTGATCGACAAGGAAGGGCCCTCGACCGTGGTGCTCGTCATCACCGACAGCATCAATCGCGACAACATGTCGCTCTACGGCTACCAGCGCGCCACCACGCCGAGGATGCAGGCCCACAAGGGGCAGCTGCAAGACAAGATGGTCGTCATGCGCAATGCCTGGTCGGTCGATGCGAGCACCCTGCCCTCGCTGCGCAACATGTTCAATTTCGGCTTGCCGCAGAGCGAGCAGCCGCAGCACGTGCTGGCGCTCGCGCGCGCCGCCGGCTACAAGGTCTGGTGGATGAGCAATCACGACGACGTGGCGATCGAACAGCAGCACGCGAAGCTGGCCGACATCGTCGACATCGTCAACCGCGTGCCGGGACGGGCCGGCGCTTCGCTCGACGGAGAACTGCTCGACTGCGTGCAGGAAGCGCTCGAAGACCCGACCGAGCGCAAGCTCATCGTGGTCCATCTGATGGGGGCGCACCCGCACTACAGCCTTCGCTTTCCCGCGGGCCAGAACCCTTTCGACGACCGGATCGACGATGTGGAAGAAGGGCTCGAGAAGCGCGGTCGATCGGCCTGGGTGCGAAAGTTCCGGCAGGAGTACGACTCGGCCATGCTCTATCACGACTTCGTGGTGTCCGAGACCCTGCAGCTCACGCGCCGGATCGGCCGCCCGAACGAGTATCGGGCATGGATGTACCTGTCGGACCACGGGCAGGAAGTCGGCCACGGCAGTGACCATGCCGGCCACAGCCCTTCGACGGCATCGGGCTACCGAATACCTGCGGTCATCTGGCGCAACAGCCCCGAGTGGTCGCCCCACCCGGCCATCGGCGAACGGCCCTTCCGGGCCGACTGGATGGGCTGGACATTGGCCGACTTGCTGCACCTTCGATGGCATGGCGGCAGCAGCAATCGCAATGCCCTGGGGGCAGACTACGGGTGGGTTGCGCCGGAGCTGCCGGTGAGGGTCGAGTCGTTCGTCCGTTGAACGGACGAAGCCACCGAACTAGCGCGCCGTGGGTGCCGGGCGCAGCGCGGGCTCCAGCAGGCCCGGCGTCGTGTCTTGCGCATCGTGCAGATGGCCGTGCAGATCATGCTGCACCAGCAATTGCCGCGCGCGCTGCCAGGCCGACAGGCGCGCAGGTGGCACGGAGATGTACGACGCCAAGGCAAACAGTGACGAATGCGCCTCGTCGGCAGGTGCTGCGCGCCGGCGCTGCATCCGCCGCAGCGGCGCAATGGCCAGCATCGACGCGAGGATCGCGCCGATGACGAGGGCATACAGTCCCAGCAGATGCAGCACTTCGGGTTGCGAGCGTGCGCCGAGCACGTAAGGCCATGCGTACCAGACAGCACAGAACCAGATGGCAACGTTCACTGCGGGTCGCAGCACGCGCAGCCACAGGTACATGGCGAGGGTCCGCAGGGGCGAGCGGCCGTCACCGAAGGCGCGCAGCGGAATGCGTGCGGCGTCGATGATCGGTTCTTCTCCCGCGGGCTGACCCCAGGAACGGCGCCGCACCGGCGGCGTGGCGTCGGTACCGGCGGTGGTGGTGGTGGCTTGGATGTGTAGATTGGATTCAGGGTGCATTGGAAACTCCTCGGTCAGGGCTCGTCCACACCGCGCGCTTGCCGCGACGGCGCAACAGGGCCTTAGGTAAGGCGACCACCGTGGCCGCCATGGTGATGGTCCAGAAAGCGATCGGGTACCAGATGGTCCCGACGAAAGATGGTCCCGACGAAATAGCGCATCAGGTCTCGGTCGTAACGACGGTCGATCCACAGGCTCAGCAGCATCTGCAGGATGCAGGTCATCGCGAGCAAGGTGCCTTGCCAGTGCGGCAACAGCGCCGAATGCCACGCCGATCCGGCGGGCAGCAAGGGGCGCAGAACGCCGATGATCAGAACGAGCGCCATGGCATAGGCCCACACCACGCTGACCATGTACTCGGCGTAGATCAGCCACATGCGCCAGTGACGAGGCCGCAGGATGCGGGTGGTGTAGCGCAGCATGGTCTGTATGCCCCCGAGGGCCCAGCGCTCGCGCTGGTTCCAGAGTCCACGCAGCGTCTCGGGCATGAGGATCCAGCACAGTGCGCGCGGCTCGAAGCGCAGCTGCCAGCCGCCGAGCTGGAGCTTCCAGCTCATGTCGATGTCTTCGGTCATCACGTCGGGACTCCAGAAGCCCACGTCGATCACCGCGCGGCGGCGGAACATCGCGATCACGCCCGAGACGGTGAACAAGGTGCCCACCAGCTGCTGCGAGCGCTTGATGAGGCCGATGATCGAGGAGAACTCGCCGACCTGCATGCGTCCGAGCAGCGAGGTGCGGGTGCGGATGCGCGGATTGCCGGTCACGGCGCCGATGCGCTCGGAGTCGAGCATCGGCTTGAGCATCCATGCGATGGCGTTGACGTCCACCAGCGCATCGCCATCGATGCCGAGAATGTATTCGCCGCGCGAGAGCTGGCAGGCGGTGTTCAGACCCACAGCCTTGCCCTGGTTGCTTGTGTTGTGAATCACCCGCAGCCGGCTGTACTCCGCCGTCATGGCGTCGAGCAGGTCGCCCGTGCCGTCGGTGCTGCCGTCGTTGACCGCGATCACCTCGAAGTTCGGATAGCGCGTACGCATCAGCTGCTCGATCACCTCGCGCAGGTGCGGTGCCTCGTTGAAACACGGCACCACCACGGTGACCAGGGGCTGCGATGCAAGCGTCTCCAGGGGATCGATGTCGACGTCCCGTCGGCGCTCGAAGAACCAGGCGTGCGACAGCCCACCCGCCATCCACACGTACGCCATGAAGAACGGGTAGTAGAAGACGAAGCCGAACAGCAGCGATGGCAGCATCTGCGAAAGGTCGTGAAAGGTGTTCATGGCGAGCGGCTCTCTGGCGCAGTGCTGGCTGCGGGTGTCGTGGCTTGAATCGGCAGGGCGCGCGGCAGCAGGGTGCGCACCGAGATCGCGCGGCGCACGACCTCCAGCGAAGGCTGGTTGTTGAGGAAGTCGTCCGGGTAGTAGCCCAGGTGCCTCACGCCCATGCGATGCAGCAGCGCCCATTGGCGCGCGAGTTCTTCGTCGGTCACCGGCTTGCCGGTGCGCCAGTCACGTGCCTGCAGTTCGAACACGGTGCCGTCCAGGCCGCCCGGCGTGGACGCCACCCGGCGCGCCAGGCGCGAAAGCCAGGCGTTCGCATCGTCCTCGCGCTCCATGCGGGGCATGGCCATCAATGCCACGTAGTCGTAGGCGGCGAGCGAAGCCTCGTAGCTCTGTGCGAACCACTGCTCCGCGGCCGTGTCGAGCACCGGCCGCGCGTAAAGGTTGCGCGCGGTTTCGAGGCCCGGCCGCCAGGCACCCGTGCGCGCGGCGAGCTCTTGCGTGAATTCCGTCAGGTAGCGCGTCTTGGCGTCCGTCCAGCGCGCCATCAACGCTGGATCGGCCCGGATGGCGGCCACGTCGGCCGGCAGGCCCCAGTGGCCGTAGGCAGCGAGCGCGGAGGGGCTTGCGTCCTCGTCGTCCGAGAGCGTGGCATCGTCATGGAACAGCAGGCCCTCGAAGAAGGCATGGCGCCCCAGGTCTTCGTAGATGTCGCCCACGAGCGAGCGCACCGCCGGATCGAAGGGCGACAGCCGGTGGTAGCGGTCGACCGGTGTGCCGCCGTCCGTGGTGCGCACCGTGTGCGTCGCCAGCGGGTTGGATGCCGGCAGCCGAAACGCCATGACCGGCATCCACGCGTAGACCTTCACGCCGGTGCGGCTACGCAACTGCCAGGCCGCGCGGCCGAAGAGGTCGGCCCTTGTCGGAAGCTGGCGGTTCGGAAAGTAGAGCGCATCGGCCACGCCGTCGCCGTCGGGATCGGCATAGGCCTGCAGGAACACCGCGCGCGGCCGTACCGCGGCCACGCGGTCGATCAATGCCGAGAGGTTGCGTTCCTGCTGCGCCGGGTCGGGATCGTAGACATAGTCCAGGTCCACATGCATGACCCGGTTGATCGGCCGCAGTTCGCCGCCGACAGGGCTGCGCAGCAGCCGGGCGTAGTCCGGCCCTTCGTTGTCGTAGGCCACCAGCGCGCGGCGAATGCGAGACAGCGGCACCGATGGAGCGTTCGGCCCGTCGTCGAGCGTGAAGCCGACCGGCATGCCTGCGCGTTCGGCGGCCTTCAGTGCCACGGCGTTGTAGGCGCCATAGGGCCACACGATCGCGCGGACCTTGGCGCCGGTGCGCGCCTCGATGATCTGCCGGCTGCGGCGCAGGTCCGACTCGATGCGCTGCATGTAGGTCGCGTCGTCCTCATAGCCGGCGGAGGCCGGATCGTAGCGGTGGGTCGCAGCCGACGGCAGCATGTTGCCTTGGGGATTGGCCTGCACGCCGGTGTGCAGCGCGTCGCTGTGACTCGCCAGTTCGACCAGGCCGGAGCGCGCCATTTCGGCGGCTTCGCTCCAGCGGAGGAAGTTGCCGCGGGGCACGGGTCTGTCGCCGTAGGCGACGTTGCCGTTCTCCGGTGCCTCGAGCCAGCCCGTCACCAACGCCAGCAGCGCCGGATACTTGAAGCGCTGCAGCAGCGGGAAGACCTTGGTATAGGCGCTGCGGTAGCCATCGTCGAAGGTCAGCAGCACGGGTCTGGAAGGCAGCGGGTTGCCGCCGGCGCGCGCATCGATCACCTGCTGCAGGCTGATCGGGTGGTAGTCGTTGTGCTGAAGCCAGGCAAACACATCGGCGAGCGTGCGCTCGTCGATGGCGGTTTCGTCGGGTGAGTCTTCGAAGCTCGCTCGCACGTCGCCCCGCACGTCGTGAAAGGAAAGCACGCGAAAGCTCACGCCATCGTCGGCGTCGGCCGGCGGCAGCGGCTGCGCCTGGCCCGGGAGCGCAAGGCCCAGCAGCAGCCAGGCAGCGGCGGCGCGCAGGAAGGGAAAGAGGTGGGTTCGCATCACGGCAGGGGCATCGAAAGATTCATGAAGACGCTGCGCTGTCGTTCGCGCACTCCGTCGTAGGGATGGCTGGAAATACCCAGCCCGTATCGCAGAGTCAACTTCGGGCCCAGGGCCCATTTGTGTTCGTAGCGCAGGGCCCAGAGCGGGCCGGCGCCGAAGCCGGCCTGGTGGTAGCGGCCACCGGTGGCCTCGATGGCCTGAAAGAACTGCCGGTCGTCGCTTTTCCAGTTGAGCCATTGCGCACGCACCGTCAGTTGCGCGCTGGCGTCGCTCGACGGGCTGAAGTACGGCACCTCCTGCTGCTGGCTGCGGCTGGCGCCGGCACCGAGCCGCGTTTCGAGCTGGAAGCGCGGCGTGCTGACCCAGCGTTCGTGCCAGGTGAAGTCGAGGCCATTGCGCAGGTTGCCGTCACTGAAGTCGAGACGCCGCCATTGCAGATCGAAGCGGCGCGCCTCGTCGACGACATGGCTCAGGGCCGCACCGGTTTCGCGTGCGCCGATGCCGGCGACGCGCGCCTTCCATGGCAGTTCCTTGCTGTCGCCATCGAAGGTGCCCGAGAGCCGCCAAGCGTCTCCCGCGCGGTAGTCGAGGCGCCCGGCAATGCTGGACCGGTACGGCCCCGCATTCGAGCGCTGTATGGCGCCCTCCGCCAGCCAGCGGCCGCGCTGCCAGTTCAGGCCGATGCCGCTGCGCGCCCAGCGGGCATTGCCGATCGAGGTGTCTCCGCGCCCGAGCGACTGGTCGTAGAAGATGCGCCACTCGTCGTCGATCAGGCCCGAACTGAGCCGGCTGTCGACGCGCCATTCACGGTCTGCGATCGCACCACCGCCCGTCGAACCTTCGGCGTCGACCTCGAGCCGAGGACCGGTGAACGCACGTCGCGTGCGGCCCAGCGCGCGCACTTGCGCCGTGTCCGGCGCGTCCGACTCGAGCGATGCGGCGCGGCGACGCGCTTCGGCGAACTCGCCCGCGTCGAGCAGCGCCTCGACATGGCCGGCGCGCGCGCCGATGTCATGAGGATGGTCGGCGGCAAGCGCCTCGAAGCGCGCGAGCGCCGCTTCGGGATGGTCGCGCAACCGTTCGGCGAGACCGGCACCGGCGGCGAATTCGGCATTGAGCGGCGCTTCGCCGGTCAACAAGGCGAAGCGCCGCTGCGCGGGCGCGTTCCGGTCACCGTAGAGCAGCAGCATGCCGCGCATGCCGTTCATGTCGGTGTACTGGTCATTGGGCCGGCCGGCTTCCGCGCGAGCCGCATCAGCGCCGGCGTGGCGGCTTCGATCCGCGTCAGCAGTGCGTCGGCTTCTTCAAAGCGACCGGTGTCGAGGTAGGCATAGGCGAGCCCCAGGTAGAGCGGATCGGGCACTGGCAGGTTCGCGTCGCCCGCGGCAACTGCCGCTTCGAACAACGGCACGGCCTCGGCCGAGCGGCGTTCTTCCGCGAAGGCGCGCGCCGCCGCGCCGAGCGCGTACGGCGGGAGACCGGCGCCGCTCTCACGCAGCATCTCGTACTGCGCAATGGCGTCGGACGGGCGTCCGCGTTCGACAAGCGCCAGCAGGCGATCGCACGCCAGGCGCAAACGTAGCGTGCGCCATGCCTCGGTGTCCGCAGGCTCGGCGCGCGGCGCCGATGCATCGATCCGAGCCAGTGCGCCCTGCTGTTGCGCCAGCACCTTGTCGAGCGCAACCACCCGGGCAGCGCCCAAGAGGTCGTCGCGTTCGCGCACGGCCCAGCGCAATTGCTGGGCGAGTGCCTGGTGTTGCAGCGTGGACAACGCCAGCGCAGAGAAAGTCCCGGGGTGCGCCCGTTCTGCCGCCTCGGCGTCGTCGAAAGCGGCCGATGCCGCGCCGTTCGAGGCCATCAGGAATACGACTTCGCGTTGCGCGTCGCGTCTTGCGGGCTGCAGCGCGGCGATTTCGGCGTACGCCGCGAGCGCTTGCAGCGGATGGCCCTCGGCACGTGCGATGGCCGCATGGAGTTCGAGCCATGCCACGCGCTGCGCGTCTTCCGTGGGCGCGGGTTCCCCAAGCGCACGATGGATGCCTCGGGCACCGGCGGTGTCACCGCTGTCGAGCCGCCAGAACCCCTCGTGGATCCGCGGCGCCCGCGCTGCGGGCAGGCGTGCCCGCCAGACCGCGACGGTTTCGCCTTGCAGCGCAAGGTCTTGCATGCGGCGTGCAGCACCCGCCAATGGACCCAGCGCATAGTCGTGCAATCTGGCGGGCGACCGCTCGCGGCCCAGGGCCACCGCTTCGGCGAACTGGCGGTCGTCGACCGCGATCACGACCGCGTCGGACACCGCGCGTTGACGCTGGGCATCGCTGAGCGGCATGGCGAGCCACGTCTTCAGCTGCGCCAATGCCTGTGCGGCCGAGATGCGGCCAACGCGTTGCGTGTCGATCAGCGCGTCGTGTTGGCGGGCGTCGTATGACGCCACGCTTTGCTCTGCGGCGGCCGGCGGGTCGATGCCCTCCGGATTGGTCAGCGCCGCCGAAGCGCCGAGAGCCAGCATGCAAACGATGGGGGGTAGGACACGCACCTTCTGTGCGAGGTACGGAGGCAAGGCGTCGGGCTGCGCTGAATTGCGCGCGGCCACGACCCTGCCTCCATCAATCTTGTGGAATCGCACTCTGCTCCCTTGGGTGACACCGCTGCGCAGCGAGTCGCCAGGGCAGAAGCGAACGTTCAGGCACCAACTCGTGTGCCGGAAAGTTAGAAAAAACTCACTCTATGAGGATTTGTTAACGAACTACCGCAACGTGGCAAAGATGTGGCCAGAGCGTGACCTGGTGCGCAGAAAGCGGGTTATCTCGGCGGTTGAGCGCAAGAAAGCCCTCGAAGGGCTTGAATTGGCGTGTCAGCCGATGCAGCGATCGAAACCGGGCCTTGTCCGACGCTCGAAGTCGCGAGGCGCACATAACTTAAGTTCTCTCCGCTTCCTCTGCGGGACCTGGGTGCACCACCGCACCGGGTTTTACACCCAGCTGCTCGCTGGGTTTTTTTTCTCGCTCACCTGAACACACATGGCCGTTAAGAAGAACGACACGCTCGCCCGCATTCGACAGAAGTTTTCCGTCCCGGCACGCCGCGGCGGATTGGTCAAAGTAGCGGGCGTGAGTGGCGTCATCACCGGCATGAGCGGAGACTGCGTCAGAGTGAAGCTGGTGGGCATGGAGCGAGGCCTTCCATTTCACCCGCATGAAATCCACTATTCGTAGCTTGCTGGCGCGCTCGGCTCGCGGGCGAGGCGAGAAGCAGGCCCTGCCGGGTTGAATCAGGTCTTCAGACGCCGCTGGAGGTCGTCGAGCAACCAGCGGCCGGCCGGCCCGGGTGCGCGGTTGCGCTGGTGGGCCGCATAGATCATCAGCCCCTCGCGCGGTGTCGGGTCGTCCTGGACCTTGAGCACCTTCAATTGCCCTGCCTGGATCGAGTCGGAGACCAGATGCTCGGGCATCCGGCACCATCCGAATCCGGCAAGAAGGAAATCAAGGCGACGCCCCAGGTCAACGAAGCGCCACAACCTGGCGCTCGATAGTCCGTAGCTGGGCCCGGACGGGTCCACCGGATCGGAGAGCACCAGTTGCACATGGGGCTCAAGGTCGCTCGGCGTCGCTGCCCGTTTCAGCGAAGCCAATGGATGCGTCGGTGCCACGACGGCACGCATGCCGATGCGCAGCAGCGGATGGGCAACGATGTCCTCGGGCACCGCGGGCAAGGGCATGCAGATGGCCAACGCTGCCGAACCGCTGCGCAGCCGCCGCAGCGAGCCGCCGAGTCCTTCGGTCGAGAAGCTCACCGGCAGATCGGGAAAGGTATCGCTGAGCGCGCGCAAGCTTTCGATCAAGGGCGCCGTCGGCACCAACGGATCGATCGCGAGCGCGAGTTCCGGCTCCACCCCGCCGCGTGTGCTCGCCGCGACGGCCTCGAAGCGCGCAGCGCTCGCCAACACCAGCCGCGCCTGGTCGACCAGCACGCGCCCGGCCTCGGTCAATTGGGGTCGGTGGCCGCCCCGGTCGAACAGTGCAACGCCCTGCACTGTTTCCAGCACGGCGATGGCCTGGCTGATCGCCGATTGCGCCCGCCTGAGCGTGCGGCCGGCGGCAGAGAAACTGCCGGCATCCGCGATCGCGACGAGAACACGCAGCTGGTCAAGGGTCAGGGTTCCGATCATGATCAATCATATATTCAGATGGAAATCATCATATTTTTATCTCTTCCGCTGATGAGTAGCGCACGGTCCAATCACTCCAAACAGCCTAATTTCTTCGGCTGGCATTCTCAGGAACCATTGATGACCCAGCTTCTTGTCGTTGAGACCAGCCCCCGCGGCGAGCACTCCATCTCGCGCCAGATGACCCGGCGCTTTGTCCAGGATTGGCGCGCCGCGCATCCCGATGGAGAAGTGATCGTGCGCGATCTCGCAGAAACGGACCTGTCGTTCGTCACCGCCCCCTGGCTGGAGGCCTATTTCACGCCGCCGCAGCAGCACTCGCCCGAGATGAAGCGCGTGCTGCGGCTGTCCGACAGCCTGGTCGACGAATTGCTCGCTGCCGACCACATCGTCGTGGCAACCCCCGTCTACAACTACAACGTGCCGGCCGCACTGAAGGCATGGGTCGATCACATCGTGCGCAAGGGACTGACGCTCGGCTTCGACGGCCAGGGTCTCGTCAAGGGCATGAAGGCCACGGTGCTGCTCGCCTCCGGCGGCGTCTACGCCGAGGGCTCGCCGATCCGCGACCGCGATATCGCGACGCAGTATCTGCGGCTGATCCTGAATGTCATCGGCATCAGCGATGTGACGGTCGTGGCCGGCGGCGGTGCCAAGGCGGTGGATTTGCGCGCGCAGACCATGGACGGGTTCCTGGCGAAGCTGCAGCCGGAGATCGCGCAGGCTGCCAGGGGTTAGTGTCCTGTTCGCGAGCCTTCAGGCAAACGCCACCCACCCCCGAAACGCCAGCCCCGCATAGAACAACTGCACGTCCGTGAAGCCGGCTTCGCTCAGCAGTTCTTCTTCCTGCGCCGGCGCGAGGAGCGGCAGGCGCTCGCCGATTGCCGTGGCCGCATGGCGCGCGTTCTCGGGCGCGACACCCGAGGCCGCTGCAAAGGCCGCATAGCGCGAGAGCCACAGCGACTTCTGCGCTTCCGGCGACTGCGGAAAACTCAGGTGCGCGATCACCAGCGGCGCGCCCGGGCGCATGCGGCGGCGGATCTCCAGCAAGGTCGCGCGGCGTTCCTCGAGGCTCAGGAAGTGCATCGTCAGCAGGCAGGCCGCGGCATCGAACGGCCCCTCCGGCGCGGTGTCGGTATAGCCATGGTGGAGCGCGACACGCGCCATCAGCGGGCCGAGGGTCTGCTGCGCCAGGTCGAGCATCGGCTGTGCGGGATCGACGCCGACGATGTGCCATTGCGCAGCGGCCTCGGCGAACGCCTTCAACTCCAGGCCACCACCCGCGCCGACGACGAGCACGTGAGCGTCCACCGGTGCGCGCTCGGCGAGCAGCACTGCCGCCATCTTGTGGAGGTCGTGCACGCCCGGCACCAGGCGGGCGGTCTTCTCGGCGTAGTTGGCAACAGCGCTTGCGTCGCCGAAAGGGGCTTGGGTCTGAGACATCCGGACAGTCTAGGCCCTGCCCTACTGCGCCTCGATCCCGAACTCACGCATCCGCTTGACGATCACCTCGAAGTCCCGCTTGTAGCTTTGGCTGAACTCCTCTGGCGTCGTGTTGAGCATCTCGAGGCCGCGCTCGGCCATCTTCGCCTGCACATCCGGCATCGCGGCCGCGGCGCGCAGAGCGGCGGTCAGGCGCTCGACGACGGGCTGCGGCGTCTTCGCAGGCGCAACGAAGGCAATCCAGACCGCGGCTTCGAACAAGGGGTCGTCGAAGCCGAGCTCGCGCATCGTCGGCACCTGCGCCAGCACCGCGGAGCGCTCGCGCCCCATGATCGCGAGCGGCACGATCTTGCCGGCCTGCACATGCTGGCGCGCGAGGCCGGCCGAGGTGAGGCCGACGCTCACGGTGTTGCTCAGCAGGTCGGCCATCACCGGCGCTTCACCGCGCTGCGGCACATGGACCATGTTCGCATCGAGCTTGCGATTGAGCGCCTCGCCCGCCAGGTGACCGAGCCCGCCCGGTCCCCATGTACCGTAGCTCAGCTGCTGGCCGGGCCTGGCGGCGAGCTTCTTGAAGTCGTCCATGTTCTTCACGCCGAGCGCCAGGTTGGCGGACAGGATGGCGGGGCTGCGCACCACCTGCGTGAGAAAGACGAAGTCGCGCTGCGGGTCGTAGGGCAGGCTCTTGTAGAGCGCGACGTTGTTGATAAGCGAGTCGCCCAGCGTGACGGCGATCGTGTAGCCATCGGGCGCAGCCCGGGCCACCTCGCCCAAGCCCACGGCACCGTTGGCGCCCGCCTTGTTGTCGACCACCACCGCCTGGCCGAGCGACTTGGCGACACGCTCGCCGATCAGCCGCGCCACGAAGTCGTTGGCGCCGCCGGCCTGCGCGGTGACGACGATGCGTATCGGCTTGGTCGGGAAGGTGGCTTGGGCGAAGCCGGCGACAGGCAATGCCGAGAGGACGGTCGACAGGCTCAGGGCCAGGAAGGTGCGGCGCATCGGGGGTCTCCTTTTCTTGTGTGTTTCAGGCGGTCGAATTCAGGCCGTTGCGCGCGCCGGCGACGGCGCGCTGCGCTCCCGCTCGACCTCCTGCTGCAGCAGGCGGCGATAGCGGACCAGGGCCTGGTCCATGCCGAGCAGCAGCATCGGAACGTCGGGGTCGATGTTGCGATGCTGTGCCGTGATCGTCTCGCGGTCTTCCTCGAAGGCGGTGACCAGCCCGCGGTAGATCGCTTCCGTCACGGCCGGGTCGCCGATGCTGCTGCGGTGCGACTGCTGGAAGAAGTAGTGCGTGGTGGTCTCGGTCTCTGGCGTCAGCGTCTGGCAGCTGTGCAACTGCACGCCGCCGCGCAGGTCGCCCTCGGCCTGGCCCACGGGCGCCCCGCCCGAGTGCATCAGCAAGGTGCCAGGCAGCACGAAGTCGTAGATGAAGTAGCGGTCGACGTTGCGGTCGAAGGCCTGGAACGATCTCCAGAATGGCGAGGGCGGCACGTCCGGAACATGCCGCGTGACGCGAATGCCGCGCGGGATCGGCTCGATCTTCGGAACCGCCTGCGCGATCGCGGTCGACCCGCCCAGCGTGGCCTCGTGCACATAGCTCAGGTGCGAGAAGTCGAGCAGGTTGTCGCAGACCAGGAGGTAGGGCGTGTCGTAGTGCACGTAGCCGGGCTTGTACGACCAGTCGGGATGGTCGCAGGAGAAGTTGTCGGGCAGCAGTGCGCGGTCGGCCAGCGCCGGGTCGCCCATCCAGACGAAGATCCATTGGTTGTGCGACACCACCGGATAGGTCCGCACGCGCGTCTTGGCGGGAATGCCCGCGAGGCCGGGCGCTTCCACACAGATGCCGGCCGCGTCGAACTTGAGCCCGTGGTAGCCGCAGCGCACGCAGTCGCCTTCGCGGCGTCCGCGCGACAGCGGCGCATGGCGGTGGCAGCAACGGTCCTGCATCGCGACCAGGCCGCCATCGGCAGTGCGGTAGACGAGGATCGGCTCATCGAGCACGCGCCGCGTGAACAGACCTTCGGCGGGAACCTCGTGCTCCCATGCAATGACGTACCAGCAGTTTCGAATCCACATGCCTGTCTCCGTGATGTCCAGGCAATGTAGGAAACGCAGGCCGTGCCGTCTGTCCCCGCAGAAGGGTACAAGCGCACCCGGGCCGCGTCGGCCGCGCGGGCCTGCCGCTCAGTGGATGAAGCGCATGAGCTGCTGCCGCCCGTGGATCGCCAGCTTGGCGTAGGCGCGCTTGCGCAGCGTCGCGACGGTCGACGCCGCGATGCACAGGTCGGCAGCGATGCCGTCGGTGCCGATGCCGCAGGCGATCCGCGCACACACCGCGCGCTCGCGCGGCGAAAGCAGCGGCGCCGTACGCTGCAGCGTGCGCTCGATCTCTCGCCCGCGCAGCGCGGCATCGGGCGACGCGAGGTGGGCGAAGAGCGCGTTGCGATGCGCTCTCTTGAGGATCGGCGCCAGCCCCAGGAGCTGCTCGACGTCGGCAGCTTCGAACCGGCCGTCATGCGCGTCGCGGTAGAGGTTGATCGCGAACAGCGTGCGCGGCAGCGGTGCATAGAGAAAGCTCAGCCGGCCGGTGAGCTGACGCCCCACGAAGATCTGGTCGCGCCAACCTGGGTCGGGAATGTCCTCCACGTCGTAGAGCAGCGCGGTCACGGGCGCATGTGAGGAGGCTTCGCCGACCATGCGCGCGGCCAGGCGCGTGAGCTCGTCGGCCTGGCGGAAGCAGCGCTTGTAGAGCGAGAAGCACTCCGCCGTGATGTTTGCGTGGCGCCCCGTCGAATGGCCTTCGACCTGCGAAGGCACGCCATCCACGTACTCGATGAGCGAGATGTACTCCACCGGCAGGACCTGGTTCACGAAGTCGAGCATCTCGCGCGCCGGCGCACGCCCATCGCCCGCGTCGAGCAGGCGCGCCACCGCCGCGGCATCGAGCATGTGCCCTGCCGGTGGAACGTCGAGCAGCCAGGTGGAAGCCATGACGCCGGAATATAGGCAAGCCACCCGCGAATCAACAGAGTGAATGCCCGCAGCGACGCGCCGCCGCGGGTAAATACCCAACAACTCGATGCGGCAACCAGTGCCTCCCGCTTTTCCGTGACATCTTCCTCGACATCCTGGTCAACGCTGTGCTGCGCCGAGCCGGCTCAGTTTGAGGCGAGTAAAGTCTTGCGGCCACATGACACTCCAGCCACTGCAACCCAAATCGATCCTCTTCCTGGTTGCAGCCGTCGCCATCGGTCCGGTCGTTGCAAGCTGGGCACTCCTGCGCCAGAACGCCCCCGCGGCGAACACGGTCGTGCTCTGGGCGATAGTGACCATCGCAGTCATCACGGGTGCTGTGCTCGGTGGCGCGCTGCTGCGCCGGTCCTTGACGCTCGGCAAGGACGAGATCGCGCTCAAGACAACCTTCTACGCGCGCACGGTCAAGCTCGCCGAGATCACCGGCGTGGAGGAGATCAGGCCCGGGAGCACAGAGGATGTGATCGGCATGAGAGTCAACGGGCTCGGGCTGCCCGGATTTCAATCGGGCTGGTTCAGCGCCAGGTCCGGAGGTCGGGTTTTCGTAGACCGTGGAGCGGGCGGCTACCTTCTGATCTCTGTCGGGCAGCAGCCAAAGCTCGCAGTGGGCGTCAGGGATGCGACGGCAACCATGGCGCTTCTTCAGCAACGCCTTGCGAGCGCGCAGCATTGCGCAACACCACCAGCTTCGACAGCCCGAACAGATTGACCGACTCCACGCTGAGCTCCTGCCAGTCGTGGGCAAGGATCTGCTCGTCGTAGCGGAAATCGGAGCGGAACCCCACATGCTCGGCCGCCGAGCGCACGGCGCGTTCCAGCAGCCACCACGCCTTGCTGCCGCTGAAGTGATTCAGCACCACGAGCGTTCCGTCGGGCTTGCACACCCGCCGCGCCTCGCGCACGAGCTCGGCGGGCCGGGGCGTGACCGACAGCACGTAAGGCAGGGTCACGCAGTCGAAGCTGGCATCGGGAAAGCGCATGCGCTCGGCATTCATGTGCTCGATGGCGATGTGGTGCTGTGGCAGCCGGGCCGCGCGCTCGCGGGCGCGCTCGAGCATGTCGTGCGACAGGTCGATGCCGACGATGCGGCATTCGGGCGGGTAGCCGGCCAGCGCCAGGCCGGTGCCCACGCCGACCTCGAGCAGCGAGGCCGGCTGCAACGTGCGAACGCACTCGGCCATGCGCCTGCGCCCGGGCTCGAGCACCTGGCCGAACACGGTGTCGTACAGCGGCGCCAGCCGGTCGTAGGTGCGGGCAACGCCCGCCTCCAGGGCTGGCGATTCGGGCAGCGGGCGGTCGCCGTGCGCCGCGTGATGAGGGTCGACCGATCGGGCTCTGCTGTCCGTCATCTTCATTCCGTTCCAGTTCCAGGTGGGGCGCAAGCCGCCAGTTTGCACATTCCTGGCTGCGCGGCAAGCGGGATGCCCGTCCGCGCGTGCGCACGCACCGGGTGGCGCACGCTGAAGCTCCGCAAGAACTGCCGAAAGTCTTGCCGCGCGGACGCCCTGCCGCCGCGGCGCTTCTCAGCCCTTGTCGGCCTTGCCCGCCGCGTTCGCCAGCTTGCTCAGCATGCGGTCCACCAGCCAGGGTTGGCGGTTCTCGTCCTCGGCGCGCTCCTTGCGGCGGATCGCGTTGCGCACCACGATGGATCCCGCGTAGCGCAGCGGCTCGGGCGGAAACTGGCCGAGCGGCCCGTGCGTGATCGGGCTGCGCGTCCAGGCGTTGTCCT
The DNA here is from genome assembly GCF_057657075.1 of Variovorax sp. Soil_C_26. Taxonomy (NCBI): domain Bacteria; kingdom Pseudomonadati; phylum Pseudomonadota; class Betaproteobacteria; order Burkholderiales; family Comamonadaceae; genus Variovorax; species Variovorax sp. Soil_C_26. The sequence continues at coordinate 33,299 of NZ_JBDGJC010000004.1, forward strand.
GGTCGAGCAGCAGCGACGAGAGGACCTGCCCGCCCATGTAGGTCGGCCCGACGCCGTTGCCCGAATAGCCGAAGCCGTAGTAGATGTGCGGCGCGCCGTCGAGCCGGCCGAAGAACGGAAAGCCCGTGGCCGAGCGGTCGGACGCCCCGTTCCAGCTCGCGGTGATCGGCGTGTCGCGCAGGGCCGGAAAGAACGCATGCAGCGCCTGCGTGAGCTGCGCCTCGTAGGGCGAGCGCTCGTCGAACACCCGGGCCATGCGGCCGCCCCAGGCGAAGGTGTTGCCGCCCTTGCCCAGCATGAGGCGGCCGTCGGCCGTGCTGCGGTAGTAGTAGACGAAAGTGCGCGAGTCGAGCACCGAGACGCCGTCCGTCAGGCCGATGCGCTGCAGCAGCTCGGGGCACCTCTCGGTGATGACCATGTCGCTCGAGACGATCGCGATCGTGCGCTCGAACTGCGCGAAGCGGCTCGCCATCCAGGCGTTCATCGCGAGCACCAGCTTCTTCGCCTGCACGCTGCCGGCCGGCGTGCGCACCACCACCGGGTGGCCGCGTTCGAAGTCGAGCATCGGTGTGCGTTCGTGGATGCGGATGCCCATCGCCATCGCCACCCGGCGCAAGCCCCGCACCAGCTTGCCGGGGTGCACGGTGGCGGCGATCGGCGAGTACAGGCCCGCGAGGTTGCGCGCCGACCCCGAGCGCCGCGCCACCTCGTCGGGCGGCAGCGCGTGGTACGAGTGGATGCCGCGCGACGCGAGCGCCTGCATCATCGGATCGAGCGTGCCGACCTGCGCCTGCGAGGTGGCGGTGTAGAGCGTGCCGTCGCGCCGCAACTCGGCATCGATGCCGTGGGCGGTGCAGAAGTCGGCGATGTGCCCGACCGCGGCCTCGGAGGCCTTCACGAGCCGCACCGCCTCGTCCTCGCCGAACAGGCGGCGCAGTGTCAGGAACTTGGCCGACCAGGTGAGCAGGCAGCCGCCGTTGCGGCCGCTCGCACCGGCGCCGCACAGGTCCTGCTCGAGAATGACGATGTCGAGCGCGGGCGCCTGCAGCTTGGCCTGGATCGCGGTCCAGAGGCCGGTGAAGCCGCCGCCGACGATGCAGACATCGGCCTGCTGTTCGCCCTGCAGCGCGGGGGCCAGGTCGCCGTCGTTGAAGAGGGCCTGCTCGATCCAGAAGGGGCGCATGCGTGCTTACGCCGCGGCGAGTTCGAGGTGCCGCAGGAAGTGTGCGAGGTCGGGCGTGCGCGCGTCGGGCAGCTTGGCCACGTCGTCCCAGCGCCGCAGCCGGACCGCGTCCATCGCATGGGGGAGCGCCTCGAAGGCGCGGGCCGCGGCCTCGTCGAACACGCCGCCCTGCAGTTGCAGGCTGCGCTTCGAGTCGGGAGACAGCGCCTCGAGGTAGCCCGACTCGCGCGCACAGAGAAAGCGCTTGGCATCCACATGCAGCCGGATCGGCGCGAGCGTCGCTTCGCCGAACAGTCCGCGCAGAAACGGCAGGCAGCGGTACTGGTGCAGGTCGTCCAGGCCCTGCTGCGTCGGCGTGCCGCCGAAGTCGTGCAGCAGATGGCCCAGGTCGTGCAGCAGCGCGGCCGCGATGAGCGCGCTGTCCGCACCCGCCTGCTCGGCCAGGTGCGCCGACTGCAGCGCATGTTCGAGCTGCGTGACGGACTCGCCGTCGTACTGCGCGTGCCCCTTGGTTTCGAACAGGCCGACGATGTCGGGAAGGTTCAGGCTCACGGTCTTGGCCCTCTCACCACGGCAGCGAATAGGTCTTGGTGTTGGTGAAGCTCTTCATCGCCTCGAGCACGCCTTCCTTGTAGCCCAGGCCCGAGTCCTTGATGCCGCCGAAGGGCGTGAGCTCGAGCCGGTAGCCCGGCACCTCGCGCACGTTCACGCTGCCCACCTGGAGCTCGCGGATGAACTGCGTGATGTAGTCGAGGCGGTTGGTGCAGATCGACGACGACAGGCCGTAGGCCGTGCCGTTCGAGATGCGGATCGCCTCCTCGATGTTCTTGAAGCGGATCACCGGCGACACCGGCCCGAAGGTCTCGTGCTTGGCCACCGTCATCTCCGGGTCGACATGGTCGAGCACCGTCGGCGAGTAGAGCGCGCCGCGGCGCTCGTTGCCGTACAGCAGCTTCGCGCCGCCGGCGATGGCTTCGTTGACCACCGCCTCGAACTGCTTCGCGGCGGCTTCGTCGATCACCGTGCCCATGTCCATGGCGGGGTCCATCGGGTCGCCGTATTTCAGCGCGCGCGTCTTGGCCACCAGCAGCTCGACGAAGTGGTCGGCCACGGATTCGTGCACCAGCATGCGCTTCACTGCCGTGCAGCGCTGGCCCGAGTTCTTGTACGAGCCGCTGGCCGCGAGCGTGGCGGCCTCCTCCACGTCGGCGTCTTCCATCACGATGATCGGGTCGTTGCCGCCGAGCTCGAGGATCTGGCGCTTGTAGGCCGCCTTGCCCGCGATGTACTTGCCGATCGGCACGCCGCCCGTGAAGGTGACGAGGTCGACGTCGGCGTTGGTCAGCAGCTCGTCGGCGATCTCCTTCGGGTCGCCCGTGATCACCGACAGCATCTGCGGCGGCAGCCCCGCCTCGTACAGGATGTCGGCCAGCAGGAAGGCCGCGAGCGGCGTCTTCTCGCTCGGCTTGAGCACGATGCGGTTGTTGGTCGCGATGGCCGGCGCCACCTTGTGGATCACCTGGTTCAGCGGATGGTTGAACGGCGTGATCGCGGTGATGGCGCCCAGCAGCGGCTCGCGCAGCGTGTAGACCTTGCGGCTCTTGCCGTGGTGCGTGAGGTCGCACGAGAACACCTGGCCGTCGTCCACCAGCGCCTGGTTGGCCGCGAACAGCAGCACGTCGGAGGCGCGGCCCACTTCGTAGAGCGAGTCCTTTCGGCACAGGCCCGACTCGAGCGTGATGGTGCGCGAGATTTCGTCGAGGCGCGAAGCGATGATCTCGCCGGCGCGCATCAGGATCTTGTAGCGGTCGTAGCGCGTGAGCGTGGGCTTGTAGTCGCGCGCGATGCGCAGCGCGTTGCGCACGTCGTCGAGCGTGGCCTTGGGCACGGTGGCGATCACCTCCCCGGTGTAGGGATAGGTGACGTCGATGGTGCGGTCGCGGTGGACCTTTTCTCCGGCGATGCGCAGTGCCTCGCGGTGAATCTTGCCTGGCTGGAGGGCGGCTTGGCTCATGGGGTGGTGCTCCGGAGAATTATTGGGCGTGGTTCAGCGCGAGATCGAGCGCATCGAAGTTGCGCAGGCGGCGGCCGGCGTCGACGCCCGTGACCGGGCGGTTGCAGATCAGCGGCACGCGCTGCTCCGACACGCCGCCGTGGGAACGCAGCGGCACCTCGAGCGCCGACAGGTCATGGCGGCTCGCGGCGGTGCCGATCACGGTGCTGCGCTCGCTCACGACCACGATGTCGCCGATGCGGTCGGGCGGCAGCTCGAAGCGCTTGGCAGCCTCGGCGCGCGAGAGCACCGACTCCATGCCCGGGATCTGGCGGATGCGCTCGATCCAGCCCGGCACGCTCGCGGCGTCGGGCGCATAGACGGTGGCAAACGAGCCGAGCGCGCCGTGGTGCACCACGTAGGGGTCGGTGATCGGCAGGATGACGCGCGCCGTGCCCGCGCCGTACCAGCCGTCGAGCACGTCCTGCAGGTAGATGACGTTGGGCGTGCCGTCGCTGCCGTGCTTGTCGTTCATGCCGTGGTCGGCCGTGACCACGATGGTCGCGCCCAGCGCATCGAGCTGCGCGAGGTAGCCGTCCATCATCTTGTAGAAGGCGTTGGCTGCGGGGCTGCCCGGCGCGGCCTTGTGCTGCACGTAGTCGGTGGTCGAGAGGTACATCAGGTCGGGGCGGCCCGATTCCATGAGCTTCACGCCGGCCGCGAACACGAACTCCGACAGCTCGGCGCTGTAGACCGAGGGCACCGGCATGCCGACCATGCCGAGCACGTCGTCGATGCCGTTCTCTTCCATGGTCACCTGGTCCGACTTCTCCGACGAGAAGCAGATGCCCTTCATCTTGTGGCCCAGCAGCTTGCGCAGCTTGTCCTTGGCGGTGACCACCGCCACCTTGGCACCCGCATCGGCAAAGGCCGCGAGCACGGTGCCGGCGCGCAGGTACTTGGGGTCGTTCATCATCACTTCCTGGCCGAGCTCGCGATCGAAGAAGTAGTTGCCGCAGATACCGTGCACCGCGGGCGGCGCGCCGGTCACGATCGAGAGGTTGTTCGGGTTGGTGAACGAGGGCACCACGCAGTCGGCCAGCAGGTCGGCGCCCTCCTTGCGCATGCGTGCGATGGCCGGCGCGACGCCGGCCTCGATGGCGGCGTCGAGGTAGGCAGGCTCGCAGCCGTCGACGCAGACGACCACGATCGGGCGCGCCATCCAGCGGTAGCTCCTGGCATTGACTTCGAGTGTCTCCGGTGTCATTTCAGACTTCCTTTTGGGGTGGGTTGTTCGTTGCGTCGGCCATGCCGGGCGCGGTGCGGCCGAAGGCCTTGTGCATGCGGGCGCGGCTGCCCGCCACGTGCTCGCGCAGCGCGCGCCCCGCGGTGTCGGGGTTGCCGCTCGCAATGGCGTCGACGATGCGGTTGTGCTCGTCGGCCGACACGCGCAAGCCGCCGCCGCTGTCGAGCGCGCGCATCCTGAAGAGATGCAGCTCCTTCACCAGGCGCTTGTAGGTCTCGGTGAGCTTCTGGCTGCCGGCGGTGTCGAGCAGGATCTCGTGGAACTGCAGGTTGAGCTGCGCGTACTGCGCCACGTCCTGCGCCTGCGCGGCCGAGCGCATGGCCTCGACCATGGCGCGCAGCCGCGCCACCGCGTCGGGCGAGATCGCGAGCGCCACGCGCCGCCCGATGATCTCTTCGAGCGCTTCGCGCAGTTCGTAGATCTCGTCGGCTTCCTCGAACGCGATCTCGCGCACGAACACGCCGCGGTTCTTCTCGTTGCGCACCAGCCCCGCTTCTTCCAGCGCCCGCAGGGCCTCCCGGATCGGGCCGCGGCTGGTGTTGAAGCGCTGCGACAGCTCGCTCTCGTTGATGCGGCTGCCGACCGGGAGCTCGCCCGTCATGATCAAACGCTCGATCTCTTCCTGCATCAGCATTGGCAGCGAGCTGGACTGGAGGAATGCGAGGGCGGCGGAGTGATTGCTGGTGACCATGGAAGCGTATTTTGCTGTCAAACTGAAAACTGTCAACAATTTTTTATTGACAGTCTTCAATCTGCAATCTAAATTCCGCCCATCCACCCGATCCGCGCCTTGGGGGAGCCCGCCAACCCACCCGACCGGTGAAAGCCAGCCATTTCAGGAGAAACCGATGACGATGAAAAGACACCTGCGACGCCTCGCAGCCACCCTGTGCATTGCGGCGATCGCCCTTGCTGGCGGCGCAACGTGGGCGCAGCGGACGCCCTTGCTGGTCTACACGGCGCTCGAGACCGATGCCATGAGGCTCTACAAGGACGCGTTCGAGAAGGCCAACCCCGACATCGAGGTGAAGTGGGTGCGCGATTCCACCGGCATCGTCACCGCCAAGCTGCTGGCCGAGAAGGCCAACCCGCAGGCCGACGTGGTGGCCGGCCTGGCCGCCAGCAGCCTCGCGCTGCTGCAGCAGGAAGGCATGCTGCTGCCGTACGAACCAAAAGGCTTCAAGGAACTGAACCCGGCCTACTCCGACACCGCGCGGCCGCCGGCCTGGGTCGGCATGGACGTCTGGGCCGCGACCATCTGCTTCAACCGCGTCGAGGCGCAGAAGCTCGGGCTGCCGCGGCCCGAGAGCTGGGCGGACCTGGCCAAGCCGGTCTACAAGGGCGCGATCTCGATGCCGCATCCGGCCTCCAGCGGCACCGGCTACCTTGACGTGTCGTCGTGGCTGCAGATGTGGGGCGAGGCCGAGGGCTGGAAGTACATGGACGCGCTGCACCAGAACATCGCGCAGTACGTGCATTCGGGCTCCAAGCCCTGCAAGCAGGCGGGCGCGGGCGAGTTCCCGATCGGCATCTCGTTCGAGTTCCGCGCGCACCAGGTCAAGAAGTCGGGCGCGCCGGTCGACCTGATCTTTCCGAAGGAAGGCCTCGGCTGGGACATCGAGGCCACCAGCCTGATGAAGACCAGCACCAAGCTCGCGCAGGGCAAGCGCTTTGCCGACTGGATGGCCAGCAAGGAGGCCAACCAGATCAGCGCGCGCTGGTGGGCCGTGGTCGCCTACCCCGGCATCGTCTCCAAGCTCGAAGGCATTCCCGACAACTACGAGAAGCTGCTCGCGAAGAACGACCTGAACTGGGCCGCGAAGAATCGCGAGCGGATTCTTGCGGAATGGAGCAAGCGCTACGACGGCAAGGCCGAACCCAAGTAGCCACCCGGACATCGTCCGCCAGCGAAACCGAACGAGCGAGTGCAAAAAGATGGACATGACCGACACCCGATTCATTGCCCCCACGTTGCCCACCACCGCACCCGCTGCGCTCGAGGTCGTCGGCGTCCGCAAGGACTTCGAGACCTTCAGCGCGCTGCGCGACGTGCACCTGCGCGTGAACCCGGGCGAGATGCTGTGCTTCCTCGGCCCCTCGGGCTGCGGCAAGACCACCCTGCTGCGCATCATCGCGGGGCTCGAGACGCAGACCAGCGGCCAGATCCTGCAGAACGGCAAGGACGTATCGTGGCTCTCGCCCGACAAGCGTGACTACGGCATCGTGTTCCAGTCGTATGCGCTCTTTCCGAACCTGACAATCGCCGAGAACATCGGCTACGGCCTCGTCAACAGCCGCGCCCGGCGCGCAGAGATCAAGGCGCGCGTCGAGGAACTGCTCACGCTGGTCGGCCTGGCCACCTCGGGCGGCAAGTACCCGAGCCAGCTCTCGGGCGGCCAGCAGCAGCGCGTGGCGCTGGCGCGTGCGCTCGCCACCCGCCCCGGCCTGCTGCTGCTCGACGAGCCGCTCTCCGCGCTCGATGCGCTCGAGCGCATCCGCCTGCGCGGCGAGATCCGCCGGCTGCAGAAGCAGGTTGGCGTGACCACCATCATGGTCACGCACGACCAGGAGGAAGCGCTCTCGATGGCCGACCGCATCGTCGTCATGAACCACGGCGTGATCGAGCAGGTCGGCACGCCGATGGAGGTCTACGAGCAGCCGGCCACGCCCTTCGTGGCCGACTTCGTCGGCAAGGTCAACGTGCTGCGCTCGGTGGCGCTGGGCAACCACCGCTTCCAGGTCGGCGACATGCAGCTGCAGTGCGACGCCTGCGACGGCACCTTCGAGCCCGGCGACGCGGTCAACCTGTATCTGCGGCCCGAGGACCGCGCGGTCGAGCACCTGAACGACGACACGCCCAACCGCCTGTGCGCGCGGGTCACCAAGGTCGAGTTCCTCGGCGGCCTCTGCATCGCCGAGGTGACCGCCGATGCGCTCGACGGGCAGGTGCTGGGGCTGCACTTCTCGCTTAACCAGCTGCACGACCTCGGCATCCGCGAGGGCAACACCATCGACATCGCGCTGCGCGCCAACCGCATCCGCGCGTTCGCCGCGCACGCCGCCACGCCATGAACACGCTGGCCCACCCCGGCGCAACAAAAGCGCCTTTTTTTGCCGCGCGGCCCGCCATGCGCTGGAGCCGCGACGAGACGATCGCGCGTGCGATCCTGCTCGTGGTGATGGCGATGCTGTTCGTCTTCCTCGTGGCGCCGCTCATCACGATCCTGGCGCATGCGGTGCAGGACAAGGACGGGCGCTTCGTCGGCCTCGCGCACTTCGTCACCTACTTCCAGACGCCGAGCCTGCTGCGCGCGGCCTGGAACTCGGTGTGGGTGTCGGCCGCGGTGGTGACGATCTCGGTGCCCACGGCCTTCGTGTTCGCCTACGCGCTCACGCGCAGCCGCATGCCGGCGCCGCTCAAGGCCGTCTTCCGGCTCATCGCGCTGATCCCGCTGCTCGCCCCCTCGCTGCTGTCGGCGATCTCGTTCGTGCAGTGGTTCGGCAACCAGGGGGCGCTCAAGTTCCTGCTCGGCGGCGCCTCGATCTACGGCGCGCCGGGCATCATCCTGGCCGAGGTCTACAACACCTTCCCGCACGCGCTGATGATCCTGGTCACCGCGCTGTCGCTCGCCGACGGGCGCCTGTACGAGGCCGCCGCCGCATTGCGCACGCCGCCGTGGCGCCAGTTCATGACGATCACCCTGCCCTCGTGCAAGTACGGCCTGATCAGCGCGGCCACGGTGGTCTTCACCTACGTGGTGAGCGACTTCGGCGCGCCCAAGGTGATCGGCGGCAACTTCAACGTGCTGTCGGTCGACGTGTTCAAGCAGGTCGTCGGGCAGCACAACTTCTCGATCGGCGCGGTGGTCGGCATGTTGCTGCTGCTGCCGTCGATCGCCTCGTTCGTGATCGACTACGTGGTGCGGCGCAAGCTCAAGGCGCAGCTCACCGCGCGCTCGGTGCCCTACACGCCCAAGCGCCGCAAGGTGGCCGATGCGCTGCTCGCGCTGTTCTGCACCGGCGTCTGCGCCCTGCTGCTGGCGACCATCGGCATGGCGATCTACACCTCGCTGATCTCGCTGTGGCCCTACGACCTGTCGTTCACGCTCAGGCACTACCACTTCGTGCTGGTCGAAAGCGACATGGCCGCGGCCTACGGCAACAGCCTGCAGGTTGCGCTCGTCACCGCAGTGGCCGGGTCGCTGATCGTCTTCGTGGGCGCCTACCTGATCGAGAAGACGCGCAACCTCGGGCTCATGCGCCGCGGCATGCACCTGATGGCGGTGCTGTCGATGGCGGTGCCGGGCCTGGTGCTCGGGCTCGGCTACGTGATGTTCTTCAACCATCCGTCGAACCCGCTGAACTTCCTCTACCAGACGATGGCGATTCTCGTCATCTCGATGGTGGTGCACTACTACACCTCGAGCCACCTCACGGCCGTGACCGCGCTCAAGCAGATCGACAACGAGTTCGAGGCGGTGTCGGCCTCGCTCAAGGTGCCGTTCTTCAAGACCTTCCTGCGCGTGACGGTGCCCGTGTGCCTGCCGGCCATCCTCGACATCGGGCGCTACTTCTTCGTGGTGTCGATGGCCAGCCTGTCGGCGGCGATCTTCCTGTACACGCCCGAGACCATCCTGGCGTCGGTCGCGATCATGCACCTCGACGACGCCGGCGACATCGGCCCGGCCGCGGCGCTCGCGAGCCTGATCGTGATCACCTCGACGCTCGTGTGCCTGGCCTATGCACTGCTCACACGCTTGCTGCTTGCGCGCACCCAGGCCTGGCGCAACCTCGCCCGGAGCTGAAGCACGCAGCAAGCCCCACAGGCCCCGAACCCCCGCCCCACCACCGCATGGAGAGAACACGATGACACCGACCCCCAGCCCCATCCTGCTCACGCCGGGGCCGCTCACCACCTCGGACCGCACGCGCCAGGCGATGCTGCGCGACTGGGGCTCGTGGGACGGCGACTTCAACAAGATCACCGCGCGCATCCGCGAGCGCGTGCTCGACATCGTGCACGGCAAGGGAACGCACGAATGCGTGCCGATGCAGGGCAGCGGCACCTTCTCGGTCGAGGCCGCCATCGGCACGCTGGTGCCGCGCGACGGCCATGTGCTGGTGCCGAGCAACGGCGCCTACTGCCAGCGCCTCGTCAAGATCTGCCGCGTGCTGGGCCGCAAGGTCACGACCATCGACTACACCGAAGACCGGCAGGTGCAGCCCGCCGACGTGGACCGTGCCCTCGCCGCCGACCCGGGCATCACGCACGTGGCGGTGGTGCATTGCGAGACCGGCGCCGGCGTGCTCAACCCGCTGCACGAGATCGCGCTGGTGGCCGCCAGGCACGGCCGCGGCCTCATCGTCGACGCGATGAGTTCGTTCGGCGCACTCGAGATCGATGCGCAGAAGACACCCTTCGATGCGGTGATCGCGGCCTCGGGCAAGTGTCTCGAAGGCGTGCCGGGCATGGGCTTCGTGGTGGTGCGGCGCGCCACGCTCGAGCGCTGCGAGGGCAACAGCCACTCGCTCGCCATGGACCTGTACGACCAGTGGGTGTACATGGAAAAAACCGCCCAATGGCGCTTCACGCCGCCCACGCATGTGGTCGCGGCGCTCGACGAAGCCATCTCCCAGTACCTCGAGGAAGGCGGCCTCGCAGCGCGCGGTGCGCGCTATGCGCGCAACTGCAAGGCGCTCGTCGACGGCCTGGCCGCGCTCGGCCTGCGCAGCTTTCTAGCCCCCGCCATCCAGGCGCCGATCATCGTGACCTTCCACGCACCCGACGATCCGGCCTACGACTTCAAAGCCTTCTACCAGCAGGTGAAGCAGCGCGGCTACATCCTCTACCCCGGCAAGCTGACCCAGGTCGAGACCTTTCGCGTCGGCTGCATGGGGCACTTCGGCGATGCGGGCATTCCGGGCGCGGTGGCGGCCATCGGGGAAACCCTGAGGACGATGGGCATCCGCCAGGGCGCGGCCGCCGTGGCAGCCTGAGGCCGAAGCGGCGCCACGACAGTCACCGCTGACGCGCCGGCCCGAATCCGTCCTGCCAGGGCGGGTTGGCAGTGACCTACCATGCATGCCTTGGGAGATCCTCTTCAGAGGAAGGACATCGACATGGGTGACTACCGGGCGGCGCATTCGCCGGCGCATCTGCTGGACCCCTCGGTACCGGTGGCGGCGATCCTCGACAGCGTCGGGCACGCCGTGATCATCAAGGACGAGGCCTCGCGCTTCGTGCACCTCAACGCGCCCGCCTGCGCGCTGCTCGGCATCCCGCTCGAGCGCGCGCTCGGAAAGACGGATCACGACGTGCTGCCCGCGGCGACGGCCGACCGCATCCGCGCCGTCGACCTCGAGATACTCGCCAGCGGCAACGCGCGCAGCTTCGAGGAAGAGATCACCCTGGCGGACGGCTCCACACGGATCCTGTTCACCTGCAAGCAGCCGGTCGAACTCATCGGTGCCGAGGGACGGCTGCTCGTGGCGGTGATCTCCGACGTCACCGCGCTGCGCACGGCCGAGCGGGTGCTGCGCGACAGCGAGGCCCACTACCGGTCCTTCGTCGAACTGCATCCGCAGATCCCGTGGATCGCCGATGCGTCCGGCGCAGTCATCGAGGCCGGGCCCGGCTGGCCGCTGCTCACGGGCACCAGCGTCGAAAGCGGGCTCGGCGTCGGGTGGGAATCAGTGCTGCATTCCGACGACCTCGAACGCGTGCAGGTCCAATGGCAGGCGTCACTGGTCGATGGCACGCCCTTCGATGCCGAATACCGCGTGCAGAGCGCCAAGGGAGGGTACAGGTGGCACCGCAGCCGGGCGGCTCCACGGCGCGATGAGCACGGCCGCATCGTGCGGTGGTACGGCCTGCTCGAGGACGTGCACCCGCAGCGCACCGCAGTCGACGCGCTGCGCGAAAGCGAGGCATCGGTCAAGGGCATCTTCGACAGCAGTCCCGACTGCATCAGCATGCTCGACCTGTCGGGACGGACGCTGCTGATGAACAAGGCGGCACAGCGCATGATCGGCGTGGACATCGCTGAGCTTGCCGACCGCGCGGTGCTTGAAAAGATCTTTCCCGACGGTCGGCTGCAGAGACTGCGCGCCATGTTCGACGTGGTGCGCGCGGGCGGCACCGCCCGCATCGAGCTCGACTCCGTCGATGCGGAGGGCACGCACCGCTGGCTCGACGTCATCGCGGCGCCCGTGCTCGACAGCGCCGGGACGCCGAGCCGCATGGTGTCGATCTGGCGCGACGTCAGCGAGCGGCGCCATGCCGAGGAGGAGCGGCTGCAGGCGCAGAAGCAGATGTCGCACATGGCGCGCCACGACGTGCTCACGGGGCTGCCGAACCGCGTGGCCTTCCGCGAGGCGCTGCAGCGGCACATGGCCGACGCGGCCGGTCGCGCGGCCGCGGTGGCCGTGCTGACGCTCGATCTCGACGGCTTCAAGGCTGTGAACGACGCCTACGGCCATGCGACCGGCGACCTGCTGCTGCGCGCCGTGGCCGAGCGCCTGCGGCTGTGCGTGCGCGCCGACGACGACACGCTCGCACGGCTCGGTGCCGACGAATTCGCAATCGCCTGCACGGGACTGCAGCAGCCCGACGAGGCCATGGCGATCGCCCAGCGCCTTGTGGGCATCCTGCAGCCGCCCTTCGAACTCGACGGGCAGAAGGTCGCCATCGGTGCCAGCGTCGGCGTGGCCGTGGCGCCCGACGACGGCAACGCGGCCGACGAAGTCATCCGGGCATCGGCGGTGGCGCTGCACCGGGCCAAGGCGGCAGGCGGTGGCAGCTTCTTCAGGTACGTCCACAGCATGGACGCGCAGTTGCAGACACGCCAGGCGCTCAAGCTCTCGATGCGCGAAGCGCTCGTCAAGGGCGAGTTCGAGGTGCACTACCAGGCGCTCGTCAACCTCGCATCGGGCCGCATCACCGCGTTCGAGGCGCTGGTGCGCTGGCGCCACCCCGAGCGCGGCATGATCCCGCCGGCCGAGTTCATCCCGATCGCAGAGGAGACCGGGCTCGTCACCGAGATCGGCGAGTGGGTGCTTCGCGAGGCCTGTCGCGAATGCGCGGCATGGCCCGACGGCATCGCGGTGGCGGTGAACCTCTCGCCAGTGCAGTTCCGCGTCGGCCACCTCGTCGACACGGTGCGCAACGCGCTCGAGGGTTCGGGCCTGGGCCCTTCGCGCCTCCAGCTCGAGATCACCGAGTCGGTGCTGCTGGGCAATGACGACATGAACCTGCGAACGCTGCAGCAGATCCGCCAGCTCGGCGTGAAGATCGCGATGGACGACTTCGGCACCGGGTACTCGTCGCTTGGCTACCTGCGCAGCTTTCCGTTCGACAAGATCAAGCTCGACCGCAGCTTCATCGCCGACCTGCCCGATGGCAAGTCGCTCGCGATCATGCGCGCAGTGGCGGGCATCGGAAAGGCGCTGGCCATCGCCACCACGGTCGAGGGTGTCGAGACCGAGGCGCAGCTGCAGGCGGTGACGCGCGAAGGCTTCGACGAAGCCCAGGGCTACCTGTTCGCGCGGCCGGTGCCGGCCGCGCAGGTGCCGGGCGTCATTGCCGCGCGGAGGGCTTGACCCGCTGCTGCCTGGCCGGCTGGGCCGCGCGGCGCGCTGCACCAAGTTCCGCCATCGAGATCTGCAGCTCGGCCATCGTCTGCACGAGGAGCGCCAGCAGCGCGGCACGCTGCCGCAGGCGCACCGCCTCGGCACGGCGCGCGCGCTCGGCCTGGCGCGTCGTCGCCTCGATGGCCGCGAGCGCCGACGGACCGGCCGCGGTGCCCTGGTGCATCGTCACGCCCGCCATGCCCATCACACGGCAGCGGCGGCCACGCCCTCGGGCGCCGTGGCGGCCTCGGCATTCGCGGCATCCCCGCGCGCCTCGGCCGCCGGCGTGTGGTTGCGCAGGTGCAGGAAGAACTCGCCCATCATCTGCATCCACAGGCGCATCGCGAACGCGAGGTAGGTCGGGCTCACGCCGCCGGCCACCACCACGTCCATCTCCAGCACCACGAAGTCGCCGTGCTGCGCCACCCGCGCGAAGCGCTTGGTGCGGTGCCAGGCGGCCGGCACCGAGTCGGGCAGCGTGCCGCCCTGCACGCGCAGCGGGCAGCTCAGCGTGAAGTCCGCGTACTGCGTGGTGGTGACGGGGTTGCCCCACAGCACCTGGAAGCCGATGCCGTGGCTTGCGCTGTGCAGGCGCACCACGCCGTCCTGCTCGATGGCGGTGACGGCGGCACCGGCCGCCTTGATGGCGTCGGACACCTGCTCGGGCGTCACGGCGTCCAGCAGCAGGTCGAGGTTCGTTGCAGCGGCGGCGCTGTCGGCCGCTTCGGTGTTCGTCGTCAAAGATTTGTTGGTCATTCAGGAGCCTTTGGGCTTGGGTTGTTCAGTTCGTCTTCTTCAGTGCCGCGTCGAGCGCGGCGGCGTCGATGCTCAACTGCGCCGGCGGCGCCAGCTGCGCCAGGAAGGCCTGCACCAGCTGCTGCTGGCGCTGCTGACGCAGGGCGGCGCGCAGCTGCGGCGTCATCTCGTCGAGCGTGGCGGTGCGCGCGGGCTGGATACCGAGCAGCTTCACCACATGGAAGCCGGCCTCGGCCTCGACGGGCTCGCTGACCTCGCCGACCTTGAGCTTCGCAATGGTGTCGCGCAGCGCGGGCAGGATGCGCGCGAGCGGCAGGGTGTCGACCTCGCCGCCGCGCTCGGCGCTGCGCGGATCCTGCGAGCGCGCGCGCGCCAGGGCGGCAAAGTCGCCGGCGCGCGCCTCGCGGGCGATCGCTGTGGCCGTGTCGCGCACCTTGGCCATGGCGGCGGCATCGCGCTCGGGCGTGGCCAGGTAGATCTGCGCCACGCGGTAGGCGGCGGGCAGGTTGAAATTGGCCTTGCCCTGCTCGTACGCAGCCTTCAGTTCGGCGTCCGACGGAAAACCCGCCGGCACCTGGCTCACCGAATCGAGGTAGCTGCTGCTCACGATGCGCGACGTGACCTCGCGCACGGCGGCATCGATCTGCGCCTTCACCTCGGGGCGGTCGGCCCAGCCCTTGGCGCGCGCGTCGCGCAGCAGTGCCTCGCTCACGAGGCGCTGGCGCAGCCAGGCGTCGAGGCTCGCGCGGTCGGCCTTCACGGCGGTGCGCTCGGCCTCGGGCAGCGCCTGCAACAGCCGCTCGACCTCGTCCTGCCGGACCGTGGCGTCGCCCAGGCGCGCGACCACGGCCTGACCCGGTGCGGGCGCCTGCGCGGCGGCCACGCCCATCGACGAGACGAGCACCACGCCGGCGGCGGCGCGAAGCCCCTGCGCCAACACGGTGGACGACGACTTGGTGCGCTTCATGGCTTGTCTCCCGCGGCGGGGGCCGCCGTTGTGGCGGCAGCGGCAGCCGCGGGCGCGGGCGTGTTCACCGCGCGCACGTCGAACTTGCCTTCGTACAGCTTGTCGCCGTACTGCTGCGCGATCTGCTCGAACTTGACGCGGCTCTGCGCGGCAAAGGGCTGGCGCGATGCGAGCACGCTGCCCAGGTCGACGGTCTCGTAGGCGCGCAGGATCTCCTGCCCCACCGCATAGAGCTGCTTGTTCTTGGCCTCGCACTGCGTGAGGGCGGTGCGCTGCATCGCGGCCTCGCCCGCGAGGCGCTGGCGCTCGGTCTCGGCGGCGCGCGCCATCTTCAGCAGCTCGTCGTAGGCGCCGCGGTACTGCGCCACCTGAGCGGCGGCCTTTTCGTTGGCGGCCTGCGCCTGCTGGCGCAGTTGCTCGGTGCCGGCGGTGGCCTGGCCGCGCGCATGACGCTCGGCCGACAGCTGCGCCTGGCTCTGCGCCAGCTCCTTCTTGAGCGCCTCGAGTTCGGCCGGCGCCGGCGCGGCAGCTGCGGCCGTGGCACCGGTACCCGCGGGCTGGCCGGCCTTCAGCGCGGCCAGCTCGTTCTGCACCTGCTGCAGCTGCGAGGTCGTCACGCGCAATTGGGCGCGCAGCCGTTCCTCCATGCTCTGGCCCTGCGCCTGCTGTGCGTGGGCCACGCCGGCCGTGGCGGTCAGCACGGCCAGCACCAGCGCCGAAAGATGTTTTCTGGACACGGGGGCCTCCTCAGAATCGCGCATTGAATTCGAGCTGCAGGGTGTCGATCGACAGCGGCGGTCCATAGATTTCCTTGGTCGAGATCCAGCGGCCGGTGAACCACATGTTCTTGTCGATCGCGTACGAGCCGCCCAGGAAGTAGCCGCGGGCATTGGTGCCGCCGCCATGGAAGGTCGAGTCGTTGTAGCCGTCGGGCATGGCGTCGGGTTCGATGCGCTTGTAGCCCGCGAGCACGTTCCAGTCGCCGCGCGCCGACGGCGATGGCTTGCCGTAGGTGGCCTGCAGCATGTAGGCGTTGCCGCCGCTCTTGAAGTCGCTCTGCGCGGTGCCGCCCGTGGGGCCGAAGTTGTTGACGATGGCGCCGCGCGCGCCCGCACGGCTCCAGATGTCGTTCGCGTCGTACGCGGTGTTGCGCACGAAGTTGGCGTCCAGGCGCAGGTTGTTGCCCGCCACCGCGGTGTCCCAGCGCAGGTTCAGGTCGATCAGGCGGAACCGCGATGCCAGGCCCACGTACTGCGGCTGCGGCGTGCTGGCCGGGTTGAGCGGATCGAGCGCGATGTCGCGCAGCAGCATGAGCGTGTTGCCCTTCTGCATGAAGGCCGGGCGCGACCAGTCGGTGCTGCAGCCGTCGGCGCCGGCGTAGAGCGCGCAGGGCTGCGAGACCTGGCCGCTGATGTTGCGGAAGTTGTAGTACGCGAGCGCGCCACGCACGCGGTTGTCGTCGTTGATCTTCCAGTCGGCGCCGATCTGCGCGCCGAGCAGCCACTTGTTCTCGCTCGCCATCTTTTCCTGGCTGCGGCTTGGCGAATTGTCCGACGAGTATTCGAGCGGGATCAGCCCGAGCGTGCCGAACAGCGAGAGGTCCGGGTTGGACGCGAGCTTCTTGTCGAACTGCGCGGCGATGCCGTCGAAGTTGAGGTCGTTCGAATAGACCAGGTCGCTCGACATGAACGGGTTGCCGAAACGGCCGGCGGTCACAGTCAGCCAGTCGACCGGCTTGTGCGAGATCCACATCTGGTCGAGCCACACGCTCTTCTTGCCGAGCCCGCCGCCCAGCGTCTGGGTGGTCGAGACCGGGCTCTCGTCGCTGCCCGAGGCCAGGCGCACGCCGGCCTTGGTGTTCTCCGACAGGTCGGCCAGCACGCCCAGGCGCGCACGCGCACGGAACAGGTTGCGGCGGTCCTGCCGGGTGTTGAGGATCGACGGCAGCGCGAGGTTGGTGTTCGGGTTGACGTCGTAGCCGCTGCCGTCGTTGAGCGCGGGCCAGTTGATCTCGATATTGCTGTTGTTGCCCGCGTAGCTGCGTGATTCGTTGCGAATGCGCACGTCGCCTTCGAGGCGGATGCGCTTGCTCCACTCGGGGGTTTCGTTCGGCGCGGCCCAGCCTTCGTCCTTGGCCTGGGCCATCACCTGGGTCTTGACCTCGTCGCGGATCTGGTCGCGCACGGTCTGCGAGATATAGGGCACGCGCACGTCGCCGGCTTCGAGCCGCAGCCCGCCGGCGGTGCTTGCAGAGGCAGCCGTGGCAGAGGCGGCGATGCGCTGCTGCGCCTGCTGCGAGGCCATGGCTTCGGTCTGGGCCTGCGCCAGTAGCGCCTCGCCCACGTCCTTGGCGAGCGTGCCGCTCTGGATCAGGCCGCGGATCAGCTTGACCATGGTGGATTCGCCAGCGGGTGTGGGCGCCGCTTGCGCTGCGGCGTTGCTGGCCGCGAAGACGAACGCGGAGGCCACGGCCGCCGCGAGCGCGCACTTGCGCAGGGTCGGCATGGCGCCCCGGCTCTGGATGTTGATGAGATGGTTCATCGCTTCGTTCACAGGATTGAATGGGACTGGCAGGGCATCGGCACGGGCCGCGCGGAAGGTCGCCGCGCTCATGGGCGGCGCCCCTTCATGGACACGCGCATCGGAAAGCGCAGCGACGCCGGCGGCGTCTCGCCCGGCCGGTCGAGGTTGCGCACCAGCGCAAGCACCGCCTCGTCGATGTCGCTGGTGCCGGTGCCGCGCACCAGCTGGACCCGCGTGGTCCGGCCGTCGGCGCCGAGCCACAGGTCGATCTGGATGTCGTCGAACACCAGCTGGCGGGTGCGCGCATCGCGCGACAGGGCCTGTTGCAGCAGGCTGGAGACATAGCGCGCATACGAGCCGCTGCCCAGGCCGCCGCCGGCGCCGGTGCCGCTCATGCCGCCGCCGCTGCCGGCCTGGATGCCGAAGGCGTCGTTGCCGGCTTCGCCCGCGCTGTCCATGGTCACCAGGTCGCTCAGGTCCTTCGAGGGGCTGGGCGGCGCGTCGTCCTTGGGCGCTTCGAGCGGCTCGACCGGCTTGGGCTCGGGCTCGACCACTTCGGGCTTGATCTTTTCCGGCTCGGGTTCGGGCAGCTTCTCGGGCTCGGGCGGCGGTGGGGGCGGCAGCATCAGCATCGGCGCATCGGCCACCACGCGCTTGGTGCTCGCGGTGTCGGACAGCAGATACCACACCAGCGCCACCAGCGCGGCGAAGACCGCCAGGCCGATGGCCGTGCCGCCCCAGCGACGCCAGAAGCCGGCGTTCGGATCGCGAGGTTTCACGCTCCGCTCCTCACTTCTGCTTGCCGGTCACGAGGCCGATCTGGTTGAGCTCGATGCGGCGCAGCAGGTCGAGCACGTCGACCACCTTGGCGTACTGCACGCTGGCATCGCCGCGCACGATCACCGGGAAGTCCGGCGACAGCGCCTTCTCGGTGCGCAGGCGCTCCTCGAGCTCGGGCAGCGTCACCGGATAGGCGTCGAGGAACACGTTGCCCCCGTTGTCGATCGTGATCGCCTTGGTCTTGGGCTTCTCGAGTGCCACCGAGGCACTGGCTTTCGGCAGGTCGACCTTGATGCCCGGAATGCTGGCGTTGCTGGTGAGGATGAAGATCACCAGCACCACCAGCAGCACGTCGACGAAGGGCGTGATGTTGATGCCGCCCGTGCGCTTGCGCACGGCGAACTTGGCTGCACTGTTGGCCATGGCGTTGCGGACTCAGGCGCGCTTGGCCACGGCCACGGGCAGCGAGCGGCCCTCGCCCTGCTCTTCGGCCAGGCGCGTGACGAACTCGTCGACGAAGACGGCCATGTCGGCGCCGATCGCGTCGGAGCGCGAGGCCAGCCAGTTGTAGCCGAACAGCGCGGGGATCGCGACGCCCAGGCCGGCCGCGGTACACAGCAGCGCCGCCGCCATGCCCGGGGCCACCGAGTTGATGTCCACCGCGCCGGCCATCGCCGCCACCACGAACACCAGCATGATGCCGATCACGGTGCCGAACAGGCCCACGTAGGGCGCGCCCTCGATGGTGGTCGACAGCCAGTTCATGCGCTTTGACATGCGCTCGGTCTCGCGCACCATCACGCCGTCCATGGCGGCGCGGATCGCGCCGATGGTGGCGGTCGATACGGCGCTCAGGTCGTAGCCGCGGTCATGGCGGCGGCGCATCTCGTCGATGGCCACTTCGTACAGGCGCCATAGCGAGGAGTCGGCGCGCACGCGCTCGGGCACGGTGTTGCTCACCGCCAGGCGGTCGAGCGGGGCACCGGCGGATTCGCGGAAGTGCTCGATGAAGGCCGCGTTGGCGCGCGAAGTGGCGCCGTAGCTGCGGCCCTTGCCGATCATGATGGCCCACGACAGCACCATCATCAGGCCCAGCAGGCCCACCACGATCCAGGCGTCCAGCGGCATCGCGGCCAGGATGTAGCCGAAGTGGCTCTTGCCGGCCTGCTGCTCGTCGGCACCGAACACCGTCAGGCGGGACTCCGCGCCTTGCGACACGGCATCGGCCAGCAGCAGCGCGTCGGTGCGCGCCACCTTCGAGAGGCGCACTTCGTCGACCGCGCCGGTGAAGGGCGCGAAGGCGGCCGCGGGCTGCGCGCCAGCCGCAACCGGCAGGCTGCCCGGTGCGTCGCTGCCGAGCGCGGCCGCGCTGTTCAACGCCGGCAGTCTGGCCGCCAGCGTCACCGTCGGACGGCCGCCCACGTACAGCGCCACGCTCTCGCCCTCGGCCTTGACCGCGAGGTGCGACCACTGGCCGGCCTGGATCGGCTGGCCCGGCGTGCTGCGCTGGCCGTTGACCTGCACGAAGGGCACGCCCTGGTCGATGCCCACCACGAACTCGCCCGCGCCGTCGCGGCGCGCATAGATCGCCTGGCTGGCGCCGAGCGAATCGGGCCGGACCCAGGCCGAGAAGGTCAGCGCACCGCCGGCCGCCACGGCGAGCGACGGCGTTGCGGGCAGCATCAGCGGGCCGCTGCCCAGCTGCGCGCCCTTGCCGATGACCGTGCCTTCGACCGGCACGGCTGCGGTCTGGCCGTGGTTGCCGTAGGCGGTGGTGTCGCGCGGCGGCACGGCCGCCTCGGCGAAGTGGTAGACCAGCGTGTAGTCGGGGTCGAAGCTGCGCTGGCCGTTGCCCGATGCGGGCGCCTTCGGGTTGCCGTAGTACATCCACAGCTTCTGCGGCGTGCCGGCCGAGACGTTGGGCACGTCGACCCAGATCAGCGCCATGCCCAGCAGCGGATCGAACTGCTCGATCTGGTGGTTCAGCACGGTCTTGTCGTCACCCGCCACGAAGCGCAGGTCGGCGCCCGTCTCGCTCACGCCCTCGAACTTGAAGTTGCCCGTGTGCAGGCGAACCAGCACCGGCGCGCGGCCGGCATCGCTG
Source organism: Variovorax sp. Soil_C_26 (assembly GCF_057657075.1). NCBI lineage: Bacteria > Pseudomonadati > Pseudomonadota > Betaproteobacteria > Burkholderiales > Comamonadaceae > Variovorax > Variovorax sp. Soil_C_26. Next base: position 53,539 of record NZ_JBDGJC010000004.1, read on the forward strand.
CCGATCGCGCCGGCCTGCGGGCCGCCGTCGATGGTGACGGGTTTGCGGTAGGCCCATTCGGCCTGCCACCAGGCGTGGGCCAGGCCCGGCAAGAGCGTGCTCAGCAGGGTGAGCACGATGAAAAGAATGCGTCGCATGACAGGGTTCTCCGGAAAGCTCGTAGAGAGAGACAAGAAAGAAGGAAAGGAATGAGCGAAGGAAAGAAGGCGGATGAAAGCCGTGCGCTTCAATAGCTCGCGGTGAGGCTGAAATTCACGCGCGTGTCGTGCTTTTGGGTGCGCGGACCATCGATCAGCGGATAGCCGATGTCGACGCGGCCCGACAGGTACGTGCCCACCTTGAAGGTGGTGCCCAGGCCCACCGAATACAGCGAGAAGCGCTCGTCCTGCTCGGGCAGCGGGCTCTTCAGGCGCAGCCGCGCCGCATCGGCGAAGGCATACACGCGCCAGTTCTCGACCGTGCTGCCCAGGAAGGTCAGCGGCTGGCTGCGCAGCTCGACCGAGCCGACCACGCCGTAGTCGCCGGTGGCTTCGGCCGAGAGATAGCCGCGCACCGAGTTCATGCCGCCGCCGGCGATCTGCTCGCTCGACACCAGTGGCGAATCGGTCATCTGGCCGTTGAAGCGGAACGACAGCTGCTGGCCGCCGCCGAAGGTGTGCGTGCCGTTGAGGTCGGCCTTCAGCACCATGAAGCTCGGCGAGGCCTTGTAGCGCTTGTAGTCGAACGCGGCCCAGTCGCTGCCGTAGTTGAACGAACTGCTGGTGCCCGCCACCAGCGAGACGCCCACGCCGAGCTGGCTCTTGTCCGACTGCCGGAAGCCCGTGTACGACAGCGTGACCGGCGCGTACTTGAGCGGCACGGTGTCGGCCGTGCCGTTCAGGCTCAGCGCCTCCTTGTTGTTCTTGAAGTCGATGCCCACGCTGAACGCGTGCCACCAGTTGCCCGCGTTCGGCACGGTATAGGTGGCCTTCACCCCGATCGAGTGACCCTTGCCGAGGACGTCGGTGCCGCCCACAGTGGCCACGTTGCTGTCGGACACGAAGGCGGTGGCCTCCACGCTCCACGCGGTGCCCGAGATGGGCGCCGCATACGAGGCCGAGAACACCTGGGTCTGGCTCAGGTCCTGCGGCGCGCCGAAGAAGCTCAGCGAGGCGCTGTGGCCCAGCTGCCAGAGGTTGTCGTGGCCCAGAGAGGCCGTCGCGCGCAGCTTGCGCGTGTCGGCGCTGTAGTCGTTGTTGAGGCCGACGCTGCCGCGCCATGGGCTCGAGTCCTGGACCTTGAGGTCGACGTCCATCGTGCCCGGCATCGCACCCTGGCGCACCAGCGGCATCACCTGCCGCTTCGGGCCGCGGTTGAGCGCTGCGAGTTCGGCCTGCGCCTGGTTGAAGTCGGGCACGCCGCCCTCCTTCAGCGCCGGCACCTGGTCGCGCACGTCGAGCGGCGAGTTGTATTCGGCGCCCACCACGCGCACGCGGCCCACGCGGGTCTCGTTGACCTGCAGGAACACCACGCCCTGGGTCACCTGCTGCTCGGGCAGGTCGACGTACACCGACTGGTAGCCCGCTGCCTGGTAGGCCGCGAGCAGCGCGTCGCGCGCCGCTTCCACATCCTTGAGCGTGCGCTCGGGCCCGAGGAAGGGCGTGACCGCCTTTTCGATGGCGCGCGCATCGAGCACGGTGTTGCCGCGCACGATGTACTCGGCGATGTCGACCTTGCGGGCGGGTTCTGCGGGGGCCGCGGCCTCCTGGGCCAGGGCCGCCGCCGGACTGCCCAGCGCCATCACTGCCAGCCACACCGCTTTCCAGCACAGCGGCGGCCGGCTCTTCTTCATGTCATGCATTTACAGCTCGGTTCTCAAGGATGAAGCTCGCTTGCAGCGGCTCATGATGGAGAGCCTCGATGTCGCTGCTGCGTACGGTTACCTAGACGCGTGGCGTACGCAACGACTGCGGTTTGTCACGAAAACTTCATCAAGAAAAAAGGCCTCCCGATCGGGAGGCCTTGAGCAGACTCTTCACCTTGGCGTCGTCACCGCGCCGGGCGGGGCAAGACGATCTCGAAAGTGATGCCATCCTCGGATCTGCCCGTCGTGCCGCGCTGCGAGCTGAAATACAGGCGCGTCCCGTCCGGAGAGAGGGCCGGCCCGGTGGTTTCGCTTGCGTTGTGTCCGACCAGGCGCGCGATCACCTGGGCACTGCGGTCGGCACGCACGATGCCGACTTCCAGGTTGCCGCCATCCTCGGTCGCAATGATTTCGCCGAGTGCGGTGATCGTGATGTTGTCAGGCCGGTTGACGGCGAAAGTGACCGGGTCGACCGAGTTCTTGTTGCCGTCGTAGATGACCTCGATGGTCTGGTTCGCGACGTCGAAAGCCCAGATGCGGTGGTTGCTCTGGGTAGCGAAGTAGACGATGCCGTTGAAGTACCAGGTCCCCTCGCATTTCGGAAAGAAGGTGCCCGGCGGGACGACGCCTTCCGCGGGCGCCACCGCGAGGCGGACGTAGCCTTGGCCCTGCTCGGGATGGAGGGCATCGACCCAGTCGACTGCGCATGGCTTGTCGATGTCGAGCCCAGCCGTTGCTGCGGCGGCGATCACCTCGGCGTTTGCGGGCAGGCCGCGAAGCTGCAGCACCTGCAGCTTGCCGTTCTGCAAGCGCGGCCGGTCCAGCCCCTCGGGCCAGTCGGTCGCATCGCAGACGAAGCGATAGATGCGGCCACCGCTGGAATCCTCGGTCAGGTAGAGGACGCGGTTGAATGGATCGACACTCACCGCCTCGTGCGAGAAGCGGCCCAGCGCGGGGAAGCTTCGTCCCGTCTGGCCGTCGACCCACGGCGTGAACGGATCGCACTCCCACACCAGGCCGGCGCTTCGGCCGATCAACGCGACCAGCGGATCGTTCGGGGCCAGCTCGAACTCCTCGCAGGACAGCCAGGTGCCCCATGGCGTGCTTCCGCCAGCGCAATTGCCTCCGGTGTTCTTGAGGATCGGGTAGCTGTCGATCAGTTCGCCATCCTTGCTGAAGCGCAGCGCGCCGGCGCCACCGGCAGGCTTCATGTCGTCGTCCAGGGCCAGTTCGGAATTGCTGACGTAGACCCAGCCGCCATCTGCAGCGGCGAAACACGCCCCGCCATCCGGAGCGCCGTGCCAGGCCGGCCTGCCCGGCAGCGGGGGCTGGCCCGATCGCGCCACGATGCGCGAGCTGAAACCCTGGGGCAGCATCACGCCATTGGCATCGGCGGGCTGCAGTTCGGACATGTCTTCGAACGGGCTCGTCGAACGGGGCGGTTCGGACGGCGCGGGTGCGGGTTCGGGTGCAGGCGTCGGTGCAGGTTCTGGTGCGGGCGCAGGGACAGGGGGTTGTGCCGCCCCCAGTACGGGAACGATCCGGTCACTGCCGCCCCCGCAGGCTGCAACGAAGCTGGCGACGGACACGCCGCCACCGCTCGCGAGCGACAAGCGCAAAAATCGACGACGACCAGGAAGGTCGAGAGGAACAATGTCGGGCATCTTCGTGGTCTCGAAACGTGAAAAGGCGTAAGCCTGGCCGGCGTCGATGTCAACCGCGTGTCGGCTCGCTCGCTGCGGCACACTCCACGCGATGCCCGCCGCCAAACCAGCCATCCAACCCGACGCCTCCCCGGCCTTGTTCAAGAACGCCAAGGCCTTCGAGACCTGGCTGAAGAAGAACCACGCCACCTCCGACGGCCTCTGGCTCAAGATCGCCAAGCGGGGCGCCGATGAGCCCAGTGTCACCTACCCCGAGGCGGTGGAGATCGCGCTCTGCTGGGGCTGGATCGACGGCCAGAAGAAAGGGCTCGACGACCAGCACTTTCTGCAGCGCTTCACGCCGCGGCGCGCGCGCAGCGTCTGGTCGAAGATCAACGTCGACAAGGTCGCGGCGCTCATCGAAGCGGGCCGCATGCAGGCGTCGGGCCACGCGCAGATCGAGGCCGCCAAGGCCGACGGACGATGGGCGCGGGCCTACGACGGCGCGCGCACGTCCACCGTGCCGGAGGACCTGCTGGCGGCGCTCGAAGCCGAGCCGAGCGCCAAGGCCTTCTTTGCAACGATCAATGCGGCCAATCGCTACGCGGTGCTGTGGCGGATACAGACTGCCGTGAAGCCCGAGACGCGCGCCCGACGCATCGCCCAGCTTGTGGAGAAGCTCGCGCGCGGCGAGACCATTCACATCTTCAAGCCCGCTGCGAAGGCGTGATCTCGACGAGGCGGACCTGGCACGCTTCTATTGCGGCGCAAAAGAAGCACGTGAAGACGACGGACGGCTCTGGGGTGCTGCAAGCAGAGGTGATCGCAAGATGATCTCGGCCGTTGCAAGGAAATGCTGTTCCAGCTCTTTGAGGGCCGCTTTTTCGTCACGCTTCAGCACCGCCTCGGTCAGGCGGCGGTGCTCACCGCGCACATCGCGGGTGTCGGTTTCCAGAGGGGCCGAAAGGCGGCGATAGCGCTCGCTCTGCTCGTGCAGCAATTTGCGCAGCCGCAGTAGCCAGGGGCTGGGGCACGCGCTGACCAGCGCTTCATGAAATTCCTTGTGCGAATGGCTCCAGACGTCGGTGACCCGCGTTTCCGCGTCGGCTGGCGAGTCCTGCAGCCGTTCCATGCGATGGGCGGCAGCGACGATGCGCGATTCCCATTCGACGTCGCCCAGCCTCATCGCCTGCGCGAGGCACAACGACTCGATCTCGACGCGGGTGCGGGTGATGTCCAGCAGTTCTTCGCGGCTGACCGGACTGACCCGATAGCCGCGATGGGACTCGGCGATCACCATGCCCTCCGCACTCAGGCGAGACAAAGCCTCCCGAATGGCCCCGAGGCTGACCTCGAAGCGCTTCTCCAGTGCGCCGATGTTCAGCTTTGCCCCGGCAGGCAACTGGCCGTCGAGGATCTCGGCGCGTATCAGGCGACAGACCGTCTCGGCCTGCGTGGGTTTGGCGGTAGGCAGCATGGCTCTGAAATTTTATCCGGGTATGTACTAGCTGCCGAATAATATATTGTTAGCTAAATTATACATATCGCCTGATGAAAACAAAGTTCAGGTCATTCAAAGGAAAGAGACACATGAAATTGCTGCGTTTTCTGTCGGAAGGACGCGAAGGCTGGGCGGTCCACGACGCGGCTGGCGACGCATGGCACGGCACGACGCAAAGCGCCCTCGCGTATCCGGGCGCACTCGACGACCTGATCCGCCAGGGCCGGCCGGCGCTCGATGCCGCAGCATCCGTGATGCGCCAACAGCCTGCGCTGGACCTGGCGCAGGTGCAATTGCTGGCCCCGCTCGGTCGTCCCGCCAAGATCATCTGTGTCGGGCTGAATTACCGGGACCACTCGGAAGAAAGCGGCTTTGTACAGCCGGACTACCCCACGCTCTTTTCCCGCTTCACCACCAGCTTGGTCGCGCATGAAGCACCCATGTTGCACAGCGCGCTCTCGGACACGCTGGACTACGAAGGCGAACTGGTCGTGGTGATCGGCAAGGCAGGTGCGTGCATCACGCGCGAGCACGCACTGTCGCACGTGCTGGCGTATTCGGTGTTCAACGACGGCAGCGTGCGCGAGTACCAGTTCAAGTCGCCGCAATGGATGGTCGGCAAGAACTTCGACGGCACCGGCGCTTTCGGACCCTGGCTGGTCACGGCCGACGAACTGCCGCCGGGCGCCCGCGGCCTGCTGCTGGAGACGCGACTGAACGGGCAGACCGTGCAATCGGCCAACACCAGCGACATGGTGTTCGACGTGGAATCGCTGATCGTCACGATCAGCGAAGCCATCACCCTTGAAGTGGGCGATCTCATCGTCGCCGGAACCCCCTCGGGCATCGGGCATGCGCGCGAGCCGAAGCTCTACATGAGGCCTGGCGACGTCTGCGAGGTCGAGATCGAAGGCATCGGCCTTCTGCGCAATCGCGTGCAGAGCAGGCCCGCGTCCCACCCGCCCGTCAACCACTGAGGAGACACCATGAACTGGTCCCGATTTATTTCCACTGCAGCCTTCAGCACGCTCGCGGTGCTGGCGCCATGGAGCGCGGGTGCGCAGGACATCAAGGCGCGCACCGCGCGTTTCGGCCACGGCATGGCCGACGCGCACCCGGCGGGGCAGGCGGCCCGGATGTTCTCGGCCGAGATGGAAAAAGCGACCGGCGGCAAGATGAAGACCGCCGTCATCGCCAACCAGGCGCTGGGGCCCGACCCGCAGATGCTGGGTGCGCTGCAGGGCGGCGTGCAGGAGTTCTACACCGGCAGCGCGCTGGCGCTGCTGGGCCAGGTCAAGGAGCTGGGGTTCCAGGACGTTCCGTTCCTGTTCAACACCGAAGCCGAAGCCCACGCCGTTTTCGACGGACCGGTCGGCAAGCACCTGAACGACAAGCTCGCCGGTGTCGGCATCCATGTCTTGGGCTGGTGGGAGAACGGTTTTCGGCACATCACCAATTCGAAGCGCCCGGTCAACACCCTGGACGACCTCAAGGGGCTGAAGCTGCGCACCCAGCCCAACCCGCTCACGCTGGACGCCTTCAAGGCGATCGGCGCCAATGCGTCGCCGCTGCCGTGGTCGGAACTCTTCGTGGCACTGGAAACGCGGGCGTTCGACGGGCAAGAGAATCCCGTCGTGCTGATGTACACCCAGCGCTTCTACGAAGTGCAGAAGTACATGACGCTGTCTGGCCACGTCTACTCGCCGCTGATCTTTGCGGTGTCCAAGAAATTCTGGGACAGCCTTTCGGCCACCGAGAAGCAGATGATGACCACCGCCGCCGCCAGGGCCACCGCATTCCAGCGCAAAACCACGGCCGCCGAGGCCAGCAGCGCGCTGCAGGGCATGAAGGACAAGGGCATGCAGGTGACCCAGTTCTCCGCCGCCGATCTGCAGGCCATCCGCGACCGCGTGCCGCCGGCCATCGCGCCGCACCTGGAGAAGATCGGGCCCGAGTTCATGACCCTGGTTCGCAGCGAGATCGCCCGCGTTCGCGCCGCCCAATAACGTTCCCGCTCCACTGTGAATTCCCGCCCTCCACTGCCTGCCGTCTTTCTCGAGAACCTGAGCCAGCTGCTGGGCGATCGCCTGTCCACCAGCGCCGCCGTGCGCGCGCACCATGGCCGCGATGAATCGGTCCTGCCGGCCATGCCGCCCGATGCGGTCGCATTCGCACGCACCACGCAGGAAGTGGTGGCCATCGTCAACCTGTGCCGCGTGCATCGCGTGCCCCTGGTGCCGTACGGCGCCGGGTCCTCGCTCGAGGGCCACACGCTGGCCGCGCAGGGGGGTCTGACATTGAATCTGCAGCAGATGGACCAGGTGCTGGCCATCCATGCGCAGGACCAGACCGCCACCGTGCAACCCGGTGTGACGCGCAAGGCGCTCAATGCGCTGCTTCGCGACACCGGCCTGTTCTTTCCCGTGGACCCCGGCGCCGATGCGAGCTTCGGCGGGATGTGCGCAACGCGCGCGTCGGGAACCAATGCGGTGCGCTACGGCACGATGCGCGAGAACGTGCTCAACCTCACCGCCGTCACGGCCGATGGCGCGGTCATCAAGACCGCACGCCGGGCCAGGAAATCGGCTGCCGGCTACGACCTGACACGGCTGTTCGTCGGCTCCGAAGGCACGCTCGGCGTGCTGGTCGAGGCCACCGTCAGGCTCTATCCCCAGCCCGAGAGCATCATGGCGGCGGTATGCGCCTTCGCGGACATCCACGCGGCGGTGGAAGCCGTCGCCCTGATCATCCAGATGGGCGTGCCCATCGCGCGTTGCGAGTTTGCAGATGGCGTGGCCATCAAGGCGCTCAACCTGTACAGCAAGACCGGGCTGCCCGAACAGCCCCATCTGTTCTTCGAGTTCCACGGCAGCGAAGCGGGCGTGCGCGAGCAGGTCGACGTGGTGCAGAGCATTGCAACGGACGGTGGCGGTGCGCAGTTCCAGTGGGCCAGCAGCCCCGAGGAACGAAGCCGGCTCTGGGAGGCTCGGCACAACATCTATTTCGCCGCGCTGCAACTGCGTCCGGGCAGCCGCTCGGTGGTCACCGACGTGTGCGTGCCGATCTCGCATCTGGCCGCCTGCGTGACCGAGACCGCGCACGACCTTCAGCGCAGCGGCATGCTCGCGCCCATCGTGGGCCATGTGGGCGACGGCAACTTCCATGTGCAGATGCTGGTCGACGGCGCCTCCCAGGCCGAACTCGACCAGGCCGAACACCTCAACGCACGCCTGGTGGCGCGCGCCCTGGCCATGGACGGCACCTGCACCGGCGAGCATGGGATCGGCCTGCACAAGCAAGGCTTCCTGCTCGACGAACTGGGCAGCGCCCCGGTCGATCTCATGCGGCAGATCAAGCGCACCATGGACCCGCACAACATCATGAACCCCGGAAAGATCTTCTCCGGGGCCGAGCCCGTGGCTGCCCCGTCTTCTTGAACGTGCACAGACAGCAATGAAACGACTGATCCACTGGTATTTCAAGGCGCTGGAACTGGTGATGGTCCTGTGCCTGGCCGCGATGTGCCTGATGGTGTTCGGCAACGTGCTGCTGCGCCACTTCTTCGATTCGGGAATCAACGTCTCCGAAGAACTGTCGCGCTTCATGTTCATCTGGCTCACCTTCCTGGGCGCCATCCTCGCGATGCGCGAAGGCGGCCACATGGGCGTGGACATGGTGGTCCGCCGGCTGACCGGCAAGGCGCAGTTCGTGGCCGTGGTGCTGGCCCAGGGCCTGGTGTTCGGGTGCTGCGCCGTCCTGCTGTGGGGCCTGATCAGGCAGTACGCGCTCAACGCCGCCAACATCGGCCTGGTGACCGGCATCTCCCTGGCCGTGGTGTATTCGGTGGCCTACCTGTGCGCAGCGTCCATTGCCATCATGGCGTTGGCCAACATGGTGCGCCTGCTGCTCGGGAAGACCAGCGCGCAGGCACTGTTGCAGACCGGCAGCACGGACTGAGGACGCACAGCCATGATCGTCACCATCTTCGTTGTTGCGCTGCTCGCCGCCATGGCGCTGGGCGTGCCGATTGCCTTTGCGCTGATGGCCTGCAGCATGGCCATGATGCTGTACATGGACTTCTTCGATGCGCAGATCATGGCGCAGAACATGTTGTCCGGCGCCGACAGCTTTCCTCTCATGGCCATTCCGTTCTTCGTGCTTGCGGGTGAGCTGATGAACGCCGGCGGCATCAGCAGGCGCATCGTGAACGTGGCCAGCGCATGGGTCGGCCACTTCAAGGGCGGCCTGGGGTATGTGGCCGTCTTCGCATGCGTGCTGATGGCGTCGCTGTCGGGCTCGGCGATCGCCGACACGGCCGCGGTGGCGGCGCTGTTGATCCCCATGATGCGCAAGGCCGGCTACGACATCCCGCGTGCCTCGGGCCTGATCGCCTCGGGCGGCATCATCGCGCCGATCATCCCGCCGTCCATCGGCTTCGTCATGCTCGGCGTCGTGGGAAACATCTCCATCACCAAGCTGTTCATTGCCGGTATCGTGCCCGGCTTGCTGATGGCCGTGGCGCTGGTGCTGACCTGGGCTTTCCAGGCCAGGCGCGGCGACATGCCGCGCGGCGAGAAGATGCCGCTGCGCGCGCGTTGGCAAGCCACCTTTGCGGGCCTCTGGGCCTTGCTGCTGCCGGTCATCATCGTGGGCGGCCTGAAGGCGGGCTACTTCACGCCGACCGAGGCCGCCGTCATTGCCGTGTTCTACGCACTGTTCGTGGGCTTCGTCGTCTACCGGGAGCTGAAGGTCGCGCAGCTGTACGCCTTGCTGCTGGCGGCCGGCAAGACCTCGGCAGTCGTGATGTTCCTCGTCGCCGCGGCGCAGGTCTCGGCCTGGCTGATTGCCGCGGCGAGCATCCCCATGGTGGTCGCAGACCTGTTGCAGCCGCTGGTGGACAGCCCGACGCTGCTGTTGCTGGTCATCCTGTTGCTGGTCTTCGTGGTGGGCACCGCGCTGGACTTCGCGCCCACGATCCTGATCATGGTGCCGGTGCTCATGCCGATCGTGAAGATGGCCGGGATCGACCCCGTCTACTTCGGCGTGCTGTTCATCATGAACAACGCCATAGGCCTGATCACCCCGCCCGTGGGCACCGTGCTCAACGTGGTCTGCGGGGTCGCCAGGGTGCGCATGGAGCCGGTGATCCGCGCGGTGCTGCCTTATCTGCTGGCGCAGCTGGGCGTGCTGCTGCTGCTGGTGCTCTTTCCGCAGATCGTGATGGTGCCTCTTCAATTCCTGACACGTTGACGATGTCCTCGAGCCAACCTGAAGCGCCGGGCGATTCAGCATGTCGCAGCGGGCCGCGATGCGGCATGCGCCGCAATGGCGCGCAAGGCTCGCAGGTCGAGGTGCCGCGCGGCGCTGGCCGGGTCGGGCTCGGCCAGGTATGGCACGACGCCGAGCAGGGGCGCGCCGAGCGCGGCGCGCAGTGTCTGTAGGTTGGCTTCGGGCGCGAGCATCGCGGGATCGATGCTGCTTGCGACCCACCCCGCCAGCAAGAGGCCGCGCGTCCGGATGGCCTCGGCCGTCAACAGCGCATGGTTGAGGCAGCCCAGCCGCAGCCCCACCACGAGGATCACCGGCAGGCCCAGTGCGACGGCCAAGTCGGCGCTGTCGAAATCGTCGCCCAACGGCACGCGGAAACCGCCCACGCCTTCGACCACGACCGCCTCGGCGCGCCGCGCCAATGCCGCGAAGGCCGACAGCAAAGGCGGCAACTCGATGCGCACGCCCTCTTCGGTGGCAGCGAGGTGCGGGGCCATCGGCGCGCGCAGCAGGTAGGGGCAGCGCAGCGCTAGCGGCGCGTCGGCATTGCCAGCCGCGCGCAACTGCTCGACGTCGTCGTTGCGCCATTCACCCTCGACGAAGCTCAGGCCCGCGGCCACCGGCTTCATTCCGACTGCCTTCATCCCCGATGCGGCCAGCAGGCTCAGTATCGCGCTGCTCACCAGCGTCTTGCCCACGCCCGTGTCGGTGCCCGTGACAAACCAGCGCAGCGGCATCATGCGGCGTCCCTCCAGGGCTGCGCCAAGGCCTTGCCCACAGCGTCGACCAGCCGATCCACGTCGGCCTCGCTGTGGCTGGCCGACAGCGTGATCCTCAATCGCGCGGTGCCCGGAGGAACTGTCGGCGGGCGGATCGCGCCGACGCGCAAGCCGCTGGCGTCGAGGTGCGCCATCAAGTGCATCGCACGTGCGTTGTCGCCGACGATCAAAGGCTGGATCGCCGTGGGCGAATCCGGCAACCAGGCGCTGCCGTCGGGCGGCAGGATCTCCCGGAGTCCACGCCGAAATTGCACGATCCTTTCTTCGAGACGCGAGCGGCGCAGGCTGCCTTCAAGACCCTCGATCATCGCAAGGCTCGCCAGCAGCGCATGCGCGATGGCCGGCGGTGCGGCGGTGCTGAAGATGTAGGGCCTCGACCGCTGCACGAGGTAGTCGATGACGGTGCGATGCGCCGCCACGAACGCCCCCGACACGCCGGCCGCCTTGCCAAGCGTGCCGACCAGCACCAGCCGTTCCGAACGCAGCGCCGCAGCTTGCAGCACGCCACGGCCGGTGGCGCCGAGCACGCCGAAGCCGTGGGCGTCGTCAAGCACGAGCCACGCGTCGTGGCGTTCCGCCAGCGCGAGCAGTTCGGCCACCGGCGCGATGTCGCCGTCCATGCTGAAGACGGCATCGCTCACGATCAGCTTGACGGGCGCGTTGCAGGCGCCGAGCTGTGCGTCGAGCGCGGCAACTCCGCGGTGCGGGTAGCGCTCGACGCGCGCCTTGGCCAGCCGCGCACCATCGATCAGCGACGCATGGTTGAGCGACTCGGAGAAGATCACGGCCTCCGCACCGCCGAGCGCCGAGAGAACAGCAAGGTTCGCCATGTAGCCCGTGCAGAAGAACAGGCTCTGCGCCTGCGGAATGTACGGGGCCATCCAGGAAGCCAGCCGCTCCTCGAGTTCGGCATGCGCGCGCGAGTGGCCCAGGACGAGGTGCGAGCCACCGCTGCCCGTGCCGTAGCGCGCCGCGCCTTCTGCCATCGCAGCGGCCAGCGCCGGATGCGCGGCGAGGCCCAGGTAATCGTTGCTGCTGAAGCAAAGCATCGCGCGCTGCGCGGCCGAACCGGCAAGCGTGAGCGACTGCCCGGGTGCGCAGGCTGTCTCGGCGATCTGCCGGAAGCGGCGCAGCGACTGCGCGTCGAGGGCTGCGATCTCGTGCTGCAGGCGGTCAAGCAAGCGCGACATCGCCTTCTCCTTGCGTGCGGGTGGAGGCGGCCACGTCCTTCAGCGTGGCGATCGTTCCGTCGACGAGCAGGTCGATCTCCCTCTCGCCGATCGCATACGGCGGCATGAGGTAGACCGTCGCGCCGATCGGGCGCATCAGCAGTCCGTTCGCCCTGGCAGCCAGGTGGAAACGTTCGGCGAAGCGGGATCCGGGCGCACGCACGTCGAAGGCGGCGATCATGCCGCGCTGGCGCAGGTGATCGACCGGCATGCCCCGCAGAGCCTCGCGCAGGCGCGCGTTCATCCGTTCTGCACGGCCGCGGTTGCGCCGTAGCGCGTCCTCCTGCTCGAACAGGTCCAGCGTTGCGAGCGCAGCGCGGCAGGCCAACGCATTGCCAGTGTAGGAATGCGAATGCAGGAAGCTGCGCGCCACGTCGTCGTCCACGAAGCCCTGGTAGATTTCGTCGCGCGCCATCACCAGCGCCAGCGGCAGGTAGCCACCGCTGATGCCTTTCGAAAGGCACAGAAGATCCGGCCAGATGCCGGCCTGTTCGCACGCGAAGAAGCTGCCCGTGCGGCCGCACCCGACGGCGATCTCATCGGCGATCAGGTGCACGCCGTAGCTGTCGCACAGCGCGCGCACGAGGCGCAGGTATTCGGGGTCGTGCATCGCCATGCCGGCCGCGCATTGCACCAGCGGCTCCACGATCACGGCGGCTATCGACTCATGCTGCCGCACAAGCAGCGTCTCGAGGTCCGCCGCTGCACGGCGCGCCACCGCGACGGAATCCTCACCGGCTCGGGCGGCCCGTGCGTCGGGCGATGCAACGTGGTGTGCGTCGGCCAGCAGCGGGCCGTAGGCGCCGCGGAACACCGGTACGTCAGTGACATGCAGTGCGCCCAGCGTTTCGCCGTGGTAGCCCTGCCGCACTGCGACGAAACGCTGCTTGCCGCTGCGGCCCGCGTTGCGCCACGCGTGGTAGCTCATCTTCAAGGCGATCTCCACGGCAGAGGCCCCATCCGATGCATAGAAGCAGTGGCCCAGCGCATTCCCGCTGAGCGCGGCCAGCCGTTCGGCCAACTCGACGGCCGGCGCGTGCGTGCAGCCCGCGAGCATCACATGCGAGAGCGTATCGATCTGGTCCTTCAACGCAGCATTGATGGCAGGATGGGCGTGGCCGAACAGGTTGACCCACCACGAACTCGTCGCGTCGAGGTAGCGACGTCCGTCGTGATCAAACAGCCACACGCCCTTGCCCCTTGCGATGGGCAGCGGCGGCACCGCTTCGAGCCGGATGCTCTGCGTGCAGGGATGCCACACATGTTGCCGGCTGCGCTGCTGCCAACGGGTGTTTTTCGATGGCGCGGGCAGCAGGGAAGAATTGATCGGAGAGGCCATTCATTGCGTGCTGGAGTTGCGAAGGGCGCGATCGTATCGACGCGCCTCGCGTGCGACAAACCACCGGATCGGCGTCGAACATCCGCGCCGAAGCCCGAGCTTGGGTCGGGTACGCGGCGAGTTACGCGCAGCGCCGCGCAACATGGCCGCTTTTCAGCGAACCCCGCACCGGCGACGAGAGCGCAAGTTGTCGTTCTTGCGATAGATATAGCTGCGCAATGTCGATCGAACTCAACGGCCGCGGACCGTTTTTTGTAATCGGACAGCTCTATGGCGGACTCTCGCTATCGCCCGCTGCCGGCTGGTTTCCGAATGGATTCGCGCAACGCAGGCATTGACGCTGTTGATGGAGAGCGTGCCGTGCGCGCCATGAAGCGCCTATAGTGGGTCGTCAAGCCTCCGAAGCACGAGCTGCTGGCCACTGCCGCCGCATCGTTCCCTGACCAAGGAGGTCTCATGCACCGCTTTCTTTCCAATGGCCGCGACCACCTGACTGGAGTCTCCGCACGCTCGACCGCCGTCGTTCTTAATCTACGGAGACTTGCATGACCAGCACTCGCAAGCTCTGGACGGCGCTGGCCGTTCTGCTGGTGACCTCGTTCGCTGTACTGCTGTGGGCTGGTGGGGAGATCTTTCGCGCCGCGCCGCCAATGCCCGAGAAGGTCGTGGCGCAAGACAGCGCCGTCCTTTATACCCGTGGCGACATCGAAAGAGGCCGTCAGGTTTGGCAGTCGACGGGTGGCATGCAACTGGGATCGATCTGGGGCCACGGCGCCTACGTTGCGCCCGACTGGAGCGCGGACTGGCTCCATCGTGAAGCGACCGCAGTGCTGGACATATGGGCGCGCGGCCAGGGTGCCGACGTCACGTACGCGCAGCTATCTGCAGAGCAGCAGTCCGCCCTGCGCGGTCGCCTGCAGGCAATGATGCGCGAAAACACTTTCGATCCCCAGACAAGGACGATCACGGTAACGGGTGACCGGGCCGCCGCCATGTCCATCGTCGCTGCGCACTACGTCAGCCTGTTCGGCAATGACAGCGCAACAGCCGAGCTGCGCGAGCAGTATGCGATGAAGGAATCCACGGTCGGTACGGCCGAAAACCGGCGCGCACTTGGCGCCTTTTTTTGGTGGACGGCGTGGGCTGCCACCACCGAACGCGCCGACAAGCCTGGGGACCTGCCCGCGCCCGACACCGGTGGCATGACCGCCAAGAAGGTGACATACACGAACAACTGGCCCTCGGAGCCACTCGTGGGCAACGTGCCCCCGCCGGCGCTCTGGGTCTGGTCGGCCTTCAGCGTTCTGTTCCTGATCGCAGGCATCGCCATCCTGGGCTGGCACCACGCGATCACCCATGGACGCGCCGAAGAAGCGCGCGCGGTTCCGACCAGCGATCCCTTCGCATCGCTGCGGATAACACCATCGATGCGCGCCACTGCCAAGTATTTCTGGGTGGTTCTTGCGTTGTTCCTTCTGCAGATCCTGCTCGGCGCGATCACCGCCCACTACCAGGTCGAGGGGCAGGCCGCCTACGGCTTCGCGTTGTCCAACTACCTGCCCTATTCGCTCGCGCGGACATGGCACACCCAACTGGCGGTGCTCTGGATCGCGACAGCGTGGCTGGCCACCGGGCTGTACATTGCTCCGGCGCTTTCGGGCCATGAACCCAAGTACCAGCGATTCGGCGTCAACTTCCTGTTCGTATCGCTGCTGCTCATCGTGAGCGGAGGGTTTGCCGGCCAGTGGTTCGCGGTGATGCAGATCCTGCCCCTGGACTACAACTTCTGGTTTGGACACCAGGGCTGGGAGTACGCCGACCTGGGGCGGTTCTGGCAGTGGTACCTTTTCATCGGCCTGCTGCTCTGGGTCGTGATGGTTGGACGGGCCTTGTGGCCGATCTTGAAAGGACCGTCCAGTCACTCCAAATCGATCGTGGGGCTGCTGTTCCTTTCGACGGTCGCCATCGGCCTCTTCTACGCATCGGCACTGATGTGGGGCGAGCACACCCACCTCTCCGAGGTGGAGTATTGGCGCTGGTGGTTGGTGCATTTGTGGGTCGAAGGATTCTTCGAAGTGTTTGCCACCGCGGTCATGGCGTTGATCTTCACTCGCCTGGGGCTGATCAGGACATCAAGCGCCAACATCGCGGTGCTGTTCGCGACGATCATCTTCATGTCGGGCGGTGTCCTGGGCACCCTCCACCACCTCTACTTCATCGGCACGCCGATTTCGGTGGTCGCACTGGGCGCCAGCTTCAGCGCACTCGAAGTCGTGCCGCTGGCCTATCTGGGCTTCGAGGCGTACCACACCTGGAAGATGGGGCAGGCAACGCCCTGGATGGCTCGCTACCGCTGGCCCGTGATGTTTTTCATCGCGGTGTCATTCTGGAACCTGGTGGGTGCGGGGCTGTTCGGCTTCCTGATCAACCCGCCTCTGTCCCTCTACTACATGCAGGGCCTCAACCTCACTCCGTTGCATGCCCACACTGCACTGTTCGGCGTCTACGGCATGCTGGGCATCGCACTGATCCTGTTCTGCCTGCGTGGCCTGCGCGGACACATGGTCTGGAACACCGGGATGTTGAAGCTTTCGTTCTGGTCGCTCAATCTCGGGCTGGCCCTGATGGGCGTGCTGACCCTGCTGCCGCTGGGCACGCTGCAGTTGCTGGCGGCGATTGAGCACGGTTATTGGTATGCGCGTTCAGCAGCGTTCATGCAGAAGCCGATCGTGGAAGCGCTGGTCTGGATGCGCACGCCAGGCGACATCCTCTTCAGTGTGGGTGCATTCGCTCTGGCCTGGTTCGTGCTGAGGCTATGGATCGCACCCCGACGAGAGCCTGGGCTGGCTGGTGAGGTGGAAGCGCCCGGCAGCCCATCTTGAATGGGCCCGGCGCTGCGGCAAGGATGGTGGCCACCAAGCCGTGAAGCCCGAGACGCGCGCCCGACGCATCGCCCAGCTTGTGGAGAAGCTCGCGCGCGGCGAGACCATCCACATCTTCGAGCCCGCTGCCAAGGCGTGACGATCACCCGCAAGCTAACGGCACAATTCCGCCACCGTGCAACCTCTTCCACAGCGGTCCTTCGCCAATTGGCTCGTTCCCGTCGCGCTCGCCTGCCTCATGCTGGCCTTGCAGGCGGGCGGTGAGCCGGTGTACGAAGCGCTGCGCTACGAACGCGCGGCCGTGCTCGGCGGGCAGTACTGGCGCCTGCTTTCGGCGCATGCGGTGCATCTCGGCTGGGCGCACTGCCTGATGAACACTGGCGGGCTGGCGCTGTGCGCCGCGTTCGCGGCAGGCACTTGCAGCGGGCGTTCCTGGGCGGCCGCGATCGTGGTGCTGGCCTTGGGCGTGGGGATCCTGCTGATGGCTGCATCGCCCGAGGCCACGAACTACGCCGGCCTCTCCGGCGTGCTCTATGGGCTGTTCGTCTGGGTGCTGGCGCCGCGTGCCTGGCGCGGCGATCGCGTGGCCTGGATCGTCATGGTGGCCGTCATCGCACGCATCGGCTGGCAGATGTTCCATCCGCCTCCGGACGCGCAGCGTGCGCTGATCGGCGGCGAGGTGATGGTCGAGGCGCACCTGTACGGCGCGTTGTGCGCAGGAGCGCTCTGCCTGTGGCAGGGTGCGTGGCTGCACTTGCGGCGGGCAAAGGCCGGCGCCGAGGACTGACCTCGGCGCCCGCTTCACAGCTTCACAGCTTCACAGCTTCACAGCTTCACAGCTTCAGGGCCGGCGGCGGCGGACGAGCGCAAGCGCTGCGAGGCCTGCCAGCGCCAGCGCGAGGTCGCCCGCGTCGAACGATCCGCCGCGCCTGGTGAATGGGAAGGCGATCGCCATCCCCGGCGACGCAGGGGGCTGTGTCGTCGGCGGCGGCTCATTGTTCGGCGCCTGGGGCTCGATGTCGTAGGCATAGAGCTTGACGCTCGTTCCCTCCGCGGGACCCTCCGCCTGCATGGCGACGAACCCGCCAACCGATGCCTGCCGCTGGCTGATGGCGTTCCCGGCGTCCCTGTTCGGCGTCTCGCCATCGCCAAGTTCCTTCAGGACATGGTGTTGTTTGACACCGTCCTTGTCGGAATACTGGAACATCTTCATCTCGCCGGTCTTCTGGTCGATGGGCGTGTTGAACCAGACCGCCTGATCAAGCGATCTCTCGGCGATCTGCGAGCCCTCCTGGCCGTTCGTCTGGCGCGTGATCAGCGAGTGCTGGTTCCCCACGACGGTGCCATTCGCGCCATTGCCTCTGAACATGACATGCGGGTAGACATTGGTGCCATGGATGAAGCTCTGCATCGTGTGCCCTTCCTCCGCGGCGTACGGCCCTGCTGCAGGGCTCTTTGCCTCTTCGAAGACGAACTTGAGGTTGTCCTGAGCCAGAGCGGGCTCGCTCGCGGGTGCATTCGAATTGGGCAAGGGCACAAGGATGTCGCCACGGACGATGACAGGCGTGCGCGACAGCGATTCAGGTGAGGCCGTGGTCGCGGGCTTGCTTCGATTGGTCAAAGCAGCGGCTTGTGTCTGTCCGTTGAGATCCGACGCCCCGGACACGACCATGTACGTCCTCCCAGGTTCGATTCTCGTGGCGAGCCGCCAGGCTTTTTCCGTCGCTGCATGCTTTTGCAACCGCAGTCCGACCGGATTGTTGATCGGGTCTCGTGAGGACAGGACGAGCGTGTTGTGGCCATGTTTCGGCACCGCCTTCATTTCCGTGACGCCGGTCGCTCTCGCCATGCCGTCGTTCCCGTAGGAGGTCTTGTACTGCTTGAATGGGGTCACACCGTCACTGAAGCGGACTTCCGCATACGAGAGGGGTGCCTCCAGTGCGTTGGCGGCATCCATCCAGCCGACGGTCATCTTGCCGAAGGACAGCACGAACGTCGCCGTGTTCTCCACGTGGGCAGCCGCCGGTGCGGGCCCCCTCGCGGTCACCGTCACGTGGCAGGGCTTGCCGGGAATCACAGCGCAGTCGGGCGGGTTGAACTTCATGCTCTCGACGGCAAACCCCGAGGGCAGGGAGACGTTGGCAGCGGTGAAGACGACGTTCTTCGTGTCGACCGGCACGTTGATGTCGAGCATCGCCTGAGCGTTCTTGCCGCCCCAGGTCCGGGCTTTGAAGGATTCGCCGCCATAGCTGAAAGTGGCGGTCACGCCGTTCGGCGGCAAGCCCGCATCGATGAGGTACTGCTCCGGGTTCGTCGTGGCCCAGTACGCCTCCTTGGGTTTGCCGACGCTGGACCACGGGTACCCGTTGGTGTGATAGCCCGGGTCCGTCATCCCCCACCAGGTAACCCGGTGCACGCCTCCCTTGTACTCAGGGTGACGACCTCCCGGGCCGGCGGCGTATTCCTTGAGCAGGCTGAAAAGTTTCGCGTACTGGATGCCCTGCTCCATGAACAGGGCCTCCATTTCGGGGCCATTCTGGATCCGCTGTCCTTTGTCCAGGCCCAGGTTCGGCGCGAGATCCAGCTCGGTCAGATCGACATTCGCGCCGGTTTCGAGATAGGTCTTGATGGTCCGCTCGAAGGCGTCGAGGTTGAGCCTCATGTCCCAATGCCCCTGCGTGCCGATGACGTCGATCAGCGGCCTGGGCTTGCCCTTGGCGTCCAGGAGGATCCGCCCCTTGCCGGCAGCCGATTCGGCCGCGTACCGTTCATTGAATTCCTTGACCATCGCAGCGATCGCCGTGGCCTTCGAGGCGCGCTCGTTGTCGTTGAAGTCGTTGTAGTTCAGGATGGCCGTCGTGTTCTGGCGCGCGTAATAGAAAGCGTCATACATGTATTCCCAGCTCTTCCCACCCTTGGCATAGGCTTGCGCCCATCGGGCCGGCCGCTCCTCGGGACTGTAGCCCGTTCGCAGGGCGTTCCTCCAGTCGGCGGGGTTGTCGGGGTTGTCCTTGAACGCTTCGTTGACGACGTCCCATGAGTAGGCCTTGAAGGGTTCCCGATCGAAATGGCCGGCCACGGTCCGCACGTAGTGCTCCAGACCGGTCTTCGCCGTTGCGTAGTCCCACGGCGTTTCCCATCCGCCGTTCGAAGTCAGGACGTTGGGGGCCGGCCATTGCGCCGACTGGTTGTGCCAGAGCAGCACGTGCCCGGTGACCTTGACGCCGCGCGCATTGGCCGCGCTGATGTCGGCGTTGATGCCCGAGGTCAGATTGGTAAGGAAATTGGGGGTGAGATTGCTCATCCCCCCATTCCAGAAATCGGGCTTCATCGCGTTGCTCGGCGTCACCGCGTTGAAGTGTTTCAGGGTCATGGCGGCGACCGAGTTTTCACCCGGCACCACCTCGGCGCCGAAGTTGCGCGCGTCGAGATTGGTGCTGCCGATCAGGAAGTAGTTCTTGTACACGTCCTTCAGCGCCGGCCAGGCCGCAGGATCCGAAGGCCGATCAGCCGCCAGGGCAGCGCTCGCGATCACGAGTCCGGTTGGCAGCGAAATCAAAAGCCGCATGAAGCCAGGTCTGCTGCGCCCCCTCGCAGATCCACGTTCGATGGTCAGATGCATGCTTGTCTCCTTGGGTTGAAAGGACTCACTCCGGGCGGTGTCCAGGCGGTGGCCGGCCATCACAGCCGCCCCCCCTGCAGCAGACCGCGCTCGGCCAGGTTGCCGATGAAGGCTCGCAGGCCGAAGCGCCAGGGCGGCGCGGCCTCGCAATGCGTCACCCGATTCAGGAGGCAGCCCAGCCAGGGGCTGTGGATGCTGACCATGTCGCCCAGCTTGTGGGTGAACCCGCCGCCAGGCTCGTCCCGGTCTTCGGTGGGCGCGAACAGCGTGCCCAGGAACAGCATGAAGCCGTCGGGATACTGGTGGAAGGCCAGTGTCTGCGCCACCAGGTCGACCGGGTCGCGGCTGATGCTGGCCATGGTGTTGATGCCCTGCAGCGTGTAGCCGTCGTCGCCGGCCACCTGCAGGTGCACGGTCTCGTGGCGCAGCTGATCGAGGCCGAAGTGGCCATCGAACAGGCGGATGAAGGGGCCGATGGCGCAGGACGCGTTGTTGTCCTTGGCCTTGCCGAGCAGCAGCGCACTGCGGCCTTCGATGTCGCGCAGGTTGACGTCGTTGCCCAGCGCGGCGCCGACGATGTCACCACGGCTGTTGACGGCCAGCACCACCTCGGGCTCGGGGTTGTTCCAGGTCGATTCGGCGCGGATGCCGATGTCCTGGCCATGCCCCACCGATGCCAGCACGGGCGCCTTGGTGAAGACCTCGGCATCGGGGCCGATGCCGACCTCCAGGTATTGCGACCACAGCTTCTGTTGCTGCAGCAGGTTCTTCAACGCCAGTGCCTGGGCCGAGCCGGGGCGGATGTCGGACAGGCTGGTGCCGATCGACGCGGTGATCTGGCTGCGTAGCGCGAGCGCACGACTGGCGTCGCCGCCGGCCTGCTCCTCGATCACGCGTTCGATCATGCTGCCGGCAAAAGTCACGCCCGCGGCCTTGACGACCTGCAGGTCGCAGGGTGCCAGCAGCCAGGGAACGGCGGGGTCCTGGCCTTCCGCCTTGCTGTTGTCGAGCAGCGCATCGACGCTGCACAGGAACTCGCCGGCCACTGAACGCACAGCTTGCGCCGGATGGTCCGTCTCCAGCAGCGTACTCATGGTGGCGAAGTGCTTGCTCAGATCGAACACGCCCTCCGGGCGCAGCACCACCACGGCCGGGCCCGCGGGCGTGCCGGCACGCCAGACACGGCCGACGAGCGTTCCGGCCAGGCCGTCCTGCGGCAGCACCTGGTGCAGGCCATCGGTGCGCACCGGCGCCAGGTCCAGTGATCTGATTTTCATGATGTCTCCGGAATGGACACGCGGCGTGCGCCGACCTTGCCGCGACTCGCCGGCTCTCTGCGGGGCCGTGCTTGATCGACCCGAAGGCTAGGTCACGGCCCCCTGACGGTCCACTGACTTTTTCGGTAGCATCCATTCCAAATGCTTATGAGTTCAGGCAAGACTTCGGACAAACCCCTGCTGCTGGCGCAAGTCTCGAGACTGCGTTTCCGGCATCTGCAGTTTCTCGACATCCTGGGAAAGACGCGCAATCTGCGCCTGACTGCCGAGCAGATGTACATCACGCAGCCGGCGGCCACCAAGGTGTTGATGGACATCGAGGAGATGCTGGAAGCGCGCCTGTTCGATCGCCTGCCGCGCGGCATGCAACCCAATGAGCTGGGACTCTTCACCTTGCGCTATGCGCACTCGGCACTCGACAGCCACCGCAAGTTCGTGGACGAGTTCAGCAATCTGAAGCTCGGCGGGCACGGCCATTTGTCGATCGGCGCCATCTCGGGAGCGGCGGCGCATCTGCTGATCGCCGCAGTGGCCGAGCTGCAGCGCCTGCGGCCGCTGCTGGTGGTGAAGGTGCAGGAACAGAGCAGCGATCAGCTGATCGTGTGGCTGTCCGAGCGCAAGATCGACGTGATGATCGGCCGTTTCACCGATGAATCCCAACGCGACCAGTTCCACTACGAAAACCTGACCGGTGAAAGGTTGCAGGTCACCGCAGGCGTGCACCATCCGCTGCGCGGACCGAGCACCCCTGGGCTGAGGGAACTCTCGAACTGGCCGTGGATTCTCTATCCGACATCCACGGCGCTGCGCAAGGTGTCGGATGACATCTTCCACAGCCGAGGCCTGTCGCTCACCTCGGGCATCGTCGAGACGTCGTCGTTCCTGATCGCGCTGGAGTTGATGCAGAGCACGACCATGCTGTCGCTGCAGCCCGCCGCGCTGGTAGAAAAGTACGTGCGGCGCGGCCTGCTGACGCGCATTGCGGTCGAGCTCCCCAACCGCATACCCGACTTCGGCCTGATCACGCTGCAAGGCGAGCCCCCCAGCACGGCCGTGCAGGCGTTCATGGACGTGATCCGCAACATGGCGGACCAAGAGGCCTGACCAGTCGGTCGAAGCGAATCGCGCTATGCCGCGTTCGCAGGCACCGGAAACGGATGCCGGATGCCGGCCTCCAGGTAGTCCATGAACAGGGCGCGTTCCTGCGCTTCGTTGCCGCGGCGGCCGATGCTCAGCGGCCCGAACGGTGAGCGCTTCGCGTAGCTGCGGTACGAGATGCCGTAGTACAGCGAGTTCATGGTGAGCAGCAGGCGGAACTTCAGATGCTCCGTCTTGAGGTTGGGCATCAGCATGCCCAGGCGCTCGAGCGTGAGCGTGAGCAGGTCGCGGTGCAGGTCGGCCGAGATGCGCTGCCCCTCTTCGCCGAAGTCCCAACCCAGTCGGCCGATGAAACACACGGCGTCGCGCCCGAGTCCGGGCTCGGCCAGCATGTCGATCATCGGACCGAAGGCTGCCTCCAGCACCTCGCGCACGCCGTGGCCGCGCGCACTGTCCGCACTCAATGCGTTCAGGCGCTCCAGGCACCGCGGTTCGAGGATGCGCTTGAGCATCTGCGCCACTTCGCGCACCACGCTCTCGCGATTGCCGAAGTGATAGTGCAGCGCCGACAGGTTGCTGGCGCCCGCAGCGGCCACGATGCGCCGCAACGACACGGCGTTCATGCCTTCGCGAGCGAACAGGCGCATGGCTTCCAGCAGCAGACGCTCCCGCGTGCCGGTGCATGCGACATCGCGGCGGGTGTCCTGGGCGGGCGTCGGAGGCTTGGGCATGGCGTCGCGATTGTGACGCGCACGGCGGGTCATCCCTAATTCAAGTGAATTAATTCAGTGGAATTATGGCTGCTGTGAAAAGCGCGCGCCATGCGCTGGCCGTGCCCGCAGACATCCCGATTTGAAGGAGACGAACATGACGAGAGACAGGAAGACCCTCGATGCGCGCGCATCGAAGCGATGGTGGCTGCCGGCCCTCGTGGGCAGCGCGCTCGTGCTGGGCTGCGGTGGCGGCAACGGCGGAGGCGGTGGCGGCTTCGCCTTCGTGCCGCCGCCCGCGCCCGACACGCAGCCGCGGCTGTCGGGCACCTTCGCCGGCGGGCCGGTGGTCGGGCTGAACTACAGCGGCTCCGTGTCTGGCGCGCGCACCACCGATGCCGAGGGGCGCTTCCTGTACGCATCGGGCGAAACGGTCAGCTTCTCTATCGGTGCACTCGTGCTGGGTTCGGCCGCCGGCGCCGAATCGCTGTCGCCGCTGAGCCTCAGCGACGGCGCTGCATCCCCCGCCGACCCGCAGGTGAGCAACAAGCTGGTGCTGCTGCAGACCCTGGACGCCGATGGCGACCTGAACAACGGCATTCAGATCACGGACCCGATTCGCGACACGATTTCCAGACACGCTGCGGCCATCGACTTCGCGCAGCCCTCGGCCGCCTTCCGCACCAGCCTGGCGACCGTGCTGGCTGAGCTGGAGCAGGCCAACGCCTTCTCCGATCTGGACCCGCGCCCGCGCACGGCGCGCACGGCAACCGCGGCGCAGGAGCAGTTTGCGCGCGCGACCAGCGTGCGCCATGTGGTGAGCACAACGGGCGGCTCGCTGCGCGGCTTCGAGGCCACGCCGACCACCTGGCAGTACCTGGGCATTCCGTATGCGCAGCCGCCCGTGGGTGATCTGCGCTGGCGCGCGCCGCAGGCGGCCCTGCCCTGGAGCGGCGTGCGCGAGGCCACCGCGTGGTCCAACCAGGCGGCGCAGAACCCGACGATGGAGCCGCTCGGCGAAGGCGGCATGAGCGAAGACTCGCTGTACCTGAACGTGACGGCACCCAAGAACGCGTCGAAGCTGCCCGTGATGGTCTGGTTCCATGGTGGTTCGTTCGCCATCCTTACCAGCAACTCCAAGCAGTACAACAACGCGGCCAGCCTGCCGGCCAAGGACGTGGTGCTCGTCACGGTCAACCACCGGCTCGGGCCGTTCGGGTATCTGGCGCACCCGCTGCTCAGTGCCGAGAGCGGCCACGGCGGCTCGGGCAACTACGGGCAGATGGACCTCGTGGCGGCCCTGCAGTGGGTGAAGTCCAACATCGCAGCCTTCGGGGGCGACGCGGACAACGTGACGATCTTCGGCCAGTCTGGCGGGGGCGGGAAGGTCTATTCGCTGATGAATTCGCCGGATGCGAAGGGCCTGTTCCACAAGGCCATCGTGCAAAGCGGTGCCAGCGAAATTGCCACCGAGGGAACGCCGCAGTCTTCCCTGGCTACAGGCGAAGCCATCGGCAAGGCGGTGTTCGCGCGCGTGGGCGCCACCATCCTGGCGCAGGCGCGTGCCCTGCCGTGGACCGCGTTCACCCAGGCCGACCTGGACGCCGGCATCCCGCGCGAGACCTACCGGCCCAATGTGGACTATCGCTACCTCGTCAAGACCTATGGCCAGAACATGACGGACGGCATGCCCAGCGACGTGCCGCTGATGGTGGGCGCGACCTCGGGTGACTACCCCTCGCTGCGCGCCGCGCTGCCGGTCTTCATGACCCAGCGCACGCCCACCTACCGCTCGCCGCAGTACGTCTACAAGTTCAGCCGCGTGCCCGCCGGCTGGGCGCGGCTCGGCCTGTTGAGCGGACACAGCGGCGAGCTGCCCTACCTGTTCGACTACCCGCGCGGCATTGCGACCAACTACAGCCTGGGCCTGACGCTCACGCCCGACGGCAACAAGCCGCCGATCGGTGACCTCAACGGCAACGGCGTGAGCGGCAGCGCCGGTGACGAGGCCGACGTATTGGCCGCGATGGAATGGGGACCGGCCGACACCGCGATCTCGGAACAGACGATGACTTTCTGGACCAACTTCGCCAAGCATGGGCGTCCCGGCACGGCCGCGCTGGACTGGGCTGCCTACACAGTGACAGGGGATGCATTCATGGAGATCGGCCCGGAAGCGACCTCTTCGGTACGAACCGGGCTGGTGACAGCGTTCCCGTGAGCCTGACAGCCGCTGCCTGAGGTTTCGGGCAGGGCGGCCCCCGCATCGCCTTGGCGTGCAGCCGGCGCACCGGCCTTGGTTCAAGGTCGGTGTTTGCCACGCGCGGTCCAGGCCGCCATGCCGAGCGCCCCTGCCGCCTCTTTTCCAACGCCGCCTCGTTTCACCGTGCCACCGGCGTGTCGCGGCTGCGGCACTTCGTCATTGCGCTGGGGCCGACTGCTGGACAATGGCCGGACGAGCCAGAGTTGAGCGATGGCCATGCGCCGCTGGTCGCGCATGACGACTGGCATCTCTTGTCACTTGGTTCGATGTGTCCAACGCCTCGTCTCGGAAGCAGGATTCGACTCCTGTGATGATGTGGCGCATCTTTTAGACGGAGCCTGAACCGCCGAAGGCAGAATGCGGCTGTTTGCCGACAGCGAAGACTGCAATCGGGCCAAGAGCGGACTTTGAACTCGTCCTCTCGATTGTCTGGTCGTAGGCTCAACGGCCCCGCGAGTCCTTTGAAGCCGCGGCGGGCGCTGTGAGTGCGATACCTACCCTGCAGGAGTGATGCGATGAGCTTTCCGGAACGTGCCACTGATGCCTTCGAGCGGGTCCAACTGGGACTATGGGCCTCCTTCGCTGGCATCACCTTTGGCTCGCCTTCGGCCGGGTTGATGGCGTGTGCGTCGCGTGCGGCTTCTTGGCAATCTGCGGCCTCGTGGCCTGTGGCGTGAAGGCCGTCGCAGCCAAATCCCTTCGCTCCACCGTGCCTCAGCGCAGGTTTCCAGCGACGAGCGTTCCTCGGGCCCGTCGCTAAAGAAGCGCACCTTCGAGACCAGGCGCTCTATGCGCGCCTACCGCGAACGGACTCAAACGATTGCTACCAAGCGCCGTGGCGGAGCCGCCGGTCGTATCCATGTCGATGGCACCAAGTTGGCCTGATTGCGCTGCCTGCTACCCGGACTCGGTCGGCGCGATTCGCGCGCTCCGCTACGGCAGCGACCGCGACTTGGCGTCAAGCTGGCTCGTGCTGGAGCACCGCGACATTCACCGCTGTGCGCACTTCGAAGCCCAGGCTCTTGTACAACTCGATTGCGGCAGTGTTCGTTGTCCAGGCGTGCAGGAACGTCCGCTCACCGCGTCGCTGGATGTCAGCCGTCACGGAGGCCGACAGCCGCCGCGCTAGGCCGCGACCTCGGAAGTCTGGGTGGGTGCACACACCGCTGACCTCGATATGGCCGGGAAAGCGCATGCGCTCTCCTGCCATCGCGGCCAGCCGGCCGTTGACGCGCAGGCCGACGAATCGACCCATCGTGTGCGTCCGGGCAAGGAAGGGACCGGGCTGCGTCAGGGTGGCCAGGGCCAGCATCTCGGCCGCGTCGGCATCGCCTAGCACCAGCACGCCGTCGTCGTCGGCCGGCAGCCGACGCGTTGCGACCATCTGCACGCCCTGCGCCACCTTTACGGCTTGCAAGCCAGGCGGCACGGCGATGGGCGGGACCTGCAGAAGATAGACGCTGTCGTCGCCCGGCTGCACCAACTCAGCCAGCGCCGTCAGGCTGTCGGCACTCTCGTCTGGCGTCGCGGCAAAGCAGTTGACGTCACGATGGAACCGCCGCGCGCGCTTGTCACCCAAGCCCCAGTGCGATTGGTGCTGCAGGCTGGCCCAAACGGGTCGGTCGAGGTCGGACATACTCAAACCTCCTGCGCCCGAAGATGCAACGGTCTCTCCGCCAGCGCCACTTCGAGCGCGGCAAGCTGGGCGAGCAAGTCACCCTTCAGGTCCACGCAAGCCTGGGCGACGGCCGCCTCGATGGCCGGCCATGCCTCTCGTTGTGCGCGCTGCACAAGGCCGCGCCCCTTGCGGCTGAGACCCACGTGGCGGACCCGCCGGTCGTCAACGCTCGTCGCCGACTGCACAAGGCCATCGCCCTCGAGTCCCCGTAGCGCGCGTGTAATGACAGGCTGGCTGACGCCCACAGCCTGACTCAAATCGCCCACGCTCAACGGCCCCAGTCGGTCCAGCGCTGCAAGCAGCGGGAAGTGGGCCGCCGGCTGCTCGAAGCCGTGCGCCGCCAGAACGGCCTGCGTCTGTGCCTGCAGCCTCTCACCGATTCGCTTCAAACGCGTGCCCAGGCTCAGATGGCCCAGCACCTTGACAACATCTTCGACCACGATGACTCCTCGACAGCGGCAATGCATAGCATGCTATGCAATTAGCATGTGCTAGTCAACCGTGACATCGAACAGGGCTTCAGGTTGCGCAGTCCGAATGGCTAGACGAACGCCTGCATTGCGGCGCCCATTGGCGCTGGTGCACGTGCGGCAGAATGCGGCCAGTAGCGGACCTTCGTCTCTGTCGCAGAATGACGCCTATTTTCGGAACGTCAAGAATGTCGCGAGTTCATTTGATCGAGGGTCCGGTCGGGGCAGGGAAATCAACCTTCAGCGCGGCTCTGGCCGCAAGCACCCAAGGCGTGCACATTCCGCTCGACGAATGGTTCGCAGCGCTGTTCAGCCCAGACCGCCCGGCCGGCGATTTTGTACCTTGGTACGTCCAGCGCAAGGAACGGTTGCTGGATCTGATATGGACCCACAGCCGCCGGATACTGGCGTCGGGTCGAGACGTCGTGCTCGAGCTCGGTCTGATTCGGCAGCAGCAACGACTTCAGTTCTGTCGAAGAATCGCCAGCGAAGGATTTCCGCCCTACCTCCATGTGCTCGACGCGCCCGTGGAAGTTCGTCGAGAGCGTGTTCGACGCAGGAATGAAGACCGGGGCCCGACCTTTTCGATGGTCGTGCCGGACCATGTCTTCGAGATGGCGAGCCAGCTTTGGGAGCCGCCCGACGAACTGGAACGCGAAGAGTTCGACATTGACTTCGTGACAGAAGGCGTGAAGTGCCGTGTGACGCCTGATGAAGCCGATCAGCACGATTCTTGAAAGATGGCTATAGAGCAAATCGCACGTCGCTCTGTGGCTCTGCGCAACGGCGGCACGACCGGCTACAGTCGGCCAAAAGCGGACCATCTGCCTCTCCCTGCCGTGAAGCAAGCTGCCAGCCGTTGACATGGGAAGATTGAGCTACGCGCTCAGCATCGGGCACACTCACAAATCAACGCTCAACCTCAAATGAAGTTCGGATACACCATCGTCTACGTGCCAGACGTCGAAGCCTCGCTACTATTCTTTGAGCAAGCATTTGGTCTGTCGCGGCGGTTCCTGCACGAGTCCGGAATGTACGGGGAGGTTGAGACCGGGGCCACGACCCTTGCCTTCGCACACCATGAACTGGCATCCATAAACTTTCACGGCGGACATGTAGCCGCTTCGGAGTCTAAGAAGCCTTTGGGCATGGAGCTCGGCTTGGTCACTGACAACGTTGAATCCGCGCACGCGCGCTCGCTAGCGGCGGGGGCGACGGAACTGGCCGAGCCTCGCGCCAAGCCCTGGGGACAAGTCGTGTCGTACGTGCGCTGCCCGGATGGCACGCTCGTTGAGCTTTGCTCCCCCATGGGCGGTTGACGTCGGCTGGCTCGTTCCGGCCAGAACCCGACTTTCGAGTGGCTGGCTTTCTAACCATTTTTAGCAGCATGAAACTTGTTTTTGTCCATGGCCCCGTCGCTTCTGGAAAGCTGACCATTGCGAAGGAGCTCGGGCGCATGACCGCCTACGCCGTCTTCCACAACCACTTGGTGGTTGATGCCGTGGCAGCGGTGTTCCCTTTCGGAACCGAGCAGTTTGTGAGGCTGCGCGAAAAAATGTGGCTCGACATGATACGCGAGGCGGCAATGGCTAAGCGCTCTCTCATCTTCACGTTTGCGCCAGAGCCGACGGTCGTCGAAGGCTTCGACAGGCGGGTGGTGGAGAGCGTGAGGGCCGCCGGTGGCAGTACCCATTTTGTTCAACTGACCGTTCCTGCAGCCGTACAAGAGGAACGTCTTACGGCACCGAGCCGGGCTGCTTTTGGAAAGCTTCAGTCGGTGGACCTTCTGCGTGAATTGCGCACGCAGTTTGAAGCGTCCGAGCGGTTGATGCCGAAAGCGGAAGTAGTCATTGACACCTCCGCTCTCGGCCCTGCAGAGGCCGCGCGCGCGATTGCCGAAACATTGGGTTTGCCACTCCTGCCAACTCCTCACTAGTCGCGGCTATTTGGGACAATGAGGCGTCGGCTCAGCGGGAGGTCACACCGAGCGTCCGCTCCCCCGGCAGGCTGAAGGTCAGCAGTGGCTAAGGGTTGTCCGACACCTGCCCGCGCAACACCACGAGCCCGCGCACGACAACGGCCTGAGGGCAGGTGTTGGACAAGCCTCTAAGGAGGAAACCGCGGAATGCGCTGCTGCGGACTGGGAAGGCTACGGACCTATGGGGATTCGGGACGCTTGGCCCGATCTGGCTCCGATGCGGCGCCCGGGGGCGCCTCCAATGGCGTTGCCGAAGCGCGGTAAATCAAGGCCGTCGTTTGCGTCGCCTGACGCCAGGACGGCCGACGAATGGCATTGCAGGACTCGAAGACCAGATTTGCTCCCATCGGCCCGATAGCAAGAAGGGTCGAAGGTTGGCTGAGCAGCTGCGTCGTCATGGTGCCCGGACCTGTGGTGGCGGCGCACGGATCGGCTGCCCGCGAGCCAACGTCAGCAAGACGATCATCGCAGCGCCGCAGTGCATGCAGACGAAGGTCGGTTGAGGACGGCAAGGCTCGGCATCCAGGCTCGCGATTTGCGCGACCGCGTCAGCCTCTTGCCCCAGCAGTTCGCGAATGCGCGCCAAGCTGGCCGCGCGGTTGCCGTTGGCCAGGAGTCCATAGTGTCGGATGCGATGGAAGCCACCCGGCAGGACGTGCAGCAGGAAACGGCGCATGAACTCGTCGGCATCGAGGGTCATCGTCTTGCGCCGGGTGCGGCCCTTGGCCCGGTAGTCCTTCCAACGGAAGGTGATGCCTTGTTCGTCCATCGCTACAAGCCGGCTGTTGGAGATGGCGACGCGGTGCGTGTAGCGAGACAGGTAGGCCAGCACCGCTTCGGGTCCGGCGAACGGTCGTTTGGCGTAGACGACCCATTCGCACTTGCGCAGCGGTGCCAGCCAGTCCGCAAAGGCGCGCGCGTCGGTCAGCGCGGCGAACTCGCCGAAGAACCGCAGGCGGCCCGCGCGATGCCGCTGTCCGAGCGCTTCGAGGAAGCGCCTTCTGAACAGGCGCGACAGCACCCGCACGGACAGGAAGAAGCCGGGCTTGTAGGCGACCCAGCGCTCGCCATCCGGCGACAGACCTCCGCGCGGCACGATACCGTGCACATGCGGGTGGTGCGTCAGTGCCGAACCCCACGTGTGCAGCACCAGGGTCGCGCCGATGTTCGCACCAAGGTGCTTGGGATCGGCTGCGATGGTCAACAGGGTCTGGGCGGCCGTGTCGAGCAGCAAGGCGTAGATCTCGGCCTTGTTGTAGTAGGCGATGGCGCTGATCGGCGCGGGCAAGGTGAAGACCACGTGGTAGTAGTCCACGGGCAGCAGATCGGCCTGGCGCGCCTGGAGCCAGCGCTGCGCCGCACTGGCCTGGCACTTCGGGCAATGCCGGTTGCGGCACGAGTTGTAGGCGATCTGGTCTTGCCCACAGCCTTCGCAGCGCAGCACGTGACCCCCCAGCGCCGCGCTGCGGCACTGCTCGATGGCCGACATGACCTTGAGCTGGCCCAGGCTCAGGTGACCGCGCTGCGCCTTGCGCCAATCGGGGCCGTGGGTGCGGAAGATGTCGGCGACTTCCAGGGCGCAGTGCGCCATGAAGACGGCCTACGCAGACAGCTTCTCCAGCGGGCTGACGACCTCGCGCAGGACTTCGGTGGCCACGTGCGTGTAGACCGACGTGGTCTCCAGCTTCTTGTGGCCGAGCATCACCTGGATCACGCGGATGTCTACCTTCTGCTCCAACAGGTACGTGGCGAAGCTGTGGCGCAGCGTATGCATGGTGACGCGCTTGTCGATCTTGGCCGCTTTGGCCGCGTCATGGACTGCGCGGTTGAGCTGGCGTGCAGTCAAGGGATCAACGGGATTCATGCCAGGAAACAGCCAACCGTTGGGCAGCAACTTGCCCATCGCATTGGCATACCGCCACCAGGCCCGCAGCCGCTCCAGTAGAACGGGGGAGAGCATCGCGTAGCGATCCTTGCGGCCCTTGCCCTGCTCGACGCGCAGGGTCATGCGCGGGCTGTCGATGTCGCCGACCTTCAGCGCGACGATCTCGCTGACCCGCAGCCCGGTGCCATAGGCGATCGACAGTGCCGTGTGGTACTTGAGGTTGGAGGCCGCGGCGATCAGGCGCGCGGCCTCGTCGCGGCTGAGCACCACCGGCAGCTTGTGCGGCACATGGACGTAGCTCATCCTCTCGACCAGTTCGCCGCGATTGAGCGTGACATCGAAGAAGAACTTCAGGCCGGTGATGGTGGCGTTGAGCGTGATCGGCGAGACGCCCCGGTCGACCAGGTGCAGCTGGAAGCGGCGCAGATCCTCAGCGGTGGCCGTGTCGGGGGAGCGTTGGAGGAAGCTCGCGAGGTAACGCACCGCGCGAACGTACGCAGATTGCGTCTTCGGGCCGAGCTTGCGCATGCGCATGTCGTCGAGCAAGCGCTGGCGCAGCGGGGACACCGCCGGTGTGGAAGAGATCATGATCGTGCTCCTGTCGAAGAACGAGGCCGATTGCCTCGCTCGCCAACATAGACAGGGGCGCGATCTCTATTGGCTTCGGGGCCTTCGCGGCGGACTACCGCGCGAGCGGTTTAGTCCTCGGGCCCATCTGAGACGTTGGGCCTCGCCCATAGCTGAAGTACCGGTCGAGGGAAAGCGGACTTCCTCTTTCGAGCCCGCGCCGCTCACCCGACCATTCCGAGGTACATCGGCGGCTGGGTGGTCAGCCTGGCGTGCACGCTGCGCGTCATGTCGTCGGCGAGCAGTTCCGACTGCCCGGCTTCGAGCGCCGCAAGGGCCTGGCGCACGACTTCGTCAGGCGAAGCCTTCGGCCCCGGTACGCCGCGCGCCATGTCGGTGTCCATAAAGGCCACATGCAGCGACAGCACCTGCGTGCCCTGTGCCTGCAGTTCCTGCCGCATCGCATTGCTCAGCGCCCAGGCGGCAGCCTTCGATGCGCTGTAGCTGCCGGTCGCGCCTGGCAGCGTGACCCAGCTCAGCGCCGAGATCACGTTGACGATGGCGCTGTGGCCGCGCTCCCCCAGCGTACCCGCAAAGGCCTGCGCCATGCGCAGCGGCCCGACTGCGTTGGTCTCGAACTGCCGGTGCAGCGTGTCGATCGCCTTCGGGTCCAGCATTGGGCCGGAGCCGCCAATGCCGGCGTTGTTGACCAGCAGGCTCACGTCGGTCAATTCGCGGGCGAGTGCAGCGATCTGGTCGGGCTGGGTCACGTCCAGCCGCACGGGCACCACACCGGGCACGGTGACACTGGCGGGGTCCCGGGCGGCGGCATAGACCTTGGCCGCGCCGGCGGCAACAACCACCTGTGCGATCTTCGAGTCACGGCAGGTGGGCCCTGAGCCAACGAAGTTTGTTCGCTTGTTCGGCCCAGTCCTTCCCTCGACGTGGCACTCGCTGAACGGCAGAACCTCAAGGGGGCCATCGCGAAGCGCGATTGCATCCGCCCGACTGTCGGCTTACGAGCGCGAAGCTGAAGGACCGGATCTGGCCGAGCCTTGTCCCAACCAAGCTGGCGACAAGCTCATGCACCATCCCCCGTCGCCACATGGCACGCGACGCACAGCTTGTTCCCGTCCGGGTCGCGAAAATACGCGCCGTAGTAGTCGTCGTGGTACTCGGGGCGAAGGCCCGGCGGGCCCTCGCAGGTTCCGCCGTGGTCCAGCCCCGCGCGGTATGCCGCTCGGACGATCTCCCTGGAGGCCGCGGCAAAGGCGGTCATCTGCCCGTTGCCAGGGTGGTGGGGCTGGCCGTCGAAGGGCTTGCAGATAGCGAACAAGGGGCGTGCCCCACCTGCGCTGTGCCAGCCCGCCCACGGCCGCTCGCGCTCGCAAAAGCGCAATTCAACGCCGAGGCTGTCCATCAACGCGCTGTAGAAGCGCAAGGCGCGCTCGAAATCTCCGACGCTCACAAAGACATGGGAGAACACGGTGGCTCCTCAGGCAGCAATTCGAAGAACAGCTTCGACCGTCCGGCGCTGGTCGCGTGCAGCCGGCAGTCGCATTCTGCCGCGGCGACCGACCGCGCTCCCCGGTGCACCGCGACACCCGCCCCATCCCTTCAGTCCACCGCCCCTGACCCACTTCCTCAGCGCACGAGCCCGCCGCGCTCGCCCGGCGTCAGCGCCTGCTTCTGCGCGGCCGTGAGCGTGCCGGCGCCGAGCACCTGCACCACGCCCTCGGGGTCGTAGCTCGCGCGCGCATCGCGTGCGGGCGGCGTGTTGCTGCTGCTGCCACCGCCCTCCCCCGCGCCGCCCTCGCCGACTTGGCCGCCGAAGCCCAGCACGCGCACGGTGAACACCGACGGCAGCGCCTGGCGCTGCGCGGTGCGGTCGCGCTGCACC
The DNA here is from genome assembly GCF_057657075.1 of Variovorax sp. Soil_C_26. Taxonomy (NCBI): domain Bacteria; kingdom Pseudomonadati; phylum Pseudomonadota; class Betaproteobacteria; order Burkholderiales; family Comamonadaceae; genus Variovorax; species Variovorax sp. Soil_C_26. The sequence goes on from NZ_JBDGJC010000004.1 coordinate 87,471, forward strand.
GCCTCCTGCGCGGCGGTGGCGGCCTGCGAGGCCGCGGCGCTGGCGTTGGAGAGTGCGCCCACGTTCACCGCGGCCACCACCGGAATGCCGGTGGACTCGCCCTGCACCTGGATGTTCTCGGCGTTCACCACGCGCAGCGCCGCCAGGTTCACGTTGCCCGAGACGCGGATGCCCGCCTCGCCGGCGTCGATGGTGCCCAGCGGCGCGATCAGGTCGATGTCGCCCGGCGGCACCTCGGGCACCGGGTTCAGCGTGGCGATGCCCGCGCCGGTGTTGGGCGTGTTCGGCGACAGCGTCACGCCGCCCAGGTCGTCGTACACGCGCCGCTGGGGCGTGTAGACCACGGTCGACTTGGAACCGCGGCCCGCGTTGATGTCGCCGCCCGCCGACCACGCGAGGATGTTGCCGCCGAAGGTGGTGAAGACGCGGCTCTGGCCCAGCAGGATGCTGCCGTTCGAGAAGATCTCGATGTCGCCCGTGCCCTGTGTGAGCACGCCCGAGCCTTCGCCCGGCACGAAGCCGCCGTCCACGCCCACCAGCGTGCGCCCGCCGGGCACCATCACACGGATGTCGCCGCCGAAGTCGGTGTGGATGCCGGCGTCCTGCACCTCGTAGTGCGGCACGTCGTAGGAGGGGCGGCCGAGCGCGATCCATTCGGCCTCGGTGAGGTAATTCACGCCGGGCTTCGGCCGTGTGGTCGGGATCGCGGTCACCGTGTCCTCGAAGTAGCGCGCGCTGCTGAACATCGTCAGGTCGCCCTGGTAGTCGATGGCCTTGCCTTCGGCGTCGTGCGTGGGGAACAGTGTGGCGATGGCTTCGCGCCCGCGCAGGTAGCTGCCCTCGCGCGGGCCGCCCGCGGCGTTGTACTCGCGGCCGGCGGCCTTGAGCTCGGCGTAGTACACCGGGCGCAGGAAGGCGCGCTGCTGCTCGGCCGGCAGCGCGGCGAAGAAGCCGCGCGCGTCCATCGTCGCGGCGTCGAAGCGCAGTCCCAGGCCGTTGCGCTTGCCATCGCCGAAGCGCTCCTCGAGCCAGTTGACCAGGTGCAGCTGGCTGCGCTGGCCGTACTCGCGCTGCAGGTCGCGCGCCGGCGCGGCGTTGCCCGAAGCGCCTGCGCGTGCGCGGTCGATCTCGGCCTGCTTGCCGGCAAGGTAGGCCGCCGCACCGGCTTCGTCGCCGCCGTAGCCGAACTCCGCCTGCAGCCATTGCGCGAGCGTGAGGCGCCCGCCGTACACCGCCACGGCCTTGCCGGGCTGGTCGGCCAGCGGCCGGCCCGTTTCGGCCAGGTTGGCTGCGTCGAGGTAGCGCGCGGCGAAGGCCGAGAAGTCGAGCCCCCTCGCGCCCACGCCCGCGGCCACCGCGATGCCCGCGCCGCTGCTGCGCTCGCCAGGCGCGCCGTTCACGACGGCACCGATGCTCTTGAGCTCGCCCTTGTCGGCCAGGTACACGTCGCGCCCGGCCGTCACTTCGAGCAGGCCGGGGCCGGCGACGTAGAAGCTGCTGTGGCGCACGTCGCGCCCGGCCGACACCACCGACACGTCGTCGGGGTCGTTGTGCACGATCAGGTTGCCGCGCGCGCTGCCGAATTCGACCGCGATCGGCTTCAGCGGTGCGCCGGCATCGGCGCGGTTGACCTGCGTGGTCCAGCCGAGCGCGCCGACCGGAACCTCTTCGTACTCGCCCAGGCCGGTGCCCGCGTTGACGACGTCGCGCCCCGCGCGCAGCGCGACCGGGCCGCCGCCTTCGTACCAGGTCGGCTCCTCGCCGGCCGAGCCGCCGCTGGCGCCGCGGCCGCGGTAGACGATGGCGCCCGTGCGCACGCCGATCAAATCGCCTTCGAGCGCGTAGAAGCGCGCCGGCTGCCGGCCGGGCACGCTGTAGCCCGACGCGCCCGACGGCGCGAGGCTGAAGAGCGGATAGACCTGGTTGTCTTCGCCTGGCCGGAAGGGCGAGAGGAACACCGACGGCGCGAGCGCATCGGGGCTCACGTTGCTGAGTTTGCGCATGCCGAACCAGACCTGCTCGAGGCTGCCGCTGAAGCCCGGATTGAACGGGGTCGGCAGCGCGGTAGGGTCGGCGCCCGACGCTGTGAAGCTGTAGCCGCCGGCATAGATCGAATCGCCCGCCATGAGCTCGAAGCCGCCCGTGCCCGTGCCGGTGAACTGCGGCCCCGCCGGCGGCGGTGCCAGCACCACGCCGGTGCCCGGCTGCACCGGCTTGTTGCTGCCGTCCATGGCGCCGGTGATCGCGTTGCCGTAGTAGAGGCTGCCGCTCGCCGCAACCGCGCGGAACATCGACGGCACGACGAAGCGGCCGTCGGTCGGCTGCGCGTCGCTGCGGGTACGGTAGCCGGCGATGGCGCTCGACGGCGCGAGGTTGCCGCCGGCACTGAACAGGTCGATGCCGCTGGCCGGCGTCCACAACGAGAACCAGCTGTAGCCGTCGCCCGGGCGCTGCTCGCCTTCGCCCACGAATGGCGTGCCGTTGTTGAATTGCGCCACGCGGCCGGCGTCGGCCACGCCGCCCAGCACCAGGTCGCCGCGCGCGTCGATCTGCACCGCGGCATCGCCGGGCACCAGCATCGGTCCGCCGCCCGCGATCGACGAGGTGGCGGTATAGACCTCGTAGGCGCGCGATTCCTCGGGGTCGGCGCGGTCGAAGCGCAGCTCGAGGCCGCCCACCGATCCGGCCTGCATGCGCAGCGCGCCGCGCAGGTTGACGAAGGTGCTGTTGAGGTCGGGGCGTGCGCCCCGCCAGGTCGTCTGGGGCGTGATGTCGGCGCCGTTCGGGAACGAACGCAGCTCGGCCACCGGATTGAGGCCGCCGCCGATGCGCACGTCGAGATCGCCGCCACCGGTGAGCGTGAGCTGTTGGCCATCGGCCGAGACGCGTCCGCTGCCGCCCACCACCAGGTTGAGGCCGGTGCTGCGCGCGACGAACGTGCCGAGCAGGTCCATGCGCCGGCTCAGCATGCCCGCGTCGCCGCCGGCCTCGAGCACGAGGTTGCCGCCGCCGAGCGTGCCGATGCCGGTGAAGCCCGTCATGAACGGCACGGTGCCGAACAGGTCGTAGGCGGTGCTCGGGCCGGGCACGTAGCTGCCGAAGTTGATCCACCATGCGGTGGGCACGCCTTCGCTGCCGGCCACCGTGCTGCCGGTGCCCTGGCGCCAGAGCCAGTTGCCCACGTCGGCGCTCGCGCCCATCGGGCGGATGACGCCGATGGCGTCGGGGCGCGTCTGGCTGCCCGGCCGGCCGATCAGGTCGCCGCGCACGTCGCCCTGAGCGCGCACCAGTACATTGCCGCCGTGCTCCGGATACCAGGCGCGGTAGAGGCTTTGCGTGCCGCCGTCGACGAAGGGTTCGTACGCCGCGCCGTCGGCACCGAGCACGGTGCCGCCCACCGTGGCGCGCGGCAGGTTGTAGGCCGCGCCCACGCCGCGGGCCTGCGTGCCGGCGGTGTACACGCCATACGGCGAGTTCATCGTGAAGTCGCCGCCCGCGAGCAGGTCGAGGTCGCCGGTACCGGTGCGCAGCACGCTGAAGAGCTGCTGCGTGGCCGGCAGCGGCACGGTCTTCGGCTGCTCGCCCTCGGGCGCCCAGGTCACGAGGTTGCCCAGGCCCCAGTCGTTGATCGCGAGCACCGCCTCTTCGCCGCCCCATTCGTCGAGGTTGATGAGGGTGCCCGGCGCATAGCCGATCTGGTTGAGCGAGTCACCCATCCAATAGAACTGCCCCGGCACGCCCGGCGTCGGCAGCTGCAGCGTGAGGCCGCTGCCCATGCCGTAGTGCGTGTCGGCCAGCAGCAGCTGGCCGTTCGCTTGGCGCGCACGCAGCGCGCGCGTGTCGGCCGCGCCGGTGTCGGCACCGGCCACGAGCCGCATCGACCACGACTGCGAGCCTTCGGCCAGCATCGGCGCGATCGCCAGGTTGCGGCCCTGGTCGCCGGCGGCATCGGCCGGGCGCAGGTTGACGAAGTCGACGCCGTCCGGCAGCAGCACCAAGGTCTCGGCGGGCACCACGGCGCCCTTGGCGAGCTTCAGCGAGCCGGCCAGGATCACGCCGTTGGCCGGCGCGTCGGGCACGCCGTCGCCGTTGTAGTCGGGGCTCGGCGTGTCGTTGACGGCACCGATGGGGAACGGCAGCGGCACGCCGGCCGGCCAGGTCATGGCCGCGACGCGCGCGCCGCCGGGCAGGCGATTGCCGGCGTCGAGCTTCATGCCGCTTTGCAGCGTCACGGCCGTGGCCAGCACGGTGCCGGCCGCATGCAGCACGTTGCCCGCCGCATCGCGCACCGCGCCGCCGAGCACCGTGCCCGCGGGCAGCACGAAGTCTTCGGCCAGCGTGGCGGTCGTGGCCAGCACGGTGCCGGCGCGCAGGCTCATGGCCTGCATCGGCAAGGCGTAGTTGAGCGTGCGGCCCGGCTGGAAGAAGGTGCCCTCGGCCAGCTCGGCCATGCCGCCGCGCGGCACCACCAGGTCGCCGCCCCAGGGCACGCGGCCCTTGATGAGCACCCAGCCGCGGTCGCTCGGCGTCGGCTGCAGCACCGAGGTGTCGAAGCCGTCGGTGATGCTGCCGTACACGTTGAGGTTGCCGCCCGCGCGCAGCACCAGCGCGCCCGATTCGCCGGAGCCGTGCACGCCGGTCTGCGGCGTGTGCGGGTTCACGCTGGCATAGCGGTGGCCCGACAGGTCGATGTCGCCGTCGATGTGCAGATCGCCGTCGGGCGTGGCGCTCGCGATCGCGACGCCGGGGCGCAGGTGGAAGGCGTCGCCGTAGGCACGCAGGCCTGCTAGCCGTGCGTTCATGAGGCCGCCGTTGGCGAGCACGTTGGTCATGAAGGCCTGGCTGTCGGCATGCTTGGCGTCGAGGTAGGCCTGGTTCACCACCTGGTAGGGCCGGCCGTCGGCCGCGGCATCGGTGCCGGGCGCGGCGTCCTTGTAGGTCCAGAAACCGTTCACGGTGACGGCGCGTGCGCCGTCGATCTGCAGCGTGCCGCCCGCGTCGATCGCGATGTCGTTGCCGCGCGCGCCGCCCAGCCGCTGGGCACTGAGTTCGACCGTGCCCAACGACAGCGCCGCGCCGTCGGTGCCCGCGCGCACATCCATGCGCGCGCCGCTCGCGAGCACGAGCCGGCCGCTGCCGGCATCGATCTCGATCACGGCGCGGTTGGGCGCCTCGATCACCTGGCCGTAGCTGTCCAGGCGCAGCACGCGGCTGTGCGCGTCGAGCACCGCCGCGGCGCCGAGCGTGACGCCGTCGCGCGCGGCCAGGCGGATGCTGCCCGCCTGCGCACCGCTCGCGTCCACCGTGCCGTCGACGGCCAGCCGGCCACCGTCGACCGAGACGCTGATCTCGCGCGCCTTGAGTTCGTCGCCCAGCACCAGGTCGCCCTGCTTGAGCTGGAAGCTGCGGCGGCCGACGACACCGCCTTCGGTGAGGCGCCGGTTCAGGCCCGCGAAGTCGTCGATGTGCTGGCCGCGGATGTCGGCGCCGCCGGCTGCGTAGGGCACGCGCGTGCCGCCCGCGTCGTACACGCCGCTGCTCGCACCGGCGATGGCGCCGTCGAGCGCGACCGTGCCCGCGCCTTCGCTCAGTGCCAGCACCGTGAGCTTGCCCGCGCGGTTGTGCTCGGCCGAAAGGTCGATGCGCGAGCCCGCCGCCTGGCGCACGTCGCCGCCGTGGCTTTCGAGGATCGCGTCGCCGCCCCAGCTGTACTTGGGCACGTCGAAGAAGTCGATCCGGCGGCCCGCCAGGTCGAGCTGCGCGCCGTCTTCGAGGCGCAGGTCACCCCCGGCCGAGGCCGTGAGCTTGCCGCTCGGCAGCGCGATGCGGCTGTCGAGCGTGAGGCGACCACCGGCGGCGAGGCCGATCTCCGCGCCGAGCGCCTCGGCGAGCGCCTGCCCTGCGAGCGCGGGTGCCGCCATGCCGCCCGGCGCGGCGAGCACGATGTCGCTGCCCGCCTTGATCCTGTTCACCGAGCCGGCCTGGCCGGTGAGCAGCGGCGTCTCTATGCGCAGGTTGCCGCCGCTGAACGCGTATCCCTTCGAGGCATCGTCCCAGGCGCCTTGCGACTGGTACACCGAGAGCGAGCCCGTGTGGTTGGCCGTGACGCGCTCGCTGGCATTGAACACCACGTCCTTGAAGCCGAGCACCAGGCGGTCCACGCCGTGGAGGGTGTCGGGCCGGCTGTTGGGGCCGTAGCCGAACTCGATCTGGTTGGCGTCGATCTGCAACCGGCCGCTGCCTGTGCCCGCGCCGCCCGCGGCCACCAGGCCCGGCGGCGTGGCGGCGCCGTTCCACACCAGGATGCCGGTGTGGATGCGCGCCACCGCATCGGCACCGCCCGCGCCGTAGAGCGCCGGCGCGCCGAGCACCAGCCGCTCGAGCGACGAGCGGCCGGTCGCGGGGTCGATGGTCGAGAGCGTGATCGAATCGTGGAAGTTGACCGCGTCGCGCGCGGTGAGCACCAGGTTCTCGAGCGCGGGCGCGCCGTTCGCGGTGTCGCCGCGCAGCAGCCGGTCGAGGATGTCCTGGTTCAGCGTGAGGCCCGGCGGCAGTGCGTTGCGCGCGGCCGCAGCGGCCAGTGCGGCGTCGCTGCCAACGTTGATGCCGCCCACCGACAGCACGAGGTTGCGCGTGCCGTAGCGCGCGCCTTCGCGCAGTTCGAAGCTCTGGTCGGTGGAAGCGGCCAGCGTGCCCTCGGAATAGAGCTGCGTCGTGCCGTGGCAGAGCGAGCCGGTGGCGCAGACGCCGATGTCGATGCGCCCCGCGCCCGCGTCGGGCGAGGTGCTGAATTCCGGCGCCAGCAGGTCGAGCCAGCCATTGGACACCGCCAGCACGCTGACCGTGCCCGGCGCATAGACGAAGCCGTCGCGCGAATCCCAGGCCGCACGGCCGCGGCCCAGCGTGTTGATGCCCGCGCCCTGCTCGACGACGATGCCGCCGGTCTTGGTGTTGGTGACGAGGTAGACCTCGCCGGCACGCAGCACTGCACCCTCGCGCAGCACGATGCTGCTGGCGCCGGTGAGAAAGCGCGCGATGTTGGCGCGCTGCGAGCTGCCGGTGTGGTCGATGTAAGAGACGCTCGGCAGCGCGCCGATGCCCAGGCGCGGCGCACCGATCGCGTTGAGCGCGCCGGCATGCACCGAGACGCCCGCGAAGTCGGGCGTGGGTGCGGCGCCGTCGGCCAGCACTTCGTAGCTCTGCCCATAGCCGCCGACCAGCAGCGCACTGCCGCCGAAACCGCCCGCGGCCGGGGCATAGTCGGCCTGGCCGGCGAAGCGCAGCGCGGGCACGTCGCCGATGGTCCCGATCGCGCCGGCGCGGCTGGGCGCGACCAGGTCGAAGCGCAGCATCTTCGCGTCGCGCTCCAGCACCGTGCGCGGCACGCCGTTGCGCTCGGCCATTGCGATGGCAAAGGCGGCGTAGCTGGTCTCGTTGTATTGCGAATAGCTGCGCAGCGTGTCGGCCGGCGTGAGGAACACCTGCGTGGGCAGCGCATCGCGCAGCGCGGTGTGCGCCGTGCCCATTTGCGCGGCGGCCGCGTAGGAGCCGTTGCGCATCGGCACCGTCACGCCCGCAGGCGGCAGGTTGGCCGCGAGGCCGTTGAGCTCGACGCGGAAAGCGCCGGGCAGCAGGGCGAAGGTCGACGGCAGCAGCGTGTAGGTGCCGGCGGGCAGGCCCGGCACGCCCGCGCCGATGGTGATCTGGCGGCCCAGCGCCGGGTCGCCGGCGCCGTGCTCGTTGACCAGCGGCGCGTAGCCTGCCTGCGCGCCGGGCACGATGGCGTACACCGGGTTGGTGGCCAGGCCCGGCAGCGTGAAGCTGCCGCGCGCGCTGGTCTGCACCAGCGGATTCAGGCGCGCGTCGGTCGAGCCGCCGCGCCCCGCGAGGAACGCCGCGCCCGTGAGCTCGCCGCCGCCGCGCAGGTCGAGCACCGCGCCTTGCTGCACGTCCACCGCGTGCGCGGCCAGCGTGACCGACGGGTCGTTGCCCACGCCCTTCCACTCGACGTCCTTGCCGTCGTGCAGGTAGCTCAGCCCATCGAGCGTGCCGCCGTAAGGCATGGTGAGGCCGTTGGCGCTGACCGAGGTGACGCTGCCGGGCAGCAGGTTGACTGCACCCGAGAGCACCGGCACCCCGACCGCGCCGAGCACGATCTCGCCCAGTGGCGCGCGCACCACGCCGCCCTGGTTGATGGTGGCCGCGGCAAAGCTCAGCCGGCCGAACACCGAGTACGGCTGCGCCGGCAGCGCGGCCGCGGGGTCGATGCGTTCGATGTCGAGGCTGCGTGCGGGGTCGAACTCGCGCCCCAGCGTGCCGAACTCGTTGAAGGCACCGCGCTCGCCCACCACGAAGCTGCCGCTGTCGTTCATGGCGGGATAGATTTGCGAGGCCGCGAGCCGCAAGCTGCCGGGCGTGTAGAACGCCGCCGCCTGCGACAGCCGCAGGTCGCCGCGCGTGCGCATCACGATCTGGTCGAAGGCCAGGCGCTCGACCGCGAGCGGATCGCCCGCGTTCTGCACGATGCTGCCGCGCGCGCCGACGTTGAACTGGCCGACGATGTCGATCAGATGCGCATCGAGCGCCAGGCCCGAGTCTTCGGCCACCAGCGGCAGGCCGAGCGCGCCGGCACCGGCGCCGCTGTTGTGCGAGCCGCGCACCGGGTTCGGCATGATCTCGCCCTCTTCCTGGCCGCGCGTGCTGCCCGCGAGCCGGATCGAGGGCGCGGCCAGGCGCACCTGCGCATCGGCGGCGCTGCCTTCGGCCAGGCCGATGGCACTGGCCGCAAGGTGCAGGCTCTGGCCCAGGCGCAGGTCGACGCTGCCGTCGAAGCTCACGAGGCCGTTGGCCAGCAGCGAGAGATTGTCGAAGCCGCCCGCGGCAATGCGGTCCACGCCGATGCGTGCGCGGCCGAAGGCCAGCGCGGCCTCGCGCTCGCCGGGTGCGAGTTCGCCCGAGAGACCGCTGTCGCCCTGCACCTGCGCCAGCACCAGTTCGCGCGGCACGCGCACCGCGTCCTCGACGTTGATGCCCTTCAGGTCCTGCCGGCCGACCGGGCCGTAGTTCGGTGTTTCGAGGTTCAGCGCCAGCGTGCCGCCGGCCGCGCCCGCGCCGCCCGCCGCGGCGCGCATGTCGCCGTCGAGGAACAGCCCGCGGTACGAGCTTAGCGCGATCACGCCGCCGTCGGTGGCCACCTCGCGCACGCCGTAGCCCGGCACGTCGAGCCGTGCGGCCGCGCCCGAGGCATCGAGCCGCGCACCGGGCCGCAGCACCACGAAGGCGTCGGCCGCATCGACCTCGCGTGCGCCGTCGACATGGGCCGCGCCGATCTCGATGCGCCCGCCCTCGCCCACTTGGCCGTAGCTGCGCCCGCGCGCATCGATGGCCGTCGTCGCGCGTCCCGCGGCGTCGAGCACCGCGTCGCCGCCGATCCAGATCGAGGTGGCATTGGCCGTGCCCGACGGCCGGTCTGCGTCGTTGCCGATGCCGAAGCCGCCCGGCAGCACGCCGATGCGGCCGCCCCAGGCATTCAGCGTGCCGTCGATGGTGATCTGCGCATTGCCCGTGAGCGTGAGCGAACGGCCCGGATCGACAGAGATCGTGGCGCCGCGGCCCACCACCAGCGGCGCCTGGCTGTAGACCGAACCCGCGCCGAGCGCCAGGTCGGCGCCCGCGCGCTGCGTGAGCACGCCGGCGAGCGGATCTTCCTGCCACAGCGGCGGCAGCCACGGCTGCAGCACGGCCGATGGATCGGCGCCGGTGGCCGTGGCCAGGGCCGCTGCCGGGTCGGCACGCAGCACGGGCATGGCCACATCGACGCGTGCGCCGGCGGCCACCTGCACGCCCTGCTGCGCGCTGACCGCGTAACGCGAAAAGCCGCTGCGGAACAGGTCGTCGTCGAGCACCAGCAGCGGCTTGACCGCCACGTCGGCCGGCAGACGGTTGCCGGCCAGCAGCAGTGCGCCCTCGCCGAGCACCACGTCGCGCGGGAACGGCGTGCCCGCTGCTACGGTGGCGGTGTAGTCGGCCACGGGCATGCCGTTCGGAAAGACATCGGCGGGCACCACGTAGCCCGGCGCCATCGTGCCGCTGATGTTGACCAGCTCGGTGCCCGCCGGCACGGTGCTGCCGCTCGGGTAGAGACTGCCGTTCTTGCCGTGGACGTAGACGTATTCCCAGGCCACGGTCGCGGCCGGCACCACCCAGGCGGCCGGCAGCGTGTAGCTGCGCGTGGCGGTGAACATCGGCGCCACCTTCAGGGCCTCGCCCGGCGCCACGGTGTTGGCGATGTAGCTGAAGTCCGTGGGCAGCGCGGTGCCCGCGGGAACGGTGAAGGCCTCGGCCAGCGTGAGGTGCACCGGCACCGCCTCGCCCGCCGTGAGCCGGCCCGCATGCGCGAGCACGCCGCCACCGATGGCCACGCCGATGCCGGTGTCGATCGTCAGCGTGCCGCCGCCCTTGACGCCGTGGCCGCGCAGCGTGCCGTCCAGCAGCAGCGCGCCCGCGCCGCGGCCGGTGCTGTCGTACTGGTTCGAGCGCAGCGTGATGTCGCCGCCGCGTCCGCCCTGCAGCGCACCGTTGGCCATCAGCGCGGCGCCCGACGAGGTGTCGATCACCGAGCCGGCATGCAGCCGCAGGTCGCCGGTGCTGGCGATCGAAACGCTGCCGCCGTTCACGTAGGGCAGGCCGCCGATGTCGGCCGGCTCGGTGCGCAGGTTGGTCCACAGGCCGCGCGTGTCGAGCTTGGTGCCGCCGGCCAGCGTGACGCCTGCCGTGTAGCCTTCGGGCGGCGCCGCGGCGATCGGCTGGTCGATCCAGTTGGTGGTGCTGCCGGTCTGCAGCCGGCCGACCATGTTGCCGAGCGCAATGCTGCCGCCGCGTGCCGTCAGGTCGGCATTCACGTCGACCTGCGTGGCATGCAGCGCAATGCTGCCGCCGGGCGCCACCGTCACGTCGGCGTCGACGCTTATGCCGCCTGTGGCATAAGCCTTGAAACCGCCCAGGCGCAGGTCGCTGAGCCAGCCCGCCTCGATGCCGATCTTGCCGTCGAGCTCGGCGGGCAGCGCGTCGTCGAGCTGCAGGTCCTGCGCGATGCGCTGCACCGCGCCGATGTCGATGCGCTCGGCCATCGCCTGCGGGCTGTCGCGCAGCGCGCCGGTGGCGGCATCGACCGCCGGCTGCAGCCGGCCGATGACGAGCTGGCCCGCGCGTGGCGCCGCGTTCTGCGACTGCCGGTAGCCGTCGAGCCCCGCGTCGGGCGCATTGCGCTGCCGCTCGCCCTGGAAAGCCGTGGCCTCGATGTGGCCTTCGAGCACCGCCGAGCGCGTGCCGACGATCACGCGGCCCGCGTCGCGGCCCACGGTGTAGCCGTTCTCGAGCCGCTCGCGCGGCGCGATCAACGGGTTGTAGAAGAAATCGGTGGTGTTCTTGCCCCAGCGTTCATGCGGGCTCTCGAAGCCGCGGTACACGCCGTCGTAGAGCATGTCGCCCGGCGCACTCGACAGGTTGTAGAGCCGGCCGTCACGGCCCTTGAGCCAGCTCTGCTTGAGCATGCCGGTCTGCACGTCGAGCGAGCCGCCCGAGACGTTGATGGCCGAGCCCGTGCGCGTCACCAGCTCGCCGCCGCCGAAGGCCACGGTGCCGCCCGAGGCGGCCCATTCGCCGATGCCGTGGCCGTCGGTGTTGAGGTAGCCGCTCACCTCGAGCAACCCGCCGCCGGTGTACCAGCGGTCGGTCGCATGGCCCTGGGTGCCGGCCGGCACGCGCACCAGGTAGCGGCGGTCGATCCAGAGGTTGGCGTTGTTGAGGTTCTTGCTATCGCGGTTGCCGGGCGCGTCGCGCTGCTCGTTGCCCTGCACGTTGACCTCGACATTGTTCGACGCCATGGCCACGCGCACGCCCACCGCACCCGCCACGTCGATCGCCGCGCGCTCGGCCAGCTGCACGCGGCGCGCCGCGGTCACGTTGACCTGGCCGCCGGTGGCGAGCGTCATCGAGTCGGCCTCGAAGGCCACGTCGCCGCTGGAGGCGATCTGCACCAGCGACTGGTCGCGCCGGTTGTAGGCGCCGTCCGAAAGGATGGCCGACTCCTTCAGCAGCGTGTCGCGCTGCACGTCGAGCGCCGTCGCGTTGCTGTCGTCGAGCAGCACCGCGCTGACGCTGCCCGGCGCGAGCGTGACGCGCGCGTCGGCATCGCCGGCCGCGTTCAGGTGCAGCGTGCCGCGCGTGTTGACGCTGGTGCTCGACACCAGCACGCCGGCCTGCTCGACGCTGTGGCCGGTCAGCGTGATGTCGCCCGTGAGCGCCTGGATCAGCCCGCTGTTCGACACCCGGCCGGCCGCGCTGCCCTCGACGCGCGCCGGGGTCACCTCGTTGCCGCGCGTGCTCGATTGCAGGTTGCCGTCGGTGCCCAGCCCCTTGCGGATCACGAAGCTGTCGCCGGCCGCCAGCGTGGCCTGCCCGGCCGGCGTGACGATGGCGCCGCGGTTGTGCACCTCGCGGCCGGCCAGCAGCACGTAGCCGCCACCCTCGGTGACCGACTGCGGCTTGCGCGTCTCGATGCGCGCGCCCGCCTCCACCACCACGTCGGCCGTGGCCGCGCCGTGGGACGAGTCAGTGGGAGTGACCACGAGGTCGTTGGCGAGCGTGGGCACATGGCCCGTGCCCAGCGCCTGGCTGTAGATGCCGCGCTGGAACTGCGCGTCGGTCATGCCCACGGCCGAGGCCAGCAGGTTGCGCGTGTTCACCTGGCTGCTGCCGCTGAACACGATGCCGTTGCGGTTGACCACCATCACCGTGCCGTCGGCCTGGATCTGCCCCTGGATCTGCGACGGCCGTGCCTGCGGATCGTTCACGCGGTTGAGCACGGCCCAGCTCGGCTGCTGCTCGAACCGGAGCGTGGTGTTGCGCCCGACGTTGAAGCTTTCCCAGTTCAGCACCGCGCGCTCGCCGGTCTGCGTGACGGTGACCTGCGTGCGCCCGCCCTCCTGCGTCTGCACCGGTGCATTCGCGTTGGCCCAGCCGGCCGTGAGGCTGTTCGTGTCGACGCGCAGTCCGCCTTCGGCCATGCCGTCGGGCACGCCGCCGCCGGCCGCGAGCGCCGCGCGGCGGGCGGCTTCCTGTGCGGCCTGCTGCGCCGCGATGGTGCGCGCCGTGAGGTTGAGGTTGCCGATGGAACGCTGCAGCTGCTCGTTGGCGCGCTGCTGCTGCGCCTGCGGGCTGGTGAGCATGGAGGCCGGCATGCCGTTGGGCAGGCGGCCGGTGGCGATGGCGGCGCTCTGCGCCATGTTCTTCTGCGCCATCCAGGCGCCGCTGAAGGCCTGCTGCGCCTGGGCATCGAAGGAAGCCGCCGCGCCCGCGGCCAGCATCAGCGCGATCGCGTGGACCATGGGAGTGAGCCGGGCCTTCGGAACGAAGGCAAAGGGCAAGGCGAGGGACGACGGATTCGTGCGCGAGCGACGGGCCACCGTGCTGCGGGTGCTGCTGCTGCGTTGCATGCGGACTTCCAGGGGTTCGTGTTTCATTGCTGCTGTTCGATCGCTGCCACGAAGCGCACCCGGAAATCGGCCGGCCCGTGGTCTACCGATCTATGACAGCGGCACCCGGGCGCGACTGCACCATGTCACGAAATCTTCATGCACGCGGCGCTCACGCGTTCGCAGGCAGGCCCAGCAGCACGATGCCGCCCGGCAGCTGCGTGAGCTCGGCGCCATACACGTCGCGCACGAGGAACGCCACGTCGTCGAGCCGGTCGATCGAGAAGCTCGCCTGCACCCGGCTGCGGCCCAGCGCTTCGCTCGTGAGCACGAGCCGGCCGCGCCGGTAGCGGTTGACTTCGGCCACCACCTCGGCGAGCGGCACCTCGTTGAATACCAGCTGCCTGCGCCGCCATGCGCTGACGGGCGCCGTGTCCACCGGCGCGGGCCTGCCCAGGCCGGCGGCGCCGTAGCGCAGCTGCCGCCCTTCGCCGAGGCGCACCTGCTGCGTGCCGCGCGCCACCTCGACCTGGCCCGCCAGGCAGGTGACGCAGACCTCGCCGTCGAGGTGGCGGATGTTGAAGCGCGCGCGCAGCGCCGACACCCTGCCCTGTGCGGCCGCCACGGTGACGCGCGCCGCGCCCGAGGCGCCGGCCAGCACCTCGGCCTCGCCGGCCAGCAGCTCGATGAGATCGCCGCCCTCGCCCGTGCCGCTGCCGGCGCGCTGCACGTTGACGCGCGTCTGCGTGTTCAGCTGCAGCACCGTGCCGCCGCCCATGGCCACCTCGCGCTGCTCGCCGGTGCCGGTGCGGTAGTCGGCGCCCCATTCGGTGGCCGGCGCCCACAGCCCGAGCGGTGGCGAGACCGCAAGGTACGCGACCGACGCCGCGACCGCGCCCCCGAGCAGCGCCCGCCGTCCCGCGACGGGCATGCGCGCATCGGCCTTGCTGCGTTGTTGTTGCTGCTGTTCGTGCCGGCGCACGCGCAGCGCTGCCGGCGCCATGGCCTGCCAGACCTCGCGCGCCTGAACGAAGGCGTTGGCATGCGCGCGGCTCTGCGCGCACCAGCGGCGAAAGGCTTGTGCGTCCTCGTCCGTCACCTGGTGCGAGCCCAGCCGCACGACCCAGGCCTGCGCTTCGCGTTGAAGGTGCGTGGCGTTCATGGGGTCGGTCTCCGCGGATGATTCTTTGGGTCGTTCAGCTGCCATCACGCTTAGACTGTTTTCCCGCGCCGGGACCGAAGCGCTGGATGAAATCTCTTCCCAATCGCTCGCAGCAATGCGCCAGCCCGGCGCGCAATTCCTTCTCGACCGTGCGCGCCGACACGCCGTAGCGCGCCGCGATGTCCTTGTGCGGCATCTCGTCCACGCGCGCGGCCAGCACGATCGCGCGGCGACGCCGCGGCAGCTCGGCCAGCGCGCGCTCCAGCGCCTCGAGCTCGTTGCGCGCCTCGGCGCCGCGCGCGGGGTCGGCCATCTCGTCGACCATGTCGTGCAGCGCATCGACCTCGCCGACGCTCAGCAACCGTGAATTGCGCTTGCGCTGGTCTTCCGCCACGTTGAGCGCGATGCGGAACAGGTAGGCCGAGGGATAGCGCACCGCCGTGCGCACGTTGCTGGTCTCCACGCGCAGGTAGGCCTCTTGCAGCGCGTCATTGGCCAGGTCTTCGGAGCCGAGCCGGATCTGCAGGTGCTTTCTGAACTGCGCATAGCGCGAGAGGAACAGCGCGCGCAGCGCTGCCTTGATCGAATCGGGCATGGTCGCGGGGGCCTTGCTGCTATTTCTTCAGCGCGCTCGCGCGGCGCGCTCGTAGAGACGACAGTCGCGCGCGGGGTCGGCGCGCGGCGTCAGCAGGATCGTCAGGGGTTGCGCCAGGCCCGGCGGCGGCGGTGCATCGAGCGCCATCGCGCGCAGGCTCGCGAGCACCGCTGCGTCGCGCGGCGCCAGGCCGCTGCCCTGCAGCACGCGCGCGTCGCTCACCGCGCCCGTCGCGTCGATCCACAACTGAAGGCCAAGGCGGTAGCGGCCGAAAGCGTCGGGCTGCGCGATGCAGAGCACGCGCGTGACCGAAGCCTGCAGCACCCCCGCATAGCCGGCCTGCGCGCGGGCGGCTTCGGTGGTTGACGCTGCACTCTCACTTTCAGGTGTCAGGCCTTGCGCGACTTCCCCCTCGTCGCGCGGCGCGATGGGCACGAGCGTGAACGCGTCGGCGCCCGAATAGCGCGCCACCAGGCCGGTGCCGGCCAGCAACTGCTGCAGCGCCTCGCGCGGCGTGAAGTCGCCATGCACCGCGGCAGCCTCGCGGCCGGCCGTGACGCTGCTCGCCACGAGTACCGAGTGGCCCGTGACGCGGCCGAAGACGGAGAGAGAAATCTCGAGCGGCTGGGCCGGCAGGTCGAACCGCATGACCATGCCACCGGCCGAGGCGGCCTGTGCGGCGGCGAGACCTGCACTCACCACCAGCGCCATAACGAGGCACCAGGACAGTGTCAGGGCACTGCCCGATGCGGAAGTACGTGTCATTTAGGGCGCGAGGGTATCTGGGGTGCGTGACTGGAATGTGACGTTTGGTTTGCATGGGGGCGCGCGTGGGGCGCGGCTGGCCGGCAGGCCAGGCGTTGAAGACGCGCAGGACCGCAAGGCTTATCGGCCGGAACCGTACTGCCGTACCAGAATGCGCGTCCCGCTCGCCGGCTCGAATTGCTGCCACGCCAGAACCGCATTCCCCAGCTCATTCATCGCCAGGTCGGGCGTGGCAGCCACTTCGTCGGTGCTTTCCTGAAGCACCGGCATGCCCCAGCCATCTGCCAGCGTGTATCGGGCCGCATGGAGGTCGCTGGTCCCAGCACCATTGGCCTGCGCCCACGCCACCAGCGCGTTGGTCGCGTCGTCCAGGCCCAGTGCAGGCAAGCTCGCCAGCGCCGGTGAAGCGGCCGCCCGCACGACATGGTCCGCGCCAAAAGCGCCCCCTGGTGCCGCCGTCGCAGCCATGAGCGCGTTGTCCAGCCGGCCCCAGCTCACGACCGCCGAGCCGGCCGCGTTCATGCGCAGCACGGGCGTGCTCAACAACGCTTGCGTGGCGACGAACGGTGCACCCACCCGTGCGGTGCCGCTCTGCCACGCGCCTGCCGAGAAGCGCTTGAACCACACGGCGCTCTCCCACTGGTTGCTGCCGCCGGGCAGGTCGGCCTGGCCCCAGGCGAGCAGCGCGCTGCCGGTGGCGTCGACCGCCAGGTCGTGGGCGCCGATGGAGTGCGCGGTGCCGGTGTCCGGCACGAGTTCGATCGAGGTGGCCCAGGTGCCGTTCGCATTGGCGCGGTTGGTCCAGAGCGAGGCGCTGCCGCCGTTTGAGCGCTTCCACACCGCAACCGATTCGCCCGACCCCGCGACCACGACCGCCGGGTCGCCATCCACGCTGCCGACGACCTCGTTGGTCTCGATGAGTGCGGCGGTGCCCCAGCCACCGGCCCAGGTGTAGCGGTTGGCATAGATGCTGAAGCGCGTGGCCGGCCCGATCTGCGACCACACGGCGACGGCGTTGCCGCTGGCGTCGATGCCCACGCTGGCGTTGCCGACGATGCCGGTGCCGGTCTCCAGCAGAGCGGGGCTGCCCCAGCCGCCCGCAGGGTCGACCGGTAGCGCCCACAGGTCGTAGCCCGTCACGGAGCTCAGTTGGGTCCACAGCACGACGGCGCGGCCACTGGGCTTGTCGATGGCGATGCGGATGTCGCGCACGCTGCCGGCGTTGGCCTCGAGGCGCTGCGGCGCGGTCCAGCCGCTCCCGGGCAGGTAGCGGCTGCCCCACAGGCGATCTTCCTGGGGGCTGCCTTCGACCTGGCGCCACACGACCAGCGCACGCCCTTGGGCGTCGATCGCGGTTTTCGGCAGGCTGGCGCCGCCGGCCGACAGCGCCGACGCATCGCCCCAGCCGATCGCCGGCGGCGCGGCCACGAAGGCGGCCGTCACACCGAGCGCTGCGTCCATCCGCACGATGCAGGTGCTGGCGTTGCCGCTGCACGCGCCACCCCAATTGCCGAGTACCTGTCCCGCGGCCGGCGTGGCTGCAAGCACGACCTCGGTACCTGCGCTGAAATCCGCACTGCAGCGATCGGTGCAGTCGATGCCCGCGGGCTGCGATCCGACGCGGCCGTTGCCGGTGATGTCGACCTCCAGGCGATGGGCCACCGCCACCGGCGGGGGTGCGGGCGGGAGGATGCCGAAGGGCGGCAGCGCGCCGCCGCCCGATCCTCCGCCACCGCCACAGGCGGCCAACAGGGCCAGCGCTCCTCCCCACACCATCCACCGTCCGCAACTGCTCGTCTTCGTCATGTCCGTGTTCTCCTCAAAGGCCGGATCGTAGAGACGGCTCCGTGTGCGGCCCATAGCACCTTGGGGCACATGCCCGAAG
This sequence comes from Variovorax sp. Soil_C_26, assembly GCF_057657075.1. Taxonomy (NCBI): domain Bacteria; kingdom Pseudomonadati; phylum Pseudomonadota; class Betaproteobacteria; order Burkholderiales; family Comamonadaceae; genus Variovorax; species Variovorax sp. Soil_C_26. Next base: position 105,353 of record NZ_JBDGJC010000004.1, read on the forward strand.
GTGCTATGGGCCGGCGCAAGGTGTCCCGATAGGCTTCCGGCATGACCTCTGCCAGAGCAATTCACCCCCGTCCGCGCGCCGCCGGTCGTTGCCGCTGAGGCTTCGCGCAGGCCGGTGCTGCGCCGACCCGTCGGTGTGGACAACAATGGCGCCCTATGAGGAGAGGGTGCGGGCCGGGCCCGCACCCGAAATCACGGCACCCATGAAACTCCTGCTTGTCGACGATCACCCGCTGTTCGGTGTCGGCTTTGCGCATGCGCTGACGCACGCCCGTCCCGACTTCGAGGTCCAGACCGCGCTCTCGCTGGGCGAGGGTGTGGAGCGTGCCTCGCAATGCGCCCCCGACATCGTGCTGATCGACTACCGCCTGGGCGGCGAGGACGGGCTCGAAGGCTTGCGCCTTTTCGGCGCTCGGCATCCCCTCGTGTCGCGCCTGATGATCTCGGGCGACGAGGAGCCGGCACTTGCCGCACGCGCACGCGCCGCGGGCGCAGCCGGCTTCATCGGCAAATCGCGGTCGGTGGCGCAGATCGCGGCGGCGCTGGACGAGGTGGCTGCCGGTGGCGAGTCTTTCGATGTGCTGCCCTCGCGCACCGGCCTGCCGGTCGCGAGCCTCACTCCGCGCCAGCTCGAAGTGCTGCTGCTGGTGGCGCAAGGCCGCCAGAACAAGCAGATCGCCGCCGAACTGGCGATCGCGGAGCGCACGGTCAAGCTCCACATCACGGCACTGCTCGACACGATGGATGCGCGCAATCGCACCCACCTTCTGGTCCAGGCGCGGCGCGCGGGGCTGCTGCTGGAGCCGCGATGAAACCTTCGGCTCCAGCGGCAGCCCCGCTGAAAGCGCCGAACGTGCCCGGTGTGCGCGGCGTCATCGCCGCGCGCCTGCGCTTCTCGGATCTCCAGCTCCAGCAGGTCGAGCAGATGATCCGCACCACGCCCTGGGTGTGGATGCTGGCCGCGCTCGGCGGCTACCTTTGCTACCGCGAATACGCGACAGGCGCGGACGGCGCGCGCGTGCAGGCGTGGTTCGCCGTCTACTGCTTTCTCGTGGCCGTGCGGGCCGGCATCTGGGTGGCCTGGGTGCTGCGGCCCGGCCTTCGATCCAACCTCGCGGCAATGGCGCTACCCATCATGGCCAGCAGCCAGAGCCTGGCCTTGTCATGGGGTGTCCTGTGCGTCCTGCTGCAAAAAGACGGACCGCCGCAGGCCGAGGCCATCCTTCACATCGCGATGGTCACCGTCTCGCTCGGCGGGGCAATCCGGCTCTCGACGATGGAACGGTCGGCCATCGTCTACGTCGGCCTCATCCTCGGCCCCCTGGTGCTGCGCGACATCTGGTTTGGCGGCAACTACCACCTGGCCATGGCGCTGATCGTGACGCTGATCGGCGTCTACACCCTGCTGAGTTCCAGGGAGCTGTCTCGCGCGTTGCACGAGATCCAGGCGCAGCGCCGGCGCAATGCGGAACTGGTGATTGCGCTGAGCGCCGAAAACGAGCGCAGCCGCTCGGCCTGCCAGACCGCCGAAGAAGCCGTTGCGGCGCGCATGCGCTTTTTCGCCTCGGCCAACCACGACCTTCGCCAGCCGCTCAACGCGATGGCACTGCTCGCGCAGACCCTGCACACCGTCAGCACGCAGCCCCAGGTGCAAGCGCTTTCGGAGCAGCTCGTGGCCTGTGCCGACGGCATGACCGAGGTGGTGGACGACCTGCTGAACATCACGCGGGCCGATGCCGAGTCGATCAGCCCGCAATGGGCGCTATTCGCCATCGACGACCTGCTGCGCAATTGCTGTCGGCCCCACCAGGCGGTGGCCGCAGCCAAGGGGCTGAAGTTCGAGATGGCCATCGAAACCGCCATGGTCCGCAGCGACCCCGCCCTGCTCACGCGCGTGATCACCAACCTGCTGGCGAACGCCATCCGCTACACGCGCAGCGGCACGGTGCGGATCATCGGGAGCCATTCCGGTGGCAACGGCCGGTTGCGCCTGGCCATCGAGGACACAGGGATCGGCATCGCGCCCGAGCACCTGCCGCACATCTTCGACGAGTTCTATCAAATCGATAACCCCGCGCGCGACCGCCGCCTGGGCTACGGCCTCGGCCTCGCGACCGTCAAGCGCTTGAGCGAACTGCTCGGCCTGGGGGTGACCGTGCGGTCCCTGCAGGGGCAAGGCAGCGTCTTCGAAGTGCAGGTGCCGATGGCCGACGTCGCCGAAGGCGGCCGGCCGGACGATGCCGAGCGGCTCGCCGCATCATCGAGCACTGCGTTGGCGGCGCGCGTGCTGGTGGTCGATGACGACCAGAGTTCGCGGCAGGCGCTGCAAGGGCTGCTGGCTTCCTGGGGCACCGAGGTCCGCGCTGCGAGCGACATGGCGGGCGCGCTGGGCTTGCTGGAAACAGGCTTTCGTCCGAACGCACTGGTGGTGGATCTGCGGCTTGGCCTGCAGGCGAGTGGCATCGATGCCATCGAAGCCCTGCGCACAGCACTCGAGGACCCCGGGCTGCCCGCGGTGATCATCACTGGCGACGTCGCCAGCGTCACTTTGATGACGGCGCGCGCGGCAGCTCTGCCCGTGATCATCAAGCCGGTGCGACCTCCCCAGTTGCGAGCTTTCCTCGGCTATGCCCAGACGCGCGACAGCGGCCAACTTCGGCAGCGTTGACCGTTCTCTGGCACCACCCCTTATCGGGGTGCTGCGACCCTTTGCTGAATCGCGCCGAAAACGGTATGGCCGCTTGCGTCGAAGGCTTCGATCCGCACGGTCTCGCCATCCCGCAGATAGGGAGTGACAGGCTCTCCTCCCTCCAGCACCTCGCGCATCCGCTGCTCCGCGATGCAGCCATATCCCGCGTCGGCTCGGCGGTTGGAGACGGTCCCGGCGCCCAGCAATGTGCCGGCGCAGACGGTGCGCGTGCAACAAAGGTGCGCGGCGAGTTCAGCGAACGAAAAATGCATATCGTCGCCGCTGCGGAGACTCCCCACCTGTTCCTCGTTGCGCCAGACAGCCAGATTCAGGTGCAGGCGCTGCCCATCCCACGCGGTGCTGAATTCATCGAGCGTGACCGCCACGGGCGCGAACGCCGATGCCGGCTTGCTGCGAACGAAGCCGAAACCTTTTGCCAGTTCGGCGGGGATCAGCTCGCGCAACGAGACGTCGTTGACGAGGACCGCAAGTCGCGCCGCGCTGGATGCCTCTTCGGTCGTTGCGCCCGCGCGCAGGTCTCCCAGCACCAGCGCCAATTCGGCTTCGAAGTCGATGCCCCATGAAGCGCTGTCGAACGCCATGTCCTCGTTGGGTCCGAGAAAGCCGTCGCTGGCCCCTTGGTACATGAGGGGGTCGCTGTAGAGTTCGGGCGGCATGGCCGCACCCCGGGCCTTGCGTACCAATTCGACGTGATGCAGATAGGCTGAGCCGTCTGCCCATTGGTAGGCGCGCGGCAGCGGCGCCATGCACATGGATGCCTGGAACGGGAATGCCCCCGCCAGTCGTCCGGCTTCCAGCTGTGAGGCCCGCAGCTTCAGATCCTGTTCGACCGCCATCCAGCGGTCCAGCGCCCCTTGCAGCGTCTGTGCAATGTCTGCGACGAACACGGCCCTGTCCAGCCGTTTGGTTACCAGCACCAATTGCCCGTCGCGCGAGCCGTCGCGGTAGGTCGCGAATTTCATTCAGTTGCCTCCATGGGTTGTGCAAGCGCCTCGGGCGCGCTCAGCGCGTCAATCCGGCCGGGTCCAGGATCGCGATGCAACCTGGCTGGCGGTTCACAAGACCGCGGCGTTCGAAGTCCGCGAGCGTCAGGCTCACCCAGGTCCGACTCGCGCCGATCATCTTTCCGAGGTCATCGTGAGTGAGATCGTGCACGGCCTGCTTGCCCCCCGGCGTGCGGGTGGCCAAGGCCACGAGAATGCGCCCGAGCCGTTGCGAGGCTGAATCGAGCACCAGCGGCGCGCTGCGCTCGATGTTCTCCACCGCCAGCAGGGCCAGCAGGCGGGTGATGTTGTGCGAGAAGCGGGGAATCCGTTCCAGGCAGGCCGCAAAGTCGAAGGTGGACAGAATGGACACATCCACAGGCCCGGCCGCCTCCACCGACAGAATGCGGGGGCGCTGCAGCACGGCTGCGGCCAACCCGAGGATGCTGCCGCCCGTGAGCATGCTGAACGTGAACTCGTCCCCCTCGGGCGAGGTGATGAACAGGCGCACACGCCCGTTGCGTACCACCACCAGCGTATCGCTGGGTTCGCCCTGGCTGAAGATCAGTGAGCGAGGCGCATAGGAGCGCGCACGCATGAGGCCGTGCACGGCCTCCGCCTCTGCATGGCTCAGACCGTGCAGCGCCTGGTTCCACTTGGGGTCGATCCGCTGTTGTTCCATTGCCGCTCACTATGCCGCAGCCCCGTCGAAATACCGATCGAACTTGTCGGCTTCGTCCCGGAAGCGCTCGGCGTCCGGTGGCGCAGGCCTGGGGCTCGTGATCACCGGCCACTCGGCCGCGAGCCGCCGGTTCAGATCGCGCCAGCGTGGCGCGGCATCCATGTCGAACGCGATGGCCCCGGCAGGGCATTCGGGCTCACACACGCCGCAGTCGATGCAGACCGCCGGATCGATGACCAGCATGCTGCGCCCTTCACGGAACGCATCCACGGGGCAGATCGCGACGCAATCGGTGTACTTGCACCGGATGCAGGCCTCGGTGACGACGTAGCTCATTTGTCGACGAATGCCCGCTCGAAGACGTAGTCGCCCATCTCGCCGGTGCAGGGCGACGCTTCGAACCCACGGGCGTCCAGCTCGGCGCGGATTTCTGCCAAAGCAGGCGGGTTTCCGCACACCATCACCCGATCGCGCTCGGGCGACAGCGGGGGCAGCCCCAGGTCCCGGCACAGTTGTCCGCTGCGAATCAGCGCCGGTATGCGGCCCGTCACCTTGAATGGCTCTCGGGTGCAGGTCGGGTAGTACACGAGGCCGCGTGAAACATGCTCGCCCAGGTACTCGTCGCCAGGCAGGCGCGACTGCAGCTCTTCTGCGTACGCCAGTTCGCTCACGTACCGCACGCCGTGCACCAGAACCACGCGCTCGAACCGCTCGTATATCTCGGGGTCGCGCACGAGGCTCATGAACGGGGCAAGACCCGTGCCGGTGGCCAGCAGGTAGACGTTGCGGCCCGGTCGCAGGTCGTCGAGCACCAGCGTGCCCACCGCCTTGCTCCCCACCAGCACCTCGTCGCCCGCGTTCAGGTGCTGCAGCCGCGAAGTCAGCGCGCCATCGCGCACCTTGATGCTGAGGAACTCAAGCTCCTCCGCGTGGTTCGGACTGGCGATGCTGTAGGCGCGCATCAGCGGCCTTCCCGCTACCGGCAGCCCCACCATGACGAAATGGCCATTGCGAAATCGCAGTCCGGGTGCACGCGTGGTGGTGAAGCTGAACAGGGTGTCGTTCCAGTGGCGCACGGACGTGACGCGCTGAGTGGTGATTGCGGTCATGCGGAGCTCACTGAACCTTGATGTTGCTTTCCCGTACCACCCGGGACCAACGAGAGACCTCCGAGCGGATGAACCGGTCGTATTCCTGAGGGCTGCTGCCCACCGGCTCCATCCCGAAATCCCGCACCCTCGCCGCGAAAGCCGGCTCTTTCACGACCGCCGCGATGTCCGCACCGAGCTTGTCGATCAGCGGCCGCGGCACCTTGCTCGAGGTGACCATGCCGAAAGCGGACACCACTTCGAAGCCCGGCACCGTCTCTGCAATCGCAGGGTACGCGGGGTCGCTGGCCATCCGCTCCTTCAGCGTGATGCCAAGCACCTTGAGCCTGCCCGCGCGGACGTACTCCTTCACAGGCGCCCAGACATCGAACATCAGGGGAACCCGCCCGCTGAGCACGTCGGCATGCGCGGCCGCGCTGCCGCCATACGGCACATGCAGCAGGTCGGTGCCGGCCATCGCGTTCAGCAATGCGCCGGACATGTGGTTCAGCGTACCGGCGCCTGGCGTGGCGTAGCTCAGGGAGTCGGGCCGGGTCCTGGAAAGCGCGATCAGCTCGCCCACGCTGTTGGCCGGCAGCGACGGATGGGCGACCAGAACGCATGCCGAGGTGGTGATCTGGCTCAGGCCGGCCAGGTCCCCCAGCGTGTCGTAGGGCAAGTCGCTTCGGATGGCCGGATTCACCACATGGGCCATGACCACCATGCCGATGGTGTGTCCGTCCGGGGGCGCCTTGGCGACCAGGTTGGTGCCGATGGTGGAGCCTCCGCCAGCGCGGTTCTCCACCACCACGGGCTGCTTCCACTTCTCGGACAAGCGTTCGCCCAGCATGCGGGCGAGAACGTCGGTCGGCCCGCCAGCGGTGAACGGCACCACGATGCGCACCGGTCGGGACGGGAACGTCTCCTGCGCGCGCAAGGGCAATACGGCACAGGCCGTGGCGGCCAGTGCGAGCATGAGTCGGATCGAGTTCTTCATGGGGTACCTTCGGTTGTCGCGGGATGGGGCGCATGGACGGCGCTTTCCGGGTCGCCCTGCGGCGCCTCGTGGGCCAGGCAGTCCAGTCCGCCCTTGAATTCGGAGACCGCAAAGATTTCCGCGCCGTGGCGCTCCAGCCATTCGCTGTCGACGGACAGCCCGTTCTTCTGCAGCAATGGCTGCGATGCCTCCACGATGGCTTTCCAGTCCTCCAGGTGTCGCAACGCCTTCAACCGGTCCGGGTGCGGCGCCTGCCCCAATGCCTGGGCGAGAAGCTCGGTGAAGTTCACCACCTCGAAGGCTTCGGTGCGCTCCAGGCCGATGAAGGCCATGTGGCAGCCGTGATAGAGCGTGACCAGCGCGTCGGCCTTGTGGAACCTCACGCGGTCCACGAGGTACTGGTGCTCCTCTGCCTGCAGCGTCGGCGTCTTGGAGCAGCCGGAACCGCCACAGGTGTAGGACGACTCCAGCACCGTCTCGACCACCTCCAGCCCCGGGATCGCGCGCAACAATGCCTCGACGTTGCGGCCGACCTCGGGCACGCCATGATGGGCATGCAGCACCACGCGTCGCGGTATCCGGTGCACGAAGAGCGCCTTCAGCCGGTCGGCGCGCGACACGAAGTAGGACGTCACGTGATCGAAGTCGTACGTGCGCGGCGCAAAGCCGTGCAGGGTTTCGTTCAGATGAAGGTCGCAGGTCGGACACCAGTTCAGAACCTTTTCCGGTTCGAATGCGCCGAAACGGCTGAGCGTGTGCGCCGTGACACGTCCCCCCACCTGCACTTCGCCCTGCCATTTGGAGGCGATGACGCCGCAGCAGGACGAGGGACCGCCGGCCACTTCGTAGTCCACCTCCAGGGCGTCCAGGACCGCCATGGTGTTGAACAGCAGATTGGGCGTGCGCAGCGCGTTGCAGCCGGTGTAGAAGACCATCTGCGACTTGCGGGGACGCACCGGCTTGAACAGGCGTGCGTAGTCGGGGGGCAGCAGCTGCATGGCGATCATCAGCTTGATGGAGCGTGCCATGCGCCTGAACAGCTGCGGCGTCCGGCTTTCCCTTGCGGCGTCGTGCATGCTGGCCAGCATCAGCAGGCGGCGGGGATTGACGCCTTCAGGACATGCGGGAACACAGTCGCCGCATCCGTTGCAGCCGTGCAACCAGTCCGCCGAGGCCGCCTCCGGGGCCTGCCCTTCGCGCAACAGGTCCAGGACACCGCCGATCACCTGGCGCGGATCAGCGCCTGATGCGGCACCATGCGGCACCACCGGGCACACCTCGACGCACCGGGCGCAGCCCGTGCACGCCGACAGCAGGTCATCGGTCTCGCGGCGCAGGAACGCGCCCGCATCGACTTGCGCCTCGCTCATGGTGCCTGCTGCGGCAGATGCACCACCGCCTCTATCTCGACCAGCATGCGCGGGTCGATCAACCGCGACACCTCCAGCAGCGTGGCGGCCGGCCTGCCTGCGAAGTACGGTGCTCTGAGCTCGAGTGTCTCGTTGTGGAAGCGCTCGATGTCGGTCGTGTAGAGCGTGTACTTGACCACGTCTTCCCAGCGCGCGCCTGCCGCATCGAGGATGTCGCCGAGGTTGCGAAAGCACTGCGCGGTCTGTTCCCGGATGTCGCCCTCCCCCACGACCTGCCCGTCGGCATCGCGCGCCGTCACGCCCGCCGTATGCAAGGTCTGTCCCGAATGCACGACGCCCAGGGAGAACCGAACAGCGCTCTCCCAAGGTTTGCCCACCTGTACGACACGCCGGCTCATGTGCGAACGCCCCTCAGCAGCAGAACCACGCAGTCGGCGCCCGTTCGGCGGTCGCGCGCGATCGCTTGATACGCCGGCGATTCCGCCCATGCGCGATAGGCCGGTTCATCGGGGAACGAAAGGACCACGACCTTGTCGCCCGTCCAGTCCCCCTCCTCCACCTTCGGACTTTCGTCGGCGGCGAGGACCTGGCCTGCGAACGCTCGAAAGACACTGCCGAAGGCTGATTGGTAGCGGTCGTAGGCCGGCCGATCCTTGAACTTCAGTTGCGCAACAACGTATACGGCCACGAGAACACCCTGTTTCGAGTTGAGGTGTCCCAAGTGTGTCGACGCGAGCCTTCAAGGCTGGTTAAGTTCTTAACAGCTCAGCGCCCTTGGCAGCAATGGTTGACTCCGCCATAGCGTCTCCGTGCTTCGGCTTCTTTGACTACCTTGGAGATGACCTGAAGATGGACCCTGGCGCATCTCACCGGACTGCATCAGCGCCCGCTCGCGCGTTATCGCGTTCATGCAGGCGGCGCCGCGCTCGACCACCACGATGCAGTTCGCGCGAGCATCGCCAGGCCCGCCAGCACCGCTGGCGGTTCGCGTGAAGCGCTTCAGGTGCGCAGGATGTCGCGAAGCAATGCGCAGCTCAGAACCCGAAAGCGCTGCGCACGCCGCACAGCAGCCCGCTGCAGGCGGACGGCGTGACATAGAGCGTCTTGATCTCGCCGCTCGGCAGACCCAGGTCGCCGATCAGCACCGCGCCGTTCGCCCCCTGGGCGTTGGCCTGCGCGACCAGATCGTTCGCGTTCGCCGCGCTCGTCAATGCGGCGTAGCTGAAGGTGGCGGATTGCGTCGTGTCCTTTTCATAGAGGGCGCGCATGCCTTCGCTGCCGAAGATGTAGTCGCTCTTGAAGCGGAAGCCGCGCGCGCCCTGGGCTTCGAGTTGTGCCATGAATTCGGCATCGGTCGTGGCGCTGGGCAGCACTTCGACGTCGTACCTAGCGGTGCTCTGCGAGTCTTTCTGGAAGATGCGCACCGTTTCGCTGCCGACGATCAGCGAGCTGCCGAGGTGGTAGTAGCCCTCTGCGCCCTGCGCCTTGTCTTGCGCCAGCAGTCCGGCGATGGTGTTGCCGGCCGGCTCCGGCAGCACGCGGTAGCTGTAGGTCGAGCTGCTGCCGTTGTCCTTGCGGTAGATGGCGCCCCGCGTGTCGGGGCCGGCATAGCTGAAGCCGCGCGCCCCCTGCGCGTCGAGCTGCTGCTGCAGTTCGGCGGCCGTGCCCGCGTTGGGCGGAAGTTCGAAGCTGTAGGTCGTGGTGTGGCTCTTGGCGAACAACACGGAGAGGTCGTAGGTCGTCGTGCCGGTGGTGTAGATGATGCCGCTGACGTAGTTCCAGCCGTTGGCACCTTCGGCGCTCAGCTGCGAGAGGAAAGACGGGCTGGCCGGCAGGGCCTGGTAGCTGATGGTTTGCGTGGCCGGAGCGGGCGCCGGTGCTGGCGCGGGGGCCGGTGCGGGGGCTGGCGCCGGCGCAGGGGCTGGGGCCGGGACAGGCATCAGTCCGATGCCGTTGCCACCACCACCGCCGCCACCGCATGCGCTCAAAACGACGGCGGTCGCCGCGATCCACAGACTGCTTTTCATGGAGAACTTTCAGGAGAGAAATGCCCTTGCCGGGCGGGCCCGAAAGTTAAGCGGTGCGCGCTGGATTTGACAGTGCCGAAAGTCATGTTTCGGCGGTGAGCGCGCGCCGCAGCGCCGCGACGTTGACCGGTTTGAACAGCATCGGGACGCCCGCTTCGCGCGCATGCCGCAAGGGCTCTGGCGCGGTCTCGCCGGTGATGAGCAGCAGGGGCCGTTCGATGCCGAAGCGCCGGTGCAGGCGAAGGCCGACGTCGAGCCCGTTGACGCCTTCGGGAAGGCGGTAGTCGCAGATCAACAAGTCGACCTGCTGCGAAGGCACCTGGGCGCGGCTGAGTGCGTCCACGGCGGCCTGTTCGTCGCAGACCGCCATCACCTCGATGGACCACGCGCGCAGCAGCACGGTCATGGCTTCGCGGATGTCGGCCTCGTCGTCGATCAGCAGCACGCGCCGGGGCAGGCGACCGGCCGGACGCGCGGCCAGCGCGACACGGGCGCGGGCTTCGGCCAGCGGCAGCGAGATGCGGAATCGGCTGCCGCGCCCTGGCCGCGAATGCAGTTCGACCGGATGACCGAGCAGGCGCGACAGGCGCTGCACGATCGACAGGCCGATGCCCAGGCCGCGCGCACGATCCCGGCCCGTGTTGCCGACCTGGTAGAACTCCTCGAAGATCCGGTCGCGCTGGTCGGGTGCGATGCCCGCGCCGGTGTCCAGCACGTCGATGCGCACCGTGCGGCCGAACGCGCGCGCCGTTACCGCGACGCCACCGCGCTGGGTGTACTTGATGGCGTTGTCGATCAGGTTCGACAGCATGCGCGCCAGCAGTTGCGGATCGCTGTGCACCCAGAGGCCGCTGGCGCGCAAGCGCAACTGCAGGTTCTTCTGCTCGGCCTGCGCCGAGAACACATGGTTGAGCGACAGCAGCAATGCATCGATCTGCACGGGCTGGAATGCGGGCGTGACCACGCCGGCGTCGAGGCGCGACACGTCGAGCATGGTGTCGAGCGACTTGCCCAGCGCGTTGACCGCGCGCATCAGGCGCTCGGCGTTGCGCCCCTCGGGCCGGTTCTGGAGCGCACTCTCGAGGGCGGCGCCGAACAGAGCGACGGCGTGCAGCGGCTGGCGCAGGTCGTGGCTGGCGGTGGTGAGAAAGCGCGTCTTCTCGGCGCTCGCGCGCTCGGTGGCCGCGACCTGTTCGCTCAGGCGCGCGGCCAGTGCCTCGTTCTCGAAGCGCAGCAGCAGCGCGTCGGTCAGCTGCCGGTGCTCCCGCACACCGACACGCAGCATCAGCGCGAGGTTGATCGTGGCGAAGGCGGCAAGGAACCAGTGCACCCCGCCGCCGTGCACGATCAGTGCAGCGATGAGCCCGACCAGCATCGGCAGCGTGTGGCCGTACATGGCGACCGTGAGCGGGCGCAGCGACTGCACCGCGCGCGCGCAGTTGCCGAGCATCACCACCATTAGCACCGCGGTCACGGCGATGTTCCCTGCGGGCACGAAGAGCCAGGGTGCCATGGCGTCGGCCAGGCCCATGAGCGTGACCGCGACCGTGATGCGCCGCACCCATTGCGGGCTGTCGGCGGCCGGCGCCGCCGGCGTCCAGCGCGGTGCGAGCGCCAGGTAGCCGTACAGCGCGAGGTGCAGGCCGACGAAGGCGATCACCGCGGGATCGCGCAGCTGCAGGTACAGGAAGCCGCCGAGCACCAGGATGAACACGACCCTGGAAATCAGCGTGGCGTTGTAGATGTAGTAGACCGAAGCGACGTGCTCGCGCAGTACGCGCTGATCGAGCGCGTCGTCGCCGGCGTTGCCCGCACTGCGGGCGGGGAGAGGCTTGCCCACGGGCCGCGGCCTCAGCGCAGCTGGCTGATCAGCTGCGCCCGCGAACGCACGCCGAACAGCAGCAGCAAGGTCGAGACATGGTTCTTCACCGTGCCTTCGCTCAGATGGGCGAGCTGCGCGATCTCGCGGTTGGCCTTGCCTTCGAGCAGCCATTGCAGCACCTCGAGCTGCCGCGGCGAGAGTTGCTCCAGGGCCTCGGTCCGTTCGGCCGGCGGCGTGGGCGACACCGGCCCCGCTGCCGCCGCCAGCCCGATGGCGGCGCTCTGCACGTCGAGCAGGCCGCAGGCGCGGATGAAGCTCACGACCTCGTTGAGGTCGGCCGATTTGGGCAGGAAGGCGACCGCGCCGTGGTCCAGCGCGCCGCGCGACTGCGTCGTGTCGACGGTACCGGAGAGCACGACGATGCGAGCCGAGGGAAAGCGCGTGCGAAACGCGATGAGGCCCTCGAGGCCTTGCGTGTCGGGCAAGGCGAGGTCGAGCAGCACGAGCCCGATCGCGTCCTCCGCAGCCGCATAGAGGGACAGCGCGTTGGCCAGGGTGTCGGCCTCCAAGACCTCGGTGGCCGACGCCGGATCGGCGGCCTGCGACTGCACCAGCGCACGCACGCCCAGGCGAACCAGATCGTGGTCGTCGACGACCAGGATCGCGCGCGGTCGTGCCAGCGGTGGAAAGGTGTCGGCGTGCGGGGCCGCAAGGGAAGACAGGGTCGTTTCGGGTCGCATTGCTAAACATGTTAACGAAGCACCCGGCACGCGGAAGTGCCGGAAGTCATCTCTGGTGCGCGGACCTTCGCGGGCGTGTTCGCCGGACGCTACGAACAAGGGGCGCGCGGCCGTCTTTCTCCTGACTTGCACCCAGCGCACACTGCAGGGTTCCGTCCAATGGAGGCGCCCATGCGCATGGAATTCCTGCAGGGCTTTTTCCCGGCCCTCGCGCTGTGCGGCCTCTGCGCCGGCGCAGCAGCACAGGCACCCGACAGCTGCGTCGAGGTCGTGGTCAACGGGGAGCGCACGCCCTCCTACGCCTGCCTCACGCAGAAGCTCAGCCCGGCAGCGCCGCAGCGCGGCACCGGCGATGCACACCCGGGCATGGCGTCGGAAGCCATCGTGCAGCGGCCATCCAACCAGCTTGGGCTGTTCAACCGCGCAGCGACAGGCCACCGCATGGGCAACACCTTCGGCACGTCGGTCCATCCGCAGCGCCCGCCGCCGGTGGTGCCCTCGTCGCCCCTGATGAACGGCCGCTGAGCCCGGCCGGGCCCTTGGCCTCGCCTCAGGTGTGCGACACGAGACGCAGCGTGAGCTGCAACACCATGGGCTGGCGCATGTCGCGTGGCGGCGGTTCGGCCAAGGGCTTCGCCGTGAGCACCGCGCGCAGGTCGGTGTCGGCCTGCGCGTCGCCGAGCGGGTCGAAGGCCACGCGGTCGATGCGGCCGGTCGGCCCCACCCAGACGCGCACCACGAACGGTGCGGGCGGCACGGCACGGCCTTCGTCGCGCATGCGCGACTGCATCGCGGTGTGCAGGCGCACCACTGTGTCGTCGTCCGGGTCGCTGAGCGACGACTGCAGCTGGCTGCTTGCACGCGTGGCGTAGCTCACCCAGTGTTGCGGCACCTGCTGCTGGTGCGGCTGGGTCTGCGCTGCCACGGCGGCGCTGGCGAGCCCCAGGCCCAGCCAGCCCAGCGCGCGGCGCAGGCGGCCTCGTGGGGGCGCAGGTGTCGAAGCAACAGCAGCAGTCATCGCGGTCTTTCAGGAAGGAAGCCCGACGCAACGCGCGCCGCACCTGCGGCGCACGCGGTTGCGCGGACTCTCAAGGAGACGGTCCGCGCCGCACCGGACTGCGGTTTGTCACCAAAACTTCATGAAAATCCGCGCCCTGGGCGCAGCGCGCGCCTTGCCGCGCTGACGCCTGCGAGCGCCTGTTGACCGGCGTTGCCGGCGCAGTAGTCGAGCGCCTGGCGCAGCGCGGTGTCCACGCCACGCAGCGACAGCGCGTACCGGCTGGCGACCTCGTCGCGGGTCATCTCGTCGATGCGCAGCGCGACCAGCACCGAGCGATGGCGGCGCGGCAGGCGGTCGATGGCGCGCTGCACGGCCGCGAGGTCGGAGCGGGCCTCGGCGATGCGCTCGGGGCCGGGCGTGTCGTCGGCCAGGTGCTCGATCTCGCCGTCGGCGTCCGCGCTGGTGTACTGCCACGAGCGGTTGCTGCGCATGCGGTCCATGGCCGCATTGCAGGCCATGCGGTAGACGTATGCGCTGGGGTTCTGCACCGGCGATCGCACCTCCAGGTGGCCCAGCCGCAGCCAGGCATCGTGCAGGCATTCGCTCGCCATGTCGGCGCAGCCCAGGTGGTGGACCAGCCTGCGCCGCAGCGCGTCGTAGTTGGCCGCAAGAAACGCCCGCAGCGCAAGGCGGCGCTGCGCCTCGTCGAGCGGCTCGTTGGCCGCTTCGTCGGCCGCGGGCGATGGCTGCTGCAGTTCGCAAAGGGCAATCGATGCCATGGCGTGAACCTCTCAGCGGTCCTGCCGCAGGCGGCGAAGCTCGTCGCTGCTCAGCTCGGCCCAGTGCGCGGGGTCGATGTTCGGGCCCATGCCCACCACCTGCACCGGGCTGCGCGCGTCGTAGTTGCTGGCCGATGCACCCGCTGGCAGCCCGCGCGCAGGCGGCGAGGCGTCGGCGCCGCCGGATGCCGGCTCGTTGCCGAAGCCGAGCACGCGCACCGTGAAGACCGAGGGCAGCGCCTGGCGCGCGGCCGCGCGTTCGCGCTGCACCACGTCCTGCGCCGCGGCCGTGGCTTGCGCTGCCGCGGCGCTCGCATTGGTGAGCGCGCCGATGTTCACCGCCGCGATCACCGGTAGGCCCTTGGTCTCGCCCTTGACCTGGATGTTGTCTGCGTTGAGCACCTGCAGCGCCGCGATGTTGAGGTTGCCCGCCACGCGCAGGCCCGCATCGCCCGCGTTCACCGTGCCGCCCGGCGCGACCAGGTCCACGTCGCCGTCGCCCACGGTGCCGATGCCGCTGCCGCTCATGTCCGATTTCTCGCGGACCACGGTCGTGCCGTCGAGGTCGGTCACCACTTCGGGTGCCGAGGGCACGCGCAGCGTCTTCGAGCCGCGGCCCGCATCGATGTCGCCGATGGTGGACCAGATGATCTGGTCGCTGCCCTCCTGCGTCACCTCGGGCACGAACGACAGGATGCGCGACTGGTTCACGGTGACGTCGTCCCGCGCGAAGATGTCGATGTGCCCCGAAGCCAGCGTGACCAGGCCGTAGCCGGCCGGCACCGTGGCGCCGAGCGCGGCCACCTGCAGGCCGCCGCCGGGCGTGAGCACGTTGATGTCGCCGCCGGCCTGGGTGCGCAGCATCAGGGTGTTCGCCGCCACGTCGCCCTTCCAGCTGTCGCCCGGGAACAGCGTCTTGATGGCTGCATGGCCGCGGTTGTAGCCGCCGTTGCGCGGCAGGCCGCCAGCGCCCGGCTCGTTCTGGTCGCGCCCCGCTTCGCGCAGTTCGAGCAGGTAGACCTGCCGCAGAAACTGCTGCTGCGCGAGCTGCGGCAATTGCTGGAAGCGCGCCCACGCGTCCAGCGGCGCGAGCGTCTCGCCGGTCATGGTCTTCATGTAAGACACGAGGCCGCGCCGCACGGTCTTCTCCTGGCCGCCCGCGCGCACTTCGAGCTGGTCGACCAGGTGCAGCGGCAGCACCGTGCCGTCTTCGGTGCGGGTCTTCAGGTACTCGGGCATCGAGGCGACGGCCGCCGGGTCGAGGTAGGCGCGGGCCATCGCGTCGTAGCCGACCGCACTGTTCAGCCCGGCCATCGCGGTGATCGCGGCGCCCTGCTCGGGCAGGCCGTTGACCTGCGTGTCAGGCATCGCGCGGTTGTTCGCGTCGTAGCGCTGGTTGCCCAGCGTCTGGACCTGCAGGTTGTCGGCGTACAGGTCGCGGCCGGCGGCCAGCACCAGCGTGCCGGGGCCCTGCATCTCGATGTTGCCGGTCAGGCCCTGGCCGATCTGGCTGTCGGTGTTGAGCGCCGCCACGCGCTCCACCGCGAGGATGTCGTTGCCCGCCTCCAGCAGCGTGACGTCGGAGGCGCGCAGGTTGCGCCCCGCCACGCGAACGCCGCGGATGTCGGTGCCCGCGCGCACCCAGGTCTGCTCGTTGGCCCTCAGGTCCAGCCCGATGATCGAGCCCTGCGAGGCATAGATGCGGCTGGGCTCGAAGTCGTTGGCGAGCGGCAGCACGTCGGGGTTGCCGACTTCGCGCAGGTACGGGTCCCGGATGTAGGAGGCGCCCGGCCAGTTGATCATGTTCTCGAGCAGGCGGTCCAGGTCGACCTGGTTGAACGGCGAGTTCGAGCCCCCCGGCAGAAAGCCGGACGGCATCATCGCGGGCGTGGCGTAGGCCATGGCGAGCTGGCCGCGGTCGAAGCGGATGTCGTTCTTCGCCACCAGCGTGACGTCGTTCGTGGTGCCCGGCAGCACGTGCAACGGCCCTTCGATGCTGAGGCCGCCGTTCAGCGCGGCCGCCGAGAGCCGCGCCGGATACCGGTTGCCGCCGAAGCCGACGAGCGTGTCGGTGTCGAAGCTGTTGAGCCGCAGGTCGCGGAAGATGAAGGTCGCGCGGTTCACGAAGGTGATGTCGCCGCCGGTCGACACCAGCTTGAGCGCGCTGCGGTCGGTGTAGCCGCTCATGTAGGCGCCGTAGTTCAGCAGCTGGCCGTCGTTTCGCAGGCCTTCGCCGTAGGTCACGAGCAGCGGGTCGATCACCGACTGCAGGCGCAGGTCGCCCGCGGTGCGCAGGCTCAGCGTGGCGTCGCCGAGCGCGAGCACCGGCGCCACCGTGTAGTCGGTGGTGGTGGTGCCGCCGTTGCTGTCGTCGCGGGTCAGCACCACGGTGCGGCCAACCGCCGTCTCGCCGGCGCGGATGTCGCCCGCGCCGCGCGCCACGTAGTACTGGCCGCCGCGGATCGCGCCGCCGGCAGTCACCGTCATGGCACCGCCGTTGCGCACTTCCATCGCCATCGCTTCGCTCGCGGAGCGGCCGCCGCGCATGCGCATGTGTGTCGGCAGCGCGACCAGCAGGTTGCGCAGGTCGCCGCCCGCATCGACGCTGACGTTGCCGCCGCCCAGCGCGCCCACGCCCTGCTGGAACTGCCCATGGTTGACCCACCAGCTCGATTGCTCCGGCGCATGCTGGATCAGGCCGTAGCTGCCGTCGGGCAGCACGCCGTACTCGTTGTTGGTGTAGACGCCGAAGTAGCGCTCTTCGTTGAGGTTGCCCTGGCGGTTGAGCCACTCGGTGAAATGCTGGTCCGACGGCGCGGCCTCGATGCTGCCCTGCGCGCCTATGGCGAGGTTGCCGCCCTCGACGCCGTAGCGCGCGTTCGGGTTGGCGGTGGTGAAGTCGCTCCACGCGGTGGTGTCGCGGCGTCCAGCGGTGTAGACCACCGATTCCTTGTGCGCCAGCACCAGGTCGCGGCCCGCGCGCACGTCGAGGTCGCCGGTGCCGGTGCGGACCTGCTTGCCCGCGCCGTTGTCGGGCGCCGGCTCGCCCTCGGACGGCACCGCCGTGTTGGCCGTGCCAACCACGATCGATCCCTTGCCCGCGGCCTGCGCCGCCAGCGGCTTGAGCGCCAGCGCGTCGGCCGAGCCGAGTTCGCCGCCCGCCACCAGCCGCAGGTTCCACGACGCGCCGGCCTGCAGCAGGCCGCTGCGGTCCGCGGCATCGAAGCCGTCGCTCAGGTGGCCGTGGATGGCCAGGTTGCCGCCCGCGCGCAGGGTCAGCGCGCCTTCACGCGCGCCGGCGAAATCGCTGTAGAGGTTCCAGTCGCCGTTCAGCGCCAGGTCGCCGGCACTGCGGATCTCGATGCCCGGCATCACCGCCAGGCCGGTGCCCAGGCGCGCGGCCACCGCGGCCGATGCCGCACGGAAGCGGCCGGCATCCGCGATCGCGTCGGCCTTGACCGAGTCGACCGTGGCGCCGTCGTAGTCCTCCACGTCGTAGACGCTCACGCCTTCGAGCACCGCCGAGCGTGCGCCGGCCACGGTGGCACGCAGCGCGGCCACGGCGAGGTCGTCGTGCGCAGCGTTCTGCCGCGCCCGCAGGCGCACCTTGCCGCCTTCGTTGCCGGCCACGTCGATCAGCCCGCCCTGCAGGTCGAGCTGCCCGCCGGCCGCTTCGAGCGTGACGCGACCGTTGCCGAGGCTGCCGGTGGCGCCGGCCAGAAGCCGTGCGCCGGTCTGCATCGCCACGCCGTTGCCGCCGGTGATGCGGATGGCGCCGCCATAGGCCGAGCGCGCATCCACCGTGCCGGCGATGTCGATGCTGCCGCGGTCGGCCGTCAGACCGAAGTCCTCGACCGTCGTCAGACCGCCCAGCACCACGTCGCCCTGGCGGATGCGGAACTGGCGCGACCGGTTGAAGCCGGCGTCGTTCAGCCGTTGGCTGAAGCCGGCGAAGTCGGGCAGCGCCTCGATGTCGAGCGCGAAGCTACCGGCCCGGCCCCCATTGGCACCGGCCTGCGCCGCGATCCGTCCGTCGAGCACGACCGTTCCGCCGCCCGACGCGGCGAGGCTCAGGGTGCCGGCGTCGCCGCCGCCCGGGTGCGCCGCCAGGTTCAGTTGCCCGCCCGCGTCGAGCCGCACGTCGCCGCCCACCGCCGACAGGTTGATGCGGCCCGCATCGGCGTATTCGCTCACGTCGAAGAACTGCTTCGCGAAGCCGCCCACGTCGATCAGCGCGCCGTCGGCCACGACCAGGCTGCCGCCGGTCGCGGTCATGTCGATGTTGCCGCCCAGCGCCACGGCCCGGCCGCCGAAGACGATGCTGCGGCCGGTGAGGCCGAGGCGCAGGCCCAGGCTGTCCTGCAGGTCGACCGATGGAGACGCGCTCCCCGGGGATGCGAGCACCTGCAGCGCGCCGCCGGTGGCAATGGTCTGCACCGCGCCGCCGCGGCCGGTGAGCAGCGGCGTGTTCAGCGTGAGCGGTGCGGCGCCGGTGTCGATGCCGCCCACGCCCTCGCCGACGATGCCTTCGCGGCCCGTGAGCGTCACGCTGCCGAAGCCCGAGAAGCTCTTCTGTCCGGCGCCCAGCACCAGCGTGGCCGCGTCCAATGTGAAGCCGCCTGCGCCGGTGCCGCCCCCGGCCGTGGCACCGCCACCGCTGTTGGCGAGCGCGATGCCCTCGCCCCGGATCACCACGTCGCCCGCGCCGCGGCCGACGAAGGCGGCGCCGTCGAGCGTCAGCGCCTTCAGGCCGGCCGCGCCCAGGTCGAGCGAGCCGTAGAAGTCGAAGTCCGAGTAGCTGCGCAGCGTCAGCCGCGTCGAGCGCGACAGCTGCGCGAGCGCGCCGCTGTCGAGCACCATGCCCTCGGTGCCGCCGCCGAAGCCGATGCGGCCCGCCGCCACCGACAGGTCGGCGCCTGCGATCTGCGCCGAGGCGGCCAGTTCGGTGGTGCGCGTGGCGTCGATCAGCAAGGCGTTGCCGCCGTCGACCACGGCGCCCGCGCCGATGGTGACCAGCCCACCGCGCGCGGTGTCCACGCCCTCGCGGATGACCTTGACCGCGTCGCCGGTCGCCACGCGCACCAGCGCGCCCCAGTCGCGGGCCGGCGTGGTGAGCACATCGTCGACGGCGTCCCTGGCGTCGATCACACCGTCGTTGTTGTCGTCCGGCTGCCCGTCGGGGTCGGTGTAGACCGCCGCGACCTGGGGCTTGACGACCAGGCTGCCGGTGCCGCCGGTGCCGCGGCCCCGTGCGCTGACGCGGCTGCCTGCATCGATGGCCACCTGCTCGCTGGCCGCCAGGATGACTTCGGGGCCGAACAGTTCGTAACCCTCGTCGTTGCGCACCACGATGTCGGTCGCGGTCACGTCCAGTTCGAGGCCGAGCGCATTGCCCTGGCGCTTGCCGCCCACCAGCAGGCTGCCGGCGCCGAAGTTCGACAGGCTCGCCGAATCGATGACAAGGTAGCCGTCGGCCTGCAGGCTGGTGCCGTCCTGCCCGCGGCCGACGATGGCGATCTTCTTGCCCGCGATGTCCACCAGCCCGCCGCGCCCGCCCGCCTCGGGGGCCGAGCGCAGCGTGCCGTCGAGCACCAGCCGACGGCCCGCGTCGAAAACGACCGCGCCGCCGTCGCGCGGCAGCCGCGGCGTGACCACGTCCTGGCCCGTCAGGCGGTATTGCGTGAGCTTGAAGGCCTCGGACGAGAAGAAGTCGTTGGCCGTGGCCTCGTTGTATTCGGTGTAGCGGCGCAGCGTGCCGCCGGGCATCACGCGCCAGGCCGTGGCCTGCGCGTCCTGGTTGCCGCCGTAGGCGTTGCCGGCGCGGCCCTGCATGACAAGGCTGCCGTCCGGCGCGCGGGTGGCGGGCGCGGGCGCGCCGCCCCATGCCTTGCCCGTGGCCTGCACCGCGAAGGCGCCGGGCAGCAGCGCGAAGCGCGCGGGCAGCAGGTTGTACCAGCCCGCTGCAAGGCCCGGCCCGCCGGCCAGCCAGA
This sequence comes from Variovorax sp. Soil_C_26, assembly GCF_057657075.1. Lineage (NCBI taxonomy): Bacteria > Pseudomonadati > Pseudomonadota > Betaproteobacteria > Burkholderiales > Comamonadaceae > Variovorax > Variovorax sp. Soil_C_26. The sequence goes on from NZ_JBDGJC010000004.1 coordinate 125,540, forward strand.
CGCGCTGGCCGGCCGGTGCGCCACCGGCCGGCGCCGCGCCCGCCTGTCCGGGCAGGATCGCGTACATGCCGGGCACGTTCAGCACGTCGTGCGAGCCGCCGGGGCCGGGCACGAACTCCGAGGCATGCAGCTCGCCGCCTCCGGCGATGTCGACCACCGCGCCCGGCGCCAGCGCCACGTCGGGCGACTTCAGCGTGATGCGCTTTTCGGGCGGCGCCACCAGCGAGCCGCTCGAAGGATTGGCCGGGTCCACGGGTTTCGACGGGTCTTGCCAATGCTCGTTGTTGGACAGCGTGCCGTAGGGCACGGCCAGGCCGGCGCCCGACACCGAGGTGAGGCTGCCCGCACCCAGCGCGAGGCGCTCGCCCGCCGCCAGCTCGATCTGGCCGAACGGTGCGCGCAGCACGCCGTTCTGCGCGATCACCGGCGCTTCGAGGCGCAGGCTGCCGCCGGCCGAGAGCGGCGCGCCGCCCGCATCGCCGAGGCGCTCCACGGTGATCGAATCGCCGGCACGGATGATGCCCGTCATGGCGGTCGCCGGGTACACCTGACCGGCGTTGAGCTGCAGCTGGCCGTCCACGTCCAGGTTGACGTGGAGCCGCGTCTCCTCGCCGAACTGCGCGGGCAGCGCGCCGCCCAGGCGGATCTCGCCGGCCTCGAGCACCGTGCGGCCGAAGCCGGTGATGCGGACGACACCCGACTGGAATCCGCTCGGGTCGTCGGGCGAGGCGATGTCGATCAGCGCGCCGGTGACGCTCAATTGGCCCGTCGCGCCGGGGGCCTGCGGTGCGGGCACGGCCGCGGTATCGGGCGTGGTCGCCAGCAGGATGTGGGGCGCGCGCAGCGAGGACGACGAGGCCGCATGCCCGACGATCGGCCCCTGCAGCGAGATCGAGCGGCCCAGCGCGAGGTGCGCGTTGTCGAGGCGGATGGCGCCCTGCGCGGCAGTCACCAGCGCGATGTCGGCGAAGCCACCGTCCCTGAACGCCTGCGGACGCAGCGTGAGCGCAAAGTGCTGGCCCGGCTGCTGGAGCACGTCGCGCAGCAGCTCGCCCCCGAACAGCGTGTCGCGAAAGCTGTCCAGCGTCTGGGCCGAGAGGCCGAACGCCGCCGGGTCGAGCGGGCCGGGCACGCCCGGCGCTGCCAGGCCGTCGGACAGCACCAGTTCCTTCTTGTCCGCCAGGTGCGCGAGCAGCGTGGACGGCAGCACCATCGGGCCGGCGATGTCGTAGCCCCAGCTGCGCAGGCCGGGCGCCCAGTCGAAGTCCAGGCCCTGCTTCCAGTCGCTGCAGTTGCCGTCGACGAAGAAGCCGTAGCAGTCCGGGTCCGGCAGCGAGCGCTCCAGGTGCTCCAGCGGCGAGCCGTTCGGGCCCGAGGCCGCCATCATGTTCACGCGGATGCGGCCGCCGACACCACCGGGGCCGCCCGCCGCGCCGCGCATCGTGCTTTCGACCAGGCCCTTGCCGGTGATCTGGATCAGACCGCCGTTGCTGTCGAGCGTGATCGACGGCACGCTGCGCGGCAGCCGCGTGCCGCTGGTGCCGGTGTCGGGCACGCCGTCGATGGTGCCGGTCGCGCCCGAGACGTCGATCAGCGCGCCCTTCTCGAGCGTGAGCTCGCCCGCCCGGATCTCCACCGTGCCGCCGTCGCGCACCTCGCCCACGCGGCGGCCGGTGCTGTCGGCGTGGATCAGCGCCGCGCCGCGCGCCAGCAGTTCTCCGCCGGCCTCGAGCGTGAGCTCTGCGCCCGACAGCACGATGCGCCCTGCCGGTGCGTCGAGCCGGCCAGCGACGGTCAACGCGCCCAGCTCGCCACCGGCCTCCAGCGCCATGGCGCCGCCGGTGTCGGTGCGCACCGTTGCGCCGCGCGCCACCCGGATCGGGCCGTTCTCGGTGCCGAGCGACAGCGATGCGGGCGTGCGCGCCGCACGCTCTTCGGGCCGCAGCACGCCCAGCGGCGCCACGTCGGCCAGCATCCGGCCGCTCGGCAGGTCGCGCCAGGCGAAGCCGCTCAGGTCGATGTTCGTGGCCTGCTGCGAGACCGTGACGCCTTCGGGCACCTCGATGCCGTGGCCTTCGCCGCGCGCGGCGATGGTGACCCGTCCGAAGCCGCGCTCGCCGAAGAGCGTGGCCGGCAGCAGGGTGACGGCGGCTGCCGCATCGTCACCGGTGGATGGGTCGGTCGGTGCGCTGTTCAATGCACCGCCGATCTGCACCGCCGAGGCGGTCTCGATCGACAGGCTGCCCGCCGCGCCGGCCGCATGGGCGCGCAGGTTCAGCGCACCCAGGTCGAGCTCGGGCGTCACGCCGGTCAGCGCGATCGAACCCGCATCGCCGACGCGCAGCGAGGGCAGGCCCTTCTTGCCGAGGTCGGCGCGCCCGCCGCCCGAGACGTCGAACACGGCGTCGCGGTGGGCCGAGATCTCTCCGACGTTCAGCGTGATCGCGCCGCCGTCCACCGCCCAGGCGCCGCGCGGTGCGCCGTCCCGCCAGGCGTTGATCCATTGGCCGCTGGCATCGATCCGGCCGTGCTCGCCCACTTCGAGCATGCCGTTGACCGAGGTGAGCGAAATCCGCCCGCCCGCGGCGCGGATTGGCCCATGGATGCGGATGTCGTTCGTCGAGCCTTCGGTGCCGGCCACGAAGAGCGATGCGCCCGGCGACAGGTCGAGCGCGGCACCCTCGGCGAGTTCGAAGTCGCCGTTGATGTTGTTGAGCACGATCGTGCCCATGCCCGAGTCGCTGAGCATGCGGTCCGACAGGAAGGTCAGCTTGGGCGACTTCGGTTCGTCGGGCACGAGCGGCAGGTAGAAGTCTTCGCCGAGCGTGGCCTTCGCGTCGAAGCCGGGCGCGAGGCGCTTCGGGTCGTGTGTGACGATGATGGTGCCCGGCGACCACGGCCGGCCGTCGGGCGTGTTCTCGCCCAGCTCGAGCCGGCCGCCCTGGTTGGCGGCCGGTTTCTGCGCCTGGCGGTCGCCCACCACCACGCCGCCGAGCATGTCGCCCTCGAGCACCATCGCGTCGCCCGCGAGGATATTCACGCTGCCGGCCTTGCGCCCTTCGGTGTAGCCGGCCTCCTTGTGGTTGGCGCCGATGAGCGGCGTGCGCCAGGTGTTCTTCACGCCCCAGCGCGCATGCGCGTTCGTGAACTCGCCCGCGATGCCGATGTAGTCGGTCTCGGGCATGGCCCGGTCCATCGTGTGCACGCGGCCGTCGGCGCCCATGAGCTTGGTCGCGGTGTTCATGCCGTCGGTGTAGCGCACCGATCCGCCCGACACGTCGAGCATCGATCCCGCGCGCGTGATCACCGCGCCGCCCGCGCGCAGCTCGATGCTGCCCGCGTCGGCCGACAGCTCGCGCAGGTCGGTCTTGCCCACGCCGACCCAGCCCGTCACGTCGGCCAGCGGCGTGCCGGTCCAGGCGCCGGGAATGTAGGTCGTGCCGTCGGGGCCGAGCACCCATTGCACGCCCGCCATCGGGCCGTCGCGGAACACGCCGGCCATGCGGCGGTCGACGATCACCTTCTTGCCGCGCAGCCACGAGTCGAGCAGCAGCGGCGAATCGCGCAGTTCGTTGATGCGCAGCTCGGCCTCGATGAAGTTGCGCGACATGTCCACACGCATGTCCTGCAGGCCGGCCACGCTCAGGAAGGCGTCGCTGTCCAGGTAGATGCGGCTCGCGTCGCCGCGGCTGCCCGGCTTGAGGTACGGGAGCAGCGTGAAGATGGGATTGGTCGCCGAGTCGGCCCTGATCGTTCCCGCCGGCACCAGCACGCCGGCGTTGGCCTGCACGTCGATCAGCTGCCCGAAGAGGCTCACGCGGCCGGGCTGGTAGCGCGTGGCGAGCGCGGAGGCCTCGATCTCGCTGGTGTCGGAGGCGTCGCGCAAGACCTGCGCGATGCTGCCCTCGCCAAGGGTCAGCGTGCCGGCCGACCAGTTGATCAGGTCGTTCACGCCGTCCGCATACATGTGGGAGCCCTGCCCCCAGGCGCGCAGCAGGATCGAGCCGTTGCGGTTGTTCAGTGCGCTGGTCGAGGCCAGCACACCCGACTGCCGCACGTCCTGCGCCTGCAGCGTGATGTTGCCGCGCTCGGCCTGCACCGTGCCGCTGTTGACCACCTCGTAGCCGACAGACTTGGCGCGTGCGGCCATCTCGGGCAGCACCACGTCGCGCAGGCCGAAGACGAAGTGCGCGTCGGAATAGACCTGCGCCAGCCCCAGTGCGCCCAGGATCTGCCCGCCGCCGAAAGCCCAGCCGGGCACCGCCGAGGCGGCCACATCGAGGCCGCGCGGCGCGTTCGGGTCCTGCGCGGAAGCGGTCTTCAAGAAGACGTTCTCGCCGGCCGCGAGGATGACCTGGCCGTCGGGCGCGGCGATGTGCCCCGCATTGCGCACCTTGGGCGCAAACAGCATGACCTTGCCGCCCGCGGCCGCCGCAAGGCGCGCGCCGGCTTCGACCGTGACCGCGCCCGGCGCGGCGCCGGGATCGAAGCGGTCCACGCCGCCCATGCGGTCGGGCGTGCCGCCGCTGCCGGGCTTGAAGCCCGAGTCGCCATAGATCTCGGGCCGCATGGATGTGAATTCGCCGAACTGCGGAATCGCGAAGTCGTTGCCCTGGTTGGCAAGCACCTGCGGGTTGTTGATGCCCAGGTTGAACTGCTTGTCCGACAGCGCCAGGCTGGAGGCGACCAGCGTGCGCGTGTTCACCTGGCTGCCGCCGCCGAACACGATGCCGTTGCGGTTGACCAGGTACACCGCGCCGTCGGCCTGGATCTGCCCCGCGATCCGGCTCGGCTTGCCGCTCGGGTCGTTGATGCGGTTCAGCGCGATCCATGCGTTGGTGCCGTCGGGCTTGGCGCCGCCCTTCTGGTCGAAGCGCACGGTGGTGTTCTGGCCGACGTTGAAGCGCTCCCAGTTCAGGATCGCCTTCTCGTCGGTCTGCTCGATGCCCACCACGGTGCGGCCGCCGGCCACCGTCTGCACCGGTGCGCGGGCATTGAGCCAGCCGGCGGTGAGGCTGTTGGTGTCGACCTTCAGGCCGCCGTCGGCCAGGCCGTCGGGAATGTCCGAGCCGGCGTTCGTTGCGGCGTCGCGCGCGGCGGCCTGCGCGGCCTGCTGCGCGGCAATGGAACGCGCGGCCAGGTTCAGGTTGCCGATGGAGCGCTGCAGCTGCTCGTCGGCTTTGCGCTGTGCCTGCGGGTCGGTCAGCATCGATGCCGGCATGCCGTTGGGCAGGCGGCCCGTGGCCGTTGCGGTGCTTTGCGCCGCATTCTTGCCGGCGAACCACGCGCCGCTGAATGCCCGCTGCGCCTGGGCATCGGCGAGCGCACCGTTGGCGACCACCACGATGGCAATCGCACGCGCCACGGGCGCCATGCGAAAGCGCCCACCGCGCGGGATGTGCGGCGCAGGCGCCGCGTGGATCGGTGTCGTTGCTGCGCCCTGGGGTCCGCGTGTGGTCATGGGTCGTTTCCGCCGGAAAGTTGAGTCGATGCACATCGACGAACGGGCACCCCATCTCCCGCAACTTATTTCTCCCGCAACTTATTTTTTCAACTCAGGACGACCACCCCGCCCGGCAGCGAGCGCGCCTGCAGATCGAAGGCGTGCTGTAGCTGCGCCAGCGCGAGGTCGAGCGACGCAATGTAGAAGCTGCCCGTGACGGGCCGGTCGCGCGCGGCCGCGTTCACCAGCACGACGCGGCCCGGGCGATAGCGGTTGATCTCGTCGAGCACGTCGGACAGGCGCGTCTCGGTGAACACCAGCGCGCCCTTGCGCCAGGCGGCGAGGCTTGCCGCGCCGACGAGCGCCACGCCGCTCACCGACCGGTTGTCATACACCGTCTGCTGGCGCGCGCCGAGCTCGCGCGTGCCGGCCGGGTGCTCCACGCGAACCGCGCCCTCGATGCAGGTCACGCAGACCTTGTCGTGCAGGTAGCGGACCTCGAAGCGCCCCGCCGTGGCCAGGCTGCGCCCGGCGCCCGCGACGACGCCGAAGGCCGGCCCGCCGCGGCCCCCGGACGGCAGGTCGAAGGCCGCCTCGCCCGCGAGCAGCTCGACGCCGGTGGTCTGGCCGTCGGCCGTCTGGCGCCGGATGCGGGTCTGCGTGTTGAGCGTGACCTGCACCCGCTCGCTCAGGTCCACCACGAGCTGCTCGCCGGTGGCGGTGCGGTAGTCGGCGCCCCACTCGCCCGGTGCGGGCCACAGCCCCGCGGGCGGGCGGAACACGGCCACGCCTGCCACGCCGGCCATGGCCGCCGCACCGGCTGCGGCGCCGAGGAAGGCACGGCGCGGCAGCGCCGGCCGGGGCCGGTGGCGTGCATGGAAGGCCGCTGCTTCGGCATTGGTGCGCAGCAGCTCGGCGGAGGCCGGGCCGAGCGCGGCCCATTGCGCCTTCGCCTCCCGCACGGCCGCGGCATGCAGGTGGCTGCGCGCCACCCACCGCTTGAAACGTTCGGCGTCCTGCGGCTTGACCGCGCCCGAATGGAACAGGCGAAGCCATTCCCAGGCCTGGCGACGGGTTTCGTCGTCGTGCAGGGACGGGGTCATGGCGTCATGCGTCACGGCCGCGGCCTTTCAAGGGGCCACGGCCCGTGCTGCGGCGCGGGGCGATGCGGTGCTTCACCCCATACGACGAACGGGGCGGCCGGACCCCGCAACTATTTTTCGTCATGGGCGATCCTCGCGCTCAGGTGGTCGTGCGCATGCTTGAGCTCGTATTCGACGGTACGCAGCGAAACGCCGAGCCGCCTCGCCACCTCGGGCTGGGTGAGCCCTTCCATGTGCACCAGCACGACGACCTCGCGCCGCCGCGCGGGCATGCGGTCGAGCAGCCTGACGACCGCGTCGAGCTGCGAGCGCGCCTCGGCGATGCGGTCCGGGCCGGGCGCCGTGTCGGCGAGCTCCAGCAGTGCATCGATCTCGTCGAACGGCAGGTTGCGGCTCTGGCGGCGCTGGATGTCGAGCGCGATGTTGTACGCCATCCGCACGAGGTAGCCTCCCGGGCGCTGGATCGGCCCGTCCGCCGTGCCGCCCTGGTCGTTCACGCGAAGCCAGGTGTCGTGCAGCGCGTCCTCGGCCAGGTCGGCATTGCGCAGCGCCCGCCCCAGCTGACGCTTGAGGGCGTCGTAGTGGCGGGACAGATAGTCCATCAGCAGGGGGCGTGCGTCTTCGGCCATGGCATCAATTCGCGGGGTCGCGGCAGCCGGGGTCGCCGCCGGACTCGGCCGGGCGCACCAGCAGCGTCAGCGGCTGGGGCATGCCGGGCGGCGGCGCCTCGGCCAGGCGCACCGCCTCGAGCGCGCGCAGCATGGCCGCGTCCCGCGCGGCGTCGCCGCTGGAGCCGAGCAGCCGCGGCCGCTGCAGCCGGCCCGTGGCGTCGACCTCGAAGCGCAGCAGCGAGCGGTAGGCGCCCGGCCGCGTGCGCGGGTCGTCGCACAAGGCCTGCCAGACCCGCGTCTGCACCAGGCCCGGATAGCCCGCGAGGTTCCCGAGGTTGGCGGCGCGCGGCGGTGGCGCGGCGGCCGGTTCCGCCGGCTTCAGCGCGAGCGTCGGGCCCGAGCCCGTGTGCACCTGCTCTGCGACCAGGCCCGTGCCTTCGAGCAGCAGGCGCAGCGCGGCATCGGGCGCGTAGCGGCCGCGCACCGCCGAAGAGGTGCGACCCGCCAGGATCTCGCTGCGAAAGAGTGCGGGCTGCCGCGTCAGCGCTGCATAGCGCTTGAGCGCATCAGCCAGCGGCAGGGCCGGCAGGTCGAATGCGATGGCGGCATCGTCCGGCGTCTGTTCGGCCGCGGGCGGCAGCGACGGGTCTGCTACGGGCGGCTCAGCCGCGCAGGCCGATGCGGCCGCGCGGCACAGCACCAGCCCGCAGAGCGGCAGGAGAGGAAATCGGGTCGGCAAGGAGCGCGCGCCATTCGGGAAACTTGCATGCTGTCACCGGCATGTGACGGGCGCGTTGCAAACCATCGCATTAGCGCGCGGCTGTTGGTTTTCACCGGGCTTGGAATTTTCTCCACTGAGAATGGAACTCCGATTCCGGTGCCAGTCGTTAGGGGCGCCCCCCAAAAGCGTCGATCATGGAATACAGATGGTGCAGTTCACATTGCCTGTCAGGCTGACCTTCAAGTAGATCGATTTCATGCCGAACTCGATGGAACTCTGGTTCCGTGCGGATTTTTCCGCGATCAAGCACCTTGGCAAGTCGTCGTTCCTCGTTCGCCATGAACTCAGGATATGCGTGCTCGGTCGCCGCGAACCACAAGCTTTTGCGACAGCTGGCCGCCATTCTTCCGGAAAGTCCGGAAGCGAATCCAGCATCTCTCGCCAACCTTGTTCCAATCCCGCAGCCACCTGCGAGGGGGTCGGTTTGGGAGTTCCTTCGCGAACTGTGGCGACGAAGCCTCGCACTCCGGCACATACTTGGTAAATCGCCTCTGATGTCTTGCCCGGAATCTCCTTTAATGCCAGGCCGAACAGCTCATAAGTGGCACAAAGCTCGTCTACTTTTGACATGGTGCGAACGCCCCTTTTTTGGCTGCAACCAGCCCTAACCGTCAACCTCGACAATCGTGAGCCCAGATGGACCAAGCTCACTGCGTTGGCTCTCGGGCGGTGAGAACTTCTCGGGCCTTGCCCTCGATCGCATCGAAGATCTCAGGCGCGACCTCATCGGCATAGCGCTTTCGCTTGTTATTCGAGATCGCACCGCCGTTGTTCAGCGCAATCGACACCAGCGTCGCCAGCGTCGAACCACGCAGCTCGTACTGGTCATTGATTTGTTTGCGCACCGCGTCGAAATGAACGATGAAGTTCGTCTCACTGCGCAGCTCCACCTCCAGTGCTTCGCGCGCCATGCTCAAGCCGAACTCCACACAGCGAGTGGCATCCCAGAATCGAAAGATCGTGTCGTCACACTTGAAGGTGAATTCGAAGTCTCCCTCGCCGGCCGCCCTGGCGTTGACCAGCGCGCGCGCCGGACGGGAGAAGTCCTGCAGGACGCTCAGATACTGTGGCTCGTGGCGCTTCATGGCCACAGAAACCGGAAGGAGCATGCCGTCGGGCAATTGGCCGGACTGGCATAGGACCTTGTGAAAGAGAAAGCGGGAGAGACGTCCGTTCCCATCCATGAATGGGTGCAAGAAGACAAAACCGAAAGAGGCAATGCTGGCGGCCATTAGCGGATCCAGACGCTTCGCGGTGTCGTTGGCGAAACGTGACCAGGCATCCATCAGTTCCGGCAGATCATCAGGCCGCGGAGGCACAAAGGTCACGCCCAGCGCACCGCGGCCACCATCGCTCAGCCAGTTCTGCTCCGTCCGGTATTGAACTGCCTTGTTGTAAGGGTTGGAGACGATCGAGGTCTGCAACTCCACCAGATACTGCTCGTCGAGGGCACGCGGCTCGTGCGCCTGGCGCAGCAGGCCGATGAATGTGCGCGCCTTGTCTTCCGACGGCGCCTCGTTCTCGATCGCGTAGCTGTCTTGGGTCTCATGCAGATACGCCCAAGTCAACGTGCGATCGAGTAATTCGCGGTTGAGCGAGGAAACGAATTCGCGAGTGGCCGCCAGCACATCAAAGTCCAACAACTCCTTGATCGCCGGCGTGCGCTCCACTGTGACGCAGTAATCCCAGGTCCCGAGACCGTTGAAGTTGACTCGCCATCGAGAGTCGCGGTCGGTCCCGCCTGTGTAGTAACGACGTGGGTCGAACAAGTCAACATAGCCCGCGGTGATGACCGGCTGGGCCACCACTTGGTTGCCGTTGAAGTGTTCCCACGCGCTGCAGAGCATTCGCACGTACTGTCCATTCGGAGTCGCGGCAAGCGCCGCGGCCAGATCGGCGCCGGCGAGGTGCTTGGATGCGCCTGCAAGCACCTGCAGGTTCACTCCCTCGTGCTTGAGGGCAAAGAGCAAGTGCGCCACCAGGTCGCCGTCGGCCGGCGCCAGGGCGCCCGGCACGCCAAGGGCTTCAGCCGATGACATGATGCGCGTGACCGGTTTGACCAAAGCGGGTCGGCGCACTTCGAAGATGGGCAGGTCCAGGCTTGACCGCACGTATTCGTAGCCCACGTAGGCCATTTTTTCCTAAGTGTTACAAGTTTTTTTGCATTTTAAGGCCTGAATCCCAGATTTTAGCCATTCTCCGGCGCTCGGCCCAGGGCCTCGTCGGCTGGCGATCTGGCGAACCATCTTGAGTGGGACGACGGTTCAAAGCCGAGAGATTCATCGGCCCGAAAGTGTTGAATCCAAAGGCGGTCGAGGTCCAACCCTCACTGAGAATCCGCAGCGGCGCCCGAGCCGATCTCCTCGCGGATGCGCGCCACGGTCTCGAGCAGCCGCGGCGCCACCTTGGCGATCATCATGTCGCGCGGCAGCAGGTAGGCCGGCCCGCCGCAACTGAAGGCGAAGCGCTCGCCCTGCGGCCCGCGCACCGCGAAGCCGAGCGCATGGATGTGCGGATTCCATTCGCCGAACGAACTGCAGTAGCCGAGGCGCGCGTGCTCCTCGAGCCCCGCGGCAAGGCGCGGCGCAAGCGCGGCCCAGCCCTCGCCGCTGGCCAGCCGGATGCGCTCGAGCATGGCATCGCGCTCGGGCGGATCGAGGCTCGCCAGGTAGGCCCGCCCCGAGGCCGAGGTGGCGATCGTCATGCGCGAGCCGATCTCGATGCGCGAAGTGATCAGGGCGGTGCGCGGCCGCAGCGAATCGATGATGAGGATGTCGAGGTCGTCGCGCACGCCCATGTGCACGCTGGCGCCCGCGAACTCCGACAGCGCGACCAGGTGCGGGCGCACCGCCGCGCGCAGGTCGAAGTGGCGCAAGTAGCGGTTGCTCAGGTCGAGCAGCGCGGGCCCCAGCGCGAAGCGGTCGGTGTCTGCGGCCTGGCGCAGGTAGCCGGCCGAGACCAGCGTCGCCGTAAGCCGCGAGACGGTGGCTTTCGGAATGCCTGTCGCATCAGCCAGTTCGCGGTTGCTCAGCGGGCCCGCCGCGTCGCCCACCACACGCAGCAGCGCGAGCCCGCGCGCCAGCGCCGCCACCTCGGCGCCGCCGCCCGATTCCAGTCGTTCATTCATTTTTCAAAACACCGTTTCATTTTTCTGTTGACCTTGCGTCGCAACTCGATCATATTTCGGAACGTTGTTCCATTAAAGAGAGACAAGCCATGCACACGATGCACCAGCCCACGCGGCGACACCTGATGCTTTCCGCCGGCCTCACGGTCGCGGCGCTCGCCGTTCCGCTGCGCGCCGCGGCCCGCGACTTCCCGGCCGGCCCGGTCAAGATCATCATCCCGTTCGCGCCCGGCGGGCCGACCGACACGGTGGGCCGGCTTATCGGCCAGAAGCTGCAGGAGATCTGGGGCCAGCCGGTGATCATCGACTACAAGCCCGGGGCGGGCACCGCGATCGGGGCCGATTTCGTCGCCAAGTCGGCGCCCGACGGGCTGACGATCGGCATGGTGAATTCGTCGTTCGCGGTCAATCCGTCGCTGCGCCGGAACCTGCCCTACGACACGGTCAAGGACCTGGCCGGCATCACGCAGATCGCCAACCTCGAACTCGCGATCGTCGCGCGGCCCGACACCCCGTTCAACAACGTGCGCGAACTGGTCGCCTACGCGAAGAAGAACCCCGGCAAGCTCACCTACGGCACGCCCGGCGCGGGCAGCACCACGCACCTGGGCGCCGAACTGCTCAAGCGCGAGGCCGGCTTCGACATGCTGCATGCGCCGTTCAAGGGCAGTGCACCGGCCCACACCGAGCTGATGGGCGGGCGCATCGACCTGGTGTTCGATCCGCTGCTCTCGGTGCTGCCTTACGTGAAGGCCGGCCGCATGAAGATGATCGCCACGCTCGGCGAGCAGCGCGTGCCGGGCTTCGACTACCCGACCGTCGCGGAAACGCTGCCGGGCTTCCACGTCAACGCGCTGCTCGGCTTCGTGGCGCCGCGCGCCACGCCCGCGGCGGCCGTGCAGAAGATGCAGCAGGACATCGCCCGCGTGCTCAACGCGCCCGACATGCGCAAGCGCATCGAAGAACAAGGCATGACGGTGGTCGCCTCGACCTCGGCCCAGTTCGATGCCTTCGTGCAGTCCGAGATGAAGCGCTGGGCCAAGACCATCGCCGATGCCGGCATCCAGGCCGAATAGTCCCCTCCTCCGAAGAACGTCATCCGAACTCCATGACACTGCAACTCAAGCCCCTTCACCCGGTCTTCGCCGCCGAGGCCAGCGGCATCGACATCGCCCGCCCGCTCGGCCAGTCGGAGATCGACGACATCCGCGCCGCCATGGACGAATACGCCGTGCTGGTTTGGCGCGACTGCCCGCTCTCGGGCCAACAGCAGCTCGACTTCGCGAAGGCCTTCGGCCCGCTCGACCTCGGGCTCAAGAAGGTGTTCCGCCGGCCCGAGCGACTCGAGGACGAGCGGCTGATCGACATCTCCAACGTCGACGCCGAAGGCAACGTGGCGCGCCGCGATTCGCCGAAGAACCTGTCGAACTTTGCCAACCAGCTGTGGCACAGCGACAGCTCGTTCCAGAACCCGCGCGCCGCCTACTCGATGCTGCATGCGCTGGTGCTGCCGAGCTGGGGCGGCACCACCGAGTTCGCCGACCTGCGCGCGGCCTACGACACGCTGCCCGAGCGCACCCAGCGCGAGATCGCGGATCTGCGCGCCGAGCACTACGCGCTGCACACGCGGCTGCTGCTCGGCGACGATGCCTACACCGACGCGCAGAAGAAGGCGATCCCGCCGGCCGTCTGGCCGCTGGTGGAAACGCATCCGGGCTCGGGCCGCAAGCTGCTCTTCGTGGGCGTTCATGCGCGCGAGATCGTCGGCTGGCCCATCGCCGAAGGCCGCATCTACCTGCTGGACCTGCTCGAGCATGCGACCCAGCGCGAGCGCGTCTACAGCCACGAATGGCGCGTCGGCGACCTCGTGATGTGGGACAACCGCAGCACGCTGCACCGCGGTCGGCGCTACGACATCGCCGAGCGCCGCGAACTGCGCCGCACGACGACAGAAGACGTGCCGTCGACGGTGCCTGCCGCCGCCTGAAGGCCGGCCGGCCGCCGTGCGGTGGGCGGTGGAACCGTTTCTAGCTGATCGACATAACTCGGACAAGCCAGTCAGGGTTATTGCGTATAGAAACGTTTCCACAACATGCCGCACACTGCGGCCATGTTCGCTGCCGCACTCTTTTCTTTTTCTCTTCTCCTTTCCGCATCGTCGGCGCAGCAGGCGGTGCGCGCATGAAGGCCAAGGTCACCATCCGCGAGGTCGCGCGGGCCGCGGGCGTAGCGATCGGCACCGCCTCGCGCGCGCTCAACCGCACCGGGCGCGTGAGCGAGCAGGCGATCGCGGCGGTCACCAAGGCGGCGCGCGATCTCGGCTACACCCCCGACGCGGTGGCGCAGAGCATGCGCACGCGCTCCACCGGCGTGGTCGGGCTCATCGTGTCCGACCTCGCCAATCCGCTCTACGCACGGATCATCACGGCCGTCGAGTCGCGCCTGTTGACGGCGGGCTACACGCTGCTGGTGGCGAGCACGCACAACGACGGAGAGCGCGAGAAGGTGCTGATCGATCTGTTCCGGCGCCGCCGCGTTGACGGGTTGATCCTCGGCCCCTGCCATGCCGAGACGCCGGCCTACCTCGACCTGCTCGCGGCCGACGGCCCGGTGGTGGCGCTCGACCGCGACTTCCAGGGCGAGAACGCGGGCGTGCACGTCGACCACTACCACGGCGCGCTGCAGGCCACGCGCTACCTGCTGAACCTGGGCCACACGCGCATCGCGCTGCTGACGCCGGGCAGCGTGCTGCGCCCCGGGCGAGAGCGCATCGCGGGCTACCGCGACGCCTTTGCCGAACGCGGCCTGCAGCCTGACCCGAAGCTGATCCGGGCCGAGAAGTCGGCGATGGACTTCGCCTTCAGCGAGGCGCTCGCGCTGCTCGGCGCGCCTGCTTCGCCCACCGCCTTTTTGTGCCTGGGCACGCGCATCCTCTCGGGCGTGCTGCAGGCGCTGCGCCATGCGGGCCGCGTGGTGCCCGACGACGTGAGCGTGGTCAGCATCGGCGACACCGACCTGTCGCAGCTGTTCAGCCCGGCCATCACCTCGCTGACCTGGGACCTCGAGGCGGTCGGCACGGCCGTGGCCGAACTGCTGCTGCGCCGCCTCGACAGCACGGCGCCGCTCGAGCAGGAGCGCATCCTGCTGACCACGCAGATGGTGCTGCGCGAATCGTGCGGGCCCGCTGCGAAGCCCGCGGCTCGCGCCAAGACCTCGGCTACCGCACGGAAAGCCGGCGCGACATGACGACCGAGCAGCGCCTGCACGGCAAGGTGGCGATCGTGGTCGGCGCCGGCTCGATCGGCGAGGGCATCAGCAACGGTGCGGCCGCGGCCCTCACCTTCGCGCGCGAAGGCGCGAAGGTGGTCTGCGCCGACCGGTCGCCAGAGACCGCGGCGGCCACGGTGCGACTGGTGCGCGACGGCGGCGGCATCGCGGAGCCTTTCGAGGCCGACGTGCGCAGCAGCGCGCAGATCGCGGCCATGGTGCGCCACTGCATCGAGCGCTTCGGCCGCATCGACGTGCTGCACCACAACGTGGGCGTGGAGGAATTCGGCGAACTGCTCGAAGTGACCGAGGACTCCTGGGACCGCGTGCATGCGATCAACCTCAAGGGCCCGATGCTCACGGCGCGCGAGGTGGTGCCGCACATGATCCGCCAGGGCGGCGGCTCGATCATCAACATCTCGTCGATCGCGAGCCGCAAGTGGAGCCCGATGCAGTTCCTGTCGTACAGCACCTCGAAGGCGGCGCTCAACCACATGACGCGCGTGGTGGCGCGGCAGTACGCGCAGCACCAGGTGCGCTGCAACGTGATCGTGCCGGGGCTGATCGACACGCCGCATGCCGCGGCCTTGTTCGAGGGCGACGAAGCGGCGCGCGCCGGCCGCGAGATGCGCAACGCGCGCTGCCCCATGGGCCGCCAGGGCTCGGCCTGGGACGTGGCGAATGCGGCGCTCTACCTCGCCTGCGACGAATCGAGCTACGTCACCGGCCTCGAGCTGGTGGTCGACGGCGGGCTGTCGCTCTAGGTCCCATCACATCTACAACAAGGAGACATCACCATGCGCAAGATCTGGATTGCAGCGGCGCTCGCGGGCCTGGCGCTCGCGGCGCGGGCCGAGACGCCCTCGGACTATCCCTCACGGCCGATCCGCTTCGTGCTGATCTCGGCCGCGGGCAGCGGCGGCGACACGCTCGGGCGGCTGCTCGCCGACAAGATGGCGCCGCTCGTCAAGGGCGTGTTCGTGATGGACAACAAGCCCGGCGCGAGCGGCGCGATCGCGACCGACTTGGTCGCCAAGGCGCCGCCCGACGGCTACACGATCGGCATCGGCGGCGCGACCACGCACGTGCTGCTGCCCGCGAGCAATCCCAAGCTCTCGTACGACTCGGTGAAGGACTTCGCGCCGATCGGCCAGGTCGGCACCGCGTCGATCTTGCTCATTGCGACCAACGACTTCCCGGCCAACAACGCCAAGGAACTGGTCGCGCTCTCGAAGAAGGCGCCCGGAAGCGTGCAGTACGCGAGCTGGGGCATCGCGTCGACCGGCCATTTCTGCGGCGAGCTGTTCAACCTGCGCACCCAGGCGCAGATGAGCCACATCCCCTACAAGTCAGTGGTGCAGATCCAGACCGACATGCTGGGCGGCCACGTCAAGCTGGCCTACGTCGACATGGCCTCGGGCACGCCGATGGTCAAGTCGGGCAAGGTGAAGGCGATCACCGCCTGCACCTCGCGCTCGCCGAGCCTGCCCGAGGTGTCGAGCTACGACGACGAGGGCATCGACTTCGCGGGCAAGCACATGGGCGCGCTGCGCTGGGCGCTGTACGCACCCGCGGGCACGCCGAAGCCGATCGTCGCCAAGCTCTCGGCGGCGCTCAAGCAGGTGGTCGAGATGCCCGACGTGAAGGCGCGGCTGCTCGACCTCGGCATCACCGCGGCCTACGTGGGCGGCGACGAGTTGCGCAGCATGACGGCAGCCGACATCGAAGGCTGGAAGCAGATCGCCAAGGCGGCGAACATCAGCAATGAATGAGGGCGCGGCGCTCCGGCTGCTGGACGGGCGCGTGGCGCTGGTCACGGGCGCATCACGCGCGCGCGGCATCGGGCTCGCGACCGCGCGGCTCTTCGCGCAGCACGGCGCCCGCGTGGCGCTGCTCGACCTCGACGAGGGCGAGGCCGGGGCGGCCGCGCATTCGATCGGCGCGGCGCACATCGGCATCGGCTGCGATGTGCGCGATGCCGAGGCCTGCGCGGCGGCGGTGGCGCGCGTGCTGCAGTGGGCGGGCCGCATCGACGTGCTCGTGAACAACGCCGCGGTCACGCAGAAGCGCGCGGTGCTCGACGTGACGGCCGACGATTTCGACACGGTCGTGTCGATCGCGCTGCGCGGCACGCTGCAGATGTCGCAGTGCGTGATTCCGGCGATGCGCGCGCAGCGCAGCGGCTCGATCGTCTGCATCTCGTCGATGTCGGCGCAACAGGGCGGCGGCGTGTTCGGCGGCAGCCACTACTGCGCCGCCAAGGCGGGCGTGCTGGGCCTGATGCGCGCCATGGCGCGCGAACTCGGCCCCGACGGCGTGCGCGCGAACGCGGTGACGCCCGGGCTGGTGATGACCGACTTCTCGCGCGGCGCGACCTCCGACGAGCGCAAGCACGAGTTGGGCAAGGGCTTTCCGCTCGGGCGCGTCGGCACGCCCGAGGACATCGCGGGTGCGTGCCTCTACCTGGCCTCGGACCTGTCGTCGTTCATGACCGGGGCCACACTCGACGTCAACGGCGGCGCCTACATGCGCTGACCGGCGCGCACGCTTTCAAGGATCGACTTCATCATGAGCAAACTTTTCGGCAGCGTGCGCCAGGTCGGCTACGTCGTCAGCGACATCGAGCAAGCGATGGCCCATTGGTCGCGCACGCTGGGCGTGGGCCCCTGGTTCTACAAGGAAGACGTCGGCACGACCGAGTTCAACTACTACGGCAAGCCGTCGCGGCTGCCGAAGCTCTCGATCGCGTTGGCCAATTCCGGCGACCTGCAGATCGAACTGATCCAGCAGCGCGACGATGCGCCCTCGCTCTACCTCGACTCGCTGCGGCGCGGCGGCGAAGGCGCGCAGCACCTCGCCTGGTGGACCGACGACGGCTTCGACGATGCCGTGCGGCAGCTGCTGTCGATGGGCTACGTCGAGGGCCACAGCGGGCGCATGGGCGCACGCGGGCGCTTCGCGTACTTCGTGCATCCGGCGCTGCCGAGCGGCATGTTCGAGATCTCGGAGATGGCCGGCGGCAAGGGCGACTACTTTCGCGAGATCCGGCGCGCGGCCGAGGGCTGGGACGGCCGCACCGAGCCGATCCGCCGCATTGGCGCACCCATTTCCAATCCTTGAGGAGAACACCACGTGGAGACCCCAGCCATGCTGCAGGCGGCAAGAATCAAGACCGTGCGCGACCACATGGCGCTCGAATGCACCCAGGAGTGGGATGCGGTGATCGCCACCTTCGCGCACCCGCGCTACGAGATGCACGGCAGCGGCGCGGTGTTCGACGGCGAGGCAGAAGTGCGCGGCTATTTCGAGAGCTCGCGCACGCCCTTCCCCGACCTCGCCAACGAGATCATCGCGATCGCGGCGGACCACGACACGGTGCTGGTCGAGTTCTGGCTCAGCGGCACGCACCTGGGGCCGCTGCAGGCCGAGGGCAAGGTGTACGAGGCCACGGGCCGCCGCTTTCGCATCCGCATGGCCGCGAGCTTCGAGTTCGCGCCGGGCTCCGACAAGATCGTGTGCGAGAGGCCCTACTCGGCCGCCGATGCGAAGCTGCGCGCGCTCGGGCTCGAATGAGCCGCGTGCGCCCGCCTACAGCGCCACCCAGTTCGGCGTGGCGGTGAGTGCGCGGAAGAACGGCGCAACGGCGGCCGGCGCGATGTCGTAGGGCGATTGCGAGGGATCGAGGCCGTGCCGCCGGGCAACGGCCCGCATGCGCTCGTCCCAGCGCAGCAGCGCCATGGACCATTCGGGAAACGCACGCACTGCAATGAAGGTGCGGTCGAGCACGACCGGCGCCTGGTGGCGCAGGTCGACCTGGATCCTTGCGTACAGCGCCTCGAGCGCCGCATTGTCGCCCTCGAGGTACTGCAGGTACACGCCGTCGAGCAGGCCCAGCGCACCGGTGATGCCCGCTTTTTTATTGTCGGTGCGCGAAATCTCGAGGATGTCGGCCAGGTCGGCGGCACGGAAGGCGATGGCCTTGCTGGCATAGATGAGGCGGGCGAGCATCGGAGGTCGGCGGCAGATCAGAAGAGGATCACCCATTCGCCGCGCAGGTACCGGTACTGGTAGCTGGGGCCCGAGAAGCTGGTGCTGCGGCTGTAGCCGGCACTGAAGCGGAACACCTGCGAGCCCCGCACCGGGCTTTGCAGGTTGATGTCCAAAAGCCGCGTCGGCTGGCTCACGTCGTGGTTGATCTTCTCGTTGCCGAGGCCCGCGGTGACGGCGGCCGTCCAGCCCTGGAAACGGTAGCGCCAGCCCACCGCGAGCATCGCCTCGCTGTAGCTCTTGGGGTTGAAGTAGGCGCGATCGACGTCCTCGTGCGTGCTGCGGTAGGTGCGATAGCGCGCCTGCAGCGTCAGGCCCAGGTCGAGCGAGGGCTGGTAGATCACGCGGAAGCGGCCGAGGTCGCGCCGGTTGCCGTCCGAGAAGTACTGCTGCCCGAGCAGGCCCACCAGCGTGACATGGCTGCCGATGCCCTGGTCGACGGCCACGCCGACGATCGAGAAGTCGACGCCGCGGTCGAGCGCGCGGGGCGTCTCGACCCAGTCGCGGTTCACGATGAATTCGACCGCGGTGCTCTTCGTGGGCGAAATGCGGTAGCTGCCGTCGAGCGTGAGCAGCGTGTGCCCGCCCTGGCGGAACAGACCGGCCTCGATCACGCCGCCGTCGGCGGTGCGGGTCTCGACCGAGCGCGCGAGGAACGAGACCTTCTGCCCGTTCCTGCGCCAGTTGTCCTGCCGGTACTGGTATTCGCCGAGCCGGAAGCCCAGGTAGCGGTCGGCATGCGCGAAGGCCGGGAAGAATTCGGCCGACACGCGGCGCGACTGGAAGTTGTCGCTGTCGTGGGTCAGGTACACCTCGCTGCCATAGGCCATGCCCGAGCGCTCACCGGCGGGCTTCGGCGCCTCCTCGGCCCAGCTGGGCGCGGCCAGTGCCATGCAGAAACCCGACAAGGCGCCGGCCACGACGCGTGCGACGCCGGTCATTTCGTTCCCCACGATTTGGGCTTTCTCAAAAGTTCGTCCAGGTAGCCCAGGGCGCTCGCGGGTTGCAGCAAAAAGCTGTAGAGCAGCACGTAGATGAAGAACCCCCCAAAATTCCGCCGCACCACGAGGCCCGTGCTCCTGAACATCCGGCGCTCGATCGAGAACATCAGGAAGCTCAGTGCGAAGGCGGCGGGCAGCAGCGCCAGCGTCATCGGCCCGACGATCCAGTAGTAGCCGAACAGCGCGAACACCACGCCGGGGATGAAGCCGATGGTGAATGCCACGTCGAGCCATGGGAAGAACACGTTCCAGTAGATGAAGAAGGTCGAGAGCCGCGGCTGCAGCAGGATGCCGGGGTGCTGCACGAAAGCTTCGGCCATGCCGCGCGCCCAGCGCTGGCGCTGCTTGACGAGCTGCCCGACCGTGGTGGGCACGTTGGTGAACAGGCAGGCGTCCTCGCAGTGGCCGATGCGGTAGCCGGCCTTGAGCAGCGCCCAGGTGAGCACGATGTCCTCGCCCACGCACTCGGGCCAGCCGCCCACCTCGGCCAGCGCGGCGCGGTCGTAGATCGAGAAGGCACCTTGCGCCACCAGCGTGCCCTGGAACAGCGACTGCACGCGCTTGATCGAGGCGATGCCGTGGAAGTAGTCCCATTCCTGGCAGCGCGTGAGCCAGTTGAGCCGCGAGTTGCGCACCAGGATCTTGCCCGCCACCGCGCGGGTGTTGGGCGGGTCGGCGCGGTAGCGCTCGACGATGTTGACCAGTGCGCCGCGGTAGAGGAACGAGTCCGCATCGACCGTGATGACGAGGTCGTGGCGCACTGCCTTGAAGCCGATGTTCAGCGCGCGTGCCTTGCCGCCGTTCTGTTGCAGGTCGACGAAGGTGAGCCACGGAAAGCGCGCCTCGGCGGCGCGCACCACCTGCGCGGTGCCGTCCTTCGAACCGTCGTTGATGACGATGACCTGCAACTCGCCGGGGTAGCCCTGCCGGTCGATGCTGACGAGCGTTTCCTCGATCGAGGCTTCCTCGTTGTAGGCCGCCACCAGGATCGAGATCGGCGGATAGGCCGTGAGCGGCCGGCGCACGGGCCGGCGGTCGAGCATCAGGCTGATCGCGAGGAACGCATTCATGAAGCCCGGGATCACGGCGATGCCGTAGACCAGGAACACCGCGACCACGATGCCGACGTACTGCCGCAGGTCGGCCAGCCAGTGGGCCGCCGCCCAGATGGAGAAAGCCGCCCAGGCGCTGGCGCCTGCCAGTGCGATGAAGAATTTGGCGACGACGGGCAGGTAGAGCCTCGATCGTGGCCTGCCGTGATGCGCGTCGGTCATGGTGTCCTCGTGAGCACGAGAATGTAACGCCATCGCCGATTTTTAAGGCATTTGTTTACACTTCCAAGCCTAACTCCGTGGTATGCGTGCCACGTTGCGCAGCCTCATCGATCAGGGCCTCTTGCACCAATCAGATCGCGCACGGCAATGGCCAGGACGAAAAGCGCTAAGCCGGCGGCGGTCAGGGTTGCCGCCGTGTAGAAGCCGATCAGGCCCCAATAAAGGACAGGCTGCTCGACGGCAACGATCTCAGGTCCTTTGCGGTTGTTGAGCACCCCGGTGCGCACGCTTTCCACCACTTCGGTGGCTCCAATAAGGCAACCCCAGCCGATCAAGGCCGCGACGACGAGGGCTGCCATCGACTGTAGCCATGACCGTCGGTGGCTCGGGGCATTCGGACGGCCCGTCACGTTCGCAATGCGTTGCCACAGATCAGCCGATTCCCGTAGGAATGCCGCACCGTCACCTCATGTGTTCCCCACCCCGTGTCCTTGATGCCAGGACGCGCATGGCCGTACTGCTTGGCTGTCAGCCCGGCATGCAAGCTAGCGATCCCGAATGCGCAGGACACACCGCCGCAGCCGCCCCTGTGGTGTTCAGCCAAGTGCTGCACACGGCCGGCGTGCGACACGAGGTACGGTGGCAGCGCAGGCCCAAAGCGATGTTGCTCCATTGGCGTTGTTTCCTTTTGGTTGTCCCGCTCCAAAGCCTAGCATCAGCGGCTGGGATTGATCACCGTAGACAGTTGTTGCAGTAGTTGTTCGCGAGCACGAATGCCGGCGTTTGGGGATCGCGCTCTTTTGTCCTGAATCAGGTGGGCGAACACCAGGGACTGCGCACCATTCGTGGCCCAGCCCACGTACCAGCCATACGCTTGATCCGCCCGGTATCGGTTGTCTCTTCCCGGTGAGCCGGTGCCAGTTTTCCCGTGAACGCTCCAGCCATCCCAGTGCCGGCTCTCCAGGGTGATACGCGCGGTCATCTTCAATGCGTGAGCGCTTATTGGAAGCTGGCTGTTGACGAGCTTTCGCAGGAACGCGACCTGCTCAGCGGGTGAGATCTGCAGCGACGACATCACCCAAACGCCGTTGCTTCCCGGATTCAGAACCGAAACTGCCGTTACGTCGGCATTGCCATAGCCGAAGGATTTCACGTATCTCTCGAAGCGGGCCTGCCCCAACTCCTTCACCACCTGCTGCGAGTACCAAAACACGGAATTTTCAATCCATGTGGTCGGGTTGATGTCCCGCCTCCAGGCGTCTCCAGCCCAGTCCGGGTATCCAGTACGGTACGGCCACGACGGCTTTTCCGCCTCCACCAGGATCCCAGAGTCAAATCCCATCGCGCTGATCGCGAGCTTGAACGTCGACGCAGGCGTTACACGCGTGTCGCAGCCTGTGCCGCTCCTGACGACTGGGTTGCCGGTCACCGCGTCCACAATCAGGGTACACATTGGGCTGGCGGATGACGTGAATGTTGCGAGCAGCACAAGCGGGGTGAGAACGGTTACTACAGCTGTGCGCATTTTCGAACCCAAAACATCAGGAGCGGGAGTTTCGCTCAACGGGCAGCTTCGAGCACCGAACACTCGAGGACCTCAGCGTCTGCTTTCGGCGCCCAGCTACTTCTGCTTTGGGCGAGGGCCCACAGGTCGATGCAAAGGCGCGACGCACGCGTGGATCCAATGGCTTGAAATCGAGACTTGCGAAAGTTCAACGGCGCGCTACGCGAAAGTCGGATGGGGCCAGCGGCGCAATTGGAGGATGGTTTCCGGGGGTCAGACACCAAGGTTCGTTGGCGTTCCGCCGTATTTGCCAGCTTTGTCACGGAAGGATTGCGCGCTCAGTGACGAGGAACGCGGTGATCTCGCCGAGGAAGGTCTTCGCATGCGCCATCGTGTCGCGGCCCGCCGGCGAGGCGAAGGCGGCCTGCAGCGTGGCCGCGTCCTCGAACCACAGCTCGACGATGCCGTCGATCGGCAGGTCGTCGCGGCTGCAGGGTTGCCCCTTCGTGCGCTCGCGTGCCACGACGGTGTTCTGCCGGTAGCCGCTCACGCCGGGCATCCTGCGCACCAGCTCGCCGTGGCGCTGCCATTCGCGGCGGAAGGTCGCTTCGTCGAGACCCGGCAGCCGCTCGAGGATCGACATGCGCTTGAGCAACCGCGCGCGCACGGCCGGCGCGGGCGGCGCAATCACCACCGCGGTCTGCGCGCCCACGATGTGCAGGTCGCCGAGAAAGTGCTGCTCGTCGGCCACGAGCCGGGCCGCGGTCTCGCCTTCGGCGAACGGGCGCGCGGCGTTGCTCGCATCGTCGAGCCACAGTTGCGAGAAGCCGTCGAAATCCCACGGCCCGCGCGGAAAGTCGATGCCGCGCTGGAGCCGCTCGACGACCGTGTTCTGCCAATAGGCGCGCAGGCCCGGCACGCGCGCGGCCAGCGGGCCGTGGCGGTCGCGCCAGTGGGCATCGAAGTCTTCCTGCGTCCAGTCCGCCTTCTTGCGGATCAGCCCCATTCGCACGTTCATGGGTTCGGCCTTTGGTTCGTTGGAGATGCCGCATCGGCGGCGGCGGCTGCGGCGCGGGCGCGCGCAAGGCCGGGCGCGCGCTTGGCGAGCCAGACGCCATGGCGCTCGGGCCAGCGCCGGAATTCGGGGTCGAGCCCGAGCGCCGCGGCCGCGTGGTGCGCCCAGTACGGATCGAACAGCGCCTCGCGCCCGAGCGCGACCAGGTCGGCCTGGCCCTGCTGCAGCACCGCCTCGGCCTGCTGCGCGTCCACGATCATGCCGACCGCCTGGGTCTTCACGCCCGCATCGCGCCGGATGCGCGCCGAGAACGGCACCTGGAAGCCAAGCCCGCGCGGCACCGGCAGCGCGCGCGTTTCCTCGGTGAGGCCGCCCGAGGAGCAGTCGATGACGTCGACGCCGAGCGCCGCCAGTTCGCGCGCGAGCACCACCGAATCGTCGAGCGACCAGCCGCCCTCGCTGCCATCGACCGCCGAGAGCCGGCAGAACAGCGGCTTGTGCGCCGGCCACGCCGCGCGCACGCGCCGCGCGGTCTCGAGCGCGAGCTTCATGCGGCCCGCGAGGCTGCCGCCCCATTCGTCGGTGCGCTGGTTCGAATTCGGCGAGAGGAAGCTCGCGACGAGGTAGCCATGCCCGAAATGCAGCTCGACCACGTCGAATCCGGCCTGCTCGGCGCGCGCGGCCGCGTCGACGAAACGGGCGATGGCTTCCTCGATGGCGCGCGCGTCCATCGCCACGGGCGCCGACCAGCCGGGGCCGGCCGGCAGCGCGCTGGGCCCGAGCCGTTGCCAGGGTTCGGCATCGCCTTGCAACTGCGCCTCGCCGAGCGCGGCGCCGCCCTCCCAGAGTGGCTGGCTGCCGGCCTTGCGCCCGGCGTGCGCAAGCTGCACCCCGATCGCGCCGCCATTCGCATGGACGAAATCGACCACCGCCTTGAGCGGCGCGATGTGGCCGTCGTTCCAGAGCCCGAGGTCGGCGGTGCCGATGCGGCCGCGCGGATCGACCGCCGTGCTTTCGGTCAGGATCAGCCCGGCGCCGCCGAGCGCGAACTTGCCGAGGTGCACCAGGTGCCAGGCCGTGGCCCGCCCGGCCTCGGCCGCGTGCTGGCACATGGGCGAGATGACGACGCGGTTGCGGAGCGCCAGCCCGCGCAGCTGCAGCGGCTGGAACAGCAGCGGTGCGGCCGGCGTCACTGGCCCTCCAGCGCCTTCCACATCTCGATGTCGCGCTCGGCGGTCCAGATGCGCGGGTCGGCGTACTGCGTGGCTTCGTCGTAGCAGCGCGTCACGTCGAAGGGCATGCAGTGGTCGAAGATGACCCAGTGGCCGTACTTGGGCTTGAGCGCGGCATAGGTGTCCTTGTAGACGGCGTTCAGGTCCTTGCCGGCCGCGACGCCCTGCTGCACGCTCGCATACACGTCGGCGATGAAGCTGCGCGTCTCCTGCAGGCCCTTGGCCACGTCGGCGGGCGTGGTAAGCGCCGCGCCGCGGCCCGGCACCAGCGCCGCAGGCTTGAGCGCCGCGAGGTTGTCTAGCGTCTGCGGCCAGTCCTTGAAGTACGCGTCGCCCGCATAGGGCGTGGCGCCGAACTCCACCAGGTCGCCCGACAGCAGTGCACGCTCCTCGGGCAGCCAGACGACCGTGTCGCCCTTGGTGTGGCCGCGGCCCAGCTGCAGCAGCTGCACTTCGAGCTTGCCCAGCCACAGCGTCATCTTGCCGGTGAAGGTCATCGTCGGCCAGGTCATGCCGGGCGGCACCGTCTCGACGTTGCTGAACAGGCGCGGGAAACGGCCGATCTCGCTGGCCTTGTCCTGTTCGCCGCGCTCGACGATGAGGTCGTAGGTGTCCTGGCTCGCGATGACCTGTTGCGCGCCGTAGGCGCTCGCGCCGAGCACGCGCACCGCGTGGTAGTGCGTGAGCACCACGTATCGGATGGGCTTGTCGGTCACTTCGCGGATGCGCCGGATCACGTCGGCCGCCATCGCGGGCGTGGCCTGGGTGTCGGCCACCAGCACGCAGTCGTCGCCGATCACGATGCCGGTGTTGGGGTCGCCCTCAGCCGTGTAGGCCCAGGCGTGTTCGGAGATCTGGCTGAAGGTGACCTTCTTCTCCTCCATGTCGGCCTGGCTGGCGAACTTCTTGGTTTCGGTGGTCATGAATGGGGCTCCTGTGGGTGTCTGGTGGGATGCGGGTCAGTGCGCGCCGAGGTAGGCCGCCTTGACCTTGGGGTCGTTGAGCAGCACGCAGCCCGAGCCTTCGAGCGTGATGCGCCCGGTCTCGAGCACGTAGGCCCGGTCGGCCACGCCGAGCGCCTGCCGGGCCATCTGCTCGACGAGCAGGATGGTCAGGCCGGACTCGCGCAGCTGGCGGATCGCCGCGAAGATGTCCTTGATGATCAGCGGCGCGAGCCCCAGCGACGGCTCGTCGAGCAGCAGCAGCCGCGGCTCGCTCATGAGCGCGCGTGCGATCGCGAGCATCTGCTGCTCGCCGCCCGAGAGCGTGCCCGACAGCTGGTGCTGCCGCTCGCGCAGCCGCGGGAAGCGGTCGAACTCGCGCTCGATCGCGGCCTCGACCGCGGCCGGATCGCGCCGGCGCGTATAGGCGCCGAGCAGCAGGTTCTCGCGCACGGTCTGGTCGGCGAAGACGCCGCGGCCCTCGGGCGACATCGCCACGCCGAGGCCCACGCGCCGGTGCGCCGGCACGCGCGTGCAGTCCTGGCCGTCGATGAGGATGCGGCCACCGGCCACGGGCTCGAGGCCGACGATGCTCTTGAGCAGCGTGCTCTTGCCCGCGCCGTTGGCGCCGATGATCGTGACCACCTCGCCGGCGCGCACTTCGAGGCTCACGCCCTTGACGGCTTCGATCGCGCCGTACGAGACCTTGACGGATTCGAGTTTCAACATGGGCGCTTCCTCAGGCCACGACCGCCGGGGCCGGCTCGGTCTCGTCGTCCACGCCGAGGTAGGCCTCGACGACGCGCGGGTTGCATTGCACTTCGGCCGGCTTGCCCTCGGCGATCTTGATGCCGTAGTCGAGCACGATCACATGGTCCGAGACCGACATCACGAGGTCCATGTGGTGCTCGACCATCAGGATGCTCACGCCGCAGCGGCCGATGCGCAGCAGCAGCTGGCCGAGTTCGGCGGTCTCCTGCGGATTGAGGCCGGCCGCGGGCTCGTCGAGCAGCAGCAGCTGCGGCTCGGTCGCCAGCGCGCGCGCGAGTTCGACGCGCCGCTGCAGGCCGTACGGCAGGCTGCCGGCCGGCTGGTGCGCGAGCGGCGCGAGGTCGACCAGTTCGAGCAGCTGCAGCGCGCGTTCGCGCGTCGCGGTTTCCTGCCTTCTCGCGCCCGGCAGGGCGACGAGCGACGAGAGAAAACCGTTCGCCATGCGGCTGTGGCGGCCGAGCATCACGTTGTCGAGCACCGAAAGGTCGGCGAACAGGCGCAGGTTCTGGAAGGTGCGCCCCATGCCCATGCTGCAGATCGCATGCGCGGGGCGCCCGGCGATCTCCTCGCCGAGGAAGCGGATCGAGCCCGCGGTCGGCACGACCACGCCGGTCAGCATGTTGATCATGGTGCTCTTGCCCGCGCCGTTGGGGCCGATCAGCGCATGGATGTGGCCGCGCTGGAGCCGGAACGACACGTCCTGCGCCGGCTTCACGCCGCCATAGGCCTTGGTCACACCCTCGACCACCAGCAGGTCGCCGTGCGCATCGGGCCCGATGCGCGTGGCTGCATGCGCCGGGCGATTCGATGCCGCGGCGGCCCTGCCCTTCGGGCGCCACCGGAACCACGGCGCCAGCACGCCGGTCACGCCGCCGGGCATCACGTAGAGCGCGAACAACAACAAGAAGCCATAGAGGAAATGCTGCGCCGAGGGCCAGCGCGAGAGCATCGCGTCGACGGCCGTGAGGACGACCGTGCCCACCAGCGGCCCGTACATCGAGCCCGCGCCGCCGAACAGCACCAGCAGCAGGATGAAGATCGACAGGTGGAAGGTGATGAAGTCGGAATTGATGTATTGGTTTTGCTGCGCCACCAGCGCGCCTGCGATGCCGCAGGTGACGGCCGCGACCACGAAGGCCATGACCTTGGCGCGGTAGACACGCACGCCCACCGACGACGACGCGATCTCGTCGGCCTGAAGCGAGAGAAGCGCGCGCCCGAAGCGGCCCTGCAGCAGGTTGCGCAGCAGCAGGTGCGCGAGCGCGCACAGCACCACCGCGAACCAGACCCACTGCAGCGTCGTGAGCGGCTGGCCGTTCCAGGTGATCGGCCGGATGCCGTAGATGCCCTGCGCGCCGCCGAACACCTCGGTCCATTCGCCGACGAGCTTCTCGACCACGATGCCGAAGGCGAGCGTCACCATCGCGAGGTACGGGCCCTTGACGCGCAGCGACGGCAGCGCGATCAGCACGCCGCAGACGCCCGAGATCACCGCCGCCGCGACGAGCGCGAGCCACGGGCTCATCTCGGTGCGCGTGGTCAGCAGCGCGACCGCATAGGCGCCGGCCGCGAAGAGCCCCGCCTGACCGAGCGACTTCTGGCCCGCATAGCCGACCAGCACGTTCATGCCCGCCGCGCACAGGTAGTAGACGCACATCATGAAGACGATGCGCAGGTAATAGTCGTTGCCGAACAGCGAGGTGGCGCCGATCACGCCGGCCACCACCAGCGCCACGCCGGCAAGATGCTGGGCCTGCTTCATACCTTTTCCACCATCGGCTTGCCGAACAGGCCCGTGGGCCGGAACGCGAGCACCAGGATGACGAGCGCGAACACCGCCACCTCGCGCCACTGCGCCTGCCAGAGGTTGACCAGCGACTCGATCACGCCGAGCGCGAAGCCCCCGATCACGCAGCCGCGCGGATTGCTCAGCCCGCCGATCATCGCGCCCGAGAAACCCTTGAGCCCGACGGTGAGCCCCATGAAGAGCGAGGCCTGCGCGATCGGCGCGAGCAGGAAGCCCGACAGTCCCGCGAGCGCTGAACTGACGACGAAGGCGCCGATCATCACCGCGTTGGTGTTGATGCCCATCAGGCTCGCGACGTTGCCATTGGCCGCGACCGCGCGCATGGCCTTGCCGATCATCGTGCGGTTCATGACGCGGTCGAACACGATCATGATCACCACCGCGACGGCGAGCGTGAGCAGCTCCTGCGGCCGCACGCCGATGCCCAGGAACCGGATCACGCCGTCGCCCACCGGCCCCGGCACCACCACCGGCTTGGGCCCCCAGATCGCGAGCCCGATGCTCTGCAGGATCACGCCGAAGCCCAGCGTGCTCATGACCCACGCCATGCCGGGGCGGCCCGCGAACGGCCGCACGCCCACCAGGTACAGCAGCCAGCCGAGCAGCCCCATGACCACCAGCGCCGCCACCAGCGCGAGCAGCTGCGCGCCGGCGCCGGGCAGCGCCGAGCCGAAGGTGGTGGAGCCGATCGGCAGCCCCAGCACCAGGAACAGCGCGCTCATGCCGACGAAGGCGCCCGCGGACACGAACTCCCCGTGCGAGAAGTTCAGCGTCTTGGTGGTAGTGAAGGTGATGCTGAAACCCAGCGCCACCAGCGCGTAGGCACCGCCCACGGACAGGCCGCTGAGGATGGCCTGCAAGAGTGCCTCTGCCATGTTGCCTCCGAGATGGTTGGCGCGGCCCGCCCGGCGGGCGCGCTGCGGTTGCTGCTGTGCTTACTGCTTGAAGTCGGCCGCCGAGAGCGCGCCGATGATCGGGTCGGTATAGGACAGCAGCTTGCCGTCCTTCCAGCGGATCCACACCAGGTCCTTGGCGGTGAGCGCCTCGTGGTTGGTCTTGCTGAAGGGCTTGTCGTAGGTCTTGAGCACGCCCTGCACCGGCGCCTTCAGGTCTTCGAGCGCGAGGCGCACCGCCGAGCCCTCGATGCTGTTGGCCTGCTTCGCGGCCGCGGCGTACAGCATGACCGAGTCGTAGCCGTGCAGCGCGAACGAGAACGAGCCGGGCGCCTTGAGCTTCGAACCGATGCGCTCGAACAGCTTCTGCTGCGCCGGGGTGCGCGTCTCGCTGACGGTGCGCATGAAGATCGGCTTCTCGGCCAGCGCCTTGCCCGCCGCGTCGTAGAAGGTGATGTTGTCCGCCGCCCACGAGGTCAGCACCAGCGGGAAGTAGTTGATCTTCTCCATGCTGCGCACCAGCTGCGCGATCGGCGTGCCCTGCGCCCAGACCACGACCGTGTCGACGTTGGCCGACTTCATCTTGCCGAGCTGCGAGGTCATGTCGGTGTCGCCGACGCCGAAGCGCTCGGTCGCGGCCACCTTGATGCCCTGGAGCTTGGCGATCTCCTCCATGTCCTTCAGGCCGCCCTGGCCGTAGCCCGTGGTCTCGGCCATGAGGCCGACCACCTTCGACTGCGCGGTGTTCTTCTTCACGTAGGCCATCAGCGCCGCGACCTGCTCGCGGTCGACCATCGAGACGCGGAACATGTAGTTGTCGGCGCCGGCACTCATGGGCTTGGTGATGTCCGTGCCCGAACCCACGTTGCCGATGACCGGGATATTCTTCTGGTTGGCGATGTGCTTCCAGGCCATGGCGTTGCCCGAGTTGGTCGGGCCGAACACGGCCGCGACCTTCTCGTTGTCGACCAGTTCGCTCATGTTCTGGATCGACTTGGGCGGCGCCGAGGTGTCGTCACGCGTGACCAGCGCGAGCTTCCGGCCGAGCACGCCGCCCGCGGCATTGATGTCGGCGATCGCCGCCTCCATGCCGAGCACCGCGGCCTGGCCGCTCTGCGCCGAGGGCGAAGCGGACAGGTCGCCGTTGTAGCCCAGCTTGATGTCTTGCGCGCTGGCCGCCGCAGCGGCAACGAGCCCGGCGGCGAGCACCGCACGCTGGAAGAACTTGGGAATGCGCATGGCTGTGTCTCCTTGTGGTTTTTGAGGATCAGGAAGCGAGGAAGCCGCCGTCCACGGGCAGCGTCACGCCGGTCACGTAGCTGGCCATTTCCGACGCGAGGAACACGACCGGGCCGACGAGCTCTTCGGGCTGGCCCACGCGCGCCATCGGCGTGCGCTGCATGAACCGGTCGAGCCGCTCGGGCGCTTCGCGCGTGTAGGAGGTCATCGGCGTGTCGATCACGCCGGGCGCGATCGCGTTGACGCGGATGCCGTCCTTCGCGAGCTCGACCGCGAGCGCCTGCGTCATGAGCTTGACCGCGCCCTTCGAGGGCGAATAGCCCACCGCGTTGGGAATGCCGGCGCTCGAGGCGATCGACGCCACGTTGATGACCACGCCCTTGCTTCGGCGCAGCGCTTCGAGCCACGCCTGCAGCGGATGGAAGCTGCCCATCACGTTCACGTCGAGCGTGCGCGCGAGGTTGGCGGCCGCCTCGGGGCTGTCGAGCCCTTCGCGGATGATGATGCCGGCGTTGTTGACGAGCACGTCGATCGCGCCCACCTCGGCGGCCACCGTGCGCGCGAGCGCGCGGCAGGCCTCGGGCGAGGTCACGTCGAGCTGGTACGCGAAGGCCCTGGCGCCCGCGGCCTCGATCTCGGCCGCAACGGCGCTTGCGTTGTCCTCGTTCAGGTCCGTCACCACCACGCGCGCGCCGGCCGCGGCGAGCCCCATGGCGATGGCCCGGCCGTTGCCCTGCCCTGCGCCGGTGACGAGTGCGGTGCGGCCGCCGAGCACGTGCGGTGCGATCTGTTCGGAAATGTTCATGGGTGCGAAATCCTTGCGGGCTGCGGTTGCTGCAGCTGGCCCGCGAGCGTCTGGCCGACGATGTAGCCGAAGGTGAGCGCGGGGCCCAGCGTGATGCCGGCGCCCGGGTAGTTGCCGCCCATGATGCTGGCGGCGTCGTTGCCGACCGCATAGAGCCCCGCGACCGGCGCGCCGGCCTGCGTGAGCACCTGACAGGCGGCATTGGTCGCGAGCCCTGCGAAGGTGCCGATCTCGCCGACCACGATCTTGATCGCGTAGTAGGGCCCCTGCTGGATCGGCGCCATGCAGGGGTTGGGCGCGACCAGCGAATCGCCCTGGAAGCGGTTGTAGGCCGTGCTGCCCTTGGCGAACTTGGTGTCGGTGCCCTGGGCCGCATCGCGGTTGAAGCACTCGACCTCTTCCTGCAGCGCGGCGTGCGGCACGCCGATGGCGCGCGCGAGTTCCGCCAGCGTCTGCCCGCGCTTCAGGTAGCCGCTGCGCAGGTGCCGGCCGATCGGCAGCGGGAACGGCGCCACGCAGCCCATGCCGTACTGGCGCAGGTGCTTGTGGTCGCAAACGAGCCAGCAGCTCACCTCGGCCGCGCCCGCGCAGGCCTTCACGAGGTGCTGCACGAAGTCGTGGTACGAGAGCGCTTCGTTGGTGAAACGGCGGCCGTTCTGCGTCACCGCGATCACGCCGGGCTTGGCGCGGTCGATGAAGTGCGGCATGACGCCTTCGGAGCCGTCCTTGCGCCGCGTGACCGACGTGGGGCACCAAGCCGCCGCGTTCGGGATCGTGGCGTCGACCCAGCCGCCGACCGATTCGCCGAGGCGCAGCCCGTCGCCGGTGTTGAGCGCGGGCGACGGCGTGTAGTGCTCGCGGCCGGTGGGCGCATGGGGGAACAGCGCCTTGCGGCGTTCGACGTCATAAGGAAAGCCGCCGCAAGCCAGCACCACGCCGCGGCGCGCGCGCACCTCGACCGGCCGGCCCTCGCGCAGCACGGTGGCGCCGACCACCGCGTCGCCTTCGACGATCAGCCGCTCCACGGGCGCATCGAGCCACACCGGAATGCCCAGGTCCATGCCGGCCTTCGCGAGCCGGCCCGCGAGTGCGTTGCCATTGGTCAGCGTCATGCCGCGGCCATGCCGCAGCACGTCGAGCAGGTGGCCGCCGAAGCGCTTGGCCACATACCAGAACGACTCGAGCGACTTGAACGCGCGCAGGAAGTGCCAGAGCTCCTTGCCCGAGCCCAACATCATTCCGAACACGGTCAGCTCGGGCACCGGCGGCGCGAGCTGCTTCACACGGGCGCCGAGCTCGCGCGCATCGAAGGGGCGGGTGACCATCGACCGGCCCGCCTGCTGGCCGCCCGGCGCTTCGGCGTGGTAGTCGGGAAAGACCGGCGGCATGTCGAACTGCACGCAGGTCTTGTCGGTGAAGAAATCGATCGCCTCCGGCCCGTGCGCGAGGAAGGCGTCGACCCGCGCCGCATCGAAATGCGTGGTCGCTTCGTGCTGCAGGTAGGCGCGCGCGGCGCCCAGCGCCTCGTGGATGCCCTGCTCCCTTGCGAGCCGCGTGCCCGGAATCCACAGCCAGCCGCCCGAGCGCGCGGTGGTGCCGCCGTAGACCGGCGCCTTGTCGACCACCAGCACCTTGAGCCCGTGGTGCGCCGCCGTGACCGCGGCCGACATGCCCGACGCACCGGTGCCGACCACCAGCACGTCGTACGCTGCTTGCTGCTCACTCATTGACCATCTCTCCTTGCCATGCGGATCGCACCTGGCGATCCATCATCGTTAGTATGGTGCTAACGCATCTTGTTCTATCTAATGATTTACCCTGAACTAACTGGCTAGATAGAATCGAAAAATTAGGAGACACACATGGGCCCATCCGCCGACATCAGCGACAGCGAGAGCAACGACGCGAGCGCAGAGAAGGAGCGGCGCGGCATCCAGTCGATCGAGGCCGGCGGCCAACTGCTGCTGGCGCTCGGCGCGCACGGCCGGCCGATGCCGCTTCGGGAACTGGCCAAGGCCGCCGACATGGCGCCGGGCAAGGCCCATCCGTATCTGGTGAGCTTTTCGAAGCTCGGGCTGGTGACGCAGGAGTCGTCGACCGGTTATTACTGGCTCGGCCCGACCGCGATGCAGCTCGGACTCGTGACGCTGCGCATGCTCAACCCGGTGCGCGAGGCCACGCCATTTGCCGAGAACCTGGCCCGCGAGACCGGCCACAGCGTGGCGCTGTCGGTGTGGGGCAACCAGGGGCCGACGATCGTGTTTCTGTTCGACGCGATCTATCCGCTGCACACCAACATCCGCACCGGCACCGTGATGTCGCTCGCGGGCACGGCCACCGGACGGCTGTTCGCGGCCTACCTGCCGGCCAAGCTGATCGAGGAATCGCTGCTCGAGGACGAGCGCCGCCTCGGGCCCGACATCGCCGCGCCCGTGGGCGCCGACAACCTGCAGGACATGCTCGCCGAAGTGCGCAAGCACCGCGTCTCGCGCACCGTGAACAACCCCACCCCGGGCGTCTGCTCGTTCGCGGCGCCGGTGTTCGACTATTCGGGGAACATCGTGCTCGGCATCACGCTGATGGGGCGCTCACGCTCGTTCGACACCGACTGGAACGGCACGCAGGCGCAGGCGGTGAAGGCCTGCGGGGTCGAGGTGTCGAAGCGGCTGGGGCACCAGCCGTTGCGGGTGGGGTAGCCGGGCGCGTCAGGCGCGGCTCAACGCCGCACCCACGCCACCATCGGCGCCAGCACCGCGGGACGCCAGGCCAGCGCAAGGGCCACCGTCACGGCTGCGCCGGTCAGCGTCATGATCCACACCAGCACCGCCATCGTCGGATGGTCCGCGCGCAGGCAGAGCACGAACGCCGTGGCGATCGCGACCACGGCCGCGAGGCGCATGGTTGCCGCAGTTCCCGCGCGCAGCCTCGCGGTGCTGCCGCGCACCTGCTCCCAATGCGCCTCCATCGCCAGCGCCAGCCAGGCCATGCCCGCGAAATTGGCGAGCACGGCGGCGATCAGCAGCAAGGCCTCAGCCATGGCGGTCGGCCTCCGCCATCGGCACCGGCCTGAGCGAGCCGCCGCCGCCCGTGGGTGCCACCACGCCCTGCCGCTCGCGCCGGCGCAGCCGCAGCGCGGCCAGCACCGCTAGGCCCGCGCTCACCAGCAGCGCCAGGTCGAACCCGGCCACGGGCCAGTAGCCCTGCGCCAGGGTCTTGCCCAGGTGGTCGCCGGTGGTGATCCAGTTCAGCGCCACGGCCGCGAGCGCCAGCACGGCGATGGCCCAGCACTGCTCGCGCCAGGCCGGCGCGAGCCGGGCCTCGGCCACGGGCGCGCTGCGCCAGGCGGCATGCGCGAAGGCCAGCATCCAGCTGCCCCAGAAGGCCCACTTCTCCCAGTCGCCGCGGTGCGCGAGGTCGGTGGGGAGCACGCGGTTGGCCACCAGCATCACGAGGGCCGCGACCACCATGCCCGTGACCGTGGTCACCGCCAGCGCATCGACACAGCGCACCGCGCGGCTGCCCTGCTTCGCATGCTGCGCCTTGCGCTTCTCGACGAAGAAGAAGAAACCGGTGGCGATGCACGCGCAGCCCAGCAGGCCGCCCAGCACGTAGAACCAGCGCAGCAGCCAGTGCTCGAAGTGCTGCAGGTGCAGCCCGGTCAGGAAGTTGTTGATGCTGGCCACCGGCGTAGGCGGCGGTTCCTCGAGGATGACCTTGCCCGTGGGCGCCTCGAAGTGCACCGCCTGCCCCACCAGCGCGACGCGGTCGCTGCCGGCGCGGTAGATGCTGACGTAGCCGTTGGCGTCGCCGACGTGGCTGATGTGCAGGAAGCCGACCTCGCCGGGCATGTCGCGCGCAGCCCAGCGCCGCTTGGCCTCGACCACCATCGCATCGACCGAGGCCATGGGCGCGGCCACGCCCGCGGGCTTGAAGGCCAGGCCCTTGGCCTTGGCGTCGGCCATCGCATGCGCCTGCGCCTCGGGCTTGAGCATGGTCTCGGACACCGGCAGGTAAATGCCAGCAAAGATCGTCAGGCCCGACAGCGCGAAGATGAAATGGAACGGAAGCGCGACCACGCCGGTCAGGTTGTGCAGGTCGAGCATGCTGCGCCGCACATGCTTGCCGGGCCGGAAGGTGAAGAATTCGCGGAAGAACTTGCGGTGCATGACCACGCCGCTGACCAGCGCCGCGAGCATCACCAGCGCGGCCAGGCCGACGATCCAGTAGCCGACCGATTTCCACTCGATGTGCAGGCTGTAGTGCAGCGGATAGAAGAACTGGCTGCCGATCTTCAGCTGGTCGTGCGGCAGCACGGCGCCGTTGCGCGGATCGATCGTGACGTGCCCGTGCACGTGGTCGTCGGGGTCGTCCGGGTTGTTGGTGACCGCGTACTCGGCGAACATCTGCAGCACCGGGTCGCGGTGCGTGGTGTAGGCGCTCCAGTTCATCAGCGGCATGTCCTTCGGCAGCGGGCCGCCCACGCGTGCGCGCGCCGCTTCGAGCTCGTCGTCGTCGGGGCCGATGGTCTTGAAGATCGGTTCGAGCATGCGGTCGAACGAGGGCATCACCTGCGGCTCGAAGCGCGTCTCGGGAATCGCCCAGCGGTCGATCTCGCGGTCGAAGACCGACAGCGAGCCGAAGAAGAACGCGATCATCAGCACGTAGCCGAGCACCAGGCCGAACCAGGTGTGCAGCCAGGCCATCGACAGGCGGAAGGACTGGAACATGACTTCTTCTCTTTCTTTCTCTTGCTCGCTCGCTCAGCGGGAGGCGCCGAGCAGCAGCCAGGCCGCGCCGGTCATCAGCGCGCCCCCGCCCGCCAGCACGCCCCACACGCGCGCCAGGCTGGCCGCTGCAAAGGCCCAGCAGAAGCAGGCCAGGAACACCAGGAACGCCAGCAGGTTGCACATCAGTCGGGCATCTTCATAGCCCACGCCCGTCGCGAGGAGCAAGGCGATGCCCAGAGTGACGAAGCCCCAGACGAATGCGTAGCCGCCGAGCAGGCTGGCGGCCACGCGCGATGCAATGTGCAAGGGCGTCATCTTGAAAATCGGAATGCGCTGAAAGGGGTGGTCGAAGAGAATGCGAGCGAGTCGCATTCATATTGTAGGGCGCCGAGGTGGCTTGGCGGTGGATGTCCCTGCGGAGCGGAGGATGTCGCGGGCGACTTTGGCGCGGCGAGGTCCTGCTGAATTGCTAAAAATAGCCCACCGATTGAGGAGTTCACCCATGCAGATCAGTGCCACGGAAGTCGGGAAGCGGTTCGGCCACTACCTCCTCCAAGCCGAGCGCGAGCCCGTGCACGTCATAAAGAACGATCGCACGGTCGCGGTCATCGTTTCGGCTGCGCTTCGCCGAACTCGAGGCTTTGGCGCTGAAGAAATCGCGGTCCCTGCACAAGGGAGAATTCGACAAGACATACAAGGACTGGATCGCTGCACAAAACGATCTCGTCGAACGCATCGGCGTGTTCGGGGAAGAGTTCAGGACTTGGTGAGCAGCCTGTGAACCCGGCGAGCGCGGCGCGCGATGCGCCCTACGCCCACCAGTTCGGCTGCCGGTCGACG
The DNA here is from genome assembly GCF_057657075.1 of Variovorax sp. Soil_C_26. Lineage (NCBI taxonomy): Bacteria > Pseudomonadati > Pseudomonadota > Betaproteobacteria > Burkholderiales > Comamonadaceae > Variovorax > Variovorax sp. Soil_C_26. The sequence continues at coordinate 161,968 of NZ_JBDGJC010000004.1, forward strand.
AAGAGCGTGCAGTCCGGGATCGCCAGCTTGCCGCCGGCCCATGCCGGCCGGACGCGCCGCTGAAAGTCGGCCGACAGCCGCACCGGCCTGCCCGCCATCGGCGTGATCCAGAGCTTGGAGCGCCGGTCATAGCCGCCGGCCGTGAGTTCGCGCCCCGCCCTGCGCCATGTCTGCTGCGGCACGTGCAGCGCGAACGGCGCAAAGCGAATGGGCCGCAGAAGCTGCCCTTGCTGCCAGTAGTAAACCCGCCCGAAGTACGCCGCGTGACACCAACGCTCCCAGGCCGCAGGGCTGTACCGGTCGAAGTCCAGCCGGCCTTCGGGCAGCGCCCAGACCACGGCGATGCCGAGGCGATGGTAGGCGGCGGTGCGCGCCTCGATGTCCGCGATGCCCAGCACGCTGCGCTGCACCTCGATGGCCACGGGAACGCCGGAGATGAGCGCGAAGATGTCGGCGATCGCACCGCGCAGCCGCTTCTCCAGCTCGACGCCGCTGACGTTGGCCTCCCCGCGTAGCGCGTCGTGGATGGCGAGCTTCACGAGCAGATGGTCTTCGGTCTCGCCCGCCGCGGCCCGGCAGGATGTCGGCGCCTTGTGCGCGAAATGGTGGATGCGAATGGGGCCCTTGCGCAGCGTCATCTCAGCAGCGCAGGCGGCGCAGAGAAAGGGCGCGTCAGGCCGCTCGGCGTCGCGCGCCACCAGCTTCATTCCGTCGGATTGGCGAAGGGCTGTGAGCACAGGAGGCTTCGGATGTTCGAGTATTCGTCGCTATTGCTGCGCCTCGTGCGCTACATGGCCCCGCATTCACTGGGCTCAGTGGTAGTCATCTTCAAGCTGATGACGAATCGCAAGCACGTCGATGGTTGAAGCATCGGCGATCTCGAACAATGCCACATAGCCTGAATGTCCGAAAGAAATCACCAACTCACGCAAGAACGGACTGTTGATGGCCTTCCTGCAGGTGAAGGGTGAGCTCTTGAGCGTCTCCATGCCTGCGTGGATCGCGGCCAGGGCACTCTCTGCCAGCATGAAGTCTCCACCTCCAGGGCGGGCTGCTTCTCTTTCGAGAATGAAATTGAAGAGCCGCTGAAGATCGCCCTGGGCATGGCGCGTGAAGCGAACCCGGAACGTCACTTTTTCAAGCTGCGCGATGTCGCGCTCCGCGCGATGTCCAGGCTGCGCTGTAAGCCCTGCAGAACTGCATCTGCACTGACATAGTCATCATTCTGCCGAGCATGATCGCGACTTTGCAAGCCCCGGGCGATGAAGGCATCTTGGATGCGGCGCCGCTGAACCCCGTCACGGACCGCCGCCTCGACGAACTCCGACAAAGTCTCGCCTTCCGTCAGGACCGACTCGACCTCGGCCCGGAATGCGGGTTCGACTCTCAAAGAAGGAAGCGTTGCAGTCTTCATCTGAAAATTGTATCGCAGATGCGATGCGTGGCGTCAGCCACGATGGTGACACGCATCGACAACGCGTAGCATCCACCGCTTTTTCGATCCCTCGGTTCGCTGCATCTTTCACCCCCACGCCATGAAGTGAGACATGAAAACGGAAGCACTCGATTCGAAACCGCATCGCCCCTCGCCGCCGAGCACCATCACGCAGCCGCCGCGCGACTTCGGCCCGAACGGTGCGCCGACCACCTACTTCACCGACCCCGACGTGCTCACGGTCGACCCGGCGTTCGACGCGCTGCGCCAGCCGAACGCACCGATCCAGCGGCTGTGGACCGGTGCGCTGTGGTCCGAAGGGCCGGCCTGGAACGGGGTGGGCCGCTTCCTGGTGTGGAGCGACATTCCGAACAACCGCCAGCTGCGCTGGAGCGAGGACGACGGGCATGTGAGCGTGTTCCGCTCGCCGTCGAACAACAGCAATGGCAACAGCTTCGACTTCCAGGGCCGGCAACTCTCGTGCGAGCACCTCACGCGCCGGCTGGTGCGCTATGAGCTCGACGGCTCGGCCACGGTGCTGGCCTCGCACTTCAACGGCAAGCGGCTCAATTCGCCGAACGACGTGGTGGCGCATCCCGACGGCAGCTACTGGTTCACCGACCCGCCCTACGGCGCGCAGCTCTATGAAGGCGCGGTCGATGCGCCGGGCGGGCCCGCAAACCGTTCGGGCCGGCTCAACCCGCGGCTGGGCCAGCCGCCCGAGATCGGCGCGTACAAGCGCGAGCTGCCGACCGCCGTCTACCGCCTCGACAAGAACGGCACGCTCGCGCAGGTGGCCGGCGAGGACATCGTGCCCGACCCGAACGGCCTGTGCTTCTCGCCCGACTTCAAGAAGCTCTACATCGTGAGCACCGGCCAGGGGCCGGGCGACACCATCGCGGGCGGCAAGGGAGACATGTACGTGTTCGACGTCGGCGCGGAAAACCGCCTGGGCGGCGGGCAGCGGTTCAGCGACTTCATGGTCGACGGCGTGAAATGCGCCCCCGACGGCGTGCGCGCCGACGTCGACGGCAACCTCTGGTGCTCGAGCAATGCCGGGCGCAACCTCGGCTACAGCGGCGTGACGGTGTGGAACCCGCAAGGCCGGCTCATCGGGCGCATCCGCCTGCCCGAGGTCTGCGGCAACCTGTGCTTCGGTGGCCCCAAGCGCAACCGCCTCTTCATGGCCGCGAGCCAGTCGCTCTACGCGGTCTATACGGCGACGCAGGGCGCAGCGCCGTCCTGAGCCAGCGCGCGCCTTCTCCTTCGTCTCGTTAAGATGCGCGCGGCTGCGCACCCTCGCGCCGCGCGCTCTCTCGAACGAGGAAAATCCCTGTGACCATCAACCTGCAAACGCTCAAGTGCGGCGAATGCGGCAGCGGCGTGCTCCAGCGCTCCGGGCTCAACCAGTACACCTGCGCCCACTGCGGCTCGGTGTCGATCGTGGAAGACGACGTCTCCGACCGCCTGGAGCGCGTGCTCGAACAGGTCAAGGACGAAGCCGGCCGCCGGCTCGCAGCCGAGCAGTCGGCGCGCCAGCGGCATGCGGGCAAGTCCATCGGCATCGCCGCGGCGGCGGTCGTGGGACTCGCGGCCGTGTTGATCACCGGCATGGTGTTCGTCGGAAGTGGCCGGGAGTCATCGCCTGCGCCCGCCGCACGACCGGTGACGGCCGCGGCGCCGCGCGCCATCCCCGTCGAAGGACTCAAGCTCGACACCCCGCGCCAGGTGCTGGCGGGCAGCAGCAGCAACTCGGCCAAGCCGCGGCTGCTGGTGGTGGCGCGCAACGACACCGGCATGCCGCTCGAGCGGCCGGGCATCAAGGCGGTGTTCTACGACGGCGAAAGCCGCATCGGCGAGCGCAGCGAGACGCTGCCCATCGGCATGCTCGCGCCCGGCGAGAGCGCGCCCGTGCTGATCGACATGCCGGCAGGCGACCGCAACGTCACGCGCCAGGAGGTGCAGGTGGTGGGGCCGCTGTCGGCGCCCTATCGCAGCGTCGAGGGGCCGGCGCTCAAATTCACGCGCGTGCGGCTGGTGCAGCAGGACGACAACCTGCGCCTGGTCGGGCGCATCGTCAACGACCGCACCGACCGCGCCATGCTGGCCGGTGCCGAGGTGCTGGTCACGGTGTACGACGATGCCGGCGCGGTGATCGGCTTCGGCCGCGGCTACGCGCAGGCGAGCGAGATCGCACCGGGCGAACGCAGCGCGATGGACGTGCGCGTGACGCGCATCGGCAACCCCGAGACGCCCGTCGCGGCCTGGGACTACCGCATCGACTACCACCTGGCCGACAACGCGCAGCAGGGCCGCACGCGCGTGCTGAGCGCGGCGCGCGTGGTCCGCACCGCCGCGGCGCCCGAGCGCTTCCACCCCGCGCTGCGGCTCGGCAGCGAAGACCTTCTGGCCGACGAATCCGAGCGCTTCGATGCGGCGCAGATCGAACTGCTGCCGCTCGTTGCCGCGCGCGACACCACGCAGCGGCCGGTCTACTTCACCGAGGTCGTCAACCGCAGCACCGATGCGATCGCGATGTCGCCCGGCGCGGTCGTGTCGCGCTACGACGGCAGCCGGCTCGACGGCACCACGGCCGTCGGCGGGCCGGCCTACCTTTATCCCGGCGAGCGCTTTCCGGTGCTGCTGGAGCCGCACCGCAACGGGCGCATCACATCGACGCGCGCCGAATGGAAGCCGATGCGCCGCGCCGCGCTGCCCGGCCCGCGCGTGCCGCTCGAGGTGCGCGTGACCGACACGCGCGCCGACACGAGCAGCGTGCTGGTCAACTTCAGCCGGCGCTATACCTACAAGTACGTCGAGGTCAGCGGCACAGTGGCCAACCCGACGCAGTCCATCGTGCGCAAGGTGCGGCTCTGGGTCAGCCTGCGCGATGCCGGCGGCAAGCTCGCCGGCTTCACGCTGCTCGAGAACCTGCCGGCCATCGCGCCCGGCGAGAGCGTGCCGTTCCAGGCCAAGGTCGACCAGTTCGGACGCGACTTCGCGCAAGTGGAGACGCTGTTCCAGAGCGAGTAGGCGCGTAGCATCTGCGCCAAGCACACAAAGCAGGAAGACAAGACACGCCATGCGCATATTGCTCGTCGAGGACGACCGGGTGCTGGCCGACGCGCTCTCGCGCGCGCTGGTGCAGTCCGCCCACGCGGTCGACGTCGTCTCCACCGGCGAGGAGGCCGACCATGCGCTCGCCGCCGGCAGCTACGACCTCGCGATCCTCGACATCGGACTGCCCGGCCTGAGCGGGCTCGACGTGCTGAAGCGCCTGCGCGCGCGCAAGTCGACCCTGCCGGTGCTGATGCTCACCGCCTTCGACACGCTGGCCGACCGCGTGCACGGGCTCGACCTCGGCGCCGACGACTACCTCGCCAAGCCCTTCGACCTGCCCGAACTCGAGGCCCGCGTGCGCGCGCTGCTGCGCCGCAGTACGGGCTCCACGCCCTTTCTCGAACACGGCCTGCTGCGCTTCGACACCGTGGGCCGGCGCGTGTTCCACGACAAGCGGCCGGTCGAACTGTCGCCGCGCGAGCTTGCGCTGCTCGAGCTGCTGCTGATGCGCGCGGGCCGCGTGGTGAGCAAGGAGCACATGGTCAACCATCTCTACGGCTGGGGCGACGAGGTCGGCGACAACGCGATCGAGGTCAACGTCTACCGGCTGCGCAAGAAGCTCGAGCCGCTCGGCTGCGAGATCCGCACGGTGCGCGGCATGGGCTACCTGATCGACAGCAGCGATGAACCGGTCTGAGCCCCGCCTGCAGCGCAAGCTGTTGGCATGGCTGCTCGGGCCGCTCGCGCTGCTGCTGGTGCTCGACACGGGCGCGGCCTACTGGAATTCGCTGCGCTTCGCCAACATTGCCTACGACCGCGCGCTGCACGAGGTCGGCCGCGAGATCGCGATGCATGTGCAGCGCGAAGGCGACCGCCCCCGGCTCGTGCTGTCGCAGGCCGCGGCCGACATCCTGCTCGTGGACCCGGACGACCGGATCTTCTTTCGCGTCGTCGACGAAGCCGGCAACCACCTGGGCGGCGATGCGCAGCTCCCCGCGCCGCGCGCGCCGAAGGCGGCCGGGCCCGACTTCTACGGTGCCACCGTGCACGGCGAGCCGGTGCGCATGATGGACGCCTGGATGCCCACCGGACCCGAGGCGCGCCCGCCGCGCGTGCGCGTGCAGGTGGCCGAAACGCTGCACAAGCGCTCGCGCCTGACCTGGGAAATGGTCGCCAACGTGGTGCTGCCGCAGCTGGCCCTGATCGTCATGGCCACCGCGGTGGTCTGGTTCGGCGTCTCGCGCGGGCTCGCGCCGCTGCAGCGGCTGCGGCGCGCGGTGTCGGACCGCTCGCACCTGGACCTGAGCCCGATCGACACCCACGACGTGCCGGGCGAGGTGCGCCCGCTGGTCGACGACGTGAACGAACTGATGGCCCGGCTCGGGCGCACCTTCGATTTCCAGAGCCGCTTCGTGGCCGACGCCGCCCACCAGCTCAAGACACCGGTCAGTGGCCTCAAGGCGCAGATCGAACTGGCGCTGCGCGAGAACGACCCCGAGCGCGTGCGCCATTCGCTCACGCAGCTCTACATCAGCGCCGACCGGCTCTCGCGACTGGTGCGCCAGCTGCTTTCGCTCGCGCGCAACGAGCCGGGCGCGCTCGACGCGATGCAGCTGCAGCCGCTCGACCTGAACGCCCATGCGCTCGAGGTGAGCATGGAATGGGTGCCGCAGGCGCTCAAGCGCAACATCGACCTCGGCTTCGAGGGCGCCGACCATGCGCTGACGATCGATGCCGACCGCGACCGCCTGCGCGAGCTGGTGAACAACCTGATCGACAACGCGATCCGCTACAGCCAGCCCGGCGGCCACGTGACCGTGCAGACCAGCCAGGTCGGCGACGACCAGTGCCGCCTGGCCATCAACGACGACGGCCCGCGCATTCCGGTCGAGGAACGCGCCCGCATCTTCGAGCGCTTTCACCGCCTGCTCGGCACTCAGGAGGACGGCAGCGGCCTCGGCCTGGCGATCGTGAGCGAGATCGCCACGCTGCACGGCGCGCGCATCACGCTCGAGGAAGACGCCGACGGCGTGGGCAACACCTTCAGCGTGTTCTTCCCGCTGCGCAACCCGCGCGCACTGTCAGCTGGCTGACAGCTTGCCGTTAGCCTGCAGTCAGCCGGGCGGCAGAAAGGCGACAGCCCAGGCGCCTACGCTCGTGGATGACGGAACCGCGTGTGGTTCCGAACCCATTTCCACCGAGGAGCCGCCGTGCTGTCGTTTTTGTCGAGCCCCGATTTCTGGATCGCCCTGTCGCAGATCATTCTGATCAACATCGTGCTGAGTGGCGACAACGCCGTCGTCATCGCGATGGCTTCCCGCTCGCTGCCGCCCGCGCAGCAGAAGAAGGCGATCCTGTTCGGCAGCGTCGGCGCCATCGTGCTGCGGGTGGTGCTGACCTTCTTCGCGGTCTACCTGCTCACCCTGCCCTACCTCAAGCTGGTGGGCGCGGCGCTGCTGCTGTACATCGGCGTCGGCCTGCTGCAGCAGGAGGACGACGGGCATGACCTCGCAGGCCATTCGGGCCTGGCCGGGGCCATCAAGACCATCGTGCTCGCCGACCTCGTGATGAGCCTGGACAACGTCGTCGGCGTGGCAGCCGCGGCCAAGGGCAACGTGCCGCTGCTGGTCTTCGGCCTCGTGATCAGCATCCCGCTCATCATCTTCGGAAGCACGCTGATCCTGAAGCTGATGGACCGCTTTCCGATCATCATCATGCTCGGCGCCGCGCTGCTGGGCTGGGTGGCCGGCGAGATGGCGATCGGAGACCCGGCCATCGCCGGATGGGTGGCCGACCGCCATAGCCTGCACCGCGTGGTGCCCGCGCTCGGCGCGATGTTCGTGGTGGCCATCGGCAAGTGGCTGAGCATGCGGCGCACGCAGCGCCGCGCGCAGAGCGAGGCCGAGGCGCAGCACGAAGCCGAAAAGCAACCCGCGGTCTGAACACGATCACGGCTGGCGGTACACCAGGCCGGACAACCGCATCGCGAGATCGCGGCGAACGAACGGCAGCCGCGACAACGCCGACAGCAGCAGGTTGCGCGGCATGCGCCAGGCCGGCCGCACGGTCGCCAGCCGCGTGAGCCGGTCGGCCAGCGCCACCACCTGCTGCGCGATGGGGCGGCGCTCGCGCCCGTAGCGGTCGAGCGCCGACGCATCGCCGGCCAGCGCATCCACCAGCGCCGCGGCCAGTCGCACGGCGTCGAGAATGCCTGCGTTCATGCCCTGGCCACCCGCGGGGCTGTGCACATGCGCCGCATCGCCGGCAAGCACGATCCGGCCCACGCGATAGTGCTCGGCAATGCGGTGGTGGACGCGAAAGCGCGAGCCCCACACCACCTCCTGCACCACCGCACGCACGCGCTCGGGCCCGCGCGCGTCGAGCAACGCCTGCACGCAGGCCGCGTCGGGCTGCTCGGGCGCGTCGGCCACCGTCGCCACGATGCGGTGCATGCCGCCCGGCAGCGGCGCGACCACCACCATGCCGGCCGGAGAGAAATAGAGGATCACCTCGTCGGCCGACAGGTTGCCGCCGAGGCGGACGTCGGCCAGCAGGAACGACTCGCCATAGCTGCCGCCGTCGAACGCGATGCCGGCACGCTCGCGCACCGTGCTGTGCATGCCGTCGGCACCCACCGCGTAGCGGACGCGCAGCCGGCTGCCGTCGTCCAGCGTGGCGCTGACGCCCGATGCCTCCTGCGCCAGGTCGACGAGCTGCCGCGGGCGCAACACCCCCCCACCGAGCGCCATGAAGCGCGCCAACAGCACCTGCTCGGTCTGCGCCTGCGAAATCATCAACGCATACGGATACCGGGTCGGCAGCCCGTCGAAGGCGATGGGCACCAGCACGCGGTCGCGATCGCGCACGGTGAAGCGCGGCGCCTTCAGGCCCTGCGCGACGAGTGTGCCGGCAACGCCCAGAGGCTCCAGCACCTCCAATGTCCGGGCATGCACGACGGCGGCCCGCGAGGTGTTGGCGCCCTCGGCGAGCCGATCGACCACGAGCGCCCGCACCCCGCGCGCGGCCAGTGCCAGCGCCAGCGTGAGGCCGGTGGGTCCGGCGCCGACGATCAGGACGTCGGCGTCGAAGGCGATGTCGGCGGAAGCGGTGTCGGCGGAAGCGGTATCTGGCATCGCGGTTTCCTTTCAGCAGATTTGGTCAACGGTTGTTGACATGGTAGGCCACCCCCACGAAATTTGTCAACACACGTTGACATATACTTCGGCATGGCCGACACCCCTGCCTCACCTCGCCGTTCCGACGCCACGCGCGCCGCCATCCTTGCGGCGGCCCGCGAGCATTTCGCGGCCCATGGCTACCAGGGCGCGACCATTCGCGCGATCGCGGCCGCGGCCGGCATCGATCCGGCCCTGGTGATGCGCTACTACGGCAACAAGGAGGGGCTGTTCGCAGCGGCCGCAGAGTTCGATCTGCGCCTGCCCGACCTCAGCGCGCTGGCGCGCGAACAGGTCGGCGCGGCCCTGGTGACGCACTTCCTCGACCGTTGGGACGGCGACGAAACGCTGATGGCCCTGCTGCGCGCGGCCGTCACCAACGAGGCCGCCGCCGAGCGCATGCAGTCGATCTTTTCGACCCAGCTCGTGCCGCTGATCACCCGGCTGCGCGGCGAGCCGCGTTCGGCGGCGGCGGCACGCGCGGGTTTGATCGCGACGCAGATCCTGGGCCTGGCCCTGTGCCGCTACGTGCTCCGGCTGCCGCCGGTCGTGGGGTTGAAGCGCGCAGAGCTGGTGCGGCGTGTCGGGGCGACGGTTCAGGCGTACCTGTTCGATGCCTGACGGTCGCTGCGGCCTCGACTATTCTTCCCCCATCGAACCCGCATGGAGACCGTCGAGATGCACACCCAACAAGGCGGCCAAGGCCCCGACCTCCTCGTGCTGCTGCATGGCATGGGCGCGACCGGCGCGGTCTGGTCGCCCTTCGTGGCCGAGGCCGGCGCGCACTGGCATGGCCGCTGGCTCGCGGTCGATCTGCCGGGGCACGGCCACTCCGCGCGGCAGGCGTCGTATGCCATCGGCCAGCTGGCCGCGACCGTGGCGCGCGCGGTGCTGCCGCACACCGATCCTGCCGGCCGCCTGGTCGTGCTGGGCCATTCGCTGGGCGGCGTGGTCGGCCTGGCGCTGGCCACGGGCTGGTTCGGCGTGCTGCCGTACCGGGTCTTCGGTGCCGGCATCAAGGCGGCCTGGAGCGACGAGGAACTCCAGCGCATGGCGACGCTCGCCGCGCAACCCGGCAAGCGGTTCGCCACCGAAGGCGAAGCGTGGGAGCGCTACCTCAAGGTCTCGGGCCTGGCCGGCCTCGCAGCCGCCGGATCGCCCGTGGCCGCGCGCGGCATCGTGCACGAGGCCGACGGCTGGCGCCTCGCGATGGACCCTGGCGCCAATGCGGTCGGCAAGCCGCCGCTGGCCGAGCTGGCCGGGCTCGCGCGCTGTCCGGTGCAGCTCGGCCGCGGCGGCAGCGATGCGCTGGTCACGCTCGCGCAGACCCGCACGCTCGACCCGGCGGCGCGCGACATCGGCCCGCACGGGCACAACGTGATGGTCGAAGCGCCGGGCCTTTTGTGGGACTGGATGGCCGCGTCGGGCGAGCCCGGCCTGCGCTGATGTAACCCGGAGGGCCTGCGCTTCGAATCAACGGAATTCACCGCCACTTTTCCAGAAGAAGCCATGCACGCCATCCCCCCACGCCGCCGCCTTTTCCTGCAAGCCGGCGCCGCTGTCGCCGCCACCGGCATGGGCCTGCCTGCCCTGGCACGGTCGCCCGCCGCCTGGACGCAGATCGAGCGCAAGGCACGCGGCCAGACCGTGTACTTCAATGCCTGGGGCGGCAGCGAGCGCACCAACGCCTACCTGGCGTGGGCCGCGGGCGAGCTGTCGCGCAGCCACGGCGTGGCGCTCCAGCATGTGAAGATCACAGACACCGCCGAGGCGGTGAAGCGCGTGCGCGGCGAGAAGGCCGCGGGCAGGCTCGCCGGCGGCAGCGTCGACATGGTATGGATCAATGGCGAGAACTTCCTGACGATGAAGAACGAAGGCCTGCTGTTCGGCCCGTTCGCCGAACAACTGCCCAACTACCGCTGGGTCGACACGGTCGGCAAGCCCACCACGCGCACCGATTTCTCCGAGCCCGTGGATGGCCTGGAGGCGCCCTGGGGCATGGCGCAGCTCACCTTCTTTGCCGATCGCAACAGGCTGCCGGAACCGCCGCGCGACCTGGCCGCACTGCTCGAACTGGCGCGCCTGCACCCGGGGCGCATCACCTACCCGCGGCCGCCGAATTTTGTCGGCACGACCTTCCTCAAGCAGGCGCTGCTCGAGCTCGGCACCGACCGCACCGTCTTCTACCGCCCCTTTGCGGCCGATGCGTTCGACGCGGCCACACGGCCGCTCTGGGCCTGGCTCGACGCGCTGCGTCCGCTGCTGTGGCGCGCAGGCCGGCAATACCCGCAGAACGCCGCGGCGCAGCGCCAGATGATGGCCGACGGCGAACTGCTGCTCGCACTGACCTTCAACCCGAACGAGGCGGCCAACGAGATCGCCGCGGGCCGGCTGTCGGCCAGCGTGCACAGCTGGCAGAACGCGGGCGGGGCCATCGGCAACACGCACTTCCTCGCGGTGCCGTTCAATGCCAATGCGGCCGAAGGCGCGCAGGTGGTGATCAACTTCATGCTGTCGGCGCGAGCGCAGGCACGCAAGGCGGACATCGGCGTGTGGGGCGATGGCACCGTGCTCGCGCTCGACCGCCTGCCGCGGGCCGAGCGCGCCCTCTTCGCGGCCGGTGCGCACCCAGGGCAGGTCGCGATGCCCGCGCCAGTGATCCTGGAGCCGCACGGCAGTTGGGTCGATCCGCTGGAGCGCGAGTGGCAGCGGCGCTACGGCTAGCCGCGCTTCCACCGGCACAGTGGCTTGCGCTCGCCCTGGGCGCGGCCGTGGCCGTGCCGCTGCTGTGGTCCGCCGTGGCCGCGGTGGCCGCCGGAACGGATGCCGCTGCCTGGCGCGCGCTCGGCGCCGAGCCGCAGTGGCTGCACGCGCTGGCGCTGTCGCTGTTCACGGGCCTGGCAGCCACCGGCATTTCGCTCGCGCTCGCTGCGTGGCTGCTGTCGCGCGCCTTTGCCAGCCGCGCCTGGGGCGCCGCGATGCGCATGCTGCCGCCGATGCTCGCGGTGCCGCACGTCGCCTTCGCGGTCGGCCTCGCGTTCCTGGTCGCGCCGAGCGGCTGGATCCTGCGCGCGCTCTCGCCCTGGGCCACCGGCTTCGAGTGGCCGCCGGCCTGGGAGACCACGCAGGACCGGTGGGGCATCGGCCTCGTCGCCGCGCTGGTCGGCAAGGAGGTGCCCTTCCTGCTCTGGACCGCGGCCACCCAGCTGCAGCGCGCGGACGTCGGCGCACGGTGGCAGCGCGAACTCGCCATCGCCTGCACGATGGGCTATGGCCGGCGCGCCGCATGGTGGCGCGTGGTGTGGCCGCAGCTGTGGCCGCGGCTGCATGCGCCGCTGATCGCGGTGCTCGCGTACAGCCTGACGGTCGTCGACATGGCGATCGTCATCGGTCCCGCCGCGACGCCCACCGCCGCCGTGCTCGCGTGGCAGTGGCTGCTCGATGCGGACGCGGCCGTCAATGCACGCGGCGCCGCGCTCGCCTGGCTGCTGGCGGGCATGGTGACCGTCGCAGCCGGTGTGCTTTGGGCCCTGCGCCATCGGCTGCACTGGCGCGCCCGCTGGACGCGCGGCACGCGCGGCCGGGCCGACCCCGCACCGGCCACCGACTTTGCGCCGCTGCTCGCGCTTGGCGCCGTCTACGCGCTGGTGCTGGCCGCCACCGGCGTGGCGAGCCTTTCGGGCGCCTGGCCGTTTCCTCTTTTCTGGCCGCAGAACTGGAGCTTCGATGGCTGGCGCTCGGTGGCCGCGAGCGCCGACATCGTGGTGCTGACCGCGGTGCTGGCCCTGGCGAGCGGCGCCACCGCCCTCGTCTGGGCCGTGGCATGGCTGGAGACCGCGCCCCCCGCATGGCTGCCGATGCTGCGCCGGCTGAGCTACCTGCCGCTGCTGCTGCCGTCGGTGCTGTGGGTCATCGGGTTGCACCGGCTGGCGCTGGCCTGGCGGCTCGATACGCACTGGGCCGGCCTGTGGCTCGCCCACACGCTGGCCGCGGTGCCTTACGTGCTCATCACGCTGAGCCCCGCCTACCTCGCGTTCGACCCGCGCCAGCGACAGGTGGCCGCGAGCCTCGGGCGCGGCACCCTCGCCTTCCTGCTGCGCGTGAAATGGCCGCTGCTGCGCGCGAGCCTGGGCGGCGCGCTGGCGATCGGCTTTGCGGTGAGCGTCGCGCAGTACCTTCCGACCCTGTTCATCGGCGCGGGGCGCTACGCCACCGTGACGACGGAGGCCGTCGCGCTTTCGGCCGGCGGCCAGCGCTCGGTGCTGGCCGCGTATGCCTGGCTGCAGTGGCTGCTGCCGGCGCTGGCCTTCGCGGTCGCCGCCTGGGCCGGACGGCCGCGGCGCTTCGGCGGCGGAGCGAAGCCATGACGGCGCAGCTCTCGGTCCATGTGGCGCGGCTCAGCGTGGCCGGCCAGGCGCTGGTGCACGACCTTTCGCTGGCCGTGCCCGGCGGCACGGTTCACACGCTCATGGGCGCGAGCGGCAGCGGAAAGTCCAGCCTGCTGGCCGCGATCTGCGGCACGGCGCCGCCCGCGGTGCGCTTCGAAGGCAGTGTCACGCTCGACGGTCAGCGCGTGGACGGCTGGAGCACGCGCCGCCGACGCATCGGCATTTTGTTCCAGGACGACCTGTTGTTCGCCCACATGACCGTGCGCGAGAACCTGCTGTTCGCGGTGCCCGCCGGCGCACGGGCGACACGCGAGCGCGCGGTGCGCGAGGCGCTGCGCGATCTCGAACTGCCCGGCTTCGCCGACGCAGACCCGGCCACGCTGTCGGGCGGCCAGCGCGCGCGCGTGGCGCTGATGCGGGCCTTGCTCGCCGAACCGAAGGCGCTGCTGCTCGACGAGCCCTTCGCGCGGCTCGATGCGGCCCTGCGCGACCGCATGCGCGCCTACGTCTTCGAGACGGTGCGCGCGCGCGGCATTCCCGCGCTGCTCGTCACGCACGATGCGGCCGACGTGGCCGATGCGTCGGCGGTCACGCGGCTGGCCGCGCCAGCTTCCTGAACAGGTCGTTGAAGATCGCATCGCGGTCGACCGAATGGGCCTCGCGCATCGGCGGCCGGTGTGCGGCGGCCTGCCAGCGGCGGTCGTCCGCGAGGCGTGGCGTCGGCACCAGCGTGCTCGGCACCCAGCGCGGATCGATCAGCCAGGCGACGCAGATGAGGTCCCAGATCACCCAGCTGTAGGCGCCGGCGGTGTCCACCGGCAGGATGGTCCACAGCGGGTTGTGCGTGAACAGGTGGTGCAGGTAGTCGCCGATGGCGCCCTGCCCGCGCACGTGGCGATCGACCTCGGCGAGCGACAGCCGCAGCTGCGCGCCCACGTGAAAGCCGGGCAGGTACACGAGCGGCACGCCGCTGTCGAGCAGCACGCGGCTCGCATGCAGGTCCTGCTCGAGGTTGAAGGAGTCGTTCACATGGGGCGCGCACGACGGATAGCCGCTGGTCCAGACCACCACGATCCGGCGCGCGATGTCGGGCGCGAGCAGCAGCGCGCTCGCCACGTTGGTCGGACAGCCGAGCACCAGCACGTAGAGCGGCGGCGCATTGTCGGCACTGCTGCGCGCGAGCGCGATCAGGTGCTCGGCCGCGGGGCTCGGAAGCGGCGTCGCAGGGCCCGGCAGATAGCCTTCGCTGCCTGCATGCACCGGCGGGTGCGGCCCGCCGCCGAGCTTGTCGAGCACCCGCAGGATCTCGCCGTGGCTGCGCCACATGCCTTCGGCCGGCGGATTGAAAGGCGGCGCATCGGCCGGCGCCCGCGCGAGCTGCGCGCGCCGGTGCGCAAACGAGAACGGCGCAGCATGCAGCCCCTCGATGCAGAGCGCCTCGGGCGAGAGCAGCGCCCAGGCCAGCGCGAACTGGTCGTCGATCTCGTTGGCGGCGTCGGTGTCGATCACCACGCGCACCGGACCCTTCGGTTCGGCGAGCCTGGCGTGCAGCCAATCGGTCGGGGGAAATTCAGGCGTCATGCGAAGGCTCCATGCCGGCGGTTCGGCCGATGAGTTTCTGGTAACGCTGCCAGTCGGCGGGTTCGTCCACATCCCACACGGGGGGCAGCTCGCGCCAGCGCGCGCCGAGCGAGGCTAGGCGCTCGCGCGTCTGCTGCAGCACCTGCGGCGTGCTCCAGTCGATGCCGGCGAACACCTCGGGCAGCGGCCGCCGCATGCCCAGCAGCGCGTAGCCGCCGTCTTCGGCCGGCATTAGCACGGCGTCGTGCAGGGCCAGCACACGCGCCGCCTCGTGCAGGTGGCCCGGCGACAGCAGCGGGCAATCGGTGCCCATGATCAGGAGCGGCGGTGCATCGCCGCCCTGCGCGAAATGATGCGTCACGGCCGCCCGCAGCCGCGCGCCGAGGTCGCCCGTCGGCTGCGCCAGCAATTTCGTGCCATGCACGCGTGCCAGCGCGCGGAAGAACCGGTGCGAGGCATCGGGCGCGCACCAGAGCGTGACCGGCCCGAGCCCCGCCTGCCGCGCCGCGCCGAGCGAGAGCCGCGTGAAAAGGCGCTGCGCCCGCGCCGCGCCCTGCGCACCGATGCCGGGTGCGAGGCGCGTCTTCGCCAAGCCCGGCACGGGCGCCTTCGCAAGGATGGCGATGGCCGCCTGCGGAGGTGTCTCGCTTGGTTCGTAGCCGTAGCGGCGTGCCAGTTGCGACGGGTCGGCGCCGAGAAAGTAGCGCGCTCGCAGCTGCCACATGAGCAAGATGGTCCTGAAGATGCCGTGGCGCTCCCAGCGCCGGGCCGAGGTGAAGACCGGAGGCCGCAGGCAGGCCGGCCGCCCGATGCGCCGCAGGCCCGCGCTCAGTGCGATGTCTTCCATCAACGCGATCTGCGCGAAGCCGCCGAGCTGCTCGAAGCGCTGCCGCCGCACGAACATGGCCTGGTCGCCGGTGGCGATGCCGGTCAGCCGCGAGCGCAGGTTCATCGCGCCCGCCACGATGCGCAGCAACCAGCTTCGCCCATCGATGCGCACATCGAAGCGGCCCCAGTCGGCACCGCCGGCCATGGCCGCGGCAATCGCCTCGTCGGCGCGCGGCGGCAGCGCCGTGTCGGCGTGCAGGAACAGCAGCACCTGCGCAATCGCGCCTTCGGCGCCGGCATTCATCTGCGCGGCGCGCCCGCGTGGCGCCAGCAGCACGCGGTCGGCATGCCGGCAGGCGATGGCCCAGGTCTCGTCGGTGCTGCCGCCGTCGACCACCACCACCTGCGCGCCGCGCTCGCGCAGCGGCCGCAGGGCCGCGAGGCGGTCGGCGAGCGACGCGCCCTCGTTGAGCACGGGCACCACGATGCACAGAAAACTCATGCCAGTACCTGCTGCAGCGCGACGAGCTCGTCCCGCACGTGGCGGATGGCGGGCAGCGACAGGTAGTGGTCGACGCGGCCGCGCACATGCGCGATGAGCTGCGCGTCGCTGTGCGCCGAAGACCAGTCCTCGCCGCCATGGTCCGCGAGCGGCGCCTCGCCCGACAGCATGCGCCACTTGCAGCACCAGGTGATCGACCACAGCCACATGGCGCGCCGCAGCGCGACGTGCCATGGCTGGGCAGCATCGGCGACCGCCGGCCCGGCCGCGCGGGCCCACGCGCGGTAGAAGCCGGCCACCTCATCGACCTGCAGCACCGCATGCGAGGCCACGTCCCAGGTGGTGGAGGTGTAGAGCGTGGCGTGCGCCAGGTCGAGGCCCGGGCTGCTGTAGCGGCACTTCTCGAGGTCGACCAGCACCGCATCGCCGCGCGCGCGCAGCACGAAGTTGCCGGGATGCGCATCGAAGGCGATGAGGTGCACGCCCGGCCGGCCGGGCTCGCCCGCGAGCCGGCCGAGCGCATGCAGTTCGTCCTCGAGCGCGCGGCGCACCTCGGGCGCGAGCCTGGCGCGCGGCAGGTGCACGGCCTGCGCATCGATCTCGCGCACGAGCGCGTGAAGGGGGTCGCGCGGCGATGCGAGCGGCGCGCGCCCGGAAGCGGCCGGCACCGGCAGCCGGTGGACCGCCGCGAGCGCCGCGGCGATGGCCGGCAGGTCCGCTGGCAGGGCCGCGGCGCGGCCCTCGATCTCTTCCACCAGCAGCGCGCCGCGCGGCAGCTGCGAAGAGACCGGCAGCGTGCCGAGCAGCCGCGGCGTGTGGCCGCTGGCCCCGGCCCGGTCGAAGCAGGCCGCCTCGTGAAGCAAGTTGGCCTCAGGGCCGAGCGCCACCTGGCTTTGCTTGGGAATGCGCGCGAGCGCGCCGGTGCCGGCAAGGCGCACGTGCAGGTGCGCAAGCCCCTTGTCGGGCAGCGGCTGCAGCGCGGTGTCGGGCCATCCGCCGGCCCGCAGCGCGGTGCGCAGTCCGGCTTCGACTTCGGGGCAGACTCCTTGCATGGCGCTTCCTGACGGGTTCGGTGGTGATGCTGTTGGTTCGTTGCCGCAAGATGCGAAGTTACACGCTGGCCGCGCAGCGCCCGCGCATTCCTGTAACTTATCGCGGCCCTGGCGCGAACAAGACCCATGAGCAGAAGAAATGCGGCCATTGCCGCCGCGATCGTCCTGGCCATCATCGCCTTCTTCGCGCTGGGCCTGGACCGCGTGCTGAGCCTCGACTTCTTGAAAGAGGCGCACCGCGAGCTGGCCGAGGTCTACGCCGAGCACCCCGTCAAGGTCGCCGCCACGTATTTCGTCGTCTACGTCGCGGTCACCGCGCTGTCGCTGCCCGGTGCGACCGTGCTGACGCTCGCCGGCGGCGCCCTGTTCGGGCTCTTCACCGGGACGCTGCTCGTATCGTTCGCGTCGAGCCTGGGCGCACTGCTCGCGTTCTTCGCCTCGCGCACCCTGCTGCGCGAAACGGTGCGCAAGCGCTTCGGGCGCCGCCTCGAAGAAATCGACGCCGGCGTGGCGCGCGACGGCGCGCTCTACCTCGCCACGCTGCGGCTGGTGCCGGTGGTGCCGTTCTTCGTCATCAACCTGGCGATGGGGCTCACGGGCATCCGGGCGCGCACCTACTACGCGGTGAGCCAGGCGGCCATGCTGCCGGCGACCGTCGTCTACGTGAACGCCGGCACCCAGCTCGCGACGCTCGACTCCTTGCGGGGCATCCTGACGCCGTCGATCCTCGGCTCGCTGGTCCTGCTCGGGCTCTTTCCGTGGCTGGCGCGCCGGGGCGTGGCCGCGCTGCAGGCACGCAAGGCGCACGCGCGCCGGCGCGGCATGCGGCCGCGGCGCTTCGACCGCAACCTGGTGGTGATCGGCGGCGGTGCCGCAGGACTGGTCTCGGCCTACATCGGCGCGGCACTCAAGGCATCGGTCACGCTGGTGGAGCGCCACAAGATGGGCGGCGACTGCCTGAACTACGGCTGCATCCCGAGCAAGGCGCTGATCCGCTCGGCCACGCTGGCCCACCAGATGCGCCATGCCGACCGCTACGGCCTCGCGCCCAGCGCGCCGCCCTTCGCGTTCCGCGAAGTGATGCAGCGGGTGCGCGCCGTGATCCGCGCGGTCGAGCCGCACGACAGCGCCGAGCGCTACCGCGGCCTCGGTGTCGACGTGGTCGAGGGCCACGCGAAGATCGTTGACCCGTGGACCGTCGAGGTGGCGCTGAACGACGGCGGCACGCGCCGCATCACCACGCGCAGCATCGTGATCGCGGCGGGCGCCGAGCCGGTCGTGCCCGCGCTGGACGGCCTCGAAGAAGCCGGCTACGTCACGAGCGACACGCTGTGGGCGGCGCTCGAGACGATGGATCGCCCGCCCGCGCGGCTGGTCGTGCTTGGCGGCGGGCCGATCGGCTGCGAGCTGGCGCAGGCCTTCGCGCGGCTCGGCTCGCAGGTGACGCAGGTCGAACTCTCTGCGCGCCTGCTCGCCCGCGAGGACGACGAGGTGTCTGCGCTGGTGCAGCAGTCGCTCACCGCCGACGGCGTGCGCGTGCTGGCCGGCCACGAGGCGTTGCGTTGCGAGACTCGGGGCGGCGACCGGTTCCTTGTCGCGCGCGCCGAGGGCGGCGAGGCGATCGAGATCCCGTACGACATGCTGGTCTGCGCGGTCGGCCGCCGCGCCCGCCTCGCGGGCTACGGCCTGGAAGAACTCGGCATTCCCACCGAACGCACCGTGGAGACCGACGCCTGCCTTCGGACGCGCTACCCCCACATCCTCGCGGCCGGCGACGTGGCCGGCCCGTGGCAGTTCACCCACACCGCCGCGCACCAGGCCTGGTACGCCACGGTGAATGCGCTGTTCGGTGGCCTGCACCGGTTCAAGGTCGACCACAGCGCCATCCCGGCCGCCACCTTCGTGGACCCCGAGGTCGCGCGCGTTGGGCTGAACGAGCGCGAGGCGAAGGACAAAGGCGTGGACTTCGAGGTGGTGCGTTATGACCTGGACGATCTCGACCGCGCGATAGCCGACGGCGACGCCCGGGGCTTCGTCAAGGTGCTGACGGTGCCCGGCAAGGACCGCATCCTCGGTGCCACGATCGTCGGCCCGCATGCGGCCGAGCTGCTGGCCGAATTCGTGCTGGCGATGAAGCACGGGCTCGGCCTCGGCAAGATCCTGGGCACGATCCACACCTACCCGACCTGGTCCGAAGGCAACAAGTACGCCGCGGGCGAATGGCGGCGCGCGCACCAGCCCGCGCGGCTGCTGCGGTGGGTGGCGCGCTACCACGCATGGCGGCGCGGATGAAAGAGGTCTCGATGCAGATGACGACAACGATCAAAGCAAGCAGCGGCATCGCGCGGCGCGGGTTGCTGCTCTCGGGCGCGCTCGCCGCCGCGGGCGTTGCGCTGCCCACGCGCGCTGGCACGCCCATCGCAATCCCGCCCTTCTCCACCGCCCCCGTGGGCAGCGCCGTCGCGCCGGCCTGGGCCCACCAGCGCCTGCCGAAGGTGCCCGAAACCAACCGCTTCGAGATCGTGCAGGACGGCAGCCGCCGCGTGCTGCACGTGCATTCCGCCGCCGCCGCATCGATCTGGATCGCCAGGCTCTCAGGCGACACGCCCGAGCGGCCCCTGCTCGAATGGCAGTGGAAGGTCTCGCGCGCGCTCGCGGGCTCCGACCTCGGCAGCAAGGACGGCGACGACTATGCGGCCCGCGTCTATGTGCTGTTCGACCTGCCGTCGGAGCGGCTCTCGCTGGGCGACCGCCTGCGCTTGGCGGCGGCCCGGGCGCTGTCGGATGCCGAACTGCCCGCGGCGGCGCTGTGCTACGTCTGGGGACGCGCGCAGCCGGCGGGCGCGGCGGGCTGGAACCCCTACACCGACCGCCTGCGGATATTCGTGGTGGACAGCGGCGACGCCTTCGCGCAGCAGTGGCGCAGCGTGCGGCGCGACCTGCGCGCCGACTGGGACGCCGCGTTCGGCGGCGCGATGCCGCCCATCGCCGCGGTTGCCGTGGGCGCCGACACCGACAACACCGCGGACAGCGTGCAGGCCTGGTTCACCGACCTCGTGCTGGCGCCCGCGCCATGAAGCGGCTGGTGCTGGTCGGCGGCGGACATGCGCACCTGGGCCTGCTGCGCGCGCTGGCCGCCCGGCCGATCCCCGGCTGGCAAGTGCAGCTCGTCTCGCCGGAGCCGCAGCAGATCTACTCGGGCATGCTGCCGGGCTGGATCGCGGGCCACTACCAACTGCCAGAGATCCTACTGCCGGTGGCCGCGCTCGCGGCCAGAGCCGGCGTGGCGTTCCACGAGGCGCGCGGCGTCGCGCTCGATCTCGTGGGCCAGGCCCTGCACTGCGACGACGGCCAGCGCATCGCCTTCGACGCGGTCTCGCTCGACGTCGGCTCCGTGGGCGCCATCGAGGCCGCACTCGAGGCCGCAGATGCCTGCGTGCCGGTGCGCCCGCTGTCGCGCCTGGCCGCGTCGTGGCTGGCGGCGCAGGCACAGATCGGCAGCCAGTGCCGCCCCTTCCATGTCGTAATCGTCGGCGCCGGCGCTGCAGGCGTCGAGCTCGCCCTCGCGGTGCGCCACCGCGGCATGCGCGAGGGCTGGTCGCACCTGCGCGTGACCCTGGTCGGAAGCGATGCGCTGCCGCTGGACGGCGCCCCCGCGCGTGCGCGCCGCGCGGTGCAGGGGCTGCTGGCGCAGCGCTGCATCGGCTGGCTCGGCGCGCGCCGCGCCACGTGCCTGCGCGCCGGGCAGATCGATCTCGACGACGGCGGCGCGCTGCCGTTCGACCTGTGCTGGACGGCGGCCGGCGCGGCCGCCCCGCGCTGGCTTGCGGCGAGCGGGCTCGCCCTCGATGCCGACGGCTTCGTGCGCGTGAATGCTGCGCTGCAGAGCGTGTCGCACCCCGCGGTGTTCGCGGCCGGCGACGTGGCCGCGCATCCACAGCCGCTGCCACGCTCGGGGGTCCACGCGGTGCGCGCGGGGGCGCCGCTCGCGCGCAGCCTGCGCGCCTGGTGCGCCGGGCAGGCACTGCCTGCATGGACGCCGCGTGTGCGCGCGCTGAACCTGCTGAGCACCGCCGACCGGCGCGCCATCGCGCTTTGGGGACCGTGGAGCTGGCACGGCACTTGGCCATGGCGCTGGAAGGACGCGATCGACCGGCGTTTCGTCGGCGCCGCGGGCCGGTGAAAGAAGCGTCCGTGCAAGTTCCGGTGTTTGTCCTACACACCCTTGCGCAGGACCGTCGCAAGGTGATCGGCCCCGCATTTTTTTGGGCTGATCGACTGGAGACACCATGATCACGATGGATGGGCAGCATGTGCAGAGCGGCACCGGCGAGACGGTGACCTACGAAATGAGCCTGATCCATGGCCTGGAGTCCAGCACCTACAGCGCCCGCGTGCTGCTCGCGGGCAACGTGCGGCACGAGCTCGAGGGCGGGACCGTGGTCGGCCCCGACCCCGATGCACGCACCGCGAGCGCAAGGCAATCGGTGCTCGCGCAGGTGGACAACCTCGACTTCGAAGCGCTCAACCGCCCGCTGAAGCCGCTGCGCGAACGGGCCTAGCCGCTGCCCCCGCTGCCGCTGCCGGTGCCCGTCGTGGGCGCCGCATCGGCCGCCCGGCCGAAGCGCGTGCGGTCGCGCCAGATCTCCACCAGCGCGACGGTCAGCGCCAGCACCAGCGGACCGATCACCACGCCGGGCGCACCGAACGCCACGAGGCCGCCCAAGATCGCGACGAACACCGCGAGTGTGTGCAGCCGCAGCCGGTCGCCGACCAAAATCGGATAGAGCAGGTTGTCGATCAGCGCGACCACCACCGACCCCCACAAGGTCAGCACCAGCGCCTTCTCCCAGCTGCCTTCGAGCAGCAGGAACAGGGCCGCGGGCACCCAGACGGCCGCCGCGCCCAAGAGCGGCAGGATCGACAGCAGGAACATCACCGTGCCCCAGAGCAGCGGCGCCGGCAGGCCGAGCCACCAGAACATCAGGCCGCCGAGCAGCCCCTGCACCGCGGCCACCAGCAGCGTGCCGAGCACGCTCGCACGCACCACCTCCGAGACACGCTGGAACATGCGATCGGTCTCGGCGCCCGTGAGCGGCAGCAGCGTGCGCACATACGCGAGTGCCTGCTCGCGGTCGCGCAGCAGGTAGAACAGCGCGAAGAACGTGACCAGCAGCTGCACGCCGGCCCAGAGCGATCCCGTGAGCAACCCCGACACGCGCGGCGCGACCTGCTTGGCGAGTTCTTCGCCCGACGGCGCCTGCCGCGCCACCCAGTCGACCACCGGCGCCAGCGCCGGCTGGGCCTGTACCGCCTTGTCGACGCGGCTTCGCACGGATTCGGAGCGCAGGCTGTCCCAGCCTTCGACCGCACTGTCCACTGCCGTGGGCGCAAAGGCCACCAACGGCGCGACCACGAGCGCGCACAGCAGGCCGGTCACCAGGCCGGCGCTGAGGTTCGGCTTCTGGAAGCGATCGCACAGCCGCCGGTGCAGGCGCGCACCGAGGATCGCGAGCGTCAGCGCCCACGCCATCGCGGGCATGAAGGGCTCGGCCATCTTCCAGCACAGGTAGAGCGCCAGCGCGGTGACCGCCATCAGCAGCAGTGCTGACGTCCTTGCGCGCGTGAACCAGCCGGTGTCGCGGCGCGGCGCTGCGTTGTCGGGGACGGGCGAGCTGGACGTTGGAACGGTCATGGGCGACGGGCTCGTGGAAAAAACGGGAGCAGCATAGCGGTGCCGGCCCGTGTTTAACAACTTGGCTAGATATTCGCAGCCAAAGCGCATTTCTAACATCTGAAAAATCTTCTGCTCCGAAAGCCGGGAGCGGGAGGGCCGCGTGTAACCTGCAAGGTCCAGAGCGCCTGCAAGGGCCACAGCCTCAAGGCTGCGCCCGCGGGCGAATGCCCGTCGAAGAACGGCGTCATCGGCGACATCACGGCCGGGAGTAAGCCATGCGCACGGCGTTTGCCTTGCGGCCGGGCACGGCGCCCGGCTTCATGCCGGTACCGAACTGGACGCTGCTGGAACAGCGGCACAACAAGCTCGCGCTCTGGCTCGCGCTCGACGCCGAGGAGCCGCCGTCGCCCGTGCAGGCGCTGGCCGCGCCGCAGACGGTGATGGTGTGGCGCAAGGACCTGCAGCCGCATTTCCGCAGCATCGCCGCGGACGAGCGCGATGCGCTGCAGATGCTGCACGGCGGCAGCCGCTTCGCCGACCTGACCGCGGGCCGCTGGCTGCAGCGCTGGCTCGACGAGGAACTGCTCGCGGCCGTGACCGGGCGCTGAGCCGGGCGCCAAATCACAACGCGGCGTGCTCGGCGACAAATTCCCTGAACCAAAGCTGGGCAGGATGCGCGTCGCTGCGCCTGTGCCAGATCAGGTCGAATACGACCTCGGGCAATGCAACAGGCGGCGGGAACAGCACCAACTTTCGACCGGCTGGCGAATGCAATGCAACCCGCTTCATCACCGTGGCCGTCATGCTTGTTCGAGCCACGATCGCCGGCACCGCGAACATCTGCGGCAGCGTCAACGCGATCTTGCGCTTCTTGCCTTGTTGCGCGAGAGCTTGATCCACGAGCCCGTACAGCTCTCCTTCGGGAGACACGAGAACATGGAACAACTCAAGGTAGGTCTTCATGCTCACTGGTGCATCCTTGGCGCTGCGCATTCTGGCCGCCGGATGGCCGCTGGCGACGATCGTGACGAACTCGTCCCGGAGCACGGGGCGCGTCAGTATCCGGCCATCGGCATGCGTAGGTGGCACGCCGATGGCCGCGTCGATCGCGCCAGCATCCAGCAAGTCGACCGCATGATCCCGGTTGTTGAACGCATGCACGTTCACCGATATGCCCGGCGCCTTCTTTCCAAGCGCCTGCAGCAGTGAAGGCAGCAGCACGAAGGCCGGGTAGTCCGACAGCCCCAGCTTGAACGTCAACGACGCCGTCCCGGGCACGAACTCGGGCTTCTTCACCAGCTTGGTTTCGATCTGCTGCAAGGCCTGCGAAATTGGTTCGGCCATGTCCCGTGCTCGCTGCGTCGGCAGCAAGCCATCGCTGCTGCGCAGGAACAGCGGATCGCCGAAGAGCGTGCGCAGCCGCGACAGCGCCGCGCTCATGGCCGGCTGGCTGACCCCGACCTGGGTGGCGGCACGGGTCACGTTGCGCTCGTTCATCAGGGCGTCGAAGGCCACGAGCAGATTCAGGTCGATGCCATGGAAATCCATAGGACGAATAACTCTATATATGGCTTATTTGTTGGACGGATCTTACTGCCCTGCACAGAATTGGCGTCGTCACGAATCACACATCCACGGGCAACACCATGAGCACATCCAGCATCGACCTCTCTGATCGGCTTCGCGCGGAGCGCCTGGCGGTCGAAACTTTCTACCGCGCCTTCAGCGACAGGAACCCCGATCTGGTGGACGAAGTCCTTGCGCCCACTTGGGACGACATTCCGCTGGCGCCTGGGCAAGGCCCCGGACCGGAAGGCATCAAGCCCATCATCCAAAGCGTCGTGCAGGCATTCCCGGACGTTCGGATCACTGTCCACGACATGGTCCAGGAGCCCGGCAAGATCGGCGTTCGCGCCGAGATCAGCGGCACCCATCAGGGAGAACTCTTCGACATCGCCCCCACGGGCAAGAAGGTGAGCTTCCGCCTGCACGAGTTCCACACGCTCGACGGCAAGCGCGTGACCACGACATGGCACATGGAGGACTGGTTCGGTCTGTTCCTCCAGCTCGGGCAGTTTCCGCCGCAAGCCAGGAAGGAATGAAGTCATCCATGAAAACCGCTCTTGTCCGTGCCTTCGGCGGCCCCGATGTCGTAGCGATCGGCGAAGCCCGTCTGCGCGATCCACAGCCACACGACGTCGTCGTTCGCGTCGAAGTGGCCGGCATCAACCCGCTGGACCTGAAGATCATCGCTGGCTACATGCAACAGGTCTTCCCGGTCGAGTTCCCCTATGCACCGGGCACGGACTTCAGCGGCGTGGTCGAGGCGGTCGGCGCGCAGGTGACTGGCCTGAATGCGGGTGACCGCGTGGTGGGGCGTACCGCGCCCAGCACGGGAGGCGCGCTCGGCAGGCGTCTGGTGACAGCCGCCGCGGATCTGTGCGTCATCCCGGCAGAGATGAGCTTCGAGCAGGCGGCAGCCATGCCAACTGCATTTGGTGCCGCCTGGCAAGGCCTCTTCGACGTTGGCCGTCTGCAGCGCGGGCAGCGGGTTCTGATTCATGCGGCGACGGGTGGTGTCGGCAGCATGGCCGTCCAGCAGGCCCATCATGCGGGCGCGCATGTTGTCGCCACGGCGTCTGCCAGGAACATCGAACTGGTGAAGAGTCTGGGTGCGGACGAGGTCATCGACTACCGCACCCAGGACTTTTCCCAGGTGCGCGACATCGACCTGGTGCTCGACACCATCGGCGGCGAGACGTTGGAGAAGTCGTGGTCGGTGCTTCGCACCGGTGGGCGTATCGCCAGCCTGGTGGCGTTCGGCATCCAGCCCAAGGACGGACACACGGGCGAGTTCGTGTTCTTCACGAGCGCGACCCCCTTTTTGCCGGAAGCGATCCGACAGTTCCAGGCCGGGCAGATCCAGATCATCACCGACTCGATCTTCCCGCTGGACGAAGCGCGTTCGGCGCTGGAGAAGCTGGCCACTGGACACGCGCGCGGCAAGGTCCTCATCCACGTGGGCAGCTGATTCCCGGCGGCTCGCCGCGCAACACGGATGCCGTGCCCATATCAGGTTTCAAGCCTTGCGTGATTTGCGCGAAAGGCTTGAAACCGGCCCTTTTTCGGCCGCGCGCGGCGTGGCAGCCTGCCCGCGGCAGTCGGCGCACTGCCCGTAGAGCGTCAGCTCGTGCCCGTCGACGCGGAATCCCTTCGGTGCCATGGCCGAGAAGTTGCCCGGGCAGGCGTGCACGTCGAACACGCGCGCGCACGTGCGGCACTGGAAGTGATGGTGATGGCCGTGCCGCGTCGACTCGTAGCGCGGCGCCTCGCCCGGCAGCTCGACCGCGCGGATCTCCTCGGCTTCGGCCAGGAGCTTGAGGTTGCGGTAGACGGTGGCGATGCTCAGCGCCGCCACCTCCTGCTGCGCGGCCTCGAGGATCTCCTGCGGCAGCAGCGGCCGCGCCGAGCCATCGATCACGCTGCGGATCGCGGCCTTCTGGCGCGTGCCGCGTTGCACCACGGCGGACGCCGCCGCGGCGCGGGCTGCTGGAACGGGTCGGGACGAAGAAGAGGCGGCCATCGGGGCTGAACGGGGCGAGAAGGAAAGCGAGTCTATCCCGCTCGGGCCGCTGCGCCAGGACGAGAGGAAATGAACCGCTATTGCGATTGCAATATCATTACGTTCCGCTCACCCCTTGCCGACCATGAACACGCGCCCGAAGAAATCCAGACCTCGCCTCTCCCTCCCACTGGCATTGAGTGTCGGCGTCGCCTGTTCGGCCGGCGCCGCTGCCGACGACAGGCCGGTGCAGACGCTCGGCGAAATCAGCGTCACCGCCGACGGCGAGGACAACGCGCCGCGGCAGATCCGCCGCACCCGCGTCACGAACGACAGCACCGGCCTGCCCGCGGCGCTCAGCGTCATCACGGCCGAAGAGATCGGCACGCTCAACGTGGGCCGCGACATCTCCAACGTGTTCCGGCGCGTGCCCGGCGTGGTCGCCAACAACATCGACCAGGGCGACACCGGCAACGGCTTTCGCATGCGGGGTTTTGCCACGCAGGGCACGCATGGCGCCGACACCGCCGTCTACGTCGACGGCGTGCCGCAGAACATGCCTTCGAGCCAGGCCGGCGCGGGCCACGGACCGGCCTTTCTCGAATGGCTCACGCCCGAAATGATCGGCCGCGTCGACGTGATCAAGGGACCGATCTCGGCACTCTACGGCGACCAGAACCGCGCCGGCGCTGTCAACATGGCGACGCCGACCGTTGCAGTGCCTTCGAGCGTGGCGCTCTCGCTCGAGCGCTACGGCGGGCGCCGCGCATCGCTGGTGCTGTCGTCGCAGCCCTTCGGCGAGATGCAGTCGCTGCTCGTCGCAGACAGCTACCGCACCGACAGCTTCCGCTTCGCGGGCCGGACCGAGCGCGACAACCTGTTCTGGAAGCTCTCCAGGCGTGTCGGCGACGGGCTCTACAGCCTGCGCGTCAACCACTACCGGTCCGAAAGCGCGGCGCCCGGCTACCTGCTGCTGCCCGACCTGCAGCGCGGCGCGCTGGACCCGCGCGCGACCCAGTTCAACCTGCCGGGCTACGGCAGCGGCCAGCGCACGGGGCTGGTGTTCAACCGCACGCCGGCCACGGGCGAGGCGGGCTGGTCGGCCACGGCCTATGCCGAGCGCTTCGAGCGCGTGCGCGGCATCGCGAACAGCAGCGTGCAGCACACGGTGGGTTCGGACGACCGGCATTTCTATGGCGGCCGGCTGGCGCAGAACTTCGTCTTCGGCGAGCACGCTTCACTGGTGGTCGGTGGCGAGCTGCGCCGCGACAGCGGCGATGCCGAGCGCCGCATCTGGCGCAACGGACAGCCGACAGCGAACTACATCAACGCCCAGAAGCTCGACCTGCTGACCTACGGCCTGTTCGCCCAGGGCCAGTACCAGCTCGCTCCCGGCTTCAAGCTGCTCGGCGGCGTGCGGCGCGATGCGTTCGACTACGACATCGGCAACCGCAAGCTGCCGGGCGCCTCCACGTCCTACGACGACGCAGTGACGACGCCGAAGCTCGGCGCCGTCTGGAGCATCACGCCCACGCTCGATGTGTTCGCCAACCTGGCCGAAGGCTTCCGCTCGCCGGCCGCTGAGCAGATCAGCAGCAGCGGCGCGACCGGCCCGCTCGGTGCCGCCGGCGGCACGGTGTTCGACGTGGCACCGTCGAAGGTGAAGTCGCGCGACCTCGGCTTCAGCTTCAGCCCCTCGCCCGACTGGACCACCTCGGGCGCGGTCTACCACACGCTCAACCAGGACGAGATCGTGGCGCAGCCCGACGGCTCCTTCAAGTCGGTCGGCGAGACGACGCGCAAGGGCTTCGAGTTCGAAACGCGGCTGCGCTTCGGTCCGCGCTGGTCGGCCTACGGCAGCTACGGCCGCATCATCGAGGCGCGCGTGAACAACCCGCTGCCCAACACCGGGGCGCGCCTGTCGGTGCCCGAGCACCAGGTGAAGCTCGGGGTCGAATACCGCCAGCGCCTCGGGGCGGGGCGCCTCACGCTCAATGCCGACGCCTACCTCACGGCCAAAAATCCGTACTACGTCGGCACGCCGCAGACGCAGCTGCGCATGATGCCGACCTACACGCGCTACGACCTCAAGGCCACCTACGACCGCGACCAGTTCCAGTTCAGCGTGTTCGCGGTGTTCCAGCCGCACCGCTACGCGAGCGACATTGCCTACGGGTCGGCCGCGGGGCTGCTGCTTTCGCCGCAGCCGCGCACGCAGTTCGGCGCGTCGGTGCGCTACTTCTTCTGAAGGCCGCGATGACCGCCGGCGACGAACCCATCCTCGCGCTGCGCGCGCTCACGGTCGAGCGCGGTGGCCGGCGCACCATCGACCGCCTTGACCTCCATGTGCCCTCGGGTTGCGTCTTTGCGCTGCTCGGCGGCAACGGCGCGGGCAAGACCACCACGCTCGACGTGCTGCTGGGCTTCGTCGTGCCGGCCTCGGGCGAGGCGCGCGTCGCAGGCTTCTCGCCCACCGGCGATGCGGCCGAGGTGCGCCGCAGGCTTGCCTACCTGCCCGAGAACGTGGCGCTCTACCCGTACCTGAGCGGCGTGGAGAACCTGCAGTACTTCTGCACCCTCGCAGGCATCGAACTGGCGCGCGAACCCGCGGGCGCGCTGCTGGCGCAGGCCGGCCTGCAGCTGCAGGCGCACGGGGCGCGCGTGTCGACCTATTCCAAGGGCATGCGGCAGAAGGTCGGGCTCGCGATCGCCCATGCCAAGGCGGCGCGGGCGATGCTGCTCGACGAGCCGACCTCGGGCCTGGACCCGGGTGCCGCGAACGATTTCGCCGAGCGCGTGCGCGCCGCGGCCGACGGCGGCATGGCGGTGCTGATGGCCACGCACGACCTCTTCAATGCGCGTCAGGTCGCCGACCGAATCGGCATCCTGCGCGAAGGCAGGCTGGTGGCCGAGTTCGACGCGCACACCGTGAACCATGCCGAACTCGAGCGCGCCTACCTTGCGCACACGCGCGGCGCAGGGGTGCCCGCATGATGCTGCTCGCGGTGGTGCGAAAGGAGCTGCGGGCGCTGCTGCGCGACGGACGCTTCGCGGTGCTGGCGCTCGCAACGGGACTGTTGCTGGCCGGCCTGCTCGCCGTGTCCGCGCAGCAGCACCGCCGGCTCGCCGCCGAGAAGGCCGAGATCGCCGCGGTGGTTCGCAGCCAATGGGATGCGCAGGGCGAGAAGCATCCGCACCGCGGCGCGCATTTCGGGCTTTATGCACTGCGGCCGGACTCGCCGCTCGCGGGCATCGATCCCGGCCTGGAGCCCTACCTCGGACAGGCGCTCTGGCTCGAGCCCCACCGCCGCAACATCACGCGCTTCCAGCCCGCGGCCGACGAAGCGCCGTCGGTGCGCTTCGGGCAGATGACGCCCGCCTTCGCACTGCTGGCACTGATGCCACTGCTGATCATCGCGCTCGCCTACGACGCGGTGAGCGCCGAACGCGAGAGCGGCACGCTGCGCATGCTGCACAGCGCGGGCCTGCGCGGTGGCCGGCTTCTCGCCGGCAAGCTCATCGCGCTGCTTGCGGTGGTGGCACTGATGCTGCTGGCCGCACTCGGCGGCGGGCTGCTGCTCGCGGCGGGCAGCGCTGCCGTCCCCGGCATCGATGCGCTCGGCCGCGGCGCCCTCTTGGCCGGCTCGTTCCTCGTCTACTACGGCGTGATCGCCGCGCTGGCGCTCGCGGTGTCGGCCTGGCTCCCGACCCGCCGGGCCAGCCTGTTCGTGCTGCTGGGCCTCTGGGTCGCCTTCGTCTTCGTCGTGCCGCGCCTCGGCGCCGCAGCGGCCGCGCAGGCCGTGCCGCTGCCCACGGCCGAACGCTTCTGGAGCGACATCCAGCGCGACTACACGCAGGGCCTGCCGGGCGACGCCGACCTGGCGGCGCGCGGCAAGGCGCTCGAAGCCGAGCTGCTGCGCCGCCACGGCGCCACGCGGCTCGAAGACCTGCCGTTCGGCGTGGCGGCGGTGCGGCGCCTGGCGCGCGACGCCTATGCCGATCGCGTGCACGCGCTGCACTTCGACGCGCTCTGGGCGCGCTATGCGCTGCAGGAGCGCTGGCTGCGCGCGGCCGGGGCGCTGAGTCCTGCGGTCGCGATGCGCGCCATCTCGATGAAGATGGCAGGCACCGACCTCGCGCACCAGCGCCACTTCGAAGAGGCCGCCGAAGCCTACCGCCGCCGCGTCAACACGGCCATCGACCGCTGGGACGCCGACCACACGCGCGGCCTCACCTCGTTCGACGACCGCTACGCAGATGATTCGCTGTGGCGCTCGGTCGAGCCCTTTCGCTATGCGGCGCCGGCCACCGGCTTCGCCTGGAAGGCCGCGCTGCCCGACATCGCGCTGCTGCTG
Organism: Variovorax sp. Soil_C_26; assembly: GCF_057657075.1. NCBI lineage: Bacteria > Pseudomonadati > Pseudomonadota > Betaproteobacteria > Burkholderiales > Comamonadaceae > Variovorax > Variovorax sp. Soil_C_26. The sequence continues at coordinate 192,583 of NZ_JBDGJC010000004.1, forward strand.
GCCTGGGCGCTGGCCGCCGGTGCGCTCTGCATCGCGAGCCTGCGGAAGCTGAAGCCATGAAGGCCGCGATGCAATGCGTGCGGGCCGAATGGCGCCGCCTGGTTCGGCAGCGCTCCAACCTCTGGGTGCTCGCCGTGTTCGCGCTGCTGCTCGGCGCGAGTGCGGTGTGGTCCGGCCTCGCTGCACGGGAGCATCGGGCAGCGGCCGCGGCGCAGCAGGCACATTGGGAACAGCGCCGCGTGACGGTGCAGGCACAGGCCGGGGCCTCGCGCGATGCCGCGAAGGCCATGATGGACGCGTTCCAGTTCGCGCGCGGCGACGCGCCGCCGGCCACGCTGCCGGCGCTCGGCGGCCTCGCGCTCGGCACTGGCGGCTTCGAACTGCTCGCACCCGACGCCCGCGTGACGGTGGAAAGCCGCCACACCGACGCGCGCAAGGCCGAGCGCCTCGGCAACCCGCTGCTCGAGGGCTTCGGCCTGCCCGATTTCTCCACGGTGCTCGCCCTGCTGCTGCCGCTCGCCATCCTCGCACTCGGCCACGGGCTGGTGCAGGAGCAGCGCGAGCACGGCCAATGGCGGCTCGTGGTGGCGCAGTGCGCGCGCCCCGGTCGTGTGCTGGCCGTGGCGCTGGCCCTGCGCGGCGCCGCGGCATGGTGCGTGGCGGCAGCCGCTTCGGCGCTCGCTTTTGCGCTCGATCCCGGTGCCACGGCCCAGGCCCTGCTCGGCTGGCTCGCCGCCGTGGCGATGTTCTGCGCCTGCTGGACCGCGCTGGCCGGCCTGTTCAACCTGCTGCCGCTGTCCTCGGGTTCGGCCGCGCTCGGGCTGCTCGCGTGCTGGCTGATGTCGACCTTCGCGGTGCCTGCGGCCCTGGCCGCATGGGCCGACCGCGAGGCGCCGATGCCTTCGCGCCTGGCCGCCATCGCGGCCGTGCGCCAGGCCCAGCAGGAGGCCGAAGTCCATATGGACGAGCATCTCGCCGACTGGTATGCCGCGCACCCCGAAGCCGTTCCGGCGGGGCGCACGAGCCACACCTGGCCGGTGTCTTTCCTGCCGCGCTATCTGGCGCAGGAGCGCATGGTCCGGCCGCTGATGCTGCACTTCGATACGGTGCGCGCGCGCCGCTTCGCGTGGCTCGCCGACCGGAGCTGGCTCTCCCCGAGCCTCGCGCTCGCGGTGCTCGCCGACCGACTCGCCGGCATCGACGCGCCGCGCCACCTGCAGCACGTCGAGCGCGTGAATGCCTACGAGGACGACTGGCGCGACTTCTTCGTGCCGCGCGTCATGGCCTACCGCGGGCTCTCGGCCGGCGACTTCGACCGGCTGCCGCGCTTCGAGCCAGTGGCGGACGGCCGGCCTGCCGGCATGTACCGGCCGATCCTGTGGCTCGGGCTGCTGGCGCTGGCACTGTGCGGCTGCATCGCGCTCGCACGCCGGTCGCTCGAAAAACCCTAGCAGCCGTCGTCGGCATCGGATGACACGCGCATGCGCCCAAACGCCGCATGGCGAACGCACGCGGCTGGCTACGGTGGTCTCTTCTTCAAGGAGTGCACACACATGACCACCAACGACGAACACGCCAGGCTCTGGGACATGATCAAGGACACGCGCTACGGCATGCTGACCCATCGCCATGGCGATGGCCAGCTGCACAGCCATCCGCTGACCACGCAAAGCAAGGGCATCGACGAAGCCTCGACGCTCTACTTCTTCGTGCCGAAGAACGGCGACATCGCGCGCCATGTGGCCAGCGACCCCAGCGTGAACATCGCGTATGCCAACACCGACGACGACCACTACGTCTCGGTAGTGGGCCGCGCCATGCTGCGCGACGACCAGGCCCTCAAGGAGAAGCTCTTCAACCCCGCAGCCAAGGCTTGGTTCCCGGGCGGTGTGACCGACCCGAACCTGGGCCTGCTCGCGGTCGAGATCGTCGGCGCCGAATACTGGGACGTCAAGGAAAGCAAGATGGTGCAGCTGCTGAAGATGGCTAAGGCGGCCATTACCGGCAACGAGACGCCGTCGCTCGGCGAACACAAGAAGCTCGACATGCGCTGAACCTGCGGCGCGTTGACGCGCCGATCTTTCGTCGACATACTACCGGGTATCTTTTTATGGAGATGCCCGCCGATGAACCGATTCGCCCGCCGCCCGCCTGAGCACGCCCTGGCATGCGCGTACTGATCCTCGGTGCGGGCGGATTTCTCGGCGCAAGGCTCGCGCGCCGGCTCGCAAGCGATGCGCGGCTCGGCACGCAGCCGATCGACGAACTCGTGCTGTCCGACCTGCGTCCGGTGCCCGCGCCGGCCGATGCCGCCTGCAAGATCGTGACGGTGCACGGCGACCTGCGCGACAGCGCGCTGCTCGACAGCCTGTTCGCGCGCCCGCCCGACGCGATCTTCCACCTCGCCGCCACGCTGACCGTGGACGCCGAGACCGATTTCCGCCGCGGCCTCGAGACCAACCTGCTCTCGCTCATTGAACTGCTCGAGCGCTGCCGCGTGCAGCCCGCCGCGCCCCTGCTGCTGTTCGCGAGTTCGATCGCCACCTTCGGCGGCACGCTCCCGCCGGTGGTGGGCGACGAGGTGCGCCAGGCGCCGAGCACCTCCTACGGCACGCACAAGGCCGTCACCGAACTGCTGCTGGCCGACTACAGCCGGCATGGCTTCGTCGACGGCCGCGCGCTGCGGCTGCCGATCGTGGTTACGCACCCCGGGCCGCCGAGCGGCAGCATCTCCGACCAGGTCGCGTCGCTGGTGCGCGAGCCGCTGCGCGGCCAGCGCACCACCTGCCGCATGGCGCCGGACAGTGCGCTCGCGCTGGCCTCGGTCGACAAGGTCATCGAGGGCTTTCTGCGGCTGGCCGCGCTGCCGGCCGAGGCGATCGCCGGCCACCGCACGATGAACCTACCGGGCCTGTCGGTGACACCCGCGCAGCTCGTGGAGGCGGTCTCGCGCCGGCTCTCCGGCGGCATCGGCGACCGCGTCGCATGGCAGCCCGATGCGCAGGTCCAGCGCATCGTCGACGGCTGGCCCGCGGGCTTCACGTCGGAGCGTGCGCTGGCGCTCGGTTTCAAGCCCGACGACTCGGCGGATGCGCTGGTCGCGGCCTTTCTCGCACACGAAGGCGTACAAGCATGAGCGCCGCACCTGACCAACACCCGGTCTGCATCATCGGCGCCGGCTCCTCGGGCATGGCCGCCGCGAAGGCATTGCATGCGCGCGGCGTGCCGTTCGAAGGCTTCGAGATAGGCTCCGACATCGGTGGCATGTGGCGCTACGAGAACGACAACGGGCTCTCGTCGGCCTACCGCAGCCTGCACATCGACACCAGCCGCGGCAATCTCGGCTACCCCGATCATCCGATCCCCGAGAGCTATCCCGACTTTCTCTCGCATGCCGAAGTGCTCGAATGGCTCGAGAGCTACGCCAGCCGCTTCGACCTGAAGCGCCACTTCCGCTTTCGCACCACCGTGACGAACGTGGCGCGCACGCCCGACGGCCTGTGGCGCGTCGAACTGGCGGGCGGCGAAGCGCGCAGCTATCGCGCGGTGATCGTCGCGAGCGGGCATCTCTGGGACCCGCGCATGGCGGCCTTTCCCGGGCACTTCGACGGCGAGCAGCTGCATTCGCACCACTACCGCACGGCAGAAGCCTATGCGGGCAAGAACGTGCTCGTGGTGGGCATCGGCAACTCCGCGGTCGACATCGCGGTGGACGTCTGCAAGAACGCGCGCCGCACCTTCCTGTCGACGCGGCGCAGTGCCTGGATCCTGCCGAAGTACATCATGGGCCGGCCCGTGGACCGGTGGTCGGCTCTCTTCGCGCGCACGCTGCGCCTGCCCACGCCGGTCACGCGCACGCTCGTGCGCTGGCTCTCGTACCTCGTGGTGGGCGACCAGGCGCGCTTCGGCGTGCCGCGGCCCGCGCATGCGGTCTGGCGCGAGCACGCCACGCTGAGCCAGGAGCTGCTGCCCTACTGCGGCCACGGCTGGATCCGCATGAAGCCGAACGTGCAGGCGCTGCAGGGCGAGCGCGTCGCATTCGACGACGGCAGCAGCGAACCCGTCGATGCCATCATCCTCGCGACCGGCTACCGCCCCAGCTTCGCCTTCCTCGACCCCGCGCTGTTCGAGGTGGGCGAAGACGTACCTCCCCTCTACCGCCGCATGGCGCCACCGCACTTGCCGGGCCTGTTCTTCCTCGGGCTGGTGCAGCCGGTGGGGCCGACCATTCCGCTGGTCGAGGTGCAGTCGCGCTGGCTCGCCGCGCTGCTCGGCGGCGCGATGCGGCTGCCGGCCGAAGCGGCCATGGCGCGCGAGATCGAGCACCATGCCGCGGCCGTGCGGCGGCGCTACGTGGGCACCGCACGCTATGCGCTCGAGGTCGATGCCCGCAGCTACGCGAAGCAGCTCGCACGCGACATGGCGCGCGGCGAGGCGGCGGCATGACGACGGAACTCACCGCCGCCCGGCTCGAGATCCTCGAGGCCGCGGCCGAGTGCTTCATGGCGCAGGGCTTCCACGCGACCAGCATCGACGTGGTCGCACGGCGCATGGGCGCGACCAAGGGACGCGTGTACCACCACTACCAGTCGAAGGTCGATCTGTTCTTCGACGTGCACCGGCTCGGGATGGACCTGCTCTTCCACGCGGTCGAACCCGCGCAGGGCGCCGGTGGCGACCCGCTCGAGGTGCTCGCGGCGATGATGAAGGCGCATGCGCTGGCGCTGTTCGTGCATCACACCTTCGCCAGCGTGGTGGTGCAAGGCGTGCAGCTGCACCGCTTCGGCGCGCTCACGCCACGCCAGCGCGAGGAGCTCGACGCGCTGATCGCGTCGCGCGACCGCTTCGAGAAGCTCTTCAAGAAGCAGCTCGCCGCGGCGAAGAAGGCGGGGCGCGTCGACGGCGACCTCGACGTGTCGATCGCGGTCAAGACGCTGCTCGGCGGATTGCAGTGGTCGCTGATCTGGTATCGGCGCCGCGACGACGACGACGAGGTCGCGCTCGACCGGCTCGCGCAGCGCATGGTCGACACGCTGGTGCTGGGGCTGGCCGCCCGGTAGCGGCCCAAGGGCCGCCCGAGCCGGCCACCCGTACCTCATTCGCGCAGCACCATCGTCTCGAGCGCCGGATCGGCGGCGATTTCCGCATCGCTGAACGGCGGGACCACCAGCTGTTTGCGCGAGAACAGCGCCAACTGGTCATCCCGGTGCGGCGATGCCGGATCGCCCGACTGGCCGGATGCCAGCATCACGCGCGCATCGAGCCGGCCCTCCTGCCAGGTGACGACATGCATGTACGCGGTACCGGCCACGATGTCGCCGAAGCCCTCTTTCGTGAGCGGCGCACCCTGCAGCGCGTTGAGCACACCCTGCTCGCCCGAGCCGCCGTGCAGCGGCACGCGGCCCTGCGACGCAGGCCGCGCGAGCATGCGACCCCAGAGTTCGTCGCCGCGGAGGCCGAGCGCATCGAGCGACTGCGCCGCCTCGCGCAGCGCCGCCACGATGGCCGCACGCACGCCGGGCGCCGTCGATACCGGTCGAACGCGAAACGGTTGCGCGGAGTCGTAGGGCTCCGCATGCAGCCCCGGCACGGCGGCGAGCCGCGGCGCGAGTTCGTGGAACAGCAGCGCCCCGCGGCTTTCCGCATTGTGGCGCCGGTCCCATGCCGACAGGATGGCGCAGGCCGACTGCACCTGCGCGTCGCCCATGGCGGTGCCACAGGCAGCGAGCACCGCGTCGAGCAGGGTCTCGGCCATGTAGCTGCGGTTGCCGAACACCATGTCCAGCGCTTCGGCGCTGTCGATGCGGCCGTCGGCCAGGCCGTCATCGATCTGGCGCTGCGACATCAGCGTGCGCGGCCCTGGCGGCAACTTCGGGCTGCCGAGCAGCAGCGAGTAGCCGTCGAGTTGCCGGCCCACCACCGAGAGGCTGTAGCTGTCGTTGGCGTTCTGCACGATGCCGCGCGTGGCGAGGGCGGGAATCCGATCCGCGGGTGCCAGCCTCGCGCGGCCCTCGGTGTCGCGCACCGCGCAGGCACTGCGGCTGCCGTCGAGAGCGGCCGGCACGGCCGTCTCGTCGGGCGGCGGCATGGTGGCGCAGCCGCGGAGCGTCGCATCGTCGATGTCCAGCAGCGGCCCCGATTCGATGTACAGCGCGCCGCCCTGGCTGTCGCCGGCGATCAGGTGCGCGGTGATCCCTCGGTTGGCCGCCACCGCCTGCGCAAACCCAGCGACGTCGCGCGCCTTGGCCGCCGTGAGCATCTGGTCGAGGGCGCGCGCATTCGCGGTGCCCGGATCGGTGATGGCATGCCAGCCGGCCGAGCGGCCGGGCGCGGCCGGCAGCCGGTACAGCGGCCCGAGATGCGACACCGGCACGCGGTAGTGCTGCAGGCGCACGCTGCCGTCGTCCTGCCGCACGCGCAGCGCGATGGTCTTGGCAACGAGCGCGCGGCGCTGCCCGTCGACCGTGTACCCCGGCGCCGCGCCGTCCTGCACGTCGAGCGCGACGAGCAGCGGGTAGGTCACGGTCGACGGTGCCTCGATGCTCCACGCCAGGTGCTGCGTGAAGCCCGAGAGCGGCAGCGGCAGTCCGAGGAAATCGGCGCCCATCACGTCGAGCTCGCCCGGAATCGTGAGATGCATTTGGTGCATCAGGAGCCAATGGTCCTGCCACACCGTGTGCGGGTTGGCGACCATGATCGCGCTGCCGGTGCCGGTGGCGTCGGCGCCGAAGGCCCAGGCGTTGCTGGCCATGCGCTGCGCGGGGGGGCGGTCTGCGGCGGCCTTCGCGAGCGGCGGCGCGCCCAGCTGATCCCACGTCGACGCCGACGCATACGGCGCCACCGCCAGCGCTTTCCAGAGCGAGTTGACCTGCATCACGGCCCGCACCACGTCGCTGGCCTTCATCGGCGGCGGCGCCATGCCCTTGCAGGCGGTTGCGGCCGCCTCGATGCCGATGTCGCGCAGCCGGCGGTTGAAGCCGGCCGCATAGCCCTCGGCGAGCGCGCGGGCATCGGCCGACAGTCCCTGCCATGCCGCCTCGACCTCTTCGTCGGACAGCTGCACACGATAGAACAGGTCGCTGTCCAGATTCGGCGCCTGCAGGAACGCCACCAGCGCCATGCCGTCGGGCCCGAAGCGCTCCGAACGCTCGCCGCGCAGCGTCAGCACGCGTTCGGCCAACAGGCACAGCTGGTCGCGTGCGACCGCGTAGCCGTAGCCATAGCCGAGCCCGCCGTGGTCCGCGGCCTTCACGTGCGGCAGGCCGTATTGCGTCCAGCGCACCTCGGCGCTGAACCTGTCTTCGGGCGCGGGCGGTGCGACAGGGAAAGAGCCGCCGCGCCCGCCGCCGTCATTGCCGCCGCCGCATGCCGCGATCGCGCCTGTGACGGCGAGGGCGCATGCCGCCACACGCAGCCAGCCCGCTTTCACTGCGCGCCCCCCGACGGCGCATGGCTCTTGCGCGCGATCACCTGCATCTCGACCCAGGCCTTCGGCACCGCGATGCCCGCGAGCATTGCGGTGCCGGTGGGCTTGCAGGGCAGCACGTCGGACAGGGTCGCCACCACCGCGCCGAGGTGCTCGGCGCCCGCGACGATCAGCGTGTAGTTGACGATCTGCTCCAGCCGGCCTCCGCAGGCCTCGAGGTAGCGCGCGATGTTGCGCACCATCAGCCGGGTCTGGTCTTCGGCGCTCTCGGCGAGCTGCTGGGTGTCGTAGTCCATGCCGATGGTGCCCGAGACGAAGATCCAGTCGTCGTCGAACATCGCGCGGGTGTAGGGCGCGTTCACGAAAGGCAGCGGGAATTCGGCGGTCTGCATGCGGTGTCTCTCTTTCGGTCGATGAAGGGGATGGGCGAGGATTCAGGCGCGCGTCATCTCACGCACGATGGCGTGGGCATGAATCTCGGTGGTGTCGAAGAGCGGCACGTCGCAGTGCAGCCAGGGCCGCGTGCCGCTCAGCTCGGTGCAGCCCAGCACCACGCCCTCGGCACCGCGTGCGATCAGCGCCTGGCAAAGGGCCGAGACGGTCCGGCCTTCTTCCGGCGTGGCCTGGCCGTGCGCCAGCGGGCCGAAAATGGCGGCGTCGAGCGTGCGGCGTTCGTCCGCGTCGGGCAGCACGAGTTCGAAGCCGGCGTCCTTGGCGAGCATCTGGCCGAAGAAAGGCGCATCGAGCGCGAAGCTCGTGGCCAACAGGCCCAGGCGGCGCAGCTTGGGGTGCGCGGCGGCGATGGCCGCGGCGGTCTCGCGCGCCACGTGCACCAGCGGCACGCCGGCCGCGGCCTCGACCTCGTCGGCGGCGAAGTGGCCCGTGTTCGCCAGGATGGCGATCAGCTCGGCGCCCGCGGCGCGTGCCTGCTGCGCCGCGGCCTCCATCTGCGCCCTCGCCTCGCCCGGCCGCCCGGCCGCCATGGCCGCGTGCACCGGCGCGAAGTCGAGCGTCACGATCACGCAGCGTGCCGAATGCAGCCCGCCGAGCTGCCGCTGCACCCCTTCGTTCAAAAGCCGGTAGTAGCTGAGCGTGGAAGGCCACGCGACGCCTCCGATCAGGCCCGCGGTTTTCATGCGCACCGCGCCCTCAATCGAGCTTGAAGCCGAGTCGACGGATCACCGGCGCGTAGCGCACGATGTCGCCGTCGATGCGGCGCGCGAGCGCCTGCGCACTGGTCTCGGCGGCGGGCTCGAAGCCGAACACCAGCAGCTTCTGCACCACCTCGGGGTCGCGCAGCGCGCGGTCCACGCCTTCGCTCACGCGCTGCACGATCTCGGGCGGAAGCCCCGCGGGGCCGACGATGCCGAACCACACCGAGAAGTCCACGCCCTTGTAGCCCAGTTCGTCGAGCGTGGGCACGTCGGGCTGGCCCGAGAAGCGCTTCAGCGAGGTGAAGGCAAGGATCTTCGCGCGGCCGCCCTGCACGAACTGCACATAGGGGGCGATGCCGTCGAAGGCCGCGTCGATGTCGCCCGCGATCGTGGCCTGCGCGACCTCGGCGCTGCCCTTGTAGGGCACGCGCGTGGCCTCGATGCCGGCAGCGTGCTTGAACTCCTCGAGCGCCATCTGCGAGAGGATCGCGGCCGCGCCGATGTTCGTCTTGCCGGGCTCGGCCTTCGCGCGCTTCACGAGCGCATGCACGTCGGCCACCGACCCCGGCGCGCCCGCACGCACGATCAGCGCGTTGGGCGAGGTGATCGCCAGCGCCACCGGCGTGAAGTCGCGCCGCGGATCGTAGGGCAGGCGGTTGTAGAGCGTCGGGTTGAGCACGAAGGTCTGGTCGATGGACCACATCAGCGTGTAGCCGTCGGGCGCCGCCTTGATGAGGTCGTTCGCGCCGATCAGCGTGTTGCCGCCCGGCTTGTTGTCGACCACCACCTGCTGGCCCAGGTGCACCTGCAGCTTCGCGGCGATGAGGCGCGCCGTCACGTCGGCGCCGCCGCCCGCGACGAAAGGCACCACCAGCCGGACGGGCCGCGCGGGCCAGGCCTCGGCCGCGCGAAGCGGCGTTGCGAGCAGCGCCGCTGCGGCGGTTGCAGCCAATGCCAGGAAACGGCAGACACATCGAACATTCATGCCTAAACTCCGCGAAAACCAAAGTGTTGCAACGCTAACGCCCGATGGCCGGGTTTTCTATGCCGATCCGTTCGCAGACTGTGCCGATTCCTTCGCCGGCCGCGGGCCATGCGCTGCGCGAGGACGACTTCAACGCCGCGCTACTGCGCCTGCCGGTCGAGCGCCCGCTCGCGCTGCCCGGCCTGCACGACGGCGCCAGCCGCGCGGTGCGCTGGCCGCGCGACGGCGGGCGCATCCTGCGGCTGCGCACCACGCCCTGGGAAGGCGCGAGCGCGCTGTACTTCGACTTCCGCCTCAACCAAGACCTCGACGTGCAGCTGCCGCCCGGCGACGAACTGCTGCTCACCTTCTTTCTAGCGGGCCATGTCACGGGCCAGATCGGCAGCGCGCAGGGACGGGCGCTCGAGTTCCGCGTCGACCGCGCGCTTCTACGCACGCCCAACCGCGATGGCGGCTACCTCATCCACGTGCCCGGCGCCTGCCACAACAACTTCGTGCAGTTCCGGCTGCGCCGCAGCCTGCTGCCGCGCTGGCTGCAGGCGTTCGGCGTGCGGCTCGGGGCACGGCAGCTGGCCGAGCTGGTCGAGCGCGACGACGGCCGCGTGCTGTGCAATGCGGCGCTCACGCCACGCGTGCGCGACTGCCTGGCGCGCATCCGCGACGAACCGGCCGACCATGCGGCCTTCGTGCCGCTGTTCCATGCGCGCGCCACCGAGCTGCTGACCTGCGTGCTGCTCGACCTGCAGCAGCTGCTGCGGCCGGCGCGCTCGGGCGCGGTCTCGGGCGATGGCGGCGACGAGGCTGCGCGGACGGTGCAGCGGCTGCGCGACCTGGTGGCCGAGGCGCCTTCGCGCGCCTGGACCGTGGACGCGCTGGCGCGCCGCCTGGACATGCGCGCCACCCGGCTCCAGGCGCTGGTACGCGCGGCCGCGGAGCGCACGGTGCATGGACTGGTGGTGCAAGAGCGGCTCTTGCTTGCGGCGCGGCTGCTGCGTGAGACCCGGCTCGACGTGAAGGCGATCGCGGCCGAAGCCGGCTGGGATTGCCACGGCCGGTTCACCGCCGCGTTCAAGCGCCAGCACGGCGTGGCGCCGCGCGCGTTCCGGCTGGGGTCCGCGGAGACCGCCGAAGCGGCCGCGCCCTGAGCCATCGCGGCTGCCGACTTTGGCAAGGCGCAGCGCCAGCGATTATTTTGCTGTTCTTTCTTCGAAAATCGCCCGTCTGATTCGTCCTGGAGTTTCACCGACCCGACCCAGCTGCCACCGATGCCGAAAGAGCATTCGCCGACCACGCACCGCCTCGCCGCCGCCCCGGCGCAAACACCATCGCCCAAACCCATGGCGAACCTTCACCGGTCCGCCCTGTGCTTCGGCCCCTTCGTCCTGGACATGGCGGGCGGCCAGCTCATGCGCGGCCCCGACCCGGTGGCCTTGCAGCCCAAGGTGTTCACGCTGCTGTGCGCGCTCGCGACGCGTCCCGGCAGCCTGGTGGCCAAGAAGACGCTGCTGCAGGAGGTCTGGCCCGGGCAGGCCGTGGGCGACGCCGTGGTGAAGACGGCCATCAACCAGTTGCGCAGCGCGCTCGACGACGATCCCTCGAAGCCGGGCTATGTCGAGACGGTGCCGCGCCGGGGCTACCGCTTCATCGCCGCGATCGAGGGCATGCCTTCGGCCGCGCTCGCGGGCATGCCTGCCGGCGAGCGCCATGCGGCCGACGGTCTGATCGGCAGGGAAGCGGCGCGCGAGGCGCTTTGCTCGGCCTGGCGATCGGCGCAAGGCGGCATCGCGCAGGTGGTGTTCGTGGTCGGCGAGGCCGGCATCGGCAAGACGACGCTGATCGACCATTTCGCGCGGCGGGCCGGCGCGGCCATGGTGGCCCGCGGCCAGTGCGTCGAACAGGGCGGACGGGACGAACCGCACATGCCGGTGCTCGATGCGCTCAGCGGACTGTGCCGCGAGCACCCCCGCGCCATCCCGCAGATCCGCCGCATCGCGCCGACCTGGCTGGCCCAGATGCCGTGGCACGCGAGCGAGGCCGAACGGCTCGCGTTGCGGCAGGAGATCGAAGGGGTCGGCATGGGGCGCGTGCTGCGCGAGTTTCGCGAATTGCTGAACCGCCTCGCAGGTTCCGGTCCGGTCCTGTTCATCCTCGAAGACCTGCAGTGGAGCGACCTGCCCACGCTGCAGCTGCTCGAGCAGCTCGGAAGCCAGCGCGAGCACGCGCGATGGATGCTGCTGGCCACGCTGCGTCCGGCCGATGCGCCGGGCGGTCCGATGGCAGCCGCCGACCTGCACGCGCGCCTGCGCCTGCGCGGCCTGGCGCGCGGCATCGAACTGGCGCCCTTTTCCGCCGACGACGTGGCCGCGTACATGGCCGCGCGCTATGCGCCGCGAGCCGTAGCGCGGGATGTGGCACTGCGGCTGCACGCGCAGACCGGCGGCCTGCCGCTCTACCTTGCCAGCTGGCTGGAGGCCGCCGACCGCGAGCACGCGCGCGACCGGGGCCTGCACCCGCTGGATGCCGGCACCGAACCGCCCGCTCGGTTGACCGACGGACTGGCCCACTTCATCGAGCGCCAGCTCGGCCTGCTCGATGCCGAGGACCAGTCGCTCCTCGAAGCTGCATCGGTCCTGGGCGTGGAGTTCTGGAGCGTTCCCCTGGCGTCGATGCTCCAGCGCCCGCGCCTGTCGGTGCGCGCGCAAACCGACAGGCTCGCCCGGGTGGGTCACTGGCTGGTGCCGTTGTCGGTCGAGCGCCTGGCCGACGACAGCTTCGACGCGCGCCACGGCTTTCGCCACGCGTTGCACCGGCATGTACTCTATCGCCGCATCGGCGAAGCCCGTCGGGCCGAGCTCCACCGGCGCGCCGCGCGGGCACTCGAGGAAGCGGGAAGGATCGGCATCCCGACGGCGCCGGCGGAACTGGCCGACCACCACGAACGCAGCCACGATCCGGCCGCCGCCGTCCGCTACAGCGCCGAGGCGGCGGCACTGGCACTCTCGCGCTTCGCGCCGCAGGAGGCCGTCCGCCTCTCACGGCGAGCGCTGGCACTGCTCGAGCACTGCAACACTCTGCCCTCCGCCGAACGCGACGCGCTCGAACTTGCGCTGAACGGCCATCAGGCCGTCGCCTTCGCGCAGTACCTGGGCTTTGCGGCACCGGAGCGCGAGCGGTCGCTGACGCGCGCACTCGCGCTCTGCGAACGTGGTGCCCCGGCGGCTGCGCATGGCTGGCCCCATGGCGGCCTCGGATGGGTTCATCTGGCGCGTGGCGACCATGCGCTGGCGCTTCGAATGGCCGAGCGCGTGAAGGAGATCGGGCAGCGCTTCGACGAGCCTGCGGTGGTGGTGTGCGCGATGAACCTGCGCGGCGTCGCATTGTCGTTCCAGGGCGCCTACGCCGAAGCCGTGGACTGCATGCGCGAAGGGCTGGCGATCTGCGCGTCGCAGGAAGCGCGCATTGCCGGAGCGCCGCTGCCGGTCGATCCGATGGTTTCGCTGCTCGCCAACTCGGCGCATCCGCTGGTCGCGACCGGCGACATCGGCACCGCACTGCGTCACCTCGAACGGGCGCGCGAGCGCGCCGCCCGGCTCGGTGCGCCGATGGCCAGCATGGTCGCTGCCTGGGGCGAAGCGACCGCGGCCGCCGCCATGGACGACACCGTACGCGTGGCGCGCATGCTGCCCACGCTGAAGGCGGCGGCGGGCGCCGACGACATCGGGCAGGCCGAAGGGCCCGCCCTCTGGTTCGCAGCCTGGGTCGCCGGGAAATCGCGCCGGCCCTCTGCAAGTGCGCTGCAGGAGGTGCGGTCCGCGCTCGCCCGGCACCAGGAACGCGGGATGCGCGCAGGTGCGAGCCAGGTGCACTTCTATGCGGCCGACCTGGCACTGTGCGCAGGGCGGCTCGACGAGGCCCGTGCCGAGATCGATGCCGGCCTGCACTGCGCCGAACAACTCGGCGAGTACGGCTACCTTGCCGATCTCCATCGCCTCGATGCCCGCTGGCACGCCGCGCACCGGCACGACGCCTGCGTGCGGCACGCGTTCGCACGCGCGCTTCGCCACGCGGAGGCATCGCACAACGCCTGGGCCGCGCTCGCGGTGTGGATCGATGCCTGCGAACGGCACGATGCCACGGCGTCGGACCGGAACGCACTGGCGCAGGCGCTCGCGCTCGTGCGCGGCGGCGACGGGCTCGAGCGGGTGTTGCGCGCCAAGGCCCTGCTGCGGGGCGACGGCAGCGCCCACACGCTTACCGTTCGCTGACCGCTCAGGCGCTCGCGCCCGCCTAGGCTCGATCTTTTCGCGCGCACCGCGCGGCGGCCAAGCCACTCCGAACCTCGAACACGCCATGCAGACCCCCGACATCCGCATCGACAGTGATGCCCCCGTAGCCAGCGAGCTCATGTTCTGGAGCATCGTGGGGCATGAGGGGCTGTCGCGGGCCGCTGTCTACGAGCTCACGGTGCTGTCGAAGAACGGCCAGGTGCAGCCGAAGGACGTTCTGGGCCGTGCCTTCGATGTCCGCATCGACTTCGTCGATGCCGACGATCGCCCGCACGCGCGCCATTGCCACGGGCACGCCGTGCGCTTCGCGCGCGAAGGCCGCATCGGCCGCTACCACCGATACCGCCTGACGCTCACGTCGTGGTTCTGGCTGCTGACCAAGCGCCGCAACTCGCGCATCTTCCAGGACCAGCCCCTGCTCGAGGTGATCGGCAGCGTGCTCGAAGACAGCGCGGTGCGCGGTATCCGGCGCACGGACGCGCATGGCGTCATCGGCACGCACGCGCCGCACCGCTATTGCGTTCAGTTCCAGGAGAGCGATCACGATTTCGTTTCGCGGCTGCTTGAAGCCGAAGGTGTCTACTACTGGTTCGATGCGCACGACGAACCCGGCCGCATGCACCTGGCCGACGCCAGCTTCGTCGCCCACAAGCGCCTGCCGGGGTCGCCGGTGCTGCGCTTCGCGAGCGAGTCCGGCGAAGCGCGCTTCAACGAGATCGCGCAATGGGTTTCGGCGCAGCGCCTCGACGCGGGCCGGCACGCCGCACGCGACAGCGACTTCAAGGCCATCCGCAAGAACCTCGGCGCGGCGATCGACGCCACCGACGCGCACGCGCTGGCCGACTTCGAGGAGTTCGAGTATCCCGGCGACTACTTCAACGCCGAGGACGCCGAGACGATGGCCCGGATCCGGGGCGAGGAACTGATCGCGCGCCGCGATCGCCACTGGGCCGTCACGCACTGGCCCGACGTGGCCGCGGGCCGCAGCTTCGTGCTCGAAGGCGATGCGCCGGAGCTCCCGCGCGGCGAGCATCTGATCGGCGCGTGCAGCTTCGTCGTGAGCCACCCGGGCTACGAGGGCATCGGCGACCCGCACTTCGGCACTTCGCATGCCGAGCGCCTGTGCGCGCTGGCCGCCGGCGACGCGGTGAACGAAGGCGCCGGCGGCACGCTCGCCGAGCTGATCCGCAGCGATCCCTCGCTGCAGCGCACCGGGCGCGGCCTCTGCATCTTCTTCTTGACGACGCTGCCGATGCAGCTGCCGTTCCGGCCACCGCGGCTCACGCCGCGCGTGGCCATGCCCGGACCACAGACCGCCATCGTGGTCGGCCCCGCCGGCGACGAGCTGCATGTGGACGAGCACGGCCGGGTGAAGGTGCACTTCCATTGGGACCGCTACGACCAGAGCAATGAGACATCGACCTGCTGGGTGCGCGTGTCGCAGCCTTGGGCCGGCAAGGGCTGGGGCGGCTACTTCGCGCCGCGCATCGGCCAGGAGGTGATCGTCGATTTTCTCAACGGCGACCCCGACCGCCCGGTGATCGTGGGCCGCGTCTACAACGACGACCAGCCGATCCCGTACAAGTCGCCGACGCAGAGCGGCTTTCGCACGCGCTCCACGCCCGGTGGCGACGCGAGCAACTACAACGAGATCCAGTTCGAGGACCGCAAGGGCGAGGAGCTGCTGTCGGTGCATGCGGAGCGGGACATGCGGCGCGTGGTCGAGCGCGACGACACCACGGGCATCGGGCGCGACCAGCGGCTGCGGGTTGATCGCGACCAGCATACTCACGTGCAGCACGACCAGACCCTGCGGGTGGACAACGACCGCCAACTGCATATTCGCAAGAACGAGTCGCACCAGGTCGACCTGACGCAGCGCACGAAGATCGGCGAAGAGCAGCATGTTCACGTGGTGTCGAACCAGATGACGCAGGTGGACGGCGAGCAGTCGACGGTGGTCAAGGGCAACTTGTTCACCCATACGCAGTCGTCGCGGCAGGACATGACGGACGGTGACGAACGGCGTCTTGTGAAGGGCAACCAGACCATCGTGGTCGACGGCGACCTGGGCTACAAGGCCACGAACATGACCTTCGAAGCCGAGCACATCGATTTCAAGGTCACGGGTGCGAACTCGATGGTGCTGGAGTCACCCGATGGGCCGTACACCATCATGGCGAACAAGTTCACGCTGATGAGCAACACGGATGCTTCCATCCTGGCGGTCGGCAAGATCAACCAGACCTCGATCGAGAACAACACGACGGTCTACGGGTCGAACAGCAGCGGCTACATCGGCAACGCGAGCGAGACGACCATCGGAATGAGCCGCAGCACCACGTTGGGGCTGGTCATGGAGTCGACGATCGCGCCCGTCGTGAGCAACACCCTCGGCCTTGTCTATGAGGCATTCGCAGGGCTGAAGATGTCTGCCAGCGCTGGTGCCAACGTGGAACTGAACGCGATGAAGCTCTACCTTCCTGCGGGAACGGCGAACGCCAACCCGAAGGACCTGATGACACCCGGGTGGACTCAGAGCTCCATCGCTGGTGTGGTCATCGGCAGCGGACTCGGAATCTTCACGACCACTTACGGTGGTGGGGAAGTCTCAAGCCAGAACCACGAGGCCACGAAAGAACTGCGGGAAGCAGCCGTCGCGGCAGCCCGCGCCGGCCATCCTGGCTTGGCGGCACGACTTCGGCGTCTGGCGATGCCTGGGCACAGCGTCGATCCGTTGACTGACGGCAAGGCTCCCACAAGTACCAGGGCAACCCGTGGGGATGACTTCACCGACGACTACAAACGCTACGAGGTCAAGCTCAGGGAGCCCGGCGAGGAACCCAGGCGCATCGATATCGAATACGACGACGGCA
This sequence comes from Variovorax sp. Soil_C_26, assembly GCF_057657075.1. Lineage (NCBI taxonomy): Bacteria > Pseudomonadati > Pseudomonadota > Betaproteobacteria > Burkholderiales > Comamonadaceae > Variovorax > Variovorax sp. Soil_C_26. The sequence goes on from NZ_JBDGJC010000004.1 coordinate 209,310, forward strand.
TCGCGACATACGCCGAAGAAGAGAAGCTATTCATGCTGGACCAAAAGGACGACTATGACGCCGCGCTGCGGGAAGAATACGAAGCGCATGAGGCCGCGCTGCGCGCCGCCGAATCGGAGTCGCCGCTCCAGAGTTCAGAAGGCAACATTTCGTCCACGCCCCCGCCCGACGAGGAGCCGGAAGGTGGGGTGTCGCCATGAGACGTGCCAACATGGCCATGTGGCCCTGACAAACACCATGCAGGTCATCAAACCCCAGGCCCTCGGCCTCTCCTTCCGCCCCATGGAGTTCCGCAAGCGCTTCGGCCTGTGCGTCTCCGGCTACCTCCACGTCCCCTTCGCCCAGGCCGCGCGCGGCACGCTTTGGGCCGAGCAGTCGATGTGGGACTTTCTTGCAAAGGAGATGGCCCAACCCGTCATCGACGAAGGCATCGTCAAGCTGCACCCCGAGTTCCTCGTGCACGGCCATGCCTACTCGCCCGCGGCGGACACGCGCGCGGTCGCCGTCCGCGCGCGCATCGGCACGCGCAGCAAGACCGTGCTGGTCTTCGGCGATCGCCAATGGGACGGGCGCGACCCGACTGTGCCGCAGCCGTTCTCGAAGATCGCGTTCGACTGGGCGAATGCCTACGGCGGGCCCGACTTTGCCGCGAATCCCTATGGCCGAGGCCGTACCGTCGTCGACGGCATTCAGGTTCTTCCCCATCTCGAACTGCCCAGCGACCGCCTGCTGGAAAGAGACCAGGCGATTGCGCCCGCAGGCTTCGGCCCGCTCGACCTCGATCATCCGCAGCGTGCCGCCTGGCGCGGCACCTACGATGAAGACTGGCTCACACAGCATGCGCCCGGCTTCGCGCCCGACACCGACTGGCGCTTCTTCAACCTCACGAGCCAGGACCAATGGTTCGACGCGCCGCTCGTGGGCGACGAGGACTTCGCCTTCGACCACATGCATCCCGACACGCCGCATCTCGAAGGCCGCTTGCCGGGCCTGCGCGTGCGGGTGTTCGCAGGACGCCGCGCCTCGCATGAAGCACCGGCCGCGGACGGATCGGCGGCGCTCGAAGAAGTTCCGATGCAGCTGACGACCGTGTGGTGCTTCCCGCACGCCGAGCGCCTTGTGCTCGTGTTCCACGGACTGGCACAGATCGCGCACGACGATGCCGCCGACATCACCCGACTGGTCGGTGCGGTCGAGCGCATCGGCGAACCGCGTGATCCGCAGCACTACCTCGACACGCTGGACAAGCGGTCGACCGGCCGGCATGCCGCGCTCCATGCGCTCGACGACAGCGCACTCCTGCCACCCGGCATCCACACAACCGATCCCGCCACCGAAGCTGCGCAGGCCGCGCTGCGCACCGACGGCCTCCAGGAGGATGCGCAGTACCGCCGCGCCGCGATCGACGTGGACATGGCGCGCGACCAGGTGCGCGCCCAGGGCAAGGATCCCGATGCGCTGGGGCTTCGGCTGCCGCCGCGCCAGCCGCCGCCCAAGCCCGAGGAGATGCCCGCGTTCATCGCACGCACCATCAAGAACATCGAGGCCCAGGAGTGGGCCGCCTTGGAGGACACCGTCACGCTGCTAGAGAACGCCAAGGAATTCGCACGGAAGCACAAGGTCGATCTGAAGCAGTCGCAACACCGCGGGCCGCCCCTGTTCAGTGCGCGCGACGAGATCGCCCGGCTCGAGGCCGCGCATGCACGCGCTGGAAAGCCCTTCGAGAGCGCGGACTTCCTGCCCCAGCTGCAGCAGGCCGAAGCTGCTCACCGCTCGAACTATCTGCAATCGGCGCATCGCCAGCCGCCGGCGGATCCGCTGCCTGCGGCGCAGGCCGCCGAGCGCCGTCGCGAAATGCAATGGATGCTGGCCCACGGCTTTCGACGCTGGCTCGGCTTCGATCTGACCGGTGTCGACCTGTCCAATCTCGACCTGCGCGGCGTGGACATGACGGGTTCCTGGCTCGAAAGCGCGAACCTCACGAACACCAACCTGACGGGCGCGGTGCTGCGCTTCTGCGTGCTCGCGCACGCCTGCCTGGAAGGCGCCGTGGCCATCGAGGCGCAACTGCAAGGCAGCAACCTCGGCGGTACGCGGCTCGCGAACGCGGTGTTCGACCGTGCCGATCTCACGGGAGCGCAGCTCGGCGGTACCGCGCTCGTCTCCACGCAGCTGCGCGAAGCCGTCATCGACAAGCTGCAGTCGATGGACACGACCTGGGGCCCGGCCGACTGGAGCGGCGTGCGCGGCGCCGGCCTGCTGTTCCACAAGCTCGACCTGCGCGGGCTGGTGCTCGACGGCGCGCATCTGACCGGCTGCCAGTTCCTCGAATGTCGCCTCGAGGGCGTGCGCGCGCATGGCGCGGACTTCAGCGGCACCACCTTCGTGGGATGCCGGATCGACGGCGCAGGCCTGGCCGGCGCGAACCTGTGCGGGAGCACCTTCGTCGATGCATGCACTTTGCGCGGAGCCGACATGTCGGGCGCCCAGTTGGTCGGCGCCAACCTTGCCGGGTGCGACCTCGGCACCGCAAGGCTGACCCGCGCGGTGCTCGACGGCGCGCACCTTGCGCACGCGCGCTTCGACCAATGCGACGCCAGGCTCGCGAGTGCACGCGGCACCCAGCTGTCGCATTCGCACTGGTCCGGCGCCGCGCTGTCGGGCGCCAACCTGCGCGAAGCGATCCTGCAGCATGCCGATCTTCGCGGCTGCGATTTCCGCAACGCCAATCTGTTTGGTGCCGATCTCTCGCGCGTCCTGCTCGATGGCAGCGCGCGCTTCGATGGCGCCCTGCTCGAGCGCGCCCGCACGCATCCACGCCTCACGCCCGAGCAGCAGGCGGCCGCAGCCCTTGAGGCCGAGCGGGCTTCGGTGCAGCCGGGAGAGCAGCCGGCATGAACGCCACCCTCCTGATGCTCGCGGTCCTGCTCGGCGAGGCGCTGGACGGCAAGGACTTTCGCAAGGGCGACTACGCGGGCGCCCGCATCGGGGGCGGCGTTTTCTCGCGCACCCGGCTGAACGAAGCGGACCTGCGCGGCGCCGATGCGCGCGAATGCGTTTTCGAACGCTGCGACCTGCGCGGCGTTCTCTTCTCCGGCGCCAACCTGCGACGCGCGGTCTTCAACCAGTGTGAACTCGACCATGCGGACCTGCGCGATGCCAACCTGGAAGGCGCCGTGTTCTCGGGTTGCCGCGCCACCCACGCGCAGTTCGCCGGCAGCGCACTGTCGATGGCCGCATTCACGGGGAGCACGCTCGACCACGCCGGCATGGCGGGCGCGCAGCTGCAGTCGAGCAGCTTCAGCACCTGCAGTCTTGTCGACGTGAACGCGGACGACACGCACTGGGCGCACGCTGCGGTGATCGAATGCGACGTGACGCGCCTGACCTGGCACCGGGCGACGCTGCGCCGGGTCGTTTTCGACAAGACCTCGCTCGTCGGCAGGTCGTTTCGCGGTCTCTCGCTCGAGGCCTGCCAGTTCAGCGGGGCCGCGCTGTCGAACGCTGACTTTCGCGAGGTGCCGCTGAAGCAATGCAGCTTCTTGCGCGCCCAGATCGAAGGGGCCGACTTCTCCGGCGCACAGGCAACCGGCGCGATCTTCTGCGGCGCTTCAGGCTCCGGCGTGGGCTTTGCGAGCGCGAACCTGGCGCAGGCGCTGTTCACGGGCGCAACGCTGCCGGGCGCGCGTTTCGAGCGGGCCAACCTTTACCAATGCCATTTCGCCGATGCCGCTTTACCGGGCGCATCGCTGCGCGCTGCCGACCTGAGCTACGCCGACCTCAGCGGTGCGGACCTGCGGGGCGCCGACGGACGGGAAGCAACACTCGTGCGCACCCTGCTGCATGGCGCGCGCACCGAGGAGGCACGGCTGCCGGACCGGGTGCGCGCCATCGAGATCGACGAGGCCCGCGCCCGAGCCGATGCCTGGATGCCCATGGCCGCTTGAACGAATGACACGCGATGAAAGACGGAACCCTGCGATGCTGAATTCACTGACCCTCGAAAGTCCCTCCTCGGCCGCGCGCCAGAAGGAGACCGCCGCCACGTTCGTGGGCGTGGTCGTCGGCGTGCATGGCCACCAATGGACGGTGGCGGAAGACGGCGCGCGCCGTGCAGCGCGCCGCGCCGCCAGTTGCCTTCTGAAGCCCGAGGCCGGCGACACCGTCGCTGGCCTGCGCGGCGCGGATGGCGAGCAATGGATCACCGCCGTGCTCGAACGCGCGGCGGACACGCCGCAGACCTGGCACTGCGATGGCCCGGTCCGCCTCGAGGTGGAGGGCGATCTGACGGTGACGAGCAACGCAGTGGACGTCCGGAGCGCGGCGTTTGCGGTCAGCGCCGAGAACGTGGCGTTCACTGCCGACGAGACGCGCTTCGTCGGAGAACGCATGAAGTTCTTCGGCCGGCAGGTACAGCTGGTGGGCGAAGCACTGCAGACCGTGTTCGAGCGGGTCAGCCACTTCAGCCGCAGCCACCTGCGCCGCACCGAAGGCCTGGACCGCGTGCATGCGGACCACTTCGAGCAGGAGGCGACGCACGTGCTGCGCATGAGCGCCGAGCACACGCTGATCGACGGCGAGAAGCTGGTCAAGGCGCGCGGCGGCCAGATCCATTTCGGCTGAGAGCGCCCATGTTTGCCAACTGCCAGTTGATGGGCACCGACATGGCGTTTCCCGACGTCTGCATGACGCCGGCCGCGCCATCGCCGATTCCGGTGCCCTATCCCAACATCGCGATGGGGCCCATGGCCATCCCCAACTGCCCGACCGTGCTCATCATGGGCGGCCCGGTGCACAACCTCGCCACCACCATCCCGATGACCAACGGCGACAACGCCGGCGTGCTGCTGGGCGTGGCCTCCGGCACGGTGATGGGCCCGAGCCGCCACACGACGGGCGCGAACACCGTGCTGTTCCACGGCATGCCCGCGACGCGGCTCACCAGCACGACGCTGCAGAACAGCACCAACGCGATGGGCGCGCGCATCGTGCCGAGCCAGACGCTGGTGCTGATCCTCGCGCCCTAGGGCGAAGGGCTCAGGCTCGGAAAGACAGCGGCTTCTCCAGTGCCTTCTCGAGCGATTTCCTGTGCCGGCGCAGTGCCGACTTCGAGGGCAGCTGCCCCTTCAGTTCCTTGAGCCTCGCCATCGCCCGCCCGCCCGCCGGCGTGCGCCGCGCATACAGCAGCGCGACCGCGAGCCCGATGCCCGCGACCGCCGCGCCGCCCCACACGGCGGGGCTGTGCAAGGCGCGCGAAAGGCGCGATCGCTCGCCGTCCCGGCCCGGTTGCTGGGAGCCGGTGGCGGCGCTTTCGAGCGGGGTCAGGGGCCGCGCGGTGTTGGGGTCCTCCTCGCCTCCGAGCATGGCCTGGGAGATTTCCAGCGGCGTGAGCTCTTCGGCGGTCGGGCCCTCGAGGGACTTGGCTTTCGTGTCGACGCTCATGGGGAAACCTTTCTGTCTCTGTTGGACGGTGATGTTGCAGTCGCCTCAAGCGTCGCCTACCGCTGCCGGACGAGCCTACGGCGGCCAGCGGACATTCGCGTAGGCCAAACGCGCAAGCGCGGGCGCAGGGCTGACCTCGTGCTGCCGACAGCACGATGATCAGGCCCCGCATTGTGTTGAAGGCAGCCTGGCGGCCGCTACAGCGCGGGCTGCTGCGCGGCCGCAGGCGCGCGTGCCTGCCCGACCGGCTTCAGAAAATCGAAGCGGCTTGCCACCGGCGACGAATCCGGCAGCACATAGACCACGCCACGCCGCGTGCCGAGCGCAGGCTTCACGTAGGCATCGTAGAACGCTGCGGGCACGTTGATGCACCCGTACGAAATGCGGTTGTCGGCGACGGTGCGCGATGCCAGGCGTTCGAGCCGCCGGTCGGCCGCATTGGTGGTGCGCACGCGGTGCATCGACACGGCGGCGTCGTAGTCGACCCACACGATGTCTTCGCCGTGCGTGTTGCGCCCCGGTTCCGACGCGAAGCGGCCGGCGGGGGTGGTGCGTTCATGGGGGCGGACCTGCGCCATCGGCCTTTCGCCGATGCCGGGCACCGATTCATCACCGCGCGCGAGGCCGAGCAGCACCGGCGAGGCGCCGATCAGCCTGCCCGCAGGGTCGAAGACGAACACGCTCGCGGCCTTCTTGTCGACGATGGCGAAGGCCTTGCCGCCGTTGTCGCGTGCCGCGACCGCTGCCTTCGCCATGCGTTCGGCATCGGGTGTGAGCGGTGCAGCCGGCACAGGCGGGACCCGCCCGCCCGCAACAGCCGCCGCAGCTGCGAAGGCCAGCAGCAGCGGTGCCAGGTGGCGCACTGCCATTCGGCGCCGGCTGGCGATCGGCATCGCGATGGTGTTCATCTGCGGCAAAGCTGAAATAGCGGCCTTAGTTGCGGTCCGCACGGGCCGGGCGCATCGGATCGGCCTGGGCCATGTTGGTGCCGCCGCCGCTGTTCATCGTGCCGGTGCCGCCGGTCGTGCCGCTGCCCTGCGACATGGTGGTGCCCGACGACGTGCCGCCGGCGCTACCGCTGTTGTTGTTCTGTGTCAGCACGCCGGTGGTGCCCATGGGCGTGCCGGTCTGGCTTTGCTGCCCCGCCCCGGTGGCGGGGTTGGGCGAAGCAGTGGTCGGCGGGGTGCCTTGAGCGAAGGCGACGCCTGCTGCGGCGCCGAGTGCGAGGGCTGCGATCAGATGGGTAGAGCGATTCATGACGAGTCTCCTGGAGAGTCCGGACGGGCCGGATGGTTGAGGGAAGATTCCGCCGGACCGTTTGCCCGACTGAGGCCAACTTAGGCGACCACGAAAATCCCCAGGTCAGTTCGCAGCGCTGTGTCCTGTAGGAGCTTGGAGCGCGCTTGCGCCGTCACCATCCCGGTCGGCGAAGGCCTGGTCCCACCCGATGCGCAGGTCTGTCTTGCAGGGTCAGGGTCATGCCAGGCTGGCCAGCAGTGCACCACCAGACCGCATGGCAGCAGGCTGCCGGGCCATCAGCTCGCCCACCCAATCGATGAATGCGCGCAGCTTCGCGCCGACGTGCCGGTTCGGCGGGTACACGACGTACATCGGCATCGGCTCGATGCGCCAGTCCTCGAACAGCGGCAGCAGTTCGCCGACAGCCGCATGGGGCGCGGCCATGTAGTGCGGCAGCCAGAGAATGCCCATGCCTGCGACACCGACCGCCAGGTAGGCGTTGCCGTCGTCCACCGCGACAGCATGCCGGCACCTCACTTCGACGTGCTCGTCGCCGCGCCGAAGCGCGAGGGACGCAACCTTGCCGCTGCGCGTGCTCAGGTAGCCGACGATGCGGTGGTGCGTGCCTTCGAGCTCGCTCGGATGCGCGGGCCGGCCTGCGAGCCTCAGGTAGGCCGGCGCCGCATAGACGCCGAGTGCGAGCGCGCCGATGCGTCGCGCCACCAGCGACGAATCGCTCAGTTCGCCGCCGCGCACCACGCAGTCGACGTTATCGCCGATTACATCCACCATGCGGTCGCTCGCGCCGAGCTGAAGCTCGATCTCGGGATGGCGCGCATGGAAGTCCGGCAGTGCGGGCGCCAGCACCATCCGCGCGAACGGGCTCGGCACGTCCACGCGCAGGCGCCCGCTCGGCGACGCCGAGGCGCCCGACAGGCTGGTGTCGGCATCGTCGAGGTCGGCGAGCAGCCGCACCACACGCTCGTAGTAGGCGGCGCCATCGGCCGTGACCTTGACCTGCCGCGTCGTGCGGTTCAGCAGCTTCACGCGCAGTCGCGCCTCGAGCTGCTGCACCTGCTGCGTCACCGTGGTCTTGCTCATGTGAAGCGTCTGCGCCGCCTTGGTGAAGCTGCCGGCCTCCACCACGCGGGCAAAGGCCCGCAGTGTGTCGAATCTGTCCATGTTCATGCCTCCGAACGATTGTTTGCTGCAAGCAAACAATCATTGTGCGACCTGCCTGTTTATCTCGCGGCGCCACCTGCGTAAGGTCGACCCCATCGCACTTTCAACCTACTCCCAACCTTTTCACGAAGGCTGTTCCATGTCATCCACACGCGACGTTGTCTTTCCCGCCGGCCGCCAGGCGCTCTACGAGCGCAACCGCTACTCGCCCGCGATCCGCTCCAATGGCTTTCTGTTCGTCTCCGGCCAGGTAGGCAGCCGCCCCGACGGCTCGCCCGAGCCCGATCTCGCCGCGCAGGTTCGCCTGGCGTTCGACAATCTCAATGCGATCCTCACGGCCGCCGGCGCCAGCTTCGCCGACGTGGTCGATGTGACGATCTTCATCGTCGATCCCGCCTCGAAGTTCGAGACCATCTGGAAGGCCGCTGCCGACCATTGGGGCGAAGCGCCGCACCCGACGCTCACGGGCGTGGGCGTGACCTGGCTCTATGGGTTCGACTTCGAGATCAAGGTGATTGCGCGCCTCCCGGCAGGTCCTTGTCCAGCATGCAATCGATGAACGCGCGCAATGCGGCCGGAAAGTGGCGCCGGCTGGGGTGATACAGAAACAGGCCCGGCCGCACTATCGACCAGTCCGCGAGCACCTGCACCAGCCGCCCCTCGGCGAGATGTTCATCGACGCGCCCGCGGTCGAACGCGTACACGATGCCCAGGCCCTGCAGCGCTGCGGCCACGCCGAGGTCCGAATGGTTGGTGACCAGGGGGCCGTCCACCGCCACCTCGATGCGCTTGCCTTTCTTCCCGAACTCCCAGCGGTAGGCGCTGCCGTCGACCTGCAGCCGCCAGTTGATGCAGGCGTGGCGTTGCAGGTCGGCCGGCGCGCGCGGTGTGCCGCGACGCTGCAGATAGTCGGGCGAAGCCACGGCGACCATCTTCACGTCCGGCGTGAGGCGCACGGCGATCATGTCTTTTTCCAGCCGCGCGCCCACGCGGATGCCGGCATCGAACCGGCCGGCAACGATGTCGCTCAGCCCGTCGTCGACCACGATGTCGAGCGCCACTTCGGGGTGCGCGCGATGGAACCGGGCGAGCCGCGGCGCGATGACCTGCGACGCGGCCATGGCGAGCGTGTTGATGCGCAGCGTGCCGCGCGTCTGCCCAGCCGCTGCGCTGGCTTCGTCCACCGCCTCGGCCATGTCGCGGAACAGCGGCGCGATGCGCGCATGCAACCGCGCGCCGGTGGCAGTGGGCGCCACGCTGCGGGTGGTGCGGTTCAGCAGCCGCGTGCCCAGCCGCGCTTCGAGCTGGCGAATGGTCTGGCTCAGCGCCGAAGGCGAGAGACCCAGGTGCTCGGCGGCACGCGCAAAGCTCGCGCGTTCCACCACCGCGGCAAAGGCCTTGAGCTCGGCGAAATCGGATCCGCGCATTCTGTATCGTCCTCTACATAGCTCCTGAAGATTCTAGGAGATTCACTAATCTATCCCGAGCGCGCATCCTGAGGGCTTCACCACCAAGGAGTCGTCACCATGAGCACCCTGATCCTTCCCGAACCGATCGCCGCCTACTTCGAGGCCGATCGACTGAATTCCGAAACCCTGATCGCATCGCTGGAGCTCACGGCATGAGCTTCGACCTTCAGCTGAAAGGCCAGCGGGCGCTGGTCACGGGCGGCACCAAAGGCGTCGGCGCCGCTGTCGTCGAGGTGTTGCGCGCGGCCGGTGTGGAGGTGATGGCCACCGCCCGCGCTGCGCCCGTGCAACCGGCCGAGGGCGTGACCTATCTCGCCGCGGACCTGTCGACAGCGGAAGGCGCGGCGGAGGTTGTACGCGCAGTGCGCGAGCGCTGGGGCGGCGTCGACATCCTCGTCAATGTGGTCGGCGGTTCCAGCGCGCCTGGCGGCGGCTTCGCTGCGCTGGACGATGCGCAGTGGTTCGACGCGTTGAACCAGAACCTCATGCCAGCCGTGCGGCTCGACCGCGCATTGCTGCCTGCGATGCTGGCGCAAGGCGCCGGCGTCATCGTGCACGTCAGCTCGATCCAGCGCCTGCTGCCTCTGCCGGAATCAACGACCGCCTATGCGGCCGCGAAGGCGGCGTTGTCCACCTACAGCAAGGCCTTGTCGAAAGAGGTGACCCCGAAAGGCGTGCGCGTGCTGCGCGTGTCGCCCGGGTGGGTCGAGACCGAAGCGTCCGTCGCGCTGGCTCAGCGGCTGGCCACGCAGGCCGGCACCGACTACGAAGGCGGCAAGCAGATCATCATGCAATCGCTCGGCGGCATTCCGCTCGGGCGGCCTGCGAAGCCGCAGGAAGTCGCGGACCTGATTGCCTTCCTGGTGTCTCCGCGGGCGGCTTCGATCTCGGGTTCGGAGCACCTGATCGACGGGGGGACGGTGCCGACGGTGTAGGCGCGAAGCCGCACACGGCTCAGCGCGCGCCTTCGATCCGCGTCACAACGATCTTCCCTTCCACCTTTTCCGCATCGAACCGCACCTTGTCGCCCACCTGGAGCTTCTCGAGCAGCGCCGCGTCCTTCACGCCGAACACCATCGTCATGGGCGGCATGTCGAGGCTCTTGAGCGGGCCATGCTTGATCGTGAGTTTGCTGTTCTCCTTGTCGATTTTGCGGATCTCGCCGTCGGCGAGTTCGGCAGCAACAGCACCGGACACCGAGGCGATCACCAACAACGACGCGGCGAATGCCTTGCGGGTGAAATCACCCCAAAAATTCTTCATCATGCTTCTGTGCTCCTTCATCTGATCGATCACTTGGCTGCGGCACCAGCTGCCGCCACCTTGCCGACATTCACGGCCCCTTTCATGCCTGCGTCGTAGTGCCCCGGCTGCAGGCACCCGAAATCGACCTTGCCGGCCTCGGTGAAGCGCCAGACGATCTCGCCGGTCTTGCCGGCGGCCAGGGTCACCATGTTCGGCTCGGCATGTTCCATCTCGGGGTTCTTCTTCATCGCCTCGTAGTGCGCCTCGAGGTCCTTCTGGGTGCCGAGCACGAGTTCATGCTTCAGCTGCCCGGCGTTGCGGACGACGAAGCGCACGGTGTCGCCCTTCTTCACGCGGATGTCGGCTGGCGAGAAGCGCATGTTGTCGGTCATGTCGACATGGACGGTTCGCGTGGCCCGGGCCGCCACGCCGGGCCGGCCGATGGCGTTGCCGGCGTCGTGCCCATGGCCGCCGGCGTGGGTGCCGGCGGCCATGGCGCCTGTCGCCGCCAGGGTGGCGAACAAGATGGTGGTGTTGCGCAGGATGTGTTTCATGGTGTCCTTCGGGAGTGGGTAGTCAAAAACAGGAAAACAAGGATCAATGCCCCGCATGCCCGCCACGTGGCTTGCGCACCTGCACCTCGATGTCGGATGCGGGCATGTTCCGCGCGGGCATCGCGGCGGCGCCGGCGTGGCCGCCGTGCCGTTGCAGTGGTGGTGGCGGCGCCTCGGCGCCTGCGCCGTCGAGTTCATAGGCCACGGTGCCCTGGGGATGCTTGAACCACCCGGGGTTCGCGTAGTCGCCGGGCTTCTGGTCCTTGCGCACCTTGACGACGCTGAACATGCCGCCCATCTCGACCGAGCCGAACGGGCCCTGGCCGGCCATCATGGGTGCGGTGTTGTCGGGCAGCGGCATCTCCATCTCGGCCATGTCGGCCATGCCGCGCTCGCCCATGACCATGTAGTCGGGCACGAGCCGCGTGATCTGCCGTGCCACGTCCTTGTGGTCAAGGCCGATCATCGTGGGCACCTCGTGGCCCATCGCGTTCATCGTGTGATGGCTCTTGTGGCAATGGAAGGCCCAGTCGCCCTCCTCGTCGGCCACGAACTCGATCTGCCGCATCTGGCCGACCGCCACGTCGGTGGTCACCTCGTGAAAGCGCGTGCTGCGCGGCGTGGGGCCGCCGTCGGTGCCGGTCACCAGGAACTCGTGCCCGTGCAGGTGCATCGGGTGGTTGGTCATGGTGAGGTTGCCCATGCGGATGCGCACCTTGTCGTTGAGCCGCACGTTGAGCGAGTCGATGCCGGGAAAGATCCGGCTGTTCCACGACCAGAGGTTGAAGTCCAGCATCGTCATGATCTTGGGCGTGGCGCTGCCGGGCTCCACGTCGTACGCGTTGAGCAGGAACACGAAGTCGCGATCGACCTTCTCGATCAATGGATGCTCGCCCTTCGGGTGCGTGACCCAGAAACCCATCATGCCCATCGCCATCTGCGTCATCTCGTCGGCATGCGGGTGGTACATGAAGGTGCCGGGGCGGCGCGCGACGAACTCGTAGACGAAGGTCTTGCCCGGCCGGATCGGCGGCTGGGTCAGGCCCGAGACGCCGTCCATGCCGTTGGGCAGGCGCTGGCCGTGCCAATGCACGCTGGTGTGCTCGGGCAACCGGTTGGTCACGAAGATGCGCACGCGGTCACCTTCGACGACTTCGATGGTCGGGCCGGGCGACTGGCCGTTGTAGCCCCAGAGGTTGGCCTTGAAGCCGGGCGCCATCTCGCGCACCACGGGCTCGGCGACGAGATGGAACTCCTTCACGCCGTTGTTCATGCGCCATGGCAGCGTCCAGCCGTTGAGCGTGACCACGGGGTTGTAGGGCCGGCCGGTCGCCGGCACGAGCGGCGGCATGGTGTCGGGGCGGGTCTGCAGCACGGGCTCAGGCAAGGCGGCCATGGCGACCTTGCTCACGCCCGCGGCGGCGATGGCACCCGCGAGGAAATTGCGTCTGTTGGTCATTGGATTGGTCGTTCGAATGGTTCAGTGGGCGGGGCCGGCAGGCGCGGCAGTGCCCGCCGATGCGGCCATGGCCGTCGTGGCGCCGGGTTTGCCGATCAGCGATGCGGCGAGCGCCGCATCGGCCAGCCAGAACTGCTGCTGCGCGTTGATGGCGCCGGTCACGCTCGCGATCTGGTCACGCGCCTCGGCGAGCAGCTCGAACACGCCGATCAGCATGCCGTTGTAGCGAAGCACGTTCTCGTCGGCCATGGCCTGGCGCAGCGGCACGATCTCGTCGCGGTAGTGCCGCGCGATGTCGTAGGCGGTGCGGTAGGCCGAGTAGCCCTCTCGCAGCTGCGACGAAGCGCCGCGCACGGCGGCGTCGTAGCGATGGGCCGCGGCCAGCGAGCGCGCATCGAGCGCATCGCGCTGCGCCGAGCCCCAGTCGAACAGCGGCAACCGGATGTCGAGCTCGAAGCCGCGCCGCGTGCTGCGGTGGCCGTCGGCATTGTCGAACACGGTGTCGCGCCGCCCGCCCACCTCCACGTCGATGAAGCTCGACAGCAGGTTGAGGCCCTGCGACCGGCCCGCCACGTCGAGCTGCGCGCTCGCCAGCTGCACGTCGAGCCGCTGCGCGGTGGCAGTGGCGGCCACCTCGCCCGCTTCGCGCGGCGCCTTCGGCAGATCGGGCAGCCGTTCGGGCAGCGCCAGCCTGGCGGCCTGTGCGTCGTCGAGGCCGAGCACGCGCACCAGTTCCTCGCGCGCGGCAGTGGCGGCATGCTGCGCCGAGGCCAGCTGCGTGGCCGCGTCGGCATAGAACACCTGTTGGCGCGCACGCTGCAGCTTGCTGAAGTTGCCGATGCGCTGCATGCGCCGTGCGAGCTCCGCACTGGCCTCTGCGGCGCTGTTCACCTGGCGCGCGTAGTGCAGCAGCTGCTGTGCGGCCACGGCGCGCACCCAGGCCTGGCGCACCTGCGTGACCTGGTCGACCACCGCACCGGTGAGCTGCACCCTGGCCGCGGCCGACTGGCTGCGTGCCATCGACAGCCGCTGCGGCAGCAGGATCAGGTCGACGAGCCCGATGGACAGCAGCCGCCCGAGTTCGAGCTCGCTGTCCATGCGCATGCGCTCGAAGCTGAACACCGGGTTCGCGATCCGGCCGCCCTGGTCGGCCGCGGCCATGTCGGCCCAGCCCTCGGCGACGAGCGCCTGCACGGCGGGGCTGTTGGCCAGCGCCAGCCGCACGGCGTCGTTCTGCGACAGCGGGCGGGACAGCAGGTCTTCGGCCAGCGCTGCACGGCGCTCACGCTGCGCGGGGGTGCGCGCCAGTTCGAGCTGGCCGTGCGTGAATTGGCCGGCCTGCGTGTTGGTGTCCTGCAGGGCCTCGTCGATGCCGACCGAGGCGCAGCCGGCCAGCGCGAGCACCGCGAGCGCGGCCGCCACGGGACGCAGCGGCAACAACAGCATGCGACTCATGGCTGCTTCTCCTTCGACGGCGCGGGGTCGTGGCGATGGTGATCCGCATGCGGATCGGGGGGCGCGGTTTGGCCCGCGCCGCCCGCTTCGGACGACGGCTCGGCTGCTTCCCTGGCATAGGCGCGCCATCCGCCACGGCGGTGGACCGTGTCGTTGGCTTCCTTCCAGGGAATGGGCTTCTCGTCGGCGAAGGCTTGGTAGCCCTCGAATGCGCTCTGGTAGCGCGGGATGGCGGTTGCGGGAGCGGGCTGTGCCACGGCAGCGGACGCCGCCGCCATGGCGGAAAAGACGGCCAGCCAGGCGGCCGGCAAAGAATGGAACATGGAGTCGGTCCTCGCGCGTTCAGGAACGGAATGCGTCGGCGCGGCCCGCGAAAGCGGCCGTGCGCGGATGACGCAGGCGATGCAGGCGCTCGCCCGTGGTCCGAACGGACCGCGAGCGCGCGCGAATCAGCAACGCTTCAGGCGCGAGGAGGTCGGTCGAGAAGGCGCGGCGCGACCGTGGCCAGCGCGGAGGGCGGCTCGGTCAGGTCGGCGCGGGGAAGACCCTGGAACACGACGAGTTCCAGCGTGCAGGTGAGCGCGGTCGCCTGGCAGGCGCCGCAGTTTCCGCACTTGTGCGCGGCATCGTCGGATGCATGGATGGACCCTGTCCCGGCATCGTCTGCCGCGGACGCGTGCATCGCATGGGCGTCGTGCGAGGCAGCGGGTGCCGCGCTCGCCACGCTGCCATGCTCGGATTCGCAGAATGCCATGGCCGCCGCCGCATAGGCCTGGAAAGGCACTGCGAGCGCGACGAGCCAGAAAACGAAGAGGCGGACCCTTTGCATGCTGCCTATTCTAAGAGGCCTGAGAGACAAGCTTGCGCCGGAGGCCGCTCGCGGGTCTCAGCGCGGGCCGAGCCGCGAATAGGTGTCCCAGTTGGGTTGCGATCGCGCGGCCTCCAGCTCGGCTACAACTTCCTGCCGCGACTTGGCGGGCCCAACCTTTGGCGTCGCACGCACGCCCCAGCGCAGCATGCCCGCCCATTGGGGGCTTTTTTGCGCGGCGGCCAGATCGGCAGCAGCCTCTGCGCTCGTCTTCGGCTTGCCCGCGGCGGCTGGGTGATAGACGATGCCCGCTTCGGTCGGTGCGAAATGCGATGGCCCGTCGGCGAACGCCGTGAGCGGCACCGCGGCCATGCTGCCGAAGCCAAGGGCCAATGCGAGAGAGAGGGTATGGCGGTTCGTCATGAGGAGTTTCCTTCGGTCGATGTCAGTAAGAGACGCATTCCTGCGATCGCCGGCTGCCCTTTTACAAACCGGCGATGCGAGCCTTTCGACTTGCACGGCTCAACTCTAGAAATCGCATCCGTCGATCACCCGTCATTTGCATTACAAAGAAGTAATCTGCGCCTGCCCTGCCTGCGGCTACCATCCCCGCCATGCGAATCCTGGTCATCGAAGACGAACCGAAGCTCGGCGACTACCTGCAGAAAGGGCTCTCCGAAAGCGGCTTCGTGGTCGATCTCTCACGCACCGGCATCGAAGGACGTCCACTTGCGCTCGATGGCGAGTACGACCTGCTGGTGCTCGATGTGATGCTGCCGGGCATCGACGGCTTTGCCGTGCTGGAGGGCGTGCGCAAGTCCAAGGCCATGCCCGTGCTGATGCTCACGGCGCGCGACGAGGTGGCCGACAGGGTCCGCGGGCTGCAAAGCGGTGCCGACGACTACCTGGCCAAGCCGTTCGCGTTCTCGGAACTGCTGGCCCGCATCCAGGCGCTGCTGCGGCGTGGCCAGCTTCGGGAAGTCTCCGCCTACGTCCTCAAGGACCTGACCCTCGACATTGCGGCGCGCAAGGCCAACCGCAGCGGCCAGCGCCTGGACCTCACGGCCAAGGAGTTCGCGCTGCTGACGCAATTGATGCGCCGGCAAGGCAACGTACTCTCGCGCACGCAGCTCGCGGAACTGGTGTGGGACATGAATTTCGACAGCGACACCAACATCGTCGAAGTGGCCATTCGCCGCTTGCGCAGCAAGCTCGACGATCCGTTCAGGGAAAAGCTCCTGCACACCGTGCGCGGCATGGGCTACGTGCTCGAAAGCCGCCAGGGTCCCGATCGGTGAGCACGCGTTCGATCGAGCGCTCGCTGTCGCGCTGGTTCGCGGCCCAGACACTGGCGGGATTGAGCGTGGTGTGCATCGCGATCTACGTGGTGACATCCTGGAGCTTCCAGGTCAAGCAGGAGAGCGAGTTCGAACGCCAGTCCGAGCTGGTGTGGCACCTGATCCAGGAATCCCGCGACAACCCCGGCGGCGACAGCTTGCGCCACAAGCTCGACGACTTCTTCGCCACCCACTCCGAAATCAGCCTCGTGCTTCGACAAGGCGACACGGTCATCTACGCCTCTCAACCGCGCCGCACGTCGGCGCTCTGGCAATGGATGCCCGGCACGGGACAACGGCACCCTTCCGAGGCCGGCACCATGCAACTGCAGCTCGCCATCGACGTTCAGGAAGACCGGCGGTTGCTGACGCGCCTCGCCTGGACACTCGTCGGCGCGGTGGTGTTCGGTGCCTTGCTGGTCGCCTGGACCGGCTCGCTGCTGGTGCGCCGCGGCCTCAAGCCGCTGCAGACGCTGGTTCAACAGACCGCGGCCACAGGCCCTGCATTTCCAGGGCGTCGCATCGACCCCGCGCCCTACACCTCGGAGATCAGGCCCTGGGTGGTCCAGTTCAACGCGGTGCTCGATCGCGCCGAACAGGCCTACCAGCAGCTCGAAGCCTTCAATGCCGATGTCGCGCACGAACTGCGCACCCCGCTCGCGAACCTGACCGGCATGGTCGAGGTCGAACTGGCGCGGCCACGCTCGGCGGAGGAGCTGCACGAGGTGCTCCTGTCCGTGCTCGAAGAGGCGCGGCGCATGTCCACCATCGTGGCCGATATGCTCTTCCTGTCGCATGCGGACCGCGGCGCCGTCGCACGGCGCTCGGTGCCGGTCAGCCTGGCGCAGCAGGTGCGCACGGTGCTCGACTTTCACGAGGCGATGCTCGAGGCCTCGGGCCTGTGGGTCGAGCTCCGGGGCGACGCACAGGTCGGCATCGACGCAGGCTTGGTGCGGCGGGCGCTGTCGAACCTGTTGAGCAACGCAAGCCGCTACGCGATACCGGGGTCCAGCATCGCAGTGACGATCGACGAGGATGCTGACGGTGTCTGGATCAAGGTTGCGAATCGCGGCGAGCCGATTCCGGCCGAACTGCTGCCGCAGCTCTTCAAGCGGTTCTATCGGGGCGAGCGCTCCCGCACCGCATCGTCCGAGCACCACGGGTTGGGCCTCGCGATCGTGGCGGCGATCGCGCGCATGCATGGTGGACAGACCTGCGCATCGTCGTGCTCGGGCGTGACGGAGATCGGCTTTTCGCTGACGGCAGACGCGGCACGGCAACTGCCGCGCGTGGTTTAGCATCGCCAGCCTTCCCACAGACTGGCGACAGAACCATGGCGCGACAACGCATCAGCTCAGGCTCCACCTTCGAGGAACAGATCGGCTATTCGCGCGCCGTGGTGGCGGGCGACTGGGTCTTCGTCTCGGGCACCACCGGCTTCGACTACGCGACGATGACCATCGCCGAGGGCGTCGTCGCGCAGGCCGAGCAGTGCCTGAAGAACATCGTGTCGGCGCTGGCGCAGGCCGGCGCGACCATAGACGACGTGGTGCGCGTGACCTACGTGCTGCCCGACGGCACCGACTTCGAGGTCTGCTGGCCCGTGCTGCGCAAGTACTTCGGCAGCGTTCGCCCGGCCGCGATGATGATCTCGGCCGGGCTCGCGGACCCGCGCATGAAGATCGAGATCGAGGTCACGGCATTGAAGGGCTCGGGCTGACCCGCAGCCTGAACGATCAGGGCGCCATGCCCACCAGCCGAAGCAGGTTGCCGCGCGCCACCGCTTCACGCGCGGCCGGCGCGAGCTGGCGCAGCAAGTTCTGCACACTGGCGAACTTCATCGCCTCCAGCGGGGCCGAGCGATGGCTCGCATCGGTGCCGACCATGAAGCGGTGCGGCATGTCCTCGATCAGCCGCAGCCACTCGGGCCACACGTTCTCGTGATCCCGGAGGATCGTGTAATCGGGCGAGCGCGGATGCCGCGGCCAGGTGCGTGCGCTGAGCTCGTAGTGGAGGTTGGGATGGCGCTCGAGCATGCGCCGCGCCAGGAACAGCGGCGTGTAGCCGCCATGGGCCCAGATTACGTCGACATCGCGAAAGCGCTCGAGCATCTCGCCCAGTTCGGCCATGCGGGTCGACTCGACGTGCACCATCACCGGCACCTTGTGCTTGCGCGCGAGCGCCATGATGCCGGTCATCATCGCGCCGGTGGGGCTGAAGTCGGTCTCGGCGAAGCCGGCCGACGGAAAGTGCGCGGCCGAGATCTCGCCGATGCCCTTGAACTCGCCCGACGAGAGCAAGGCATCGAGTTGCGCGAGCAGCGACGGGTCGTCGCTCTCCCAGGCGGGCCGGTAGGCCGTGCGCTCGGGCGAGATCGACGCGAACGGGATCAGCCGGCCCGGATGGCGGCGCGCCGCTTCCAGCACCGTGTCGTTGCTGCTCCGGCCGCCCCAGAACACCACCGCATTCGTGGCGCCCCAGCGCGCCATCAGCTGCAGCTGCATGTCCGGGTCGTTCAGGTGCACGTGCGCATCGGCGAACGGGACTAACTCCGGGTCCGCACCGGAGAGCGGCTGGGCGCATGCGGGCAGTGCAAGCGAAAGGCAGGCGGCGGACAACAGTGCGACAGCAAGGCGCATGGGCGGCGAGATCAGATGAAAACGACGCACGCATGATGCCGCAACGCGCGGCTTTTCAGCGCTCCCCGTCGAGCTTCACCCCCGCTTCGCGGATCACCTTGCCCCACATCGCGCGGTCGGCCGTGATGAAGGCCGCGAACTCGGCCGGCGTGTTGCAGCGCAGTTCGCCGCCGTAGTCGCGCCACTTGCGGGCGAGCTCGGGCGACTGGCAGGCCTTCTGCATCGCGGCGCTGAGCTTGTCGAGCACCGGCTTCGGCGTGCCTGCGGGCGCCAGGATGCCCTGCCACGCGATCGGCGCGTAGTCGGGCAGGCCGGCCTCGGCGAAGGTCGGCACATTGGGAAAGCTCGCCGACCGTTCCTTGCCCGTGATGGCCAGCAATTTGAGCTTGCCGGCGTGGATATTGCCGGCGGCCGCGGGCAGGCCGTCGAACATGAGCTGCACCTGCCCGGCCAGGAGGTCGGTGTAGGGGCTGTTGCTGTTGTAGGGCACGAGATTCGTCTTGACGCCTGCGGCGCGGTTGAACCACACGGCCGACAGGTGCGAATAGCTGCCGATGCCCGCGGTCGCGACCGCCACCGAATCGGGCCGTGCCTTGAGTGCGGCGATCAGCGCGCGCGCGTCCCGAGCCTCGACGCCCGGCGCGGCGATCAGCCCGGTGTTCAGCACGCCGAGCAGGCTCACGGGGGCGAAGTCCTTCTCGGCATTGAATGGCAGCTTCGCATAGAGATGCGGCACCACAGAGAGCGAACTGGTGGTGCCGATGTAGAGCGAGTAGCCGTCGGCCGGCGCCTTGGCCGCGGCCTCGGTGCCGATGATGTTCGAGGCACCGGGGCGGTTCTCGACGAAGAAGCTCTGGCCGAGGAGCTTCGTGAGTTCGGCCGCGATCTCGCGCGCGTTGGCGTCGGGCCCGCTGCCTGCCGGGAAGGGGGCAATGATGCGCACCGGCTTGGCTGGGTAGTCGGCCTGCGCGGCCGCGGTCGCGCCGAGCGCCGCAAGCGCGACGCCTGCCAGCCAGCGCATGGCCGGCATTGTGGTCCTAATCGAAAGCTGCATGGTTTGTCTCCGTATGGGAATGCGTGCGGGGCGCACGGGCCGGATGATGGAATCAAACATTCTAATTGTCAAAATACGATAATCACGCTATTATTTATCCATGCGGCAGTGCGAATTGCCGTACTACTTATCGCATGGAGACATTCGAATGACATCGACCAGCACCCCCGGCCTGCAGTTCAGCCACATCGGCCTCTACGTCACCGACCTGCCGCGGATGGCGCGCTTCTACAAGCAGGCGCTGCGCTTCACGCAGACCGATGCGGGCGATCTGGGCGCGGTGCAGCTGGTGTTCCTGAGCCGCGATCCCGGCGAGCACCACCAGCTGGTGCTGGCCACGGGCCGGCCCGCCGATGCCGGCTTCAACGTGGTCAACCAGATCTCGTTCCGCGTGCCCGACCTCGCGGCGCTGCGCTGGTTCCACGAGCGGCTCATCGCCGAAGGCGGCACCGACATGCATCCGGTCACGCACGGCAACGCGGTCTCGCTCTACGGCCGCGATCCCGAGGGCAACCGGCTCGAGCTCTTCATGGACACACCCTGGTACTGCGAGCAGCCGCTGCGCGAGCCGGTCGACCTCTCGCTGCCCGACGCTGAGATCCTGGCGCGCGCCGAAGCCATCGCCAAGCGCTTTCCAAACTTCATGCCGCGCGCGCAATGGCAGGCCGAGGTGGCGCGCCGCATGGCGCAGGACCAGCAGCGTGGTTGAGCCCGCGCAGCGCTGCCACGACGTGGCAATCGTCGGGCTCGGCCCCACCGGGGCGGTGCTTGCGAACCTGCTCGGTGCCGCGGGGCTTTCGGTGCTGGTGCTCGAGAAGGAACGCGAGGTTTTCGCGCTGCCGCGCGCGATCCATTTCGACGGCGAGGTGCTGCGCATCCTGCAGGCCGCCGGGCTGCGCGAAGAGGCGTTGGCCATCGCACGGCCCGGCGAGCAGGGCATGCATTTCGTCAATGCCGCGGGCGAGACCATGCTGATCCGCGGCGGCACCGCCGCGCTCGGGCCGCACGGCGGCGCCAACAACTACTACTTCCACCAGCCCGAGCTCGAGGCCGTGCTGCGGACAGGACTCAAGCGCTTCGCCAACGTCGAGGTGCGGCTCGGGCATGAGCTCGCCGGCATCTCGCAGGACGCGGACGGCGTCACGCTCGAGGTGCGCGACCTGCTGCACGAGGGCGCGCGCACGTCGCGCGTGCGGGCGCGCTATGCGGTCGGCTGCGACGGCGCGCGCTCGCCGGTGCGCCGCCACATGCAGAGCGCCATGGTCGACCTCGGGCTGCGCCAGCCGTGGCTGGTGTTCGACGTGGTGCTGCGCGAGTCGGTCGACCTGCCCGGCCACACGGTGCAGTACTGCGATCCGGCACGCCCCATGACCTATTGCAACGTGGTCGGCAACCGGCGCCGCTGGGAGATCATGGTGCTGCCCGGCGACGACCGCGAGGCGCTGGTGCAGCCCGCATCGCTCTGGCGGCTGGTCGCGCCCTGGCTGCAGCCCGAGCAGGCGCGGCTGGAACGCGCGGCCATCTACACCTTCCATTCGGTCATCGCCCAGGGCTGGCGCCAGGGCCGGCTGCTGCTCGCGGGCGACGCCTGCCACCAGACGCCGCCCTTCCTCGGCCAAGGCATGTGCGCCGGCCTCCGCGATGCGGCCAACCTGGGCTGGAAGCTCGAGGCCGTGCTCGCGCAGCGGGCCCCGGCCTCGCTGCTCGACACCTACGAGTCGGAGCGCGCGCCGCATGTGCGCGCGCTGATCGAGATGGCGGTGCGGCTCGGCGACATCATCCAGACCACCGATCCCGTGCGCGCGGCCGAGCGCGATGCGCGGTTTCGCGCCGGCCGGCCCGAGGTCTTCGAGCTGCCGCCGCAGATGCTCGGTGCCGGCGCCTTCGAGCCGGCGCCCGGCACGCCCGCCGGCCGCCCGTTTCCGCAGCCGCGCCTGGGCGACGGCCGGCTGCTCGACGAGCTGCTCGGACGCCGCAGCGCCGTCATCGGCCGCGCCGACGCGCTCGCCGCCGCGGCACCCGCGACCGCCGAGCGCTGGCGGCGCAGCGGTGCGCTCGTGATCGATCGGCCCGAGGCGCCGATCGGCGATTGGCTCGACGCCCATGCGGCCCATGCGGTGATACTGCGGCCCGACCGATATATCGTCGGTGTCGCGCGCACGGGGGCCGATCTGGATCGCATTTCGCAATACCTCCCCGTCGCGCCATGAAACCCTGGAGGAATTGGCGTGCCGGAAAAATCCATGTCCAGCCTGGGACGGATGCTGGGCGTGCTCGACCTGTTCGACGACACGCATCTCACGCGCACGGCCGAGGACATCGCGGCCACGCTCGACGTCTCGCTACCCACGGGCTACCGCTATGTGCGGCTGCTGCTCGAGGCCGGGCTGCTGCAGCGCGTGGAAGATTCGCACTACGCGCTGGGGCCGCGCATCATCCTGCTCGACCACTACATCCGCAAGGCCGACCCGGTGCTGCGCGAAGGCGTTCCGGTGATGCGCGAACTGGTCGCGGCCACGGGCTTCGACTGCGTCGCCTCCGGGCTCTTCGGCATGCAGGTGCTCGACACGCACCGCGAGATGGGCGGCGTGCCCGCCACGCTGGCCTACGGCCGCGGGCGGCCGCGGCCGCTCTTTCGCGGCGGTGCGCCCAAGGTGCTGCTCGCTACCTTCGCGCCGGCGCAATTGCGCAAGGTGTTCGATGCGCGCCACGACGAGGCGGTGCAGAGCGGCCTGCCGGCCGAATGGAGCGAGTTCCGCCGCCACTACGCGGCGATCCGCAAGGCCGGCCACTACGTGTCGATCGGCGAACTCGAGCCACAGCTCGCGGCCGTCGCCGCGCCGATCCGCAAGGCCGACGGGGGCGCCTGGGCGGCGATCTCGCTGGTCTTCGACACCTCGCGCCTCGCCATCGTCGATCTCGAAAAGCTGGTCCACCTCGTCACCGAAGGCGCGTCGCGCATAGGAGGTCGGCTGGCGTAGGTGCTTCCTTTCAACCTTCCCCACCAACCTTCCTCACGGACAGACCATGAAATTCATCAGCTACCAATACAACGGCACCGACAGCTACGGCGCGGTGACGGGCGAAGACCGCGTCGTCGACCTGCGTGCGGTCTTCGGCGCGCGCGCCGCCGATCTCAAGGCGCTGATCGCGGCAGACCTGCTCGGCGAAGCGGCCGCGGCCGTCGCCGGTGCGCGCGAAACGCTGCCGCTGAACGCGCTCGGCCTGCTGCCCGTGATCCCGAACCCGGGCAAGATCGTCTGCGTCGGCCTCAACTACGGTGAGCATGTGCGCGAGACCGGCCGCGAAGTGACCGAGAAGCCCACCCTCTTCCTGCGCGTGGCCGAGTCGCAGGTGGCGCACGGCGAAGACATCGTGCTGCCGCCGGAATCGTCGAAGCTCGATTACGAAGGCGAGATCGCCGTCGTCATCGGCCAGGGCGGACGCCGCATCGCCGAGGCCGATGCCTGGAACCACATCGCGGGCTACGCCTGCTACAACGACGGCAGCCTGCGCGACTGGCAGTCGGCCACGCCGCAGTGGACCGCCGGCAAGAACTTCTGGCGCACCGGCGGTTTCGGCCCATGGCTGGTCACGCGCGACGAGATCGCCGACGGGCAGGTCATGACGCTCGTGACGCGGCTCAACGGCCAGGAGATGCAGCGCACCACCACCGACAAGCTGATCCACAGCATCCCGCGCCAGATCACGCACATCTCGGCCTTCATGCCGCTGGCGCCGGGTGATGTGATCGTCACCGGCACGCCGGGCGGCGTGGGCGCCAAGCGCACGCCGCCGGTGTGGATGAAGGCTGGAGACGTGGTCGAGGTCGAGGTCGATGCGATCGGCGTGCTGCGCAACGGCATCCGCGCCGAGTGAGCCTGTGAGCGCGGCGCGGCATCGCGGGCAGTTAGCATCTCGAGAGAACCGATGCTCCACCCCGAGGAACGCGCATGGCCAAGCCCCACACCACCGTCCCTTCCGCCAGTCCTTCCACCGACAGCGAGCCGGCCGCTTCGGCGCTGATCGACCGCAAGATCGCCGAGCTCGGCGACTGGCGCGGCGCGACGCTCGGCCGCATGCGCGCACTGATCCGCGAGGCCGTGCCCGAGGTGGTGGAAGAAGTGAAGTGGATGGGCACGCCCGTGTGGTCGCACCACGGCATCCTGTGCACCGGCGAGACCTACAAGGCCTGGGTCAAGCTGACCTTCGCCAAGGGCGCGTCGCTCGACGATCCGGCCGGCCTTTTCAACGCGAGCCTCGACGGCAACATGCGCCGCGCGATCGACATCCGCGAAGGCGAGTCGGTGGATGCGGTCGCATTCAAGGCGTTGGTCCGTTCGGCGGCCGCGCACAACGCGTCCAAGGTCAAGGCCAAGACCGCGACGAAACCCAAGACGGCATAGGCGCAGCGCCATGCACCACCTGTTCAACGTCTTCGGCCAGATGGTCCGCGTCGAACGCAGCAGCGACGGCGGCGCGTGGCGGCCCTGGCTCGTAAGCCCCGAAGGCAAGCGCCGGCCGATGGAGCTCGCGATTCCTCCCGAGCTCGCAGCCGGCGAGCTCGGGCAATATCTCTACGACATTTACCACGAGAACGCGACGCCGACGAACGGCGATGTGTTCGAGGTGACTGCGGGCGCACCCTCGGGCGCATCGCCATGAGCCTTTCCATCGAGCCCGTTGCCGAGGCCCACTTCGGGGGCCTGCACGCCGCACTCGACGCGGTCGCGCGCGAGAAGACATACCTCGCCTTCACGCAGGCACCCCCGCGCGAGGCGGCCTTCGAGTTCTACCGCTCGGTCATCGCCGGTGGCGACTGCATGTTCGTCGCGCTCTGGAACGCGCAGGTCGTGGGCTGGTGCGATGTGCTGCCGGTGCGCGGCGAGGCGCGCGCGCACGTCGGCACGCTCGGCATCGGGCTGCTGCCATCGTTCCGGCGGCGTGGCATCGGCGAGCTGCTGTTGAAGACCGCGATCGCGGGCGCCTGGGCCCGCGGGCTCACGCGCATCGAACTGAGCGTGCGCACGGACAACGCGAGTGCCAAGGCGCTGTACCAGCGGCTCGGTTTCGCCACCGAAGGACTGCTGCGGCGCGCCACCCGCGTGGACGGCCGCTACGAGGACAGCCACGCGATGGCGCTGCTGCGCGAGGATGACGACTCGCCGGCCGGGCCGGGATGACGCTCGCCCCGATGTCGAGCCGCCCTGCTCCCGAACGCCTCGGCCTCATGATCGCAGCACGACGTGGCGCGCCACCTCGACGGCCTCAGCTGGTCTGCAGCGCCGCCGACTGAGCGGGACTGGCCGGATCCCGTTGCCATCTTCGGCCGGGCGGCCGCCTCTTCGACCGCCTCTTCGACCGCCTCTTCGACCGCCTCTTCGACCGCCTCTTCGACCGCCTCTTCGACCGCCTCTTCAGACGTCCAAAGTACTCGTCTGACGCGGTCGAATGCCAGAGGCCTCGGGTTTTCCCCCTCCTGTTGTCTGGGGACGTTACGGCGTTCCGTCCTGCTTCGTAACGTAACGACAACCCACGCAACCGGCTCAAAACCGCTTGAAAGCGTGATCTTTTGCGCATTTTTGGCCTTTTGAGGGGGTCTTTGAACACGGCACGCAACTTGCCCCTGTGTTCGGACTATTCACCGAGGAGGCCCTCATGGCTGTTGCTGACAATTCGAATTCTTCTTCTGCCCTGGCGAGCGACAGCAAGGTCGCTCCCGTAGTGATTGCACAGAGCGGGCAGACGCCCGTCATGTCCGGCGGTGTGGCGCCTGTGGTCGCCGGAATGGCGCCGGAAGCCCGCGGCATTGGCTCGATCACCGAGGCCACGCCAGGAACCATGGTGATCCGCGACGGCGTGCAGATGCCCGTGAACGGATCGCAAGCGCTGATTCCCGGCGACCGCGTCATCGTGCCCCAGGACGGCACTGCCAATGTGATCTTCCCCGGCTCGGCCTCCAACAAGGCCCCGCTCGCCGGCGTCCTCACCGGCGGCACCGACGCCACCATCGGCTCGACCAAGCTGCCTGGCGGCCTCGAGCAGGTCAATGTCGACGTGGCGGCCGGCGATCTCCAGATGACACCGCCCGACAGCGACGCCGATGCTGCAGCAGTCGCAGTGACGAAATCCGTGCCCGCAGCTGGCGGCATCGGCCTTGGCGAGTTCGCGCTCGGCGCACTCGGTGCCGTCGGCCTTGGCGCTGCGCTGGGCGGCGGCGGTGGCGGCAGTGACGGCGGCTTCGTTCCTTTCTTCTCCGGCATCGGTGGTACGCCTCCCCCGGGCGGAGGTGAGGACACCGATGCGGACGCTGATTCCGATGCGGACGCTGATTCCGATGCTGACGCCGACGCCGATGCCGATGCCGATGCCGATGCCGATGCCGATGCCGATGCCGATGCCGACGCCGACGCCGACGCCGACGCAGATGCTGATGCTGATGCCGACGCAGATGCAGATGCAGATGCAGATGCAGATGCAGATGCAGATGCCGATGCCGATGCAGATGCCGATGCCGACGCCGATGCCGATGCGGACGCCGATGCGGATGCGGACGCCGATGCGGATGCGGATGCGGATGCAGATGCGGATGCGGATGCGGATGCAGATGCCGATGCCGATGCGGATGCGGATGCCGATGCGGACGCTGATGCAGATGCGGACGCTGATGCAGATGCAGATGCGGACGCTGATGCAGATGCAGATGCAGATGCAGATGCGGATGCGGATGCGGACGCTGATGCAGATGCGGATGCAGATGCAGATGCAGATGCCGATGCCGATGCCGATGCCGATGCCGATGCCGATGCGGACGCTGATGCAGATGCGGACGCTGATGCCGATGCAGACGCAGACGCAGACGCAGACGCAGACGCAGATGCAGACGCAGACGCAGATGCAGATGCCGACGCCGATGCAGACGCCGACGCCGACGCCGACGCTGATGCAGACGCAGACGGCGACGCCCTCCTCAATCCGGGCGACGACCTCCTCGGCGGCATCATCGGCTCGACCGGCGACGGCCTCGGCCTGGGCGACTCGCTCGATCCGCTTACCGGCGTCATCGACGAAACGACCGACCTGGTCGACAACATCCTGGCCCCAGTGCTGGGTGAGGAATTCACGCCCGACAATCCGAACCAGTTCGACCCGGTGGACGACGTGGCAGAGACCGTGCTCGACAGCGTCGGCGAAGCCATCAGCCCCGCGCTGGACGGCCTGCTCGGCGCTGGCGCCACCGATTCGCTGGTCGGCCAGGTCGACTACGTGACCGATGCGCTCCAGAACGGCCTCGACAACCTCGTGGGCACCGACGGCATCCTGAGCGGCGCCACCGAAGCGCTCGGCTTGGACGGCGTCGTCAACGACCTGGTCGGTGACGGCGGCGTGGTCGAGAACGTGGTCGAGGGCCTGCTCGGCGACAACAGCCTCGTGGCCGGCCTGGTCAGCGAAGAAGGTCTCGTGGGTGGCCTGCTCGCCGAAGAGGGCCTGGTCGGCGGCCTGCTCGCCGAAGACGGTGTGGTCGGCGGCCTGCTCGGCAGCGTGATGAACGACGACGGACTCGTGGGTGGCCTGATCGGCGATGACGGCCTGCTGGGCGGCCTGCTCGGCGGACCGCTCGGCGAAGAGGGCCTGCTGGGCACCCTGCTCGGCGACGACGGTGCGCTCGGCGGCCTGCTGGGCGACGAAGGCCTGGTCGGTGGCCTGCTCGGCGGCGACGGCGCCCTTGCCGGCCTGCTCGGCAGCGAAGGCCTGACCGGCGGTCTGCTGGGCCAGGACGGCGTGGTGGACAACCTGCTGGGCGCTGACGGCGTGCTGGGCGGCGTGCTCGCCGACAGCCCGCTGGGTGGCCTGCTCGGCGGCGAAGACGCCCTGCTTGGCGGTGTGCTCGATGGCGTGCTCGGCGACAACGGCCTGCTTGGTGGCCTGCTTGGCGACGGCGGTGCCGGCGGCATTCTCTTCGGCTCCGGCGGCCTGCTGGGTAACGACGGTCCGGTCGGTGGTCTGTTGAACGGAGACCTCCTCGGCGGCGACCTGCTGGACGGCGTGCTCGGCGAAGACGGCCTGCTCGGTGGTCTGCTGGGTGGTGGCCTATTGGGTGGCGACCTGCTCGGCGGTGACCTGCTGGGCGGCGTGCTCGGTGAAGACGGCATCGTCGGCGGCCTGCTCGGTGGCGACCTCCTGGGTGGCGACCTGCTCGGCGGCATCCTCGGCGAAGACGGCCTGGTAGGCGGCCTGCTCGGTGGCGACCTCCTTGGTGGCGATCTGCTCGGCGGCATCCTCGGCGAAGACGGCATCGTCGGCGGCCTGCTCGGTGGCGACCTCCTTGGTGGTGACCTGCTCGGCGGCGTGCTCGGCGAAGACGGCATCGTCGGCGGCCTGTTGGGCGGCGACCTCCTCGGCGGTGACCTGCTCGGCGGCGTGCTTGGCGAAGACGGCATCGTCGGCGGCCTGCTCGGTGGCGACCTGCTCGGCGGCGTGCTCGGCGAAGACGGCATCGTCGGCGGCCTGTTGGGCGGCGACCTCCTCGGCGGTGACCTGCTCGGCGGCGTGCTT
>NZ_JBDGJC010000004.1:237846-616365 GCF_057657075.1 Variovorax sp. Soil_C_26
CGACCTCCTCGGCGGTGACCTGCTCGGCGGCGTGCTTGGCGAAGACGGCATCGTCGGCGGCCTGCTCGGTGGCGACCTCCTTGGCGGCGACCTGCTGGGCGGCGTGCTTGGCGAAGACGGCATCGTCGGCGGCCTGCTCGGTGGTGACCTCCTCGGCGGCCTGCTCGGTGGCGACCTGCTCGGCGGCGGCGCAGTGGCCAACATCCTCGAACCGGTGTTCGACACGGTTGGCAGCGCGGCAGAAACCCTGGCGCCGGTGATCGGCACCGTCTCCGAAGTGGCCCAGCCCGTGACCGACATCCTGGCCGGTACGGGCACCACGCTGGCGCCGGTGGTCGAGACCGTTGCGGGTCTGGTCGACACGGTGGAACAAGCTGCGCCGGCGCTGACCGACGCCGTGACCCCGATCACCAGCCTGGTCGATCAGGTCGCGGGCGGCAACAGCGTGCTGACGCCGGTGTCGAGCATCCTGCACGGCCTGCTCGGCTAAGGACGAAAGGACAACAAGAGGAGAAGAACGACAGCCCCCAGGGACAGGCCGCATCGGCCTGTCCCCGCGGGGAAACGTTGTCGAAGAGGGCCTACCCGCCCGGATCGCAGCGCCAGCCTCGGCCATCGCCGAAGCCAGGCGCAACGCGATGCCTTCGAAGAACGAACTGCAGCAGCCGGGGATGATTGACTCATCGCCCGGCTGCTTTTTTTGAAAGCACGCACGCGCCAACTGCACCACGGCCGTGGGGAGCCGACGTGCGCGCCATTCTGCCGCTGCACTACCATCCGCCCATGTCCACGACACCCCACTTCACCGTCCGCCAGCTCGCGGCGGAAGACGAGCGGTTGATGAACGGCCTGCTCACCATGTTCGGTCAAGCCTTCGATGACCCCGAGACCTACACAGCACGCCGACCCCGGCCCGAATACCTTCGGCAGCTGCTCGCGGGCGATGCCTTCATCGCGCTCGCGGCCTGCGAGGGCGAGCAGGTGATCGGCGGACTGGCGGCCTACGAGCTCAAGAAGTTTGAGCAGGAGCGCAGCGAGATCTACATCTACGACCTTGCGGTGGCCGAGTCGCACCGGCGCAAGGGCGTGGCCACTGAACTGATCCGCGCGCTGCAGCGCATCGGCCAGTCGCGCGGCGCCTGGGTGGTCTTCGTGCAGGCCGATCCGCCCGACGAACCCGCGGTCGCGCTGTATTCGAAGCTCGGCGTGCGCGAGGACGTGCTGCACTTCGACCTTCCGATGCCGCCCGCGTCGCAGCCATGATCGAGCCGGCGCTCGTCGACGCATTTGACGCGCACGGCCATGTGCGCCTCGCAGGCTTCCACCCGGCAAAAC
Source organism: Variovorax sp. Soil_C_26 (assembly GCF_057657075.1). Taxonomy (NCBI): domain Bacteria; kingdom Pseudomonadati; phylum Pseudomonadota; class Betaproteobacteria; order Burkholderiales; family Comamonadaceae; genus Variovorax; species Variovorax sp. Soil_C_26. The sequence continues at coordinate 239,182 of NZ_JBDGJC010000004.1, forward strand.
GCATGGCATCGCTGCGCCGCCAGGTGCAGGCCGCGCTCTCGCGCCTGGGCCTCGGGAGCGACCGGAAGCACCACCGCGGCGGCAGCCCGCTCGCGGGCCTGACACCGTTCCAGCAGATCGCGCGGCTTTCCACGCTGGTGAAGATCCCGGGCCTCGAGGAGGCGATGGTCACGCCCGAGCTACTGGCCATCCTGCGCGGCCTGGCGCAAGGCCCACTCTCGCCGTCGGGCGGCATGCAGCTGCTGCTCTCGCCGCCGCACCAGGGCCAATGGTCACTCGACCGGCTGAACTGGCATGTGGACGTGGCGGCCGATCCGCCCGATCGCCTGCCGGGCATCCAGGTCTTCGTGCTGATCGACGACGTGGCGCCGCAGGGCGGCGCGACGCTGGCGCTCGCGGGCTCGCATCGGGAGGCAGCCGGCAACAAGGCGCAGGCGCCGAACCTGCGCGCGCTGCTCAAGACCGCGGACGCGCTCGAGGCGCGGCTGCAGGAGCGCGGACTCAGCATCCTCGAGATGTCGGGCCGCGCGGGCGACGTGTTCCTGATGGACATGCGCCTGCTGCACACCCCGTCGGTCAACGCAACGAAGAGCGTCCGGATGATGTCGACGGCACGCTACTTCACCGGCGGCCGTTGAGCGCAAGCTGCTTCAGCCCTGCGCGATCGCGATCCACGAGGTGGCGACCAGCGTCGAGCCGGCCACTCCTAGCAGCCCGCCCACGATCCACTTGAGCGTGCGCGGATTCAGCTTGTTCGGCAGCCGGTGGTGCAGCCGCGTCACGCCATAGACCACCGGCACCGCGCAGCCCGCGAGCAGCGCCGAGCGCGCAGAGAAGTGGCCCGTTGCCACCACGACCACCAGCCGCACAAGCGAGTTGAACGCGAACATCAGCAGCAGCCCGCGCCGCACCAGCTCGCGGTCGAGTGGTTGACGGTACATGTGGAAGACGATCGGCGGGCCCGAGCTCGAGAACAGCCCACCGAGCAGCCCTGACAGCGCGCCGATCACCGAGAAGCTTGCAGCCCCCGACACCGCGGGCAGCGGCCGTGCCTGCAGCATCAGCAGCAGCGCGCAGCCGAGAATCGAAACGCCCAGCAGCCCGCGCAGCCAGTCGACCGCACCGCCGCTGAGCCACGCCAGCAGCATGAGGCCGGCGAGCACGCCCACGGTGCTGCCGCTGAGCGCCGGCTTCATCAGCCGCCACGGCACCACGCCCGGACGCGCGCGAAAGTAGGTCCAGGCGTTGGTCAGCGTCAGCACCATTGCCGCGTTGGCGGCATCGCTCACGCTCGCGACATGGAACACCGACACCAGCCCGAGCAGGATCAGGCTGAACGCAAAGCCCGTGAGGTTCTGCGCATAGGTGGCCAGCGCCACGCAGGCCATGAACACCAGCACTGGGCCGGCAGAAGACAACATCGCTTGCATCGGGGGATCAGCAGGCGGCGCCGGAGGGCGCATGGGGCTGTGCTGCGGGAAAGTCGGGGGACGCGTTCGAAAAAAGCAAAACGGGAGGCTCTGAGACAGGAATTCAAGGAAGCGAGGGAATGGCGCGCGGTGTCTATTGTCCCCGAATGCATATTTCGCACCGGGGCGGTCTGCCATGGGGCTCTTTGACGGGGCTCCCGCGAAGCCTTGCAACACAATTCCGAACGTCGTATAAACTTGTACGACGTTCAATTTTTTTGGAACCACCTTCTTGCCTGCTCCGGAACTCCCCGGCCGCCGCGAACGACGGCGCGCCCAGACGCTCGACCATGTCGCCGCCACCGCGATGCGGCTCTTCGAGTCCGCCGGCTACGACGCCACCACGATGGAACAGATCGCGCTCGCAGCCGACGTGGCCAAGGGCACCCTCTACAACCATTTCGCCACCAAGGAGGCGATCCTCGCGCACTGGGTGCACATGCAGCTCGCGGCCGACACCGAGCGGCTGGCCGAGGTGGTGGCGCAGCCGGGTGCCTTTGCGCCGCGGCTGCGCGAGCTGCTCGGTGCATCGGCCCGGTGGTCCGAGCGCCACCGCGCCTACCTGCTCGACTACTTCCGCTTCCGCTTCCTCAACATCGAGGACGAGCTCGAAGGCGGTGGGAAGACCGAAGACCGCCCGCGCGATCTCGCGGGCCTGTTCGCGCAGCTGATCGCCCAGGCACAAGAGGACGGCACGCTGCGCAGCGATCTCGCCGCCGAGCACCTCGCCTCGCTGCTGCACCACCTCTACTTCGGCGCGCTGATGCGCTGGCTGACCTTGCCGGGGCTGGTGCTGGCCGAGGAGTTCGAGGCCATCGTCGCGCTGTTCGTCGACGGTGCCCGTGGCACCGCCAAGGCGCCGCAGAGGAGGCGCGCCGCATGAAGATCGCCGTGCTCACCTATGGCACCGAGGGCGACGCGCGCCCGCTCGCGGCGCTGTGCCATGCGCTCGACCAGGCCGGCCATGCGTCGGTGCTGCTGGCCGATGCGGCCACGCTGGGCGCCGCGCAGCGGCTCGGCGTGCGCACGCAGGCGCTTGCGGGCGACATCCGTGGCGCGCTCGGTGCGAGCGGCGCGATCGCGAACGTGGTGGCGCACAGCGAACGCCCGAGCGCGGCCGCCAAGGCGTTGGCCGCGATCGCCAACACGCATGCCACGGCGTGGCTCCGCCAGACGGTCGAGACCGCGCGCGGCTGCGATGCCGTGGTCTGCTCGGGGCTCGCCGCCTTCGTGGGGCTCTCGGCGGCCGAGGCGCTCGGCGTGCCGGCCGTGGGCGCGGGCATGTTCCCGCTCACGCCCACGCGCGAGTTCGCAACGCCCTTCATACCGCCCGCGCGCGTGCCGCGCTTCCTCAACCGCGCCAGCCACCACCTCGTCAACACGATGCTGTGGCGGTCGTTCCGGGCCGCGGTGAATGCCGCGCGCGCCGAGGCCTGCGGCCTGCCGCCGCGCCGGCGCCTGTGGACCACGCATCCGACGATCTACGGCTATTCGCCGAGCCTGCTGCCGCGGCCCGCCGACTGGCCCTCCAATGCGCAGGTCTGCGGCCAGTGGCTCGCGCCCGCGAGTTCCGACTGGCAGCCGCCCGCGACGCTGAGCGCCTTTCTCGGCGCGGGCGAAGCGCCGGTCTACATCGGCTTCGGCAGCATGACGGGCTTCGACGCGGACCGCCTGCGCCAGGTGGTGTTGGCCGCGGCCGCGGGGCGGCGCGTGGTGCTCAACCCGGGCTGGAGCGGCTTCGACACGCAGGGCCTGCCGCCCAACTTTCATGTGGTGGGCGACACGCCGCACGACTGGCTTTTTGCGCGCATGGCGCTGGTGGTGCATCACGGCGGCTCGGGCACCACGCATTCGGCCGCGCGCGCGGGCGTGCCGTCGGTGGTGGTGCCGTTCGCGGGCGACCAGTTCTTCTGGGCACACCGGCTCGCGCTGGCGGGCGTGGCGCCTGCGGCGGTGTCAGGCAGCCGCATCGATGCGGACGCGCTCGCGCGCGGCATCGCCTTTGCCGAGCAGCCCGAGGTGCGCGAACGCGCGGCGGCGCTGGGCGCGCGCATGCGTGCGGAAGATGGGCTCGCACGGGGCATCGAGGCCCTGGCACACGCGATCGCCGCCGACCCCCTCGGCCGCGGCTAGCGATACAGTCCGAACTGCCGCCCCGTTCCGGCAAAAGCATGAGGAGCACCATGGCCGATCCCGCACGCAAGAAGCCCGCCGCAAAGCCGCCGGCGCCCGACGCAGCGACCACCCAGCCGCGCCTGCTCTCGGGCGGCAATCCCCAGATCCCCAAAGGCGAAGGCGACGCGCCCGTGCAGGCCTACATCGCCGCGCTGCCGAGCTGGAAGCGCCCGCTCGCCGAGCGCCTCGACGCAGTGATCGTGCGCACCCTTCCCGACGTGAAGAAGGCCGTCAAGTGGAACTCGCCGCACTACGGCACCGAGGCCAACGGCTGGTTCCTCGGCATCCATGCGTTCACGCGCTACCTCAAGGTGGCGTTCTTCCGCGGTGCGTTGCTCGACCCGGTGCCGCCGGGCACATCCAAGCAGGCCGAGGTTCGCTATCTCGACATCCATGAGGACGCGCCGTTCGACGGAGACCAGTTCGCCGACTGGGTCAGGCAGGCCAGCAAGCTGCCCGGGCTGTAAGCGCGGTGGCCGTGGCGCGGTGGCCGTGGCGCGCTGCCCGCTCAGGCGTTCCACACTGGCCGGCCACACGATGGCGGCGTGTCGGACGGATTCCGCTCACGGGGTCGGCACGGCCTGCAACCAGTCGACCACGCGCCGGTGGTACGCGGCCTTGTGGCTTTCGGCTGTGAGCGCGTGGTCCGCACCAGGCACCATGAAGAAGGCCAGCGAACGGGAACGGCCGAAGGCGCGGCGGTAGCTTTCGATCACCGGGGGTGGGATCACCTCGTCGTGCTCGGACGCGGCAAGCAGCACATCGCCTTCGAACGATGCGCAGCAGGCCAGCGCGCGGTTGTCCGAAGGCGCATGCGGCCGCATCCTGAAGTCGCGCAGCTTCGCCGCATCGAGTTGTTCCTTCTCCTCGGTCCAGTCGCGGTCGGGGTAGAGCGCCGGCGAGCGCAGCACGAGCAGGTCGACGCGCCGCACCGAAGTGAGTAGTGCGGCCATGTAGCCGCCGTAGCTGAAGCCGAGCACCGCGACGCGGCGCGGCGGGCGGTCCATGGCGTGCACCAGTGCATCGTGGTCTTCCACCACCTGGTCGAGGCTGTCGCGCGGCACGATGCCTGCGCGCTCCTCGTCGCGCCAGGTGGCGTCGGGCAGCCGCGCGCGCCGGCAGGCCCAGCCCCGGCCCGCGAGTTCGTTCCTGAGCTTCTCGTACTGCGGCCTGCCATGGTCGTCCCAGCCCGGACAGACCAGCAGCGCGTTCTCTGCGGCAGTGTGTGGTGTGCTGGCGCTGGTCTTCATGCAGTCTCCCCCGGCGGTGCTATCGGAAGCCGGGAGCTTGGCCAGCAGCGCACGGTCGCATCGTAGGTGCCCTTCACCTGGCGGCGTCGGAGCCGGCGCGCAGCCAGCGCGCCATCTGCGCACGGCGCTGCCCCACTACACCCCGGGCAACTGGCCGCTGCCTATCGGGCGGAACTGCTCGTCGAAACTTTCCAGCGAGGGCATCGAGAGCAATGGCCGCTCGGCCAGATTGGCCACGGCCGCATCGAGCGACGACAGCATCTGCCGGCGCTCCTCGTCGCTCACGTAGGGCACGTGGTAGGCGATGAAGGGCTCGAGCACCGAATACCCGACATAGCCCAGCGTTCCCTGCATCACATGCCGCAGCATGCCCATCGGCAGCTCGCCGTGGACCGCATCGGTGCCGAACATGTGCGCCCTTCCACCGAGCGAGGTCAGAACCATCGCGCGTCGGCCCGCCATGCCCGCACGGTCGTACACGCGCCGCCCGCCATAGAAGGTGCCCGACAACAGCACGCGGTCGAACCATCCCTTCAGCATCGCGGGCGCCGAGAACCAGAAAACCGGAAAGGCGAGCACGAGCAGGTCGGCCGCCAGCACGGGCTCGAGTTCCTCCACGATGTCGGGCGCCAGCGTGCCCTGCGCGCGCGCATGGCGCTGCTCGAGCGAATACACCAGGTGCGAGGGATCGCTGCGGTTTTCGAAGTCACCGGCCCCGGCCACGGGATTGAAGCCCTTGGCATAGAGATCCGATTGCGTCACGGACCAGCCGGAGCGCTCGAGCGCATCGCGCGCGGTGCGGCTCATCGCGTGGACGAACGATTTCGGCTCGGGATGGCAGTAGACGATGTGGGCCTGCTTCATGGATGGGACACGGATGACGGCCGGCGCTCGCGCACGGCCTGGTTGATGGCTTCGATCTCCTCGTCGATCCGCGCATGCAGCGCATCCGCCGGCGCGAGCCAGTCCTTGATGCGCCTGACCATGCCCTGCGGCTTGTCCGCGAGCTCGCGCGCGCGCGCCATGGCGGCGCCACGGAGTTCGGCGCGCGGAACCAGCTCGGTGACCAGTCCCCAGGCGCAGGCCTCGCGCGCGGTGATCGGGCCGCCGCCGAGCAGCAACTGCCGCGCGCGCAGCGTTCCGACGGCCGGCGCCAGCAGCAGGCTCGCGCCGGCCTCGGGCGCGATGCCCAGGTCGACGAAGGGGAACCGCAAGACCGCGTCGGGCTCGGCGAGCACCCAGTCGGCGTGCAGCAGCGCCGTCGCACCGATGCCGACCGCAAAGCCATGCACCGCAATCACCAGCGGCTTGCGCAACGCGGCGAGCGCATGAAGAAACCGGGGGACCGGATCGTGCGCGGCCTGCGGCCACTGCGCAAAGGCCTGCAGGTCGTGGCCTGCGGTGAAGCCCTCGCCCGCGCCGCACAAGAGCACGGCGCGGGTGTCGACCTGGTCCTGCGCGGCGCACAAGGCCTCGGCCAGCGCACCGAACATCGCAAGGTCGATGGCGTTGCGCCGGGCGATGCGGTCGATCTCCAGCACCAGCACCCCGCCCTCGCGGTGGCTGTGGATGGCTTCCATCAGATCACCCTCTGTTCGGCGAGGCGGTCGAGCTGCTCGTCGCTGAGCCCGAGCCGCCGTTTGAACACGGCCGCGTTGTCCGCGCCGATGCCGCGCGCGGTCTGCGAGATGGTGCAGGGATGGTTGCTGAAGCGCGGCACCACGCCCGGGATGCGAACGCGTCCGAAGTCCTCGTCGTCGACCGGCTGCAGGAATCCGCGCGCCTTGACCTGGGCGTCGTCCACGATCTGCTGCGACGAATAGACCGGCGCGATCGTGCCGCCGCAGGCTTCGAAGCGTGCGAGCACATGGTGGAGGTCGTGCGCCGCAACCCAGTCGCGGAAGATCCCGTTGATCTCCCCCGCATGCGCGCAGCGGTCCACGTTATGCCGAAAGCGCGGTTCGTCGATCAGCTCGGGCCGCCCGATGGCCCGGCAGTTCGCCGCATAGAGCGCGTTGGTGCTGCCGGACAGCGACACCCAATGGCCGTCGCGCGTGCGGTACACGCCGGTGGGCGCCGCGTACTGGCTCACGTTGCCCGAGCGCTCGTGCGTGGTGCCGAGCAGATCCTGCTTGAGCGTCAGGAAGTCCAGCAGCTTGAGCACGCCTTCGGTCATCGACAGGTCGATGTCCTCTCCCTTGGCCAGCGGGTCGCGCGCGAGCTTCCACAGCGACGACATGACGCCGAGCGCACCGAAGAGGCCGCCGATCGAATCGCCGATGGGATAGCCGACATGCATCGGCTCTCCGTCGGGCTCGCCGCTGATGTAGGCCATGCCGCCCATGGCCTCGAAGATGCGCGCAAAGCCCGGCTTGTCCTTGTACGGGCCGTCCTGTCCGAAGGCCGTGGCGCGCAGGATCACGAGCCGCGGCTGCGCCTTGCGCAGCGTCTGCGCGTCCAGGCCCCAGCCGTCGAGCGTGCCGGGCCGGAAGTTCTCCACCAGCACATCGGCCTCCTCGACCAGGCGCAGGAACAGCACCCTGCCCTCCGGTTTGCGCAGGTCCAGCGAGACCAGCTGCTTGTCGCGGTTGAGTACCTTCCACCACAGCGACCTTCCGTCCTTGAACGGGGCGAAGGTGCGCAGTCCGTCGCCTGCGCCCGGCAGCTCGACCTTCAGGACGTCGGCGCCATAGTCGCTGAGCAATGCGGCGGCCGTCGGTGCCGCCACGATGGTGGCGATGTCGATGACCCGAAGCCCGGCCAGCGGCCCGCCGCGTGCGGTGCGTGGCGCACAAGGGGAAAAAGAATCAGGGAAGGAAGAAGCGTCAATCACGTTGCGGGGGTTCCATCTGGTCGTTTTTTGTCGGTGCCGGGCGCGGCGGCATCGCGGTCCCAGTCGTAGGCGAGCGGCTGCCTGTCGCGAAAGCGGCGGGCCGCGTCGTGGTGATAGGGCGCGGCCATGGCAAGGCCCTGGGCATGCGCCTCCATGTCGCCGAGGGCAAGGTAGTCCGCGTCGTGGCTGCGCTGCAGCAGCTGCTTGGTCGCGGCGAACACGTCGCGCGGGCCGCGCGCCAGCTGCCGGGCCGCCGCCAGGGCGCACTCCGGCAGCTGATCGACCGGATGGACCGCGTGCACGATGCCCAGGCGCCTGGCCTCTTCGGCATCGATGGAGCGCGCGGTGAGCAGCAGGTCGCGGGCGACGCCCAGGCCGACCACCCGCGGCAACAGGCAGTGCGCGCCGAAGTCGGGCACCGCGCCGACGCGCGTGAACGACATGCAAAAACGCGCCCGTGGCGTGGCGAGCACCAGGTCCGCATGCAGCGCGAGGCTGAAGCCCCCGCCGAACGCCGGGCCGTCGACGGCCGCGATGACCACGGCATCGAGCCCGAGCAGTTGCTGCAACCAGCGGTTGGCCGACGCGATGCGCGCCTCGGTCTGCTCGGGCGTGTGCTGCTGCGGGTTCTGCAGCCGGGCCGCCATCTCGCGCACATCGCCGCCGGCGCTGAAGCTGCCGCCGGCGCCGCGCAGCACCAGCGCACGGACCGCCCTGCCGCCGGAACCCATCCAGTCGAGCAGACGGACGTAGTCTTCACGAAGCGCCTGCCCCAGCGGGTTGCGCGCCTCGGGCCGGGTGTGGACGAATTCGGCAACCTCGCCGCTCACGCGCAGCGATGCCGCCTGGAAGGTCGGTGCGGTCACTCCCGGTCTTTCAGGACTTCAGCGAGAGCTGGAGCTCGGCGGCCAGGCGGGCGATGCGCTGGCGCTGTGCCATGAAGTACGCAGAGGCCTCGCCCGGCGTGCTCGATTCGGGCTCCACGCCGAGGTTGGCCAACTGCTCGCGCACCTCCTTGTCCGCGAGCGCCTCGCGCACCTGGCGATTGAGCGCATCCACCACGGCTGGAGGCGTGCCCGCAGGGGCCAGCAGCATGAACCACGGGGTCAGGCCTTCGATGTCCTGCGTGATGCCGGCCTCGCGGCCGGTCGGCACCTCGGGCCGGATGCGCGATCGCGCCGGCTCCGTGACCGCCAACAGGCGCACCTTGCCGGCTTCCAGCATCGGCCGCGCCACGGCATATTCCATCATCGCGAAATCGACCTCGCCCGCGCCCACTGCCGTGGCCGTGGGCTGCGTTCCCTTGTACGGCACGGCGACGACCGGCATGCCCGCGGCGCGCGCGAGCGCCAGGCCGGCGATGTGCGGATTGCTTCCGTTTCCCGGATGGCCCAGCGTGAGCTGGCCGGTCTTCTTGCCGAGGGCCACGAACCCGGCATAGTCCTTGGCCGGCAGGTCGTGGCGCACCATGAGGAAGGTGGGTGCACGGCCCAGCATGCTGATCGCAACGAAGTCCTTGCCGGGCGCGAATGCCAGGTTCTCGAACATCAGCGGAAACGTGGTGGTCACGGCCGTGGCCAGGCCGAGCGTGTAGCCGTCGGGCGGTGCCTTCTGCATGAATTCCATGCCGATGCGGGTGGCCGCACCCGGCTTGTTGTCGACGACGAACTGCTGGCCCATGCGCTCGCCGAGCTTGCGCGCCAGCACACGGGCGAGGCCGTCGGTCGCGCCGCCGGGCGCAAAGCCCAGGACGATCTTTACCGGGCGGTCCGGATAGGCGGCCGCGTGCGAAGGCAGCGCGGCGCCGGCCAGCCAGGCCAGCGCGATTGCGTTGGCCCCACGCCGCGTGATGAGTGGATGGTTCAATCGATGTCTCCTGCAGTTGCATGGTCCTTGTGTGCCGATTCTTGCGCTGCCTTCGTCACGGCGCCCCCCCCGTTTCGGGGGGTCGGGTTAGCACCGGATCCGTACAATCCTTGCCGTGCGAAAGACCGTTCATCCCGACACCACCGAGACCCATTTCGCGCGGCCACGTCTGTTCGAAGCGCTGCGGCGCGCGCAGGACAGGCGCTGCGTGGTGCTCGCCGCGCCCGCCGGCAGCGGCAAGACCGCGCTGCTGGCGGCGTGGTCACGCCAGCTGCGCACGCAACGCACGGTGGTCTGGGTCGATGCCGCGAGCGCGCGCGGCCTGGCGGCTGAAATGGCCGCGCGCTGTGCCGAGCAGTTTCCGTGCTGGCCGGCGCCGCCGCCGCGGCGGCGCGCGCGCAGCAGGGACGCGTTCTCCGAACTGATGGACGTCGCCGTGACGGCGATGCGCCATGCCGCCGCGTCGCTGAAGCCGGTGGTTCTGGTCATCGATCACCTCGATCACGTCCCGGACGCCTCGGTGCTGCTCGCGCTGCAGCCGCTGCTCGACTACGCCCCGCCTCGACTGCAATGCGTCTTCGCTTCACGCAACGGCCTCGCGCTGCCCCTGGAGCGCTTGCGCATGCACGGGCAGCTGCTCGAACTCGGCGCGGCGGATCTGCGCTGGTCCGACGACGAGGCCCACGCGCTGGTCCAGTCCCGACTGGGCTACGACACCGAAGCCCCGGCCCTGCAGCAGGCTAGCCGCGGCTGGACGCTGGGCCTGGTGGCAAGTTGCGAAGCGCTGCAGCGCGGCGCCCGGTCGGGCGAAGCGGCCGACCTCGTGCCGGAAGCTGCCGCGCACTGCCTGGAAACGCAGGTTTTCTCCGACTGGACCGAAGCCCAGCGCAGGACCGTGGCGGTGCTCTCGGCCACGGCGGCCTTCGATGTGGGCCTTGTCGCAGCGGCCGGTGGCATGTCGATGCCCGAAGCCCTCGAATTCCTCCATCGCCTCGCACGCACAGGCTTTCTCGACGCGGCTTCGCCGGACGGCTGGTGGCGCTTTCATCCCATGATGGCCACGGTCCTCCAACGCCGGTTCGCACGCCTGAAGGCGTTGAAGCGCCGCCATTGGCATGGCATCGCGAGCCTGTACCTTGCCGCGCAAGGCCGCCCTGCGGACGCGGTCCGCCAAGCCGTGGCGGGTCGCGACCTGGCCCGGGCAGCCGACCTTGTCGAGACCTGGGCCGGCGCCCTCTTCCAGTCGGGCCGGCACGATGCACTGGCTGAACTGGTTCGCCTCGTGCCGGCCTCCGCAGCCCGCCACCGGCCACAGCTTCGGCTGTGGGTGGCGCTGCTCGCGCTGACCGAGCAGCGCTTCGACGCCTGCGAGGCCATGCTCGCCGCGCTCGACGGCGATGTCGGTGCGGCCGATTCGACCACCCGGCGGCGCATGTGCGTTCTGCGCGGATGGCTCGCCATGTTCCGGGACGACATCGATGCGGCGCAGTCGGCGCTGCGCGGCGCGCCCCGGCGCACCAAGGACCTGCGCGTCGACCCGATCACGCTCGCGGGCGAGCGCAACGTCTGGTCGTGGATTCGCATCTACCGCAACCAGTACGCGGACGCCCGCCGCCTTCAACGATCGGCCGGCCATCGCGAAGCACCGCACGGCACGCTGTTCGGCACGCTCAGCGGCCGGTGCCTGGAAGGCCTGAGCTTTGCACTCGAGGGCCACATGAGCAAGGCCGAGCATGTCTATCGCGAGGTGCTTCGCGAGGCGGAGCCTGGCGGCCGCGCGTTCCTGGATCCGAAGGTGCTCGCCATCGGCCTGCTCGGCGAGACCCTTTATGAGATCAACGATCTCGCGGGCGTGCTGGCCCTGGAGGCGAGGCTGCCGGAGCTGATGACCCACTCGCTGCCCGATCCGCTGCTGCGCGTCATGCTCGGCATCTGCCGTTCCCATGCCGTGCTGGGACAGCTTGACACGGCGTTGCGCGTGGCCGAAGGGTTGCGCATGTATGCGCGCGCGCGGCGGCTCGACCGGCTGCTCTGCTATGCCTTGCTCGAGCGCATGCGCCTGCAGCTGGCGCGGCACGAGACCGCGCAGGCGCATGCGACCTGGGACGAGATCGCACAGTTGCATGCGCTGCATGAACGCAGCGACAGCACGGCGCTGAGCGAGATCGCCATCGTCGCCCGGCGGGCGGAGATCCTCGCGCACATCTACGCGGGCCGGCTGGAAATCGCGCGAGGGCGGATCGATGCGCTGATCGCGCTCTGCGAGGCGCGTGGCCGCCAGCGCCGCGTCGCCGCGCTTCTGTTCCAGCGTGCGGCTGTTGCGCAAGCGCTCGGCGAAGGCGAGTTTGCCTCCGCGAGCGCACTCCGGGGACTCAGGCTCGCGCAACGGCTCGGCCTGGTGCGCAGCGTGCTCGATGCGCATCCGTCGGTGTGCGAACTGCTCGACGGCGCACTCTCGCTGGCCAGGGAAGACACCTTGCTCTCGTTCCATGCCGATCGGATGCGCGCGGCGGCCGGGCAGGGCCCGCTGGCCGGCGCCGCGCTCGGCAAGCCCGGCCTGGCCCCTGCGCCGGCGGCGCCCGAAGCACTCAGCGCGCGCGAGGCGGAGGTGATGCAGCAGCTCGCGCTGGCGTTGCCCAACAAGGAGATCGCGCGGGCGCTGGGCATGTCGGGCGAAACCGTGAAATGGCACCTGCGCAACATCTACGCCAAGCTGCGCGTCACCACGCGCTATCAGGCGCTCGCGGTGATGCGCCACGGCGCCATGGGCCCGGCGCTCAGCGCGCCGGCCGCCGATGCAGTTGCGCATCGCGCGCGCTGAATACCTCGATCACCTTGTCGCGAAAGTCCCGCATCAGCGACGAGAAGTAGGCATTGCGCCGCCAGAACAGGCCGATCTGCAGCGTCCACACCGGCGCCGGGGCCGGCAAGGCGCTCAGGCCGGCGCCGGTGCTTGCGCCCAGCGAGTCGGCCGTCATCACGGTCAGCAGGTTGCTTGCGCGCACCAGCGGCGCAAACACGGCCGGCGATGCATCGGCCTGCAGGAACGCAGCCGGCATGGCGATGCCCGCTTCATCGAACATCGACGCGACCCAGGCGCGCAGCGCGATGTTCGGTGGCGGCAGCACCCACGGCTGCGCCGCCATGTCGCGCAGCGTGAAGGGCCGGCGCAGCAGCGGATGGCCCTTGCGTGCGACCACGAACGACTGCTGCTCGCCGAGCAGCACGCACGACAGCGCCGCCGGGGTCTCGGGCTGCATCGCCGCCACCGCGAAGTCGAGCAGGCCCGTCTCGAGCTGGTGCATCAGCACGCCGCTGAGCTGCACATGCGCCTGGAATCGCACATCGCGCGCCGCACCGAGGAAGGACGCAAGCACCGGCGTCATGACCGACTCGACGATCGCCGGCACGGTGCCGATGCGAAGCTCGCCCGATTGCCCGGTCTTCAGGTCCTGCACCTCGTTGTGGATGTCGTCGACCAGTTGCCCTAGCTGGAGGTTGCGCGCATACAGCGCCTGGCCGATGGCCGTGAGCGCCACGCCGCGCGGCGTGCGCTCGAACAGCCGCACGCCGAGCGAGGTCTCCAGCCGCTGGATCGCTTTGGAGAGCGCGGGCTGGGTCACGCCCAGCGCATCGGCGGCGCTGTGCAGGTTGCCGAAATCGGCGGCGATCCTGAACGACTGGAGGTCCTTGAGCAGCATGGCGCGATTCCAAACCGTTATCGCAAAACCCCATGATAGGACTGGCTGCAGCCGCGCGCGATTTCCATAATCGATGCGGACAGCACGACGACAACAAACGGAGACAAGAGACATGCCGACATTCGCTCACCGGGCGCGGACCGCGCTGCGCGTGGCCAGCCTCGCCATCGCGGGCTTGCTCGGCGCCGCCACGGCCAGCGCGCAGGACGCCTACCCCAGCCGCCCGATCCGCGTGGTGGTGCCCTACCCCGCCGGCGGCAACACCGACATCATTGCGCGCGACGTGATGAAGGCGCTGTCGGCGCGGCTGGGCCAGCCGATCGTGATCGACAACAAGCCCGGCGCCAACAGCATCCTGGGCACCGACCTCGTGGCCAAGGCCGCTCCCGATGGCTACACGCTGCTGGTGGCGATCGGTGCCTATGCCAACAACCAGTCGCTCTACCGCAACCTGCCGTACCGGCCCGCCGACCTCGCGCCGGTCTCGCAGTTGACGCGGACCTCGCTGGTGCTGGTGACCGCGCGCCCCGGCATCCGCACGCTCGACGACCTGGTGCGCGCCGGCCGCGACGCGGGCGCACCGCTGAGCTTCGCCAGCAGCGGTGTCGGCTCGGCCGCGCACCTGCTGGGCGAACGCTTCGCGCGCGCCACCGCGATGAAGGGCGCCATGCATGTGCCCTACAAGGGCACGAGCGACGCGACCACCGACCTCGTGAGCGGGCGCGTCGGCTTCATGTTCGACGCAATCTCGGCCATGGGCCCGCACATCCGCCAGGGCCGGCTTGCGGCGCTCGCGGTGACGGGGCATGAGCGCTCGCCGCTGCTGCCCGAGGTGCCGAGCCTCAAGGAGCTCGGCCATCCCGAGCTCGCGACCTATGCCTGGGCCGGCGTGCTCGCGCCGGCGCGCACGCCGCCGGCCATCGTCGAACGGCTGGCCGCCGAGATCGCTGCCGTGATGAAGGGCGACGACCTGCGCGCGCGGCTGGCGGCCATCAGCACCGAGCCCGTGGGCGGCACGCCGGCAGCGCTCGCACGCTTCATCGCCACGGAGGCCAAGGTCAACGGCGAGGTGATCCGGCAACTCGCCATCACGCTCGACTAGGGACCGCCAACAATGACAACCACACCCCGCACCGTGAAGATCGGCGGTGCCTGTGCCTTCATCGGCGACAGCATCATCGGGCCGCGCCAGCTCGCCAGCGTCGAGGGCATGCAGTACCTCGTGTTCGACTATCTCGCGGAGATGACGCTGTCGAGCTTCGCGCAGGCGCGCAAGCGCGATGCCGCACTCGGCTACGCCACCGACTTCGTCGAGGTCACGCTGCGCGAGATCCTGCCGCAGTGCATGCGGCGCGGCATCCGCCTGGTGGCGAATGCCGGCGGGCTCAATCCGCGCGGCTGCGCGGCAGCCATCGAGGCCCTTGCCAGCGAACTGGGTTGCACGCCGCGCGTCGCCTTCATCGAAGGCGACGACAGCCTGCCGCTGCTGCCGGCGCTGGCCGAAGAAGGCACCCTCGACTTCTATGCAGGCACCCCGATGCCCGCGGGCATCGACAGCGCCAACGTCTACCTGGGCGCACTGCCGATCGCGCGCGCGCTCGGCCTCGGCGCGGACATCGTGGTGACCGGGCGCATCGTCGACAGCGCCACCACGCTCGGCGTGCTGATGCATGAATTCGGCTGGACCGCCGATGCCTACGACCGACTGGCGGCGGGCTCGCTGGCCGGCCACCTCCTCGAGTGCGGCGCGCAGGCCACCGGCGGCATCTTCACCGACTGGGCCGAGGTGCCGGACTGGGAGAACATCGGCTATCCCTACGTCGAATGCAGTGCCGACGGCAGCTTCGTCGTCGCCAAGCCGCCGGGCACGGGCGGGTGCGTGACCCCGGCCACGGTGAGCGAGCAGATCCTCTACGAAGTGGGCGATCCGTCGCGCTACGTGCTGCCCGACGTGGTGTGCGATTTCACGCAGGTCACGGCCGTGGCCGCAGGCCGCGACCGGGTGCACGTGACGGGCGCGCGCGGCATGGCACCGCCGCCGACCTACAAGCTGTCGGCCACCTGGCAGCAGGGCTGGCGCTGCACGGCACAGGTGTCGGTGTTCGGCATCGATGCGGTGCCCAAGGCGCGCCGCACCGGCGAGGCGCTGCTGGCGCGCGTGCACACGCTGCTGCAGGAGAAGGCTCTGGGCGATTTCGACAAGACGCATGTGTCCGTGCTCGGCGCGGAAGACAGCTACGGTCCGCACGCCGCGGCGGGCGCGCCGCGCGAGGCGGTCGCGCGCGTGGCCGTGACCCATGCGCGTGCCGAGGCGCTGGACATCTTTTCACGCGAGGCGCGCGCGCCGGGCGTGTCCTTCGCGCCGGGCACCACCAGCGGCAGCGCCCTGACCCTCAACGGCCGCGCAGCCGTCGAGCCGCGCTTTCGGCTTTTCTCCTGCCTGGTGGCGAAGCACAGGTTGCCCGCGCCGCGCGTGGTGATCGCGGGAGTCGAGGAGACGATCGAGATTCCCTGCGATGGCCAGGCCGTGCCGGCACCCGGCCATGTCCCGCGTGCGGAACCCGACGATGCGGCGCCCATGCCGCGGCCGGGCGCGCGCACCGCGGCGCTGATCTCACTGGCCCACGGGCGCTCCGGCGACAAGGGCGACACCTCGAACATCGCCGTGATCGCGCGCCGTCCCGAAGACGTGGCGATTCTGCGCCGCGAGCTCACGCCCGAGCGGGTGCGCGCGCACCTCGCCCACCTCGTCAAGGGCAGCGTCACGCGCTACGAGGTGCCGGGCCTGCATGCCTTCAATTTCCTGTTGACGGAGGCACTTGACGGCGGTGGACCGAGTTCGCTGCGGCCCGACCCGATGGGCAAGGGCATGGCGCAGATGCTGCTCGGCATGCGGGTCAGCGTGGACTGACCGGCGTTGCAGGTCAGGCGCCCTGCCGGCCCGCCATGTTGACCAGCTGCACCAGCGCGGGCCCGATGGTCTTCAGCAGGTCGGCGGCCTTGGCGCGGTAGCCCGGGACGGCGCAGTTGAACAGCAACCTTCGCGGGCCGTAGCGAATGCCCGAGGCAACCCCGACCGCGAGCACGCCGAGCCCCGCATCGCCCATGTTGATCGAGAAGCCGCGCTTCTCGTAGTTGGCGAGGCTGGCCGCCAGGCCCTCGGTGCAGCGCACGTATTCGTCGGCACGCTCGCGCTTGGCGCGCGCAAGGAACCGGTTGCGCTCGGCCGGCGACAACTGCGCCAGCCAGGCCCGGCCCATGGCGGTCTCGACGATGCCGCGCACCGCGCCCACGCCGGGGCGCTTGAGCGTGCCGTGCTCCTGCGCACACGTTTCCACGTACACCACGTCGAGGTCCATGGTGACGCCCACTGAGACGGCGCCCTCGAAGCGCTCGGCCATCGACTGCATCGCGGGGCGCAACTGCGCCAGCAGTGGCGTGTTGATGACGTAGGGATAGCCCAGCGTCACCGCCGCGGGCCCGATGAAGTAGCGGTCGAGGCGCTCGTCGTGGTCGAGGAAGCCCAGCGCCTGCAGACTGCGGCAGAGGCGGCTGACGGTGGGCCGCGGAATGCCGAGCCGCTCGGCGAACTCGCTGTTGGCATGCGCGCGCGGGTCCCTGACAAAGCTCTGCAGGATCATGAGTCCCTTGGCCAGCGTGCCCGAAAAGTCGGGATCGTCGGCGCGCACGCGGCGCAGGTCCTGCTGGTTCTTCAGCTGGTGGAGGGGTCGGGCGGCACGCATGCTGCGCATTCTCCACGTCGGGGCACGTTTGCGCATCGTCGTTCCAATATTCGAAACGCGTGTTCGCCGATGCAAACCTGCGGCCTACAGTCCGCCGCATGATCCGCGACACCACCCGACTCGACACCCTCCTCGACGACATCCGCACTTTCGTGCGCACCACCTGGCATCCGCTCGAAGACGAGGTGGAGCAGCGCGGCGAGATTCCGCCGGCCACGGTCGACCTGCTGCGCCGTAAGGGCTACTTCGGCTGGAGCATTCCCGCAGAACACGGCGGCCTCGGCCTGACCACCGAGGAACTGGTGCTGTGCGCGATGGAGCTGTCGCAGGCCTCGGTCGCGCTGCGCGCCCGCGTGGGCACCAACACCGGCATCGGCTCCGAGGCGCTGGTGGCCGATGGCACGCCGCAGCAGAAGGCGAAGTGGCTGCCGCGCATGGCCAGCGGCGAACTCACCGGATGCCTCGCGCTGACCGAGCCCGAGGCCGGCTCCGAAGCCACCAACATCCACACCACCGCGCGACGCGAGGGCGACCACTACGTGCTCGACGGCACCAAGCGCTTCATCACCAATGCGCCGCTGGCCGACCTGTTCACCGTGATCGCGCGCACGGAGGAAGGCACCCAGGGCCATGCCGGGCTGACCGCCTTTCTGGTGGAGCGCGGACCGGGCCTGCGCACCGGCGAGCCCTACCGCAAGATGGGCCAGGCGGGTTCGCCGGTGTCCGACGTGCATTTCGAGAACTGCCGCGTCCCGGCGAGCCATGTGATCGGCGAGCAGGAGGGCGTGGGCTTCCGCACCGTAATGAAGGTGCTCAACAAGCAGCGGCTGCACCTGGCGGCGCTGTGCACGGGGCCGGCAATCCGCATGCTCGACCTGGCCGTCGCTCACACCGCGCGGCGTTCGCAGTTCGGCCAGCCGGTGGCGAACTTTCAGCTGGTGCAGGCCATGATCGCCGACTGCCGCACCGAGATTTTTGCTGCGCGCGCAATGATCCTCGAGGCCGCGCGGGCGCGCGATCGCGGCGAGGACGTGGCGCTGTCGGCCTCGATGTGCAAGTACTTCGCCTCCGAGATGTGCGGCCGCGTGGCCGACCGCTGCGTGCAGATGTTCGGCGGCGCAGGCTACGTGGCCGACTTCAGCCCCATCGAGCGCTACTACCGCGACGTGCGGCTGTTCCGCCTGTACGAAGGCACGAGCCAGATCCATCAGCTCAACATCGCCAAGCTCACGCTGCGCGAGCACGAGAAGAAGGCGGCCGCGCAATGAACCTGCTCGACGTCGAGCGCGACGAGGCGCTGGCGGCACTGCGGCTGCGCGTGCGCGCCTTCGTCGACACGCAGGTGATCCCGCTCGAGCAGCGCGGCCACGTGCACGACCCCGCGGCGCTCGATGCCGCGCTTGCCGTGCTGCGGCCGCTGGCGCGCTCGCATGGCCTCTACCTGCCCCAGCTGCCGCCCGAGCACGGCGGCCTCGGCCTGAGCTGGGTCGCGCGCAGCGTGGTGCTCGAAGAAGCCGGCCGCAGCTACCTGGGCCCCGGTGCGCTCAACTGCGCGGCGCCAGACCAGCCGAACATGATCAGCCTGCTGAACCTGGGCACGGCGGCGCAGCAGCAGGCGTGGCTCGGTCCGCTCGCGGCAGGCGAACTGCGTTCGTGCTTCGCGATGACCGAGCCGGCGCCCGGCGCGGGCTCCGATCCTTCGATGCTGCGCACGCGGGCACGGCGCACGGCAGAGGGCTGGGTGATCGACGGCCACAAGTGGTTCATCACCGGCGCGGTCGGCGCGCGCTTCGCGGTGGTGCTCGCGCAGACCGACGACGGCCCGACGCAGTTCATCGTCGAATGCGCGAACCCGGGCTTCCGGCTGCAGCGCGCGATCGCTGCGATCGACCCCTATGCGATCGGCGGGCATGGCGAGATCGAGCTTGTCGACTGCCTGGTGCCGCACGATGCGGTGCTGGGCCAGGTCGGCCAAGGCCTGGCCCATGCGCAACAGCGCCTGGAGCCTGCGCGCGTGTCGCACTGCATGCGGCTGATCGGGCGTGCGCGCCGCGCGCTCGAACTCGCCGAGGTTTATGTGAACGCGCGCAGCGCCTTCGGCGACCGGCTCGCCGACCTCCAGCAGGTGCAGGCGATGGTGGCCGACTGCCACATCGACCTGCATGCGAGCCGGCTGCTGACGCTCGACTGCGCGACGCGCATGGATGCGGGCGTTTCCGTGAAGACCGAATCAGCAATGGCGAAGGTCTTCGTCTCGGAGGCGCTGTACCGCGTGGCCGACCGCGCGGCGCAGTTGATGGGCGCGCTGGGCATGTGCGAGGACGCTCCCGTGGCGCTGATCCTGCGCGAACTGCGCCCATTCCGCATCTACGACGGCGCCTCCGAGGTGCACCGGGCCACGCTCGGGCGCCGTTTTCTTCATCTTTCCAACACACCAGGGGACATCCAATGACTGCCAGCACTTCTCTTCGCCTCGCTACCGCGCTTGCGGCCGCCGCCTTCGCGGCCTCCGCGGCCCACGCCGCCTACCCCGACCAGCCGATCAAGCTCATCGTGCCCTTCGCCGCCGCGGGCAGCACCGACCTGGTGGCGCGCGTGCTGGCGGTGGACCTCGGTGCCGCGCTCGGCCAGCAGATCGTGGTCGAGAACAAGCCGGGCGCCGGCAGCCTGATCGGTTCGGAGTTCGTGGCCAAGGCATCGCCCGACGGCTACACGCTGCTGATGGCCGGGCTCACGAACGTGTTCCTGCCGTACGTGCACAAGAACCTCAAGGCGAACCTGGCCGACGACTTCACGGGCGTGGGCCTGGTGGCCGACCTGTCCAACGTGATCGCGGTGAATGCCAAGACGCCCTACAAAACGCTGCCCGAACTGGTTGCGGCGGGCAAGTCCAAATCCAACGCGCTGTCGTTCGGCTCGGCCGGTGTCGCGACGCCGTCGCACCTGGTCTGCGAAATGGTGAACCACCAGGCCAAGATCAAGATGCAGCACGTGCCCTACAAGGGCAATGCACCGGCGGTCAACGACGTGATGGCCGGCCACATTCCGGTGATGTGCAACAACCTGGGCGGCACGCTGCCCTACATGCAGGGCGGGCAGATCCGCATCCTTGCGCAGACCGGCAAAGCCCGCTCGACGGCCGTGCCCGACGTTCCCACCTTCGCCGAGCTCGGCCTTCCGGGCATGGACGCAGGCCTCTGGATGGGCCTGGCGGCACCCAAGGGCACGCCGAAGAACGTGGTCGACACGCTGAACCAGGCGCTCGCGAAGGTGCTCGCCACGCCGGCGATGAAGGAGAAGCTGGCCAAGCTCGGCGCCACCACGCTGGACCCGAGCCTCGGGGCCTGGAGCGAGCGCATCAAGACCGACAGCCGCACCTGGGACCCGGTGCTCAAGACCATCGACCTGAGCAGCAACTGATGAACGCGCCCCGACAAGGCCTGCCGCTCGCGGGCGTGCGCATCCTCGATATGGCCACGGTGCTCGCCGCGCCCTTCTCGGCCACGCTGTGCGGCGACATGGGCGCCGAAGTCGTCAAGCTCGAATTGCCGCAAGGCAACGACGCGCTGCGCGGGCTCGCGCCGGTGCACGAGGGCCACGCGCTGTTCTGGAAGACGGCCAACCGCGGCAAGCGCGGCATCTCGCTCGACGTGCGCAAGCCCGAGGGGCGCGCGCTGTTCCTGCGCCTGGTCGACGGCTTCGACGTGCTGGTGGAGAACTTCCGCACCGGCACGCTCGATGCGTGGGGCCTCGACCTCGCGACGCTGCATGCGCACAACCCGCGTCTCATCGTGCTGCGCCTCACGGGCTTCGGCCAGACCGGGCCCAATGCGCGCAAGCCCGGCTTCGCGCGCATCTTCGAGGCCATGAGCGGCTTCACGCACCTGACTGGCGAAGCCGGCGGGCCGCCGCAGCACATGAACTATCCGCTCGGCGATGCGATCGCCGGCCTGTTCGGCGCCTTCGCGATCAGCACCGCGCTGGCCGAGCGCAATGGGCTGCCGCGCGAGGCGCAGCGTGGCGCCGAGATCGACCTCTCGGCCACCGAGGCGCTGCTGCGCCTGCTGGACCCGCTCGCGGCCGAATACCGCTTCTCGGGCAGCGCGCGCGAACGCACCGGCTCGCGCGCCAGCTACACCGCGCCGTCGAACGTCTACCGCACGGCAGACGGCGCCTGGATCACGCTGGTCGGCTCCTCCGATCCGATCTTCGTGCGGCTGTGCGCCGCGATGGAACAGCCTGGGCTCGCGGTCGATCCGCGCTTTGCCACCAACGTGCAGCGCACGCGGCACCACGTCGAGATCGACGACATCGTCGGTGCGTGGACCGCGGGCCATTCGCTCGAGGCGCTCTCGGCACAGCTCGAGCGCCACGATGTGCCCTTCAGCAAGGTCTATTCGATCGCGGACGTCATGGACGACCCGCATTTCCGCGCACGCGAGGCGTTTGTCGAACTGCAGGACCCGGAACTGGGCGCGATCCCGGCGCCCGCGGCCGTGCCGCGCTTCGTGGGCCGCGCGGCCGTTGCGCCGCCGGCGGTGGGGCCGCGGACGGGGCAGGACAACGAAGTGGTGTATGGCGCGCTGGGCGTCGGCAGTGAGGAGCTCGGGCGCCTGCGTGCGTGTGGGGTGGTTTAGGGTGCGCCGGGGCGTTTCGGTGCGTTGCGTGTCCTGATGCTGTCGCCGAGTGCGCGAACCAGATCTTCCACCGCGGTGTTTCGCGGGCGATAGGCGGGCCGGTACATGCCGAGTTCCGTGCGGAATGGGTGTTCGAGTGGGCGGCAGACCAACTCTCCACGTCCATAGTGGGCCGCGCTCAGGTCTTCCAACACCGCAATACCCAAGCCCGCCTCCACCATGCGCCCTGCGATGCGCGATGAGTCGACCTGCATGTGCACGGTGATGTCCTGGGCGATGTCGAACTGCGCCGCCTCCTGAGAATCGACCAGGCTGGGCAGCTTCAGGGCGATCACCGATTCGGTTGCCAGATCCTTCAGGCGAATGCGGCGGCGTTTGGCCAGAGGATGGCCCGCCGGCATGAGGCACGCAAGCCGCAGAGGACCGAGTGGCTCAAAGGAGCGATGCCCCACATCGCGCACCTTCATGGCGATGCCTAGATCTACTTGCTGTGTGTCCACCCACTCGAGCACCTGGGCCGTGTTGCCGGTTTCGACGGTGCACAGCAGCCGCGACTGCGGCCCGAACGTCTGGCTCAGCGCGCGTGGCAACAAGAGATCGGCGGCGGCCCCGATGCAACCGATCTGCAGGTGGCCTTGATGGGCCGTTCGCATGTCTGTCGCCAGTTGATTGAGCACCTGGAGAGAAGCCCCCACGCGATTCACCTGGTCGAGGAGTGCCCGCGCCTCGAACGTTGCCTGCAGGCGGTGGCCTTGGCGCTCGAACAGAGCAAACCCGACGTCCTCCTGGAGCTGCTTGAGCTGCTTGCTCACCGCAGGCTGCGAAATGTGCAGCCGGTTGGCGGCCTCCGTCATCGTCGTCGACTGCAGGACGACCTGCAGGAGCTGGATGTGGTGCAGGCGAAAGGGAGCTGAACGAGCCATATGCATCCTTGAGTGGTCCACGAGGAACGCGTTAGATCATAACCAGCAGTTTGGAATTGCTTCCCAAAATGTATTGGAGTTATCGAACAGCGGTCCCTAGCATCCGCCTCATGCAACGACACGGAGACGCTGTGATGACGCTCAGACTGATCGAAGAACTTCCCGACGCCTCAAGCAGCGCGACCGACCCGTCGGAAGCCGCGACGATCGAATCGATCATTGAACTTGCCCAGCGCCTGATCTCTACACCCAGCGAAAACCCGGGCGGCGACACCAAGGCCGTCGCGGCGCTGGCTCGCGATGCGCTGGCCCATCCTGCCATCGAGGTGGCGCTCTACGAGCCGAAGCCTGGCTGCGTCAACGTCGTCGCGCGCGTTCGAGGCGCCCTGCCGGGACCGCGCCTCATCATGAATGGCCACTTGGACACCTACCCTGTCGGTGCGCGCGAAGCTTGGACGGTTCCGCCCCTGACCGGTTATCGGGATGGCGATCGCCTCTATGGCCGGGGCGCGGGCGACATGTGCGCTGGCGACGCCGTTTTGATCACCGTCTTGCGCGGTCTGGCTGAGCGGCAGGCGCAACTGCGGGGCGAGGCCGTGCTGACCCTGGTCGCCGACGAAGAAACGGGCGGTGCTTTTGGTACGGCCTGGCTGATCGACAACGTCGAGCATTGCCGCGGCGACTACGTGGTCAACGCGGATGCCGGACATCCGCGCGTCGTGCGCTACGGCGAGAAGGGCGTGATGTGGCTGCGTGTGAAGACCCGCGGCAAGGCGGCGCACGGTGCGCACACGCACCTGGGCGACAACGCGCTCGACAGCCTGATGGCCGCGGTGCAGGCCATCCAGTGCCTGCGTGCCCACGAAGTGGTGATTGATCCCCGCATGCGTAGCGCCATGCTGGAGGCCCGGTCCGTTTCCGAGCAAGTCGGGGGCCGGGGCGAGTTTGAAAACCTGAGCGGCATCACCGTCAATGCCGGCGCCTTCCACGCTGGCGTCGTGCCGAATCTGGTGCCCGGCGACGCCGAAGCTTTCCTTGACCTTCGCTTCCCGGCGCCTCTCACTATCTCGGCCATGGAGGACCTGATCCGCGACATCCTGGAAGCGCATCCGAAAGTGCAGTGGGACATCCTGCCCGGCAGCGCGACCGAGCCCGCGTTCACAGACCCGAACCATCCGCTGGTCCGGGCGTTCCTGCGTCATGCGCGCGCGCTGGCTTTTCCGGACGCCGTCGCGAACATGCGCATCGGTCTTACCGATGCGCGCCTCTTCCGGCTGGCGGGCATGCCCGCGGTGACATACGGCCCGTACGCACACGGAATGGGAGGGCCTGACGAGTATGTGACGGTGCAGGATGTGCTGAAGGTGTATCGCGTACACCGCGCCGCTGCGGAAGAGCTTTTGGGCCTCACGGCGTGACCTCCCAATGAATGGCGCGCTTCCACGACGCTGAGCCTCACTGCACCTGTGGAATGTTGCCGGTCTCGATTCGCAATTTCAATGCAAATGACCTTGATAAACGGAGACAACCATGCCCGCAACTGTCAGTGATGAACTTACGCCTGAGAAGAAAGCATACTTCCGGAAGGTGATCGCATCCGCGCTGGTCGGGAACATGCTCGAGTTCTATGACCTCTTCATCTACGGATTCCTGGCGGTCTATATCGCCGCGGTGTTCTTCCCCGCGGCCGATCCGGCCACCTCTCTGCTCGTCGCGCTTGCGACCTTCGGCGTCAGCTATTTCGTCAGGCCGCTCGGCGCCCTGCTGATCGGCAGCTACGCGGACCGGAAAGGCCGCAAGGCAGGCATGATGCTGACCATCTGGGCCATGGGCTTGGGAACGGCGATGATCGCATTCGCGCCGAGCTACGCCACCGCGGGCATCGCAGGTACGCTGATCCTGGTGGCCGGCAAGCTGCTGCAAGGCTTCTCCGCCGGCGGCGAATTCGGTACCTCGGTGTCCTTCGTGACGGAGCACGCGCCCCGCAACCGTCGTGGATACTTCGCGAGCTTCCAGGTGGTCGGTATCGGGTTGGCGACCGGCATGGCCAGCGTCGTCAGCCTGGGCCTGACGTCGCACCTCGACAAGACGGCGATCCTCGACTGGGGCTGGCGCATGCCATTCATTCTGGGTCTGCTCATCGTCCCTTTCGGCTATTGGCTTCGCAGAAACCTCGATGAGACGCCAACCTTCCTGAATACCAGCCAGGTGAGCAGCCCGGTGAAAACCACGCTGACCTCGGCAAAAGCCCGCATCGCCGCGGCCATCGGCATCTATTCGCTGGCAGCCTCTACCAACTACCTCCTCGGCGTGTTCATGCCGCTCTACGCTCAGCGTGAATTGGGTCTGTCCCCCGCCGATTCGATGTGGGGTGCAATCGGCTATTCGGTCGCCCAGATCTTCTTGCCGCCTGTGATGGGGGCGCTGTCCGATCGCGTCGGCCGCTTGCGGATGATCACCATCGGAACGCTGCTGACCGGAGTCCTCAGCTTGCCCGCGTTCCACTTCATGATCGACAACCCCACGGTGATGAACTACACGCTCTGCGTTACGGCCTTGACGGCTTGCGTCATGGTCTTTCAAGGCGCCATGCCTTCCTTCCTTTCGGAACTGTTCCCGAGCAACGTGCGCACGACGGGCCTGGCCCTCATTCACAACATCAACTTCACGGTCATCGGCGGCCTTTCGTTGCTGATCTGCACCTGGCTGGCGCAGCAGACGGGCAGCAAGATGATTCCCGCATACTACGTGATGGTCACAGTAGGCATGGCTCTGCTGTGCATCAGCTACTTCCGCGTGCGGGCTTCGTCGATAGCCGGAGCACGCGAAGCGCTGCAAGGCGAAGCGCGGCCTTGACACCATGGCTTACACGCCGATCGCGGCGTTCCAGAATGCGTTGGCGGCCTTCCCCAGAAGCTCGCTGTCGCAATAAAGCCTGATCTCCAGCGGCACTTCCCAATCGCTGCTCGCCGCGGCAACGAGCCGCCCCTGGTCGATATCGTCTTGCACCAGCGTCTTCGGCAACCAGGCGATCCCCCGGCCGTCGAGCACCATCGTTCTGAGGACCGAGGCCAGGTGCGCCGTGACGACGGTCTGCGCAGGAACCGACTCCAGCCTGCGGCCGATGACCGCGCGCAGGATGCGCCCCAGCCCTGATTCCTCGGTGTACTGGAGCACGGGCACTGCGGGGCCGCCCTGGCCCGCGAGACGATGGCGCGCGCGGCCTGCCTCGTCCGGCGCCGACACCGGAATCAGCAGATCCTCACCGACCCGGGTCGACCGGTACGGCTCCGCATCCAGCGCCCCCTGCGCCTTGCCATGCGCATGGCTCAGCACGAACTGAACCTTGCTTTGCAGCATCAGCGCTTCGCAACGCAAGAGCACGTCGGACATCAGTTGCACCGGCCCGAGCGCGGTGCTCGATTCGAGGCTTCGCAACCACCGCGGCAGAAAAGTGAAGGAGAGCGCATGCGTCGACGCGATGCGCAGGGTGACCGAGCTGGCCTCGGCGATCTTCTTCGCGTCACCGGGCACCCGCGCGACCCGGGCGATCATTTCCTGTGCCACGCCGGTGAACCATTCGCCGACCTCGGTGAGTTTGGCCGGTTGCGAACGCCGGTCGACGAGCTCGGCACCGATCCACTCTTCGAGGGCACGAATGCGCCGGCTGAACGCCGGTTGCGAGCTGTGGCGGTCTTCCGCCGCGCGCGAGAAATTGCCCGTGGCGGCGAGCGCGACGAAGTCTTCAAGCCAGATCAGGTTCATGTGCGGTTCGTCCGGTGCATGGAAGCAGCGAAAAAGAGCATTGGCGCTGCAAGCCCGGGCGGCGGAGCATACAGGCTCTCAATCAAAGACCCCCTGGAGCCCAAGCATGAAGATCGTCGAGATCCGCGAGAAAACCGTTCCCATCAGCTCACCCATCCGCAACGCCTACATCGACTTTAGCAAGATGACGCTGAGCCTGGTTGCGGTGATCACCGACGTCATCCGCGACGGCAAGCCCGTGGTCGGCTACGGCTTCAATTCGAACGGACGCTACGGCCAGGGCAAGCTGATGCGCGAGCGGTTCATTCCGCGCATCCTCGAAGCGGACCCGGCTTCGCTCGTCGACGAGACGGGCGACAACCTCGATGCGCACAAGATCTGGAGCACCATGTTCACCAACGAGAAGCCGGGTGGCCATGGCGAGCGCTCGGTCGCGATCGGCACGATCGACATGGCGGTGTGGGACGCAGTGGCCAAGATCGAAGGCAAGCCCCTCTTCCAGCTGCTGGCCGACCGCTATGGCGACGGCAAGCCGAACCGCAAGATCTTCGTTTACGCCGCCGGCGGCTACTACTACCCGGGGCAGGACCACCGAAAGCTCCAGGACGAGATGCGCAGCTACATCGACCGCGGCTACACGGTGGTCAAGAAGAAGATCGGCGGCGCCTCGCTCGACGAAGACCTGCGCCGCATCGACTCGATCATGGAAGTGCTGCAGGACGGCCAGAAGCTCTGCGTCGATGCCAACGGCCGCTTCGACCTCGAGACCGCCATCGCCTACGCCAAGGCGCTGTCGCAGTACGACCTGTTCTGGTACGAGGAGCCTGGCGATCCGCTCGACTTCGAGCTCCAGGCGGCGCTGCGCAACTTCTACAAGAACCCGATGGCCACGGGCGAAGACCTCTTCTCGATGCAGGATGCGCGCAACCTGATCCGCTACGGCGGCATGCGCCCCGACCGCGACTGGCTGCAGTTCGACTGTGCGCTGAGCTACGGCCTGGTGGAGTACTTGCGCACGCTCGACATGCTGAAGGAGCACGGCTGGTCGGCCACCCGCTGCATCCCCCACGGCGGGCACCAGATGTCGTTGAACATCGCCGCCGGGCTCGGCCTGGGCGGCAACGAGTCGTACCCCGATCTGTTCCAGCCCTTCGGCGGATTCCCTGACGGCGTGAAGGTCGAGAACAGTTTCGTGACGCTGCCCGACTTGCCCGGCATCGGCTTCGAGGGCAAGGCCGACCTGTACCGCGAGATGCAGGCGCTGTCGGCCTGACCCCCCATCCAAGAAAAACCCCAGGAGACAAGACCATGACCCATTTCTGGCGCTGCGGCGCCGCCCTCGCCGCACTCGGCTTTGCTTCGCTGGCCTGCGCGGAATTTCCCGACAAGCCTGTCAC
Organism: Variovorax sp. Soil_C_26; assembly: GCF_057657075.1. NCBI lineage: Bacteria > Pseudomonadati > Pseudomonadota > Betaproteobacteria > Burkholderiales > Comamonadaceae > Variovorax > Variovorax sp. Soil_C_26. The sequence goes on from NZ_JBDGJC010000004.1 coordinate 266,941, forward strand.
GCTGATCGTGCCTTTCGCCGCCGGTGGCCCGAGCGACAAGATCGCGCGCGACCTGGCCGAGGCGCTGCGCAAGCCGCTCGGCCAGACCGTGGTGGTCGACAACGCGCCCGGCGCGGGCGGCACGATCGGCTCGGCCAAGGCTGCCCGTGCCACGCCGGACGGCTACACGCTGCTGGTGCACCACATCGGCATGGCCACCGCGCCGGCCCTGTACCGCAAGCTCAGCTACAAGGTGCCGGAAGATTTCGAAACCCTGGGCCTCATCAACGAAGCGCCCTCGGTGCTGATCGGCAGGCCGAGCCTGGCCGCCGGCAGCTTCGCCGAGTTGCGCCAATGGATCGCGTCGAGCGGCGGCAAGGTGAACCTCGCCAACGCGGGGGTGGGCTCCGCATCGCACCTGTGCGGCCTGATGCTCCAGAGCGCGCTGAAGACGAGCATGACGCCCGTGCCCTACAAGGGCACCGCACCGGCGATGACCGACCTCATCGGCGGCCAGGTCGATGTGATGTGCGAACAGGCGACCAACGCCGTGCCGCAGGTCGAGGGCAGGAAGGTCAAGGTCTACGGTGTCACCAGCCTGGCGCGGCTGCCGCTCGCCGCGCTGAAGGACACGCCGACCCTGTCCGAAGCCGGCCTGAAGGACTTCGACGTCCAAGTGTGGCACGGCCTGTACGCGCCGCGCGGCACGCCGAGCGCGGTGCTCGCGAAGCTCAACGCCGCGTTGCGCGCCGCCTTGAAGGACCCCGAGCTGATCAAGCGCGAGGAAGCGCTCGGGCTCAGCATCGTGAATGACGACCGGCTCGATCCTGCGGGGCACAGGAAATACCTCGAAGCCGAGAAGGTGCGGTGGTCGAAGGTGATCAAGGAGGCGGGGGAATACGCCGATTGATGCGGCGTTCGACATCTCGAGAAAGGTGGCAAGTCAGGCGGACTTGCCCTTGGCCTTCTTGCTCAAGAAGGCATTCATGTGATGCTGCGGCTCGCCCGTGTTGAAGGCCTCGCCGAACTCCGCCACACTGTTTTCGACGGCAGCGTCGAGCGTCATGGTCTCCCACCGGCGAAGCAGGCGCTTTTGCTGGCGCAGCACCGACCGCCCGATCTGCGAGAACGCATGCGCGACGGCCTCGATCCGCGCATCGAGTTGGTCCTGCGGCACGCACTCGCTGATGAGGCCCCAGTCGCGCGCCTGGATGGCGCCGATGTTCTCGCCGGTCAGCAGCATCCAGGATGCCCGGGTCGTGCCGATCTGCGAAGGCATCATGGCCGCATGAATGACCGATGGGATGCCGACCTTGACCTCCGGCATCCCGACCACGGCGTTGTCAGCTGCGATCCTCAGGTCGCCCGCCATCGCCACCTCCAGGCCACCCCCCAGGGTATGCCCCTCCAGGCGCACGATGACTGGCACCGGAAAGTGGCGGATGGCATTGCAAAGGTCGCGCAGACCGCTGATGAACGTTCGGCCGCTCTCAGCATCGAGGCCTGCCATCTCCTTGATGTCCGCGCCCGCAATAAAGGCCCGCGAGCCACTGCCGCGCAGAACCACGCAGTTGATGTCTTCATTGCTTGCCAGGCGCTCCAGCGTCTGGATGAGGCCCTGAATCACTGGCGTGCCCAGCACGTTGAGGACGCCGCCGGCGGTGATGGTGACCACCGCGGTGGCGGGCATCGGGAACGAGACCTCCGCAGGGGCAGCCGTTGCATTCATTTGTTCAGTCGCTGCCATCACATCTTCTCGAAGGCGATGTCCTGGACGAGCTTGGACCATGCCTTGTTCGAGCGCTCCACCGTTTCCTTGAACTGCTGCGGCGTCGTGTAGTCAATGATGGCGCCTTGATCCTGAATCGTCTTTTTCATTCCCGGGTTCTCCAGCGCTTTCCTGGCTGCCGAGCTCAGCTTGGCAAGGACGGCCGGATTCAGGCCCTTGGGCGCGCCGATTCCATACCAGGACATGTTGTTCATAGCCTTCAGGCCAACCTCGGCGAAGGTTGGAACGTTGGGCAACTGGGGCAGACGCTCCGGGCTCGAGACAGCCAGCGCGCGCAACTTGCCCCCGGCGATCAGCCCGCCAGAGGAGGGCATGTTGTCGAAGACCACGTCGATCTGGCCGGACATCAGATCGTTCAAGGCCGGGCCCAGGCCTTTGTACGGCACGTGGGTGATCTGGGTCTTGGTCGTGCTTCCAAAAAGCGCGCCACTCAGGTGGCTGTAGCCGCCGTTGCCCGACGATCCGTAGTTCAGCTTGGTCGGAGCTTTCGTCGCGGCGTCGATGACATCCTGGACGCTCTTGTAGTTCGATGACGGGTTCACCACCATCACACCGGGAACGTTGGCGATGTTGGTGATGGGTGTGAAGTCCTTGACGGGATCGTAAGCCCGGGTTGCATACACGTTCGGGTTCACGGCGTGGGAGCTTTCCACCATCATGACCAGCGTGTAGCCGTCTGCGGGCTGGGTGGCCGCGAAGCTCGATCCGGTGCTGCCGCCGGCCCCTGGCTTATTTTCAACCACGACCGACTGACCGAGCGCTTCGCCAAGGTAGCGCGCCATGACGCGGCCGATCACATCGGTCGCACCACCCACCGCATAGGGAACGATCAGGCGAACTGGACGATCTGGATACGATGAGGCGTCTGCCGCCTGCGCCATGGGGAGGGCGCTCATGCACAACGCCAGGGACAATATGGTTGTCGAGAGTTTCACTGCTGTCTCCATTCTTGAAGTTGACCGTCATCGCGCACCAAGCCACATCGAGCCGCAGGCGCGCGGGTGATTGCTTGGACCTAGGCGAGTTCTGGCCTGGCGTTCTCCACGGCTGATCGGCCCAGCGCAGGCGGTGGATGAACCGTGTTCTGTTCGTCGGGCAAGACCATGGGGTTGCGCACGAGCTTGAGCGTGCCGAACGTCGGATGCTCGACGGTCTGCAGCATCTGACGGTGAACGACCTGCGGATGCTGGAAAACCTGCTCCATGGTGTGGATGTTTCCCCAGGAGATGCCGCGCGAATCCAGTGCCTCCCCCAAAGGGCTTGCGCACCAGCGCTTCATGGCGTCCCGAAGGAGTGGACGAAGCTCACGCATGTTGGTCAGGCGCCCCGCGTTGCTGGCAAACCGGGGATCCAGATGCCATTGAGTCTCCATGAGCGCACAGAAGGACGCGAACTGCTTGTCGTTGCCGATGGCCAGGATGATGTAGCCGTCCGCGCATTCGAAGACCTCGTAGGGCGCCAGGTTCGGGTGAGCGTTGCCGCTGCGCGTCGGGCTTTGTCCGGAGACCAGGTAGTTGGCACCCTGATTCGCGTTCATGGCCACCGATACGTCGAAGAGCGCAATGTCCAGGTGCTGCCCCGTGCCGGTCCGTCCGCGCTCGATCAGTGCCGCCAGCACGGCGCTTGTCGCATACATTCCCGTCATGAGGTCAACGACTGCGACTCCCGCGCGAAGTGGTCCTGCGCCTTGCTCGCCGTCGGGTATGCCGGTGTAGCCCATGAGTCCGCCCATGCCCTGGAAGATGTAGTCGTAACCTGGCTTGTGAGCAAACGGGCCGGCTTGTCCGAAGCCAGTCACGGACAGGTAGATCAGCCGCGGATTCATCTTGACCATGCTTTCGAAGTCCAGGCCGTAGCGCGCGAGGTCCCCTACCTTGTAGTTCTCGACCAGGACATCGGCCTCACGGATCTGCTGAATCAGCCATTCACGCTCGGTAGGGCGGGCGAAGTCGAGGGTGACTGAGCGCTTGCCGCGATTGCACGACAGGAAATAGGCGGAGACTTGCTCTCCGGTTTCGCCGACCACGAAGGGTGGGCCCCAGCTGCGAGTGTCGTCGCCCACCTGCGGGCGCTCGATCTTCAAGACGTCGGCACCGAGGTCCGCGAGGTTCTGGGTGCACCACGGACCCGCCAGGATTCTCGACAGGTCGACGACACGGACGCCGCTAAGCGCATTTGCAAGCATTCAATCTCCGATAGCTGGGCCCGATTCTTGGCGCAGCGTATCGGAGGGTCAATTGAACAGTATCAAAGTGAGCGTTCGTGAAAGTTGGACGCGGCCAAGCGAGCCCCGTCACTGCTCGCCGTCGCTCGCCTGTCGCGTCGCTGCCACCCGGGGGTCGTCCAGCAGAAAGTCCACGCACGCCTTGATGAAGTCCGGGAAGCGCGCATCGGCTCGGACGGCCAGACTGAGTTCTCGGCGTGCCCAAGGCTCGTCAAGGGCAAGCCGTGCGACCCGGCGAGGCTCCTGACGATTCTCAAGAACGCTGCTAGGAACCAGCGCAACCCCGACGCCCGCGGCTACCAGCGAGAGCACTGCTTCGAACCCCTGTGCATGCAACCGCGCCGTGACTGTTCTGCCTTGCATGGCGGCCGCGTCGCGAAGAAACAGGTAGTTGCTGCTGTCACGATGCATGCAAACAAACTCAAAGTCCAAGGCATCACACAGGCGCACGGACGAACGCGTCGATATCTCATGCTCCGGCGGCGCAACGATGACCAGCTGATCGATGGCGTAGGGGTGAATGGCCAAGCCCTGGACATCGGTCTTGCCGGCAAAGATCCCGATGTCCGCCTCTCGGGCGAGCACCGCGGCCGGAATGATTTCGCTCTGACGCTCCTCGACATCTGCATCAATGCCAGGGTGAGCGACCAGGAAGCGCCCCAGGGTCTGGGTGACGAAGCTGTTCAGTGAGCTGCTGTTGGCGATGATGCGGACGTGGCCCTTGATGCCAGAGATGAACAGGCGCACGTCGCCTTGCATTCTTTCGACGTCTTCGAAGATGTCTCGAACATGCGCAAGGACCGCCTCGCCGGCTCGGGTCAATTCCATGCCGCGCGAGTTGCGTTCGAACAGGGGTGTACCAAGGGCCTGCTCCAGGTTCTTGAGCCGGTAGCTGGCTGCCGAGCTGGTGATGAACAAGGCTGCAGCTGCCGCGGTCAGGCTTTTCGCCTGGGCGATCTCCAGGAAGAGCCGAAGATCCGTGAGTTCGTATCGCATGGAATGGTCTTGCTCGAGGAGTTTCCGGATTACTGACTTGCCGGCGTGCCGGATGTGCGCGCGCCGAACTGACGCGCAGCCGCAGTGTAGATTTGGCGCGGGCAGAATCACCCGACCAGGCCGAAGACCGCTTCGCGAGGAGCGGAACTTCTTCATTCTTGCAACGGCGGCGCACTCACACTGCAGCCGCCATTCACACTTTGATTCCATGGCCAATCGCTCTTATCTGTACAGCCTCAGCAACCGGCCCACGTCGTATGTGGACCGGCCCGAAACGATCTCGGGCGTGTCCGAGTGGAACTACGACGTGCCGTTCATGTACCGGCTGCTGATGTCGGGCGACCCACAGCTGTGCGCGTCGCTGATCGCCGATGGGCTCGACGACGACGAGGCGGACGAAAAGGTGAAGCTGTATGCGATCAGCAGCCGCTTCGAGCCCGGCTTTGCGCGGGTGAAGCGCTTCATCGAGATCGTGCGGTTTCTGGCAGCGCAGGGGCCGATGCCATTGCCCTCGGCCCCGCCCGCGGCGCCTGCTGCGGCACCGGAGGCCCTGTCGCTGATCGACCGGATCAAGGGCCGGCTATCGTCGGCCGCCGCATCGAAGGCGCCCCCTGCCATTGCCGCGCCCGCAGCCACCACACCCGCGACGGGTTCAACGCAGCTGCCAGCATGGCTGGACGAGACCCTGGTCTTTCTTGAAGCCCACCGCGATGAGCACCTGCTGCTGGAGACGGTCGAGCTCGACACCATGTCCGAATCGGAAGAAGCCCCGCTGCGGGCCTGCGTCGAGCAGGAGCTGGCGCGCTGCCAGCAGGCCGGCGCCGCGCTCGATGCGCTGCCGCAAGACATCGCGGCGGCGGCGCAGTTGCTGCGCGAGGCCGGTGCGGCCAAGCAGGCGGCGCCGCTCGATGCCTTCTTCGGGTTGCGCTTCGACGACGACTGCGACAGCACGCGCAGCCGCGCGACGGAATATCCGCTGGGGCTGCAGTGGTCAGAGGTTCTGTACTTCGGCCTGTTCAACCGCGCCGAGTTCGAAGCAGCGCAGCACGGCGACGACGCGGCTGCCTAGCGTTTCAGTCATCTGCCCTCAACCGAATTGGCACGATGCGCCCGGCTTGAGATGCTGATGGAATTCTTGTCGACGTCTTTCGCATTTGCGAACGCATACCCGTTGGCTTCGTGGACTGGACCGAATGCGAGACCTCGCATCTTGGCTTGCGCGGCAAATGCCGCGACGTCGCGCACGTGGAAGCTCAGCTTCACACCCACTTGGCCAAGCTTCACAGACTTGGCTGCTTGATGGACCAGCAAGCCGGCGCCGGCGCCTGGATGCTTCAGCTCGATCAGGCCCTCGATGACCTCACCGGTGGTCTGGAAGCCGAAATGCAGGGCATAGAAAGCAGCCGTCTTCTGCATGTCTCTGGCGTAGATGATGACTGTTCCCAGTGGCGAATCCATGTGTGCTTCTCGTTTCGGTAAAGGATGCCAAGCGTCGGCTTCTGTTCGACATGCATGCTACGGCGCCGCTCGCGGCAGCGGGCGCGCATCGACCGCCTCGCCATCGACGATGAAGTGCCCGCCCGCCACGTGGTGCAGCGTGCGCAGATCGTCGTGGCCCTCGAAGTGCCAGCGCCCTTCGGAGAACACGCGCGCGTCGGCCTGCGCCGCGATCACCTCGCCCAGGAACAGGTCGTAGCGCTGCTGGATCGGCGGCTCGGGCAACAGCCGGCATTCGAGCCAGGCCGCGCAGCCTTCGAGCAGCGGCGCACCGGTGGCCTCGCCAGTGAAGGTCGAAAGGCCGTAGGCCGCGAACTTGTCGCTGCCGTCGCGCTCGGCGATCTCGCGGCCCGAGCTGTTGCCCAGCGCGTCGGTCAGGTCGAGCTGTGCGCGCGTCGGCACCTGCAGCGCGAAGCTGCCCGCGCCTTCGAGCAGCACGCGCGTCCAGGTGCTCTTGTCGAGCACGACCGCGACCTTGGGTGGGTCGAAATCCAGCGGCATCGCCCAGGCCGCGGCCATGATGTTGCGCCGCCCGTCGTGCGCGGCGCTCACGAGCACGGTGGGTCCGTGGTTCAGCAGCCGGTAGGCCTTGTTCAATGAAACCGGCCGGCGGTGAGAAGCATTCATGCGCGAAGGACCTGTGCGGGCGAGCCCGCCTGCCGCCTGAACTCGCTCGGGCTGCCGCCCGTGTGCGCGCGGAACACGCGGCTGAAGTGCGAAAGGTTGCCAAAGCCCGCGCCGAGCGCGATGTCGGTGATGGAGCGCGCGGCGTTCGCGGGGTCGATCAGGTCGCGGATGCTGGCGGCCAGCCGCTGGTGCTGGATGTAGCCGGTGAGCGTGTCGTCATCACCCGCGAAGGCTTGGTGCAGAAGGCGCTTGCTGCAACGCAGCGCCAGTGCCATGCCGTCGATCGACAGCGCGGGGTCGCGCAGGTTCTGCGCCACATGGCGCTGGATGCGGTCCTTCAGCGCCTCGCGCTGGGTCTGCGCGGTGCCCTGGCCCGCGAGTTCCATGAGCGACAGGCGCACCAGCTGGATCAGCAGCTCGCCCGCGCCGCGCGCGGCGGCCTCGCTCATGTAGGGCAGCTCCAGGTAGGTGTTGCGCATGGTCTCCAGCGCCACGCGCGAGATGCCGCTGTCGCCGCCGATGCGCCGCGCGACGAGCTCGCGCAACGGCAGTGCGGGCGAGGCGATCTGGTCCTTCGGCAGCATCACGATGAGATGGTCGCTGCGCTCGGGGTTGGCCACCGTGTAGTCGAGCGTGGTGTCGTACAGCGTCCAGCCGCCCGCACGCACCGCCGCCGCGCGCCCGCGCTGCGTGACCTCGGCCGAGCCCTGCCAGGGCGCGACGATCTTCAGGTAGGGCGCGTCGCTCAGGCGCGCCATCTGCGGGGTTCGCAAGACGCGATGCCGGTTGGCCTCGAGCCGCGTGAGGATCACGTCGCCCGCGTGCGAGGACGCGAGGTGGCCGTCGAAATCGCTGTCGCCGTACAGGTCGGAGCCCAGCCCGCCGAAGTGGCGCCACACCCACTCGCACCACAGCGGCCCGCGTTCCTTCGGCGGAATCTGGTCGGTGGACAGGAGCAGGGACGCGGTCATGGGCGAAAGCAGTGAAGACGAACGAAAGATTGCAGCACGGAGCCGGGTGCCGCGCATTGTGGAGTGCCCGGAAGGCCCTCGCCCTTGCGGGTTAACCACTAGGCGCCTGCACGCTGCGTCAAGTGCTTTGTGCGCGGCGGGCACAGCGGCCGAAGGCGTGCCTTCCTACGATCCCGGTCAGCGGGCGCATACCGACGCCCGGAAGGAGACCTCCATGCTTCACCCCACCCGCCGCCACTGGATCAAGGGCACGGCCACCGCGCTGGGCGCGGCCGCCGTCGCCCCGCAGCTGTTCGCTCAAAGCGCGCCGGTTCGCATCGGCTACGCCATCGCCCGCACCGGCCCCTGGGCCGCGGGCGCCCAGGTGAGCCAGGAGCCCAACTACCTGCTGTGGACCGAGCAGGTCAACGCCGCGGGCGGCCTGTCGGTGAAGGGCGCCAGGCGGCCGATCGAGCTGATCGGCTACGACGACCGCAGCGAGACAGAGACCTGCGTGCGCACCTTCGAAAAGCTCATGGGCAGCGACAAGGTCGACCTCGTGCTGCCGCCCTGGGGGTCGGGCGCCAACTTCGCGGTCGCGCCGCTGGCCAACCGCTTCGGCTATCCGCTGCTGGCGCCCACGGCGCTGTCGCGCAAGCTCATCGACATGCGCCTGCCCTTCTTCTTCTCGCTGCTGCAGCAGCCCGACAAGATGATGGGCGCGCTGGTCGACATGCTGGTGGCGCAGAACGTGAAGACCATCACCATCGTCTACATGGACGACCTGTTCGGGCTGGAGAACTTCGCGGCACTGAACAACGCGCTGAAAAGGACGCAGATCCAGGTGCTCGACCGCAAGAGCTACCCGCTGGGCGTGAAAGACCTCGCGCCCGTGCTGCGCAGCATGAAGGACCTGAACCCCGATGCCTTCATCGGCATCACCTACCCGCCCGACACCATCCTCGCGAGCCGGCAGGCGCGCGAGGTGGGCTTCAATCCGAAGTACTTCTACGCCTCGGTGGGCACCGCCTTCCAGCTCTACAAGAACGTGATGGCCGCCAACACCGAGGGCGTGATCGGCATGGGCTCGTGGAACGGCAAGACCAGCCCCGAGGCCCGCGCCTACTTCGATGCGCACACCAAGAAGTTCGGCAAGGAGCCCGACCGCTGGGCCAGCGGCCACGCGTGGGCCGGCCTGCAGATCCTGCAGCAGGCGGTGGAGAAAGTGGGCCTCGACCGCAAGGCGCTGCGCGAGCAAATCGCCAGGAACGAGTTCAAGACCATCCTCGGGCCGATCCGATTCGAGGGTAGCGAGAACGCGTCGATCCCCGGCACCGTGTCGCAGTGGCAGGGCAGCGACTTCGAAGTGGTGTGGCCGAAAGACCGCGCCACCGCGCAACTGATGCCCAAGCCGGCCTGGAAATAGCAGCGTGTCGTTCTCTGGATGGGCCGAACTGCTGGCCGGCGGATTGATCACGGGCGGCATCTATGCGCTGGTGGCCATCGGGCTGAACCTGCAATACGGGCTGATGCGCATCATGAACATCTCGCACGGCGAGTTCCTGATGCTCGGCGCCTTTCTCACGTGGTGGGCGCACACGGCGCTGGGCATCTCGCCGCTCCTGTTCATGCCGGTGGCCTTCGCGCTGCTGATGGCGCTGGGCATGGCGGTGCACTGGCTGTGTTTCCGGCAGGTGGCGGCGCGTGCGCCGAACGTCGACGTGTTCGAGGCGCGCAGCCTGATGGTCGGCTTCGGCCTGATGTTCTTCGTGCAGAACACCGCCCTGCTCGTGTGGGGCGGCGACCTGCGCGGCTACGACTACCTGGCCGAACCGGTGCAGCTAGGCGAGATGCGCTTCACCGCCAACAAGCTGGTGCTGTTCGGCGTGGCGCTGGCGCTGAGCCTCGTGCTCATCGCGCTGCTCAAGCTCACGCTGCTGGGCAAGGCGGTGCGCGCGCTGATGCAGTCGCCCACCGGCGCGCAGCTCGTGGGCATCAACACCAAGCGGCTGCACCCGCTGATGTTCGGCATCGGCCTGGGCCTGTCGGGCGTGGCCGGCGCGCTGCTGTCGATGACCTATGAAATCTCGCCCTCGATGGGCGAGCCCTACACGGTGACGGCGCTGATCGTCATCACCCTCGGCGGCTTCGGCAGCATCGCGGGCAGCCTCGTCGGCGGCCTGCTGCTGGGCGTGGTCGAGGCGCTGGGCATGTACTACACGAGCCCCTCGCTCAAGATGCTGCTGTCGTATGCCGTGTTCATCGGCGTGCTGATCTGGCGGCCCAACGGACTGTTCTCCCGCAAATGATTTCACTCTTTCAAAACAAGCCGTGGTGGGTGCTGTGCATCGGCCTCGCGCTGGCGGCCGCCATACCGTGGATCGCGAGCGAATTCATCGCGTCGGTCGCGCTCGGCTGCCTGATGTACATCGCGCTGGCCACGAGCTGGTCGTTGTTCTGCGGCGCCACGCGGTATCTCTCGCTCGCGATCTCGGCCTTCTTCGGCCTGGGGGCGTATGCGAGCGCCACGCTGCTCGAGGTGCTGCCCTGGCCGCTGGTCATTCTGAGTGGCGCGGCCATTGCGAGCGCGGTGGCTGTGCTGATGGGCGCGGCGGTGCTGCACCTGCGCGGCACCTATTTCGCAGTGCTGACCTTCGGCATGACCGAGCTGATCCGCCATGCGGTCACCTTCGTGGAGAAGCAGGTCTCGGGCACAGTGGGGCGCGTGCTCACTGTGGTGCCGTCGAACGAGACGGTGTACCTCACGGTGCTGGCGATTGCGGGCGCGGCCATCGCCACCGCGCTGCTCGTGAAGCGCAGCCGCTTCGGCCTTGCGCTGGCCGGCATCGGCGCCGACGAGCAGCGCGCGCAGACGCTGGGCGTCGACACGCGCCGCGTGAAGATCGCCGGCTTCGCGCTCACCGCCGCCTTCGCCGGTGCGGTCGGCGCGGCCATGGCCGTGCGCTGGACCTACATCGAGCCCGCGGCCGTGTTCAGCCCCTTCATCGGCTTCCAGACCGTTCTGATCGCGATGATCGGCGGCGCCGCCAGCATCGGCGGTCCGGTGGCCGCGGCCATCGTGTTCAGCCTGTTGTCGGAAACGCTGCGGCTGCAGCTGCCCTACGGCTACATGATGGTGCTGGGGCTGCTGCTGATCCTGTGCGTGATGTACCTTCCCAACGGCCTCGCGTCGCTGTGGCAACGCAAGCGCGCGGCCCTGCGGAGGCATGCGCCATGACGGCAACAACCCCGCTTCTCGAAGCCCGTGAACTCACGGTGCGCTTCGGCGGACTCACGGCCGTCGATGCCGTGAGCGCAACCTTCCATGCCGGCGAGCTGGTCGGCATCATCGGCCCGAACGGTGCAGGCAAGACGACCTTCTTCAATGCCATCTCGGGCGTGGTCATGCCGACCTCGGGGCGGCTGCTGGTGGAAGGCGATGTCGACCTGACCCGGCGCGGGCCGCACCTGTACGCCGCGCACGGCATCGCACGCACCTTCCAGACGCCGCGCGTGATGGCCGACATGACGCTCGAAGACAACGTGCGCTTCGGCATGCAGTTCGCCGGACGCCGCCGCGCGCCCATCGCGGGCCTGGGCAGCACCGGCGAGATCCTCGACATGCTGGGACTGGCCGGCCTGGCGACGCAGGCCGCGGCCGACGTCACGCCCTCGCAACAGCGGCTGCTCGAGATCGGCATGGCGCTCGGCACGCGGCCGCACGTGCTGCTGCTCGATGAAGTGGCGGCCGGCCTCACCGAGGCAGAGGTCGATGCGATGGCCAGGCGTATCCGGCGCCTGCGCGACGACCACGGCCTCACGGTCGTGTGGATCGAGCATGCGGTGACCACGCTGCTCAAGTACGTCGAGCGCGTGCTGGTGCTGCACCAGGGCCGCAAGATCGCCGACGGCACGCCGGCCGAGGTGGTGCGGGATGCCGGCGTGGTCGAGGCCTACCTGGGCGACGAGATGGAGGCCACGGCATGAGCGGCACCTCCATGACCGTGCGCGGCCTTGCGGCCGGCTACCACGGCTTCCAGGTCATCCAGGGCCTGGACCTCGACGTGACGCCCGGCGTCACCGTCGTGCTCGGGCCCAACGGCGCGGGCAAGACCACGCTGCTCAAGGCGCTCGCGGGGTTGCTTGCGCGCACGGGCGACGCAGTGCTCGACGGTGCGGCGCTGCCATCCGCCGACGCCACCGCCTGCGTGCGGCGCGGCCTGGCGCTGGTGGCCGAAGGCCGGCAGCTGTTCCCGCAGATGACCGTCACCGAGAACCTCGAGCTCGGCGGTTGGCTGGTCCCCGCGCGGCTGCGCGCCGAGCGCCTGGCGCGCGCCTTCGACGACTTTCCGCGTTTGAAAGAACGCGCCACGCAGTTCGCCGGCACCATGAGCGGCGGCGAGCAGCAGATGGTCGCCGTGGCGCGCGCCCTGATGAGCGGGCCGCGCCTGCTGATGCTCGACGAGCCCTCGCTCGGCCTCGCACCGCGCATGGTCGACGAACTGCTGGCGATCGTGCGCCGCATCGCGAACCAGGGCGTGACCGTGCTGATGGTCGAGCAGAACGTGCGCAAGGCGCTGCAGGCCGCCGACCGCGGCTATGTGCTCGAGCGCGGACGCGTGGTCGCCGCGGGCGAAGCGCAGGCGCTGCTGCATTCCGACGCCGTTCGCCAGGCCTACCTGGGAGTAGCCTGAACACCCCTCTTCCTCTCTTCATTTGAAAAGGACACCCATGACCGACATCTCCATGCTCATCGACGGCGAACGCCGCGCGGCCACCGGCGGCGCGACCTTCGAGCGCCGCAACCCGCTGGACGGCGGCATCGCCACGCGCGCCCCCGCGGCCACGCCGGCCGATGCCGTGGCTGCCGTCGAGGCCGCGCAACGCGCCTTCGCCACCTGGTCGCAGACGGGGCCCAACGAACGCCGCGCGCTGCTGCTGAAGGCCGCCCACGCGCTCGAGGCGCGTGCCGACGCCTTCGTGCAGGCCATGGCGCGCGAGACCGGCGCCTCGGCGCTGTGGGCGGGCTTCAACGTGCACCTCGCGGCCGGCATCCTCACCGAGGCCGCCTCGCTCACCACGCAGATCGCGGGCGAGGTCATTCCGTCCGACGTGCCCGGCAGCCTCGCCATGGGCGTGCGGCAGGCGGCCGGCGTGGTGCTGGGCATCGCGCCGTGGAATGCGCCCGTGATCCTGGCCACGCGCGCCATCGCCACGCCGCTGGCCTGCGGCAACACCGTCGTGCTCAAGGGTTCCGAGCTGTGCCCCGAGACGCATGCGCTCATCATCGAAGCGCTCGCCGAGGCCGGCCTGCCCAAGGGGACGGTCAACTTCGTGACCAACGCACCGGCCGATGCCGGCGCTGTGGTCGAGGCCATGGTCGCGCACCCGGCGGTGCGGCGCGTCAACTTCACGGGCTCCACGCGCGTCGGCCGCCTCATCGCGCAGACCTGCGCGACGTACCTGAAACCCGCCGTGCTCGAACTCGGCGGCAAGGCGCCCTTCGTGGTGCTCGACGACGCCGACATCGACGCGGCCGTGAACGGCGCGATCTTCGGCGCGTTCGCCAACTCGGGTCAGATCTGCATGTCGACCGAACGCATCGTCGTCGACAACGCCGTTGCCGACGCGTTCGTTTCCAGGTTCGCGGCCCGCGCGCAGGCCCTGCCGCTGGGCGACCCGCGCGAAGGCCCCGTGGTGCTCGGCTCGGTGGTCGACATGAGCACCGTGACGCGCTGCAACGCACTGATCGACGACGCGCTCGCCAAGGGCGCGGTGCTCGTGTGCGGCGGCAAGGCGCAGAACACCTTGATGCCCGCTACCGTGCTCGACCACGTCACGCCCGCCATGGCGATCTACCGCGAAGAATCGTTCGGGCCGGTGAAGGCGGTGGTGCGCGTGAACGGCGTCGAAGAGGCCGTGGCAGTGGCCAACGACAACGAGTTCGGCCTGTCGTCCGCAGTGTTCGGCCGCGACGTGGCGCGCGCTTGGAACGTGGCGCAGCGCATCGAGGCGGGTATCTGCCATGTCAACGGACCGACGGTGCACGACGAGGCACAGATGCCATTCGGGGGCGTCAAGGCGTCAGGCTACGGGCGCTTCGGCGGGCGGGCGGGCGTGGAGGCTTTCACGGAACTGCGCTGGATCACGGTGCAGATGGCGCCTCGGCACTATCCGTTCTGACCACCGGAAGCCTTGGCGGCGCGCCGCTGGCGACGTAGCGCGCGCCCGACCACTGGCCGCTCTCGCAGAGGTCGCGCACCAGCTCGCAGATCAGCCGGCAGATCGCGAGCTTGGCGTTGGTCGCCGGGATGTGGCGCGAGACGCACAGGCCGAGCACGCGCACCATGTCTGGCGAGTCGATGCGGTGGGCCACGAGGCGCCCGTCCGCCACCTCGCGCTGTGCGAGGCCGAGCGGCATGATGGTGGGACCGATGCCGGCCTCGACGGCGCTCTTGAGGACGTAGACCGAATTGATCTCGGCCGCGATGCTCTGCGGCGGAAGGCCGGCACGCTTCAAGGCGTTGTCGACGGTCCAGCGCGTGCAATGGCCATGCTGCGGGCTCGGCAGGACGAGCGGTCGCGCGACGGCCGCGTGCAGCGACACGTCGCCCGCCGCGGGCGCTTGCGGGTCCTGCGGCGAATGCATGAGAACGAAGGCTTCCTCGACCAGCGGCGTAAAGACGATGTCGCGCGGCGGCATGGTGTCGGTGAAGATGGCCACGTCGACGCGGCCGCCGAGCAACTGGTCCGCCATGTTGCCGGTGAGCTCCTCGTTCAGGTGGAACAGGATGTTCGGATAGCGGCGTGACACCGCGCGCATCAACGGGAGCGCGAGCGTGGCGGCCACGCTCTGCGGCAATGCCGCCACCACCGAGCCGACGACCGTGTCGGCGGAGCGCAGCACTGCCGCCCGGGCATCGCTGATCTGCTTGGTGATGCCTTGGGCGTACTCGTAGAACACCTTGCCTGCTTCGGTCGTTGCAACGCCGCTTCGGCTGCGTGACAACAGCTGCACGCCGAGTTCCGACTCCAGTTCGGCGACCTGCTTGCTCAGTGCCGACTGCGCCACGTGCAGGTGCTCGGCGGCGCGCGACAGGCTCTTGTTCTCGACGATTGCAAGGAAGTATTTGAGCTGGCGAAGTTCCATTCCCGGATTTTGAACCGATCGCGTTCAGGGGCTCGCGCAGACGAAGCTCGCCGCGTCGTTCAGGTCGCCGCTGCCCTTGTAGCGCGGGTAGGCCGGGTACTTGCAAAGCGGGCGCGACGCAGTGGTCGCGCCACCCGCATCGACCTTGCGATGCACCAGCGATTGCGCCGATGCCGGCGTGCCCTGCTCCACCCATGTCGCGAGGGCTTGGAGCAGGTCGACCCGGTCGGGTCCGGCGCCCCCGTAGCAGTGACCCACGCCGGGCGCCAGGAACAGCTCGACGGTCTGGTCGGCCTTGGCCTGCCCCATGGAGCCCACGACATCGTCGTAGTAGCGCTCGGTGTCCCGCGGGCTCACCGAGCTGTCCGTCGTGCCGTTCCAGAGGATCATCTTGGCGCCCCGGGCGTTCAGCGCCGTCAGGTCGGGATCGAAGGCCTGGAACATGCCTCCGACCACGCCCATGCGCGGCAGCCAGTCGTCGTAGTTCCAGGAGAGCGTGTCATGGCCGACATCCTGCGTGATGAAGGAGCGCACGAAGCCGTCCGAGAACATGCCCTGCACCGAATTGCCGCCGAGCGCCATGCTGGGCCAGATGTATTCGCCCCAGCCCTTGGCCGTGTTCTCGGCACCCGGGTTGTAGCCCGGATGCGTCCAGGCGCCGTCGGCGGTGGCGATGGCCGACGTCACCGTTCGGACGGTGGCGATCTGCGCATCGGACAAGCAGGTGTCGCCTGCGTCTGCGCCCCCTGCGCAGCGCAGAGGCGCCGGATCGTAGTGGCATGCGCCGGGCCTGGAGATCACGCCGTCCGTGGCGCCGTCCAGCGCGTCGCACTGCGCAAGCACCGCGTTCGCCAGCAGGCTCTGCTTGGGCGCATCGAGCGTGTTCGCGGGCGTGCGCACCTGCTTCGCGATGCGGTTGAACTGCATGAACAGGCCCATGATGTTGCCGGCCGGCGCCCGCGCGACGATGCCGTCGAAGTCTTCGGGGTAGCGCTGTGCCTGCACCAATGCATCGTGCCCGCCCATGGAGCAACCCTCGAAGTAGCTGTGGGACGCGGGCGCACCGAAGAAGTCGGCAACGAGCGCCTTGCCCGCGGGCAATGCGCGGTGTTCCGATCGGTGCGTGAAGTCTGCCAGCTGTTCGGGGTCGAGCGCGAACGCTGCCTTGAAGTAGTCGGGGCCGCGCACGCCCGGGTAGTCGTAGCCGCCATTGGTGCCGAGCGTGGCGTAGCGCTCGCCGACGATCGATGGGCTGAACTGCAGGTCGGTGGCGACCGGCATGGTGCCGTCGAAACCGCCGCCCCCGAGGAACGCGATCTTGCCGTTCCATCCACTGGTCGGCATGCGGGCTTCGAAGCGCAGGGTCGAGCCGTCGAGCCTGGCCTGCACCACGCAGTATTCGGGTTGCGCGCCGGTGGAGGCAACAACCTGTGCGCTCTGCACCGTGGCGCCGCCGCCCAGGGCCTGGCCGGCCAGCAGCGGGCACTTCTGGGCAAGCGTTGGCGTCGGCGCGGGGGCAGGTGCAGGTGCGGGCGGCGGGGCAACGAAGCCGCTGCCGTGCCCGCCGCCGCCGCCGCATGCCGCGGTCGTCAGCACGGCAATCAAACAAACGCTGCGCGAGAAATGCATGGTCATACCTTGGTGATGTGATCGGCTGTTTGCAGGGCGCTGCCCTCAGCCGAAATGGACAACCTTGCCCGGGTTGAAGATGTTGTGCGGATCGAAACTCCGCTTGATCGCGCGCATGAGCGCCACCGTGTGAGGCCCGTGCTCTTCGACGAGGTACTGCATCTTGTGGAGCCCGACGCCGTGCTCGCCGGTCGAGGTGCCGCCGTGCTTCAGCGAACGCTGGACCAGCCGATGGCTGAAGGCTTCGGCTGCATCCACCTGTTCGGCCGCCTCAGGGTCGACCAGCACCAGGCAATGGAAGTTGCCGTCGCCGACATGGCCGAAGACGGGCGCCAGCAAGCCGTGCGCCCGGATGTCGTCCAGCGTCTCTTCCACGCAGGTAGCCAGCGCAGACAGCGGCACGCATGCGTCGGTGGTGATGCTCCGGCTGCCGGGCTTGAGTTGCAGCGAGGCGAAATAGGCGTGGTGCCGCGGCGTCCAGAGCCGCGACCGCTCTTCCTGCTGGATGGCCCATTGGAATTCGCCACCGCCATGGCCGTTGGCGATGTCGCGCACGACGGCGGCCTGCTCGTCGATCTGCGCCTGGCTTCCCGCAAACTCGAGAAAGAGCGTCGGCCGCTCGGTCAGCGTGGTGCGGCTGTGCGCATTGACGGCCTTGATCGTCAAGGCGTCCAGCATCTCCGCGCGCGCGAGCGGCACGCCCAGCTGAATCGATTCGATCACGCAATCCACGGCCGCGCGCACCGTCGGAAAATGCACCACGGCGGCTGCGGCCACTTCGGGGTGCGGATGGATGCGCACGGTCGCCTCGGTGATCAGCCCGAGCGTGCCTTCGGAACCGCAGAAAAGCTGCGTCAGGTTGTAGCCTGCAGAGCTCTTGCGCGCATGCGACGCGGTGCGGATGACATCGCCCTGCGCCGTCACGACGGTCAGGCTCACGAGGTTGTCGCGCATCGTGCCGTAGCGCACCGTGTTGGTCCCCGAAGCGGCCGTGGCGACCATTCCGCCGATGCTGGCATCGGCGCCGGGGTCGACCGAGAAGAAGAAGCCGGTGCCCGCCAGCGCCGCATTGAGCATGTTGCGCGTCACGCCCGCCTGCACCGTCGCCGTGAGGTCCTCGGTGCGGATCGCCAGCACTTCGCTCATCTGCGAGAAGTCCACGCAGACGCCGCCTTCGACGGCCAGCACGTGGCCCTCGATCGACGAGCCGACACCGAAGGCGATCACCGGCACCCGCTCGCGTGCACAGGCGCGCACCACGAACGCCGCCTCGTCGGTGCTGTGCACGTAGACCACCGCGTCGGGCGGTGCCGGACGGTAGCTCGACTCGTCGCTGCCGTGCTGCAGCAGCACGCTGTCGGCCGTCGAAAGCCGCGCGCCGAAGCGGTGCCGCAAGGACGCCAGGAGTTCGGCAGACGGTGCGCGGCGGTCGCCGGGCGCGGCAACGGCGCGCACAGGGTTCATCAGATCGGCATCCATGGTGCTAGCGCGCCGTGCGTTGGGCGGTCGGGCTCGACGGCTTGACCCAGAACACCAGCACCGCGCCCAGTACCAGGAGTGCTGCGAGCATGTGCAGCCCGGCGTCCGTGCTCTGGGTCGCATCCTTGATCACACCGATCATGAAAGGCGCGGCGAAGCCGGACAGGTTGCCGAACGAGTTGATGAAGGCAATGCCCGCCGCTGCTGCGGCACCACCGAGGAACCCGGTGGGCATGCCCCAGAAAACGGGCAGGGTCGACATGATGCCCATCGTCGCAATGGTCAGGCCGACCATCGACCAGGTGGCGCTCCCATGCATCGCCACGCTCATCATCAGTCCCGCCGCGCCCACCACGGCCGCGATGGCCGAGTGCCAACGGTGCTCGAGGCGACGGTCGGCACTGCGTGCCGTCAGGTACATCGCAACGACGCCGAAGGACCAGGGGATCGCGCTCAGCAGGCCGATGTCGAGTGCACCCTTCACCCCGATGGCCTTGATGATGCTGGGCAGCCAGAACGAGATACCGTAGAGACCTGCCACGAAGGAGAAGTAGACCAGGGCCAGCAGCCAGACCCGGCCGTTCGAGACCACACGCCATACGCTCGCTTCGGACTTGCCTGTGCCGTCCGCGGCGATGTCGCGTGCGATCAGCTCGCGTTGCTCCGCGCTCAGCCAGGCCGCATCCTTCACGCGGTCGTCGAGGTAGCGCCAGACCACCATGCCAAGCGCCACGGTGGGCAGCCCCTGCAACAGGAACATCCACTGCCACCCCTGCCAGCCGTTGACACCCGCCATGCTTTGCAGGATCCAGCCGGAGACAGGCCCACCCAGGATGCCGGCGAACGGGATCGCCGCCAGGAAGAGCGAGGTGGCCTTGCCGCGCCGGGCAGCCGGATACCAGTAGGTGAGGTAAAGGATGATGCCGGGGAAGAAGCCCGCCTCGGCCGCGCCCAGGAGGAAGCGGATGACATAGAAGGTCATCGGCGAATTCACGAACATGGTCGCCGCCGACAGCAGGCCCCAGGTGACCATGATCCGGGCGATCCAGCGGCGCGCGCCCACCTTGTGCAGGATGACGTTGCTGGGCACTTCGAAGAGGAAGTAGCCGACGAAGAAGATCCCCGCGCCCAGGCCATACACCGCTTCGCTGAACTGAAGCGCATCCTGCATCTGCAGCTTGGCGAAACCGACGTTGACGCGGTCCAGGTACGCGACGATGTAGCAGAGGAACAGCAGCGGTATCAGCCGCCAGCTGACCTTGCGGTAGACCGCATCCGCAGCCGAAGAAAGAGAATCCGCGCCGCCGTGGGGGGCCGACAGGGTAGTGGTGGTCATTTCGTGTGCCTCGCGTTGCTTGCTCGGCACGATGGTCGATCCACGCGGCAACCGGACGTACCGGGTTAACTCGCGAAATTCATACCGATGGGAGAAGGCACCATCTCTTGCAGAGATGACCTGGCCGGCCAGCGTGCGCCCCGCCGAAGCGAGCGACCGCTTCGGCGCCGCGGGCTGTTGCTATGGCCTTCAGTCGCCGCAGTCGGCGGCCTCCTTTTTGTAAGGCTTTGGGCCTACACGAGCGCAGCGCGAAGGCGCAGTGCGGCTGCCGAGGCAGACAGCTAGTTTGTGATTTCTTTGACATACATGTGTCAACAAAATCAACTGTCCCGCCGGTGCCGCCATTGCTGCGCCGTCCTGGATGCCAGCAATCGGAGGAATGAATGCCGCTTTTATTTCTGATGAGACTGCAGCATGTGCAACTCCCTGTCCGCGTGGGATGCCCTGAAGAACTGCGCCAGGTCTCGGTGCTCGTCGCCACCGGCCTGATCGAGGCCGAGATCGCGCCGGCCGATCCGTCCGGGCGCTACGCCTTGCCGCGGCTGGCGACCGTGCTTCGCATCACCGAGGCAGGGCGCGCCGAACTTGCGGCCATGAACCGGCCGCCAGCGCCCCGGCCCTACACCCCGCACCCGCGCGCGCGTCCACGACGGGGCTTGCAACTGATGTGAGCGCGGCGCGACCGGGGTACCTATGCCCCGTTTGCATCCACAATCCTCAACAAAAGGAGCGTGCGATGCCATCTGCCAACGATTTTGAGTCCATGTTCGAGTTCGCGCCCATGTCGCTGTGGCTCGAGGACTACAGCGGCCTGCAGCGGCTGTTCGGGGCCTGGCGCGCCGAAGGCGTGATCGATGTCGCCGCACACCTGAAGGCCGACCCGCAGCGCGTGCGCGACTGCATGGCCCAGCTCAAGGTGGTGAGCGTCAACCGCAGCACGCTCTCGCTCTTCGGCGCGCGCGACCAGGCCGAGCTGCTGTCGCAGCTGCACAGCGTGTTCCGCGACGACATGGCGGCGCCGGTGATCCTCGAGCTCGAGCAGCTCTGGCGCGGCAACCTGTGCTTCGACAACCAGAGCTTCAACTACACGCTCGATGGCCGCCGGCTCGACGTGCATGTGCGCGTGCTGCCGGGCCACGAGGCATCGTGGGACCGCGTGCTGGTGTCGCTCGAGGACGTCACGGCTCGCGTGCAGGCCGAGCGGCTGCGCGACGAGAGCGAACGCTATGCGCGCGAACTGTTCGAGCGCTCGCCGGTGTCGCTCTGGGTCGAGGACTTCAGCGCCGTGAAGGCGCTGCTCGACGACATCCGCGCGCGCGGCATCACGGACTTCGGGACCTTCATCAAGGTGCACCCCGAGTTCGTGACGCGCTGCATGAAGGAGATCCGC
Organism: Variovorax sp. Soil_C_26; assembly: GCF_057657075.1. NCBI lineage: Bacteria > Pseudomonadati > Pseudomonadota > Betaproteobacteria > Burkholderiales > Comamonadaceae > Variovorax > Variovorax sp. Soil_C_26. The sequence goes on from NZ_JBDGJC010000004.1 coordinate 287,987, forward strand.
GTGATCGACGTCAACCGCGAGACGCTGCGCATGTTCGCCGCCGCCGACAAGGAGACGCTGCTGCAGAACCTGTCGGACGTGTTTCGCGACGAGATGCACGACTCGTTCGCCGAGCAGCTGCAGGACCTGTGGAACGGCAAGATGCAGCAGCAGCGCGAGGTGGTCAACTACGCGCTGACCGGCGAGCTGGTCAACATCCACATGCAGTTCGCGGTGCTCGACGATCGTCTCGACAGCTGGGACCTGGTGCTGGTCTCGCTGATCGACATCACCGCACGCAAGAAGGCCGAGGCCTACCTCGAATACCTCGGCAAGCACGACGTGCTGACGCAGCTGCGCAACCGCGCGTTCTTCAGCGAGGAGCTGAACCGGCTTTCGCGCAAGGGGCCATGGCCCGTGTCGGTGCTGGTGATCGACATGAACGGCCTCAAGCCGGTGAACGACGAAGAAGGCCATGCCGCCGGCGACGCCCTGCTGCGTCGGGTGGGCGAGGTGCTCTCCAAGGCGGTCGAGGAGCCAGGCTGGCCCGCGCGCATCGGCGGCGACGAGTTCGCCGTGGTGCTGCCGAAGACCGACGAGCGCGGCGCGGAGGCGGTGCGCGAGCGCATCGTGTCGATGCTCGAACTCAACAACCAGTTCTATGCCGGGCACACGGGCCGGCTCCTGCACCTGGCGATCGGCATGGCCACCTGCGAGGCCGGCGAGCCGCTCGATGCCGCGCTGCAGCGCGCCGACCGCGCGATGTACGAAGACAAGACGCGCTACTACCGCGAGAACCCGGGCGAATCGCGGCGCCAGCAGATCGCGGACGCGGTGCCGGGCGACAGCCTCTACTGAGCGCTGCCTTCGGCGCGCAGCGCCTTTGCCGCCATCGCGCCGAGCGTGCGCAGGCCCTTCTCGATGCGCGCATCCCAACCATGGCCGCCGCTCAGCCGCAGGCAATGCGCGTACTTGCCGCTGGCCGAGAACACCACGCCCGGCGCAAAGCAGATTCCCTTGTCGAGCGCGTGCGCGAACAGGCGCTGCGTGTCCGCCGGGGCCGGCAGCTCGACCCATAGCACGAAGCCGCCTTGCGGCCTCGACACCTTGGTGCCCGGCGGAAAGGCCTGTTCGATCACCCGCGTCATGTGCACCAGGGTGTCGGCGAAGCCGCGCCGCATGCGGCGCAGGTGGCGGTCGTAGTCGCCGTTCGACAGGAAGTCGGCAAGCGCCACCTGCGTCAGCACCGGCGTGGCGAGACTGGTGGCGAACTTGGCCTCGAGCACCCGCGCCATGTGGCGGCCCGTCGAGATCCAGCCGATGCGGTAGCCGGGCGCGAGCGTCTTCGAGAAAGAGCCGCAGTGGATGACGTTGTCGTGCGTATCGAGCGCGCTGAACGGCTTGGGCCGCTCCTCGCCGAAATGCAGGTCGCCGTAGACGTCGTCCTCGATCAGCGGCACGCGGTGCGCCGCCAGCAGGCGCAGCACGGCGCGCTTGTTCTTCTCGGGCATGGTGCAGCCGAGCGGATTGCTGAAGCTCGACGCCAGCACGCAGGCGCGCACCCTGCCCGAGGCCACGGCATTGCCAAGCGCCTCGACGTCGACGCCGGTGACCGCATCGGTCGGCAGCTCTACCACCTTGAGCTTCTTGGCGCGCAGCACCTGCAACAGCCCGAAGTAGGTCGGCGACTCGATGGCGACGGTGTCGCCCGGCGCCGTGACTGCGTCGAGCGCGAGCGCCAGCGCCTCGGTGCAGCCGCAGGTGATGGCGATGTCGTCGGGCGCGAGCGCCTGGCCGAAGCGCAGCGCGCGACGGGCGATCTCCTGGCGCAGCGAGAGCTCGCCGCGCGGCGGCGAGTAGGTGTTGCAGCGGCCGCCCTTCACGCGGGCCGTGCGCGCCAGGACGAGGTCGAGCCTGGACGAGGCCAGCAGGCGCTGGTTGGGGATGGCGCAGCCGAGCGGCACCAGCGCCTCGTCCGAGGCGTGCTCGAGCAGGTGCAGCATCAGGCCGGACAGTTCGACGTTGGCGGCGCGCACCGAATGCCGCGTGGTCGTCGGCACGGGGAGCGCAGGCGGCGGCTTGGCCACGTAGTAGCCCGACTGCGGCCGCACCTCGAGGATGCCGCGGTCCTCGAGCAGGCGGTAGGCCTGCACCGCGGTGCTGAGGCTGGTGCGCTGCTGCGTGCTGATCTCGCGCAGCGACGGCGCCCGCATGCCCGGCTGCAGCGCGCCGCGCCCGGCCAGCCCGGCGACGAAATCTGCAATTTCTTCATAGCGGAACCGGGGCGACTGGGACACGGGGACTGCTCCTTGGCTTGTGGCGAGCGCAGCTGCGCCGCCGGACCCAACTGTACTGCATCGAATTCAGGAAAATTGTGGCTGTTATCGCGAGCCCCGAATCTGCATCATCGATGCTGGCTTCATCCCGACAACACATCGACGCATCGCGCGGCAACAACAACAGCACATGGCACGTTTTCCGGACAACGAGATCATTTCCCTGGTGAGCAAGGCACCGCGCTTCGACCTTGCCGAGAGCGTGGGGCCGAGCGTGCGGCTGGCCGAACTGTTCGAGACGGCGTTCGGCGATGACGGCCTCGCGCTCGACTACGGCACCGCCGCGGGCAGCCCCGCGCTGCGCGGCGAGATCGCGGCAGACAACGGCGTCGATGCCGATGACGTGGTGGTCACGGTCGGTGGCATGCATGCCCTCTTCCTCATTGCCTTCACGCTGTGCCAGGCCGGCGACGAGGCGATCGTGGCCGAGCCGGTGTTTCCGCTCGCGCGCAATGCACTGACGGCGGTCGGCGCCGTCCCGCGCGCGCTGCCGCTCAGCTTCGACGACGGCTACCAGGTCGACCTGGAGGCGCTGCGCGCGCTGCTGTCGCCGAAGACCAAACTCGTGAGCCTGGCCTCGCCGCAGAACCCCTCGGGCGTCGCGATCCCGGCACGCACGCTGCGCGCCGTCGCGGCGATGCTCACCGCGCATGCGCCCGAAGCCTGGCTCGTGATCGACGAGACCTACCGCGAGGCCGCCTACGGCAACGACGACGTGGCACCCGGCGCAGCTTGCCTGGGGCCGAAGGTCATTTCGGTGTCGTCGCTGTCCAAGGCGCATGGCGCGGCGGGCCTGCGCATCGGCTGGGCCATCACGCGCGATGCGTCGCTGCGCCAGGCACTGGTGACGGCAAAGTTCAGCACCGTGATCTCGTGCTCGCCGGTCGACGAGGCGCTCGCGCTCGCGGTGTTGCGCCAGCGCGGCCGAATCATCGGCGAGCGGCGCGCGCTGCTCGCGCAGAACCTGCAGGTGGTCGCCAACTGGGTCGGGCGCCATGCCGCGCAGATCGAATGGGTTCGCCCCGACGCCGGCGCGCTGTGCTGCGTGCGGCTGAAGCGCGAGGTGTTCGATGCGGCGGCCGTTGCGCGCTTCTATGCCACGCTCGCCCGGTACAGCACGCGCGTGGCACCCGGGCCCTGGTTCGGCGACGAGCCGCTGGTGTTCCGCCTGGGCTTCGGCTTGCCCACGGTCACCGAACTGGCGATAGCGCTCGAGTGCGTATCGGTCGCGCTGACCGAGGCCGCTTTGCCGTCTACAGGCGTGGGCGCCGACCAGCCGGGCTGAGCGCGCGCGGGTCGAACGCGCTGTCTTTTTTGCGCGCGCAGGCACGCCGGCTGCGCACGCATCGGGGCACAATGGCCTCGCCATGAGCACCACCGCCGAACTCTCGCCTCCCGCCCCGCGCGCTGCGCCGCGCATCCGCGTGCTGATCGCCGACGACCAGGCGCTGATACGCCGCGGCATGGCGATGCTGCTCGACGCCGACCCCGACATCGAGGTCGTCGGCCAGGCCGCCGACGGCATCGAGGCCGTGGACCTCGCACGCCGCCTGCTGCCCGACGTGGTGCTCATGGACCTGCACATGCCGCGCAAGGGCGGCGTGCTCGCCACGCGCGAGATCTCAGCCGCGCTGCCGCACACGCGCGTGATGGTGCTGACCACCTTCGACCGCGACGACCTGGTCTTCGATGCGGTGCGCGCCGGCGCGCAGGCCTACCTGCTCAAGGACGCTTCGGAGGAAGAGGTGTTGGACACGGTGCGGGCCGTTCACCGCGGCGAGTCGCGGCTCACGCCGCAGATCGCGCGCAAGGTGATGGACCAGTTTCGGCTCCTGGCCGACCGTGTGGCCCAGGAGCCGGCGCCCGCGCCTGCGCCTGAACTGCCGGCGGCGGGCCAGCCCTTGTCGCCGGCCGATGCGACCAAGCCGCTGACCGAGCGCGAGGTCGCGGTGCTCGAATTGATCGCCAAGGGCTACGGCAACCGCCAGATCGCCACCGCGCTGAACCTGGCCGAGGGAACAGCCAAGAACCACGTCAGCCGGATCATGCAGAAGCTGCACGCGAACACCCGCACCGAACTCGCGGTACTGGTCTTGAAGAAGTAACCCCCGAAGCGCCTTCCCAAAAGGGAACGCACCCGCAGACCCGGCATCGCCGGTTCCACGGGTGCGCTGGCCCGCCCGATCAGGCGGGCGAGGTTGCGTCTGTCAGGCCGTGCGCCCGGCGGGCGAGAGCCCCGGCATCGCCAGGTCGGGTGCGGCCGGCGGCGGGGCGGCTGCCGCATTGCCCGCGGTGTGCTTCGCGAGCATCGGGCGCAGCGCGACGATCGCGAGGAACGCGGCGAACAGGTCGAGCGCGGCCACCGTGTAGAGCACCGACGACCAGGTGCCCGTGGCTTCCATCATGAGGTTGCCCAGCGGCACAAACAGCGCGCCGACGCCCTTGGCGCAGTACAGCACGCCGTAGATCTTGCCGATGTGCTTGGTGCCGAACGCGTCGCCGGCGAGCGCCGAGAACAGCGAATACACCTCGCCCCAGGCCAGGAACACCACGCCCGACAGGATCAGGAAGGCCCACGGGTTGTGGCCGAAGTAGCCGAGCGCGATGATGCCGAAGCCTTCGAGCGTGAAGGCGATCACCATGGTCTTCTCGCGGCCGATGTGGTCGGAGATCCAGCCGAACAGCGGGCGCGAGATGCCGTTCATGATGCGGTCGAGCATCAGCGCGAGCGGCAGCGCGGCCATGGTGACGAAGTACAGGTCGACCTTGAAGTCCTTCACGCCCAGGTCTTGTGCGATCACGCCGAGCTGCGCCACCGCCATCATGCCGCCCGTGACGACGCACGAGAACATCAGGATCATCAGCCAGAACAGCGGCGTGCGAAGCGCCTCGCCCAGCGTGTAGTCGCGCCGGCTCTGTGCGAGCTTGGACGATGCGCGCACCTCATTGCCCTTGGGCTGACGCAGGAACCACGCGGCCAGGAAGGCCAGCGTGCCCTGCAGCACGCCGAAGAACAGGAAGGCTTCCTGGAAGCCGGAGGATTCGATCATCGCAGCGATCGGCAGGATGGTGGCGGCCGAGCCGGCACCGTAGCCGCCCGCGGTGAGGCCCACCGCGAGACCGCGGCGATCGGGGAACCACTTGAGCGCGTTGTTGATGCAGGTCGCGTAGATCGAGCCCACGCCGATGCCGCCAACGGCCGCGCCGATGTAGAAGCCCAGCAGCGTCGTCGCCTGCGAGTTGATGATCCAGGCCGCGCCGATGAACAGCGCGCCGAAGGCCACGATCAGTCGGGGCCCGAACTTGTCGATGAAATACCCTTCGATCGGCGCGAGCCAGGTCTGCACCAGCACGAAGATGGTGAACGCGATCTGGATCGAGGCGCGCTCCCAGCCGAACTTGCCCTGGATCTCGGGCACGAACAGGGTCCAGGCGTACTGGATGTTGGCGGTGGCGATCATGCAGACGATGCCGACCACCAGCTGGAACCAGCGGTTGTCGAACAGCCGCGGCGGTGCGCCGGACACGGTCTGGGTCGGGGAAGAAGGGTTCATTCGCTTTGTCTCCATTCGATGTCATGCCGATCGCGTTGCGGCACGTTCGGGGGTTGGTTTCATCGCGCTGAGGCACGGATCGCGATGGGATGCAACTGTTGCCGCAATCGGCCGCCGCCGCGCCTGCCGGAAGTCACGCGGCGAGTCGAGACAAACCCCGAGGTCTCAGGGGAACTACCCGTGCCGAAAGTCATGGCCGCTGTTTGCGAGAATGCGCGGGCCCCATGAACCTCGCGCGCCGCATCGACCCCCGACGATCCATGGCCGCCGCCATCGGCTGGCTGCTGATTGCGCTCACCCTGTGCCTGGCACTGGCGGCGAACCTGTGGCTGCGCAGCTTCGTGCGCGCGACGCTGCTCGAGCAGCACAGCCAGCGCCTCGAGGCCGCGGCCGAGCACGTCAACGCCGAACTCGACACCGCGCTGCTGCTGCGGCTGCAGGCGGTGAGCGTGGTGGCGGCCATGCTGTCCGAAGACGTGCAGCAAAGCGAGGGCGAGCGCCTGAAGCGTTCGCTGGCGGCGGTGCGCCAGGGCGTGCCCGACCTGATCTGGCTCGCGGTGACCGACGCCGACGGCTTCATCGTGGCCGCGACCGACCCGCAGGTGGTCGGCCAGAACGTCAACCAGCATGCGTGGCTTTCGCAGGGCCTCGACGCGGCATGGATCGAGGAAGGCCGCTCGCCGGCCGAACGCTTCCTGAAGCTCACCGCGCCGGTCAGCAATGCCGACGGCGCGATCATCGGCGTGGTCGCTGCGAACCTCAGCTGGCGCTGGGTACAGAAGATGGTGTCGGAGATCCGCGCCTCACCGGGCGAATGGCTGCTGATCGACCGCGACGGCATCGTGCGCCATGGGCCGCCCGCGCTGCTGGGCCAGCGCTGGGAGGACGTGGGCGATCCGGTCACGCCCTTCGACCCGGCGGTGGCCGGGCTCGGCAACGACGGCGCCGACCTGCCCACGCGCATCCGCACGCGGCGCCTGCTCGACAACCGCCCCTACCTGATCGCAAGCCCGCCGAGCGCGCGCGACGGCACCTTGCGCCGGCTCGGCTGGCAGGGTGTGGTGATCCAGCCGGTCGAATCGGTCGCGGCCTTCGCGACCGCCATCGAGTGGCGCATCTCGATCGTGCTGAGCCTGCTGGGCCTCGGCGCCGCTGTCACCGGCATCATCGTGGCGCGCCGGCTCACGCGCCGCGTGAGCCTGATCGCGCATTCGGCCGACGCGGTGCTGGCCGGCAGCGCAACGCGCATCGAGGTGCCGCATGGCGTGGACGAGGCCGCGCGGCTGGGCAGCGCGCTCGACCGCCTGCTCGACACGCTGCAGCGCGAGCGCGACGAGCTGCGCCGCCTCAATGCCGAACTGGACGAGCGCGTGCAGCAGCGCACCGGGCAGATCAACCGGCTCGCGCAGGAGTCGCGCGATGCCGCGGTGGTGCGCGAGCGCCTGCGCCTCGCGCGCGGCCTGCACGACACGCTGGCGCATTCGATGATGGCCATGCTCACCGAGATCCGCGTCCTCAAGCGGCTCGCATCGAGCCGGCCCGATGCGCTGCCCGACGAGCTGGTGCGCGCCGAGCGCGCCGCGCGCGACGGGCTCGACGAGGCACGCCGCGCGATCGAGCAGCTGCGCAGCAACCCGGTGCGCGACATCGGGCTTGGCGCGGCGCTCGCCGAACTGGCCAAGAACCTCAGCGAGCGCTCGGGCCTCGAGCTCGACTGCCAGATCGAGCCGGCGCTGGCCGCGCTCGCCGCCGAGCCCGCCGAGACCGTGTTCCACATGTGCGAGGAGGTGCTGCGCAACGTCGAGCGCCATGCGGGCGCGCGGCGCCTGCTGATCCGGCTGCGGCGCGCGGGCGAGGAACAAGTCGAACTGGAGATCGGCGACGACGGCGTCGGCTTCGAGCCGAGCGCCGGTGCGCCGGGGCACTACGGCCTGGTGGGCCTGCGGGAGCAGGCCGATGCCATCGACGCCAGCCTGCGCATCGAGAGCCGCCGCGGCGAAGGCACCTGGGTCTCGCTGCGATGGGTGCAGCAGCGGACCGCCAGTGGAGTCAGTGCAGCGTGACGACGATCGGTGCGGCCTGCGTGATGATCATCGTGTGCTCGTACTGCGCCGAGAGGTTGCCGCGGGCACCCGCGAGCGTCCAGCCGTCGCCCGTCTCCGAGACGATGCGGCTCTTGGTCGACAGGAAGGGCTCGATGGTGATGACCATGCCTTCTTCGAGCAGGCGCCGGTCCGACGGGTCGAAGTAGCCGGCGATGTGTTCCGGCTCCTCGTGCAGGGCGCGGCCGACGCCGTGGCTGCCGAGGTTCTCGATGACCTTGAAGCCGTAGGCCTTGGCGGTGCGCTCGATGGCCGCGCCGATGCCGTTGATCGGCATGCCGGCCTTGGCGCTCTTCATGGCCTCGGCCAGAGCGGTGCGCGTGGCATGGCACAGGCGCGTCTTCTGCGGCGTGCTCGGCGGCACCACGCGCGTGCCGCCGGTGTCGGCGAAGTAGCCGCCGAGCTCCGCCGACACGTCGATGTTCAGCACGTCACCGGCGCGGATCACGCGGTCGCCCGGAATGCCGTGAGCAGCTTCCTCGTTGATGCTGATGCAGGTCGCGCCCGGGAAGTTGTAGGTCAGCCGCGGCGCGGAGCGCGCGCCGTGTTCGTCGAGCAGGCGCTCGCCGAGCCGGTCGAGCTCACGCGTGGTCATGCCGGGTTCTGCGGCATCGAGCATCTGCCGGAGCACCAGGGAGACGATCCGGCCGATGCGCTTGAGGGCGATGACGTCGTCCTGCGTTTCGATGGTCATGGGGAAGAAATCCTTGTGAAAGACCCAGCAATGGTAGACCGCTGCGCAGTCGCCTCAGTCGCGGCCGGCGTTCTTCAACGACGCCGCCGCGAGCGCGACCATCCTGTCGCCGAGCGTCGACCCTGCGAAACCCGCGTGCGTGAGCGCGAAGATGCCGAGCGTCGGACTGCCGACGATCGGGCGAAAGTCCAGTTCCTGGCTCCGGAAAGCGTGCGCCGTCAGGTCGTCGACGATCGCGACGCCCGCGCCGCTCGCAGCCAGCGCGCAGGCGATCTGGCCCGAGCGAACCTCCACCGACGACGCCGGCTTCACCTTCCGGCTGCTGCACCAGTCGTCGATGATGCGGCCCTGCGGCGTGTCGCGGCTGAACGAGATCAGGCGCTCCGCAAGCACGTCGCGCGGGTGCAGCAGGCGTTTCGCCGACAGTGCATGGCCCTTCGGAAACACGCAGACCAGGCGCCACTTCCCGATGGCCTTCGAGGCCAGCAGGGCGTTGTCGGTCGGGATCGTCGAGATCGCGAGGTCGGCTTCGCGGTGGGTCAGGCGCGCCAGCATCTCCCGCGTGGGCAACGTCTCGATGAAGATCCTCGCCGCCGGATACTCGCCCGCCAGCTTGGCCACGGCGCGCGGCATCGCGACGAGCGCCGTGCTGGGGCTGCAGAGCACGCGCAGCGAGAGCCTCGCGCCTGCCTTGAGCTCGTCGGCGAGCTCGCTCACCCGGCGGATGCCGCCATACACCTCGGCGACCTCGGCATGCAGCACCTGCGCCTCGGGCGTGGGCAGCAGCCGGCCCTTGCGCCGCTCGAACAGCCTCAAGCCCGACTGCAGTTCGATGTGCGCGAGCATGCGGCTGATGCCGGGCTGCGACACATGGAGCAGCCGCGCCGCATCGGTGACCGATCCCGCGAGCATCACTGCGCGGAACACCTCGATTTGCCTCAGGTTCATGGGAGCCTCCACATACCCTCATGTTATGGGAGCGGCCGATCTTGGTATTGGCTGGCTTGGGCGGCGCTTTCTAAGATGCCCGAATCACACCAATGAAGGAGACACCACGGATGAACACATCGCTTTTCCGCCCGAACCGACGCACCGCCCTGTCGGCCATTGCGCTTGCCGCGGCCCTCGCGCACGCAGGACCGGGCTGGGCCGCAGAGGCCTGGCCGAGCAAGACGGTGCGCATCATCGTGCCGTTCGCACCGGGCGGCGGCGCCGACAGCTCGGCGCGCATCCTGGCCGAACTGCTGGCCCCGAAGCTGGGCCAGAGCGTGATCGTCGAGAACAAGCCCGGCGCCGGAAGCGCCATCGGGGTGATGGCGGCCGCACAAAGCAAGGACGGGCACACACTGCTGATGGGCAGCAACAGCATGGTGATCAACCCGGTGCTCAACCCGTCGATCAGCTACGACGTGGCGCGAGACTTCGATGCGGTGGGCATGGTGTCGGCGCAGCCGCTGGTGCTGGTTGTGCCGGCAACGTCGGCGATCACCAGCTATGCCGAGCTCGTGGCCCAGGCCAAGGCCAGCCCCGGTGCGCTCACCGCGGGCAACAGCGGCAACGGCACGCTGGCGCATCTCACGGCGGAGCTGTTCGCGCTCGAGACCCAGACCGCGGTCACCAGCGTGCCCTACAAGGGCGAGAGCGCGCTGCTGCCCGACCTGATCGGCGGGCTGGTGTCGTGCGGGTTCCTGAACCTGCCGAGCGTCATCGCCCACATCAAGTCGGGCCGGCTGCGCGCGCTGGCTGTGTCTGCGCCGGCGCCGGTGGCCGAGTTGCCCGGCGTGCCGACCTTGCGCTCGCTGGGCCGGCCCAGCCTCGAGGTGCAAGGCTGGGCGGCCATCGTCGCGCCGAAGGGCAGCATCCCGCCAGACGGCCTCGCGCGGCTCGAGGGCCTGCTCGCGCAGGCGCTCGACAGCGACACCGTGAAGACACGCTTTGCGGCCAGCGGCCTGGAGCCCGTCGTGCGCACGCGGGATGCCACGGCGCAGCTGCTGAAGGAAGAAGCGGCGCGCTGGCGGCAGGTGATCCAGGCGCGCGGCATCAAGGTGGACCGGTGATGGACCGCGCCGCCCTCGGTTTTCGCGTCGCCGCCACGATCGATGCGCAGGTGATCGTCTGCGGCGGCGGCGTGGCGGGTGCCATGGCCGCGGTCGCGGCGGCACGCGCGGGTGCGTCGGTCGTGCTGGTCGAGCGCTACGGCTTCCTCGGCGGCAATGCCACGGCCGGCGCCGTCGCGCAGTTCAACAGCTGGCAGACCGCCAACGGACGCCGCGTGGTCGCAGGGCTGGCCGATGAAGTGGTCGAACGCCTGACGCGCTACGGGGGTGCCGGCGCGCATGCGACCTTCACGATGTCGACGGGCCACCGCATGGACCGCGTCGAGTACGCGCCCGAAGTGCTCAAGCTGGTGCTCGACGACATGGTGCGCGAGGCCGGGGTACGCCCGTTGCTGCACGCGAGCGTGCTCGACGTCGTGGTGACGGGGCGCCGCGTCGATGGCCTGCTCGTGCTCACGAAAAGCGGCGTCGTCGCGCTGCAAGGCCAGGTGCTCGTCGATGCGTCGGGCGACATCGACGCGATGAAGCGTGCGGGCGCCGCCTTCCAGGAACTCGAGGCCGGCGAGGCGCTGCAGCCGGCCACGATGATGTTCCGCTTCGGGCCGATCGACTTCGCGCGTTTCGACGCGCTCTCTCGCGAAGAGGTGGCCGCCCTGGCCGCGCGCGGCTATGAAGACGGGCAGCTCGCGCGCGCTGCGCTGCATTCGAGCCGCGATCCGTTCAGCGACGATGCCTGGTTCAACATCAGCCGCCTCGGGATCGACGCGACGGACGCGATGGCACTGGGCGCCGCGGAGATCGAGGGCCGCAGGCAGGCCTGGAAGGCGGCGCAGTACCTTCGGCAATGCGTGCCGGGCTGCGAGCACGGCCAGTTGCGCGCGTTCGGAACGCAGGTCGGCGTGCGCGAGACCCGGCGCATCGTCGGCGACCACATCCTGACGAGCGAGGAACTCCTGCTGCCCGAACAGTTTCCCGATGCCATTGCGGCCGGCGCCTACCCGATCGACATCCACCCGGCCACGGGCGGCGCACTGCAGTACGAAGGCCTCGGCGACGACCACGCCTACCAGATCCCCTACCGCAGCCTGATCCCGGTGGCTTTCGACAACACGCTGGTGGTGGGACGCGGCATCTCGGCCACGCACAGCGCACACGCGGCGATTCGCGTCATGACCATCTCGATGGCCGTGGGCCACGCCGCCGGGCTGGCCGCGGCGATGGCGGCGGCGGCGCACGGCGCCGAGGTCCGCGGCGTGCCGATGCGGGAACTGCGTGAGAAGTTGCTCAGCGAGGGGGCGAAGCTGGCCTGACCTGCGCGCGGCCCGGCAGGCAGGACAGCAACACCGTCACGCCCAACGCGCCCGCGCTCAGCAGACACAGCCACACGACGATGCCCACGCTGGCGCCCCAGGCAAGCAGGCAAGGCACCAGCGCGGCAGCGATCAGCAGGCTGCCGAGCGCGCGCAGCAGCGCCCGCAGCAGGCGAGGCGTGTCGCGCCGACGCGTGAGTTGCTCGAAATGGCGGTCCATCGCAAAGCTCAGCGCAACCATGCCGGCAAAGGCCAGCGCAAACGCCAGCAGCGACGCATTAAAGGTGCTCATGGCACCGCCTTCGCGGTGTCTTGCGCGCGGCGCCCGCGCATAAAACGCAAGGCGCCCACGGCGGCCAGGCCGAAGGCCAGCGACACCGCCTCGACCCCCGCGCTTTCCCAGTCGCCGCGCAGCCATTGCGCGGGCAGGTGGTCGCCGGTGGTCGCGAAGTTCAACAGCGGCAGCAGCAGGCACAACCCCGCCAGCAGCGCGAGCTGCTCGCGCCAGGCAGCGCTCGGACGGCGCAGCAGCGCATGGAACAGTGCGAGCAGCCAGAGCCCGAAGAAGACGCCTAATTCCCATTCGGCGCGGTGCGCCAGGTCCAGCGGCAGCATCCGGTTGCCCCAGAGGTAGCCTGCGCAGGCGATGCCCAGCCCCGCGGTCGCGGTCACGTTCAGCCCTTCGATCCACCGATGGACGCGCGCGCTGGCGCTGCCGAACTCGCCGCCGTGCCGGCCCCGGCGCTTGACCATGAACAGGATCGCGCCCGTGGCCATCATCGCGGCGCCGGCCAGTCCGCAAACGAAGTAGAGCCACTTCACGGCCCAGCCGCCGAAGGTCGCCTTGTGCAGGCCGCCCATTGCGGATTGCGCGCGCGCCGCGGCGCCGCCGTCGGCCATGCCGGGCAGGCGCACCTGCAGCGTCTCGCCCGTGGCGGCCGAGAACATGGCCATGCCGGTGGTGGCGCTCAGCCGGTGCAGCGTGTCGGCGTCGCCGTTCCAGCCGTAGACGCCGATGCGTGCCGCGGCATCGCCGGGATGGTCGATCACGATCGCGCGCACCGGCTGGCCCATGAGCGCCTGGCCGCGCGCGGCGAAGGCTTCGAGATCCGGCACGGGCATTGCGTTACCGCTCGGCGCCGGCCGGCCGCCGCCGTTCATTTCGGCCACGAACTGCCGCTCTGCGACCGGGTCGCTGCCGTAGTGCACGAGCTTGCCCGCGGGCAGGAAGGTCATGCCCGAAATGACGATGCCGGTGTAGGCGATCATGAACTGGAAGGGCAGCGTGAGCACCGCGGCGGTGTTGTGCGCATCGAGCCAGCTGCGCTGGCCCTTCTTCGGCCGGAAGGTGAAGAAGTCCTTGAAGATGCGCCTGTGCGTGACAACGCCCGAGACCAGCGCCACCAGCATGGCCAGCGTCGCGATGGCCACGGTCCACAGGCCGATGCGGCCCGCATGCAGTTCGTAGTGCAGGTCGATGAAATGTTGGCCGCCGAAGGTGTCGCGCGCCGGCGTGTGCGTCTGCGTCTGCGCGGCCAGCGGCGCGCCGGTGCGCGGGTCCAGTTTGGCGGCCACGTACTGCTGCCTGGCATCGAACCAGTACACGGTGAGCCCACCGCCGCCCTGCGCATCCGAAGGCCAGATCTCCCACATCGGCGCCGACGGGTGGTGCTCGGCCATGTAGGCCGCGCCCCAGGCAAGGCGCTGCGCTCGGCCGGCCTCCGTGCCGTTCGGCGTGTCCGCCGCCTTCTCTTCCTCGGCATGGTGCTCGGGCGTCATCCAGTGCGAGATCGGCTCGGCGAACACCGCCAGCGTGCCGGTGAGGAACACCGCGAACAGCAGCCACGAGAACCACAGCCCGCACCAGGTGTGCAGCCAGGCCTGCGCCTGGCGGAAGCCGCCTTCGCCAGCACTGCCCATCTCAGCCTCCCAGGCGCGGCCACAGCCAGCCGCATGCTGCGAGCGCGGCAGTCGGCACGAGAAGGCCGGCCCACATGCGGGCCAGTGGCACCGGCGAAAAAGCCCAGATCACGGCAAGCGGATAAGCGACAAAGCCGAGCTGCATGCCCGCCAGCACCGCATCGGCGCGCGCGGACGGCAGCACCGCGCCCACAAACACGGCCAGCGCGGCAGCCAGCGCATAGCCGCCGAGCACAGCGGCCGCGAGGCGGGAAAGGACGGCAAGGCCCGGATGGGCAAGGATGGAAGAAGGCATCGGGCGGGGTGAGTGGGCGGACGAGGCGCCAACAAAAAAGCACCTCTCCCCTACATGCGCAACGAGGCCGAAAAAAGGGCCATCCAAAAGCCCGCGCGGCGCGGCCGGGCATCGATGCTTATAAAATGAGATTAGTTCTCAATTGCATTGGCGTCTTCTTCCTCCTTCATGTCTCCCGCCGACACCCGCGCCATGCAGGCGCTCTACACCGAGCACCACGGCTGGCTCAGCAGCTGGTTGCGCCGGCGCCTGGGCTGCACGCACAGCGCCGCCGACCTGGCGCAAGACACCTTCGTGCGCGTGCTGCTGCGCCCGCAGGTGCTGCCCACGCTGCGCGAACCGCGCGCCTACCTGACCACGCTGGCCAAGGGCGTGGTCAGCGAGCACTGGCGCCGGCAGGCCCTGGAGCGCGCCTACCTCGAGGCGCTCGCGCTGATGCCCGAGGCGCTGGCACTGTCGCCCGAAGACCGCCTGCAGCTGCTGCAGACGCTCGACGAGATCGACGCGATGCTCGACGGCTTGCCGCCCAAGGCGCGCGAGGCCTTCGTGCTGTCGCAACTCGAGGGGCTGACCTACGCGCAGATCGCCGAGCGCCTGGGCATCAGCGAACGCACCGTCAAGCGCCACATGGCGCTGGGCTTCGAGCGTTGTTTGGCGCTGGTCGAGTGAGCGCCGCGCCGGGCCGCCCCAAGCAAGCTCGCTCCCGCTTGGCGGGAAGGCGCGCAGCGCCAAGGGTGCACCCGTGAGTGCGTTGCCGCCAGTGCCGGATGCCGCCGTGCTGCGCGAGGCCGCGCAGTGGCTGGTGCGGCTGCACTCGGGCCAGGCCGGCGCAGCGGACCACGCCGCCTGCGCGGCCTGGCGCCATGCGGACCCGGCCCACGAGCACGCATGGCGGCGCGCCGAGCGCCTGTCGCAGAAGTTCGGTGCCGTGCCCGCAGCGGTCGGCGTGCCGGTGCTCGCGCGGCAGGCCCGCGGCAACCGACGGGCCGCGCTGCGCACGCTGGCCCTCGTGACCACGTCCGCGCCGGCCGCCTGGCTCGGCTGGCGCCTCGCGCCGTGGGACAGCTGGACTTCCGACCACGCCACCGCCACCGGCGAACGGCGCGAGGTGCACCTGGTCGACGGCAGCCGCGTGCTGCTCGACACCGGCAGCGCGATCGACGTGCGCATCGACGGCCTGCAGCGCACGGTGCAACTGCGCGCCGGCGCGATCAGGGTCAGCACCGCCGCCGATGCGCGGCCGTTCGTCGTCGAGACGGTGCAGGGCCGGCTTCGCGCGCTGGGCACGCGCTTCACCGTGCGGCAGGACGACGCGGAGACCGCGGCAACGCACGGGCCTGCCGTGCGGCTGGCCGTCACCGAAGGCGCCGTCGAGGTCACCCTGCGAGGTGCCTCGTCGCCGGCCGCGGTGGTGGCCGCCGGCCAGCAGACCGTGCTGAGCGGCCAGGGCGCCTCGGCCCTCGCCGCGGTGTCCCCGGAGAGCCAGGCCTGGACGCAGGGCGTGCTCTACGCCGAGAACATGCGCCTGGCCGACTTCTGCACCGAGCTGTCGCGCTACCGGCCCGGGCTGCTGCACTGCAGCCCGGAGGTCGCGAACCTGCGCATCTCCGGCGCCTTTCAGCTGCGCGACACCGACTACGTGCTGTCGATGGTGGCGAGCACGCTGCCGGTGCAGGTTCTCATGCGCACGCGGTGGTGGGTGACGGTGGCGCCGGCCTGAGATTTTTTCGCCGGCCCTGTCCCCTTTTGGTGGTTCGTCGGGCAAGCCATGGAGCCGCACTGCAAGTGCGGCAAGAACAGGACCACCACCGACCATGCCAACGCCCTCTTCCCGCAACGCAGCCCTGCGCCCATCTTCCCTCTGCCTGGCCATCGCGCTCGCCGCTTCGGGCGGCACGGCCGCAGCGCAGGCGAACCCGCCCGCCGGCGCAGCCACCGCGGCCCACGACATTCCCGCAGGCGCACTGGGCCCGGCGCTGTCGCGCTTTGCCGCGCAGGCCGGCGTCACGTTGTCGTTCGACCCGTCGCTGACCGACGGCCGCCGCACCAGTGGCCTGCGCGGCAGCCATGCAGTGGGCGAAGGCTTCGCGCGCCTGCTCGCGGGAACCGGCCTCGAAGCGGTGCCGCGCGAAGGCGGCGGCTACACGCTGCGCCAGCAGCAGGCGGCCGGCGCGAGCCCCTCCGCCGCATCGGCGGGCGCGGGCGCGCCGATGCTCAGCGAAGTGCGCGTCACGGCGCAGGCCGAGCGCAGCGCGGTCACCGAGGGCTCGGGCTCGTATGCCAGCCGCCGCGTGACCGTGGGCAAGGGCGAGCAGACGCTCAAGGAGATCCCGCAGTCGGTCACGGTGGTCACGCGCCAGAAGATGGACGACCAGAACCTGAACACCATCGACGACGTGCTGGCTCAGTCGACGGGCATCACGATGTACGACAGCCCGATGGGCGGGCGCTATGTCTATTCGCGCGGCTTTCGCGTCGACACCTACCAGTACGACGGCGTGAACCGCGCCTTCTACTATCCGCAGGCCAACAGCTTCACGAGCAATGCCGCCACGCTGGACCGCGTGGAGGTGGTGCGCGGCGCCACCGGCCTGCTGCAAGGCGCCGGTTCGCCGAGCGCCACCATCAACCTGGTGCGCAAGCGCCCGACGGCTGACAAGCAACTTCAGGTGTCGGCCGGCGCGGGCTCATGGAACAACTACCGCGCCGAGGTCGATGCGAGCGGCCCGTTGAACGAAGCAGGCACGCTGCGCGGCCGCGTCGTCGGCAGTGCCAACGACCGCGACTATTTCTACGACCACGCGAAGAGCCGCAACGGCGTGCTGTATGCCGTGCTCGAGGCCGACCTCGGCCCGCAGACGCTGCTCACCGTCGGCGCCAGCCACGAGACGCTGCGCGCGCGGCCGTTCTTCCAGGGCCTGCCGCGCTACAGCAACGGCGCCGATCTGCACCTGCGCCGCTCGACCTCGCTGGCGGCCGACTGGAACCGCTGGGAAAGCGCGCAGACCTCGGCATTCGCCGAACTCGCGCACCGCTTCAATGCCGACTGGTCGCTCAAGGTCACGGCGGGCTACGTGCGCGAGGCGCAGGACATCAAGTACGCCTTCGCGCTCGGGGCCGTCAACCCGGCGACCCTGAGGGGCAACGTGATGTACGCCGGGCTGTTCGATTTCGAGACCGACAACAAGACGCTCGACGTTGCCGTCGACGGCAAGTTCGAGGCCTTCGGCCGCAAGCACTCGGTGAACTTCGGCGCCAACACCGCCCGCATGCGCAACCACAGCGACTTCTCGCTGATCCAGTTGCCCGGCGTCGCCAACAACGTCTTCGCGCCGGTTTCGGCGATCCCCGAGCCGAGCCGCGCCACCTTCCTGGCCAACCGCTACCGCGGCGGCGACACCGACACGCGCATCACGCAGTCGGGCGCCTACGGCGTGGCGCGCCTGAGCCTCAGCGATCCGCTGACGCTGGTGCTCGGCGCCCGCGTCACGCGCTACCGGGCCAACGAACGCGACCGCATGACCGGCGCCGCCACCGTCGATCCGTACCGCGAGAGCGGCGTCCTCACGCCCTACGGCGGCCTGGTCTACGCACTCAACCCGCAGTGGTCGGCGTACGCAAGCTATGCCGACATCTTCCAGCCGCAGAACGCGCTGACCGCCGCCGGCGACATGCTGCCGCCGGTGAAGGGCCGCAACTACGAACTGGGCCTGAAGGGCGAGCTGCTCGATGGCAAGGTCAATGCGTCGCTGGCGCTGTTTCGCGTCGACCAGAACAACCGCGCGCAGGAAGACCTGACCAACGTCTGCTCGCGCAGCACCTACTGCTACGTGTCCACCGGCAAGGTGCGCAGCCAGGGCTTCGACGCGGAAATCAGCGGCGAGGTGGCGCGCGGCTGGCAGGTGTTCGCGGGCTACACCTTCAACGAATTCAGGTACCTGAACGACACCGCGAACGCCGGCATCGATTTCGCGAGCACCTATTCGCCGAAGCACATGCTGCGCTTGTGGACCGACTACCGCCTGCCCGGCGCGCTCAACGCGTGGACCGTGGGCGGCGGCGTCAACTTCCAGACCGCAAGCTCGCGCACCACGGGCGCGATCACGCTCGAGCAGGCCTCCTACGCGGTCTGGGGCGCGCGCATCGGCTACCAGATCAACCGCAACTGGTCGGCCGCGCTGAACGTGAGCAACCTGTTCGACAAGACCTACTACCAGACCATCGGCGCGCCGGCATGGGGCAACGTCTATGGCGAGCCGCGCAGCGCGATGGTGACGTTGCGCGGGAAGTTCTAGGCGGCTGCCCGGCGTGGGCAGGGCCGGCTAGAATGAGAATGCTTCTTATTTGACAACGTCGGCCCGGCCGGCGTGCCGCAAGCCATGCCCGCCGCCCAAGCCGTCCAAGCTGCCCACCCGCAAGTCCGCACCCTCTACAGCGACCACCACGGCTGGCTGCAGTCGTGGCTGCGCCGAAAGCTCGGCAATCCGAGCGATGCGGCCGACCTGGCGCAGGACACCTTCACGCGCCTGCTCACCGCACGCCATCCCGAAGTGATCGTGCAGCCGCGCGCCTACCTCACGAGCGTGGCCAAGAACATCCTCGTCAACTGGTACCAGCGCCAGGCGCTCGAGCGCGCATACCTCGAGGCGCTGGCCGCGATGCCCAAGCCCGAGGCACCTTCGCCCGAGCAGCGCCTGGCGATCCTGCAGACGCTGCACGAGATCGACGCCATGCTTGATGCGCTCAAGCCGGCCGCGCGCCGCGCATTTTTGCTGTCGCAGATCGATGGCTGGAAGTACGAGGACATCGCACGCGAACTGGGCGTGTCGCTCGCCACGGTGAAGCGCTACATGCAGCAGGGCTTTCGCGGCTGCCTGGCGCTGATGGAAGGCTGAGCGGCGTGAACGGCATGGACGCACTCGCGCCGCGCGTGCTCGACGAGGCCGCCGAATGGCTGATGCGGCTGAACGACAGCGCCGCCTCCGACGACGACCGCCGCGCCTGCGAGCGCTGGCGCCAGAGCCACCCCGACCACGCCCGCGCCTGGGCCCGCGCCGAGCTGCTGATGAACAAGCTCGGCGCCCTGCCCTCGTCGCTCGCGATGCCGTCGCTGGCGCGGACCGAACGCCGGCACGGCGGACGGCGCGCCGCGGTCGGTCGGCTGGCCGCGCTGGCGGCGGCCGTGCCCGCAGGCTGGCTCGGCTGGCAACTCGCCACCGAGCGCGGCTGGACCGCCGAGCACCGGACCGCGACCGGCGAACGCCGCGTGCTGCGCCTGGCCGACGGCAGCAGCGTGACGCTCGGCACCGCGAGCGCGATCGACGTGCGCTTCGACGCGGCCGAGCGCCTGCTGGTGCTGCGCACGGGCGAGATCCTGGTCGCGACCGCGCCCGACACCAGCACAGCCGTGCACCGGCCGTTCCGCGTGGCGACCCAAAGCGGCGTAATGGAAGCGCTGGGCACCCGCTTCAGCGTGCGCACCGGCGACGACGACGGCGGCGCGACACGCATCGCGGTGTTCGAAGGCGCGGTGCGCATCGCGCCGCACCGGGCCGCATCGCGCGTGCTCGCGGCGCCGCAGCAGGCGCGCTTCACGGCCGAGCGCATCGGCGATTTCACGCCGGCCGATGCGGCCGACGCGGCCTGGACGCAAGGCATGCTGATGGCCGACGGCATGCGCCTGGCCGAGTTTGCGGCCGAGCTGTCGCGCCACCGGCCCGGCCTGCTGCAGTGCGACGCGGCCGTGGCCGACCTGCGCATCTCGGGCGCGTTTCCCCTCGACGACACCGACCGCGTGCTGCGCATGCTGGTGTCGACCTACCCGGTGGATGCGGTGAGACGCCTGCGCGGACACTGGGTCACGCTGGTGCCGGCACCGGCCAGAAAAAATATTTCCGTGGCGGGGTGAGACTTTTTTTCGTTTCGGCTGGCAAGGGAGTGAACACGCCTCCTTCTTCCACCGGTCCGAACGACATGCCACTTTCTCTTCCTCCTTCTCTTCGCGCCCTTTCCGCCCTTCGCCAGGCCGTGCTGGCGCTCGCCCTCGGCGGGCTCGCGGGCGCGGGCATGCCCGCCTTCGCGGCCGGCGAAGCGACACTCGACGCGGCCACGCCCCGGAGCTGGAACATTCCCGCCGGACCGCTCGGACGCACACTGGCCAGCTTCGCGGCGGGCAGCGGCATCGCGCTGTCGTTCGACCCGGCGCTCACGCAGGGCCGAAGCAGCCCGGCGGTGTCGGGCCGCTACACCGCGCGCGAGGCCGCCGAGCGGCTGCTCGCCGGCAGCGGCCTGCAGCTCGCCTTGCGCAGCGACGGCAGCTACACGCTGAGCCGCAGCGGTGCGGACGGCAGCGCTGCGGGCATCGCCACGCTGGCGCCGATCACCGTCCTGGCCGAGGCCGACCGCAGCGGCACCACCGAAGGCACCGGCGCCTACACCACGCCCGCCACGGCCGCCGCCACCGGGCTTGCGCTCTCGCTGCGGCAAACGCCGCAATCGGTGACCGTCATCACGCGCCAGCAGATCGACGACCAGAACCTGCTCTCGTTGGGCCAGGCGATGAAGAGCGTTCCCGGCGTCTTCTCGGTCAGCTCCGACAGCGACCGCACCGATCTTTACGCGCGCGGCTTCTACATCGACAACTACCAGTACGACGGCGTGCCGACCAACGTCACGACCGACTTCTTCGGCGCCTCGACCAATGACCCGGTGCTGTACGACCGCATCGAGGTGGTGCGCGGCTCCACGGGTTTGCTGACCGGCGCGGGCAATCCGTCGGCCTCGGTCAACCTGGTGCGCAAGCACGCCGACAGCCGCGTGTTCGCGGGCACCGCGTCGCTCGCGCTGGGCTCGTGGAACCTGCGCCGCGCCACCATCGACCTCTCGACGCCGGTGACGGCCGACGGCCGCGTGCGTGCGCGCTTCATCGGCATGACGGAAGACCGCGATTCGTTCATCGACATGTACCACGGGCGCAAGCACGTGCTCTACGGCGTGGTCGACGCCGATCTTTCGCCCGACACGACGCTGAGCGTGGGCATCGACTCGCAAGCCAACCGGCCCACCTCGTCGACCTGGGGCGGCCTGCCGCTGACCTTTTCCGACGGCGGGCCGACGCGCTGGGACGCGGGCAAGACCATCGGCACGCCGTGGACGCACTGGGACACGACCAGCACCACGGCGTTCGCGAACCTGGCGCACCGGCTCGACAACGGGTGGACGCTCAAGGCCAACGCGTCGCATCGAGACAGCAAGCAGAACGCCAAGCTGCTGTACCTCTTCGGCGGGCTCGACCGCCTGAGCGGCACCGGCCTGGGCTCGCTGCCGGGCTACTTCGAACACGCGTTCCGACAGAACAGCCTCGACCTGCAAGCGACCGGGCCGTTCCGGCTGCTCGGCAGGCAGCACGAGCTCGTGGTGGGCATCACGCACAGCGTCTCGCGATACGAAGAGGCCAACCATGCGCGCAACAGCCCGCTGCCCAGCACCGGCAATTTCTATCTCTGGAACGGCGCATACGCCGAGCCGAGCTGGGGCGCGCTCGACGTGACAGCCGTCAACAAGACGCGCCAGACCGGCTACTACGGCGCCGCGCGCCTGTCGCTGGCCGATTCGCTCAAGCTCATCGTTGGCGGCCGGCAGAACAACTGGCGCTCGCACCGCCTCTCGGACGACGACCGCGCCACGCGCCGCCACGAGGTGTTCACGCCCTATGCGGGCCTGGTGTACGACCTGAACGAGAGCGTCTCGCTGTATGCGAGCTACACCGACATCTTCCAGCCGCAGAACTACCGCGACGCGAGCGGCGCCTACCTCGACCCGGTCACCGGCCGCAGCTACGAGGTCGGCATCAAGGGCGAGCACCTGAACGGCAAGCTCAACACATCGATCGCCGTCTTCCGCGCCGAGCAGGAGAACGTCGCACAGCGCGACGGCACCCGGCTCGTGCCCAACTCGACCGAAGGCGCCTACTACGGCGCGCGCGGCGTGACGAGCAAGGGCATCGAGCTGCAGGTGTCCGGCGAGCTGGCCGAAGGCTGGCAGCTGAACGGCGGCATCGCACGCACGCTCGGCCGCGACGGCAGCGGCGACCGGATCAACCCCACCATGCCGACCACGCAGGCCACGCTCTTCACCAGCTACCGCCTGCCGGGCGCCTGGCACCGGCTCACCGTCGGCGGCGGCGCCAACTGGCAGAACCGCGTGTACCACCCGTACAGCGTGGGCGGCGTCGACATGCGCTACACCCAAGGCTCGCGCGCGGTCGTGAGCCTGATGGCGCGCTATGCGTTCTCGCCGCAGCTGTCGCTGCAGCTCAACATCGAGAACCTGCTCGACAAGCGCTACTACAGCAACATCGACGGACAGGCGTTCTTCGGCACGCCGCGCAACGCGGTGGCGACGCTGAGCTACAAGTTCTGAGTGCGCGCGGCGTCGGCTGGCGGCCCGCCGATGCCTGCGCAGGTCGGCACTGAGACAATGGGGGTGTAACCAAGGACCCCGAATGTTTTCCCATGTCTTCCTCGGCGTCAGCGATTTCGACCGCAGCCTGTGCTTTTCAGGCCTTCGCCCGCACCACCCCCACGACTACCACGGCGCATCTGTTCGCGAACCCGAAGCGAACAGGCTGTGCGTCGCCTGCCATGCACCGACGGCCGCTGATGCGTGAGGTGGTCGACACGCCAATCAAGACCTGGGACCACGACCCCGATCTCGTCGCCACCCACACCACCGCCGCGCATGCCTCGGTGGTGCGATGGGTGACGCAGCACCACGGCATCGCCGTGCGGCAGTGCCACCTGATCCGCCGCGGCCTGAACGACAACTACGCGCTGCATTCGATCGACGGCACCCGCTACGTGGCGCGCCTGTACTCGATCCGTCCGCGCGGCGACTTCAACATCGACTTCGAACTCGCGCTGCTCGCCCACCTGGCGGCCAAGGGCGCGGGCGTGGCGGCGCCGGTGCCGACGGCGGACGGGCGCACGCACATCCGGCTGCGGTTTCCCGAAGGACCGCGCGCACTGGCCCTGTTCCACCATGCCGAAGGCACCACGCCCGACTCGCTCGCCGACTACGAACTGACGGCCCGCACCCTGGCCCACATCCACGAGGCAGCGCGCGACTACGCGGGCCCGCCCAGCCGCTACACGATCGACGGCCACCATCTGGCGGGCAGGACCCTGGTCCACCTCCGGACGCATCCGGAACTCGATGCCGCGCTGTTCGATGCGTACCGCAGCCTGACGCACCGCCTCGTCGACGAGCTCGCCGCGGTCGAGGGCGGACTGACGCGCGTGATCTGCCATGGCGACACGCACGGCTTCAACAACCATGTGTACACCGACGCGGCCGGCACCGCGCGGTCGGTGTTCTTCGACTTCGACGATGCGGGCCCCGGCTTTCTCGCGTACGAGCTCGGCGTGCTTCCATGGTCGCACCTGATGCGCAAGAACCTCAAGGAACCCGACGACGTGCTGCGCGAGCGCTGGACGCACTACCTGCGCGGCTACCGCGTGGGCGGCGGCGAAGTCAGCGAGCGCGACATCGCGGCGCTGCCGCTCTTCGTGCAGCTTCGGCACCTGTGGAACATCGGCGAAGCCGCCGGACGGCTGCACCACTGGGGCACGAACTCGGCGCCTGCGGACTGGCTGCACAAGCAGGTCGAGATGTTCGAGGCGTGGCGGGGGCTGGACCTGCGCGCCTGAGGGGCTGCCTCGGCCCTCAGGCGCGAAGCGCCTCTTCGCCCACCCGTGCATACAGCCCCGGCGGTTGCCCCACATGGCGACTGAACGCGGTGCTGAAGGTGCTGGCCGAGCCGTACCCCACGCGCTCCGCCACCTGCGCGATTGCCAGGCCGTCGCGATGCAGCAGGTTCTTGGCGAGCGCCATGCGCCACGACAGCAGGTATTCCATCGGCGGCATGCCGACCGCGCGCGTGAAACGGTCGAAGAAGGCCGAGCGTGAGAGTGCGCTCTTGCGGGCGAGCTGCGCCACCGTCCATGCGCGGCCCGGATGGCCGTGCATCTGCCGGAACGCGGCAGCCAGCCGTGCGTCGGCCAGGCCGCGCAGCAGGCCCGGCGGCGCCGCGTCGCCGGGCGCGGTGCGCAGCGCCTCGATCAGCAGCAGCTCGACGAGACGCGTGAGCACCAGTTCGCGGCCGGCCCGCCGCTCGAGTGATTCGTCGCGCACCAGGCGAACCAGCAGCGGCAGCCGCTCCGAGCCCCGCACATGCAGCACGGCCGGCAGCAACGACACCAGCATGGCGGCGTCGGGCGATCCGAACGCGAAGTAGCCGCCGAGCATCCGCACCTCCGCGCGGCCGGTGCGCGTGCCATGCCGGACCTCGCCGGCGCCGCCGCTGTTGTTGCTGCCGGCCGCGGCGGCCAGCGCATCGATGGCGACGGCGGGCCCCGGCGCTAGGCTGGTCATGGTGAAGCCGGGCGTTGCCGGCAGCAGGACGAAGTCGCCGGCCGTGAGCGTGATCGGCGCGTGCCCATCGAGCGCGAGCAGGCAGCTGCCTTCGAGCATGGTGCAGAAGCTGGGTTGCTCGAACGCCGAATAGCGCACGCCCCACCGCCCTGCGCCACTGATCACCTTCGAGAAAACGGCGCGCGGCTGGAGGATGGCGATCACCTCGGCCAACGGATCGACGGTCATGCCTGGACTCCTGCCAATGGAATGTGGACTCCCGATTGTAGAAAGTCCGTCCCGGTCCTTCTATCGTCGAGGCCTCACACACCACCAGCAAGGAACACCATGAACACCGCCACCGTCCTGATCACTGGCTGCTCGTCCGGCTACGGCCTGCAGACCGCCCGCCATTTCCATGCCATGGGCTGGCACGTCGTCGCCACCATGCGCACGCCGCGCGGCGATCTTCTGCCCGACTCGCCGCGCATGCGCGTGCTGCCGCTCGATGTCACGCAGCCCGCGAGCATCGCAGCCGCACTCGAAGCGGCCGGGCCCATCGACGTGCTCGTCAACAACGCGGGCATCGGCCTCTTCGGCGCATTCGAGGCCACGCCGATGGCCACGGTACGCGAGCTCTTCGAGACCAACACCTTCGGCGTGATGGCGATGACGCAGGCGGTGCTGCCCGCCTTTCGCGAGCGCCGGCGCGGCGTGGTGGTGAACGTGACATCGAGCGCCACGCTGGCGCCGATGCCACTGGTGGCCACGTACACCGCCAGCAAGACGGCGATCCAGGGCTTCACCGCCTCGCTCGCGCACGAACTCGCGGGCTTCGGCATTCGCGTGAAGCTCGTCGAACCCGGCTATGCGCCGACCACGCGTTTCGCCGCCAACGGCGAGGCGCGCATGCAGGGGCTGGTGACCGAAGCCTATGCACCCTTCGCGCAGTCGGTCTTCGAGATGTTCACGACGATGCCGGCCGTGACCACCGAAGCGGACGTCGCCGAGGCCGTCTGGCAGGCGGCCACCGACCCTGGTGACCGCCTGCACTTCCCGGCCGGCGCCGACGCCCTTGCGCTCGCGGCGGGTGCCTGAGTTCAGCCCGCGGCGGCGTCCGGCTCGGCGAGCGCTTCTTCCGCTTCCTCGGCGCGCCGGTGCACCATGCGGTAGAGGATCGGCAGCACGAAGAGCGTCAGCGCGGTCGACGAAAGAATGCCGCCGATCACCACGGTGGCCAGCGGGCGCTGTACCTCGGCACCGGTGCCCGTGGCGATGGCCATCGGCACGAAGCCGAGCGACGCCACGAGCGCGGTCATCAGCACGGGCCGCAGCCGCGTGAGCGCGCCTTCGCGGATCGCGGCGTCGAGCGGCATGCCGCCTTCGCGCAGGTTGCGGATGAACGAGATCATCACCAGCCCGTTCAGCACCGCCACGCCCGACAGCGCGATGAAGCCGACCGCGGCCGAGATCGAGAGTGGAATGCCGCGCATCCAGAGCGCCACGATGCCGCCCGTGAGCGCGAACGGAATGCCGGTGAACACGAGCAATCCGTCGCGCACGTTGCCGAACATCGCGAACAGCAGCATGAAGACCAGCAGGAGCGACACCGGCACCACCACCTGCAGCCGGCGCGTGGCCGACTGCAGGTTCTCGAACTGGCCGCCCCAGGTGGTCCAGTAGCCCGGCGGCACCTTGACCTTCTGTTGAATCGCCTCTCCGGCCTCGCTCACGAACGAGCCCAGGTCGCGCCCGCGCACATTGGCGCTCACCACCACGCGGCGCTTGCCGTCTTCTCGGCTGACCTGGTTCGGACCGGGCGCGAGCCGCAGCGTGGCGACTTCGCCGAGCGGGATGAAGTGGGTCTTGGCCCCGCCGGCCGCATCGCCCGAACGCGGCAGCGCCAGCGGCAGGCGCTGGATGGCCGCGATGTCGCCGCGCAGCGCCTCGGGCAGCCGCACCAGGATGTCGAAGCGCCGGTCGCCCTCGAAAAGCGTGCCGGCTTCGCGCCCGCCCACGGCGATCGACACGGTGTCCTGGATGTCCGAGATGTTGAGCCCGTAGCGCGCCGCCTTGCCGCGGTCGATGTCCACCGTGAGCATCGGCAGCCCCGTGGTCTGCTCGACCTTGACCTCGGCCGCACCGCTCACGGCGCCGAGCACGCCGGCGATCGCGTTGGCAGTGTCGTTCAGCACGTCCATGTCGTCGCCGAAGACCTTGACGGCCACGTCGCTGCGCACGCCCGAGATCAGCTCGTTGAAGCGCAGCTGGATCGGCTGCGAGAGTTCGTAGCTGTTGCCGGGTAGCGCGGCCAGTTCCTCCTGCACCGCGGCCAGCAACTCATCGCGGGTCTTGCGCGGCGTGGGCCACTGGTCCATCGGCTTGAGCATCACGTAGGCGTCGGAGATGTTCGGCGGCATCGGGTCGGACGCGATCTCGGCCGTGCCGGTGCGCGCGAACACGCGGTCGATTTCGGGAAAGCGCTCCTTGAGCCTGCGCTCGAGCTGCATCTGCATCTCGACCGACTGGCTCAGGCTGGTGCCTGGGATGCGAAGCGCCTGCACCGCGAAGTCGCCTTCGTTGAGGCTCGGCACGAACTCGCTGCCCAGCCGTGTGGCCACCAGGCCCGACAGCACCACCGCCACGATCGCGAAGGCGACCACGACCGGCCTGGCATTCATCGCGCGGTCGAGCAGCGGCGCGTACGCGCGGCGTGCCCATTGCATGAGACGGTTCTCCTTCTCGGCCACCTTGTGGCCAATGAAAAGGGCGACCGCCGCAGGAATGAAGGTGATCGAGAGGATCATCGCGCCGAGCAGGGCGACCACCACGGTGAACGCCATCGGGTGGAACATCTTTCCTTCGACGCCGGTGAGCGCAAAGATCGGCAGGTACACGATCATGATGATCAGCTGCCCGTAGAGCAGCGGCCGGCGCGCTTCCTGGGCCGCGGCAAACACCTCGTGGAAGCGTTCGCGCCGCGTCAGCGCGCGCCCGGCATGGGCCTGCGCATGCGCGAGCCGCCGCACGCAGTTCTCCACGATGACCACCGCCCCGTCCACGATGATGCCGAAGTCGAGCGCGCCCAGGCTCATGAGGTTGGCGCTGACCTTCTGGCTCACCATGCCGCTGAAGGTGAACAGCATCGACAGCGGAATCACCATCGCGGTGATGAGCGCGGCGCGGATGTTGCCGAGAAACAAAAACAGCACGGCGATCACCAGCACCGCGCCTTCGAGCAGGTTCTTCTTGACCGTGTCGATCGCTTTGTCGACGAGCACCGTGCGGTCGTACACCGTGACCGCCTTCACCCCCGCGGGGAGCGTGCGGTTGATCTCCTGCATCTTGAGGTCGACGGCCTGCGACACCGAGCGGCTGTTCTGCCCGATCAGCATGAACACCGTGCCGAGCACGACTTCGCGGCCGTTGTCGGTCGCCGCGCCGGTGCGCAGCTCGCGGCCGATGCCGACCTCGGCCACGTCGCGCACACGGATCGCGACGCCGCCGACATTGCCCAGGATGATGTTGTTCAGGTCCTCGATGCCGCGGGCCTGGCCCGGCGTACGGATCAGGTACTGTTCGCCGCGCCGCTCGATGTAGCCCGCGCCCACGTTGGCATTGTTGCGCTCGAGCGCGCTCACCACGTCGGCCATGGTGAGGCCGTAGGACGACAGGCGTTCCGGGTTCGGCGCCACCTGGTACTCCTTCTCGAAGCCGCCGATCGAGTTGATCTCGGTCACGCCGGCCACGTTGCGCAGCTGCGGCTTGATGATCCAATCCTGCACCTCGCGCAGGTCGGTCGGCGTGTAGGGCGTGCCGTCGGCCTTGCGCGCGCCCTCGTCTGCCTCCACGGTCCAGAGGTAGATCTCGCCGAGACCGGTCGAGATCGGCCCGATGGCCGGGCTGATGCCGTCCGGCATCTGGGTGCGCGCCGACTGGATGCGCTCGTTGACGAGCTGCCGCGCGAAGTAGATGTCGGTGCCGTCGTCGAAGATCACCGTGACTTGCGACAGGCCGTAGCGCGACAGCGAGCGCGTCTGCTGCAGGCCGGGCAGGCCGGCCATTACGGTTTCGATCGGATAGGTGATGCGCTGCTCGGCCTCGAGCGGCGAGTAGCCCGGCGCCTCGGTGTTGATCTGCACCTGCACGTTGGTGATATCGGGCACGGCGTCGATCGGCAGCTTCTGGTAGCTGTAGACGCCGAGCCCCGCCATCGCGGCGACCGCGAGCAGGACCAGCCAACGCTGCGCGATGGCGAAGGTGATGATGCGTTCGAACATGTGTTCTTCGTTCCGTGGGCTCAGTGGGTGTGCGACGCGGAGCCCTTGCCCTGCTCCGCCTTGACGATGAAGCTGCCTGCGGCGGCATGCGCGGCGCCGGCTTCGAGCCCTCTGACGATCTCCACGCGCTTGCCGTCGGTGCGCCCGGTCTGCACCGGGTGCGCCATGAAGCCGCCGTCCACCTTGACGAAGACCGTCGGCTTGCCGTCGATGGTCTGCAGGGCTTCGGTCGCGACCGTGACCGGCGCACGGGTCTCCTCGGCGACGACCTCGACGTTCACGAACAGGCCCGGACGCCAGGCGAGGCTGGGGTTCGGCAGCACCACGCGGGCGCGCGCGGTGCGCGTTTGCTCCCCGATCAGCGAACCGACGTAGGCCACCTTGCCCTCGGCCGCCGCATCGAAGGCGCTCGCCCGCACCATGACCTGCTCGCCCACGCGCACGCGCGGCAGGTCGCCGGCACCAATGTTCATCTCGGCCCACACGGTCGAGAGGTCGGAGACCGTGAAGACGTTGGCGTCTTCCTTGACCGCTTCGCCGAGCGCGATGTGCTTCTCGACCACCATGCCGTCGAAGGGTGCGCGAAGCTCGTAGCGCCCGAGGGTGCCCGCCGAGGGCGTGGCGCCGAGCGCCTGGAGCTTCTGGCCGGCGTTGGCCGCGGCGATCTCCGCCTCGCGCAGCGCCTGCCGCGCCTGCAGCACGTCCTGCTCGGGCGAGATCTTCTCCTCCCAGAGCTTCTTCTCGCGCGCGTAGGTGGTTCTCGCGAGTTCGAGGCGCTTCTGCGCGGCGTCGAGTTCGCTGCGCTGCTCGGACACTGCGGCGCTCGAGATCACCGCCAGCACCTGGCCCTTCTTCACCTGCTGGCCGAGATCGGCCGATACGCGCTCGACCACACCCGCAACGCGCGGCACCACGTGCGCCGTGCGGTCTTCGTTGAAGCGGATCTCGCCGGGAAACTGCAGCACCTGGCGCAGGGTGGCCTCGGTGGCGGTCTCCAGCGCAATGCCCGCGGCCTTGGCCTGGGCTTCGGACATCGCGATCTTGCCGGGCTCCTTGGCATGGGCGGCTTCGCCCTTGCGGGCGCCTTCTTCCTTGTGGCCGCCCTCTTCCTTGTGGTCGTCCCCTTCCTTGTGGTCGCCCCCTTCCTTGTGGTCGCCCCCTTCCTCATGGCCCCCAGCTTCGCCGTGGCCGTCCTTCTCATGCGCATGCTCGCCGGCCGGCGCTTCGTCGGCGCCCGAGCGCAGGATCATTGCGCCGGCGGCGAAACCGATGACGACGATGAGCGCCACCATGATCCATTGCTTGGGGCCGGTCCGGCGGGGGGATTTCTGTTCAGATTTCATGGTCGATCCTGGGATGAGGTTGCGGCAAGCGGCACGGCGGACGTGCCCATCAGACGGTCGATGTCGGCAGCGGCGCGATGCGCGTCGCCGAGCGCCTTGAGATGCTGGGCGCGGGCCTGGAAAAGCGTGCGCTGCGCATCGAGCGCTTCGAGAAAGCTGAACTTCCCATGCTCGAAGCCGCGGCTCGCGGCATCGAAGGCGCTCTGCGCGCCGGGTACAACTTCACGCTGCAGCGTCTCCGCTTCGATGTGCGCGGTTGATAGCCGCTGCTGTGCGAGCAGCAGTTCCGCGCGCAGACGCACCGCGACCGCGTCCGCCTCGTCGCGTGCCTTGTCCTCGCGGCGCAATGCCTCGCGCAGGTTGCCGCGATTGCTGTCGAAGATCGGCAGCGGCACCGAGAGACCGATCAGCACCTGGTCGCGGCTCGAATCGGGTGTGCGCTTCGCGCCGAGCGTGAGCGTGACATCGGGCACGCGCCTGGCACGCTCGATCGACGCGAGTGCGCGCCGGCGCTCGACTTCCAGCGCCGCCAGCCGCAAGGCCGGCGTCTCGTCCAGGCGCCCAACCAGGTCCGCGCTGCGAATCGGCGGCAGGCTTTGCGCACTGCCGTCGAGCCGAGACAGGTCGAGATCGGCAACGCCGATCGCGCTGCGCAGGCTGTGCAGGCTCGCTTCACGTTCGCTGCGCGCCTGGGCCAGCTCGACGGCCACGCCGGCGGCGGCGACCTTCGCCTTGGTTTCCTCGACCGGCGACACCTTGCCGGCCGCGACGCGTTTGGCGGCGCCCTCGCTGCCGCTTCGGGCCAGCCGCAGCAGCGCCTCGGCAAGCCCGACACGCTCCTGCGCGACCAGCGCCGCGAAGAAGGCCGAAGTCACGCCTGCGCGAACCTCCACTTCGCGGACCTCCCGCTGAGCCTGCGCCACTTCGCGTGCGCGTTCGGCCGCATCGATGCGCGCCGCGCGCTTGCCGCCGAGTTCGATCGGCTGGCTCAGCAGGATCGTGGTGGTGCGCGTTTCACGCCGCGTGTCCTCGATCTCGATGCCGAGCGTCGGATTGGGCAGCAGCACGCCGGCCTGCTCGCGGGCCGCGTCCACGGCCTCGATCTCGCGCGACGCAGCACGCAGGTCGGGATGCCGCTCGACCGCGAGCGAGACGGCGCGCGTGAGTGTCAGCGGACCTGCGGTCGCTGGCGCAGCCGCCACAGAGGGCTGCGCCAGCGAGGGATTGATTGCCAATGCCGCCAAAAAAGCCAGCGGCATAAATAGCCTGTGCATCGAATTCTCCAGGTTGTGAAAGGAACAACGGGGGAATCCGGCGCGCGCATGTCAACGAATCATCCGAAGATGAAGACGAGGGAAAAGGGGTCGGGGGCAGCGCGCCGGACTAGCCGACGCGCACCCAGTTGGGGCGATCGATGCGATCGGCGCCGAGCGCCGCAGGCCAAGGAGGCGCTGGGCTGGCGAAGTGCTGGCGCAGGTCCAGCGTGCAGTCAGGCATCGCGCTCGCGAACGGCTTGGCGCAGCCGAGATGGCAGACGCTGCAGTCGCCGTGGTCCAGGCCGAGCGGCGCGGCGCTGTCGCCATCGCTGTCCGGTGCCATCTGCGAGGCTTTCACCGTGGCGCCCTGCCCGTCGGCATGCTCGTGCGAATGATGGCCGAGGTGCCACGCCTTCGCATCCTGCTCGTGCTGGCAATAGCCCGCCGCACCGGCCCAGGCGAACTGGAGCGGCAGCACGAACAAAAGGAGGACCAGGAACCAGCGGCGCATCGTCGAAGTATATCGACGGGGTTTGCGCCGCCTTCAGCAAAGCCCTTACGCAGCCTCAACGCGCGCCAGGTATCGCGCAGCTCGCGCGCTCCTGCTCATCGGCCGCGCTGCTGCATTTCAGAAGGTCTTCGAAATCATTGGCACGGCTGGCGGTCAGCCCGGCCACACAGCTGGAAACGTTCATCGGCTGCATGCTGCCATCGGCGCTGCGCACGGTCCGCAAGGTGCATTCGGCGTCGCGGAAGGCCAGCCATTTCTTCTGGGCATCGACCAGCAGCTTGCTGGTGCGCGGGTCGGCTTTCAAGCGCGCCTGCATCTGCTTGTACAGCTGGTTGAGCCGGGTGTCGGCCTGCTTCAGGTCGGCTGCGGCACAGGCATTCAGCTGGGCCTGGGTCTGGGCCTTGTCCATGCAGGCATCGTCGGCTTGCGCTGGCGACACGAGCGCCGTCGACATCGCGAGACCCAGCCACCAGGCCGCGCGTTGGGCAATCATTTTCATAGGGGTCCTCAATCCAGCGTGTCGAAGAGACGGAAGATCCACGACAGCTGGTAGACCAGCATCGCGGCGACGAAGAGTCCGTGGAAGCGCCGGCTGCTGCTCATTGCCGCCGCGACGCAGAGCAGCACGAGCACCGGCGTGCGGATCAGGTACTCGAACCCGAAACGCGCGAAGTGCGCTTCGCCCTTGATCAGGGTGTCGACCACATCGAGCAGGAAGGTCGCGCCCAGCAGGCCGAAGAACCAGGCGCGCCGGGCATAGAAGTAGTCCTCGTAGCTCTCGTAGTCGCGCATGCTGTCGGGAAAGAGCAGCGCGCACAGCAGGAACAGCACGACCGCATAGCTGACGAGGAAGGCATAGGTCCCGAAGGTCCAGACATGGACCTGGAACAAGCCGAACTCCCACCACCAGAAATGCACCAGCGCCAGCAGTACGGAACCGACCCAGGCCAGGTGCACCGCATAGAGCCGGTACTGGGCCGGATGCTGCACGATGCGCGCCACACCCGAGAGCAGGCGCGTGAGGCCGAGGCCAATCACCATGCCCATGACGATGCGGATGTGCGGAAAGATGTCGTGCGCGGAAAGAACCTCTTGCTGCATGCCGGAACGCGCGTCAGGAAGCTGCTACTGCTGATGCCGCAGCGCAGCCTTCGGGCTTGAACACCCGCGTGGTCGAGGCCGGGTACTTCGCGAGCTTGGCCGCAGGCCGCGGCGGGCGCGGCAGCAATGCGCCGCCACAGTTGGGGCACGTGCCTGCGAGCTTGTGGCTCGCGCAATCGCTGCAGAAGGTGCACTCGAAGGAACAGATGCGGGCATCGGTCGAATCGGCCGGCAAGTCGCGGTCGCAGCACTCGCATCCGGGGCGCATTTGAAGCATGGCGAAACCTCGAGGGAAGTGGGATCGGTGAAGCTTAAACGAAGGCCGCAAAGGAGGTTTTCGCTTTCATCAACGCCATCCCGCGGGCCGGTGCCTAGACTGCGCCGACTCGATTTCAAGGCCAGCACTCGATGACGCAACACACGCCCCTGCCACCCACTTTCGACAACACGGTCGCGCTCGTGAGCGGCGCGAGCCAGGGCATCGGCCAGGCCATTGCGCACCGCCTGCTCGAAGCCGGCTGCCGCGTGGCGCTCACCGACGTTCAGTTCGACGGCGCCCGGCAGGCAGCGGCTGCGCTCGACCAGTCGTTCACCGGAAGCTGCCGCCCCTACGCGCTCGATGTGCGCGACGCCGCGCAATGCCGTGCCGTGGTCGCCGACCTCGATCGCACCTGGGGCCCGGTCGGCGTGCTCATCAACAACGCGGGCGTGGGTGGGCGCAGCAAGTCCGAGGACGCCGCCGAACTTGCCGAAGACCTCGACCGCGTGATGGCCGTCAACGTGAAGGGCCTGCTGCAGCTCACGATGAGTTGCGCCGAAGGCCTCAAGCGGACCCGCGGCGCGGTGGTCAACGTGGCTTCGATCACCACGCTGGTCGCCACCCGTGCGCACCTGGTCTACGGCGCATCGAAGGGCGCGGTCGGGCAGCTCACGAAATTCCTGGCACGCGACTTCGGACCGAACGGCGTGCGCGTCAACGCGGTGGCGCCGGGCCTGGTCATGACGCCGATGACCACGCAGGTCGCGCAGGACACCGCGCGCTTCTCGCGGATGGTCGAGCGCACCTTCCTGCAGCGCGCGGGCGCGCCCGACGACATCGCGGGGCCGGTGGTCTTCCTCGCGTCGGACCAGGCGCGCTATGTGACCGGCGCCATCCTGCCGGTGGATGGAGGCTACACCGCCAACTGAGGCCCCGCCGCGGCGGCCCGCACGTTCATTGCTGCTTTGGCAGGTTCAGGCCGCGCAGCACAGGTACCCAGCGGTCGAACTCGGCCTGCACGAACTTGGCGAGCTCTTCGGGTGTGCTGCCGCGCGGCTCCATGCCCATGGCACGCGCCTTGGTGACGAATGCGGGGTCGGCGATGACCTCGTTCACCGCCTTGTTGAGACGCTGGACCGCGTCGGGCGGCGTGGCCGAGGGCACCGAGAGCGAATACCAGAGCAGCGCCTCGAAGTCGAAGCCCTGCTCCTTGAAGGTGGGCGCATCGGGCACCTGCGGCAGCCTGCGGCTGTCCATCACGCCGAGCACGCGCAGCTTGCCGCTCTGGATCAGCGACAGCGAACCCGTGATCGAGGTGCCGTCGATGTCGATGGTGCCGCTCAGCAGGGCCTGGATCGCGGGCGCATCGCCGTTGAACGGCACATGCGTGGTCGAAATGCCGGCCATCTTCTCGAAGCTCAGCGGCGCGAAGTTGGTCATGATCGCCTCGCCCGGCGAACCGCGGTTGATCTTGCCGGGGTTGGCCTTGGCATAGGCCACCATCTCCTTGATGTTCTTGTAGGGCAGGTCCATGCGGCCGATGACGATCGCGGGCTGGTAGCCGATCTGCGTGACCGGCGCGAAATCTTTTTTCGGGTCGTAGGGCAGCTTGTCGAACAGCACCGTGTTGTTGGCCAGCGTACCGAGCGAGGACACCAGCACCGTGTTGCCGTCGGGCTTTGCGCGCGCCACGTGGTCGGCCGCCACGATGCCGCTGGCGCCAGGCTTGTTCTCGACGATGACCTGCGTGCCCTTCTTCGTCAGCTCGGCGGCGAGCAGCCGCACGTACTGGTCGGTGCCGCCGCCCGCGGCGAACGGCACCACGAGGCGCACCGCCTGCTGCGCATGGGCCGCCGTGCCCGCCACGAGGCAGAGGCCGAGCAGCGCGCGCGCGATGAACTTGAATCGAGCCATTTTTTGTCTCCTGTTTCGCTTGAATCGAGGCCGGCGAAAAGGGGCCTGACCGGGCCCGTTCTTCCGGCCGCCGAGGCAGTCTAGCGAGCGGCGGCGCCGGTGCGCTGCAAGGACTGAAAAGCTGCTTTGCGCCGGCCGCAGCCGCCCGCGCACGCGTCGGCGCCACACTGCAGGCCATGAAGGAACCGGCCGTTTGCATCCTCGGGGAAACCCGCGACCTGCTGGGCGAGAGCCCGTTCTGGGACGCGCGAACCGGCTCGCTGTGCTGGATCGATTCGTTCGGCGGCACGCTGCACCGCCGCCGCCTCGCCGACGGCGAGGCCGAACGACATGACCTGCCCCCGCCCGTTGGCGCCGCCGCGCCTTGCGAGAGCGGCGCGGTGCTCGTGTCGCTGCAGCACGGCTTCGCGCGCTACGACCTCGCCACGCGGCAGCTCGAACCGATCGCAGGCATCGACACCGACCACCCCGACGTGCGCCTCAACGACGGCAAGTGCGACCCCTGGGGCAACTTCATCGCCGGCACGCTGCATGGCCACCGCGCGCCCGGCGACCCGATCCTCGGCGGGCTCTACCGGCTTCGGGCCGACCGGCGCGTGGAACGGCTGGCCGACGGCTTCGCGCTCGCCAACGGCCCCTGCTTCAGCCCCGACGGCCGCACCTTCTACGTCGCCGACAGCCTTGCGTGCACGATCTGGGCCTTCGACTACACCCCCGACGGCCCGCTCGAGAACCGGCGCGTCTTCGCCGACACCGAACCCTTCGGCTCGGGTCCCGACGGTGCCACAGTGGATGCCGAGGGCTTCGTCTGGACCGTGCTGCCGCGTGCGGCGCGCATGGCGCGCCTGGCGCCCGACGGCCGGCTCGACCGCACCGTGGCGCTGCCCGCGACCTACCCGAGCAGCCTGTGCTTCGGCGGCGAGCGCCTCGACCGCGCCTTCGTGACCTCGATCTCGAAAAGCACCAACCTCACCGGCACCGCGCCGCAGGACGGCGCGCTGCTCGAAGTGCGCGGCCTGCCCGCGCCGGGGCTGCCGCCGCACCGGTTCGCCGGCTGAAGCCACGCGTCAACCCTCGCGCAGCGCCTCGGCGATGAAATCGACGAACGCCCGCACCTTCAGCGGCAGCGTACGGCTGTTGCGGAACACCGCATAGATGCCGTTGGAAAACGCGCGCACCGCAAAACGGTGGTCGGGCAGCACGCGCACCAGCGTGCCGTCGTGCAGGCAGCTGCGTACCGTGGCTTCCGACAGCAGTGCAATGCCCATGCCGCCGATGGCCGCGAGCCGCAGCACTTCGCCGTTGTTCGCGCTCAGCACCCCCTGGATCGCGAGTTCCTGCTGCTGACCCTCCTCGTCGATGTATTTCCAGGTGGTGGCCTCGCGCTCGCGCCGATAGGTGAGGCAGCGCACCTCGGTGAGGTCGCGCGGGTGGCGGATGCGCTTGTGCACCTTCATGAACGCAGGGCTCGCCACCAGCACCTCGTCGCTGCTGAGCAGCCGCTTGATGACGAAGCTCGAATCGTTCGATTCGCCGGTGCGGATGTCGACGTCGAAATCCTGCTCGACCAGGTTGACCGGATGCTCTGAAAGCTCCAGCTCGAGCTGGATGTCGGGATGGCGCTCGGCAAAGCCCGGCAGCAGCGGTGCGATCACGCGCAGCCCGAGCTGGGTGCGCGAATGGATGCGCAGCCGCCCCTCGGGCAGCAGCTTCGCGTTGCGAGCGGCCTCCTCGGCACGCGCCATCGCCTCGAGCACCTCTTCCGCATGCTCGAGAAAGGCCTGGCCGGCCTCGGTGACCTTGAGGTTGCGGCTGGTGCGGTCCACCAGCTGCACGCCGAGTTCTTCTTCGAGCGCGCTGATGCGCCGCGAGATGGTGGCGGGCGACAGGCTCAGGCTGCGCCCCGCGGCCGAGAGGCTGCCCTTCCTCTGGACGATCACGAAGATGCGCAGCGAGTCGAGGGCTTTCATTTCAATCCACGCAAAGAAGGTGTGCGAAGCATGGTGCGCCGCGCGCGCACCCCGCTCCTACGATTCCCGGCACGCAACCAGCCTACAAGGAGCCCAGCGATGGATTTCGGAATCTTCATATTGATGCAGCAACGGAACAAGCATAAGACCTCCCACCAGATCCTTCGCGACGCGGTGGAGCAGACGCGCCTCGCGGACGAGCTGGGCTTCGGCGCGGCCTGGTTCGCCGAGCACCACTTCAGCAACTACGGCATGTGCTCGTCGCCGCTGACGATGATCGCGCACTGCGCCGCGGCCACCCGCAGGATCCGGCTGGGTACCGGCATTGTCGTCGCACCGCTGTACACCCCGGCGCGGCTGATCGCCGACGTGGCCATGGTCGACCAGCTCTCCAACGGCCGCCTCAACCTGGGCATCGGCTCGGGCTACCAGCATTTCGAGTTCGAGCGCTTCGGCGTCTCGCTCGAAACGGCCAAGGGTCGCACCTTCGAGATGCTCGACATGCTCGAGATGGGCCTGAAAGAGCCCAAGTTCGGCTACGACGGCGAGTTCTACCAGCAGCCGATGAGCGCCATCAGCCAGCGCGCGGTGCAGCAGCCTATGCCGCCGATGTGGATCACGAGCGTCGACCCGGCGTTTCTCTCGCGCGCGATTCGCGCCGAGCACCACGTGTTCGTCTCGGGCGGCGACGGCGGCCTCGAGAAGCTCGCCGGCACGCGCGCGCTGATCGACAAGGTGGCACGCGCCGAAGGCAAAGACCCGGCGGGCGTGCAGGTGGGCCTGCTGCGCGCCGCTTACGCGAGCGACAACAAGGACGAGGTCGAGCGCTACCTCGACTGCGCGCGCTACCAGCGCCGCATTGCGGTGAGCCTGAAGCGCCGCACCGCGCAGATCGCCGACGACTACCAGGTCGAGGAAGGCATCGTCGAGGGCGAGCCCACGCTCGACGAGATGCGTGCGCTGCTGCCCGTGGGCAGCATCGACACGGTGATCGAGCGCGTGGTGAAAGAGATCCGCACGCTCAAGCCCGTGCACTACTGCTTCCAGACGCAGATGGGCGACTTCGACCATCCGACCATGCTGCGCCAGCTCGAGACCTGGGCCAAGGTGATCATCCCCGCGGTGCAGCAGGAGATCGCCAACGACCCGCCGCACGCGGGCGGCAAGGCGGTGGCGAGCGAACTCGCCGCCGCGGCCTGAGGCGGCGCCATGTCCGGCGAAGTCGTCGAACGCGCCGCGCAAGGCGCCCCGGCAGCGGTCGAGCCCACGCTGTTCCGCCAGCTGCTCGGCTGCTTCCCGACCGGCGTGGCCGTGATCACCACGCGCACGCCTGAAGGCGAGCCCGCGGGCCTGACCTGCAACTCGTTCAGTTCGGTGTCGCTCGAGCCGCCGCTGGTGCTGTTCAGCCTGCGCAAGGCAAGCAAGCTGCTCGCGACCTTCGAGCAGGCCGAGGGCTTCGCGATCAACATCCTCTCGGCGCAGCAGGACGCGCTCTCGGCGCGCTTCGCGTCGAGCCGCATCGCCGACAAATTCGAGGGCGTCGCCTGGCGCCCCGGCCAGCTCGGCATGCCGCTGATCGACGACTGCCTCGCGAGCTTCGAATGCCGCGTGTTCGCGCGCCACGAGGCCGGCGACCATGTGGTGTGCATCGGCGAGGTGCGCCACCTCGGCGCCGGCGCCGCCGACCATGCGCTGGTGTTCTACAAGGGCGCCTACATGATGCTGGCCGAGTCGCTGCGCCAGCTCGTGCTGCAGGGCCGGCTCGGCGACGCCGATGTCGACGAGGCCTACCGCACGCTCTACGGCACGTTGCTGCGCCTGGCCTGCGAGCGCGCCGACGAGGCCGAGCTCGACGCGGTCGAGGCCGCGGTCGATGCGATCGAGGCCCATGCCGACGATGCACCGCGCAAGGACCGCATCGATTCCGCGAGCCGCTTCTTCTCTGCCATCGCCGCCGCGGGCCACAACGAGGCACTGACGCTGATGGCGCAGACGATGACGAGCGTGCTGCGCGAGCGCATGACGCACGTGCTGCCGGTGCGCCCGCGCCCCGACCTTTTTCCGCTGCGCCGGAACATCGCCGCGCGCCTGCGTGCGCGCGATGCCGCGGGCGCCGCGGCCGCGCTCGACGAGCTGATCGCGCAGCTGCGCAAGGGCTGACAGGCCCGCGACCACGACATCCAAGGAGACAGAAAAATCATGTCCATCGACTACGCCGCGTTCCGGCGCGAACTCGACGCCTTCGCCCGCACCGCCTGCCCGCCCGAGATCCGCGCGGTGGTGGCCGCGGGCCAGAAGATCACCAAGCGCGAGTACCAGGCCTGGCAGAAGATCCTCCATGCGCGCGGCTGGGGCGCGCCGAGCTGGCCCGTCGATGCCGGCGGCACCGGCTGGGACATCCGCCAGCGCCTGATCTTCGAGGAGGTGATGGCCGAGAACGACTGCCCGCCGCTCTACCACCACGGCCTCGGCCACATCGGGCCGGTGATCATCCGCTTCGGCACGCCCGAGCAGAAGGCGCGCTTCCTGCCGCGCATCCTCGACGGCAGCGACTGGTGGTGCCAGGGCTATTCCGAGCCGGGCTCCGGCTCCGACCTCGCTTCGCTCTCGACCAGCGCGCGGCTCGATGGCGGCGAATGGGTCGTCGACGGCCAGAAGATCTGGACCTCGCATGCCCACGAGGCCAGCATGATCTACATGCTGGTGCGGACCTCGAAGGAGGCGAAGAAGCAGGACGGCATCTCGCTGCTGCTGGTGCCGATGGACACGCCCGGCATCACGGTGCGGCCGATCCGCACCATCGACGGCTGGCACCATCTCAACGAGGTGTTCTTCGATGCGGTGCGCGTGCGCGCCGACAACCTGATCGGCGAGGTCGGCAAGGGCTGGACCTGCGCCAAGTTCCTGCTCGAGCGCGAACGCCTGCCGCCGGCCAACGTGGCGCGGCTCGAACTCGTGCGGCGCCAGGTGGCGCGGCTGGTCGACGAGGCCGCGCGCGCCGCCGCGGGCAAGCGCGACTTCAGCAGCCTGCACCACAAGCTGCTGCTGTGCGAGGCCGACGTGAAGGGCGCGCGCGTGATGATGGCCGAGGCCACCGACGACCTGATCCACCAGCGCCCGCTCGGCGTGCAGCCCTCGGCCATCAAGATGACCTGCGCCGACGTGGCCCAGCGCCTGACCACGATCGCGCTCGATGCGGTCGGCCCCGAGGCCGCGCACCGCTTCCTGGCCCTGGTCAACGACGACGGCGGCGAGGGCACCGACGTGCCGGCCGCCACCTGGATCCAGAACTACATGTTCACGCGCGCCCGCACCATCGCCGGCGGCACCTCCGAAGTGCAGCGCAATGTGGTCGCCAACGAACTGCTCGGAGCCTGACACCCGATGTCCACATCCTTCCCCTCCCTCTTCCCGGGCATGCTGCTCGATGCGGCCGAGCGCTATGCGCAGGACCACGCCGGCGCGGCCGAACTGCCGGGCGACCCGGTGCGCGAACTCGGCTGGGCCGCGACGCTGGTGCCAGAGGCGTCCGGCGGCGTCGGTGGCACGCTGGCCGACCTGGCATCGATCGCCGAAGGGCTCGCCACGCACGGCCTGCAACTGCCGGTGGTCGAAACCTGCGCGGTCGTACCGCTGCTGCTGCAGGCCGCCGCGCCCGAGGCCGCCCACCGCTGGAGCCAGGCCGTGGCCGAGGGCAGCGCGCAGGTCGCGCCGCTCGTGGCGCTGTCTTCCACGCCCGACGAGATCGCGGTGCAGGCACGCCACCTCGACATCGGCTACGAGCTCGACGGCCGGGTGAACGGCGTCGACGTCTCGCTCGCGGCCACGCACTGGCTCGTGCCCGCCGAGGTCGATGGCGAGGCGGCGATCTTCCTCGTCGATGCCGAACGCATCGGCGCGCCCGCGGCGCGCTACCGCACGATGGAAGGCCGGCACGGTGCCGACTTTGCTTTCACGGGCCTCGCGCTGCCCGAAAGCGCCTGCCTCGCGCGCGGCGATGCGGCGCGCGCCGCGCTCGCGGCCACCACCGATGCTGCGCTGCTGCTCACGGCCGCCGACACGGTGGCCGCGCTCGCGGCGCTGATCCGCCAGACCGTCGCGCACCTGAAGGAGCGCCGCCAGTTCGGCGTGGCGCTTGCCACCTTCCAGGTGCTGCGCCACCGCACGGCCGACATGTACGTGAAGTACCTCGGCGCCAAGGGCCTCGTCGCGCACTGCTTCCAGGCGCACGACCAGCAGGCGCCCGACCT
The DNA here is from genome assembly GCF_057657075.1 of Variovorax sp. Soil_C_26. Classification (NCBI taxonomy): domain Bacteria; kingdom Pseudomonadati; phylum Pseudomonadota; class Betaproteobacteria; order Burkholderiales; family Comamonadaceae; genus Variovorax; species Variovorax sp. Soil_C_26. Next base: position 329,528 of record NZ_JBDGJC010000004.1, read on the forward strand.
GCGCCGCACGCTGCGGCTCGCCAAGGTGTCGCTCGCCGAAACCGCGCGCCACTGCGCCGAGGCCGCGATCCAGATGCACGGCGGCATGGGCGTGAGCGAAGAGGTGCTCGCCACCCGCCTCGCGCAGCGCCTGATCGCGTCCGAGTTCCGCTACGGCGACCGCCTCACGCATGCCGCGCACCTGCACCCGGTGGCGGCCGACGCGGCGCCTTCCCCTGTTTCTTCCAACCTCACCGGGAGTGCACGATGACCGTCCACCTTGAAGTTTCCGAATACATCGCCGTCGTGCGCCTCGACAAGCCCCCCGTCAACGCGGTCGACCGCGAGACGCGGCGCCGCCTCATCGACGCCTTCGACGAGATCTCCGAGCGCGGCGACGTGCGCGTGGCCATCCTCACCGGCACGGGCAAGCACTTCTGCGCCGGCGCCGACCTCAAGGACCGCCCCGATCCCGACAAGGCCGGCGACTTCCTCGGCCACAACCGCCTCACGCGCGAGACCGGCAACGCGATCCGCGAATGCGCCAAGCCCGTGATCGCCGCGGTCAACGGCCCGGCGCTCGGTGCCGGCTTCGGGCTCATGGCCGCGTGCGACATCTTCCTCGCAGGCGAGGATGCGACCTTCGCCATGCCCGAGATCAACGTGGGCCTGGCCGGCGGTGTCTCGATGCTGCGCACGATGGTGGGCCGCTCGTTCACGCGGCGCATGTTCTTCACCGGCATGAAGGTGCCGGCCGCCGAGCTGTATCGCCGCGGCGTGATCGACGAGGTGGTGCCCACCGAGCGGCTGATGCCGCTCGCGATGGAGATCGCGCAGGAGATCGCATCGAAGGCGCCGCTCGCGATCGCCTATGCCAAGCAGGCAGCCAACATGATGGACCTGATGCCGCAGCGCGACGGCTACCGCTTCGAGCAGAACTTCACGATGGCGCTCTCGAAGACCGAAGACGCCCAGGAGGCGCGCCGCGCCTTCCTCGAGAAGCGCCAGCCGGTCTACAAGGGCCGCTGAAATGAAACAGGGCACCACGTTCAGCACGCCAGGCTCCTTCCCCCTCTGGGGGAAGGCTGGGATGGGGGCAGGCACGGCGCTCGCGGGTTTAGCGCCGCTGGCCCCCACCCCCACCCTCCCCCGGAGGGGGAGGGAGCAACTTCGGCTGCGCAGCGCCATGGAAAACTGAAATGCAAATACAAAACGAAGTCGGCCGCGGCCTCGATGCGCTCTTCAGTCCGCGCTCGATCGCGATCTTCGGCGCCTCGGACGACGTGACGAAGATCGGCGGCCGGCCGCTGCAGTTCCTGCAGAAGTACGGCTATCGCGGCGCGATCTACCCGATCAACCGCAAGGGCGGCACGGTGCAGTCGCTGCCCGCGTTCGCGAGCCTTGCCGAGCTGCCGCAGGTGCCCGAACTCGCGGTCATGGCGGTGCCGCCGGAGAGCGTGCTCGAGGCGGTGCGCGACTGCGCAGCGCGCGGTGTGCGCGCGGCGGTCATTCTGTCCTCGGGCTTCTCCGAAATGGGCGAGGCCGGCGCGCGGCTGCAGGCCGAGATCGGCGACGTGGCACGGGCTTCGGGCCTGCGCGTGGTGGGGCCCAACTGCCTTGGCGCGATCGGCGTCGCCGAGCGCAGCATCGCCACCTTCTCGGTCGCGCTCGAATCGGCGTTCCCCGACACAGGCCCCGTGGGCATCGTCTCGCAGAGCGGCAACCTGGGCAGCTACACCATGCGGCTTGCGGTGGAGCGCGGCATCGGCATCAGCCGGCTCCTGACCACGGGCAACGAATGCGATGTGGACATCGCCGACGGCATCGCCTCGCTGGCCGCCGGCCCGGGCACCTCGGTGATCCTGTGCTGCATGGAAACCTGCCGCCACGCGGGCAAGCTGGTGCGCGCGCTCGCGATGGCGCGCGAAGCGGGCAAGCCGGTGATCGTGCTCAAGGTCGGCGTCTCCACCGCGGGCAGCGAGGCCGCCGCTTCGCACACCGGTGCGCTGGCGGGTTCCGATGCGGTCTTCGATGCGGTGCTCGCCAACGCCGGCGCGCTGCGCGTGCCGAGCATCGAGCAGCTCATCGAGGTCGGACATGCGGTTGCGGTGGCCGGCGCCGCGGGTCTTCCGCGCGGCAACCGGGTGGCGCTGGTCACGGCCTCGGGCGGCTTCGGCGTGCTGATGGCCGATGCGGCGAGCGCGCAGGGCCTCGCGCTGCCAAAGCTCGCGGCGGACACGCAGGCGCGCATCGTCGCGGCGCTGCCCTATGCGTCGCCCCGCAACCCGGTCGACATGACGGCGCAGGTCTCGAGCCGGCCCGAGCTGCTGGTGCAGGTGCTGTCGGCCGTGGCCGAGGACCCGGGCTGCGATGCGATCCTGCTGCAGTCGGCCTATGCGTTCCAGATGCCGCGGCTGCGCGACGTGTACCTCGCCGCGCTCGATCAGGTGCGCCGCGACCATCCTTCCAAGCCGATCCTGTTGTGCTGCAAGGCGCCGTGCGACACCCTCGCGCAGCTGCACCGCATGGGCCTTGCCACGGTCGAGACCATCGACGCGGCTTGCGCCACGCTCGCGGCGCTGGTGCGGCTCGGCACGCGCGGTGAGGTCATGCCCGTCGCTGCGGCGCTGCCGCCTGCCGAGCCGCTGCCGGCCGGAGCGTTCGCGAACGAGGCCAACGCCAAGGCGGTGCTTGCGCAGGCCGGTCTTCCGATGTTGAAGGAAGCCGTGGCGACGAGCCGGGAGGCGGCACTCGCTACCGCGCGCGACATCGGCTTTCCGGTGGTGCTCAAGATCGTCTCGCCCGACATCGCGCACAAGACCGAGGTCGGCGGCGTGGTGGTGGGCATCGCCTCCGAAGCGCAGCTGCAGGACGAATACGACGCCCTGCTCGCGCGCGTCGCGCAGAAGGCACCCGGCGCGCGCATCACCGGCGTGCTGGTGGCGCAGATGGCGCCCGCCGGGACCGAGCTGATCCTCGGCACCACGCGCGACCCGGTGTTCGGGCCGGTCGTGATGGTGGGCCTGGGCGGCATCTTCGCCGAGGTGCTGCGCGACGTGGCGCTGCAGCCCGCGCCCGTCACCGAAGACCAGGCACTGCAGATGCTGCGCTCGCTCAAGGCCTTCGCGCTGCTCGACGGCGCGCGCGGCCGGCCGCGTGCCGACGTGGCGGCGGCCGCCCGCGCGGTGGCAGCGCTCTCGCGCTTTGCCGCGCGGCATGCACAAAGCGTTGCCGAGATCGACATCAACCCGCTGGTCGTGCTCGACCAGGGACAAGGCGCCTTCGCGCTCGACGCCCTGCTGGTGCCAGAAGCAACCAAGGACACCCCATGAACGCATCCTCCCTCGAAGGCCGCGTGGCCTTCATCAGCGGCGCGGGCCACGGCATCGGCCGCGCCACGGCGCTCGCCATGGCACGCCTCGGCGCCACCGTCGGCGTCAACGACCTGAAGCCGGAATTCGTCGAAGAGGCCGCGGCCGAGATCCGTGCGCTCGGCGGCAAGGCCATTCCGCTCGCGCGCGACGTGGCCAGCCGCGAGGGCATGCGCGAGGCCGTGCAGCAGCTCGCGCGCGAGGCCGGGCGGCTCGACATCCTCGTCAACAACGCCGCCTGGGTGCGCTACCAGCCGCTGGCCGAGATCACGCCCGAGGTGATGGACCGCATGGTCGAGATCGGCTTCAAGTCGGTGATCTGGGGCATCCAGGCCGCGGCCGAGGCGATGGACCCCGCGCGCGGCGGCGCGATCGTCAACGTGGCCTCGATCGCCGCGTTCAAGTCGCCCGCGCGCTCGGTGGTCTACAGCGGGCTCAAGGCCGGCGTGCTCGGCATCACGCGCGCCGCGGCGGCCGACCTGGGCGCGCGCGGCATCCGCGTCAACGCCGTGGCGCCGGGCGCTGTGCCCACCGAAGGCACCGCCAAGCACCGCAATGCCGAACTCGACGCGAAGCGCATCGCGCGCACGCCGCTGGGCCGGCTCGGCACGGTGGGCGACATTGCCGACGCGATCTGCTTTTTGGCCGGCGACGGCGCGCGCTTCGTCAATGCCGAAGTGATCCGGCTCGACGGCGGCGCCTCGGAGACCTCGCTGTGAGCGCGCCCGTGTCCGCGCATGCGCCCGAGCGGCTGCAGAACGTCTATGTGGTGGCCGATCGGCCGGCCGAGTTGCACGCCTTCTATGCGTCGGCGCTCGGTCTCACGCTGAAGTTTCACGACAAGGACCGCTGGTTCCAGTACGGCGTGGGCAACACCAGCGTGGCGCTGGCCTGCCGCGAAGAAGCCGCACCCGCGACCAGCGGGCTGGTGATGGTGTTCGAGGTCGCCGGCTTCGACGGGGCGCGCGAGCGCATCGAAGCCGCGGGCGGCGAAGTACTCGGCACGCGCGACATGGGCGCGCACGGCGAGGTCATGTCGCTGCGCGATCCCGAAGGCAACGTCGTGCAGCTGTTCCGCCGCGCGAAGGCAGCCGGATGAACCCCGCGGCTGCACTGCAGTCGCTGCTCGACCGCGAGGCCATCCGCGATTGCCTCGCGCGCTACTGCCGCGGCATCGACCGCGCCGACGAAGCGGCGCTGCGTTCGGCCTACTGGGACGACGCGGCCGATTGCCACGGTGCCTGGAACGGCAGTGCGGCCGGCTTCATCGCTCAGGCGCTCGCACGGCTGCGCCAGGGCGGGCGCCGCGTGCACCAGGTGACGCAGGTCGGCATCGAGCTGCATGGCGACGTAGCCGCCGTGGAGAGCGCGTTCTTCGCGTTGCAGGCGCCCGCCGCCACGCCCGCGCAGGAGACTTTTCTCTGCGGGCGCTATGTCGATCGCTTCGAGCGGCGCGGCGGCGAGTGGCGCATTGCGGCGCGCACTGTCGTGTACGACTGGATCGAGGAACGCACTCGCCCCGAGCTCGCGCAGGACGACGCGGCGTTGTTCGTGCAGCGACAGCCCGTGGGTCGCGCGGCCCCGGACGATGCGGTCTATGCGCTGCTGGCGCAGGTGCGCGGCCATGGCGCCGCGGAGGCCGCTGCGTGATCACCGGCGGCGGCGCAGCGCCTTGCGTGCTCGTCACGGGCGCGGCGGCGGGCATCGGCCGCGCCGCCGCGCTGCGCCTCGCACGCGCGGGCTGGCGCTGCCTGCTCGTCGATGCCGACGCGGCGGCACTGCAGCGCCTGCAGGCCGGCTGGCCCGTGGCATGCGCCGCGCCGCAGGCATTCGTCTGCGACCTGACGGACGCGGCGCAGATCGCGCGGCTCGCCGAGGCACTGCCGCCGCTCGATGCGCTGGTCAACAACGCCGGGCGCTCGGCCGGCGGCGCCGACGCGCTCTCGGGCGGCGACGGCGGGTCGGCCGCGCAGTTGCTCGCGCTCAATCTCGTCGCACCCGCACGGCTCGTGCAGGCTTGCGAGCCGTTGCTGCGCCCCGGCGCGCGCATCGTCAACCTTGCCTCGGGCGCGGGCCTGCGCGCCATTCCGTGGCGCGGGCTCTACAGCGCCAGCAAGGCCGGACTGATCGCGCAGACCTTGGCGCTCGCGCGCGCGCGGCCCGACTGGTGCGTGACCGCGCTGTCGCCGGGTTTTGTTCGCACCGAGCTCGTGCAGGGCCTGATCGACAGCGGCCGCCTGCAGCCCGCGCAGGCGGTGGCGAAGATCCCGCTCGGACGCATGGCCGAACCCGAGGACATGGCCGAGGCCCTGTGCTTTCTTGCGAGCCCCGGCGCGCGCCCGCTCTCGGGCCAGTTGCTGGTGCTCGACGGCGGCTCGTCGGTGTATGGCGGCAGCGAACCGCTGCCCGCGGCGATCCGGCCGGCGCTGCCTTTCGATCTGCCCACGGCGCTGCGCTGCATCGACCTGCATGCGCCCACCTGGCGCAGCGCGCTCGATACACGCGAAGCCGCGCCTGTGCGAGCGAGCCGAGCGACCGACACGGTGGCCTACACCGCCGTGCTCGACGGTGCCGCGTTCGACGCTGCACCCGGTGCGGTGCTCGACGCCGCGTTGCGCTCGGCGCGGCGCTTTCGCGCGCAGCATTCAGCGCAGGCCAGCCTCACCCTGCTGCTGCCGGCGCCCTCGACAGACACACCCTGGGCGCAGGCCGGCGACGCGGCCGCCGCGCACATGCTCGTCGACACGCTCGCGGCCGAATGGGGCGCGCACGGCTTGCGCATCAACGCACTGCAGCCCAAACCCGGTGTGGCGGCAAGCGACTGCATGCCGCTGCTCGACTACGTCGCGGGCGCCCGCGCGCAGTTCCTCACCGGCCAGGTGCTGCACCCAGGCGCCGAACGATCCCATACCAACGACAAGGAGACATCGACATGATTCGTCACCCCTCTTCTTCTCTACTTCGCCGCCGCAGCCTGCTGGCCGGCGCCGCCGCTTCGCTGCTCGCGCTGCCGGCACGCGCCCAGGGCCCCGCGCCGAGCGGCGGCTGGCCGCAGCGCCCGATCCGCCTCGTCGTGCCCGGCCCACCCGGCGCGGGCTCGGACATCTTCGCCCGCATGCTCGGCGTGGCGCTGCAGACGGCGCTCGGCCAGCCGGTGGTCGTCGACAACAAGGCCGGCGCCAACGGCCTGATCGGCAACGACGCGGTCGCCAAGGCCGCGGGCGACGGCTACACCGTGCTCTTCACGCCCTCGTCGGCCATCTCGATCAATCCGATCGTGCAGCCGAAGATGCCCTACGACACGCAGAAGGACCTGGTGCCCGTGGCGCAGATCGGCGCCGCAGGCATCCTGCTCATCGCCCATCCGTCCACCGGCTTCAAGTCGCTCGCGGACATGGTGCGCCATGCCAAGGCCAACCCCGACAAGCTCGCCTACGGCTCTTGGGGCAGCGGCTCGACGGGCCATCTGGCGATGGAAGGCATCAAGGCGCACTACGGCCTCGCGATGCCACACGTGCCGTACAAGGGCGCCGCGCAGGTGGTGACCGACGTGCTCGCCAACAACATCGGCGTGGCCTTCGCCGACATCGCCTCGCCCGTGCCGCACATCCGTTCGAACCGGCTGGTGGCGCTCGGCTGCACAGGCTCCGCGCGCGGGCCCGCGCTGCCCGAGGTGCCGACGCTCACCGAGCAGGGCTATCGGTTCGACGTCGACGGGTGGTACGGCGTCTTCGTGCCTGCGGGCACGCCGCGCGAGATCGTCCTGCGCCTGAACCAGGAGATCAACCGCATCCTCGCGACCGACGAAGTAGTGCAGAAGTTTGCGACCCAGAACATGGCGCGCCCGCCGATCAAGAGCGCGGACCAGTTCGCGGCGACGGTGCGGCAGGACATCGAGACCTGGCAGAACCTGGCGAAGGTGGCGAAGCTCAAGATCGATTGATCAGCGCGCGGGCGCGCCGCTGCAGGGTAGGACGCCGCGAGTAAACTCCGCGGCTTTTTCCTTTCTGCAGAGGAGCGACGCGCGATGACTGCCTTGGACACCGGCCCTTTCTTCCACGGCACGCGGGCAGACCTCCAGGTGGGCGACCTGCTCACCGCGGGCTTCCGCTCGAACTACGACGGCCGCGTGGTCATGAACCACATCTACTTCACCGCCTGGCCCAAGGGCGCCGGACTGGCCGCCGAGATGGCGAAAGGCGACGGCCCCGGCCGCGTGTACATCGTCGAACCTACGGGCGCATTCGAAGACGACCCCAACGTCACCGACAAGAAGTTTCCGGGCAATCCCACACGCTCGTACCGCAGCCGGGAGCCGCTGCGGATCGTCGGCGAGCTCGAGACCTGGGAGCGCTTCGATGCGGAATACCTTCGGCAGCTCGAGGAGCACGTACGCGCAGGCAGGGGAGAGATCATCAACTGAATCGCGCCTGCCGCGACCTCATGCGGTGATCGGGCGCATGACCTTGATGATGGCGGCATGCTCTTCTTCACCAAGCCCTGAGCGCACCGCTTCGGAGAAAAGACCTGCGGCAAACCGGGGAAAGGAAGCGCTCAGGCCCGTGTCCGCCGCATGCTGCTCCAGTTTGGCAATGTCGAGCCCCGCGGTTCTCAGCGTGCTCTCAGGACCCGCGAACTTGTTCATCGAGATGAGTTGGCCCATGTGCCTCGCGTCGCCAGCCAGCGCCGGCGCGAAGTCCGCGATGAGTGCACCGAAGTCGGCGACATCAAGTCCTTCGGACTCGCTGATAGCGGCACCATGGCAAAAGCCGATCCAGTGTCCTGCCATATAGGCGAGCACTGACGCAAAAATTGCCGAAGCGAGAGACGGGTCCGCCCCCAGCCATTTGAGTCCGCCGCCCAGTGTTCTGAGAGTAGCCTCTTGCGCACCAAAGACCCGTTCATCGCCGGACATCACGATGGCGGTGGCATCGCCTCCGATCTGGCTCGGCCACGCAAGGATGCCGCCGTCGAGATACTGCACTTCGTTCTTGCCGGCCCAGGCTGCGAGCGCTCGGGCGTCGTTCGGCATGCCGGTGCTGAGTTGCACGAGGGTCTTTCCCTGCCAGAGCTTTTCGGCCGCGGTGTCTTGAACGATGGCGCGCGTCGCCTCATAGCTCGATACACAGACAACGACCACGGGACTCGCCGCAACAGCGGCCGCGACGCTGCCCGCCAGGGAAGCGCCCTTTTCGACGAGCGGCATCGCCTTTGCGGGCGTTCGATTCCAGACGGTCGATGTGCGACCGGCATCGAGGAACGCTCGCGCCAGCGCAGAACCCATCTCACCCATGCCGATGACGGTGACTTCGGTTTCTTGAGTTTGCATTTCATCTCGCTCTGTTGAAGAGCGACGCACTGTAGGTGCAGAATTCAACCGACTCAATGGCTTACCTCGAGGTTAGTCCTCGCAGCGCCCTTCGAATGACCGACCAAGATCTTTCCGCCTGCGGGCTGGGACCCGCACTCTCCGTCATTGCCGGCAAATGGAAGCCGACGATCATCTGGGAGTTGCATCTCGCGCCATTGCGCTTCAGTGCCTTGCGCAGACGCTTGCCCGGCGTCAGCGAGAAGGTGCTGGCGGAGCAGCTGCAAGAACTTGAAGTTCGCGGCGTGGTGCGGCGAACAGCCTATGCGGGGTATCCGTCGCACGTTGAATACTCCCTGACGGACCCCGGCCACGAGCTCAACAAAGCCGTGCATGCCTTGGCACTTTGGGGCAGCGCGTTCGCCCGGGCTGAATTGACGACAGAGCGCTGAATCGCGCCTGCCACTTCGCGCTGGGCGGCGAGCGAGACCATTCCTGACACTTCAGACCGGGTAAGCGGTGCATGATGGCCGCATGACAGGCGATGTGTTGCTCACCTTCAATCCTGGGTCCTCGTCGATCAAGCTCGGCCTGTTTGCGATCGACGCCGGCGCGGCGCGCGTCGTTGCCCGACGCTCTTTCGATGCGCCGCCCGATGCCCTGTCCGGCGTGATCGAGCAGGCGCTGGATTGGGTGAACGATGTCGCGCCGCGCGCACGGCTCATCGCTGCCGGCCACCGCGTCGTGCACGGCGGGGACGCGTTCGACGGCCCGGTGGCGATCACTGCGCACACGCTCGCCCTCATCGAGTCGCTGGCGCCGCTCGCGCCGCTGCACCAGCCGCAGAGCCTGGAGCTGATCCACGCTTTGCGGCGTGCCGCACCGACGCTGCCGCAGTCGGCCTCGTTCGACACGGCCTTCCACCGCAGTCAGAGCCCAGCGTCGCGCCGCTATGCGCTGCCGCGCGCGCTGTTCGGCCAAGGCATCAAGCGCTACGGCTTTCATGGACTGTCGTACCAATTCATCGCATCGCAGCTGCGGCAGCAGCACCCCAGAATTGCCGCGGGCCGGGTGGTGGTCGCGCACCTGGGCAGTGGGGCCAGCCTGTGCGGCCTGCTCGACGGCGCCAGCCGGGAGACCAGCATGGGTTTCTCGACGCTCGACGGCATTCCGATGGCCACGCGCAGCGGCGCGCTCGACCCGGGCGCACTGCTCTACCTGCTCAAGCAGCCAGGTCAGTCGATCGACAAAGTCGAAGACATGCTCTATCACCACTCGGGCCTGGCAGGCCTCTCCGGTATTTCGGGCGACGTGCGCATACTGCTCGCGAGTGACGCGCCCGAGGCACGCGAAGCGCTTTCGCTGTATGCACTGCGAATCGCGCGCGAAGTCGCCGCCATCGCCACGACGCTCGGCGGGCTCGATGCACTCGTTTTCACAGCCGGGATCGGGGAGAACCAGCCGGCCGTGCGTGACGCCGTGTGTCGCCATCTCGCCTGGCTCGGCGTGGCGCCCGAGCCCTCGGCCAGCCGGATCGCCGTGTTCGTCATGCACACCGACGAAGAGCAGGTGATCGCCGACGAAGCCTGCCAAGTGCTTTCTCTTCATCAAACCACCGGAGCCTCCCCATGACCCGTCCACCTGAAGGCGCCCCACCCGAAGACTTCACCCTCCTCGACGCCTGGTGGCGCGCCGCCAACTACCTGTCGGTCGGCCAGATCTACCTGATGGACAACCCGCTGCTTCAGCGGAAGCTCGAACTGGCGCACATCAAGCCGCGGCTGCTCGGCCACTGGGGAACGACACCGGGCCTGAACTTCATCTACGCCCACATGAACCGCGCGATCGTCGCGCGCGACCTCGATGCGCTTTTCGTCGCGGGCCCCGGCCACGGCGGCCCCGGCGTCGTGGCCAACACCTGGCTCGAAGGCACCTACAGCGAGGTCTATCCGGACGTCAGCCTCGACACGGCCGGCATGCAGCGGCTCTTCACCCAGTTCTCCTTTCCCGGTGGCATTCCGAGCCATGTCGCACCCGAAACCCCGGGGTCGATCCACGAAGGTGGCGAGCTGGGCTACTCGCTGCTGCACGCCTACGGCGCCGTGTTCGACAACCCGGCGCTCATCGCCTGCTGCGTGATCGGCGACGGCGAAGCCGAGACCGGCGCCCTCGCGGCGAGCTGGCACTCCAACAAGTTTCTCAATCCCGCGCGCGACGGCGCGGTGCTGCCCATCCTGCACCTCAACGGCTTCAAGATCGCCGGCCCGACAGTGCTGGCGCGCATCGGCGACGACGAGCTCGCCCAGCTGATGCGCGGCTACGGCCACGAGCCGCATTTCGTTTCCGGCGATGACCCCGAGACGATGCACCGCGCAATGGCGCTGGCGCTCGACACGGCGCTCGACGTGATCCGTGCGATCCAGACCGAGGCGCGCGCAGACGGCTTCACCCGCCGGCACCGCTGGCCGATGATCGTGCTGCGTTCGCCCAAAGGCTGGACCGGGCCGAAGGTGGTGGACGGCGTTCCGATCGAAGGCACGCAGCGCGCGCACCAGGTGCCGTTGACCGGCTTCGCGCAGCGCCCGGCACACATCGGCTTGCTCGAAGACTGGATGCGCAGCTACCGCCCCGAGGAGCTGTTCGACGCCCAGGGCGCGCTCCACGCCCGCATCGCGGCCATCGCGCCGCGGGGCGCGCGCCGAATGAGCGCCAATCCGCACGCCAACGGCGGCGTGCTGCTTCGCGATCTCAAGCTGCCGGATTTTCGCGAGCATGCCGTGTCGGTCGAGTCTCCAGGCGCCTCGCTCGGCGAGGCCACCCGCGTGCTTGGCGGCTTCTTGCGCGAGGTGATGCGGCGCAACGAGGAGCAGCAGAACTTCCGGGTCATGGGGCCGGACGAGACCGTGTCGAACCGCCTCGGTGCGCTCCTCGAAGTGACCGGCCGGACTTCGACGGCACGCATCGAGCCGACCGACGACCACGTTGCGCCCGACGGCCGCGTGATGGAAGTGCTCAGCGAACACCTGTGCCAGGGCTGGCTCGAGGGCTATCTGCTGACCGGGCGCCACGGCTTCTTCTCGTGCTACGAGGCCTTCATCCACATCATCGATTCGATGTTCAACCAGCATGCCAAGTGGTTGAAGGTGACGCGCCAGATCGGCTGGCGACGCCCCATCGCCTCGCTCAACTACCTCTTGACCAGCCATGTCTGGCAGCAGGACCACAACGGCTTCAGCCACCAGGACCCTGGCTTCATCGACCATGTGGTCAACAAGAAGGCCGAGGTGGTGCGGGTCTACCTGCCGCCGGACGCGAACACGCTCCTGTCGGTAGCGGACCATTGCCTGCGCAGCCGCAACTACGTGAATGTGATCGTCGCGGGCAAGGCGCCCGCGCCGCAGTGGCTCGACATGGAGGCTGCCGTGCGGCATTGCAGTGTCGGCCTGGGGATCTGGGAGTGGGCCAGCAGCGATGCCGGTGTCTCGCCCGACGTGGTGATGGCCTGCGCCGGCGACGTGCCCACGCTCGAGACCATGGCGGCGGTCGACCTGCTGCGAACGCACCTGCCGGAGCTCAGGGTGCGGGTGGTGAACGTGGTCGACCTGATGGCGCTGGAGTCGCCGTCAGCGCATCCCCATGGCCTGTCGGATGCGGTGTTCGATTCGATTTTCACGGTCGACAAGCCCGTGATCTTCGCGTTCCACGGCTATCCGGCGTTGATCCACCGGCTGACGTACAAGCGCACCAACCACGGGGGTTTTCATGTCCACGGCTACCAGGAAGAAGGCACCACCACGACGCCCTTCGACATGACGGTGCTGAACCACCTCGACCGCTTTCACCTCGCGGCCGACGCGATCGACCGCGTGCCGCGCCTGACGAACAGTGCGGCGCACGTGCAGCAGCACCTGCGCGACCGGTTGCTGGCGCACCGGGCCTACGTTACCGCCAAGGGCGAGGACATGCCCGAGATCGCGGGGTGGCAATGGCGCAGCCGGGACGTGGCAAGGGACTGACGGGGGCGCAGGCACAACCTGAACGCCGCGACAGACATTCGTGGCGTGGACAGGGCACTGAAGTTGGCTTCAAGAGGTGACACTGGCCGAGCATTGCCAATGCGCTACGCTCGTAGCTATGAAAGCATGCACGTTGCCTACCGTTCGCGTTGAGCCGGAACTTCGGGCCGAGCTCGAATCGGTCCTGGGCAAAGAGGAAACCATCAGCACCTTCGTGGCAGATGCCGTGCGCCGGGCGGTGAACTTCCGTCGCGTCCAGACGGACTTCCATGCGCGCGGGGAGGTCGCTTGGCAGGGCTATCTGCGCAACGGCGTTTCACACCCCGTGGACGAAGTGTTCGACCGCGTTCAGGCCCGCATTGATGCACGACGCCGCGAATTGCAAAGCGCCAGCAGCAAGTGACAGAGTTGTTCGGGGTTGAGATGACCTCACATGCCGAGGACGGGCTATGTGGCTCCTACGAAATCCTCCCAGCTCGGCAAGTCAGGGTCTTGGCCGTCCGTCATCAGCGCGAAGAGGACTACCACTGAGCACCCATGGCGTCGCCAGCAGCGCCATCAACTCCACCAACGCAATCTCCTGCACCTGCCACGCCGGCCGCACCCCCAGCAGGTTGAAGGTCGCACGGCAGCGCCCGCGCGCATCGAGGAGCGGCACGTTGATCACCGTCCGCAGCCCCAGCGCCGCGATGCGCGCGTGGTCGTCGAACACCTCGCGCAGCGCCGCTTCGCCCTCGCCCACGTAGAGCTCGCCGCGGCGCAGCAGCTGGCGCGTCCACGGCGTCATGGCCTTGCGCTTGCGGCCGCCGACCGGGTAGGCCGCGGGGTCCGAGGTCCACACGCGCTGCAGCTCGACGGTCTCGTCGCCCTCGTCCGGAGCAGGCGATGCGTCGACGTTCACCGTGAGCAGCCCATCGCCGAGCTGCTGCCTGCGCACCCCGTCGATGCAACGCAGCGCCGCAGCCATGTCGCCCGCGCGCGGGAGCTCGTGCGTGAGCGCGCGGCACACCGCCAGCGGCAGGCACAACAACGTTTCCCCTTCACTCATTCTTGATGCCCAGCTCGCGGATCATCTTGCCGTAGCGGTCGGCGTCGCTGCGCAGCACGGCGGCAAATTGCTGCGGCGTGCCCTTCACGATCTCCACGCCCATCGCGTCCATGCGGCTGCGCACCTCGGGCTGCGCGAGCGCCTTGTTGATCTCGTCGTTGAGCCGCACGACCAGCGCCTCGGGCATGCCGGCCGGGCCGAAGGCGCCATACCACACGCCGAGCGCGTAGCCCGGCAGCGTTTCCGCCACGGTGGGCGCATCGGGCAGCAGCGGCGAGCGCTGGGCCTCGGTCACGCCGAGCAGGCGCAGCTTGCCGGCCTTGACGTGCGGCAGCGTCTGCGTGCCGGCCGAGAACAGCACCTGCGTCTGGTTGGCCACCGTGTCGACCACCGCGGGCGCGCCGCCCTTGTAGGGCACGTGCAGCATCTGGATGCCGGCGGCCTTTTCGAACAGCACCGCGCTCAGGTGGTTGGTCGAGCCCGGGCCCGCCGAGGCATAGGCGAGCTTGCCGGGGTTGGCCTTGGCATAGGCGACGAACTCCTTCACGTTGGCCGCCGGCACCGCGGGGTTGACGACCATGGTGTTGATCACGTTGGCCATCTGCGCGATGGGCGTGAAGTCTTCCACGCCGCGGAAGGGCATGGAAGGCATGAGCGCGGGGTTCATGGCGTGCGTGCTCATCGAGCCGATGAGCAGCGTGTAGCCGTCGGGCTTGGCCTTGGCGACGTAGTTGGAGCCGATGTTGCCCGACGCGCCGGCGCGGTTGTCCACGATCACGGTCTGGCCCAACGATTTGGTGAGCTGCTCGGCCAGCGAGCGCGCGAGGATGTCGGTCGAGCCGCCGGGCGCCCAGGGCACCACCAGCGTGATCGGCCGCTCGGGCCATTGGGCGGCGGCAAGCGTGGCAAAGCCGCAGAGCGTGACGAGTGCGATGCCGCGGCGAATGATGGAAATCATGGAAAGTCCTCCTTGTTGAAAATCTGTGGTGTGGCGGCAGCGCTCAGCGCCCGACCGCGTAGCCCTGCATGCCGCGCGGATTGGCAGCGGCGCGCAGCACGAGGCGGCCCTCGGCATCGCGTTCGCGGCTGCAGGCCGACATGCGGCCTTCGGACCAGGGCTCGCCGACCTGCACGCCGTGGCCGCGCGCGCGCAGCGCATCGAGCACCTCGGGCGCGAAGCGCGATTCGGCAGTGAGCCGGTTCAGCGTGGTCGCGCGCGGCCAGAACGACGCCGGGAAATGGTCGACATGCCAGGCCGGCGCATCGATCGCCTCCTGCAGGTTCATGCCGTGCACCGCATGGCGCAAGAAGAACGCCGTCGACCACTGGTCCTGCTGGTCGCCACCCGGCGTGCCGAACACCATGTAGGGCTCGCCGTTGCGCAGCGCGAGCGAGGGCGAGAGTGTGGTGCACGGCGGCACGCCGGGCGTCACCGTGTTGGCCAGGCCCTCGTCGAGCCACGTCATCTGCAGCCGCGTGTTGATCGCGAAGCCGAGCGACGGCACCACCGGGCTCGACGAGAGCCAGCCGCCCGAAGGCGTGGCCGCCACCATGTTGCCGTGGCGGTCGATCACGTCGATGTGGCAGGTGTCGCCCACGAACACTTCGCGCTCGGCCCACTCGGCCACCGGCGGCAGCGCCGCAAAGGTCGGCTCGCCGATGCCGAAACGGGTGTCGGCCGTGCGCAGCGTGCGCACGGCGGCGTCGAGGTCGGGCAGGCGCGGCGCCATGCCGAGCGGCGCGCCGGGCGCGAGCTGCTGCGACGCCGTGTCGCCGATCGACTGCCAGCGCGCGCGCAGGTAGTCGTCGGACAGCAACGCAGCCTGCGCCTCGCGCGAGGCGCCGGGCGCGCTGCCGTACCAAGCCAGGCGATCGGCCAGCGCCAGCTTGGCGGCTTCGGCGATGCGGTGCACGAAGCCTTCGGTGTGCGGCGCGTGCTGCGCAAGGTCGGCATGACGCAGCATGCCGATCTGCTGCAGGAAGGCCGGGCCCTGGCTCCAGAAGCCGCACTTGGCCAGCGTGTAGCGGCCGAACGCGACCGTGAGCGGAGCCTCGACCGTGGGCTGCCATCCGGCCATGTCCTCGTAGCGCAGCAGGCCCGCATGGTCGGCGCCAGTGGTGTCGCGCACCTTCGTCGTGCGGTAGTACGCATCGATCTCGCGCGCCACGAAACCCTGGTACCAGCAACGCAGCGCGGCGTCGATGGTGCCGGTGCGGCTGTCGCCGCCCTCGCGCTCGGCCGTCTGCAGGATGCGCTCGTAGGTGGCTGCAAGCTGCGGCTGGCGGAACAGCGCGCCCGGCATCGGCACCTTGCCGTCCGGCAGCCACACCGCCGCCGAACTGGGCCAATGTTCGCGAAACAGCGACTGCACCGCGACGATGGCCTGCACCGCACGCGGGATCAGCGGACAGCCGTCGCGCGCATAGGCGATCGCCGGCGCCAGCACGTCGGCCAGTTGCCAACTGCCGTGGTCGCGCAGCATCGTGAGCCAGGCGCCGAAGGCACCGGGCACCGTGGCGGGCAACAGGCCGATGCCCGGCACCTGCTCGAGCCCCAGCCGGCGAAACGCCGCGGCCGAGGCCTCGGCCGGTGCCACGCCCTGGCCGCAGACCGACTGCATGCGCCGCTCTTTCTCGGTCCACAGCAGGATCGGCACTTCGCCGCCCGCGCCGTTGAGGTGCGGCTCCACCACCTGCAGCACGAAGCCGCCGGCCGCGGCCGCGTCGAAGGCATTGCCGCCACGTTCGAGCACGCCCATGGCGGTCTGCGCGGCCAGCCAGTGGGTGGCGGCCGCGACGCCCTGCGTGCCGACGATCTCGGGGCGGGTGGTGAAGCTGTTGCTGTTCATGGCGCAATTCTGGACGCATGAAATAGGCCAATGCACATGAAATGCTATGGATGCATGCATCGATTGCTATGCTCGCGTCGACCATGCCACCCGCAACAGCCCTGCCCTCCACCCCCTCCGACGCCTTCGCGCTGCGCCTCGAGACGCGCCTGAAGCTGCGCCACTACGTGCTGCTGCTCGCCGTCGAGCGGCACCGCTCCATCACGCGCGTGGCCGAGCAGCTCTCGCTGGCGCAGCCCACGGTGACACGGGCGCTCGCCGACGTGGAAGACATCTTCATGACGCCGCTCTTCGTGCGCAGCCGCCGCGGGCTCGAGCCGACGATGGCCGGCGAGGTGGTGCTCGCGCGCGCACGGCTCGCGGTGGCCGACAGCCGCGCGCTGCAGCAGGAACTGCACGCGGTCAACGGCGCCGGCCTGCAGGGGCGGCTGCGCATCGGCGTCATTCCCTATGCCGCCACCCAGACGCTCGACGCGGCCTGGCAGCACCTGTTCGCGCAGCAGCCGCGCATCGCGCTGCTGGCGCACGAAGACACCACGCACAACCTGGTGGTGGCGGTGCGCCAGCGCGCGCTCGACTGCGCCATCTGCCGCTTCTCGCACGACAGCACCGACGATGACCTGGTGCAGCGCCTGCTTTACCGACAGGAAGCCTGCGTGGTGGTGTCGAAGGCAAGCGCCGCGCGGCTGGCGCGGCAATCGGCGCTCGACATCTCGCGCCTGGCCGATATGGACTGGATCTTCCCGCCCGCGGACACGCCGATCCGCCAGATGATCGACAGCGTGTTCGCCGCCGCGGGCCGCTGCCTGCCGGTGCCGCTGCTCGAGGCCTACGCGGTGCGCACCGTCGCCTCGGCGATGCAGCACCTGCCGCGCGCGGTTACGGTGCTGCCACGCGACGTGGCCCAGGCCGTGGCCGCCACCGGCGCGGCCGAGGTGTTGCCGCGACCGCTGCCGTGGAGCCTGCCGCCGGTGGGGCTGGCGTGGCTGCGCGATTCGCCGAAGGCGGCGGTGATCGAGGCGCTGGCGGCGGCGTTGCGCTGAGCGCGCATGGCCAAACGGAGAACGCAACTCATTGATCTATAAGGCTTTTCACTGTATCTTTCAAAAACCCAGGAATACAGTGAAATGCCCGGAATCATTGAAAACAGCGAAAGCCAGAAGCGGCAGTACATCGACGCGGAGAGCGTCTTCGATGAACTTCGCCGGGTGCGGAAGGCGGCCGCGCAAACGCGTGGCGGGATGATCTGGCGAGAGATTTCCGGGGGAAAGTACCTCATCCGGACCTCGCCCAAGGGCGCCCACAAGTCCCTCGGACCCGAGAGCCCCGAAACGCGGAAGATGTTCGGGACCTTCAGCGAGCGCAAGGCAGCGAATGCCGAACGCCTGGCGGCCATCGAGCGTACCGCCGAAGAACAGCGGCGACTCAACCGCGCCTTGCGCGTGGGGCGCGTTCCACCGATCGTCGTCAAGGTGCTGAACGCACTCGACGCGGCCGGGCTGTCGGAACACTTCACCGTCGTCGGGACGCATTCGCTCTATGCCTACGAGAGTGCCAGCGGCGTGCGCCTTGCGCCCGAGGCGATGGCCACGCGGGACATCGACCTGCTCTTCGACACGCGAAAGCGCCTGGCGTTTTTCTCACGGATGAAGGAAGCCGACGCGTCGTTCCTCGGCCTCTTGAAAAAGGTCGACAAGTCTTTCGAACGCCTCGACGACCGCAAGGAGACCGTGCGCAATGCCGAGGGCTTCGAGGTCGACGTGATCCGGCGCATGGCCCAGGAAGACGATCCGCATCCGCTGCGCCTGAGCGAGCACGAGGACGATTTCTGGGCCGTTCAGCCTTCCACAGGGGAGCGCATCCTCGCTTCGCCGCGCTTCAGCCAGATGGTCGTGGCCACCAACGGCGAGATGGCGCTGATGCACACCATGCACCCACTGGACTTCGTGCAGATCAAGCGTGTGCTGGCCGCCTATCCCTCGCGCGATCCGCTCAAGGTGACGAAGGATCGGCTGCAGGCCGGCCTGGTCGAGGCGCTCGTCCGCACGCACATGCCGCAGTGCGCGCGCCCCGATGCGCCTGCCGGCCAGACCGTGCAGGGACTGCCCCGATGAAATTCAAGGAAATCGACGCCTTCCGCGCCGTGATGCGCTCGGGCTCCATGACGGCGGCGGCGGCCGACCTCTACACCTCGCAGCCCAACGTGAGCCGGCTCATCGCGCAGCTCGAGGCCTCCACCGGCCTGGTGCTGTTCACGCGCAGTGCGGGGCGGCTCACGCCGACCGAGGAAGGCATGGCCTTCCTGCGCGAGGTGGACCGCGCCTTCGTCGGACTCGACGCGCTCAAGGACGCGGCGCGCAACATCCGCCAGTTCGGCAAGGGCCGGCTGCGCATCGCCACTGTGCCTTCGCTCGCGATGACGGTGTTGCCGCTGGTGCTGCAGCGCTTCCATGCCGACCATCCCGAAGTGACCGTTGCGATGGACACCGGCAGCTCGCAGCTGGTGGCCGAATGGGTCGGCACGCGCGTGTGCGACCTGGGCTTCGTGTCGTACCTGCCGCCCGGCGCGATGACCGATGCGCATGCGGTGTGCGACGTGAACGGCTGCTGCGTGCTGCCGCCGGGGCACGCGCTCGCGGCGAAGGCGGTGATCGGGCCGGCCGACCTGGCGGGCGAGTCGTTCATCTCGATGGCGCATGGCGACGGGCTGCGCGCGGCGGTGGATGCCGTCTTCGCGGACAACGACCGCCGCATCATGCATTTCGAGACGCCCTATGGCGCCACCATCTGCCAGATGGTCGGGCTGGGCCTCGGCGTGAGCATCGTCAATCCGCTGGTCGCGCGCAGCTATCGCCACACCGGCATCGTGGTGCGCCCCTTCGCGCCGCAGGTGCCCTTCGTGAGCTACCTGCTGCAGGCGCGCCACCGGCCGTTCAATGCGCTGGTCGACCGCTTCCAGGCGCTGGCCGGCGAGGTCATCGCCGAGGAACTCCGCGCGCTCGACTGACCTCGGGCGGCCGCAGAGCCCATACGGTTTTCGTATGGGCGCCTGACACACTCGTATTTGCGTCCGGCAGGGGGGCGCCGCAATACTCGTTGGCCCTTGAAAAGACCAGGAACCCACGAGTATTCCGATGAATCTGCGAACCCGCCCGAGGCCGTGCTGATGGCTGCGCCGGCGAACAATCCGACTTCTTCTTCCGCCGTCTTCGACGTCGCCGTGATCGGCGGCGGCCTCGTCGGCTCGGCCATCGCCTACGGCCTGCGCGGCAGCGTCGAGTCGATCGCGGTGCTCGACGAGGGCGACATCGCGCTGCGCGCCTCGCGCGGCAACTTCGGCCTGGTCTGGCTGCAGAGCAAGGGCTACGGCATGGGTGCCTACAGCCGCTGGACGCTGGGCTCGACACGGCTCTGGCCGCAGCTGGCTGCGCAGCTGCGCGACGAGACCGGCATCGACGTGGCGCTCGAGCAGAAGGGCGGCCTCACGCCGCTGATGGGCGACCACGAGATCGAGGCGCGCCTCGCGTGGGTCGAGCGGCTCATGGCGCAGCAAGGCGTCGAGCCCTACGAATGGAAGCTGCTCGACCACCATCAGGCCGCGTCGCTGGTGCCCGGCCTCGGGCGCGACGTGACCGGTGCGATCTGGACGCCGCACGACGGCATCGTCAACCCGCTGAAGCTGCTGCGCGCGCTGCACACGGCCTTCGCGCAAAGCGGCGTCTCCTACCTGCCGCACCACGGGGTCGAGAAGATCGAGCATTCGGCCGGCATGTTCCACCTGCGCACCGCCGCGGGGCGCTGCATCCATGCGCGGCGCATCGTGCTCGCCTCGGGCCTGCACAACGGCACGCTCGGCGCACAGGTCGGCATCGACCTGCCGATGGCGCCGCAGCGCGGCCAGATCATCGTGCTCGAGCGCACGCGCCGGCTGCTCGACACGCCCATGGTCACGCTGCGCCAGAACGACGAAGGCAGCTGGCTGGTCGGCGACTCGCAGGAAGATGCGGGCTATGCCGAGCACGTGACCACGCTGCCGGTGCTCGCCACGCTGGCCGACCGCGCGGTGCGCACGCTGCCCGCACTGAAGGACGTGCGTGCGGTGCGCGCATGGTCGGCACTGCGCGTGCGTGCGCAAGACGGCTTTCCCGTCTACGAACAATCCGCGCGCCATCCGGGCGCCTTCATCGCGACCTGCCACAGCGGCGTCACGCTGGCGGCGACCCACGCCTTCACGCTCGCACCCATGATCGCCGCCGGTGCCCTCGCGCCCGAACTCGACGGCTTTTCGACCAGGAGATTCCATGTTCAGTCGGCTTGAGCACCCCGCCGGGGCCGCCGGGCGCACGGTGCGCATCACCGTGGACGGTGCCGCACTCGCCTGCGCCGAGGGCGACAGCGTGGCGGCTGCACTGCTGGCCGCTGGCATCGACGCCTGCCGCGACACCGCGGTGACCGGCGTGCCGCGCGGACCTTTCTGCATGATGGGCATCTGCTACGACTGCCTGGTCGGCATCGACGGCGAGGCGAACCGCCAGGCCTGCATGACGCGAGTGCGCGACGGCATGGTGGTGACGCGGCAGCTCGGTGCGCGGGAGGTGAAGGCATGAACGCCAGCTCTCCGCTGCAGTTGCCGCCAGCGCTCGAATGCGACCTGCTGGTCATCGGCGCCGGTCCCGCGGGCCTGGCCGCAGCCACGCGCGCCGCAGGCCTCGGCCTGGACACCGTGCTGATCGACGAACAACCCGCCGCGGGCGGGCAGATCTACCGCGCGATCGGCAGCACGCCAGTGCAGGACCGCGCGATCCTCGGCGCCGACTACTGGCACGGGCTCGACCTGCTGGCGCCGTTCCGCGCGAGCGGCGCGCGCCATGTCGCGGGCACGATGGTCTGGGCCGTGAGCCCCACCGCGCAAGGCTTCGAAGTCGCGTATTCGAACGCGGCCGAGCGCACGAGCGGGCTGCTGCACTGCCGGCACATCATCGTCGCGACCGGCGCGCAAGAACGGCCCGTGCCGATCCCGGGCTGGACGCTGCCCGGCGTGCTCACCGCGGGCGCGGCGCAGATCCTGCTCAAGACCGCGGGCGTGGTGCCCACCGGCACCACGGTGCTGGCCGGCGCCGGACCGCTGCTCTACCTGCTGGCCTGGCAGTACCTGAATGCGGGCGTGAAAGTCCATGCGCTGCTCGAGACCGGCATGCCCGGCCAGTGGCGCCATGCGCTGCCGTTCGCCTGGGGCTTCCTGCGCTCGCCCTACCTCGGCAAGGGCCTGAAGCTGCTGCGCGCCGTGAAGGCGCAGGTGCCCATCATCGGCAACGTGACGGCACTCGAGGCGCTCGAGGCGCCCGGGCATGCCGGCCGGCTTGCGCAGCTGCGCTACCAGGCCGGTGGCCAGACACACACGCTCGCGGTCGACCAGCTGCTGCTGCACCAGGGCGTGGTGCCGAACACGCACCTGTCGCGCGCGCTCGGTGCCGAGCATGCCTGGAACGAACGACAGGACTGCTGGGAGCCCGTGGTCGATGGTTGGGGTGCGAGCTCGGTGCCGCAGCTGACCATCGCGGGCGATGGCGCCGGCATTGCGGGCGCCGTCGCGGCCGAACACCGCGGCCGGCTCGCGGCCGTGCATGCCGCGGCCTCGCTCGGCGTGATCGACACTGCGCGTCGCAACAGCGAAGCCGCACCGCACCGCACCGCCCTGTCGCGTGCCACGCGCGGGCGCGAGTTCTTCGAGACGCTGTACCGCGTGCCCGAGCGCCTCCGCCGGCCGGTCGGCGACACCATCGTTTGCCGCTGCGAAGAAGTGACGGCCGCGCAGGTGCGCGAGGCCACGCGCATCGGCTGCCAGGGGCCCAATCAGTTGAAGGCCTTCCTGCGCTGCGGCATGGGCCCGTGCCAGGGCCGCTTCTGTGGCCTCACGGTCGCCGAAGTCATGGCCGACGAGCAGGGCCGGCATCCGCGCGACGTGGGCAGCTACCGCGTGCGCTTCCCGATCAAGCCGGTGACGCTGGGCGAGATCGCCTCGCTGCCGCAGACCCAGGCCTCGCGCGACGCGGTGGTCCGTTTCGCCAAAAAATAATGAACTCCAAAGTCAGCCGCCGCCTCACCGAAGGCACCGCCCCCGAGGTCACCGAGCACATCTACGCGCCGCGCCTCGCCAAGGACTTTCCGGCCGTTTTCGCGCCGCTCAACGACGTCAACCAGGCGCACCTGCTGATGCTGCTGCGCACCGGGCTGATGCCGCCCGAGCCGGCCGCGCAGCTGGCGCGTGCGCTCGCGCGCATCGAGGACGAAGGCGTGGCCGCCGTGCCGCTCGATCCCTCGATCGAGGACGCCTACTTCAACTACGAAGCGCACCTGATGGCCGTGGCCGGCAGCCATGTGGGCGGCTACCTGCACATGGCGCGCAGTCGCAACGACATCCTCGCCACGACCGACCGCATGCGGGCGCGCGAACTCGCGCTGTCGCTGGTGGAGGCCCTCTGCACCGTGCGCGACGCGGCGCTCGCGGGCGCGACGAAGCACTGCCGCACCGTGATGCCGGGCTACACGCACCTGCAGCCCGCGCAGCCGATCACCTATGGCTTCTATCTCTCGGCGATGGCCGAGGTGCTGACGCGCGACATCGAGCGCGTGCAGCAGGTCGAACGCCTCATCGACCGCTGCCCGCTCGGCGCGGGCGCGCTCGCGGGCACTTCGTTCGCGATCGACCGCGAAGCGACTGCGCGGCTGCTGGGCTTCGGCAGCGTGCTGCCCAATGCGCTCGACGCCGTGGGCTCGCGCGACTTCGCGCTCGAGCTGCTCGCGGCCATGGCGATCTGCGCGGTGGGCTGGAGCCGCTTCGCGCAGGACTACTTCGTGTGGTGCACCAGCGAGTTCGGTCTGATCGACTTTCCGGACCGCGTGGCGGGCACCTCGAGCATCATGCCGCAGAAGAAGAACCCGGTCGTGCTCGAGTACCTCAAGGGCAAGGGCGGCCACCTGATCGGCCTGCTCGGCGCATCGCTCTCGACGATCAAGGGCACCAACTTCAGCCACACCGGCGATGCGAGCCGCGAGGGCATGCGCAGCGTCTGGGAGGCCGGCGAGGAATGCCTGCGCTGCCTTGCGCTGTTCGACCTCGTGGTGCGCAGCGCCACGCCGAATGGAAAAGCCATGTCGCAGCGCGTGCGCCGCGACTTCAGCACGGCCACCGACCTGGCCGACCTGCTGGTGCGCCGCTCGGGGCTGTCGTTTCGCGAGTCGCACCACGTGGTGGGCGCCGTGGTGCGCGAGGCGATGGACCGCGCGCTCGGCGCCGACGAGGTCGGCCTCGACATGCTGAACCGCGCCGCCCGGGACCAGCTCGGCCGGCCGCTCGCGCTCAGCGACGAAGAAGTGCGCCAGAGCCTCGACCCGATGGCGAGCGTCGAGAGCCGGCTCGTGCGCGGCGGCCCTGCACCCGTGCGCGTGCAGGAGCGCGTCGCCGAGCTCGAACGGCTTTCGGCAGACGACCGCCGGCGCAACCAGGTACGGCGCGACACGAGCAACGAGGCGCGCGAGCGCCTCAAGCAAAGCATCCGGACACTTGCCCTTCAACAACCCGCGGCACCGTCGGCCCACCAAGGCCGCACCGCTTTCTTCGAGGATTGAGACATGCGCTTTTTCACCCGAATCGTTCCGGCCGTCGCGATGGCGATGACCCTGGGACAGGCCGTTGCCCAGGACCTGCCGCCTTCGCCCATCCGCCTGCTGGTCGGTTTTTCCCCCGGCGGTGGCAACGACGTGATGGCCCGCCTGATCGCCACGCAGTTCCAGCTCAACACCAAGGAAACCATGGTGGTCGAGAACAAGCCCGGCGGCGGCAGCACCGTGGCCACTTCGGAAATGACGCGCGCCAAGCCCACCGGCCAGACGCTGCTCATGGGCTCGGTCGGCGGCCAGGCGATCGCGCCATCGATCTACAGCAAGCTGCCCTACGATCCGGTCAAGGGCGTGCAGGCGGTGTCACTCGTGGCCAGGTCGGCCAACGCGTTGGTCGTCAATGCCGAGCTGCCGGTGAAGAACGTGAAGGAGCTGCTCGCGTACGCCAAGGCGCATCCGGGTACGCTCAACGTCACCTCGCCGGGCAACGGCACCATCTCGCATCTTTCGGCCGAACTCTTCAAGAGCATGGCGGGCGTGTTCATCACGCACATCCCCTACCGCGGCGACGCACCCGCCATGCAGGACGTGATGGGTGGCCAGGCGCAGATGACCTTCGCGAGCCTGCCGTCGGCCAAGGCCGGTGCCGACACCGGCAAGGTGCGCATCCTCGCGGTGACCAGCGCCAAGCGCGTCGATTCGATGCCGCAGGTGCCGACCATCGCCGAATCGGGCGTGCCGGGCTACGACGTGGTTTCCTGGTATGGCGTGTTCACGACCGGCGGCACGCCGATGCCGGTGGTCAACCGCCTTGCAAAGGAGTTCGGGGCGGTGCTCGCGCAACCCAACGTGCGCGAATCGATCACCAAGATGGGCATGGAAGCCGGCGCGCTCGGCCCGGCCGAGTTCACCGAACTTGTCAACGCCGACACGCGCAAGTGGGAGAAGGTAGTGAAAACGGTGGGCATCAAGCTCGATTGAGCCTGAGCGAACCCTGCAGGCGGGTTCACTCGCACATCATCCGCAGCAGCCCCCGGTGTTCCGCGACGACCACCGCCTGCGTGCGGGAGCGGACCTGGAGCTTGCCGAGAATGCCTTGACATGCGCCTTGACGGTCCCGAGCTGGATGTCGAGCGTGCGCGCTATTTCCTTGTTCCCTGCACCTTGCGACATCTGGTGAAGGACGTCGTGCTCGCGCTTGGTGAGGGACGCATGCACCAAGCTGTCGGCGATGCGCGCCGAGACCGCGTCGTCGTAGCAGCGCCCGCCGCGCGACAGCGATCTCACCGCGTCGACGATCCTCTCGGCAGAGCAGCCCAGCAGGAGATAGCCTTGCACACCGCGCGCCATCGCGCTGCGGATGTCCCATTCGCCGGCACGCGTCGTCACGATCAGCACCTTTGGTGCCGGCCGGCGAGCACCCGGCGAACCGGCGAAAACCTCGAGGCAGCGCATGGCGGTCGTGGATTCGGCCGAAGGTGTCTATGAGGTGCTGCTCGATCAGCAGACGCAAGCGTTGCGCTGGGTGGCGAACGGCCCCGAAGGGGAAGTGCTCGAGAAGGAGCCCGGTGTCGGCCTGCTCCTCCGGTTGCGCATGCTTTGGCTGTCATGGTTGATTCCGCAGGACCAGCTGTGAGCAGCGCCGTGCATCAGCCCGCGCCGCGCGGCGCGCGCCCGGCGCCGCCGCCGCCCTTGCGCACCGAGACCTGGTTCTGCGAGCCGGCGCCCAGGGTCAGGCGATCGTGCCGGCTCTCGGGCGTGCGGCGTCCCTGGTTGAGCTGCGTGGGCTCGGTCTGACCCATCTTGTTGTGGTCGTTTGCGAGCTTGCCGCTTTGCGGCGTCTGCGCATCGGCCTCGGCGGTACCGTGCGCGGTGGCGGTGGCCGCGCGCACGGGGCCGCCGACCTGGTCGCGCTCCGGATGCTTGTCGCGGCTCTGTTCCTTGCGCAAGAAATCCTGCTTCTTTGTCATGGTGTGCTCCGTGTGGGTGAATGAACCATCGGTTTCACCATGCGCGGCCCTCAAGGTTCCCGCGTGTAGGAAATGGGCTGAGGCGGATGTCGTACCGGTCGGGCGTCAAGACGGCGCTTCTCTCGCGAAACGGACCACCGTCACGCCAGGCCGCAACTGCCGCAGCGAGGGCATGACGAGCACGCAATCGTCATAAGGCGTGATGACGGCCTCCCCGTCGTTGTCGCCGATGGGCGTTCCCGCTTTCGGTAGGGTTTCGAGGCCGCGGTAGTCGCCGAGAAACCGGAACCGCTCGCTGCGCGCGACGACACCGCCTGTCACTCGCAACACGCGCTGCGGGGGCGCGTCGGGACGGCGCCAGCCCGCGAGCAGTTCCTGCGCCACTGCGGCCTCGAGGATCCCGGCTTCGACCAAGAACCGGACGGCCATGTCTTGGGCCACGTCACGGCTCGACAGGTCGCCGTGGAAGCCGCACTCAACAAGCAGCGACCGGTTGTCGACCGCCTCGGTGTCGGCCAATCCGAAATGGCCGAAATCGCGCATGCGCGTGCCATCCTCATGCCCTTCGTCGACCACCACGTGCTCGGGTGCGCGCAGCTTTCGCGCAAGCGCAAGGTTGCGTGCATGCGGCCCTGGGAGCAACAGCGGGGCACCGGATTCATGCATCGAGTGCAGGTCCAGCAGCCAGTCTGCCTGCGCCACGAACGGAAGCAGCGCCTGCGCGCGGCGCCGCTCCAGCGTGCCGCCCTGCGCCAAGCGCGCCGCGGACCATTGCCGGTTCAGGTCCTCGTCGACGAAACGCGACGCATCGAATGCGGCCGGATCGAACCGGTCGAAAGCGGCGAGATTGCAGAAGGCCAGCGTGAGGGTGCCGCGGCATGGGCGCACGCCGGCCTCAAGCAGGCCCCGGACAGCCCAGGCCCCGCACAGCTCGTTGCCGTGGACGAGCGCCGCGACCATGACACGGCGGCCGGGCGCGCCCGACTCGAAATGCCACACCCCCTCGGTCCCGGTATTGCCCGCGCGCCAGGCGCCGAGCTCGGGCCTGGGCAGCGCAAAGTGCAGCGCCGTCATTCCGTGATCTTCGCGAAGTCGACGATCTGCTGATACTTGGCGCTTTCTTCCGCCAGGAAGCGCGCCATGTCGACGTCGAGCGGCGCGATGGTCGAGCCGGATTCCTCGAGCTTCTTGCGCAGCTCCGCGGTCTGCAGGATCTCCCTCAGCGCATTGCGCAGCTTCGCGAGGATGGGTGCCGGCAGGTTGGGCGGCGCCATCAATGCGAACCAGACGCCGATGTCCATGTGCTTCAGCTTCGGCAACTCCGCGAGGGCGGGAATGTCCGGGGCCGCCGGCGACCGGCTTTTCTGCGTCACGCCGATCGCCACCACCTTGCCGCTGCGGATGTGCGGCAGGCCGCTGGACAGCACGAACACGCCGTAGTCGAGCGAGCCGCCCACCAGGTCGATGGTCAACGGCGCCACGCCGCGGTAGGGGATGTGCGTCATGAACAGGCCGCCCTGCTCCTTCACCATCTCGCCGGCCAGGTGCAGCGCCGTGCCGACCCCGCTGCTTCCGTAGCTGAACTGCCCCGGCTTGGCCGACACCGCATCGAGGAACTGCCCCGCGTTCTTGACGCCCGCGCCGGGCGATGCCACCAACACCATGGGCTGAGAGGCGACCAGGCCGATCGGCGTGAAGTCCTTGTAGCTGTACTTGACCGTGCCGGGCGTGATCAGCCGGTTGATGGCGATCTCGTTGTTGGCGCCCAGCAGCAGGGTGTAGCCGTCGGGCGCCGCCTTGGACACCTTCGTCGCGGCGATCGCGCCGCCCGCACCACCCGCGTTCTCGACCACCACCGCAACGCCGAGCTTCTTCGCGAGCTGGTCGGCCACTGCGCGGCCGGTCAGGTCGGTGCTCCCGCCCGGCGGATAGCCGACCAGCACGGTGATCGGCTTGCCCGGGTAGGCGGTCTCCTGGGCCAGAGCCGGGCCCGCGCAGGCAGCGGCGGAAAGAACCGAGAACGCGGCAACGCGAAGGGCATGGGGAATCTTCATGGTCTGTCTCCTGTGGTGCCCGCATTCTGTTGGCCGCGAGCTTCGCAGCAGTGCCGATTCGGCACACAGGCTTGCAGGAAGGTACCGGAGTTCAGCCGGGGTCGACGGTCTGCCAGAACGACTCCGCCGCGGCGGAGAGCCTTCGCTTGGCGCGCACCATGCGGATCTCGAAGCCGATCTCCAGGGCCTTGCTGCCCACCGGCGCCAGCTGCCGCGCCTTGCAGGCGCCCGCAGCCAGAGACCAGGGAAGCCACGCCACGCCCAATCCCTTGAGCGCGTACTCAAGCAGCGCGTCGGCCGAATCGCACTCGATGGTTTCCGTGAGCCGGGGCGCCTTCGGGTGGTTGCTCAGGTGGTCGCTCACAAGGCGGCCCAGGGCCAGCGTCTGGGCATAGGCCAGGAAGGGAATCGCCTCGGCCTGGTCGACGCTGAACGCCGCCTGACCGCGGGCATCGACCTTGCCCACCGGCACCAGTCGGTCGCTCGCGATCCTGCGCTGCAGGTACTGGTGCGAACCGAGACGCAGCGCGATCTGCGGATGGTGGTAGGTCAGCATGAAATCCGATTCCCCGCGCTCGAAGCGCTGCAGCGTTTCCGCCATGGAACCGGTGCGCACCACCACACGGACGCCCGCGCGCTGCCGCCTGATCCTCGCGAGCCAGTCGGCGGCGACCGTGCGCGCCAGTGTGCGCCCCGTAGCCAGCGTCACCGTGGCGGTGCGCCCCTGCCCGTCCGCCCCGGCGATCTCGCTTCTGGCCTGCGCCATGGCCGGCACCACCTGCAGCGCAAAGCCGAGCAGCTTCTCGCCCTGGCTGGTCAACCGGACCGACGTGCCGTGCCGCTCCACGAGGGCGGCCCCGGCCCAGGCTTCGAGCGCACGGATGCGGCGGCCGAACGCCGGATGCGTCACGTGGCGCTGCTCGGCAGCCCGGGTGAAGCTCCCGGTGTGCGACAGCGCAATGAGGTCTTCGAGCCACTTGGTCTGCATGGCTGCGACTGTAGTCGCTGCGTCCAGCGCGTCCCGCGTCGCTCCGGCGACCATGGCTCGCCGCGGCGCTGCCTACCATGCAGCCCATGAACGATGCCTACCTGCTCTACGGCGCCCAGATCAGCTACTTCAGCGGCAAGGTCCGCGCCTACCTCCAATGGAAGGGCCTGCCGTTCACAGAGCGCGAGGCGGATGCCGACATCTATCGCAGCGTGATCGTGCCCGGCGTGGGATTTCCGGTGATCCCGGTCTTGCGAACGCCGAGTGGCGCGCTGCTGCAAGACAGCACCGACATCATCGACGCGCTCGAGGCCGCGCATCCGGTGCCGAGCATCGCGCCCGCGGGCGGGGTGCAGCGGTTCGTCGCGAGCCTGCTCGAGCTCTACGGCGACGAGTGGCTGATCATCCCGGCGATGCACTACCGCTGGCACCACAACCGCGAGTGGGCGATGCGGGCGTTCGGACGATTGAACGCGCCCGACGCTTCGGCCGACGCGCAGTTCGAGATCGGCCAGCGCCGCGCCCAGCCCTTCGCGCAGGCCGCCGTGCTGTTGGGTGCGCAGCCCCACATGCACGCCGCGATCGAGCGCTCGTACGAGGCGCTGCTGCTGGAACTCGATGCGCATTTCGCGGTGCACCGCTGCGTGCTCGGCGACCGGCCCAGCATCGCCGACTTCGGGCTTTACGGTCCGCTCTATGCCCACCAATACCGCGACCCCGCGAGCGGCGCGCTGATGAAGCGGCTCGCGCCGCACGTGGTCGCGTGGATCGAGCGCCTGCGCGATAACGCCATGCCCACCGACGGCCGCTTCGCGCCTGCCGATGCCGTGCCGCCCACGCTGCTGCCCGTGCTGCGCCGCATGATGCGCGAGCAGCTGCCGGTGCTGGTCGACTCGATCGAGCGCTTGCACGCGTGGATGGCTGAGCACCCGGGCGAGCATGCCGTGCCGCGTGCACTGGGCATGCACGACTGCGAGATCGAAGGCGAGCGCGGCGAACGCATCGTGCGGCCCTACAGTCTCTGGATGCTGCAGCGCGCCGCCGATGCGTATGCGGCGCTGACTGCGGCCGAGCGCACGCAAGCCGACCAGCTGCTGGCGGAGGTCGAAGGCAGCGCCTTCACGCGCCTGCCGCCGATGCCCAGGCTGGCGCGCGACCGGCTCAGCGTGCGCCTGGCGGGCGAGGCCGCCGCCGCGCGTCAGTAGCCGAGCTTGGCCTCGCCCTGCAGGCGTCCGCCGGCCGCCGAGGCCTGCTGGAATGCGCGCGTGATGATGCTCGTGGTTACGCTCGCGAAGTAGCGCGCGCCCCAGGCGCCGTATTTGTCCTCGTCCTCGGGCGTGAGTGCGATGGTGCCCGCGCAGGTGCCGGTGCCGCTCACCGCGCGCAGCGCGCGCTCGATCTCGGCCTCGACCTCGGGGGCCTTCCAGTCGCTGCCGAAGCCCATCGCATGCGACAGGTCGTTCGGTCCGACAAAGACGGCATCGACACCTTCGACCGCGGCGATGGCGGCGGCCTGCGCCACGGCCTCGGGCGTCTCGATCATCACGATGAGCGCGATGCCTTCGTTGCTGCGCTGCGTGTGGGCGGCGCCCGGGAACGCGCCGTAGCCCGCGGCGCGTGGGCTGAAGGCGCTGCCACGGCGGCCGACGCCCGGGTAGCGCACCTGCTGCACGAGTTCGCGCGCCTCCTCGGCGCTCTCGACCATCGGGATCTGCACAGCGCCCGCGCCCATGTCGAGGATGCGCGAGATGTCCTGCCGCAGGCAGCGCACGACCGGCGCGATGCCGCTCGCGCGGGCCGCGCGCAGCATGTGCTCGGTGGTCTCGAGGTTGGCGCTGCCGTGCTCGTTGTCGAGAATGATGAAGTCGAAACCGGCATAGCCGCACATCTCGACGATGGCAGGGCTCGGCAGTGCGTTGAACAGGCCGCGCAGGCGCCGGCCGCTGCGCAGCATCGCGGGCAGGCGGGTGTCGATGGGGTGGTGATGGTCCATGGCGGTGGCTGCCCTCAATCGAGCACGATGTTATTGGTCTTGATGACCTTCGCGAACTTGACCGTCTCGTCCTGGATGAACTTGCGAAAGCCCTCGTGCGACATGGGCTTGGGCGTGAAGCCCTGCGCCGCAAGGCGCTCGGCCATGGCCGGCTGCTTCAGCACCGCGACCACTTCGCTGTTGAGCCACGCCACCACGGGCGCCGGCGTGCCCGCGGGCGCCAGCAGGCCGAGCCAGGTCGAGGCCTCGAAACCCGGCACGCCCGATTCGGCCAGCGTCGGCAGCTCGGGCGCGAGCGGCGAGCGCGCATCGCTCGTGATCGCGAGCGCCTTGGCCTGGTTGTTCTTCGCGAACGCGAGCGCCGTGGTCATGTTGTCGAACTGCATGTCGATCTGGCCGCCCGCGAGGTCGACCAACGACTGGCTGCTGCCTTTGTAGGGCACGTGCACCGCGGTCGCGCCCACGCGGTTGAGCAGCATCAGCGTGGTCAGATGCTGCGAGGTGCCCGGGCCGCTGGTGCCGTACGAAACGGCATCGGGCTTGGCCTTGATGGCGGCGATCAGCGCGGCCACGTCCTTGGCGCCCGACTTGTTGCCGGCCAGCAGCACGAGCGGCGTGCTCGCGAGGCCTGTGACGGGTGCGAAGTCTTTCTCGGCGTTGTAGCTGATCTTCTTCTGCAGCGTGGGGTTCACGGCCAGCGCGGTTTGCGTGCCGAGCAGCAGCGTGTAGCCGTCGGGCTTGGCGCGCGCGACGTACTCGGTGCCGATGCCGCCGCCCGCGCCGGCCTTGTTGTCGACCACCACCGCGGTGCCCCAGCGCTTGCCGAGCGCATCGGCCAGGAGGCGGCCCACGATGTCGGTGGCGCCGCCGGGCGCGAAGGGCACCACGATCACGACGCGGCCGGTGGAGGGATAGCCATCGGGGCCGTTGGCCGTCTGGGCCTGCACGGCGGGTGCCGCGACGGCGAGCGCGACGGCGGCGAACGCCATGGCGCGGCGCACGGAGGAGAAAGAGAAGGAAGAAAGTTGGCTGTTGTTCATGGAGAGGTCCTCGTTCATTCGGCCTGGATGTTCGCGTCCTTGATCACCTTGCCCCACTTGGCGATCTCGGCACGCTGGAAGGATGCGAAGGCATCGGAGGTGCGCCCGTCGGCCTCGACGCCGAGGCCGCGCAGCCGCGCCTGCACCTCGGGCATGGCGACCACGGCCGCGAGTTCGCGCGACAGGCGCTCGACGATCGGCTTGGGCGTGCCGGCCGGTGCGAACACGCCCTGCCACGACTGCATCTCGAAATCGGCCACGCCCGCCTCGGCGAGCGTCGGCACGTCGGGCATGCTCGCCTGGCGCTTGGCCGAGGTGATGCCGAGCACCTTCACGCGCTTGGCATCGATCATCGGGCGCGCCGCCGCGACGGTCTCGAACACCATGTCGATCTGGCCGCCCACCAGGTCGACCATCGCCTGCGAGCCGCCCTTGTACATGATCTGGCGCATGCGGGTCTCGGTGATGTTCTCGAACAGCTGGCCCGAGAGGTGCTGCGAGGTGCCCGCGCCGGCCGTGCCGTAGGTCAGACTCTCGGGCTTGGCCTTGAGCTCGGCGATCACCTGGGCCACCGAATTGAAGCGGCTCTCGGAGGGCACCACGAGCACGTTGCTGACCGTGCCGATCATGTTGACCGGCACGAAGTCCTTCACCGGGTCGTAGCCCAGGTTCTTGTTGAAGAAGGGGTTCACCGCGTGCGTGGTGATGGTGCCGCCCATCACGGTGTAGCCGTCGGCCGGCGCGCGCGCGGTGGCCTGCGTGCCGACGATGCCCGAGACGCCAGGACGGTTCTCGACCACCACCGGCTGGCCGAGGCGCTCGCCGAGGTGCTGCGCGATCAGCCGCGCGACGCCGTCGGACACGCCGCCCGTGGAGAAGGGAACGATGTACTTGACCGGCTTGGTGGGCCAGGCCGTCGACTGGGCGTGGCCGTTGCCGGCCAGGGCGCCGAGCGCGAGTGCCGCGACGATCAGCGGACGGAATCGGAATTGCATGGTGTGTGTGTCTCCAGGTTTTTTCTGTGGGTGGAAGAAGAGGTCCGCTCAGGCGGAAGGCGATGAAGCGCCCTTGCGGCGCCGCGCGGCAACGGCGCGCACCGAGTCGCGTTCGATGAGGGCACAG
The DNA here is from genome assembly GCF_057657075.1 of Variovorax sp. Soil_C_26. Lineage (NCBI taxonomy): Bacteria > Pseudomonadati > Pseudomonadota > Betaproteobacteria > Burkholderiales > Comamonadaceae > Variovorax > Variovorax sp. Soil_C_26. The sequence continues at coordinate 362,886 of NZ_JBDGJC010000004.1, forward strand.
GGAACGACGACGTTGCGCGGCTGCGCGTCGTCGTGCATCTGTTCGTGCAGCAGCTCGACCGTGGCATCGACCATCGGCTCGACGGCCTGCACCGCGGTCGTGAGGCGGTAGGCGCCCCATGCGGCCTGGGGCACGTCGTCGAAGCCGACCACGCTCACGTCTTCGGGCACGCGCAGGCCCAGCTCCTGGCGCAGCACGTCCATCACGGCGATCGCCATGTGGTCGTTGGCGACGAACACCGCATCGGGCCGACGCGCGGCGGGCAGGTTGGCGAACATCGCGCGCGCGGCGGCGCCCGCCTGCACGAAGTCGTAGTGGCCCACCTCGCGGCGGAACAGGGGCATGCCGGCAGCGGCGAGCACTTCGCGAAAGCCGCGCTCGCGCTCGTGGTTGGTGGACGACTTCTCGAGGCCCGCGAGGAACGCGATGCGCTTGTGGCCGCGTTCGAGCAGCAGCCTGGCCACCATGCGCCCGCCCTCGACATTGTCGGAAGTGACCGCGCTGGTGGTGTGGCGCGCGAAGGCGCTGGTGTCGGGCACGCGGTTGAACAGCACCACCGGCACGCCCGTGTCGGCGCACTGGCGCGCGAGCGCGGGCGAGAGCATGGCCGAGGCGATGACGATGCCGTCGATCTGGTACTGCAGGATCTCGTCGAGCACGCCGTCGGTCTCGTCGCCGTCGCTGATGAACATCAGCACGTGGTAGCCCTGCTTCTGCAGCTTCTGCGAGAGCTTCTCGATCACCAGCGGATAGAACTGGTTCTCCAGGTAGCCCATCACCAGCGCGATGATGCGGCTGCGGCGCGTGATCAGGCTGCGCGCCATCGCGTTGGGGCGGTAGCCGAGCGTCTTGGCCGCGATCATCACGCGCTCGCGCGTTTCGTCGGACACGCTCGCACCGGGCGTGAAGGTGCGGCTCACGGCCGACTGCGACACCTTGGCGAGCGTCGCGACATCTTGCGCGGTGGCCTTGGGTTTCATGCGGCGCTCCATCCGCCGTCGAGCATCAGCGCGCTGCCCGTGACGAGGCTCGAGGCCTCGCTCGCGAGGAACACGATGGCGCCCATGATCTCTTCGGTGCGGCCCAGGCGCCCGAGCGCAATGCGCTCGGTGACCCAGCTGCGAAAGCCCGCGTCGGCGAACATGCCGGCCGTCATCGCGGTCTCGATGAAGGTCGGGCAGACCGTGTTGACGCGGATGCCCGCGGGGCCGAGCTCCCAGGCCAGCGCCTTGGTCATGCCCTCGACCGCATGCTTGCTCGCGCAGTAGAGCGTGCGGCGCGGGCTGCCGACCACGCCCATCTGCGACGACACAGTGATGATCGAGCCCGGCAGCGTCGCCTCGACGAGCATGCGCGCCACGGTGCGCGTGACGTACAGCGTGGCCTTCACGTTCAAGTCGAACACCGCGTCGATGTCCTCGTCCTCCACCTCGACCAGCGGCTTGGGTCGGTTCAGGCCCGCGTTGTTCACGAGGATCTGGAACGGCGCCGCCGCGCCGAGCGCGCGGGTTACCGCGGCCGAGTCGGTCACGTCGAGCACGAGGTGCTCGCAGGCGCCGCCCTCGGCGCGGATCAGTTCGCAAGCCTCGCGCAGCTGCGCCTCGGAGCGCGCAGCGAGCGTGACGTGGGCACCGGCGCGTGCGAGCGCCGCTGCCGCGGCCAGGCCGATGCCGCGGCCCGCGCCGGTCACCAGCGCGCGCTGGCCATCGACGCGAAAGCTCGGCGAAGGCGGCAGAACGCTCATGGCGCCAGCGCCGGCACCGGCTCGTACCAAGGCACCTCGGCGCGCGTGCCGTAGCGGCGCACGCGCAGGTTGGCCTGCTCGCCGTGGCCTGCGAAGTTCTCCATGTGGCACAGGCGCGAGCAGTACTCGCCCATCGTTGCGCTGGCTTCGTCGGTCAGCACCTTCTGGAAGGTGCAGGTCTTCAGGAACTTGCCGACCCACAGCCCGCCCGTGTAGCGCGCGTTGCGGTTGGTGGGCAGCGTGTGGTTGGTGCCGATGACCTTGTCGCCGAAGCTCACGTTGGTGCGCGGGCCCAGGAACAGCGCGCCGTAGTTGGTCATGCGCTCGAGAAAGTAGTCGGGGTCGCGCGTGAGCACCTGCACATGCTCGAAGGCCAGCTCGTTGGCCTTGGCGAGCATTTCTTCCTGCGTGTCGCACACGATGACCTCGCCGTACTCGGCCCAGCTCACCGAGGCGATGGCCGCGGTCGGCAGCACCGTGAGCTGGCGCTCGATCTCGGCCATGGTGTCGTGCGCCAGCTTCTCGCTGGTGGTCAGCAAGATCGCCGGCGAGGTCGGGCCGTGCTCGGCCTGGCCCAGCAGGTCGACCGCGCACATCTCGCCGTCGGCCGAGTCGTCGGCGATCACGAGCGTTTCGGTCGGGCCGGCGAACAGGTCGATGCCCACGCGGCCATAGAGCTGGCGCTTGGCCTCGGCCACGTACATGTTGCCGGGGCCCACCAGCATGTCGACCGGCGCGATGCTCTCGGTGCCGACAGCCATCGCCACCACCGCCTGCACGCCGCCGAGCACGAGGATCTCGTCGGCGCCGGCCATGGCCATTGCCGTGACGATCGCCGGATGCGCCGCGCCCTGGAACGGCGGCGCCGTGGCCACGATGCGCTTCACGCCCGCGACCTTCGCGGTCAGCACGCTCATGTGGGCCGAGGCCAGCAGCGGGTATTTGCCGCCGGGGATGTAGCAGCCCACCGCATCCATCGGGATGTGGCGGTGGCCCAGGACCACGCCGGGGTAGGTCTCGACCTCGACGTCCTTCATCGAGTCGCGCTGGATCTGCGCGAAGTTGCGCACCTGCGCCTGCGCGAAGGCGATGTCCTCGATCTCGCGCGCCGAGAGGCTCTTGCGCGCCTTCTCGATCGCGTCGGCACCCAGCCGGAAATCGGCCGGGTCCCAATTGTCGAACTGGCGGCTGTACTCGCGCACGGCCGCGTCGCCGCGCGCCTCGATCGCCTTGACGATGCCCTCGACGGTCGCGCGGACCTTGGCGTCGTCGTCGGCACGCACTTGCACGTCCTTGCCGCGCTTCAGATGTCTGATCATTCGGTGGTTGCTCCAGGGTGGGGATCTTGCATACGCATGCAATGTCACGGTCTTGCATGCGTATGCAAATGAGCGTTTACCCTTAGTCGATGGACCCATAAGTAGCATCGCCTCGCATGAAAGAAGAAGAAGCCACGCGCCCCGACCCCGCCTTGCTGCGCCGGCTGCTGCGCGCCAAGGACCGCATCGACGCCGCATCGCACGAGGCCTGGCCCGTGGCACGGCTCGCGCAAGTGAGCGGCGTGTCCGAGGCGCACTTCGCGCGGTCGTTCAAGCAGGCCTTCGGCATTCCGCCGCACCGCTACCTGCTGACGCGCCGCATCGAGCGCGCGGTGGCGCTGCTGTGCGAGACCGATGACCCGATCACCGACATCGCGTTCGCCACCGGCTGGGCGAGCCTCGGCACCTTCGGCCGCATCTTCCGCGACATCACCGGCGAAAGCCCCAGCGAGGTCCGCGCGCGCGCCGGCACGCTGCGGCCCGAGGCGCTCGGGCGCATGCCGGCCTGCATCGTCCATGCCGCCGAGCGGCCGGACTTGCGAACCGCAGTTTTGGAGAAGCGGCGCCGGGAGATGGACGGTACAACCGGATCCGTTCATCAACACAAGGAGATTCCATGAGCCAGAACGGCATCGAGGTGGCCGGCGTGTACGTGCGCGACCAGGACGAGGCGCTCGCGTTCTATGTCGACAAGCTCGGTTTTCGCGTCCACACCGACGTGGGCAACGGCAGCTATCGCTGGCTCACGGTGCAGCACCCCGAGCAGCCCGCGTTTCAGCTCGGCCTTTTCGTGCCCGGCCCGCCGGTGCATGACGAGGCCACCGCAAAAACGCTGCACGAGAGCGTGGCCAAGGGCGCGATGCCGCCGCTCGTGCTGGCCGTGGACGACTGCCGCGCCGCCTACGACCGGCTGCTGGGCCGTGGGGTCGAGTTCACGCAGGAACCGATCGAGCGCTACGGCACGGTGGATGCGGGGTTTCGCGATCCGTCGGGGAATGGGTGGAAGATGATCGAGCGGCGGGGGTAGATAGAAACACGCAAGAAGCGCCGGCTTCTTGCGGGTATCCTCCGGGCGCGCTGCGCAGACCCGCGAAGCGCCAGACACGGAGAACCCCAGGCATGCGGCAGGACGATTCCCGCGATCCCTCGCTGGATCACAGCAGGGCTTCGACGGCGGCTTGGGAGCGGTCGCTTCGGCCCTCGCGATCGACCGGCGCCGTCTGGTTATTGGTCGGTGTTGTCGCGGCGGCTGCGCTGCTCTATGCGGGCTTCAGCCTGTGGCCGGTTGCGCGTCAGGTGCGCGATGCGGCGGTCCGGCAGGTTGCACCCGCTGCAGCCCCACCCGTGATTGCACCGGCACCGCGGCAGGATGCGCGCAGGCGGCCGGAGGCCGAGGCGCCGCCGCGCACCCAGCGCTTCGCCAAGTGCATCTCGGCCGCGGGCGCCATCACCTACTCCGACGGCCCCTGCCCCGCAGGCACAAGGGCCACCGAAGTCGCGGTGAATCCCGATCTCAACCTTGCCGATGGAATGTCAGACGAAGCCAGGCTCGCTTCGATGCGGGACAACCGCGCCAGAGCGCATGCCGTGGTCGAGCACGAGCGACGCGTGGCGGCGAACGTCGACAGATCGACGAGCTCGGAGTGCGCGCAGCTAAAAGCATTGATTGAAGCGATCGATGCCGCGGCACGCCAGCCGTTGTCCGCGTTCAGGCAGGACCAATTGAAGGATGAGCGCAGGCGCGCGCATGACCGGCGGTTTGCGCTGCGGTGCGGGTGAGGTGGCCTGATGTTCCGCCTTTCGCGACACTGATGTCCGGGTTGCAGGGCTAGTGCGGCACGCTTCGCAACCTTAGATTTGCACCACACAAGGAGCGAAATCATGCAAGCAACCCAGAACAGGCGCATCGTCTACCGCACCCGCGGACAAGGCCACGGCGGGATCACTCGCCTGATGAGCCCGTCCGACCTCGGCGAGAGTTTGAAGCCGTTTGTGTTTCTGGACCTTTTCAACATGGAGCGCCCGCTGCTCGACGCCATGCGCGCCGGGGCCGGCATGTCGATTCATCCGCATTCGGGGATCGCCACTGTGACGGTGCTCACCGAAGGCCGGATGAAGTTCGACGACCCCTCGTCTGGCACTGGCATGCTGTCGTACGGGGGCGTCGAATGGTTGCGCGCGGGCAGCGGCGTCTGGCACGGCAAGGAACTCACGCCGGACGACGTGCCGCTGGTGCAGGGCTTCCAGCTGTGGCTCGCATTGCCGCCGGCGCTGGAGAACGGGTCGCCGGAAAGCCGCTATCTTGAGCCGCAGAGCATCCCCTCGGCAGGCCCTGCCCGCGTCATCCTCGGAGAGCATGCGGGCGTGCGCAGCCCGACGCCTGCGCCCGTGGGCATCAACTACCTGCTCGTGACCCTCGAGGCCGGCGGATCTTGGACTTACCAGCCGCCCGCGGGTCATTCGGTCGGCTGGCTGGCGGTGGCGCGCGGAACCCTGGAGGCCGGCACATCCGTGCGCACGGGCGATATGGTGGTCTTCGAGGACGCGGTGGAACCGATCACCGTGCAGGCCGGCATGGGTGGCGATGCGGTGTTCGTGCTGGCATCTGCCATCCCGCACCCGCATGAACTGCATTTGGGCAGCTATTCGGTACACACCTCCGCGCAGGCGCTCGAAGCCGGCGAGCGTCGCATCGAGGCACTGCGCGAGCAGATGGTTGCGGCGGGAAATCGGCGAACACCCACGGGGAACGTCCCGGTGTTTCGCTGACAGGCCGCCCGCATCTTCTGGGCAGAGCCCAGCCCTGCAACACGCCCCGAGACACCGTTCAAGCGTCCGCAGTCCAGCCTGATTTGCCAGGCGGATCGCAGTACTCGATCAGGAGCTCGGTCAGCACACGTATCTTCCGGGCGGGGTGCTGGCCCGGTGGCCGGACGACGAAGGCGCCGGCCGGCGGCGGTGGATACCGGGTCATGACGGGGACCAGTGCGCCGGCGACCACATGCTCGTCCGTGAGCCAATCGGGCACATACGCGATGCCGAGCCCTGCGACCGCCGCAGCAACCAGTGCGATGCCGTTGTCGGCCTTGAATCGGCCCTGCGGTCGCACGGTGAGGATCCGGTCGCCATCCATCAACCTCCAGGCCTCGGTTCCCTGCATCAGGGCTTCGTGGGCCACCAATTCTTCTGGCGTTTCCGGCGCCCCGTGTGCGCTGACATAACCCGGACTCGCGACCAACTTTCCGTAGACCGGGCCGACGCGCCGCGCGATAAGGTTGGAATCCTCCAGGTAGCCCACCCGTATCGCGCAGTCGAAGCCCTCCGCGATGAGGTCCACGAAACGATCGCTGTAGGACGTCTGCATTTGCAGTTGAGGATGTCGCCGCGCCATCTCGGCGAGCATGGGTGCGAAGTGGGTGGGCCCGAAGGACAGCGGCACTGCGATCCTCAAGCGGCCGCGGAGGTCGCCTTCAGGCAGGATCGTCTCTTTCGCCACGTCGATTTCGGTACATACCCTGGCCGCGTGCTCCCGGAACATGGCGCCGGCCTCGGTGAGTGCGGCTCCGCGCGTGGAGCGCGACAACAGTTGAACGCCGAGTTCTCCTTCCAAGCGGACCAGTCGCCGGCTCACCATCGACTTGGAGATGCCGAGCCGAACGGCTGCCGCCGAAACCCCGCCCGCCTGGGCCACCTCGACGAATGTGCGCAAGTCCTCGATGTCCATCCTGGCGTTCCTTGAAGTGCGACACAGATCGCCTAAAGATGGTACTACCGCTCGATCAAGGGGAACGGAATACTCATCGCTGGCGACATCGCCCCGAGCGCATCGACCGCCGGAAACCCCCGCCGCTCAATGCGGCAACAAGGAATCAACATGAACCCTCGCAACGGCCTCTCTTCCCTTCTCCGCCCTGAAGATTCGGTCCTTCTTCTGATCGATCACCAGGCCTACCAACTTGCCAACCTGAACAGTCACGACCCGCAGATGGTCATCAACAACACCGTGGGGCTGGCAAAGGCTGCCAAGGCCTTCGGCGTTCCGACCATTCTGACGAGCGTGATTGCGGAACGCGGCGGGCGCCTGTTCCCGCAGATCACGGACGTCTTCCCCGAGCAGGAGGTCATCGACCGAACATTCATCAACACTTGGCAGGACAAGAAAACTGTGGACGCCGTCAAGGCAACGGGTCGCAAGCAACTCATCATCGCGGGGCTGTGGACCGAAGTCTGCGTCGCGATGCCTGCCATCCACGCGCTGGGCGAAGGCTGGGATGTCACCGTCGTGACCGATGCGTCCGGCGGGATGTCCATCGAGGCGCATCAGGTTGCCATCCAACGGATGCTCGCAGCGGGCGCGAACATGCTGACCTGGCTCGCGGTGACCGCCGAATGGCAGCGCGACTGGGCACGGACCGAAAGCGCTGCTGAGTTGACGACAGTGATCACGCAGCATGCCGGCGCCAGCGGCATCGCGTACCTGTGGGAGCAGCAGTTGCTCAACACGCCTGTGCCCGCCAGCGTGGGCTGACCTTGCACGGGCCGGAGTCTCCGCTGAAGTAAGAGCAGCCAAGGCAACGCCTGGTCGATCCGGGCGCACGCTTTCGTGCGTCGCGCCAGGCGCGATCTCGTTCAGGTCCCCACTCAGCGCGGCAGGTCGAACAACCTCGCCGCATTCCCCCAGGCAATCCTTCGCGCCACATCCACCGGCAACTCTCCAAGCCAAGTGCGATACCCCCGCATGATCTCGTCGTAAGCACTCCAGCGCTGGTTGACCCAGGTGTCGGACCCGATCACAAACCGGTCCGGATACTTGAGCAGCAGCGCACGCCACTCGGGGCACAGCATGCCGCCGCCACACGTCAGCCCCGGCCGATAAGAGAGTTCGCCGACAAGCAGCGGATAGCGCTCGAACAGCGCGTGCACCCGCTCGATCGGCGTGCCGCCGATACCGGTGTGGGCCCAGATCAACCGCAGCGACTGCCCCTTCGACGGCGCATTGGCCATCAGCAAATCGATCGCCACATCGTCGACGTGCGCGAGCACCGCGAGCTTCTGCCGCTCGGCAAGCGCGATCAGCTTCCTGGCGACGGGGCCGTCCGCATTGGCGCTGTCGTACAGATGAAACTCGCCGATGCCGCGGTAGGGGCCGCTTGCGGTGCCGCGCGCGAGTTCGGTCTGCACCATCTCGTAGATGGTCTCGTCGCGGAACCAGTTGGTGTAGTCCTCGCGGTTGCGGTAAAGCCGCACGAAAGGCACCACGGTCACGCCCGCGGCGCGGGTCTCGCGCGATGCGGCGAGCGTCTGCGTGCCGGCGTTGGGGCGCGAGTTCGCGATGATCGCCTGCACCTTGTTGCGCTGCATGCGCGCCAAGGCCTCGGTGGGCGGATAAGGGCCCGTGTTGCCGTCCCAGGCTTCCTGGTTGTAGTGCAGGTGGGTGTCGAACAGCGGGCCGTCATAAGGCCCCTGCGCATGGGCGCCAAGCCCCACTGCAAGACAAGCTGCGACGAGAAACGCGCGGAACGATGCAGTGGTGGCTTTTCTCATCGCATGGCCTGCTTGCTAGATCAGTGGGTTGAAACCAGGCGCCTGGTTCAGCTCCGAGGCCTTGTAGATCTTGTGCTGCGCGGTCGGGCCGCCCGCATCGGACACGACCAGCAGGCGCCAGAGCGGCTCGTTCGCGGCGGCGGCCTGTTCCTCGGGCGAGAGCTTGAAGCCCGGCACGGCCGTCGAGGTGCCCTTGACCGCCACGCGCAGCAGCGTGGCGCCCTTGCCGTTCGACACCTCGATGCCGTAGCCGAGGTTCTGCGCGGTCACGTCGGCGGGCTTGTAGCCGTAGCCGCCGAAGTGGCGCACCACGTAGTCCATGGCGGCGGCCTGCACGTCGCCGGCCGGGCTGCCGGCGGTCGATGCTGCGGCGGCCGCGGGCTCGTTCTGCAGGGGCACGCCGCTGCGCGCGCGCGCGGCCTCGATCTCGGCCTCGCTCGGCACCCAGCCGGGCGCGCCGCGCACCAGCACGGCGAGCAGGCGCTCGGGTTCCCAGGTGGCGACATGCCATTCGGTCTCGTCGCGCACGCGCGTGGAGACCTTCGCGCTCTTGTTGCTTTCGAACTCGGCAATCTCGATGCGGTTGGTCTGCAGCACGGCGCGAAAGCCCTGGCCCGCGTCGAACGTCTGCTTGAGCAGGCCGAGGCGGTCCTTGGCGCGCTGCACCTGCTGGGCGCTGCGCGGGGCACCGCCGGCGCGGCGCTGCACGTCGAGCGACTCGAGGCAGAACCAGCGTCCGCCTTCGCCCACGCTCACGAACTCGGCCCAGACGGTGGCGATCACGTTGTCGCCGGTGGCGAGCCAGGCATGCTCGAAGGGCTTGTCGCGGGCGTCGAAGACGCCCATCTTGGCGACGATCTCGACCGGCGTGAGCCGTGGGCCCGAGAGCCGCATCTCATCGATGACGGCGAGTACCTGGGGGTCGACTTCCTTGTCCATTGTTCAGTGCGTATCCGGCGGGTTTCAAAGGGGGTGGCAGTATGCCGCATCGGGCCATGTGGCCTTGGGCGAGCGCGTTAGCATTTACGCTTTCGCGCCGACGATTTTCCACATCTTCCGACCGAAGGAGCACCGATCGATGTCCACTTCCTTGTTTCAACTCGAGAGCCCCGAATTTCGCGACGGCAGCACCCTGCCCCTCTCGTGCGTCCACAACGTGATGGGCGCGACCGGCGAGAACATTTCGCCCGAGCTCGTGTGGAAGAACCCGCCCGCGGGCACGAAGAGCTTCGTGCTCACGATGTACGACCCCGACGCGCCCACGGGTTCGGGCTGGTGGCACTGGGTGGTCTACGACATTCCTGGGTCCGCCACCTCGCTGCCGCGCGGCGCCGGCGCGGCCGACGGCAAGCTGCTGCCCGCGGGGGCAAAGCAGGGCCGCACCGACTTCGGCACGGCCGGCTACGGCGGCGCCGCGCCGCCGCCCGGCCATGGCCCGCACCGCTACATCTTCACGCTGCATGCGCTGTCGACCGACACGCTCGACGTGCCGGCCGACGCCACGGCGGCGTACGTCGGCTTCATGGTCCACATGTCGAGCCTCGGCTCGGCCACGCTGGGCGCGTCCTACGAGCGCTAGCAGGCAGGCAAGGCGCCCGTCGCAGGCGCCGCTCAAGCGGCATGCGCACGCGCGCAGAGCCGCAGGCCGTCGAGGTCCAGCACGTCGATGCTGCCGTAGCGGATCTGCAGCAGGCCGGCATCCTCGAGCTCGTGCAGCGCACGGTGCGCGATCTGCCGCGAGATGCCCGCGAGCCGGCCGATCTCCTCCTGCGAAATCTGCAGCACCAGGCCGGTACGTGGGTTGAGCTGCGGATTGAAGAGTTCGGCCAGGCAGCTCGCCACGCGCGAGCGAATGTCGTGCATGCGGTTGCTCTCGGCCAACGCGATGAACTGGCCGAGCCGAGCGTTGAGCTGGTCGATCATGAAGTGGCAGAAGGTCAGGCTGCTGCCCCGCAGATCGTGAAAGGTCTGGCTCGGCATCAGCGCAACACGGGTGTCGCGCAGCGCAACCACGCCATACGGGCGCAGCTCGCCCTTGAGCACCGAGCCTTCGCCGAGCCAGCCGCCATTGGAGATGCCGCTCAGCGTGGTGCTGCGGCCGTCGGCCGCGAGCACGTCGACCTTGACCATGCCGTCGACCACGCCGATCCAGTGTGTCGCCATGCTCCATTTGTGACAGACGATTTCACCGGCCGCGAAGAAGCGGTCCTGCGTCTCGCGCTCCACTCGCTCGAGCTGCTCGGGCGCCAGCTCGCGCGCCCAGGCCGCCGCTCGCAACATGGCCAGGGTCTGCACGTTGTTTGTCATGGGAAAGACTTTCTTTGTCGGCGCGAATGCCTAGCATGCGCTGCGCAGGCGATGAGGCGATGGTCTTGGCGGCCTGAGTTTATGTGGCAGTACAAACAGGAGACAAATCATGAGAAACCCTCTCTCGATGGCGGGCTGCGCAGCGGCCTGCATTCCCGTGTTGCTCGTGGCCTGCGGCGGGGGTGGTGGCGGTGGCGGCGGGTTCGGCTTTCCGCTGCCGCCGCCCGCGCCCAACCCGCCGCCCGTCGCTTCTGCCGAAGAGAAATGCACGGCCTTCGCCGGCGCATCGCTCGCCGGCGCCACACTGCGTGAAGCGAGCTTCGTCGCAGCCACCGCAACGGCCGCGGAGTACTGCAAGGTCACGGGCAGCCTGCATGGCACGCTCAACTTCGAGGTGCGCCTTCCCACGGCCTGGAACGACAAGCTGCTTTATGCGGGCGGCGGCGGCTGGAACGGCAGCATCAGCATCACGCCCTATTCGCCGAGCGGTGCCACCGGCGGCTATGTGCTCGTCGCCTCGGACGGCGGACGCCAGGGCGACGGCCTGGATGCATCGGACTTTCTGAACAACCCCACCGCGCAGGCCGACTTCGGCTATCTGTCGATCCACTCGGTCAACGAGGTCGCCAAGGAGATCGTGCGCCAGCGCTATGGCAAAGAGGCCACGTTCCGTTATTTCGAGGGCTGTTCGAACGGCGGGCGCGAAGCCCTGGTGCAAGCCACACGCTTTCCGAACGACTTCGACGGCATCGTGGTGCGCGCGCCGGCCTACTCGTTCACCGAGCTGTTCCAGGCCTTCATCGCGAACGGCAAGGCGCTCGCGGCGCCGGGCGGCCAGATCAGCGCCGCCAAGGCCACGCTGATCGCCGACACCGTGCGCGCGCAATGCGACACGCTCGACGGCGCGGCCGACGGCATCGTGAGCAACCAGCTGGCCTGCACCTTCGATCCGGCGGTGCTGCGCTGCACGGCGGGCGACGCCGACACCTGCCTGACCGATCCGCAGGTCGCGACCGCGAAGACCATTTATTCCGAACTCACTCGCGCGGACGGCAGCAGCGTCTATCCGGGCTGGGGCCCCGGCGGCGAGGACCAGGGCTGGCCACTGTGGGTGACCGGCTCCGCGATCGGCGGCACCGGGCTGCAGTTCCAGTTCGGCAGCGGCCTGGTGAAGTACTGGGTCACCGGCGATCCGGCCTTCGACGTGCTGGCCTTCGATCCCGAGATCTACACCGCGGGGCTACGCCTGGCCGCCACCACGCTCGACGCCACGCCCGACCTGCGTTCGTTCTTCGGCCGCGGCGGCAAGATGATCCTCGTGCACGGCACGCACGACTGGGCGATCAGCTACAAGGGTTCGATCAAGTACTTCGACGACGTGGCGACGGCAGTGGGCGGCGCATCGACGCGCGATGCGTCGATGGAGTTCTTCCTCCAGCCCGGCGTCCAGCATTGCGCGGGCGGCGTGGGCCCGGACACCGTCGACCTGGTCGACGCCGTGGTGAAGTGGCGCGAGAGCGGCACCCGCCCGTCGACGCAGGGCATCGTCGCGAAGAAGCTCGATCCCGCGACCCAGGCCGTGGTGCAGGCACGGCCGCTCTGCAGGCACCCCGCCTTCCCGAAGTACAAGGGCAGCGGCGACCTGAACCTAGCCGAGAGCTACAGCTGCCAGGCCTCGTGACGCGCTGAAGAAGCCAGTGCGCGGGGCGCGGCCGCATAGACTCGGCCGATGCACAGCGCCCCCGCCCTCGACATTCATTCAGCTGCCTCGCTGTCCGAGGCGCAGGCTGAAGGCCGCGTCGATGGCGCCAGGATGGCCGACAGATGAACCCGTGGATCGCGGCGCTGGGGCTGGCCTTGCTGCTGGCCGGTCTGCCGGCCGCAGCAGCGCCGGCGCAGAACGCGGAGGCGGTCCACATCACGCGGGCCGCGCTGCTGTCCGTTCCGGGCACGGGCTATTCGGCTGCGCCGAGGCGCGCCGAGGAAGCCGGGCTTCCCACTGACGGATGGCAGCAGGTCGACCTGCCGCACACGGCGAAGCGCGAGCTGGTGCCCACCTCGGCGGGCGGCGTGCACACCGTCACCGACTGGTACCGCATCGACCTGGCCGAGCTCGCCCCCTCGGCGTCGCAGCAGCCACGGCTTCTCTACCTTCCGCGCTGGAAGACGCTGGGTCGCATCGCGGTGTACGGCGACGGCATGCTGCTCTACCAGTCGCAAGGCAGCGCCGTGCACAACGGCTACAACCACCCGCTGCTGCTGCCGCTCAACGCGGCCGCCGACACGCCTGCGCCGACGACGGTGCTGATCCGCGTCGACCGCCTGCGCAGCAGCGGCAGCGGCTTCTCGACGGTGTGGGTGGGCGACCAGGCCGCGCTGAATTGGCGCTACCAGGTTCGGCAGCTGCTGCAGGTGCACCTGCCTTTCGTGGGCGGTGCCGCGTTCCTGGCGGTGGGAATCTTCGCGCTCGCGGTGTGGCTGGGACGGCGGCGCGAGACGCTCTACCTGCTGTTCTTCGCGATCTCGGCGCTGGCCTTCGCGCGCATGCTTCACTACTTCGTGAGCGGCGACTACCTGCCGGTATCGGACGAATGGTTCGAATGGATCACGGTCGCCTCGCTGCTCTGGCTGATCATCCTCATCCACCTGTTCCTCGAGCGCCTGCACCATCAGCCGTCGGCCTGGCTGACGCGCGCGTCGGTCGCGCTGGCGCTGGCCTGCAGCGTCGCGACGCTGCCGGGCGTGTCGGCCGCGGTGCCGAGCCTCTACCTGTTCACGCCCCTGCTCAATCTGTCTGTGCTGCCGGTGGCGGTGCTGATCTTCGCCGTGAACCTGCGCAAGGCGCTGCGCGCCAGGTTGCCCGAGGGGCGGCTGGTCGCGGGCTGGGCCGGCATGGCGGTCGCATTCACCGCCTCCGACGGGCTGCTGCAGAACAACCTGGTCAGCCCCGAGAGCGTGTACACCTCTCCCTACGCGATCATCGGCCTGTTCTTCATCTTCTCGTACATCATGTTCCGGCGCTACACGGGTGCGTTCGACGAGATCGCGCGCTTGAACGAAGGCTTGGCCGAACGCCTCGAGGCGCGCGAAACCGAGCTCGCGCAAAGCTACCAACGACTGCGCGCGGTCGAGAACGAGCAGATGCTCGCGGCCGAGCGGCGGCGCCTGATGCAGGACATGCACGACGGGCTCGGCTCGTCGCTGATCGGCGCGATCCGCTCGGTCGAGCACGGCGCCATGACCAGCGCCGAGATCTCCGGCGTGCTCAGGGGCTGCATGGACGACCTGAAACTCGCCATCGATTCGATGGAGAGCGTGGATGCCGATCTGCTGCTGTTGCTGGCGACCTTGCGCTTTCGGCTGGCGCCTCGCATCGAGAGCGCCGGCCTTGCGCTGCGTTGGGAAGTGCAGCCCGTGCCCCCTTTGCATTGGCTGAACCCCGGCAGCGCGCTGCACATTCTGCGCATCATGCAGGAGTGCGTGGCCAATGTGCTGCGCCACACGCGGGCCAGCACCATCCGCTTCAGCACCGCGGCCGATGCCGAGGGCGTGCGCGTGGTGATCGAGGACGACGGCGAGGGCTTCGCCGTGGCCGAGGCGCTGCAGCGCAGCGGCCGCGGCCTGCGCAACCAGCAGCAGCGCGCAGCAGCCATCGGCGGTACCGCGACCTGGGAGTCCGGCAGCGCCGGCACGCGCTTCACGCTCTGGTTGCCGCTTCGCCAAGAGACCGGCACCGAGACGGCCTGAGTACCGTCTGAGCGTTTGCGCCGGGTGCGGCAGCCTGCTCGCGCACGCCCGGCCGGCGCAGATCATCCGCTTTACTGCGATTGCGTTCGCAATTGCAATAAGATAGTGGCCATGAACCGCTTGACACGCCAACAACGCATCGCCGCACCGAATGCTCCGGTCATGCGCCGGCAGACGCTGGCCCGATGAGCAGCCTGCTGACATCCGGCGCCTGGGCAAGGGTGCTTGGCGCATTGGCGATCGTCGCGCTCCTCTGGCTGGCGGCCGCCTGGGCGCTTGCGCGATGAGTCCGCAATCAGCCACGGCGGCGATCCGGCTGCGCAAACTCACCGTCGCCTACCGCGGCCATCCCGCCGTGCACCACCTGTCGGGCACGTTCGCCGCCGGGTCGCTGACCGCGATCGTCGGGCCGAACGGCGCGGGCAAGACCAGCCTGCTCTCGGCCATGATGGGCCGCATGCCGCCGGCCGAGGGAGACGTGACGTTCGATGTCGGCTGTGCGGGCCGCATCGCCTGGCTACCCCAGCAGTCCGAGATCGACCGCAGCTTTCCGATCCGGGTGTTCGATCTGGTCGCGCTCGGCCACTGGGCCCGCAGCGGGAGCTTCCGCAGGCTCGATGCGGCGCAACGCGACGCCGTGCACCGGGCCATCGCCGCGGTGGGGCTCGAGGGTTTCGAGCGGCGCGGCATCTCGGAACTCTCGGCCGGCCAGTTCCAGCGCGTGCTGTTCGCGCGCGTGCTGCTGCAGGACGCGCCGGTGATCCTGCTGGACGAGCCCTTCAACGCCATCGACGCGCGCACCACGGCCGACCTGCTGGCGCTGGTGCGGCGCTGGCACACCGAGCAGCGCACCGTGGTCGCGGTGCTGCACGACCTCGATCAGGTGCGCGCACACTTCGACTGCACGCTCCTGCTCGCGCGTCGCTGCATCGCCTGGGGCCCGACACCCGAGGCGCTGAGCGCCGGCAATCTGCTGCGCGCGCGCCAGGTGGCCGAGGCCTGGGACGAACGGGCGCCGGTCTGCAGGAAAGCGGCATGACGCTGTCGGCGCTCCTCCTCGAACCCTTCGCCGAGTACGGTTTCATGCGCCGCGCACTCGTTTCTTCGCTCGCGCTCGCCCTCGGCAGCGCACCGATGGGGACGCTGCTGGTGCTGCGCCGCATGAGCCTGGTGGGCGACGCGATGGGCCACGCGCTGCTGCCGGGTGCCGCCGTCGGCTTCGTGCTTGCGGGGCTCTCGCTGCCGGCGATGAGCATCGGCGGCTTCTTCGCGGCGCTGGCTGTGGCGCTGGCCGCGGGCTGGGTCGCGCGGGCCACGTCGCAGCGCGAGGACGCGAGCTTCGCCGCTTTCTACCTGATCGCGCTGGCGCTCGGGGTGCTGCTGGTGTCGGTACACGGCAGCAGCGTCGACCTGATGCACCTGCTGTTCGGCAGCGTGCTGGCCGTGGACGACGCGGCGCTGCTGCTCGTCGTGAGCGTGGCCAGCGTCACCCTCGTCGTGCTCGCCGCGATCTACCGCCCGTTGGTGGTCGAGTGCCTCGACCCGGGCTTCCTGCGCAGCGTCGGCGGACGCGGCGCGCTCGTGCATGGCGCCTTCCTGGTGCTGACCGTCGCGAACCTGGTGGCAGGCTTCCAGGCGCTCGGCACCCTGATGGCGGTCGGCCTGATGATGCTGCCCGCCACGGCCGCGCGCTTCTGGGCCGCCGAGGTCTGGAGCCTGGCGCTCGTCGCGGCGCTGATCGCCGCCTTCTCCGGCTTTGCCGGCCTGCTGCTCTCCTACCACGCCCAGTGGCCCTCGGGCCCCGCGATCGTGCTGGTGGCCGGCGGCGCCTACCTGGTTTCCGTCGCCGCGGGTCCGCGCGACGGCGTTCTCTGGCGCCTCTGGCGCCGCTCCCACCTCAGTCACTGAAGAAACATGAATCCTTCCCGCCGATCCTCGATCGCCGCGCTGCTCGCGCTGGCCACCACCGTTCCCGCATGGGCGCAGAAGCCGCCACGGCCCCTGCGCGTGGTGGCGAGCTTCTCGATCCTGGCCGACATGGTGCGCGAGGTCGGCGGCGATGCGGTCGAGGTCAGCGCGCTGGTCGGGCCCGATGCCGACGCCCATGTGTTCAGGCCCAGTCCGGCCGATGCACGCCGCATCGCAGCCGCGGATCTCGTCGTGGTCAACGGCCTGGGCTTCGAAGGCTGGCTCGATCGGCTGGTCCGGGCCTCCGGATACCGCGGCCCCACCGTGGTGGCGAGCGAAGGCATCGCCACGCGCAAGCTCGGTCGCGGCATCGACCCGCACGCCTGGCAAGACCTCGCGAACGCGCGGCGCTACGTGGAGAACCTGCAACAGGCCCTGGCGCAGGCGCGGCCCGAGCAGTCACCACAGTTCGAGCGGCGCGCTGCCGAGTACATCGGGCGCCTCGATGCGCTGGGGCGCGAGATTCGCGCGCGCTTCGACGGCATCTCGGTGCACTCGCGCCGCGCCATCACGTCACACGATGCCTTCGGCTATTTCGGCGCTGCGTACGACGTCCGCTTTTTCGCACCGCGGGGCATGAGCACCGAGAGCGAGGCCTCGGCCGCCGCCGTGGCCCGGCTGATCGACCAGATACGCAAGGAGAAGGTGCGCGCGGTGTTCGTGGAGAACATCTCCGATCCACGTCTCGTCGAGCGCGTGGCGCGCGAAGGCGGCGTTCACTTGGGCGGTCGCCTCTATTCCGATGCACTCTCGTCGCCCGGCACCGAGGCCGACACGTACCTGAAGCTCTTCGCGCACAACGCGCGGACCATCGCCGACGCGCTCTCGCGAGGCCAGCAATGAGCCGTTCGTTCCACCTCCGCGACGACGCCCCATCTCGCGCTGCAGGCCAGGCAAGCAGGCCGCAGCCCATTGCCATGCTGGCTGCCACGATGTGCCTGTGCATGACCCAGGCCCAGGCGCAGACGGAAGACACGCCAGCGGCGCTCGGCACGGTCACGGTCACCGGCACCCGCGAGCGCGCCTACCGTTCGGTGGTCGCGCCGACCGCGAACAAGAGCGACACCACGGTCAAGGAAACGCCCTTCTCGATCCAGACGGTCACGCGCGAGTTGATCGAGGACCGCGGCATCACCACCTTCGGTGAAGCCGTGCGCACGGTGCCGGGCGTGACGCCGCAGGTCGGCTGGGGCGGCAGCAACGATCGCTTCAGGTTGCGTGGCTTCGCGACTACGGCCAACCTCAAGAACGGGTTTCGCCGCAGCGTGTTCGCGCCCGTCGACGAGCTCGCCAACATCGAGCAGATCGAGGTGCTCAAGGGTCCGGCTTCGGCGCTGTACGGCCGCTTCGAGCCCGGCGGCGTGGTCAACCTCGTCACCAAGAAACCGCAGGACCGGGCCCGCACCGGCTTCGAGCTCACCGCTGGCAGCGACGACTTCTACCGCGCCACCTTCGACAGCACCGGCCCGCTGAGCGACACGTTGCGCTATCGGCTGACGGGATCGTGGCAGGACAACAAGAGCTTTCGCGACTTCGTGGGCGCGCGCACGGCCTTCGTGTCGCCGGTCTTCCAGTGGCAGCTCGGCGCCCGCACGCGCCTGACCGCCGAACTCGAACTCGGCCGGCGCAATGGTTCCTTCGACCGCGGCTTCGGCAACAGCCCGCAGTTCCTGCGGGTGCCGATCCACACCAACTACGCGGAGGCCGACGCGCGCCTGAAGAACGAAAGCGCGCTCGGCTCGGTGGTGCTCGAACACCGCTTCGACAGCGGCTGGGACCTGCGCACGGGCGTGCAGGCCTCGTCCGCCAAGACCGACGCGCTCTGGTATCCGTATGGCTTTCAGGCGCTCAGCGGCGAAGATGGCCTCGATCCCCAGGTCAACCGCCGCAAGCAGCGCAGCATCGACGAGCAGACCGACGTGACGCTGATGGCCGAGATCTCACGGCGCTTCGAAACCGGCGCGCTGAAGCACCGCGTGCTGCTGGGCATCGACGCGAATCGCGACCGATGGGATTTCACGGCGGACGCGAACCTCGGTCCGTTCGGCTTTCCCACGAACCTGCCGATCAGCCTGTACCGGCCGGTCCACGGCACCACGGTGGGGGGCCCGCTGCAGCCCTACGACGCGTCGAACTACAAGAGCCGCAACGTGGGGCTCTACGCCCAGGACGAACTGCAGCTCGGTTCGCAGTGGCGGCTGCTGCTGGGGCTGCGCTACGACCGCTCGCGCACCCAGGCCCGTGCGCAGTACCTGCCGGTGTCCGGCACGCTCGTGCGCTCCGACGACGCGGTGTCCCCGCGCGCGGGCCTGACCTGGACGCCTTCGGCGGCAGCTTCGTTCTATGCGAGCTGGTCGAAGTCGTACCTGACCGAGCCTTTCAACGGCATGCTGCGCGACGGCGCCCTGCCCGCGCCTTCGCGCGGCAGCCAGGTCGAGATCGGCACCAAGCTGAGCCTGCTCGACGGCCGGCTCGAGCCGACGCTCGCGGTGTTCGACATCCGCCGCCGCAACGGCGTGGTGTCGGACCCCGACGACTTCAACTACGTCGTCCAGGTCGGCGAGCAGCGCAGCCGCGGCTGGGAGCTCGACGTGCCGTTCACCGTCACGCCGCAATGGCGGCTGCTGGCGAGCTACACCCAGCTCAAGGCCGAGATCAGCAAGGACAGCGACCCCGACATGATCGGCAAGCTGCTGGCCAACGCACCGCGCCGCAGCGCCAGCTTCTGGTCGACCTACGACTTCCGCGGTGCGGCCACGGGCCTGAGCGCGGGACTCGGCGCGATCTACGTCGGTGCACGCCAAGCCAACACCGGCAACACCTTCGTGCTGCCTTCCTATGTGCGCTGGGACGCCAACCTCGCCTACCGGTTCGGTGCGGCGCAGCGCTACAAGCTGCAGCTGACGGTCCAGAACATCGGCAACAAGCGCTACTACGACTCCGGCGGCGCCTTCGTGCCGACGTTCCCGGGCGCACCGCGCAGCATCATGGCCACCTTCGGCATGACGCTCTGATGGCGCTGCTTGCGCGAGGCCTGGCGGCCGGCTACGGGCGCACGACCTTGCTCGGCCCGCTGGACCTTAGCCTTCCGGCGGGTCGGCTGGTCTGCCTCATCGGTGCCAACGGCGCAGGCAAGTCCACGCTCATCCGCACGCTGTGCGGCATGCAGCCGGCACTCGCGGGCGAGGTCTGCATCGACGGCACGCCGCTTGCGGTGCTCTCGCCGGCCGCGCGGGCACGCAGCCTGTCCGTCGTCCTCACCGAGCGGGTGCAGGTCACGCTCATGACCGGCTACGAGCTCGCAAGCCTCGGCCGCTATCCGCACCTGGGCTGGAGCGGCCGCCTCGGCGCGCAGGACCATGACGCCGTGCGCGCGGCCCTGGCACAGGCCGGCGCTGTAGCGCTCGCGGATCGGCTGGTGTCCGAGCTGTCCGACGGCGAGCGCCAGAAGCTCATGATCGCGCGGGCGCTCGCACAGGAGCCCCGGCTGCTGGTGCTCGACGAGGCCACCGCCTTCCTCGACCTGCCGCGCCGCATCGAGACGATGCAGTTGCTGCTCGACCTGGCGCGCCGGCAACAAATCGCCGTGCTGCTGTCGACGCACGACCTCGAACTGGCGCTGCGCTATGCCGATACGCTCTGGCTCATCGACGGGCAGCGGCAGGTCCACGCGGGGGCGCCGGAGGACCTGGCGCTGAGCGGACTGCTCGGCGCCACCTTCGCGGCCGAGGGACTGGCTTTCGACCTGGAGCGCGGCGAACTGGTGGTCGGGCGCGGCGGCGATCGGCCCATCCGGCTCGAGGGCGACGGCATCCCGGCCGCATGGGCGCGCCGCGCGTTGCAGCGCGCGGGCTTCGTGATCGACGCGCAGGCACTGGACGCGGTGCATGCCATTGCCGAGCGCTACACGCTGCGGCCGGCCAAGGGCGAGCCCCGCCACTACCGCACGCTGGGTGCCCTGGTGGAAGGGCTGACGTTGCACACGCAGGCATCCGCATGAGAACTGCACGTGCGTCTGCGGCGTTCGGCTGCGCGGCGCTGCTGTCGGCCTGCATGCAGATCGCGCCGCCACCGCGCGCGCCCTGGCCATCGGTCGAGGTCGGCGAAGACGGCCCGGCCCGGAACCTGGACGCGGCCTGCGTCGCCGACTACCGCCCCGGCGTCGACTACTTTCCGCAGAAGACGCGCTTCACCCATTCGACCCAGCTGCAGGTCGAGTACGCGCCGCACTACAAGCGCGTGCGCTTCACGCCCAGCGTCGCGACCGGCGAAGTGATCGAGTTTCTCCTCGTGCAGTGCGGCACGCCCACGCCGCCGCACGGACCGCATGTGCCGGTGGTGGAGGTGCCGGTGCGGCGTTTGGTGACCGGCAACTCCGCCATGCTGGGCGCGCTCGACGAACTCGGCCTGGTGGATCGGCTGCACGGCTCGGAAAGCACGCGCGGCGCCACCGTGCCCGCCGTGCGCGAGCGCATCGCGCAAGGGCTGGTGCACGAGATGTCGGGCTACGGCCACGCGTCGATCGAACCGGTGATGGCCGTGCAGGCCGACGTCTACCTGAGCTTCTACTCGGCCTACCCGCAAGGCAATATGCACCCGCGCCTGTGGGAGCTCGGCGTGCGCGCCATCCCGCAGGCGGATCACCACGAACCGCATCCGCTCGGGCGCGCCGAATGGCTCAAGCTGCTGGCGCTGCTTTCGAACCGCGAGGCGCGCGGCGACGCGAGCTTCGCCGAGATCGCGGCGCAGTACGCGCATTGGAAGGCGGTCGCCGCGCAGGCGCGTTCGCGTCCGCGCGTGATGGCCGGGTTCGCGAGCAGCCGCGACACGATCGAGGCCTTCGGCGGGCGCAATCACCGCGCGCAACTGATCCGCGATGCCGGCAGCGAGTATGTGCTCGGCGACGATCCCCGAACCAGCAGCCTGGTCTACGAGCCGTTCGAGAAGGTGTATGCCCAGGGCGCGGATGCCCCGGTCTGGCTCGGCACGCTCGGCGGCCAGGCCGACCGCGAGACATTGGTGGCAGCGAATGCGCTGCACGGCTGGTTCGATGCCGTCGGCGCAGGGCGGGTGTACGCCTGGGACCGCGGCTACACGGGGGCATGGGCCTATCCGTACCAGGACCAGGGCATGACCCGGCCCCACATCCAGCTCGCCGAAGCCATCGGCGCCTTGCACCCGGAACTCGTCGACGACCAAGCCCCGGCCCCGGCCCAGTTCCTTCGCCGCCTGCCATGACCCCATCCTCTCTCGCACCCTCCCCCGCCGCGTCCCCGCGTGCGGCCTCGCCCGGCCGGCGCGCCCGGCGCTGGTTCCCCGCACTCGCGGTGCTGCTGGTCCTGCTGTTCGTGGCCGAGCTGTCGCTGGGCTCGGTCGCGATCCCTGTCGGTGCCATCCTCGAAATGCTCACCACCGGTTCGAACGGGCAGCAGGTCTGGCAGAACATCGTGCTGGGCTTCCGGCTGCCGCGCGCGCTCAATGCGCTGTTCTCCGGCGCCGCGCTGGGTGTGGCCGGACTGCTGCTGCAGACGCTGTTCCGCAATCCGCTGGCAGACCCGTTCGTGCTGGGCATCGTGCATGGCGCGCGGCTCGGCAGCGCGCTGCTCGTCACCTTCGCCGGCGTGGTCGGCAATGCCTTCCTGCTGCGCTACGGGCTGATCGGCGACGTCGGGCTGGCCGTGGCGTCGGTCTGCGGCTCCGCGGCCGTGCTGGGCCTGCTGGCCGTGCTGTCGCGCCGCGTGGGCACGGTCACGCTGCTGATCATCGGCCTGATGCTCGGCTACCTCGCCGTCGGACTGATCAGCGTGCTGATGCACTTCATCGACGAGACCCAGGCGCGGGCGTTCAAGGCCTGGGACGATGCGAGCTTCGCGGGTGCGACCTGGCAGCAGCTGCGCATCCTGATGCCCGGCATCGGCATCGGCCTCGGGGCCTGTGCATTCCTGGTCAAGCCGCTGAACGGGCTGCTGCTCGGCGAAAGCTACGCGGCGTCCATGGGCATGCCGGTCGCGCGCGTCAAGCGCAGCGCGCTCATCACCACCGCCTGGCTCAGTGGTCTGGTCGCGGCCTTCTGCGGTCCGGTCGCCTTTCTGGGCCTGGTGGCGGCGCAGCTCGCGCGAACGCTGATGCGCTGCGCGGACCACCGCGTCCTGCTGCCCGCGGCCGGGCTCGTCGGCGCCGTGCTGGGCCTGGCCGCCGACCTGGTGCTGCACCTGCCGTGGAGCCGCCACGTGTTCCACCTGAACGCGGTCATCGGCCTTGTGGGCGCGCCGTTGGCGCTGTACATGCTGTACCGCACCCGCGCACTGCACAAGGTCGACTAGAAGCGTTTCGCTTTCCGGACTTCGTGGGCGGCAGACAATACACGCGCACGTAACCCGACCCGAGGCGCATCATGGATCTACGTCAGCTCAGCTACTTCATCGCCGCGGCCGAGGAGCGCAACCTTGGCCGAGCGGCAGAGCGACTGCACATGTCGCAGCCACCGCTGACACGGCAGATCAAGGCACTCGAGGAACAGGTTGGCGCGCCGCTGTTCGAGCGCACGCCGCGAGGCATGTTGCTGACGCAGGCCGGCGAAGCGTTGCTGCAGGACGCGCGCGACATCTTCTCGCTGGTCGACCAGGCCACCGATCGCGCACGGCGCGCGGGCGACGGCACCACAGGACGCATCGACGTGGGGCTGCACGGCTCGGCGATGTTCGGCGTCGTGCCCCAAGTACTGACCCGCTTTTCGGACATGCACCCCGGGGTCGAGGTGTCGCTGCACCAGGGACAGACTCACCAGCAGGTCACCGCGATTCGCCAGCGCCGCATCCTGATCGGCTTCGAGCGCATGGTGCCAATGGACGATGACCTGGCCGTCGAACTCGTGGCGCGCGAACGCCTGCTGGTGGCCATGAGCAGCGCGCATCCGTTCGCCCAGCGCAGCGCCATCCCGGTGGCGCTGCTGCGCAACCAGCCGATACTGACCGCATCGTCGCGCTCGGCGCCGGCGATCACACTGCGCCTGTGCCGGGCGGCGGGTTTTGAACCGCGTTTTGCCGCTCAAGCCGGCGATCTCATCATGGCCACCATGATGGCAGGCATCAGTCGCCAACTCGCACTGGTGCCGGAGTCCATGACCAACCTGCGGCTGCCGGGCGTGACCTACCTGCCGCTCGAAACCGCAGGCGAGCCGGCGCACATGGAAGTGCACTGCTTCTATCGCAAGGAGGAGGCATCTCCGGTGCTGCAACGCATGCTGGAGGTCGTGCGCGCGTTCGCTGGCGACGCCGTGCCTTTGGCCGATCGAAGCGCGGTAAACCCTTAGCCGGCAGCCCCCGATACCGCCAAGGTATCGCTCCGATCCAATTTGGAATTGGACAGCGCGGCCGTACGACTCGAGACTCCGCCGCATGATCACGTTCGCAGTTATCGGCATCGACCACCGGCACGTCTTCCACCTCATCGAGGGCCTGCTCCAGGCCGGTGCAACTTGCGCAGGCTACCTGTCCGCTACCTCAGACCCGCGCGTTCTCGACGGCGTGCGCAGGCGCTTTCCTCAGCTCGAAGAATGCGAAAGTGCCGATGAGCTGCTGCAGAACCCGGCCATCGACCTGATCGTCACCGCCGGCGTGCCGTCGGAGCGTGCCCAGATCGCGATCACCGCGATGAAGCATGGCAAAGACGTACTCACCGACAAGCCTGGCGTGGTCAGCGCCGAGCAGTTGGCGCAGGTCGAAGCCACCGTGCGCGACACCGGACGGCTCTACGCGATCTGCTTTTCGGAGCGGATGATCGTGCCCTCGGTCGCGACGGCACAGCGGCTGATTGCAGACGGCGCCATCGGCCGAGTCATCCACACGCTGGGCATGGGCCCGCATCGGCTGAACCAGGGCATCCGCCCCGCGTGGTTCTTCGACAAAGCCAGCAGCGGTGGCATCCTGGCCGACATCGCGTCGCACCAGATCGACCAGTTCCTGGTGCTGACTGGATCGAGCGACGCCGAGGTCAGCTTGGCCAGCGTGGCGCACTTCGGCCGCACGACGACGGCGGACTTCGAGGACTTTGGCGAAGTCGCGCTGGTTTCGCGCGACAACGGCGCGCGAGGCTACGTGCGCGTCGACTGGTTCACGCCCGACGGCATGCCGGCCTGGGGCGATGGCAGGCTCTTCATCACGGGCACCGAAGGCTCGATCGAACTGCGCAAGTACATGGACATCGAGGGCCGCGCCGGGACCGACCATCTCTTTCTGGGCGACCGCACCGGCACCCGCCACATCGACTGCACGAGCGAGCCGATCACCTTCTTCACCAAGCTGGTCGAAGACATCGAGCGCCGTACACAAACCGCCATCCCACATGCACACAGCTTCACGGTGAGCCGGCTGGCGCTCGAGGCGCAAGCCAAAGCCGAAGGCAGAGCCGGCGCACAGGTGGAGAGTGCGCGATGACGCGACTCGGCGTTGGCCTGATCGGCCTTGGTCCGGGCTCGGAACCGCACCTGGCCGCCTTGCGCGAGCTGCAAGATCGCGTCGACCTGCGTTGGGCCTTTTCGCACAGCGACCCGGCGAAGGCCGAAGGCAAGGTGCCCGCCCACACGCGGTTGACCAACGACCTCGCGCAGGTGCTGCAAGATCCCGAGGTGCGGCTCGTGATCGTCTCCACGCCCGCGCACACCCACCTGACCATCGCGGGTCAGGCCCTTGCGGCGGGCAAGCACACCTTGGTCGAGAAGCCGCTGGACGTGAGCCTGGCCAAGGCCGAAGCGCTGGTCCGCCTCGCAGCAGCCACGGACCTGTGCTTCGGCGTGGTGCTGCAGCACCGCTTCCGGCCCGGCGCAATCCGGCTGCGGGAGTTGATCGCGTCATCGGCACTCGGCGTGCTGCAGGCAGGCGTGCTGCAGATCCCCTGGTGGCGCTCGCAGGCCGGCTACTACGACCAGCCCGGGCGCGGCTCGGTCGCACGCGATGGCGGTGGCGTGCTGTTGACGCAGGCCGTGCATGCACTGGACCTGTTCCGCAGCCTGGTCGGTGTGCGCGACGTGATCGCCTCGCAGGTGCGCACGACCGACATCCACCGCATGGAAACCGAAGATTTCGCGGCGGCGCTGCTCACCCTGGGCAACGGCGCACCCGGCGTGCTGATGGCCACGACCGCGATGTACCCGGGGCGGGCCGAGTCGCTCGAACTCATCTTTGCCCGGGCCACAGCATCGCTGGTGGGCGGAACCCTGCGCGTGCAGTACCACGATGGGCGCACCGAGCTCGTCGAAGGCGAGGCCAAGTCGGGCAGCGGCGACTCGATCATGGATTTTTCGCCAGCGGCGCATTTGGCGCTGCACAGGGATTTTCTTGACTCAATCGCCGAAGGCCGGGCCCCCGCCGTCAACGGCGACGAGGCGTTGCTGACGCACCGGCTCATCGACAAGATCATCGTGGCCGCCGCCTTCGAACCCAGTTCCCCCAACCATAAGCAGAGGCAAATATGAAGACATGGACAACGTTGGCACTCGTGTTCGCGACTTTCGCGTGCACCACTGGCGCGGCAACCGCGGCGGACGACTTTCCGAACAAGCCGATCAAGATCGTGGTGCCCTATGCGCCCGGTGGCACCACCGACGTGCTGGCCCGGCTGCTGGGCCAGCGTATGGCAGCTGACCTGGGGCAGGCCGTCGTCATCGACAACCGGCCGGGCGCAGGCGAAGCGATCGGCGCCGGCGTCGCAGCCAAGTCCCCGGCCGACGGCTACACACTGTTGCTGTCGACCATGACGACGCAGGCCATCAATCCCGTCCTGTACCCAAAACTCAGCTTCGACGCATCGAAAGAGCTGACCGCCGTGGGTCGCGTGGCCGACGTGCCCGCCATGATTGCGGCGAACCCTTCTGTGCCGGCCACCAACATGGCCGAGTTCTTGGGCTACCTCAAAGCCAATCCGGGGCGCAACTTCGCGTCCCCCGGCGCGGGCACGCCGAACCATCTGGCGACTGAGCTGTTCAAACGGGCCGCGGGCGTGAACGTCACGCACATTCCTTACAAGGGTGGCGCGCCGGCCGTGCAGGACCTGATGGCGGGGCAAGTGGATTTCATGCTCATCCTCGCACCGGAAGCCATGCCGTACGTGAAGTCCGGAAAGCTGAAGAGCATTGCAATGACGACACTACAGCGCTCGCCCATGTTCCCCGGCTTGCCGACCGTGGCCGAATCGGGCATCAAGGACTTTGAGCTTGTTGTCTGGTACATCCTCCTTGCACCCACCGGCACGCCAAAGGACGTCGTCGCTCGCTTGAACAAGAGCCTGAACACCACGCTGAACGACAGCGCGATGAAGACCAAGCTCGCCGAACTGAGCATTCAGCCGACCGGCGGGACCACGGAAGACGCAACGGCCTTTGCGAACAAGGAGGCGGCGAAATGGAAACGGGTCATCGAGGAGTCGAACATCAAGATCGACTAAGAGCAGGCGCAGTTGCGACGCGTTGAACGGCGAAGGTATCGCCGCGAGCAGCATCATCCGACGGGGTTCGAGTTTCTCAGATCTGCAGGTTCACCTGCACCTTCGGCCCGCCGGCCGACGACTGCGCGACCGTGACCGCGCGCCCGTCGATGCGCTGGAAATGCAGCTCCACGCGCGCATCGCCCACGCGCAAATGCCTCAGATGCAGGTGGTCGATGTCGCTCGGCAGCCGCGGCTGCACGATGTTCACCTGGCCGCGGATGCCGTCGACCTCGAGTCCGAGGCAGGCCTGCAGCAGCATGAACACCGACCCCGCCGCCCAGGCCTGCGGCAGGCACGCCACCGGGTACGCAATCGGCGGATCGCCGGGCTGGCGATCGAAGCCGCAGAACAGTTCGGGCAGCCGCATGCCGAAGTGGGCGGCCGACTCGAACAGGTTGTCGAGGATGCGCACCGCCCCCTCGCGCTCGCCGTAGCGCGCCATGCCGGCCGCGCACAGCGCCACGTCGTGCGGCCACACCGAGCCGTTGTGGTACGACATCGGATTGAAGCGCACGGCCTCGTTGGGCAGCGTGCGGATGCCCCAGCCCGACGCGAAGGCCGGCGAGAGCAACTCGCGGCCGACGGCGCGCGCCCGCTCGCCGGCCGGGAGCCCCGCGAACAGCAGGTGCCCTGCATTGGAGGCTCGCACGCGGCAGGGCTGGTTCGCACCGTCGATGGCGAGCGCATAGAACTGCGGCCCGTCGAGCCAGAAGCGGCGCTCGACGGCTTCGCGCAGGGCCTCGGCACGTTCGCGCCAGCGCGCAACGCCGGGGTCGTCGCGCCACTCGGCAATGAAGGCCATGCCAAGCAAAGCCGAATAGGCATAGCCCTGCACCTCGACCAGCGCGATCGGGCCTTCGGGGGTGCGGCCGTCGGCATGGAAGATCGAATCGTGGCTGTCCTTCCAGCCCTGGTTGACGAGGCCGCTGGCCTCGCCGCGCTGATAGGCGAGCAGGCCGTCGGGATGGCGCGCCATGTTGCGCTCCATCCATTCGCAGGCGGCGCACAGCGCACCCCAGATGCGGTCGATGGTCGCGCGGTCGCCGGTGCGCTGCGCATAGGCGCCGGCCAGCGCCACGAAGAGCGGCGTGGTGTCGACGCCGCCGTAGTACTGGCCGAACGGCAGTTCATCGACCGCGGCCATCTCGCCCTTGCGGGTCTCGTGCATGATCTTGCCGGGCTCGGCATCGCGAAAGCTCGACGTCTGCTGCGCCTGGCGCGCCGCGAGAAACTCGAGCACGCCCTGCGCGAGCCGCGGATCGATCCACAGCGTCTGCAATGCCGTGACGATCGCATCGCGGCCGAAGGGCGTCGAGAACCACGGGATGCCCGCATACGGATAGGGCCCGGTCGGAAGGTCCGTCGTGAGCAGCGCGAGGTCGGCACGCGAGCGGTCGAGCCAAGCCTGGAACAGGCGCCCCGAGGCCTCGAGCCGGGCGCCGCGCCGCTGGCGCGCGCGCATGCGCCAGCGGGCGAGCACCCCGGCCTCCCTGAAGCGCTCGGCGCTCGGCGTGGCGGGTTCTGCGCCCACCTCGACGAACAGCGTCCAGTGGCCATGCGCGGCGAGCGGCACACCGAACTCGGCGCTGCCCGCATCGAGGCGCCGCGGCAGTTGCGAGAAGTCGATGCAGGCACGGCGCAGCACGCCGTCGAGCCCCTGGTAGCGCAGCGCCACGCCCTGCGCGCGCAGTTCGGGCGTGCCGAACTCGCCGCGCCGCGCGCGCTGTTGTCCGCGCACCTCGAACATGTCGCGGAAGTCGGCGCCGAACTGCAACGCGAGCGGCGCCTCGGCCGGTTGGTCGCCGTAGTTGACGAGCCGGATGCGCTCGAACAGCCGCGCGTTCCAGAGAAAGCGCTTGCGCTCGATGTGGATCACGCCCTGCGGCATCGAGGTCGATCCGAGCACCGGCAGCGGCCGGTTGGTGAGATCAGCGGTGAAGAAGACATTGTCGGCGCCCACGCCGCTCGACAGCAGCGACGGCCTCGCGCCGTCGAGCCGCAGCACGAAGCTCGAGAGCATGCGCATGTCGTCGTGGAACAGGCCGTCGACACCACCGCCGACATCGCCGTGCGCATCCATCACGAAGTAGGTGTCGCCCTCCT
Source organism: Variovorax sp. Soil_C_26 (assembly GCF_057657075.1). Lineage (NCBI taxonomy): Bacteria > Pseudomonadati > Pseudomonadota > Betaproteobacteria > Burkholderiales > Comamonadaceae > Variovorax > Variovorax sp. Soil_C_26. The sequence continues at coordinate 392,100 of NZ_JBDGJC010000004.1, forward strand.
TGAGCACGAAGGCATGGTGCACGGCGCGCTCGGGCGCGGCTTCGGCCTGTTCGGTGGCAGCCACTTCGGCATTCATCGCTAGGCGGCCTCCTTGTAGAGCCGGTGCTGCGGCGGCAGCACGCCGCCGCCCACGAGCCGCAGGTACTGCTCGACGTAGGCGCTCGCCATCGCGCGGGCCGAGAAGCGTTGCTCGAAGGCCTGGCGCACGCGCCTGCGGTCGAGCCCGCCGATCGCATGCACCGCCTCGACGGCCTCCGCTTCGCTCTCGACGATCCGGCCGCTGATGCGCTCCTCGATCACCTCGGGCACCGAGCCGCAGCGCCAGCCGATCACCGGCGTGCCGCAGGCCATCGCCTCGATCATCACCAGGCCGAAGGGCTCGGGCCAGTCGATCGGGAACAACAGCGCGCGCGCACCGCCGAGGAACGCGGCCTTGTCCGCATCGCCGATCTCGCCGACAAACTCGATCAGCGGATGGTTCAGCAGCGGGCGGATCACCTGCTCGAAATAGCGCGCGTCGGCCGCATCGACCTTGGCCGCGATCTTGATCGGCAGGCCCGCGCGCCTCGCGATCTCGATCGCGCGGTCGGGCCGCTTCTCGGGCGAGATGCGACCGAGGAACGCGAGGTAGCCGGCGGGCTCGGGCGAGAAGGCGTAGGGCGTCTCGTCGAGCCCGTGCGGAATGGTCGCGAGCCAGTTCGCAAACGGCAGCGGCTTGCGCTGGTGCCTCGAGATCGAGACCAGCGGATAGCGGTTCCAGCGCATGTAGGCGCCGGGCAGGTCGGCGATATCGAGGCGACCGTGCAAGGTGGTGAGCGTGCGTTCCGCCATGTCCTCGAAGAACGGGAAATGCAGCAGGTCGACATGGAAATGCAGCACGTCGAACTCGTGCGCACGTCGTCGCACCTCGTGCAGCATGCTCAGGTGGCTGGCCAGATCGGACTTGAGCGGGGCCGGATCGAGCCGCAGGGCCTGGGCACGCATCGGCGCGAGCCTGGCCCGGGTCTCGGTGTCGGCCGAGGCGAACAGCGTCACCTCGTGGCCCTGATCGACCAGGGCATTGGCCAGGTGGGCGACGACCCGTTCGGTGCCGCCGTAGAGCCGCGGCGGCACGGCTTCGTAGAGAGGGGCGATCTGCGCGATCTTCATCGTCAAGACAATCTCCTCGCAAGGGAATGAATGGACAAGAAACAAGGCGGAGAAAGGAGGCGTGCGACGCCACGCGCCGAGCTTCCGGGCGGCTATTTTGCGACGGCCGCGCGGGATTTCAAGAGCCGCTTTTCGGCCGTGCGCCGCTTGCGCGCAGCGCGCGCTTGCCCTAGATTTTTTATGGCAAGTGCAAGGAGGTTTTCTCGAATGAACATTCTCGAAACCGTGGCCGACCAGTCCGATGCGATGGGGCTGCCGCTCTATGCGGTGACCGTCACCGCCGTGGCGCGCGAAGAGGCGCCCGCATTGCTGTCGCTGCACTGGCACGGCTTCTTCCGCCAGACCCCGCTGCGCCTGCCAGGCGTCGAACTGCCGGTGCGTCCGGTGCCGCAGTCGATGGCGCAGGTCGACCTGTCACCGGGGCCGCCGGGCCTGTTCGACGAACTCGAGCGCTCGCTGCTCGAGGCCGCATGGCAACTCGGCGCCTGGGACGTCGAACGCATCGAGCGGCCGGCTTGGTGGCGGCTGGGCGCGCCCGCGACCGAAGTCAGCGACGGCCGGCGCGCGTTCGGCTACTACGACGACGACGGCGCGAACGATTCAAGCAGCAGCAGTGCACATGTGATTGCCGAGGCGCCCGACCGCGAGGCGCTGATGCGCCTGGCCGCGCACCGCGGCTACCTGCGCTGGCTGTTCCGTCCGCGCAAGCACGGCCTCTGGGCTGCCGTGGCAGACGATGACGACGCCACGCTCGACGACAGCGGCGGCCGTCCGCTGCCCTGCCCGGTCATGCCGCAGCCGCCGCATGCCGACGCGGCGTCGCACCGCACCGTCTACCGGCTCGGCCGCGCGGACCGCATCGTGCTCGGCGGTCGCTGAAAAAAATCGTCACAAAAATTTTTGGCGCGCGGGGCCTTGAAGCGCCGCGAAGGCGCCCATAGCTCTCGCGCGCCGGCACTTCGGTGCCGGGGGAACGAACCCATTGCCGCACCGGCCGCACGCCGGCGCGGGGTTCTCTTTTTTGATGACCTGCATCGCTTAGGAGATTGAACATGAAACTTCATCCTCTCTACGACCGGGTGATCGTCAAGCGGATCGAACAGCAGCGCAAGACGGCTTCCGGCATCGTGATTCCCGACTCGGCGGCGGAGAAGCCCGAACAGGGCGAGGTGCTCTCGGTGGGCCAGGGCAAGCTGCTCGCGGACGGCACGCTGCGCCCCCTGCACCTGAAGGCCGGCGACCAGGTGCTGTTCGGCAAGTACGCCGGGCAGACGGTCAAGGTCGACGACGAGGAACTGCTGGTGCTGCGCGAGGACGACGTCCTTGCCGTCGTCGAGAGCAGCAGCAGCGACCGCGGCGGCCTCAAGCGCGTCGCCTGACATCCCGAAAAACCTATCGTTGTGACACGAGGAGTGATGAACACATGACTGCCAAGGACGTCCGATTCCATGACAACGCCCGCCAGCGCATCGTCGCGGGCGTGAACATCCTGGCCGACGCGGTGAAGGTGACGCTCGGCCCGAAGGGTCGCAATGTGCTGCTCGAGCGCAGCTTCGGCGCGCCGACCATCACCAAGGACGGCGTGTCGGTGGCCAAGGAGATCGAACTCGCCGACAAGTTCGAGAACATGGGCGCGCAGATCGTGAAGCAGGTGGCCTCGAAAACGGCCGACGTGGCCGGCGACGGCACCACCACTGCCACCGTGCTCGCACAGGCCATCGTGCAGGAGGGCATGAAGCACGTGGCCTCGGGCATGAACCCGATGGACCTCAAGCGCGGCATCGACAAGGCCACGGCCGCCGTGTTGGAGGAACTGCGCAAGCTCTCCAAGCCGATCTCCACGGGCCGCGAGATCGCGCAGGTGGCCGCGCTCTCGGCCAATGCCGACGAGGCGATCGGCAAGATCATTGCCGACGCGATGGAGAAGGTCGGCAAGGAAGGCGTGATCACGGTCGAGGACGGCAAGTCGCTCGACAACGAGCTCGACGTGGTCGAGGGCATGCAGTTCGACCGCGGCTACATCAGCCCTTACTTCATCAACGACCCCGAGAAGCAGGTCGCGCACCTCGACGATCCGCTCGTGCTGCTGCACGACAAGAAGATCTCCAACATCCGCGAACTGCTGCCGGTGCTCGAGGCCGCGGCCAAGGCCGGCAAGCCGCTCCTGATCGTGGCCGAGGAGGTCGAGGGCGAAGCGCTCGCGACGCTGGTGGTCAACTCGATGCGCGGCGTGCTCAAGGTCGCGGCCGTGAAGGCGCCGGGCTTCGGTGACCGCCGCAAGGCGATGCTCGAGGACATCGCGGTGCTCACGGGCGCCACGGTCATCTCGGAAGAGACCGGCAAACAGCTCGACAAGGCCACGCTCGAGGACCTGGGTCGCGCCAAGCGCGTCGAGGTGCACAAGGAGAACACCATCATCATCGACGGCGCGGGCGACCAGGCGCACATCGACGCACGCGTGAAGTCGATCCAGGCGCAGATCGAGCAGGCCACGAGCGACTACGACCGCGAGAAGCTGCAGGAGCGCGTGGCCAAGCTCGCGGGCGGCGTGGCCGTGATCCGCGTCGGCGCCGCAACCGAGGTCGAGATGAAGGAAAAGAAAGACCGCGTCGACGATGCGCTGCATGCCACGCGCGCGGCCGTCGAGGAAGGCATCGTGCCAGGCGGCGGCGTGGCGCTGCTGCGTGCGCGCGCTGCGCTCGCCGAGCTGAAGGGCGCCAACGCCGACCAGGATGCGGGCATCCGCATCGCGCTGCGCGCGCTCGAGGCGCCGCTGCGCGCGATCGTCGCGAACGCCGGCGTCGAACCCTCGGTGGTGGTGGCCAAGGTGCTCGAGGGCAAGGGCAACCACGGCTACGACGCGTCGACCGGCGAGTACGGCGACCTGGTCGCGCTCGGCGTGGTCGACCCGACGAAGGTCACGCGCACCGCGCTGCAGAATGCTGCGTCGATCGCAGGCCTCATCCTCACGACGGACGCGACGGTGGCCGAGCTGCCGAAGCCCGCCGAAAAGGCGCCGGCAATGCCGCCGGGCGGTGGCATGGACTTCTGAGTCCGCTTCGTCGCGTCGCTCTTTTTCTCCAAGGGCCAAGCGGCGTCCCGGCAGGGGCGCCGTTTTTTTTCAGCTTGCCGCCTTCGGCATCCACGTATCCAATCCGCTTTTTGGGAGACGCCATGACAGACACATCGAACGACACCGGCCCGTCCGGCGGCCGGCTGCACGGCAGGACCGCGCTGGTCACCGGCGCGGCACAGGGCATCGGCAAGGCCATTGCGCTGCGGCTGGCGCAGGAAGGCGCCGACATCGTGCTGCACGTGCGCAGCGACGACGACCGCGCGCGCGAAGCGGCGCGAGAGATCGAGGCGCTGGGGCGCGCCTGCGAAGTGGTGGCCGCCGACATGGCCGACACGGCGGCCGTGCGCCAAGTGATGCCGCGCGCACTCGCGCGCTTCGCGGCCGTCGACATTCTCGTCAACAACGCCGGCATCGAGCGGCATGCGAGCTTTCTGGAGGCGAGCGAAGAAGACTACGACGCGGTGCTCGACGTGAACCTCAAGGGCCCGTTCTTCCTGATGCAGGCGTTGGCGAAAGCCCTGGCAGCCGCAGGCCGCCCGGGTCGCGTGATCCACATCAGCTCGGTGCACGAGGAGCTGCCCTTTCCCAACTTCACGGCCTACTGCGCAAGCAAGGGCGGCCTGAAGATGCTGATGCGCAATGCCGCGATCGAACTCGCGCCGCTCGGCATCACGGTGAACAACGTGGCGCCCGGTGCGATCCGCACGCCGATCAATGCGAAGCTGCTCGACGATCCCGCGAAGCTGCAGCGCCTGCTGGGCCAGATTCCGCTCGGGCGCATGGGCGAGCCGGTCGATGTGGCGGGCGCGGTGGCGTTCCTCGCCTCGGACGACGCGCGCTACATCACGGGCAGCAGCATCGTCGTCGATGGCGGACTGCTGTGGAACTACCAGGAGCAGTAGCAGCAGCCTGGGGCCGTCAGCCGAAGAACAGCCACCCGGCGGCCGCCGCAAGCCCCACCACGAGCACCGGCGAGAGGCGCGCATAGACGAGCAGGCCGAAGGCGGCCAGCGCCAGCGCGAAGTCGGCGCGGCCGTGAATGGCGCCGGTCCACACCGGGTCGTAGAGCGCCGACAGCAGGATGCCGACCACGCCCGCATTGACGCCGGCCATGGCCGACTGGACGGACGTGCGCTGGCGCAGCGCATCCCAGAACGGCAAGGCGCCCACGACCATCAGGAAGCCCGGCAGGAAGATCGCCACCAGGAACAGCATTCCGCTGGCCCAGCCCGGAACCGGCCCCTGCATCACGGCCCCGAGGTAGGCCGCGAAGGTGAAGAGCGGGCCAGGCACCGCCTGCGCCGCGCCGTAGCCCGCGAGGAAGTCGGCATTGCTCACCGCACCGGCGGGCACGAGCGTGGACTGCAGCAGCGGCAGCACCACATGCCCGCCGCCGAAGACCAGCGCACCAGCGCGGTAGACGCCGTCGACCAGCGCCCAGAGTGAGGAGCCGCTGGCCGCGGCCAGCAGCGGCAGCCCCACGAGCAGCACGGCGAACAGTGCCAGCGCGACGACGCCGGCGCGCCGCGTCACGCCATAGCCGATGTGGCTCGGCGCCTGCGACTGCGACTGCTTCAACAACCACCAGCCGATCAGGCCGCAGACGAGGATCGCGCCGACCTGGGCGAGCGCCGACGGCAGCAGCAGCGTGAGCAGCGCGGCGAAGATCGCGAGGCCGGCGCGCGGCCGGTCGGGGCACAGCGATTTCGCCATGCCCCAGACCGCCTGCGCGACCACCGCCACGGCCACCACCTTGAGCCCGTGCACGGCACCCGAGGCGGCGACGTTGCCGTAGCGCGAGATGCCGTAAGCGAACGCGATCAACGCAAAGGCCGAAGGCAGCGTGAAACCGGCCCAGGCCATCAGCGCGCCGAGCCACCCGGCGCGCGAGAGGCCGAGCGCCATGCCCACCTGGCTGCTTGCGGGTCCGGGCAGGAACTGGCACAGCGCCACCAGGTCGGAATAGCTGCGGTCGTCGAGCCAGCGGCGCCGCTCGACGAACTCGGTGCGAAAGTAGCCGAGGTGCGCGATCGGCCCGCCGAACGAAGTCAGGCCGAGCCGAAAGAAGGCCCACAGCACTTCGAACGGCCCGCCGGGGCGGCGGGCGGTACGAGCGGGTTCGGGAAGTGAAGAGGAAGAGGTTGGATCGGGGAGTTTCATTGCAGCTGGCACGTTCTTCGCGGGCAGCGCACCCTGCTGTCCGCCCGGCCCTGCGCATTGTGAGCGCGAATCGCCCGTCCCGGTCCCTGCCGGATCAGCCGGGATCCCGGCCGCCGTTTCGCTCTGCCTCTTCCTCGAGCGCACTGCCGCCGGTCGACTCCGACACGTCGATGTCCTCGCTGTCCTCGCGCGTCGGAGATCGCCTCTCGGTCTTTGGGGGCGCGGGTGCCGGCGAATGTGGCTGCGAAGCGGCCCCATCGCTCGGCTGGGTCGAAAGCGGATCGTTGTTCATGTCGCAGCTCCTGATTGCGGCAAGCTACGTCGGTCGGCGATGGGCGCGTGTAGGTCTGCGCCTCGCCGTGGCTGCGCTCCAGGCACGCATACCGCATCTCCCTCGGCCTCGCCTGCGCCTGCGCCTTCGGTTCGGGCTAGCACTTGCCCGGCCCGGTGGTCATCCAGGTCCTCGGATCTGTTCGACGCGTCCGGGCAGTCCGGCGCTGCGATCCGGCTGTCTCGACACTGGACCGAAGCTGCAAGCCGGCGCAAGCGCATCAAAGCGTGCTCCCATGCTGCCGATCTGCCGTGCTCCCCCGTTCTGACGGCCGGGCTGCGCCTCGCACCTATCAACACTGCCAGTTGCCCGGGACCACGCCGCAACGAACCATGTGACGTTTCGGCGGAAGGACCCATCATGCGCACGCTGCTGATCGACAATCACGACTCGTTCACCTACAACCTCTTCCAGTACCTGGCCGCGTGCAGCGGGCAAGTTCCGCTGGTCGTGAAGAACGACCAGATGAGCTGGGACGAAGTCGAACGGCTGGAATTCGACAACATCGTGATCTCGCCGGGTCCGGGACGCCCGCAGCGGCCCGCCGACCTGGGCATCTCCGCGGATGCGCTGCAGCGCTCGTGCAAGCCCGTGCTCGGCGTCTGCCTCGGCCACCAGGCCATTGCCCACCACTGTGGCGCCACGGTCGACCTCGCGGCCCGCCCTATGCACGGGCGACTCGACCGCGTCTCCCATGCCCAACGTGACCTGTTTCGCGGCATTCCCGACCGCTTCGAGGCGGTGCGCTACCACTCGCTCGCCGTCACGCAGCTGCCCGCGTCGCTGCAGCCATTGGCCTGGACCGCGGACGGCACGCTCATGGCGCTGCGCCATATCTCCCGCCCCTGGTGGGGCGTGCAGTTCCACCCGGAGTCGATCTGCACGGAATTCGGTGCCAGGCTGCTGCGGAACTTCCTCGAGCTGAGCGAAGAGTGGTGTGCCGAACTCGCGCGGCGCGAGGCAGTAGGCCATGTCGCGCCCGGTTCGCGCGCCGGCCTGTCACGACCTTTCTCGCTGCACGCGGACTGCATCGACAGTGCGGCGCGCGCGGAAAGCGTGTTCATTGCCGCGTTCTCCCAAAGCGAGACCTCGTTCTGGCTCGACAGCAGCCTGGCCGAGCCAGGACGGGCGCGCTTTTCGTTCATGGGCGATGCGTCGGGACCTCATGCCCAGGTGCTGACCTACTGGACCGCTCCACGCGAACTCCTGATACGCCGGGGAGCCGTCGTGCAGACGCGCAACGAAAGCATCTTCGACTATCTGCGTGACCATCTGCCGAACTCCCCGCCCGTGGGACCGAGTCTGCCATTCGAGTTCGCCGGCGGCTACGTGGGCTTTTTCGGCTACGAGCTCAAACGTGAACTCGAAGGTCAGTACCGGCATGACGCCACGACGCCGGACGCGGTGTGGCTCATGGCCGACCGGTTCCTCGCGTTCGACCATGCCGAGCAGCAGATCTGGATCGTCTGTCTCGACGAAGGCACGCCGTGCGAGGACAACCTCAGGTGGATGCACACCATGCACGAACTGCTCACGCGTGCGTCGCCCGCGGACATGCAGGAGGCCGCTCGGCAGGCGCCGCCGACGGGTGGTGCACAGGGATTGAAGCAGCTTCGGTGGCAGGTGGAACTACCCTCGTACCGCGACCTGATCCTGCGGTGCCAGCACGAGATCCTCCAAGGCGAGACGTACGAGGTCTGCCTGACCAATCAGCTCGTCGGCGAAGGTCGCATCGACTCGCTCGCGGTTTACCGCGTCCTGCGCGCACGCAATCCCGCGCCTTATGCGGCCTACCTGCGCACGGGCGGCTACGTTGTGCTCTGCGCCTCGCCCGAACTCTTCCTGCGCATCGGCAGCGACAGGACGGTCGACTCCAGGCCCATCAAGGGTACCGCGGCGCGCGGCGCGACGCCCGAGGATGACCTCGCCCTCGCCGAGGCGCTTCTCGCCGACGAGAAGACGCGCGCGGAAAACCTGATGATCGTCGACCTGCTGCGCAACAACCTCAACCGCGTCTGCGAGATCAACAGCGTGCACGTGCCCGGCCTGTTCGAAGTGGAGACCTACGCCACGGTCCACCAACTGGTCAGCACGATCAGGGGACGGCTGCACGAAGACCTCGGTGCAGTGGAATGCGTGCGTGCCGTGTTCCCGGGCGGCTCGATGACAGGTGCGCCCAAGGTACGCACGATGAAGATCCTCGATGAGCTGGAGGGCGCCGCGCGCGGCATCTACTCCGGCAGCCTCGGTTATCTTTCGCTCAACGGCACCGCCCAGCTCAACATCGTGATCCGCACGATCGTGGTTGCGAACGGCCTCGTCTCCATCGGCGCGGGCGGCGCGATCGTCGCGATGTCCGATCCGGACGAGGAGGTCGACGAGATCGTCCTCAAGGCCCGCGCGCCCTGGGACGCACTTCGGGAATGCGGCGCCCCGCTGGGGCCGACGCCGGGCACATCCCCACCCGACGAACGCGCGGGGGGTCCGTCGCTCGGTCCGGCCCCTCCGGACGACGCGGAACAGGCCGGAAACGACCCGCCATCCGGCCGTGGCTAGCGCGGCGGCGAACCGCCGGGGCGTGGCCCTCATGCTTGTAGCGATGGCGTGCTACATATCGAACGACACCTTCGTCAAGCTCATCGCCGACCGGCTTCCTCCGGGGCAGATCCTTGCCGTACGTGGCGCATTTGCGAGCGTCCTGGTGATTTCCGCCACTGCCCGCGCGTGGGGCGGCTGGCATCACCTCCTGCAGCCTGTCATGGGCGTGCGGTGCGCGCTGGAGGTGGCGACGGCGCTCGCCTCCGTCGTCGCGCTCTCGCTGGTGCCGCTGGCCGTCGTGACATCGCTCATGATGACCGCACCATTGCTCATTGCCATGGCCGCGATGGCGCTGCGATGGGAGCCATGGCGCAAATGGCGCGTGCTCGCCGCAGGAACCGGTCTTGCGGGAACCCTGCTTGTCGTCAGGCCATCGCTGGAGGTCGACGTTCCGACCGTCGGCATCGTCTGCGCGCTCCTGTGCGCCGTCTCCCTCGCCGCTCGGGACCTTGTGACCCGGCGCATGGCCGCCTCTATCCCCTCGGCGGCGATCGCGAGCGCCACCACGCTGGCGGTCGCGATCGTCGGCGGCCTCATGGGCCTCGGGGAGCACTGGCGCGCGCTGGAACCTCATGAGCTTGCGGCGCTCGCTGCCGCCGCGGCATGCGCCGCAGCAGGCAACTACGCGCTCATTGCAGCCTGCCGTGGCGTGGACCTGTCGATCGTCACGCCATTTCGCTACAGCATCATCGTCTGGGCCGTGCTGCTGGGCTACTTCGTCTGGGGCGAAGTGCCGGACCTGGGCGCGATCGGCGGCATCGTGCTGATCGCGGTGGCAGGCGCCTGTGCGGCATTCTGGAGCCATCATGACCGGGGGAATTGAGCCAGCGGGTACCTGCGGGGCCCCGCTCGTGATCCCTGACCTCGTCGTCCACGACGGAGCCAATCGCCACGAGACACTGCACGCAACCTGAGGCGCGTCGCTTGGCTGCGCGCGCAGCGACACCGCTGCAACCCTCTTGGAGCGACAGTGCAGCGGCACGATCCAGGGGCTTTCCAAAGCCGACGGAAGGTCAGTCGCGCAGCGAGAACACGACACTGAGGTAGGCGACGGGCGGTTCATGGATGGCCTCGATGCCGTGCAGCGCACTCGCCTCGAACAGCAGCGAGTCGCCGCTGCCGAGCTCGACCACCTTGGCGCCATAGCGATAGCTCACTCGCCCCGAAACCATGTACAGGAACTTGAGCCCGGGATGCTGGAAGCTCACGTAAGGCTCGGCCTCCTCTTCGAGACGCACGAGGTACGGTTCGACGAAGAGGTTGCCCGACAGCAGATGCCCGAGCAGCTCGTAGCCGTAGCCGGCGACGGCGCCGATGCGGTCGATCCGAATGCCCGTGCCTGCCGGCACATGGCAGAAGTCGGTGCGGTCGAACTGGTCGGAGAAAAAGCGCGACATCGACACGTCGAGGCCACCCGCGATGCGATCGAGCGTCTCGACCGAAGGCGACACCAGGCCGCGCTCGATGCGAGAAAGCATGGACCGGGAGATGCCGGCGTTCTGCGCGAGTTCGCCGCCAGAGGCACCCGAGGCGATCCGCAGGGCCTTGATCTGTGCGCCGATGCGCGACGCCGGGGCGCTGCGTGCAGGCAGCGCTGGCGCACGAGCGCGTTGAAGCAACGACGCCGGTAGCCTGAGGGGCCGGGCGGTGGGAAAGGGCGATGCCACCTGCTTGCGTGCCATCGGATTCAATGCGTCCCTGCGTCGCTTGGCCTGCGCGAGTGGCGTGCGAAGGTAGCGTGAGCCTTTTGTCGGACCGGCGCCATCAGGCACTCCGCCGCGCGCGGCAGATCTCGTCCTCGAGCCGGCAGCTTTCCGCGATGACGAGGTTGTAGACGGCGCGCACGAAGCCCGGCCGAAGGCCATGCACGGCGGCAAAGGCCGCCGCCCGCAGATGAACGAACCCGATCCTCGCCGGTTGAAGCATCGGGATCGCATGGGCCTTCTTGTGCAATCCGATCCTCGTGCAGATCTCGAGCCGCTGTCGCAGGTTCTCGAGCAGCCGGGCATCGATGGCATCGAGTTCCGACCGCATGTCTTCGAGCCGGCGCTGGGCATCGTCCGGTGCAGTGGTCGAGCCGGAACCGGACGCACCCTTCGGGCGGTCCGGTGGTGAGGTTGCGCACAGAGCAATGTGTGTCATGGTGGTCTTGTTGACAGAGTTTCGAACAGGGCTGCGGGTCGGGCGCCAATGCGCGGCGTGCGTCATGCGGAATCAACTCAACGGTCCGGTATGTGCCCGGTACATGGACGAAAGCGAATGCCGGCGATAGATGATTCATTTCGCCGGCCTTGTCATCAAGGCTTGCATGTGGAACAACAGAGACCCCGATCTGCAGCGGCCTTGCAGGAGGTCTCAAATCATCCATCCTCCTCGGAGGCCGAGGCTGCCGGAGACGCGCGGCAGTGATGCTTGTTCATCTCATGCAATGTGCAGGCGCCGCGGCGTGGCGTGCGTGGATTGATCCGAGCACGGCACGGCATCGGATTCGCCTCCCGTCGCGCCGCGCCGAGCCACGCCGGCACTATGAACATTGGTAGTGCCGGCGCCGCTGTCATCCCGATGTAATGCAGCCTCACGCAGAAAGGGGACGCCATGGACATCATCGCTGGAACGCCCGAGCAATTGCCGTCGGAGTTGCTCTCCGACATGGCCCGCTACCGGTACGAGGTCTTCGTGGAGAAGCTAGGCTGGGACCTGCCGACGCGTGGCCGTCTGGAACTGGACCAGTTCGATCGTCCCGACACCTGGTACCTCATCGCGCGCGACGCGGCGGGGGCCATCGTCGGCACGGCGAGGCTGCTTTCGACGCAGCGCCCCTATCTGCTCGCGTCCGTCTTTCCCGAACTGCTGGGCGGTGCGCCGGCGCCGAACAGTCCCCGCGTATGGGAACTCTCGCGCTTCGCCGCTGTGGACCTCGGCGCAGCCCGTCGAGAAAGCGGTGGTGCCGACGTGCCTTCGACTGCGCTCGCGCTGCTGGCGCGGGCGATGCGCGTCGTCGCCAGGCAGCGCGCACGGCAACTGGTCAGCGTCTCACCGGTCGGAATCGAAAGGATCCTGCGCAGGGCCGGCCTGACTCCGCGACGCGTCGCGCCGCCGCTGCGAATCGGTGACCAGTACCTGATGGCCTGCCTCATCGATGTCGATGCGCGCTGGTGCCCACCGGGCGAGACGATCTGCGCGCCGGCGGCGGCAGCGCAGGCCCGCTCGCGGCGCGCCCCGCTGAGCGCCGCCGCGAGCTTCAAAGTAGGCCCAGGCGCGCCGCGCGCGCCACGGTCGCGTTCTTGTTGTTGGCCCGCAGCTTTGCCATCGCGTTCTTGACATGAAAGTTGACCGTCGCTGTCGAGATGTTGAGGATGGCCGCGATCTCTTCGCTGGTCTTGCCGTCGGCCGTCCAGCGCATCACCTCCCACTGCCGCGCAGTCAACGGCTCCATGTCGGCCAGTGGGCTCCTGCCGAGGTACGGCGAGAGCGCGCAGTGAGCCGTGTTCACCAGCCATCTGAGCAGCGGGTCGTGCGCGCGCATCTCCGACTTTGTCAGCCGGTCGCTCGAGCGCGCGAGCGACAGCATACCGACGCGCCCGTCGGGCTCGAAGACCGACTGAGCCCAGCCGACACGCAAGCCGAACGATCGGGCCTCATCCCACATCTGCGGTGCCTTGCCGAAGAGTTTGTCGCTCCAGACCACCGGCTGGAGGCTGCGCGTTCCATGCACGACGGTGGGGTCCACCTCCACGTAACCCGCATCCATGTAACGCTGGCGCCATCCCTGGTCGTAGTTGCTCAACATCTGGATGTTCAGCCGAGTGAACGGGAACGGCATGCGGATTCCGTAGGCGCAATGCTCGAACCCCAGGTGCCTGGCAGCGATCGTGATCTGCTCGAATGCGCCGTGCGCATCGCTCGCCCTGGTGAGCCGCGCAAGCACCCGTTGCGTCCAATCTTTCATGCGGCGCCTCCGCGCCCGTGGCTTGGCGATGTGCCTTCGCGACGGGGCCGCCATGGCGGGCCCAACGCACGGCCGCAGGACTGGCGTGGAGGTCGGAGCGACGCACTGGGATTCATGGCCACTGATGCCGTTCGACAACTATGATCGGCGCAGTCTAGAAGCTGGCTGCGTGCGCAGCCCACAGATTCACCACGATTTCTGCCAATTGGGAGACTGTCCCGCTCCGACACGGCAACGGCCGATCGAATCGGCCTTCCAGGACACTGCCGGGCCGCGACCGCTCCATGAGGGGAACATTGCCCACCAGTGATGCACACGGTCTCGTTCCTGCTGCTCCCCGGATTTTCGCTGCTGGAAGTCAGCGGCGCACTTGAGGTGCTCAAGATCGCGAACGGCCTCGCCGAGATGACCGCCTGCACAGGCCCCTACCATGTACGGCTGATCAGTACGGAACGCGAAGCGGTGCAGAGCTCGAGCGGCGTTGCCATTGCCGCAGCAGCATTGCCGCGGCACTTGGGCAAACCTCCGCAGACACTTGTCGTCGCCGCCGGTCCCGGCGCAGCAACCGGAACCTTCCAGCGCGAGGCCTGGGCACGCGCTCGCGAATGGCTCGCACGCCATCAGGCACATGTGGAACGGGGGGCCGTCTTCGGGACGGCGGCACTGCAGCTTCTCGCGGAAGCCGTGCGCACGCCCCCGGCCCGGCTTGGCGCGAGGAGCCCCGAGGCCCGCCACACCGGCTCCGCGGCTGCGGACCGCAGCCGCTGGGTCTCTAGCACCTGCGCCACAGGCATCGACGTGGCGCTCTCGTGGATCGAGCAGGACCATGGAAGACGCTGGGCCGAGGCCATCGCGGCGCGGCTGCCTGCGCCGGGCAGCGCGGCCTACGCCCCCTCGGGCTTTCGCAGCATGCTGATCGAGCGGCCTGCGCGCGAGGAGCGCATCGCACAGCTGCACCTGTGGATCACGCTGCATCTGCGCGAGCCGCTCACCGTGAAGCGGCTGGCGGCCCAGGCATTGATGTCCTGGCGCACCTTCGCGCGCTACTACCGGCGCACGACGGGCTTCACGCCGGCGCGTGCCGTCGCGCAGATCCGGCTCGATGCGGCATGCCGCCTGATCGAGTCAAGCACGCGCCCACTCAAGGCCATCGCTGCGCAGTGCGGGTACAGCTCGCACGAGGTGATGCGGCGGGCCTTCGTGCGCAACCTCGGCATGGCGCCGGCCGAGTACCGGCGGCAGCAGGCGCTGGCCCAGGCAAGATATAGACAAGGCGGCGCGTGAGATGCGAATCGAGCGAAGCCACGTAGGTTCGGGCTTTCTTGCCTGTGCCGCGATTGAAGGCTAGTACTAGCGCGTGTCCCTTGCGGCCGCAAGGGCGCGGGCCTTGCTGATCAACGGCTTGACGATGCCGAACGTTTTTTCGCTCGGGTTGATCACGCTGATCCAGTACATCTTCGCGTAGAGCGGATGGGGCATCAGTTCGTCGAGCGCGGTGAAGTCCACACCGGCAGCCTTCGGTGCGCCGAACAGCGCACGAAACGTTTCCTTGTCGATGCCGATGTTGAGGCGAAAGACGCCCGATCGGTTGAGGTTGGAGGCACTGTCGAATTCGTCGTCCCTGGTGACGATGGTCGCGAAGGGGAACCTGTTGTCGGTGCCGTGGAGGAGAAAGGTGTTCTCGTCTGCGACCTGGAAGTGGCCGCCGCCGAGTGACTCGATGATGTATTGCGTGATGTCGTCTTCGCTCATCGGATCGCACGTTCAATCATGGGTTCCATGCCGCGGGCGCGTTCGCCCGCGACGAGGTCGATCGAGCAGAGCGCTGCCGCTGATGCCGCGCGGGAGCCCCGGCTGCCCATCCGAGCGGCATGAAGTCGGTCCGGCGCAGTAGGTCGTTCTGGCAGATGGTCAAGGGCTCGTCGCGATCGCTGGAGAACGCCAGCGCAGCGCCGATTGCCGCGCCCTTGCCCAGAACGCCTAGAACAATATGGCGAGCAGGATGATCACGGGGATCGGAACCCCGAGCAACCAGAGCAGAAGTGAAGGCATGGTGATCTCCTTGTGATTGATCGAACGGCTTCTTCAGAGGTCGCGACGGCGCCCGCCATACGTGGCGGCGAAGCTCGCAACGAAGGCGCCGATGAAGAGCGACACCACCATCCACAGCGAGGCGTACGCCGACGCCTTGCGCGCCGCATCGGCGGCCTGCTTGGCCTTCGCCTGCGCGTCGTCGCGCGCCGCACGGGCCTTGGCGAAGATGTCGTTGACCCGCTTCTCGGCTTCGGGCTGGCTCAGGCCCGTGCGCTGGGCGACGAGCTGGGCTGCGTAGCGCGTGTCTTCCGCGGGCAGCGCGCCATCGCGCATGCCGTTCGCGAAGATGCGGCCGATCTCCGCGTGGGCCGCTGCCGCATCGGGCGGGGGCGGCGGCGCCGTCGTGGCGACGGGCAGCGATGCGGAGGCAGTGCTCGCCTCGTTGGGTGCCGCGGGTACCGGGGGTGCGGCGGATGCGGGGGCCACCGGGGGCACGGAGCCAGCGCCGCGCGGCTCCTGGCGGAACAGCGCATCGATGTGATAGCCCATCGGGCCGGGGCCGCTGCTCGACGCCGCTTGCGATCCACCGGCGCCCGCGCCAGCCACCGTCGCAGCCGCGGCGGCACCGCCTGCAACCGTGGCGCCCGCCTGAGCGCCCGTGCCCAGCATCGAGCCCACCACCGAGCTCAGTAGCCCCGCCGTCAGCAGCGTGGCCACGGCCCATGCAAGGAAACCATGTGCCGTGTCGCGGAAGAAGACCTCGTCCGTGTGGATGCCGGCCCATTTGGTGCGAAGCCGGCCGGCCAGGTAGCCGCCCAGGCCTGAGGCCGCGAGCTGCATGAAGGAAAGCCAGAGGATCGTGGCGATGCCGATGGTCGCCGCGCTGGCGCCCTGGCTCGACCAGGGGCTGATCGACGACATCCCGAGCCCGGTACCGAGCAGCAGGAGGACGAGCGAGAGCGACGCGGCGCCTGCGGCGCCGGCGAAGATCGCGCCCCAGGACACACCGCTCTGAGAGGTCGACGCTTCGACCACGCCGACCGGGGGATTGACGCCGTACTGGGCCATGGCAGCTCCTTTTTTTGTTGAGCTGAGACTTTTTCCCGGGCGTGCGCTGCCATCCGTCGGCATCATCCGCAAGGCTGGGTAGGCAGTGATCCCGAGGGCAGGACCAGCGATCTCTCATAGCGGCATGACCGCCGGCCTCCGATGGAATCAACACCCGACAGCTGGCGCTTGACCTCCGGGCGCTCGCGCACTTTCAGAAGACTGACCGGCGGATGCGCCGCGCCACCGCGCAAGTACTCCTGGCAGTCGGCCTCGCCTCCGACGGTCTCCGTGGCCTAGTGGCCCGCGAGCTCGTAGCCGGTGCTGCGCCCGCCGCCGGGTGATTTCTTCAGCACGCCCAGCTCCAGCAACTGCGTAATATCGCGCAACGCAGTATCCGGCGAGCACTTGGCGATGGCGGCCCACTTGCTGCTGGTGAGTTTGCCCTCGAAACCGTCGAGCAGGCGGTTGAGCAATTTCACCTGCCGTTCGTTCAACGGCACGCCCGCCCAGCGTTGCCAGAAGTGCGCCTTGGCGAGCACGAGATCCAGCGTGATCTGCGCGCTAGCGATGGCGCGTTGCAGCGTGCCGAGGAACCAAGACAGCCAGCCGGTCACGTCGAGCGTGCCCTTCTGCGTACGCTCCAGCACGTCGTAGTAGTCCTTGCGCTCGCGCTGGATCTGCGCCGAGAGGCTGTAGAAGCGCTGCGGGCTGCCGTCGGCGCGGGCGAGGAACAGGTCACCCACTGCGCGCGCGATGCGCCCATTGCCGTCATCGAAGGGATGCAGCGTGACAAACCACAGGTGCGCGAGGCCTGCCTTGATGAGCGCCGGTTCGCCGGCGTCCTCATTCGCCCACAACAGAAATCTCGCGATTTCGCCGGACAGCACAGCGGCGGGCGGCGCCTGGTAGTGAACCTTGCGACGGCCCACCGGGCCAGACACCACCTGCATCGGCCCATCGGCATCGTCGCGCCACCGGCCGATGGAGATTCTGCTCATGCCCGAATACCCAGTCGGAAAGAGCGCCGCATGCCAGCTGAACAGGCGCGCGACGGTCAGCGGTTCGGCACTACGGGAAGTGGCGTCGAGCACCATCTCCACGACACCTTCAACATGCCTGTCCACCGGCGCGACCGCGCCGATGTCTACACCCAAGCGACGCGCGATGGACGAGCGCACGGATTCGACGTCGAGCACCTCGCCTTCAATTTCGCTGGTCTTGACCACGTCTTCGGTCAGCGCGGCAAGGCTGGCTTGCCCGCGCAGCGCCAGTCCCACGTCGGCCAGACGCCCGAGCAGCATGCCCTGGGCGCGGCTGACCTCGGTCAGAGGCTTGGTCAGTGCTGGTAGGTCGTAGCGCCAATCAGGCCAGTCGCCCGCCTCCCAAAGGTAGAGGTTTTCTCCGTAAAACATGCGGAGATTAAACACGGGATTCGCCGTAACCGCAATATTTGCCGCGTTATGTGCGGAGAATGCCGCCGCCAATCACCGCATCGGCATAAGCCGACCTCCGGGTTTTCGACCACGAGCTGCATCGTTCTATTACTCATATCTGCAGGCCGCTCACGAGCACATCGAACAACGCGAGCGAACGGCCACGCCCAGCCTTTCATTGACCAGTCTTATCTCCTTGTAAAACGGACTTGAGGTAGACCCCTCGGAACTCATGAGCTCCTTGATGAAGCGGTACAAGAAGGAGTCGCGGACCAAGACGGCTGCCGGGTAGGACATCTCGGCGTCTCGTGCTCGCCCTCTTTGCTGGGTGGCGGCACCTCCATCCGACCGCCATGGTTCGCGCGGCACTGCAACGTCTTGAGCTCCGCAATCAGCGAGAGCATGTGGACCGTCTTTTCATCATGGCGCGACTGTAAGTGAGCGTCCTTCTAAAAAGAAGGAGAAAGTTCACATATTCGCCAGTTGCATTTGCCGCTTACGGCCGCCGCGACGACTCTTCTTCCGTGGCCCAGCACACGAGCCGCAGTTCCTGGAGCCTCACGCAGTCGCTGGAGCCATCGCCGAAGCGGACTTCCGCCATGTCGTTGTCGCGGGCCTTGAGCCTGAGCGTTCCTCGCCGGCCCTTGTGTTCGACCACCAGCACTGTGCGGCCGCCACTGCTCGCATGAACGGGCCGGATGGGAACGTTGGCGGACGGCATGGACGGCTGAAGCGGCCGACCGCCACTCGTGCGCCCGAGCGCCGCCTCCACCGTGCCGCGCGTGATGGAACCATTGCCCTGGAGCAGTGCTGCGGCCTTCTCCGGGTCGGTCCTTGCTACCAGGGAGAGCTGGTAGATCACGCGCAAATCGGTCCCGAGGCGGCCTGAATCGAAGGCCGAGCGCACCTCCGCAGGCGCCCCGATCAGCGCCGCCGCCTCGGAAATGAAGGACCGCGGCTTGTTCAGCCTGCGCGCGATCTCCGCGCGCGTGTGCCCCTCGCGCTCACGCTCGGCGATGAAGCGCGCGAGGTCGAAGGGCGACATGTTCTCGCGGTGCAGGTTCTCTGCGGCCTGGGCGTATGGATCGATGCGTGCGTCGAGGAACGCGGGGATGGACGTCAGACCCGCGCTGAGCGCGGCGCGCACGCGCCGCTCGCCGCGGTTGACGACGTACCGCCCCGTCGCGCCCTGCGTATGACGCAGCGACACCGGCTCCAGCACGCCGTGCGTGCGGATCGATTCCGCAAGCTCGGCGAGCGTCTGCGTGTCCACCGTGCGCCGCGGCTGTGCCGGATCGAAATCGATCAGCGACAGGGCAACCTGCATCGGCGCGCCTGCGTGCGCCGGCACCGCCTCGGCGAGGAGATCGCCGGCCTTGAACTGCGCGAGCATGCTCAAATCCAGTCCGCCCGCCGTACTCACGGCACACCTCCATCCCCGTGTGCGTGCGCCCGCGTGTCGGGCTCCGTCGCGCACGGGCTTGCGATGCGCTGCCAGAGCAAGTCGAATACCGTGAGCAGCTCGGCGCCGGATTCCCGCGCCGAGCTCTTCGCGAGCTTCCACACCGGAACGCCCTCGGCGAGAGCTTCAGGAATGGCCGAGCGCGTAGAGATCTTCGCCGGCAGCACGAACTCGGTGTAGTTCGATACGAGTTCCTGCAGCGCCGCCTTCTGGCGCACGGAGTGCGGATTGAAGCGGTTGGCCACGATGCCTGCAAGCCGCAGCCGCGGGTTGTAGCGCCGCTGCACGCCGAAGACGGTCTTGAGCATGTCGGTGACGCCGTCGATGCTGTACTCCTCGAGCTCGATCGGACACAGCACGCTGTCGGCCGCAATGAGCGCAGCGCTCATGCGCAGGCCCAGCGCGGGCGGCGTATCGATCACTACCCAATCGAACACATGGTCAAGCACGGCGACGTGCCCGCAGAAGGCGGGGATGACCCCTTCGGGCTCGGACAGCTCGATGTCCGCGAGCGCCTTGCTGCCGCCGAGCAGCGTGATGCCAGAACCTTCCGGCCTCGACCAGGCGAGGGGCTCGGGTGAAAACAGCGCGCGGGCCTCCACGCCGCTCGCGAACCGTCCGAGCGACTTCGAGCTGTTGCACTGGGTGTCGAGGTCGATCAAGCACACCCGCATGGCCTGCCGTTCGGCCAGCCAGTGCGCGTAGAGCACGCTCAGGGTCGACTTGCCGACCCCACCCTTCTGGTTGCTGAAGACGATCACGCCCATCCATGACCTCCGTTCGATCGGTGAAGATTTCCTCCGGTGATGTAGCCGATAGCACGCGAACGAGCCACTCTCAACTTTGATAGTGGCACCCCAGGCCCGCGGTCCTACCATGCCGCCCATCCAAGCATCGAAGACATGCTTGCGGACTCCAGGGCGGCGCGGATCGTCGCTCCTGGCCGGCGCGCGTCGTGTCTTCGTTCAGATTGTTCGTTCGCAGTGCCCATGGCTCCCCGTGGCGCTGCACCGCACTGAATGGAGCATTCGCCATGCAAGCTCGGGAGCTGCACTGCACCGCCAGGCCAGCGAAATCCCTGGGGTGGCTGCCACTGGCAGCCTGCCTGGGCCTCGCCCTTTTCATCGTGCCCGCACGGCCCGGGGCGACTGCCGTGGTGGACGCGTCCATGCAGACATCGCGTGACGACGAGCGGGTTCGCATCCTGCGCCATGAGCTCGCTCGTACCGAAGCGCTCGCGGCGCAGCTCGCGCAGCGCGAGGCCGAACGTCTCTCGGCAGGGGATGCGGCGGGCGCACAGGAGGCCCAAGTGCAGCGCTTGCGCGCCATGCGCGACATCGACGCGCTCGAGCGCGAGATCGCCGCGGCCACTGAGCGCTCGCCGCGCACCTCGAAGGACACGGCAGCGCGCGGGCGCGCGGCGGCCGGATCCCCGCGGCCGGCGTGGTGGGATGTGTACGGCCGCCCCCGGCGTGGAGGTGCCGCTGCGTCGCTGGTTTCCGATGAAAGCAAGGAGTAGTTCCGAATGCCTGCCTTGACCCGCTCCCACACCTGCGCTGCCATCCCATTCCCTGCGCGCCGGCGGCGTCCTGCGCCCTACGGTGCCCGCCTCGCGGCGGCCGTGCGCTCGCAACGGGTGCGGCTCGAACAGCCTTCTCGCAACGGTCGTTCGTTGCGCAGCACAGTTGAGGTCGTCCGTCCGGTCGGCAGAGAGCGTCCATGGCGGCGGATCCTGCGCAGGTGCTTGGTCTTCACGCTGCTCGCACCGTGTCTTGCACTTGCGGGCAGCCCGTTCGCCACCGGGGCCGCCGCAACACAGACACAGCTCGTCGCGATACTCACGCCACTCGCCGCCGTCGCGGTCATGGTCGCGGGCGTGATGGCCTGGTTCGGCCGGATCAGTTGGTGGTGGATGGTCGGCGTCGTGATCGGCACCGTCCTCGTCTTCGGCGGACCCCAGATCGTCTCGTGGATCCGCGGCATGTTCGGCGTCTAACCCAGGCGAGGCAGCCATGGACCGCAACCAGGGTCTTGTCGCGGACACGCTCTTCGTCGGAATGACGCGGCCCTCGATGGTTTGGGGCGTCACGTACTCGGCCATGATGTTCAATGTGGTGGTCACCGCCGAGTCGTTCATCGTGACCAAGAACCTGGCATGGCTGCTGGCCTTTCTGCCGCTGCATGGGCTGCTCTATCTGCTATGCCTGCACGAACCCCGCTTCTTCGACCTGCTGCAGCTCTGGGGGCGGACCCGCTGCCCGGCATGGCTTGCGGGCAACCTGCGCCATTGGCGGGCCAGCTCCTACAGCCCGCTGGTGCTCGACCTGCCCGACGCACGGGGCCGCCGGCGTCGTCCGCCGGATGGCGTCCGGATCTAGCAGGAGCGCGCGCCATGCCTGCGCTGCTGAGGAACCAACGCCTGCTCCGCCGCGAAGCAAGCGCTGCGTCCATGATCCCTCTGCTCGCCCACCTCGACACGCATGTGGCGAAGACGCGCGCGGGCGACTATGTACAGACCCTGCGCCTGGGTGGCGCGAGCTTCGAAAGCGCCGACGACGAAGATCTCAACGGCTGGCACGAGCGCCTCAACATCCTCTGGCGCAACATCGCCTCGCCGAACCTGGCGCTCTGGACGCACGTGATCCGCCGGCGCGAGACGGGATATCCGCACGGGCGAACACTCCCGGGCTTTGCCGCCGAGGTGGAGCAACGCTACCGCCGCAAGATCGCCGGCGAGCGCCTGATGGTCAACGAGCTGTACCTCTCGCTCGTATTCCGTCCCCAGCCCACGCGGATCGGACATGCGGCCCTGCGGTTCCTCAAGAAGGCCGATCCCGACGCGGAGCGCGCCGAACTCGAGGACTCGCTCGAGGAATGCACGAAGAAGCGCCAGGAGCTGCTGGCCGCGCTCGAGCGCTACGATCCGGAACCGCTTGGCGTCTACTTCCGGCCCGAGCGCCACACGCGCTATTCATCGCTGCTCGAGTTCCACGGCCTGCTCATCAACGGCGAGTGGCAGCGCATGCCGTTGCCGCGCGCACCGCTCGACGAGGTTCTCGCGACGAGCCGCCCCTTCTTCGGCAACGAGGCGATGGAGTACCGCACCGGCACGCAGACCCGGGTGGGCGCCTTCCTCGGGATCAAGGAATATCCGACCCCGACCGCGCCGGGCATGTTCGCCGCGCTGCTCACCGCCCCGTTCGCTTTCGTGCTGACCCAGAGCTTCACCTTCCTCGGCAAGGCCACCGCCACCGACATGGTGGGGCGCCAGTTCAACCGCATGGCTGCCGCCGGCGACATGGCGGTGTCGCAGGCCGACGAGCTCAAGGATGCGCTCGACGACCTGATGAGCAACCGCTTCGTCGTCGGGGACCACCATCTCACGCTGCAGGTCCTCGCCGATAGCGACGACGGGGTCGGCGACGCGCAGGGCCGTGCGCGGCTGAAGCAGCTCAACGACCATGTCGCGCGTGCACGCTATCTGCTCGGCGACACCGGCATGGTGGTGGCGCGCGAGGACCTCGCGCTCGAGGCTGCGTTCTGGGCGCAGCTTCCCGGCAACTTCGCGTACCGCACACGCAAGGCGCCGGTCACGAGCCGCAACTTCGCGGCGATGTCGCCGTTCCACAATTTTCCGACGGGCCGTGCAGTCGGCAACTACTGGGGCGAGGCGCTCGCGATGCTCGTCACGCGCGCCGGCTCCCCGTACTACTTCTCGCTCCATGCGAGCGACCCCCGGCGCGCCGATGGCGGCAGCCGGCGCGACGTCGGACATGTCACGGGGGTGGGCCCCGTCGGTACCGGCAAGACGACGCTGCTCGGCTTCTGCATGGTGGCGATCCACAACCGCTTCGATGCGACGCAGGTCGTCTTCGACAAGGACGAGGGCCTGCACATCCTCGTGCGGGCGCTCGGCGGTCAGTACCTGCCGCTCAAGAACGGGGTGCCGACCGGCTGCAACCCGCTGCAGCTCGACGCTGCGGTCGCAGACAACGTCGAGTTCATGCGGCAGTGGCTGCGGCGGCTCGTGCTGCGCTCGCCGAAGGAGGTGCTCAACGCTCGGCAGGAGGACGACCTCGACCAGGCGCTGCGCGGCACGCTCGGCCTGGAAGCCCGGTTCCGCCGGCTGTCGCGGTTGGTCTCGTTCCTTGACGTGACGGACTCCGAGGGAGTGCACGCGCGGCTTCGGAAATGGTGTGCTGCGGAGGCAGGCGAGTACGCGTGGGTGTTCGACAACGCGCGCGACGAGGTCGCGCCGCTGCTCGGGCGCCATTCGCTCGTGGGGTTCGATGTGACCGACTTCCTCGACAACGACGTGGCGCGCGCGCCGCTCACGATGTACCTGTTCCACCTTGTCGATCGCATGGTCGACGGGCGGCCCCTCGTGTGCTGGATGGACGAGTTCGCGAAGCTGCTCGCGGACCCGGCGTTCGCACACTTCGCGAAGAACGGGCTCGAGACCTGGCGCAAGAAGAACGCCAACATCGTCACGTTCACCCAGAGCACGAGCCATGTGCTCGACTCCGGCATCGCGCGCGCGATCGTCGAGCAGACACCGACGAAAATCCTTTTTCCGAACCCCGAGGCGGACCACCGCGAATACACCGAGGGCTTCAACCTCACGGAGCGGGAGTTCGCACTTCTCAAGGAAGAGCTCGAGCCGGGTTCCCGGCAGTTCCTCATCAAGCAGGGCCACGCCAGCGTCGTGGCGCAGCTCGACCTGCACGGCTTCGACGACCTTCTGCATGTGATCTCGGGGCGGACGGCGAACGTGCGGCTCATGCGCGAGCTCATCGACCGGCACGGTCCCCGTCCCGAGCAATGGCTGCCGCACTTCCGCGCCGCAGTGGCCAGCCCCGCATCTGCCACCTTCTTTTCGTTCAAAGGAGATCCACCATGCGCAAACCCCTGATCGCTCTCTCGCTCGCCGCCGCGGCGGCGCTCTCACCGCTGCACGCGCGCGCCGGCATGCCCGTGATCGACTTCGCCGCGGTGGCGAGCCTCGCACAACAGCTCATGGCCTGGCAGCAGCAACTCTCGGGCATGCAGAAGCAGTACGAGCAGCTGCAGCAGTCGAAGGACCAACTGACCCAGACCTACCAGGCGATGACCGGTGGCCGCGGCATGGAGCAGCTGCTGGCGACACCGGCGTCGGCGCGCAACTACCTGCCGGCAAGCCACGGCGAGCTGATGAACACGCTCGGCGGCACCCCGGGGAGCTACGCGGGGATCGCCGACCAGGTGCAAGCAATCATGAAGGCCAACAGCATCCTGTCGGACCCTCAGATGCAGGCGCTGAGTCCCGAGATGCGCCAGGTCGTGGAACAGGGACGCCAGGCATCCGCGATGTTCGGCGGGATGACCCGTGCCGCGTACCAGAACACCAGTGAGCGGTTCGCCGCACTCCAGCTGCTGATCCGGCATATCGGCAGTGCCCAAGACCCCAAGGCCATTGCGGACCTCCAGGCCCGCATCCAGTCCGAGCAGGCCATGCTCACGAACGAGCAGACGAAGCTGCAGAGCCTCTACCAGATGGCGCGGTCCGAGGAGGCCATGCGCCGCCAACGGCTGCGGGAGCGCGCGGCCGCTGATATCGGCTCGGTGAAGACGCTTCCGGTCGTCCACTATTGAAACCGGGAGGGCGCAGATGATGCCGAAGACTCCATGGATCCTGCTCGGCGTGGTTGCTGCCGTTGCGGGCACTGGCGCGGCCTACGTCGCGCTGCAGCACCGATCCGGGGTGGATCCGAGTGCATGCGCGCCAGCCTCTTCGGTCGCGGTGCCAACCTCCGACGAGCGCGCCGATGAACTGACACGTCGGCGATTGGAAGGGATTGGCGACATTCGAGATCTGAAGCCTGTGCCGCTTCCGCTCGGCGGCGCGAAGTAGCGGAGCGGCCATGGGATTCTTTGCGCAGTTCTTCGCCTGGCTCAATGCGCAGGTCGCGGACTACATCGGTACCAACACCGCGCGCGTGGCCGCCGCGCTCGAGCCCGCCGCGGTCACCCTTGCCACGGTCCACGTCATGATCTGGGGCTTCCTGAGCCTGACCGGACGCATCCAGGAGCCGGTCTGGGAAGGCGTTCGGCGGATCCTGCTGATCGCCCTCGTTCTCGGGGTCGGCCTCCGGCTCTGGGCCTACAACGACGTGATCACGAACACGTTCTACACCGCCCCCGACCAGCTCGCCGCCGCGGTGATCGGGGCGCCGAGCGTGGTCAGCCTCGTGGACCAGGTATGGATGGATGGCAGCATGGCGGCGCAGCATCTGCTCAACAAGGGCAGCATCCTCGATGGCAACTTCGCGTACTACATCGCGGGCTTCCTTATCTACCTGCTCGTCGGACTGGCCGTGGTGGTCACGGCCTTCATGCTCGCGTTGGCCAAGGTCGCGCTTGCAGTGCTGCTCGCGCTCGGGCCGCTCTTCATCGCGATGCTGTTCTTCGACGCAACCAAGCGCTTCTTCGAGTCCTGGGTGGCGCAGCTCGCGAACTATGCCCTGGTCGGCGTCCTGACACTGTTCACGGCGGCGCTGCTGCTTTCCGTCCTCAAGGCGTACGCCGCAGCCGCCTCGGCGGCCGGCAGCGGCATCACCATCGCGGAAAGCACGCGCGTGTGCATGACCGCGGCCCTGGTCTTCCTCGTCATGCGGCAGGTCATGCCGATCGCGGCGGGGCTGGCGAGCGGCGTCGGGCTCAGCACCTATGGCGTCGTGAGCGGTGCGATCCGATGGGGGATGGGCACAACAAGACGGTCCGCGCATGAGTTCGGCCGCGGGCTGCTCGACGGCATGCAGGGGCAGCCCGGCGGACGGTGGGACTCACTGCGGCGGCTCGCCGGTCGCCGCGTGGGCGCTGGCGTGGCCGGCAGCTGGCAGCGGGTTGCCGGTCTGCGTCGCGGCGACGCGGTCGTGCCGCGTTCGCAGGTGATGACGCGCGCCGGTTCGACGCGCTGATGGAGGTCATCCGTGAAGCAACTTGCCGCGCTGCTGTTCCTCGGTCTGCTGCTGGGCTGTGGCACGCGCCCACCGCTGCCGCCCGACTGCGAGGGTGCCCTGACTCCCATCAACGCGCCTGCGGGCGCGACGGAGGCGGACCATGGACCGCGATCCGGGCCTTGAGCGGTACCTGTTCGAGGCACGAAGCTGGGAGGCGGACCGTGCACGACAGGCAATGCGCGCCTCGCGGCTCGCATGGACCGTGGCAGGCGCTGCCTGTGTGGTCGCTGCGCTGTCCGTGGCGGCGGTCGCCGGGCTTACGCCGCTGAAGCAGCCCGTCCCGGTCGTGATCAGGGTCGACAGCAGCAGCGGCATCGTGGACGTGGTGCCGACTTACGAGGGCACCACCGACATTGAGGAGGTGGTCACGCGCAACCTGCTGTCGACCTACGTGATCTCGCGCGAGCGGTACTTCTACGGCACGGCCGAGGCGGACTACGAACTGATCGCGGCCGAAAACTCGCCGCGCCTCAATCAGGAGTGGTCGGCGCTCTGGAACGCGAGCAATCCGCAGTCCCCGCTGAATCTGTTCAGGGACGGGACGACGGTGCGGGTGCAGGTGCGCTCGGTGAGCTTCCTCCGGTTCGGCAGCGGCAAGGACCGGCTCGCCCAGGTTCGCTTCAGCCGCTACACGCGCGCCGGCGGCACCGGGGAGGAACAGGTGAGCCACTGGGTCTCGACGATCGAGTTCGCCTACGGCGCGCCTTCCAAGGACGACAAGATCCGTTCGCTCAACCCGCTCGGCTTCCGGGTCCTCGAGTACCGCCGCGAATCCGAGGTCGCGGCCGGCCCGTCGCACTCTGCGAAGGCGGACGTGCGATGAAGAGGGCGGCCGCAGCGCTCGTCGCGGGCGCCCTGCTCGCAGTGCCTGGGCATGAAGGCGCGCACGGCGCCACCGTGCCCCCGCCCGGTGCGATCGACCCGCGCGTGCGGGTGGTCGCCTACGACCCCCGCGACGTCGTGGCTTTGCACGGGTACGTCGGCTACCAGATTCATCTGCAGTGGGCCGAGGGCGAGGAGTTCGTCAATCTGGGCTCGGGCGACAACGGCGCGTTCGACGTAGGTGCGGAGCGCAACCACTTCTTCATCAAGCCCAAGGAGGCGCGCGCATCGACCAACCTGACGGTGCTGACCAATCGCCGTGCGTACCACTTCGACTATGTGGTGTCGGCCCGTGCGCCGACGGGCACGGCGGCCAGGCGCATGGTGTATTCGATACGCTTCAGCTACCCGGAGGACGAGGCACGCGCTGCGGCCGTGGCGCGGGAGCGCGAGGAGGTCGAGGAGCGGCTCCGGCTGGCGGCGGGCGCCCGGCGGCGCAACACCGACTACTGGTTCTGCGGCAGCGAGGCTCTGCGGCCGGCGGGGGCCTTCGACGATGGCGTGCAGACGCGGCTTCGTTTCCCGCGGCAATCGGAGATGCCGGCGCTTTTCGTGCGCAACGACGACGGCAGCGAGTCGCTGCTGAACTTCCATGTCGAGGACGACGAGGTGGTGGTCCATCGCGTCGCGCGCCGCATCGTGCTGCGCCGCGGTGCACTCGTCGGCTGCGTCGTCAACCGGTCTTTCGCAGCGGGCGGTGCGCAGTCGCGGTCGAAGACCCATGTGCCAGGCCTGGAACGTGCAACGGCCGCGGCCGAAGGAGACGGACCGTGACCTGGAGGCGTCGCAGAGGCAGCCCCGACGCGGCAGCCGTCGGTGCCGTGGACCAGGAGACCGGCGAGATCCTGGGTGCGTCCGGCAGCGCGCCCGATGGTGACGCACGCGCGGCGGCCGACGCGCACGCCCGCGGTGTGGAGGGCGAGCGGACGATTGCCTCGGTCAACCGCGAGAGGTCGATCCAGTCACGCATCAGCACGGCACTCGCACTCGGCACCGTGGTGCTGCTCGGCGCGAGCTTCCTGTTCTGGTACTACAACACGCAGTTCGCGCGCACGCGCGATGCCGAGGAATCTGCCAGGAAGGCGGCGGCGGCGCGCGCCGCAGGCGAGATGAAGCTGCCGCCGCTCGGGCGCATCGACCCGCCGGCGCCAGCCACGCCCGCGATGCCTGCGGCTGCGCCCGCGTCCGCCGCACCGGCGGCGCCGGCTGCAAACCCCGCGACCAGCGGGCCCGTGTCCAAGAGCCCCGAGCAGCTGGCGCTCGAGCGCCGGCTCGGGGCGCCCGTGCTGCGCCGTGCGCCCACCGCGCTGCCAACGGTCGCTGGCGCTGCCGGCGCTCCCGCCGCGTTCCAGCCGCTGTCGATGGCCGGCATGTCACCGCCGGCCGGTGCGCCGCAAGGGGCGGGAGCCGCGGTCGATGTCGATGGCGCCGGCGCGCTCGCGGATCGGCTCGCGCCGACGCGCACACCCGCAGTGGCCGCCCGAATGCTGCCGACGCGCCGCTTGCTGCTGCCCAAGGGCGCCTTCATCGACTGCACGCTCGAGACTGCGATCGACTCGAGCTACGCCGGCATGACCACCTGCGTCGGGGCGAGCGACGTCTACGGCGCGGACGGGCAGATCGTGCTGCTCGAGCGCGGCACCAAGTACGTGGGGGAACAGCGCGGCGAGCCCCGCCAGGGACAAGGGCGGGTCTTCGTGCTGTGGAACGAGGCCCGCACGCCTGCGGGCGTGGTGGTTCAGCTCGCATCGCCCGGCACCGACGAGCTCGGCCGCAGCGGCCTGCCCGGCTTCGTCGACACGCACTTCTGGCAGCGCTTCGGCGCCGCCATCCTGGTGTCGGTGATCGACGGCGCGATGCAGGCAGCCGCGGCCCGCCAGCGCAGCGGCCCTCAGGTCGGCGGCGGCGTGGTGCTGAACCCGCAAAGCGGCCGCGACGTGATGGCCGAGGTGCTGCGAAACACCGCGTCGATACCGCCGACGGTGATCAAGAACCATGGCGAGCGCATCCAGATCCTCGTGGCGCGCGACGTGGACTTCCGCAGCGTCTATGCACTCCGAACCGATGGGGCGGGGCGCTGAGATGCAGCCGGAAGAGCCCTCCTCGCTCGCGCTCTTCCTCGGGCCGCTCGCGCCATGGCTGGACGATCCGGAAACGACCGAGATCTGCATCAACCAGCCCGGTTGCGCGTTCGTCGAGCGTGCCTCGGGGTGGAGCCGCGAGGACCTGCCGTTCGCCACCTTCGACTGGTGCGTCTCGGTCGCGAAGCTCGTTGCGAACCACACGCGCCAGCGCATCTCGGCGCACGAACCGCTGCTGTCGGCCACGCTGCCCGGCGGCGAGCGCATCCAGATCGTGCTGCCCCCGGCGACCGAGCCGCGCACGGTCTCGATCACGATCCGCCGGCCGTCGAACGTGCTCTGGACGCTCGAGCAGCTCGAGACGCTCGGCGTGTTCGAAGCGACCCGTTGCGCACTGCCGGCGCGTGCTGCCGGGGCGGCGGGGGACTTGTCGGCGGCCGACCGCGAACTCGCGGGCCTGCTCGACGCGCGCGATTTCGTGAGCTTCCTGCGGCGCGCCGTGCAGTTGCGGCGCAACATCCTGCTGTCGGGCGCCACGGGCTCGGGCAAGACGACGGTCAGCAAGGCGCTGATCCTCGAGGTGCCGGGTGACGACCGGCTCGTGACGATCGAGGACGTCATGGAGCTGTCGCTGCGCAACCAGCCCAACCATGTTCGGCTCTTCTACTCTCAGGGTGCGCAGGGGCAGGCCGCGGTCACACCGGGCCAGCTGCTCGCGAGCGCCAAGCGCCAGCGGCCGGACCGCATCTTCGTGTCCGAGCTGCGTACCGGAGAAGAGGTCTACGACTATCTCGTCTCGGTCAACACGGGCCATCCGGGCTCGATCACGAGCGTGCATGCCGACAGCGCGGCGATGGCCTTCGTCGCGCTCGCGCAGTTGATGCGGCGCAGCCAGGCGGGCCAGGGCATGTCGACGCGCGAGGGTGTGGAGCTGGCGCAGCTCAGCGTCGACGTGGTGGTGCAGTGCGCACGCGAGCGGCAGCGCCGCGTGGTCCGGGAGATCTGGCATGATCCAGGCGCCAGGCACAGGCTCGGCTAGCGCTGCGAAGGTGCTCGCGGCGCTGCTGGTCGCGGCGGTGCTCGGCCTGCATCTCGCGGGCTACTTCTTCCTGCTCGCGATGCAGCTGCCGCCGCGCGACGCGACACCGCTGACGCTCTACCGGTACTGGCAGGCATACGGAGAGCGCGCAGAGGTCCGCCGCGCGCTGGTGATGGCGTTCGTCGGCAGCGAGGGGCTGGTCCTTGGACTCGCGGGCTTCGCGATGCTGCCGAGGCCGCGTGCGCTGCATGGAGAGGCCCGGTTCGCCCGGCGGCGCGAGATCGAGCGCGCGGGGCTGCTTGGCGAGCAGGGCATCATCCTCGGCCGCCTGGGCGGGCGCTACCTCGTGCTGCCAGGGCAGCAAGGCGTGGCGCTCGAGGCGCCGCCGCGCAGCGGCAAGGGCGTCGGCCTGGTGATCCCGAACCTGCTGAACTGGCCCGGCTCGACGATCGTCAGCGACATCAAGGGCGAGAACTTCCTGCGCACGGCGGGCTACCGCCAGGCGCATGGCCAGGAGGTCCATCTGTTCGACCCGCTGTCCGAACGCGAATGCTCTGCGCGCTGGAATCCGCTCGGCTATGTGTCGGACGTGCCCTACCGCTGCATCGACGACCTGCAGCGCATCGGCAGCATGCTGTTCCCGGACCCCGCGGCGGGCGATCCGTTCTGGACCTCGTCGGCGCGATCGCTCTTCCTCGGCATCGCGCTCTACCTGTTCGAGACACCAGGGGCGACGCGCACGCTCGGCGAGGTGCTGCGCCAGGGCATGGCGAGCGACGACGAAGGCTTCCAGAAGCACTGGAAGCGCGTGATCGATGCCTGCGAACGCGCGGGGTATCCGCTGTCGCAGGAGACGGTGCGCAGCCTCTACGACGTGATCGACCTGGCGCCCACGACCGCCTCGAGCATCCGCAAGACGTTCACGAGCCGGCTCGACCTCTGGCTCAACCCGATGATCGACGCGGCGACGTCGGCCAACGACTTCGACCTGCGCGCGCTGCGCAAGCGCCCGATCTCGATCTACGTGCAGATCAATCCCGACAACATCGCGCGGCTGCAGCCGCTGCTGAACCTCTTCTTCCAGCAGGCGATCGGACTGCAGACGCGCGAGCTGCCCGAGCAGAACCCGGCGCTTCGCCACCAGCTGCTGCTGATGCTCGACGAGTTCCCCGCACTCGGACGGATCCCGGTGATCGCGGAGTCGACCGCGTTCCTGCCGGGCTACAACGTGCGCACGGTGATCATCGTGCAGTCGAACTCGCAGCTGATCGAGAAATACGGCGTCGAGGGCGCCAAGTCGATCCGCAAGATGCTCGCTGCGCGCATCGTGTTTCCGCCGAAGGAGTTCGAGGACGCGGAAGCCGTCTCGCGCGAGCTCGGCACCTACACCGTGCGGCAAAAGAGCATCAGCCGGCCGCTGTGGGGCGGCGCGGGCCGGCCGCCGACCGTGAGCATCAGCGAGCAGCCGCGGCGGCTGCTGCTCGCGCAGGAAGTCAAGGCGCTCGGTGCCGAGCGCATGATCCTGTTGCACGAGGGGCTGCGACCGGTGCTCGCGCAACGGATCTACTACTTTCGCGACCGGCACTTCGCGCGACGCGAGCGCGCGCCGCCGCAGGTGCCCCCGCTCGAGATCGGGCGACCCCACAGCCAACGCTCGGCCGCGGCGTCCTGCCCCGCGCCTGCGCCGCCGCCCGGGGCAGGCGATACATCGGGCGTCGCACTCGAGCCCCGCGCCGATGCGCCCGGTCTGGACGCCTTCTCACTCGATTTCGGGGACGTGGAAATCCCGCGCAGCCCGATGAGCGACGCCGAGATCCAGGCGGCGGCGGCCCATTTCCTGTCGCGGATGCTGGATTGAGTCCACTTCGGAGACGACCATGTGCCCTGCAAACGACGAGCTAAATCCCGGTGCCGACGGCGATGCCGTGCGCGAGGTGCCGCCGCATCCGCAGCGCGCGGCAAACCGCCTCGTGCCCGATGCGGTGGCAAGGCGCTTCCTGCGCGTGGGCGACCGGTATTTCTGTCCCGACCGCACGCTGGCCTTCGTGGACGCGGGCACGCGGCTGCGGGTGCTGTCGCACGACCTCGAGGTCCTGCACGGCATCGTCGCGATCGTCCAGGCGCGCGGCTGGCAGGCGCTGCAGGTGACGGGCGCACCCGCGTTCCGCCGGCAGCTCTGGCGAGAAGCGACGTTGCAAGGGCTCGACGTTCGCGGCCACGAACCCGACGCGCAGGACCGCGAGGAGGTCGGGCGCGCGCTCGCGCGCGGTCCCGCCGACGTTTCGCCGTCCCCAGCGCAGTGGCCGCCGGCCGGTGCGGCGTCTCGGGGGATGGTTCGCGACGGCCTGCGCTCGCCGGTCGCCGGGGTGCTGCTGGCCCATGCCGCAGCGCCATACCGCTTCGATCCTGCACAAGGCGTGTCGTACTACGCCCGAATCCGGACGCAAGCCGGGGAGCGGACCGTCTGGGGCGCAGACCTCGAGCGCGCGATCGCCGAGTCGCGCTCCGGCGTGCAGGTCGGCGACGAGGTGGCGGTCTGGAGGCGCGGCGCGCAGCCCGTGAGGCTGCGCATGGCGAAGCGCAACGAGGCGGGCGAGCGCGTGGGCGAGCAGCGGCTGCGGGCTTCGCGCACCGTCTGGACGGTGGAGAAGCCGCGGTATGTCGAGGCGCTGCGGCACAAGGCCGAGATCGTGCGAGGCGTGCAGATGCCCGCCGGTGCCGCACTCGAGACGGACCCCGAATTGGCCGTGGCATTCGCAGGACTGCGGCTCGCAGCGCAGTTCGCCCGCGCGCTCACGCCGCGCGAGGAGGACCAGGTGCGGATCGTGGAAGCGATCCGCGCGGGACTCGCGCATGCGATCGCACGCGGGGATCGCATTCGCATGCCCGACGCGCGCGCGCATGGCCGCGCGCGCGTCGAACCCCCTGTGCGCGATGAGGCCCCCGCGCGTGCCTGAAGGTCGCGGCGCGCGGCAGCCGCGGCACGGCGCCGCGGCGGCGGAAGCAACCTCGTCGACCACCTGCGCGCCAGCCGGTCGGCCGGGAATAGCCGACGGCAGCCTCGAGGCGTTGAAGTGGCTCGCCGCGGGCCTGATGGTGCTCGATCACGCCAACCGGTTCCTGTTCGATGGCGTCTGCGCGGTCCTCTTCGACCTCGGGCGCCTTGCGATGCCGGTGTTCGGCTTCGTCCTCATGCACCACCTTGCGCGGCCCGACGCGCTCGCCGCCGGCGTGCACCGGCGGGCCATGGTCCGGCTGCTCGCCTTCGCCTTGCTGGCCACCCCAGCGCATGCGGCGCTGGCGGGTTGGTGGCCACTGAACGTGCTGTGGATGCTCCTGCTCTCGGTGGCGATCGTCTGGCTGCTCGAGCGGCGTCGGTACGCGCTCGCGGTGCTCGCCTTCGCCGTGGCAGGCCCGCTGGTGGAGTTCTGGTGGTTCGGTGTGCTCGCCTGCCTCGGCGCCTGGGGCTACTGCCGCCGGCCGACGGCCGCGCGCCTCGCGCTCTGGGCGCTCGCGCTGTGCGCGCTCTGGGTCGTGAACCGGAACCTGGCCGCGCTCGCGGCGCTCCCCTTGCTCTGGGGAGCAGCAAGGATCGAGGTGCCGGTCGCGCGGTGCCGCTGGTTTTTCTACATCTTCTACCCCGTTCATCTGGTGCTGCTGCGGGCGCTCCAGCATGCGTTCTGAAGCGGCAGTCCCGCCGGGCTGCGTACCGACGTGCGCCGCCGTGGACAGGGCTCGCACCAGGAGAACCGGCGCCGTGCCAACCCGCTTTGGTGTTCCGTGATCTACTCTGCGGAGACCGGCCTCCGCACATCGGGTGCTCCCGGCCCTGCCGTTCTGGCTGGCGCCCGCTCGCGGACGGAGGGCTGCCGACGATCGCAGGTGAAAACCCCTCGAAGGGACAAGCGGGCACCATCACGCGACGGCCGTCGAGGCCGGGTCCGGTTTTTTCCACCCTCTACCTCTGCGAGACCCCTCATGAACCACCCCGCCTTCCTTCCGCCGCTGGGCCTTGCGCCCGGTGCTCCTCGTGGCCGCTGAACCGATGTCCGACGCGCCCTTCTTCCATCACGCCTCGGGCGCGGTCCGCTTCTCGGTGAACGTGGCGGGCCAACCGGTGGGCGCCAGCATCGGCAGCAACATCCTCCGCCACGTCTTTCGCACGGCCGAGGACGCAGACCCGCTCACCACCTTCGGCCAGCACATCGAGCAAATCCACGCGGCCGTGCGGCACCGGCTCGGCAACGGCTCCCTCGAACCCGTGCTCTTGCGCGAATACGACCTGCGCGCTCCGGGCTAGCGGGCGCCCCGGCGCAGCGGATTACCATCCACTTACCATCCACTTGGATGGTACAATGCGCCATGCCCGCGATTCGTTCCCCCTTGCCTGCCCCCGCCAAAGCGCCGGAATCCGAGAAGATCACCATCAATCTCGGCTTCGTCGACCTGGGCCACATCGACCTGCTGGTGGCCGAGGGCTTCTACTCGAACCGCACCGATTTCATCCGTACGGCCATCCGCACGCACCTGGCGTCGCACGCCGATGCGTTGCGCCAAGCGGTCTCCCGCAAGACGCTGGTGCTTGGGCTGCAGAGCTTTTCGGCCGCCGACCTGGAGGCGGTGCGCGCCGCCGGCGAGACGCTGCAGATTCGGGTGCTCGGGCTGGCCGTGATCGCGCCCGACGTGAGCCCCGAACTCGCGGCCGCCACCATCGATTCCCTCACCGTGCTCGGTGCCCTCCACGCGTCGCCGGCCGTCAAGGCCGCACTCGCGGGCCGCATCCGATAGCGACGCACGGCAAACTGACCAAACACTTTCCAATGAATCCACATCTCACCGGCCTGATGCGCAGCGCCGTCCACCTCACGCGCGGCGGCCGGCTCGTGGAAGCCACCGCCGCGATCCAGCGCGCGCTGCGCGGCGAGGCCGAACCGCCGTCGTCCGCCGCCACGCCGGCGCCGCGAAGCGATGCCGATGTCGTCATTGACGTGGAGGCGCGCGAGCTTTTGCCCGAGCGCGCGGTGCGCCCGCAGGCGCAAGCCAATCCCGCAGAGCCCGCGCAGGCTGCCAGCGCCGAGCGCTGGACCCGCGGCAGCTTCACGCATGCGGGCCGTGCAATCGGCTACCGGCTCTTCGTGCCGGCGCGCGCACCGGGCGACGCGCCCTCACCGCAGCCGCTGGTGGTGATGCTGCACGGCTGCACGCAGGACGCCGACGATTTCGCGGCGGGCACGCGCATGAACGAGCACGCGCGCGAATGCGGCGCGATCGTGCTCTACCCCGAGCAGACGCAGCGCGCGCATGGCCAGAAATGCTGGAACTGGTTCAAGACGCCGCACCAGCAGCGTGGACGCGGCGAGCCCGCGCTGCTCGCGGCGTTGACCGAACGGATCGCCAGCGAAGAACAGGCAGACCGCACGCGGATCTACGTGGCCGGACTCTCCGCCGGCGGCGCCATGGCGGACATCCTCGGCCAGTGCTACCCCGAGGTCTATGCCGCGGTCGGCGTGCATTCGGGGCTGCCGCGCGGCGCGGCGAACGACGTGATGAGCGCCCTTTCCGCCATGCGATCCGGCCCTGCCGGGGCAGAGCGCGACACCGCTGCGAGCGCCAGGCCGCCGACCATCGTCTTTCATGGCGATGCCGACACGACCGTGCATGCGCGCAACGGCATGGCGATCGTCGATGGCGCACTGCCGGGTGCGGTGAGCGAAGGCCGCTCCGATGCGGGCCGGCGCTTCACGCGCACGCTGTATGCGGCCTCGCAGACGCACGGCGAGGCCGAGCACTGGCGCCTTCATGCGGCAGGGCATGCGTGGTCCGGCGGAAACGCCGGCGGTAGCTACACACAGCCCGATGGCGTGGACGCGAGCCGCGAGATGCTGCGATTCTTCCTCGCGCACCGGTTGGGCGGTACCTCCGGCCACTGATGCCGGCAGGCGCGCCCGCCGTATCCGCTCAGGCGCGTGCTGCCGTGCGCGCTGCGTTGCGCAGGTCGCGGATCTCGTCGTGGTGGCTCTGCGCGGTACGGGCCTGCGCCTGCAACACCTGGCGCACGTCGGCGGGCAGCCGCTCGCGCAGCGCCTTTCGGTAGCGCGCCACGGCCACGTCCTCGCCGCGCTCGCATTCCTCGAGGATCGAAAGCTCGCTGTTCGCGCCCACCGCGTCCTTGATGTTGACCCAGCCGCGATGCAGCGCGCCCGAAGCGGTGCCGCCGTCGGTGGGCTTTCCGCCATAGGCCGTCACGAGCTGGGCCAGCTGGGCCGCGGCCTCTTGGCGCTGGGCGGCACGCGCAGTGAACAGGCTTTTCAGCTGCGCCGATTCCACCGCTTCCGCGCAGGTGCGGAAACCCGCTTCGCCGTCGCGCGCGTTCTCGATCACGTCGTTCAGCACGTCGACCACTTCGTCGTCCGCGAGCGGATCGCCTTCGGGGATCACGGTGTCCTCCTCGCGCATGTAGAGCCGGTCCGTGCGCTCCCACGCGGCATGTGCGGCGGGCCGCGCCTGGTCCCAGGTGAGCGACGAGCTGCCGCGCTGCGTTTCCCACTCTCGCGCGAGCGAGGGCTCCACGGCCGCGAAGTCGTCGTCGAGCGCGGCGCGGCCACGCCAGCCCAGTTCGTAGGCGGGGCCGTAGTGGTCGTAGCTCAGTCCCGGCTCGTAGTAGGGCTCGCGCGTGTAGGCGCCTTCCCAGTGCCCGTGCTCCACCGTCGGGTTGATGCGTTCGGCGACGGCTTTGCCGCCCATGCCGCCAGTCACGGCACCCACGAGCATGCCGGCCACGGCACCGGCAGGGCCGGCCATGGCACCGACGGCGGCACCCGCGAGGGCGCCACCCGCGGCGCCGGCGCCGGTGCCCACGGGATGCGCGCCCGGTTCGCCGGTGATGGGGTCGAGGTTGAGGTCGTCGCGCTCGGAGGGAGTCTTGCCTTGGTTCATGCGGATTCCTTGGATGATGGTGACTCATCATTCGGCGCCGGCAAGCAATGCAAGGTCGGCGACGGACGCGGCCTGCTGTAGTCCAGCCGTCAGGCGCCGGGTAGCGTGTCTTCCTTGGCCTCGACGCAGGGCAGCGCCTGCAGCAAGCCGTGCGCCGCAGCGGCGGCGGCAATGCCGAGCGCGGCCTCCTGCAAGGCGCGCAGGTGCCGGCGCACCATCGCGGCCTCGGTCATGGCGGCGCGGTTCCAGTTGATGTTCAACGCGCCGATCAAGCGGCCGGAATGGATCACCGGCACGGCGATGGCGTCGAGCTTGTCGTCGCGTGCCGGCCCGTTGAACGGGCCACCCCGGTAGATGCGGTGCCGCGCCGCATAGCCACGCTCGCGCGCCTGTGCGACGCGCGCCTCCAGATCGCCGGCTGCCAGTGCGTTCGCGTTGTGCACGTCACGACCGCCGCGCACGGCCTGCACCAGTTCGTCGCGGCGCTGGCGCGGCAGCGCCGCGAGGAATGCGGTGCCGGCCGCCGAGCCGAACAGGTTGACGCGCGTGCGGCCGCCTTTGCGGCGCACGTACAGGCGCGATTGCCGGATGCTCGATTCGAGCACCCGCATGAACGGGTCATTGGCGGTGTGGATCGCCAGGTCCGACGGCCATTCGACGGCCTCGCAGAGCCGGTCCATCCAGGGTGCGGCAATCTCCGCGAGCCGTTCGGTCGGAGACGTGCCGCTCGCCAGGACCTGCAGTTGCACGCTCGGGCGGTAGCGCTGGTCGGTCATGCCGCGATGCACCGCGTTGACGGCCATCAACGTCTTGAGCATGCGCAGCAGCGTCGGACCCGAAAGACCCGTTGCCCGCTGCAGCTCGACGAGAGACGCGCCCTGGGGCATGTCCTGCATCACGCGCAGCACCTCGAAGGCGCGCTCCACCGCGCGGATCGTCTTGACGCTTTCCACAGATATTCCACCAGGTGTAATGCCGTCGATTGTCGCTTTGTACCGTCCGCTCGCACGCCTACCTTTGCAGACCTGCGCGAAGGGTCGCGCAACCAGAGAGAGCAGGATCATTCAGATGGCCAGAGAAGAGCAGGCACTTGGAACGAGCAGCGCCGGAGTCCCGGTGGTGGCGGAAGCCGACGTGGTGGTGATCGGCGCCGGGCCCGGCGGCTTCGCGGCGGCACTGCGCGCGCGCCGCGAAGGCTGCAGCGTCGTCATCGTGGAGAAATTCGACATGCCGGGCGGCGTTCATACCTCCGGCCTGCAAAGCGCCGCCAACGCCGGCGTGGGCGGCATCCACACCGAGCTGATGGACCGCTTCGAGCGCGAAGGCTGCCTCTACACGGCCGACGAGCAGAACCTGCCCGACTGGGCCGGCAATCCGCTGGCGCACTACGACTACTACCTGCCGCCCGGCAGCGCGTTCAAGCGCACGTCGTTCAACCCCGATGGCGCCGGCAACGTGATGGTGCGCATGCTCGAGGAAGCAGGCGTGCATGCGATCTACGGCGCGGCCTTCGCCGACGTCGAGATGGTGCAGGACGGCGGGGGGCGGCGCATCACGCACGCCATCATCGAGACGGTGGCGGGCCGGCAGGCGATCCGCGGCAAGGTGTTCGTGGAAGGCACCGGCACGTCGGAGGTGGTGGCGCGCGCGGGTGCGCCGTTCGTGCGCGGCGGTGGCCGCCAGCGCGAGACTGTCGCGCGCGATGCCGAGAGCCGCCCGATCCCCGGCGGTCTGCTGTGGATCATGGGCGGCATCGACTTTGCGCGCACCGCGGCCTACCAGAAGCGCACCGGCGACTGGCACCTCACGGAACTGATCGCCCGAGCGCGCGCCGTCGGCGACATACCGCCCGAACTGTACCGGCCGCGCCTGGCCGACCAGGGCGTCTACGGCGACCACTACATCGGCCACCCGACGGTGGACATGAGCCCGATCCAGGGACCCGGCACCTTCATCCTCTGGCAGAACGTGCCGTACGAGTGGGCGCTGCACATGGACGACGACGCCGAGCACGCCTCGCGTGCGAAGAAGGAACTGCGCCAGTTGATCGACGCCGAAGCGCGCTTCCTCACCCGCTACGTGCCCGGCTTCGAGCAGGCCTTCATCGCGCACGTGGGCCGCTACGTGGGCGTGCGCGACGGGCGCCACCCGATCGGCGAGTACGTCTTCTCGATCGACGATGCGCGCGAGGGCCGCCGCTTTCCCGACGCGGTGAACCGGCCGATGACGAAGACCTTCTTCTGGGATGCCTACGCCAAGTACACCTTCGAGGTGCCGTTCCGGTGCTTCCTGCCGAAGGAGGTCGACAACCTGCTGCTGACCGGTGCGTCGCTGTCGTTCACCTTCGAGACCATCTTCATGGTGATGCGCAACTTTCCGTGGTGCACCCAGACCGGCGAGATCGCGGGCTTGGCCGCCGCCCGGTGCGTGCGCGAGGGCATCGACGCCAAGGCGCTGCAGTGGAACGAGCCGCTGTTCTGACCTGGGCCATGACACAACAACCGGAGACGAGCATGCAAGAACACGACAACGACAACAACCCTCACGCCTGGCGGCGGCGCGACTGGCTTGCCAGCGCGCTCGCGGCGCTGCCCGCACTCGCGGGCCTGCCTGCACGCGCACAGGCGCGCCTAAAGCTCGCGACGATCTCCACGGGCTTCGCCGTGGGCGGCTCGTCCGACGTGACCGCGCGGCTCCTGGCCGACCATCTTCGCGGCACGTACGCGGACACGGTGATCGTCGAGAACAAGGCCGGCGCGAGCGGCCGCCTGGCGGTGGAGCACGTCAAGGGCGGCCCGGTCGACGGCAGCAGCCTGCTGGTGAGCCCGAGCGGCATGATGGTGCTGTTCCCGCACATCTACCGCAGCCTGCGCTACGACCCGCTGGCGGATTTCGCACCGGTCACCCCACTCGCCAAGTTTCCGTTCGTGCTCGCCATCAGCACGATGGTGCCCGCCAGCGTGCGCACGCTGCCGGCGTTCATCGACTGGTGCAAGGCCAACCCGAAGCAGGCCTCGTTCGGCTCGCCCGGCGCCGGCACCAGCGCGCACTTCTCGGGGATCATGCTCGGGCGCCGCGCCGGCTTCGACTACACGCACGCCGCCTACCGCGGCATGGCACCGCTGGTGTAGGACCTGCTGGGCGGCCAGATCGCACCGGGCGTGCTGACGCCGGCCGAGGCGCTGCCGCTGATGTCGACCGGCAAGCTGCGCCTCGTCGCCACCAGCGGCACCGCGCGCTCGCGCTTCATGGCCGACGTGCCCACCTACACCGAGCTGGGCTTTCCCGAGATCGTCATCGAGGAGTCCTATTCGGTCTATGCGCCGGCCGCGGTCGCGCCGCAGACCGTGGCGCAGCTCGCAGCGCTGGCCCACCGGATGCTGGCGCTGCCCGATACACAGGCGCGCTTCGCGCAGATGGGCCTGGAGGTCGCGCCGATGCAGCCCGAGGCCTTCAGGGCCAGCCTCGTGGCGCTGCATGCGCGCTGGGGCGGCATCGTGCGTGCCTCAGGCTTCACGCCGCAGGATTGAAGGCGCAACGCGATGCTCAATCGACGCCAGCTCTGCACCGGTGCCGCCGCCTTCATCGGCGTCGCGCGCGCGGGAAGCACCCAGGCACAGGCGCTGCCGCGCACCATCAAGATGATCGTGGTGGTGCCGCCCGGCGCCAGCATGGACAACGTCACGCGCCTGGTGGCCGAACGGCTGCGCGAGCGCACAGGGCGCCACGTGCTGGTCGACTACAAGCCCGGCGGCACCGGCCTCGTGGCCTCGCAGTTCCTGCAAACCACCGAGCCGGATGGCAGCCATGTGATGTTCGCGCCGCTCGCGGTGGCCGCGTTCTTTCCATTCCTCTTTTCGAAGCTCTCGTTCGACCCCGACACCGACCTGATGCCGGTGTGCGACGGCGTGCACATTCCGCACACGTTGACGGCGAGCATCGGCTCGGGCTGGCAGAGCCTCGCGCAGTTCCTGGCGGCGGCCAGGGCCGACCCGCTGAAGGGAAGCATCGGCACCTCGAGCATGAGCAGCGTCGGCGCCCTGCTGATGCTGCGCCTGCGTGCGCTCTCGGGCGTGGACCTTCAACTGGTGGCCTACAAGGGCGGCACGCCGCTCCTGGCCGACCTGATGGGCAACCAGATCTCTGCGGGCATCTCGGTGATCTCCGACTACCTCGCGCAGCACCGCGCCGGCCGCGTGCGCATTCTCGCGACGGGCGGCGCGAAGCGCTCGCCACTGGCATTGGAGATCCCAACGCTCGCGGAGTCCGGCTACCCCGACCTGTACGGCGTGTCGTCGATCGGCTTCTTCGTGCGCGGTGGCACACCGCCGCCGCTGGTGGCGCTGCTGTCGCAGGAGATCACCGCCATCATGCGCGATGCGCAGGTGCGCGAGCGTTTGCTGGCGATGGGCGCCGAGCCGGTCGGCGGAACGCCGGAGGCCTTTCGCAGCCTGGTGCTGTCCGAGCGGCGCCGCTGGGAGCCGGTGGCGCGCGCGGCCAACATCCGCATCGAGTAGCGACGCGCGGCCTGCCGGCCGATGTGGTGGTGGTCGAGCCGACGGGCGCCGAAACCCAGGTCGCATTGCGCCTGGGCGGCCATCCGGTGATGGCCGCGTTCCGCGAGCGCATCGATGCGCGCCCGGGCGAGCGGCTCGCGCTGTGGCCCGTGGCGGCGAAAGCGCATCTGTTCGATGCGGCGGG
Organism: Variovorax sp. Soil_C_26; assembly: GCF_057657075.1. NCBI lineage: Bacteria > Pseudomonadati > Pseudomonadota > Betaproteobacteria > Burkholderiales > Comamonadaceae > Variovorax > Variovorax sp. Soil_C_26. The sequence goes on from NZ_JBDGJC010000004.1 coordinate 433,979, forward strand.
CGGGCAGCGTCTCGACCAAGGCGACTCCGGACCCTAGCGCGTGAGCGCAAGCTCCCACAACAGCTTTGTCTCGCCAGGCAATTCAGGATAGGCACCCGCTTCCGCCGCCACCAACCGGCAGCCCATGGCGCGATAGAAGCGGCAGGCGGCAACGTTGACGTTCTGGGTCTCGATCCTGAGCGTTCGGGCGCCGCGCTGGGTGCTCCAGTGCTTCGCGGCGCGGAACAGCGCCGCGCCGATGCCTTGCCCCTGCACATGCGGGTGGACGCGGATGTCCCAGAGGACGGCAAGGTCGCGGCGGCCCTGCAGCATGTCGACGCCCGGCGTGTCAAAGGCGACGATGGCGCCGCCCACGAGACGGGTACCGGCGAACGCATTGACCATGGCCCATCGGCTGACGTCGAACGATCCCGGCCACTCGAGCGGGTCCTCGAGTTCGTCGTAGTCCTTGCCGAACGGTGCCGGCAATGCGCGCTCCTGCAACGTGAAGGCGCCATCTTCTTCTTCCACGTCAAAGACAGTCTGCGTTTGAAAGCGGCTGGGAATGGCAGCGTACGCCCGCAGCGTATCGACGGCCTTCACTTCGATGCGAAGCCCTGCTTCAGGAGACTTCATGACCGCCCGTGTTCCGCCGGCTCGGCGAAGTGCACCACCATTCGGAGATGGCGGTGTTCATCCACCACCAAGGTCTCGTGCCGGAAATCCTCGCGCGCTCCCCCGGCCGTCATGACGGAGCCGATGCCCCGGCACGCTCGTGCGCTCTCCGGCCTCTCCCACCATCGCCGAAAGTCTGCCGACAGCGCCTTCAGGTCCTCGACCAACGCCACCATCGAAGGCTCGTCCGGTGCCACGGCAAGGTCGTAGCGAAACTGCGCGAGCAGCCTGGGCGCATCGTCGTGCCAAGCAGGCAGGCGCCGGCGCATGTCGGGATCGGCAAACACCAGGCGCAGGATGTTGCGCAGCCCATGCGTGCGGGCGCCGAAGCCGAACAGATCGTCGGCCGCCGTGTTCCAGGCAATGACATCCCAGCGCAAATTGGCGACATAGGCAGGCCTTGTCGCCAGTTCGTCCATCAGTGCCTGGATGCGCGGCGTGACGCAGGCACCCTGGTGCGCCTCGGGCGGTGGCGGGCGGTTGTGGGCCAGAAGAAAGAGATGGCTGCATTCGGCGTCGTCGAGCTTGAGCGCGTGGGCCACGCCGAGCAGGAATTTCTCGGACACGCGGATGTCCCGGCCCTGCTCGAACCAGGTGTACCAGGTCAGGCCCACGCCGGCGAGCGCCGCGACTTCCTCCCGTCGCAGGCCCGGCGTGCGGCGGTGGCCTCGCGAGGGCAGCGCGACATCGGCCGGGGTCAGTTTCAGGCGGTGCCGGGTAAGGAAGGCCGACAACTCGTTCCTGGTACGGCTGAGGCTCCGCTCACCCATGGCTGTCACTCCGAGCAATAGGATAAATAGTTAAATTGTAATAGTGCTGCGGGCCGTTGAAGATGCGCTGGCTGACTCAACCCAACGCGAATCGGAGGCGATTTTTGACCGCAATTTGTGATTTGTCTCTTGTGTCCGGACGCCGCGCGGGCGGCCGGGAGTGGACGGGGCTGGCCCTGCTTTCGCTGCCCACCATGTTGCTCGGGCTCGACCTGACGCTGCTGCACCTTGCACTGCCCGCGCTCGCGATGGACCTGCGCCCGACGAGCGCGCAGGCACTCTGGATCGTCGACGCCTATGGCTTCATGATCGCTGGCTTTCTCATCACGATGGGAACGCTGGGGGATCGGATCGGGCGGCGCAAGCTCCTGATGTTCGGCGCGGCCGCTTTCGGGCTTGCCTCCGCCTTGGCGGCCTGTTCGACCAGCGCCGCCATGCTGATCGCGGCGCGCGCCCTGCTCGGCGTGGCGGGCGCGACGCTGATGCCTTCGACGCTGGCGCTGATCAGCAACATGTTCGTCCACCCCCACCAGCGCGCGCTGGCGATCGGGGTGTGGGCGACCATGTTTGCGCTCGGCATGGCGGCCGGGCCGGTGGTCGGCGGCCTGCTGCTGGAGCGCTACGGATGGGGCGCCGCATTCCTCGTGGCGCTCCCGGTCGTCGCGCTCCTGCTCGTGGCCGCCCCGCTTCTTCTGCCGGAGTACCGTGCGCCGCAGCAAGGGCGGTTGGATCTGCCCAGCGTCGCGCTCTCGCTGCTGGCCTTGCTGCCGGTCGTCTACGGCGTGAAGCAGATGGCCAACGAAGGGATCGTGGCCGGTGCCATGCTGGCCATCGCGGCAGGCGCGGCCTTCATGCTGGTGTTCGTGCGGCGGCAACGTCGGCTGCGCAGTCCGCTGGTCGACATCGAGCTGTTCTCCAACCGGGCATTCAGCGTCGCCCTGGGGGTGCTGCTGGTGGGCCTGGTCGGCGTCGGCGGGACGATGCTGCTGGTGACCCAGTACCTCCAGCTGGTGGTGGGGCTGTCGCCGCTGGCGGCGGGACTTTGGATGGGGCCGCCTGCCCTCGCGATGCTGATGGCGGGCATCACGGCGCCCCTGCTTGCCAGGCGGCTCCGGCCGGGCCACGTGATCGCGGCCGCGCTGGCGCTGTCCGCACTGGGTTACCTGATGTTGAGCCAGCTCGACCGCGGACCGGATGGCCTAGCCCAGGTGACCGCATCGTTCTCCCTGGTGTATCTCGGCCTGGGCACGATCGCGGCGCTCGGGACGGATCTGGTGGTGGGCGCGGCACCGCCCGAGAAGGCGGGGTCGGCGTCGGCCATGTCGGAGACGGTGCAGGAGCTTGGCCTGGCGCTCGGCATTGCAACGCTGGGCAGCCTGACCACTGCGGTCTACCGGACCCGGATGGCCGATCGCGAGGGTGCGCCGCTGGCGCAGGACATCGAACGGGCCGTCTCGGACAGCCTTGCCGGCGCCAGGTCGGTCGCGCAGCTCCTGCCGGACGGCTTGCTGGAACAGGCACAGGCCGCCTTCGTGGCGGGCCTCAACGTGGCGGCTGCGGTCAGCGGCATCGGGATCGCCGTCTTGGCGGGGCTGGCGGCGATCACGCTGCGGCATATCGGCGTCAGCAGCGACACCGGCGAGGGAACGGCTCGATAACGTGGAGCATCAGTCGAAGGTGAGCACACACTCAACACAGCGATTGAGAGATCACCTCGCCTCCGTGCTCACATCCCCGCCACGCCCTGCGCCAGCGCAAAGTCCAGCAGCACCCGGTCGGAGGGTTCCTCGGGCCAGGTGGTCTGCGCGAGCCAGCGGTGGAAGGTCGTGGCCGCGATGCGGCTGGCCGGTCCGTCGCGGCGCCAGGCGCGCGCGATCGGTGCTGCGATGGCTGGCAGGCGCTCGGCCTCGAAGCGCGTGCGCATCTCGGCCTGCATGGCCTCGGGCATCTCCTGGTAGAGCCCCCTCGCCTTCTGCATGCGGTCGTTGTCCCAGAGTTCGCGTATCCGGTGCATGCGGTCCTGGCTGTCGAGCACGGGCGCGGGAGGCGCCGCGGCCGGGCCGCCTGGACCGCCTGACGCGGCGGGCTCGGGCTCGCCCTTGACGCCGGCATAGCCCTTCTTGAGGGCGTCCTTGAAATAGGCCGCGGGCGACTTGAGCGTCGGCAGCGCCTGGCTGCGCAGCCGCTGTTCCACATGCTCGAGCGTGGCGCGCAACTGGCCTTCGTCGGTGGTCGCGTAGAGGTCCTGCGCCTCCTCCTGCTTCAGGCCGAGCGCGATGAGCTTGCCGACCAGTTCAAGGTCGAAGACGTTTCGGCTCGGGTCGTCGGCCGTGCCGAGGCGCTGCTGCAGCTTCGGCACGACCCTGAACTGGATCTCCTCGATGCGCCGGCCGCGCTTGTGCTCGATCAGCTCGAGGCTGAAATCTTCGCAGAGCGCCTCGATCTCGGCCAGCGCCTTGCTGATCACGTCGCGCTTGAGGAAGCGGTAGTCGACCTCGGTGATGTCGCTGCGGCCGGTGAGCACGGCGGCCCACCAGAGCACGTCCTCGCGCATCGACAGGCGGCTCGGCGAGGTGAGATAGCGCGCGCCGATCTCGTACAGCACGGCCGCGGGGTAGCTGCGCATCTGGGCGCTGATCTCGAGCAGTACGCGGGTGTACTGGTGCGGCTTGACAAGGCGTTCGCGGATCTCCTCGGGATAGCGCCAGGTGATGGTGCAGGGCCGGCCCCTGCCCTGCTCTTCGATCGACACGGTGCCGAGCAGCTGCGAGGAAACCCAGCGCTTCAGGCCTGCGCCGCTGGTCGACCATTCGATGGTCGTGGCCTGCATGTCGCGCAGGTGCGACTTCAGGAGTTCGGTGTTGTTGGAGTTGAAGCGGGCATCGCCGATCAGCTCGCTGAGCGCCAGCTTGTAGACGGGCTCGTCGACGCCCTGTTTCTGCGAGTGGTACAGCAGCGCGTTGTAGATGCGCCGCGACAGCAGCGTGAGCCGGCCCCGCTTCGGGCGGATGGCGATGGCCTCGTTGGCCTTGGCCACGCTCTGCTCGTCGGTGACGGCAGGCGGTTTCGGCGGCGGCCGTGGCGCTTCGCCCTCTTCCATGGGTTTTTCCGGGAGATCGTTTATTTCACATCATGCCGCGGATTTGTGAATGGGTCAATTCACAGGTTCATGCAGCGGTGCCTTGAGACTTTGAAGAAGAACACTTGGGATATTGAAGAGTTGACGGTCCTGTTTCTTCAATGGCGACAGCCACTTGCAAGCGGAACTGTGAGTAGCGCTGGGAATGAGTGTGAGAACGGATGGGATTGAATGTGAGAACGAAAGGGATTTGGCGCCCGCTGATGTGGGAACGGATGGGATTTGATGTGAGTGGACAAGGGGCGCGGCAGGCCCGCAGGGCGCTTGCACACGCGTTGCAGGCGCTGGCGCACCCGCTGGCGTCGCTGGGCGGGTCCCGGGGCACCTCGATCGGGGTTCCGGGGTGCCCTGCGGCAACCGCCCGAGGTCGGAATCCCAATCCTCCTCACCTTGGTCCCCAATCGCTCTCACACTTGGATCGGCGATATGCACGATGTTTATCGCAGATCTTGTTCATTCGACGGATTCTCATAGAATGGCCGGATTCCGTCTAATAAGGCTATTCTCTATGGCGTCGCCCACACCGGCTGCTGGTGGAAACCAGGTTTCCACGGCCCCCCTTCCCGTCGCGCTTGCCTCTCCGCCGCGCGCGCGCATCGACATGGCGCGCATCGCAGCCCTGGCCGCGCGAGCCGGCTCGATGGTCGAGCAGATTCGCGGCCGGCTCCTCGCGCCCGAGGCGCGCAAGATCCCGCCCGTCTACTCTACCGCGCAGCTGGCGGCATTGTGCGGCGTTGACAAGGCGCATGTGGCCTACCGCATCACCAAGGACGATCTGCCGAGCGGGCGCCTCACGCCGGCTGGCGGCAAGCGCAACTTCGAGCTCAGCGAACTGCGCACCTGGACCCGCACCTACCGTGCCGACAAGATGCGTCCCGCGGGCAAGAAGGCCTTCACCATCGCGGTCGGCAACTTCAAGGGCGGCGTCGCCAAGACGACCACCGCGATGGTGCTGGCACAGGGCCTGAGCCTGCGCGGCCACCGCGTGCTGGCCATCGACACCGATCCCCAGGGATCGCTGACCACCCTGCACGGCCTGCTGCCCGAGGCGGAGATCAGCGAGGACATGACGATCGCGCCGCTGTGCGACGGCAGCCAGTCCGACATCCGCTATGCGATCCGCTCCACCTACTGGGACGGCCTCGATCTGGTGGCCGCCGCACCGTTCCTGTTCTCGGCCGAGTTCGCGCTCCCAGCGCGCCAGATGCAGGAGCCGGGTGCGCGGTTCTGGGACGTGCTCAATGCCGGACTCGAGAGCGTGCGCGATCTCTACGACGTGATCGTCATCGATACGCCGCCGTCGCTGTCTTATGTGACCATCAACGGCCTCTGGGCCGCCAACGGGATCATCGTACCGGTGCCGCCGTCGGGCCTCGACTTCGCATCGTCGGCCCAGTTCTGGTCGCTGCTCGCCGACCTGGGCGGCAACCTCGATGCGCAGAGCGGCGAGCGCGCGGGCAAGGCCTTCGACTTCCTGCACGTGCTGCTCAGCCGGGTCGACCCGAGCGACCCGGCCACGCCGGCGGTCCGGCAGTGGATCCAGGCGACCTATGGCGAGTACACGCTGCCCGTCGAGATTCCCAAGACAAGCGTGACGAGCAACAAGGCGGCCGAGTTCGCGACCGTCTACGACGTACAGAAATACGAGGGTGCCGCCAAGACCTACAAGCGCGCGGCCGATGCCTACGACTCTTTCGTCGACCTGGTCGAGCAGTCTGTGGTGAGCAGCTGGGCCGACAAGGGGGAGATGCAATGAGTGCGTCGGCCGATCTCGTGAGCGGCCGGTGTGCCGCCGCACGCGGCGCGTGGAAACCTGGTTTCCACCTGATTCGGGGCGCGGCCGTGGAAACCTGGTTTCCACGCCGGCCCGGAGCGGACGCGGGTCCGCATGCATCGTTCAATCGCACCACGCGCTCGGCGTGGAAACCAGGTTTCCACTGCAATGGAGGTCCCAATGGCCAGCACGCGTAAACGTCTCGAAGCGCTCACAGCGGGACTCTCGCTTCCGGAGCCCGCTCCGGCCCCCAGCCCGGCTGCAGCGTTTCCGGCTGCCGCGCCGATCCCGCCGGCCATGCCCGGTGCCGCCGTGGAAACCAGGTTTCCACCGGCACAGCCGGGCCAGTTCGCGCCGCGCACCGGTCCGGGCCAGATGCTCGCGTTCCGCGGCCAGATGCAGGCGGTGGAGGGCGAGCTGGCGACCCTTCGGGAGCGGCTTCGGCACTACGACGACTCGACGCCCACGCGCAAGCTCGACCCGTCGAGCATCCGCGCCTCGCGCTGGGCCAACCGGCATCCGGCCTCGTTCGAGAACGCCGAGTTCGCAGGGCTCAAGGCCGACATCGAGCAGGCCGGCGGCAATGTGCAGCCGATCCTCGTGCGGGCGCTGCCGGACCAGCCCGACCGCTACGAGCTGGTCTTCGGCCATCGCCGGCACCGGGCCTGCCTGGAGCTTGGCATTCCGGTGCTGGCGGCGATCTGGGTCGACGAGCTCGGCGACGCCGAACTGTTCGCGGCCATGGACCGCGAGAACCGCGAGCGCGCCGATCTCTCGCCGTACGAACAGGGCGTGATGTACCAGCGTGCGCTCGAGGAGCAGCTGTTCCCGACACAGCGCCAGATGGCCGAGAAGCTCGGCGTCAGCCACACCTGGGTGCGCAAGGCGTTGATCGTGGCGCAGCTACCGTCGGCCGTCGTCGAATGCTTCCGCAGCCCGCTCGAGATCCAGTACCGCCATGCGGAACAACTCAACGCGGCGCTCGACAAGGACCGCCGCAGCGTGCTCAAGCGGGCAGAGAAGGTGCGCGGACAGAAGCTGTTGCCGGCCGTCGTCGTGGCGCGGCTGCTGGGCAACGAGCCCGGCGCGAAGCCGCAGAAGATCGCAATCCAGAGCGAGGGCAAGACCGTGGGCTCATGCGTGCGGGGCACCGATGGTGCGGTGACGCTCACGCTGCTGCCGAGCGTGGCGGCCCAGCCGCCGACGGAGGCGCTCATCAAGGCGATCTCGGAGGTGCTGCAGAAGGTGCAGATGCTTGGCTGAACAAGGGTAGGACCTCGTAATGTGAGTGCCGTTGGGAATTGCCGGCAGTTGCTCGCAGCCCGCAGGTGCGCCGGAGCGGAGGAGCGGAGGAGGGCAGAGGAGGCGCGATCCGCGGCATGGCGGGGGCTGGGCCTGTCAACCGCGGGCTTTCATGCGCGCGTCGACAAGCCGTCATGGGAATCGAGACGAGCGGCATATGAATGTGTGCGCTAACATCCTTCATTCGCCTTGCCTCCATCCTCCGATCTCCTGCCGTGCCGCGCACTTGGCGCCGGCAATGCAACCAGTCTCTCCGAACCGGATGCAAGCGGCGCCTCCAGCGCCGGGCCGAAGCAAAAAGAGCCATGCAGATCAACGACTTAGCGCATTTCCCGACATTCGATTCTCGAATCTAGGCCGCAAAGCACCTAGAATAGAGATTGATGATTATGCGATTGCACAATGTCGCCAAAAAGGCGCGGCGCATGCGCCGTGCCCTCCTTTGGCACCGATAGCATTCCCACCCAATGGCTACACCCAACGACAATTTCAGATGACCTTGACGCGGACCTACGATCTGCGCCCGATGCCGGCCCCGGCCGGCGCCCGCCGGGAGCGCCCATGAACCAACCGGCCATGCCCACCCAGGAAGAGCTGCAAAGCCTCGATGACGCCGAACTCGAGCAGCTGGCCGTGGAGTGGCGAGCGCGTGCGTCGCGCGGCGAGCGCGATGCGTACGGCGTGGCTCACGCCCTCGAAGTCGAGCTGCGCCAGCGTGTGCGCGCCAGCAACCTCCAGCAATTGCCACCCGAAGCACCGGTTCCGCCGCGGCCCTGGTGGAAGTTCTGGCAGGCACCGGCCGATTCCAACACCCCCACGTGAAGAAGACCGCGCCGCGCAAACTCCATCGCGGCCACTTCGCGTTCATGCGGGCGCTGGCCCAGGGGGTCGACGAGCGCGCGAGCTGGGAGCGCTACTTGCGCCTCGAGGGCGAGCATGTCGACCTGCGCACGGTGCGGCGCACCATCGCCTGGATCCGAGACGCCTTCGCGGCCGCGGCGCGGCGCGAGCACAAGCCGGGCACCGCGCGGCTGATCCTGCTCGATCCCGAGCGATTCACCGCGTCGCCCGCGCTGCCGAGCCTCGCCGAGTTCGCCGAAGCCCAGGGCCTTGCCGATTTCTCCGAAGCCGAGCAGGTCGAGGCCTACGAGGCCGCCTTTCCGCAGGCGCGGGGCGGCGCAGGGCAGGGCAGTGCGCAGCCCTCGCGCCGCGCGCGCGTCATCGCGCGCCAGCTCGAGGCGCTGCGCTGGCTCGAAGACCTGGTCGCGCAGGACCCGCGGCCCGGCGACAGCGCGGCGGCGTGGCTGCATCCGGCACTCGCCGCACGGCTCGAGCGCGCCGGCCTGCCGACGCTCGAGGCGCTGGTGGCGCGCATCAACCTCGCGGGCGCGCGCTGGTGGGTGCAGGTGCCCGGCGTGGGCGAATCCAAGGCCGCGCGCATCCTCGAGTGGCTGCATGCCCACGAGCAGGTGCTCGGCCTGCGGGTCGGCCCGCATGCGGTGCAGCCGCGCTCGCAGCTGAGCCCTGGCGCGCTGGCGGCCGTGGTGCCGCCCGCGACGGCGCTGGTGCCGTACGAGAAGTTCGTGCTGCCGGCCGGGCTCGACGGGCGCACCGGGCGCTTTCGCGCGCCGCCCGAAGACTGCCTGCTGCAGGCGGCCGACGACCATGAAGCGATCGGCGCCTGGCTCGCCGCAAAGGGCGCAAGGTGCGAAGCCGCCGGCGCGCTGTCGTCCACGCAGCGCTCGTACCGCAAGGAAGCCGAGCGGCTGCTGCTCTGGGCCGTGCTGGAGCGCGGAACGGCGCTGTCGTCGCTCGCGCGCGAGGACGTCGACGCCTACCGGGCGTTTCTGGCCGACCCGCCGCCGGCCTGGTGCGGGCCCCGGCATCACCAGCGCTGGTCGGCGTCATGGCGGCCGCTCGAGGGCGCGCTCACGCCGGTGGCGCTGCGGCAGTCGCTGATCATCCTGCGCAGCCTGTTCGCGTTTCTCGTGGGCCAACGCTACCTGGTCGCCAATCCCTTCGACGACGTGGCACTGCCGCCCGAGCGGCCACTGCCGCTCGGCGCAAGCCGCACGCTGAGCTTCGAACAGTGGGACCACGTCGATGCGCTGCTGCGCGGCCATGCGGACACGCAGGCCGGCCGCCGCCTGCGTCGCGCGATGCGCTGGCTCTATGCCACCGGGCTTCGCCTGGGCGAGGTGACGGCGCTGCGTTGCGGCGACCTGAAGCCGCCCGACACCGGCACGGGGACGGCCTGGACGCTGTCGGTGGCAGGCCGGGGCGCGCGCCGCCGGCAGGTGCCGGTACCGGCCGAGCTGGTGCATGAACTGAGCGAAGAGCTCGCGCGGCACGGCCTCGACCTGCAGGTGGATGCGCCCGGCAACCAGGGCGTGCCGGTGCTCGCGCGCTTCGATGCGCAACTGCGGCCAGTCGCCTGGTCGGCCTCCGGGCTGTACCAGGCGATCAAGGCCTTTCTCGCGCAGGCCGCCGAACGCCTCGAGGGCCAGCAAGCGCAGCAGCAGTTGCGCAAGGCCAGCACGCACTGGCTGCGCCACACGCACGGCGCGCACGCGCTGCGCGGCAGGGAAGGGCAGGCGCCGCTGCCGGTGCAGGTGGTGCAAAAGAACCTCGGCCACGCATCGGCCGGCACCACCGCGATGTACCTGTCCGCGGCGAGGGTCCCGCGGCCTTGAGCAACTCCTGTCTTATAGTCAAAAAGTTACACGTTGCGATATTTCGCTACACACGTAACAATTAACAGCAGTTCGCCGGTCGAGTTCCAGGAGAGAGCGCCCGCAATGGCTTGCTTCTCGTTCTGCAGACCGCCTCTCTTTCTTGCGGCCCTGCCTTCAGCCCATCCGGTGCGGCGCTGCTCATCGACTCCTCCCATGAACCGTACCCACCGCATCGTCATCAATCGCCGCACCGGCGCACGCCAAGCTGTTTCGGAAACCGCGAAATCCTCGAGTGGCGGGCCGCCGGCGCTTCGTGCCGCGCTGCTCCTGGGCGCCACGCTGCTCGGCGCGCTCATGTCGCCGGCCGGCCATGCGCAGACGTGGCTGGCGCCAGTGCCCGGAGACTGGTTCGATGCGGCCAACTGGAGCACCGGCGCCGTGCCGACCCGCAGCGATGACGTGGAGATCTCCACGCCGGGCACCGCGCAGATTACCGGCGGCTTGTTCAGCGCCGAGACCAACTATCTGTCGCTCGGCCGAAGCGCAGCGGGCGGGCTTTCCGTCACCAACGGCGGCATCCTCAATTCGGCCAGGATCTTTATAGATGGCGACGGTGGCCCAACCACGATGCTGGTTGAGGGCGCAGGCTCGCGCGTCGACGTAAGCGGCGGGTTGTTGGTCGGCTTTGCCGGTACCGGGACGTTGACCATCCGCAGCGGCGGCACCGTACGCGCCAGCACCATCGAGGTCGGTCTGCAGCCTGGCGCCCAAGGCACACTCAATCTGGACGTCGGCGGCACGCTGGAGACGGGCGGCCTGTACGCGCTGGTTCCGGCCAACGCGGGCGCCAGCGGCGCCTTCAACTGGTCCGGCGGCACGCTGCGGGTCGTCAACAGCAGTCTCGTGTCCGCGATGGACGCCACGCTCACGGGCAAGGGTTCCACGCTCGATACCAATGGCTTCAATGCGACGATGTCGGGTGCGCTGTCTGGCGGCGGCTCGCTCGTCAAGGTCGGTGCGGGAACGCTCTCGCTCTCGGGCGCCAACACCCACACGGGCGGCACGCGCGTCGAACAGGGCGTGCTCGCCATCGCCAGCGGGTCGTCGCTGGGTGCGGGTGATCTTTCGATTTCAAACGCCGAGGTCCGGGGCGCTGCCTCGACCACCGTGAGCAACACCGTCCGCCTGGCCGGCCCGGCCACGGTATCGGCGGCCGCCGGCACGACGCTGCGATTCGATGGCTACATCGACTACGGCTCGGCGCTGAACATCGGCTCGCTCGGCAACACCGGCATCGTCGAAATCGCAAGCGCAACGGGCTTGTTCTCGCAGCATGACCTGCGCGTCGATTTCGGCACTTTGCGCGCTGCGAGCGCCGCTGCGGTTCCCGCCATGACGAGCAAGGCCCCGACGACCTTCGTGGCAAGCGGCGCGACGCTGGACTTCAACGACCACGCCACGGCCGTACTGCCGGTGCGCAACCTGCAGGGCGCGGGCACGGTCAACACGGGCAGCCAGGCCGCGACGACCCTGGCCGTCGCGGCCGGCGATTTTTCGGGCGCGATCGAGGGTGCGGGCAGCCTGCAGAAGAGCCTTGCCGGCACCCTCACGCTGCGCGGCGCGTCCAGCTACGCGGGCGCGACGCGCATCGGTGCCGGCACGCTGGCCCTCGCTGACAACGGTGCGCTGCCTGCGGGCAGCCTGCTCGACGTGAGCACCGGCGCCACCTTCGATGTGTCGGCCATCACGGGTACTGGCACGGCCGTGAACGCGCTGGCCGGCGGCGGCGCGGTGGTGCTGGGCGCCAAGTCGCTCACGCTGTCGGGCGGCACCAGCTCTTTCTTCAACGGCGAAATCAGTGGCAGCGGCACGCTGCACAAGAGCGGCACGGGCGTCCAGGTGCTCGCCGGCGCGGCCACCCACCTGGGCGGCACGGTGATCTCGGGCGGCACGCTGGCGGTGGAGGGCGATGGCGCGCTGGCGCCTACCGGTTCCGTGCACGTGGAAGACAGCGCCCGCTTCCGCATCCGGCAGGTCGACAGCGGTGCCCTCACGATCGGCGCGCTCAGCGGCAGCGGGCGCGTGGACATGGGCGCGACGACGCTCACGGCGGGCAACGCATCGAGCAGCGTCTTCAGCGGGGAGATCTCCGGCAGCGGCGGCCTCGAAAAGCAGGGCAGCGGCACCTTGTTCCTCAACGGTGTCAACAGCTACACGGGCGCGACCCAGGTGCGCAGCGGGCGCCTGGCGGTGGGCGGCACTGCGGCCGACAGCGGCGCAAGCGTTGCGGGCGCGGTGAACGTCGACGACGGCGCGACGCTCAGCGGCTTCGGCCGCATCGGCGGCAGCGTCACCGTGGCGAGCGGTGGCCACCTGGCCGCGGGCGACCCCGCGGCCGGCAACGGCATCGGTGCGCTGCGCATCGACGGCGACCTGTCGCTCGCGAGCGGCAGCCAGCTCGACTTCGACCTGGGCGCGCCGAGCGGGCTGGCGGCGGTGCCGGGGCAGGGTGACAACGTGGCGGTGGGCGGCAACCTGTCGCTCGGCGATGCCACGCTGAACGTGCGCGATGCGGGCGGCATCGGGCCGGGCCTGTACAACCTGTTCCGCTGGGGCGGCAAATTGTCGATGTCGGGCAGCGGCTTTGCGCCGCCCGCCGGCAGCACGGTGCAGATCCTCACGGGCAGCAAGCAGATCAACCTGATCACCGCCGCCGGCTATACGCTCAACTTCTGGAACGGCAACGGCCTGGCCAGCCCGACCCAGATGGGTGGAGGCAGCGGCACGTGGTCGGCCACCGCGCCCAACTGGGCCGACGAGGGCGGCATCGCCAGCGGCCCGCTCCAGCAGCCGGGCTTCGCGATCTTCGGCGGCGCGGCCGGCAACGTCGTGGTCGACACCACCGATGGCCCGGTCATCGCCAGCGGCATGCAGTTCGCGAGCGATGGCTATCGGGTCTCGGGCGGCACGCTCGCGCTGGTGGCCGACAAGGCGTCGCCGGGCCCGGTCGAAGTGCGCGTGGGCGACGGCAGCGGCGCAAGCGCCGGCTGGACGGCGACGATCGACAGCGTCGTCGCGGGCACCGACGGCCTCGCCAAGACCGGCAGTGGCACGCTCGCGCTCACCGGCACCAACACCTATGGCGGCGGCACCGCGGTGCGCGCCGGCACGCTGCAGATCTCGTCCGACAGCAATCTGGGTGCGGCCACGGGCGGTCTCACGCTCGACGGCGGCACGCTGCGCGCGAGCGGCACGATCACGTCGGCGCGGACGGTCTCTCTCGGCGCCGGCGCCGGCGCCGGCGCAGGTGCAGGTGGCTTCGAGGTCGACCCGACCCGCACGCTCACGCTCGACGGCGAGGTCTCGGGTGCGGGTGCGCTCGTCAAGACGGGGCTCGGCACGCTCGCACTGGGCGCGGCCAATAGCTATGCGGGCGGCACGAACGTCGCTGCCGGGAGCCTGCAGGCGCAAGTGACCGGGGCGCTGGGCAACGGCCCCGTTTCAGTGGCCGGCAATGCGTCGCTCCTGTTCGGCGGCACGGCCGATGCGGGCAAGCTGGCCATCGACGTGGCCGCGCGCGGCGCGCTGCCCACCGACAACGCAGGCTTCGTTCAATTCGGCGACAAGAGTTCCGCGGGCCACGCCCACATCGTCACGCACACCGATGCGTCGGCCGATTTCCGCGACGGCGCGAGCGCCGGCAATGCCGTGATCGAGAACCGCGGCGGGAACACCACGCTCTGGTTCAACGCCACCGCCGGCAAGGCGCACATCACCAATTTCGCCGGCGGCGCGATCAACCTGCTCGACGATGCGAGCGCGGGCGGGGCCACCTTCGTCAACGAAGGCGGCGGCCTGATCGACATCTTCGACCGCGCCACCGCCGACCAGGCCACCGTGGTCAACCAGGCCGGCGGCCGCCTGCGCATCCGCTCGCTCACCAACGACGGCATCGCCATCGGCGCGCTGTCGGGCGCGGGCGACGTGATCCTCGGTGCCAAGGCGCTGACGACGGGCGGGCTGAACACGAGCACCGAGGTGTCGGGCACGATCTCGGGCGTGGGCGGCGCGATCGTCAAGATCGGCAGCGGCACGCTCACGCTGTCGGGCGCCAACACCTACACCGGCGGCACAGCGCTCAAGCAAGGCCGCCTCGATGTGGGCCACGGCCAGGCGCTCGGCACCGGCACGCTCGCGATGGACGACGGCACCACGCTAGGCTTCGCGGCCGATGGCCTGGAGATCGCGAACGCGCTCGCGCTCACGGGCCGGAACGATCCGGTCATCGACACCGGCGCGTTCGGTGGCACGCTTTCCGGCGCCATCAGCGGCGGCGGCTTCATCACCAAGGAAGGCACAGGCACGCTCACGCTCTCGGGCGCGAACACCTACACGGGCGCGACGAACGTGGCAAACGGCACGCTGCGCGCCGGCGCGGCCAACACCTTCAGCGCCGGCTCGGCGCACAGCGTGGCGGCGGGGGCCACACTCGACCTCGCGGGCTTCAGCCAGACGGTGGCGTCGCTCGCCAACAGCGGCACCGTGTCGCTGGCCGGCAGCGCGCCGGGCACGACGCTCACGGTCCGCGGCAACTACGTCGGAAGCAACGGCGTGCTCAGGCTCGGCACAGCGCTCGGCGCGACGGGCCCGTCGGACCGCCTCGTGATCGACGGCGGCGCGGCGACCGGCACCACGCGTGTGCAGTTCGCGCAGCTCGCCGGCCTGGGCGCGCTCACGAGCGGCAACGGCATCGAGGTGATCACGGCGCAGAACGGCGCCACGACCACCGCGCAGACCACCCGGGATGCGTTCGCGCTCGAAGGCGGCCATGTCGATGCGGGCGCCTACGAGTACCGGCTGCACGCGGCCGACGCTGCCGGCGCGGGCGAGAACTGGTACCTGCGCTCGACGCTCCCCGGCGCCACGCCGGAGGTGCCCGGCGAGCCCGGTGTGCCGAGCGCGCCGAGCATCGTCCCCATCGTCACCTACCGCGCCGAAGCCTCGCTCTACGCCGCGCTGCCGAACCAGCTGCGCCAGAGCAACCTCGCGATGCTCGGCGATCTGCGCAGGCGCGTGGGCGACGACGACGTGAAGGGCACGGCCGCGCTGACGACCGGCACCGGGCGCCGCGCGTGGGGGCGCGTGCTCTCCGCCGACCTCGACATTCGCCAGGGCGGCACGGTCTCGCCGACCAGCAAGGGCGATCTCACGGGCTTCCAGGCCGGCACCGACCTGCTGGCGACGCCGAACTGGCGCGCCGGTCTCTACGTGGGCCAGCTCGATGGCGACGCGACGGTGAACGGCTTCGCGAGCGGCGTGGCCGGCCTGTACGCGGGCCGCAACGACCTGCGCAGCCAGTACTTCGGCGTGTACGGCACCTTCACCGGCGACAACGGCTTCCACGCCGATGCGGTGGTGCAGTCCGGCCGCCACAGGTACACGGTGCGGCCGGGCTTCGGCAGCGGAGTGGAAGGCAGGGGCAACAGCCTGCTCGGTTCGATGGAAGTCGGCCAGGCCTTCGCGCTCGGCGCGGGCGGCTGGCAGATCGAGCCGCAGCTGCAGCTGATTCACCAGCACCTCGACCTGGACGACGCGGCGATCGCCGGCGCGGTGGTGCAGCCGCGCGCAGACAGCGGCTGGATCGCGCGCGCGGGTCTGCGGGTCAAGGGCCACGTCGACACGGGTATGGGCACGCTTCAGCCGTACGGCCGCGTCAACGTCTACAGGACGTCGAGCGGCACCGACCTTGCGCAGTTCGTGAACGGCGTCACGCGCACCGGCATCGCGGCGCCGAGCGGCGGCACGAGCACCGAGCTCGCAGGCGGCTTCACGCTGGCGCTCGGCCAGCGCACCAGCATCTACGGCGAGCTGGGCAAGCTGTGGTCCTCGGGCGGCAGCGCCAAGGTGAAGAGCGCGGTCAACGGCACGCTCGGCGTTCGGGTCAAGTGGTGAGGCCGTGGCGCCGCACGGAGGCGCCGCGGGTCACGGCCTTGCCTGTGCCTCGGCCCGGCGGCGGCCACCGACGGGCCGCGCAACCCACAGCAGCGCAGCCAGTCCGGCCAGTGCCAGGCCCGCCAGCACCGCCAGATGCGGCAGCACGTCGTGCAGCGGTGCGCCCATCTGGTTGAGCCGCAGCGACGCCTGGATGCCGGCCGTGCTCGGGAAGATCCAGCGCAGCACCTGCAGTGGACCGGGCAGGGCCTCGACCGGCCAGGAGAAGCCCGACAGGAACGCCATCGGCAGGGCGGTGAACAACAGCACCTGCAGCGCGCGCTCGCGGTCGCGCAACCAGCAGCCCAGCAGCAGGCCGAGCGTGCAGATCGCGGGCACGTAGAAAGCCAGCAGCACCAGCGCGCCGAGCGGATTGCCGCCGCGCGGGTAGTCCTGCAGCCAGAACACCCAGCCAAAATAGAAGAGCCCGCTCAGCAGGCCGAAGCCTGTGAGCGCAGCGAGCCGGCCGAGCCAGGCGCCCGCGGTGGCGCGCAGCCGGCCGGCCTCGGCCCAGGTGCCCGCGAGCATCGCGCAGCCCATCAGCAGCGTCTGCTGCAGGATCAGCAGCGCGACCGCCGGCACCACGTAGCTGCCGTAGCCTTCGGTCGGGTTGAACAGCGCCACCAGCTCGGTGTCGAGCGGGCTGCGGCTCGCCGCCGCCTGCAGCGCGCCCTGGCCGCCGGCCTGCAGCTTGCGGATCTCGACGCCGGCCGAAACCGTGCCGACCGCTTCCGAGAAGCCGTAGAGCACTGCCTTGTTGAGCAGCGCATAGGCGCCGTTGCCTTCGATGGTGACCACCGCGCCGGCACCGCGCAGCACGTCGCGCTTGAGGTCGGCGGGCAGCAGCGCGTAGCCCTCGATCTCGCCGCGCCAGAGCGCCTGCTGCGCCGCGTGCAGGTCGCCGGTGAGCATGCGCACGTCGAGCCGCGGGTTGGCCTGCGCGAAACGCGTGACCTGGCGCGACAGCGCACTGTGGTCCTGGTCGACCACGGCCACCGGCACGCGCGTCACCGCCTGGTCGCCATAAGGCCACGGATAGAAGAAGCCGTAGATCAGCGGCGCGAGCAGCATGATCAGCAGCACGCCCTTGTCGCGCAGCACGGTCCGTGCGGTGTCGCGGAAGGCCTCGCGCATCAGCGGCCTCCCCATGTTTCCGGCGCACGCGCGGCACGTGCCAGTGCCACGGCGGAGGCGGCCAGCAACAGCGCGGTGGCGAGCGCCATCCAGAGCGGCGCCGCCAGCGAGTACATGAGCGGCGCCCCCATCTGGAGCTGCTCCATCTGCACCCGGATGTAGTGCGTGTACGGCAGCAGCAGCGCCCAGGCCTGCGCAAAGAACGGCATCGCGACGAGCGGGAACCCCACGCCGCCGAAAGCGAAGGCCGGCGCCGTGATGAAGCCGGTGGCCGACAGCGCGGTGCGCAGCGAGCGCGTGATGCCGGCGGCGAAGGCGCCGAGCGCGATCGACAGCGCCAGGAACACCGCCAGCGCGAACAGCGTCCATCCGAGCGAGCCGGCCGGATGCCAGCCGCGCCCGCCAGTGACCCACAACATGCCGGCGATGCCCACGGCCGCAAGGCTCGCGAACGGCAGTGCGAGCTTGCCCGCCAGCGCGGCCAGCGCTTCGCGCCAGCGCGGCGCGGCACCGAGCCATGCACCGAGGCTGCGGTCGCGCAGCTCGCGGCCCACGGTCCAGGCGCCCGCGGTCATCGCCAGGATGTGCAGCAGCGCCGGGATCAGCGCGGCGCCGAGAAACTGCTCGTAGTCGAGCGAGGTGTTGAACAGCGCCACGGTGCTGGCGCGGATCGGCTCCATGCTGCGGCGCGCGCCGGCCATCGATTCGCCGCGCTTGTTGCGCACGGCCAGCTCCACGCCCGCCGACACGGTGGCCACGGCGGTGCGCACGTCGCGCTGGATCAGGCTCGAGTGCGAGCCCAGCTGCGCGTTGTGCAGCAGCACCACGTGTCCGGTGCGCCCCTGCTTCACGTCGCGGCTGAGTTCACGCGGCAGCTGCACCGCGGCATCGACCGCGCCGCTGGTGAGCGCACGCGCCATGGCGGCCTCGTCGGCGTACTGCTGCGTGACGCGCAGGCCGGGGGTCGCCTCGAGAAAGCGCACCAGCTGGCGCGAGAGCGCGGAATGGTCCTGGTCGAGCACGCCGATCGGCAGGCGGTTCGGCAGGCCGGCAGAAAAAATCCACCAGATGAGCGTCACCGCTAGCAGCGGCACCCAGCTGACCATGGCCAGGTCCCAGGGCCGCGTGCGCAGCAGCGCGAACTCGCGCCGGGCACTGGCTGCAGCGAACCCGCGCATGGTGTTGACCGGCCCTAGTCGACCAGCACGCTCATGCCCGGCCGCGCACCGGCGATCGGCTGCAGCGGCCGTGCGCGGACTTCGAAGGTGCGCACGTCGAAGCCCGCGCCGCCGCGCGTGGCGCGCCAGGTGGCGAAGTCGGGCAGGGCGGCGCTGTAGTGCACCTTGAAGCGGGCGCTGCGTGCGGCCTCGGGCAGCGCAGGCAGCACCGCATCGAACTCGCTGCCGACGGCAAAGCGCGCGAGCCGGTCCTCGCGCACGTTGAGCACCACCCACTGGTCGTTGAGGTCGACCACCGTGACCACGGCCACGCCCTGCGGCGACAGCTCGCCGACCCGGGCCAGCACCTTCGCGACCTCGCCCGCCACGGGGCTGCGCAGTTCGGTCTCGGCCTGGGCCGCCTCGGCCTCGGCGAGCACGCCGGTGACCTGGCGCACCTGCGCGTCGGCGGCGGCCTTGTCCTCGGGTCGGGCGCCGATGCGTGCCATGTCGTACTGGGCCTTGGCCGCAAGGGCCGCGTCGCGCGAGGCTTTCCAGTTGGCCTCGGCCTCGTCGCGCTTCTGCTCGGCCACCAGGCCTTCGCGCGCCAGCCCGTCGACGCGGCGCAACGAGGTTTGCGCGAGCTGCGCGGCGGTTTCGGCGCGCTGCCACTGCATGCGCGCCATCTCCACTTCTTGCGGCCGCGCGCCGTTCTGCGCCTTGCGTGCCACGGCCTCGGCGGCCTGCTGCGCCGCGGTGGCCTGCGCGATCTTGGCCGCGACCTCGGGGCTGTCCATGCGGATGAGCAGCGCACCGGCCTGGATGCGATCGCCTTCCTTCACCAGCACCTCGGCGATGCGGCCGGTCACCTTGCCGGCGATGTCGGTCTCGCGCGCTTCCATCTGGCCCTGGAACACCTCGGGCGGCGGCTGCGCCGCGCGCCAGAAGCCCCACACCAGCAGCACGAGCAGGCCCAGCGCCAGGCCGATGGCGATCAGTCGGCGGGTCTTGGCACTTGTTGTCATTGGTCGTTCACCCTCAGGTCGGCGCGTGCGATGTAGTCGGAAAATTTCTCGGACAGGCCCGCGCTCTCGAGCAACTGCGCGAGCGCCTGCACGTAGTCGTTCGCGGCCTGCGCGCGTTCGGTCAGCACCTTCGCATGGTTGGTCTCGGCGTCGATCAGGTCGAGCGTGGTGCTGGTGCCCTCGCGCAGCCCGGCCACGCGCAGCCTGCGCACTTCCTCGGCCAGGTCGATGGCGGCCTGCATGCCCAGGTATTGCCGGCGCGCGTTCTCCAGCGCGCGCCAGTTGCGCTCGACCAAGAGCGAGATGTCGCTGCGGGCCTGTGCGCCGGTGCGCTCGGCCTGCTCGACCTGCTTCTGCGAAGACGCCGCGAGCGCGTCGCGGTCGACCGCGTCGTAGAGCGTCCAGCGCACGCCCAGGCCGGCCACCCAGTCGGCATTGCCGCTCTTGAGCTGGCGCGTGCCGAAGGCGATGACCTGCGGCCGGCGCAGCGCCTCCTCGCCTTCGTGCAGCTGCTCGGCCTGCATCTTCTTGGCCGCCACCTTGCCGAGGCCCGGATGGCGCAGCAGCGCCGCGTCGATGAAGTACGACAGCGGCTCGACCGGCTGGCTCGACACGAAGAGCGGCGTCTGTGGCGCGATCATGCCCTCGGCGCGCACCGTGCGCGCAAGCGCCACGGCGGCCAGTGCGGCATCGTCCTCGGCCTTGCGCGCATTGCGCCGTGCCTCTTCGTAGGCGGCGCTGGCCTGCAGCCTTTCGACGCGCGAGATCACGCCGGCCGCGAGCATCTTCTGCGCCGCCGCGTCGTGCTGCGCGATGGTGCGCTCGGCCTGCGCCCGCAACATGGCGGCGCGCTGCGCGAGCTGGGCGCCGAAGTAGCGCTGCACCAGCACCGTCTCGACCTCGTGGCTGGCTTGGTCGGCGTCGGCTTCGGCCTCGCGCGTCTGGGCCGACACGAAGCCGCGCACCGCCTCGGTCGCGCCGCCCAGGTAGATCGGCCAGACGGCCGACACCGACGCGTTGGCGCCGGTGTCGTGCCGGTTGAGCGTGTAGCTGTTGGGCAGCTGCGGGATCGGCACGCGCGCGACCAGGCCCTGCAGCGATGAAGGCAGCGCCTGGCCGATCTGGCCGATGCGCTGGTTGAGCGGATCGAGGTCGAGGTTCAGGTTGGCGTTGTATGCATAGGCCAGGCCCGAAACGCTCAGCACCGGACCGCCAAGGCCCTTGAGGCCTTCGCCCTGCAGTTGCTTCGACTCGACGCCGGCGCGCGCGGCCGCGAGCTTGTCGGAACGGTCGCGCATGCGCGCACGCGCGGCGTCGAAGCTCATCGAAAGGGTTTCCTCCTGGGCCTGCGCATGCGCGGCGCCGGCGGGCGCCAGCGCCGCCACGGGCAGCATGGCCGAGACGAGAAGAAGAAGGGCGCGCGGCGACATGGCCGCCATCGTATCGCGGCGCACGGGGCGCTCGTTTGTGCGGTGCGCGGCCGGTTTGGCGCCAGAATGCGGGCATGACCCGAACGAACGATCCGCAGGAGACCGCCGAATACATCCCCTTCGAGGAGTTCCGCCAGGGACTTCCGCAGGGGCGCTTCCGGGTCATCGTCAATCCCAAGCTGGCGGCGCCCTTCGTCTCGCATCGCACGTACGCCACGGTGCTCGCGATGGCGCTCGTCGGCCCCGGCATCGCCGCGGCGCTTGCGGGCCATCCATGGCTCGGCGGCGCACTGGTGGCGGCCGGCATTCTGCTGCGCTGGTCGGTCCGCACCCAGGCGCCGCGCATCCTGCTGCACCTGGCCACGCGCGTGCCTGCCGTCTACGAACAGGCCGCCGAGCATGGGGTGATGGAAGTGCGACGGACCTAGCAGGCACCGCCGCGGCAGCGCGGCTGCGCCACGGCTGAGCGCCTACAACGTGCGAGGCTCCCCGCCGACGGGCCCGCTCATTTCCGTTTCCTACGCTCGGCTCATGCTCGACATCGGCCCGACTTGGGACCTCTTTTCATCGCTCGCATCGCGCCATGGCCGGAGCCTGAGGCTCGCGCACCTCGTCGAAGCGGGCGCCGACAAGCTGCCGCGCCCCGGCGCAGGCCACACGCTGGCGCGCTGGCGCGCGCTCGCCGCCGTGGCTGCGCACGATCTCTCGCTGGTCAAGCTCTTTGAAGGGCACACCGATGCGCTGGCCATCCTGGCGGAGTTGGGCGGCGCGCCGGCCACGCTGCCGGGCGCCCGCTGGGGCACATGGTGTGCCGAGCCGCCCGACGCGCGGCTCGCCTTCGAAGCCGATGCCCGAGGCGAGGGACCCGTAGTCCGCCTGCACGGAACCAAGGCCTGGTGTTCTGGCGCGAGCCAGGTGACGCACGCACTCGTGAGTGGCTGGAACGCCGCTGGCGAGCCCTGCCTCGCCGCCGTGGGCATGACCGAGCCGGGCGTTCGCGTCACGGACGAAGGCTGGCACGCGGTGGGCATGGCCGCGTGCGCGAGTGTCGATGTCCGCTTCGACGGCGCGCGCGCCACGCTGATCGGACGGCCCGGCGACTACGTGCGCCGGCCAGGTTTCTGGCAAGGCGGGGCGGGTATCGCCGCATGCTGGTTCGGTGGCGCATCGGGCATCGCACGGCAGGTGCGCCAAGCCACCGGCGCCAAGGCCGACGCGCACCGGCTCGCGCACCTCGGCGCCATCGAGGTGGCCATGTGCAGTGCGGCTGCGCTGCTGCGCGAAACCGCGGCGTGGATCGACCGCCATCCGCAAGGCGACGCCGAGCGTCCGGCGCGGCGCGTTCGCCTGGCCGTGGAACAGGCGGCGCTGGAGGTGATCCATCACGCCGGCCGCGCGGTCGGCGCCGGCCCGCTGTGCCGCGACGCGAAGTTCGCGCACGCCATGGCCGACCTGCCCGTCTTTCTGCGCCAGAGCCATGCCGAGCGCGACCTGGCCGCGCTCGGACACCTGTCGGTGGATGCGGACGGCGAGGCGGGCACCGCTGGTACCCCCGAGGAGGTATCGGCATGGCGCCTGTAGCGCGCAGGGTAATCGGGGGCGAAGGCACCAGCGAGGCCGAATGGCATCGCTGGGCCGGCCTGGCCGATTTGCCCGCCGTCGACCTGGACACCCTGGTCCCGGAGCACGGGTCGCGTGCCGTGGTTGTGGCGCCGCACCCCGACGACGAAGTGCTTGCGGTGGGCGGCCTGCTCGCGCAACTGGCGGATCGCGGCACGCCGGTGCAACTGATCGCCGTGACCGACGGCACGGCGAGCCATGCCGGCTCGGCGGAATGGTCCGCCGACCGGCTGGCGCAGGTCCGCCCGCGCGAAACAATGCGTGCATTGCGGCGGCTCGGCCTGGCGATCGAACCCTTGCGCCTAGCACTGCCCGACGGCGGGCTCCAGGCCCTGCGCGCGCTGCTGGCCGCGCGGCTCGTGCCGCTGCTGCGTCCGCGCGACGTGGTCTTTACCACCTGGCGCGGGGACGGGCACCCGGACCATGAAGCGACCGGCGAAGCCTGTGCGCTGGCCTCGGCCGCCGCGGGTGCCCGGCTCGTCGAAGTGCCGGTCTGGGGCTGGCATTGGTCGCAGCCCGGCGACGCGCGCATGCCTTGGAAGAACGCGGTCCGCCTTCCCCTCAGCGGCGAAGCGGTGCGGCGCAAGCGCGCGGCCGTTCGCGCCTTCACGAGCCAGCTGCGGTTCGACGCTTCAACCGGCGCGGGGCCCGTGCTGCGCGCCAGCACCGTGGCGCGCGCCGCGCGCCCCTACGAGGTCATGTTCCTGTGAGCGCGGTGCAGGATCGGCTTCCTTATTTCGATGCGCTCTATGCCGAGAGCGACGACCCCTACGCGGTGCGCGAGCGCTGGTACGAGGCCCGCAAGCGCGCAGTGCTGCTGGCCGCGTTGCCGCAGGCACGCTTTCGGCGTGCCTATGAACCGGGCTGCGGCATCGGCGAACTGACGTTCGCGCTCGCGCCGCGCTGCGACGAGCTCGTGGCCAGCGACTTCTCGGACCAGGCGGTCACGATCGCGCGCAAGCGCACCGAATCATTCCCGCAGGTGCGCGTCGACCGCCACGCCATTCCCGAGGGCTGGCCACACGATGCGGGCGGCTTCGACCTCATCGTGCTCAGCGAAGTGGGTTACTTCCTGCAGCGCGCCGAGATGCAGCGCGTCGCCGAATGCTGCGCGACCTCTCTGCTCGCCGAGGGTACGCTGGTCGCATGCGACTGGCGGCCGGGCTTCGCGCAGCGCGCTTTGGCAACGGCCGATGCGCACAGCATCCTTGCCGATCTTGGCCTTGCGCGGCTCGTGCTCCACGAGGAAGACGACTTCGTGCTGCAAGTGTGGTCTCGCGACCCGCGCTCGGTGGCGCAGCGGGACGGCATCCGTTGATCGGCGTCATCGTCCCCGCGCACAACGAATGCGAGCGCATCGGCGCCGCGCTGGACGCGCTGCGCTCGGCCGCGGCGCACCCGGGCCTGCATGGCGAAGCCGTCGAAGTGGTGGTCGTGCTCGACAGCTGCAGCGACGGCACTGAAGACGTGGTCGATGCGCACGGCGTCGCGTGCCTGAAGCTGGCCGCGCGCAACGTGGGCGTGGCCCGCGCGCGGGGCGCCGAGCTATGCATCTCGGCCGGCGCGCGCTGGCTCGCCTTCACCGATGCCGACACCATGGTTTCGCGCGACTGGCTGGTGATGCAGCTCGCGGAAGGCGCCGATGCCGTGTGCGGCTGCGTGGAGGTGAACGACTGGACTGCCCACGGCGCCAACGATGAAGCCGTGCGCGCGTTCTTCGAAGGGCGTTACAACCGCGCCGATGGCCATCGGCACGTGCACGGCGCCAACTTGGGCGTCTCGACCGCGGCCTACCTTCGCGCCGGTGGCTTCTCGCCGCTGGCGTGCAGCGAAGACGTGGCGCTGGTGGAGGCGCTCGAGGCCGCGGGCGCCAGCATCGCCTGGAGCGCGGGCCCGCGCGTCGTGACGAGCGCGCGCACCGACCCGCGTGCGCGGGGCGGGTTCGGCGAGACGCTGCTGGCGATGGCGGCCATGCAAGCGCCCGGCCTCTCGCCGATTCCGCCCTAATCGACGCGGATGTTGCGCGCCTTCACCACGCGGCTGTAGATCTCGGCATCGCGGCGCACCATCGCCGTCATTTCCGCGCGCGTCACGCCGAGCGGCTCGCTGTTGAGCTCGCGGATGCGGCGGGCCAGGTCGGGGTCCTTGCTCGCCTCCACGAACACCGCGTTGAAGCGCTCGAGCACCGCCGCAGGCGTGGCCGCGGGCGCCCAGATGCCGTGCCACGACATCATCGAGTAGCCGGGCATCGCCTCGGACAGCGTAGGCACGTCGGGCAGCGCGGGGTGACGCTCCGGTCCCGAGTAGGCCAGTGCCTTCACGCGGCCGGCGCTGATCAGCGGGTAGCCGGTGGCGATCGGCTCCATCAGCGTGTCGACCTGGCCGCCGACCAGGTCGGCGATCGGGCTCGCGCGGTAGGGCACATGGAGCATGTCGATGCCGACCTCGTCCTTGAGCGACTCCACGATGAGCTGCGACGGGCTGCCCGCGCCGTAGGAGGCGTGCGAATAGGTGCCCGGCTTCTCCTTCGCCGCGGCCACGAGTTCCTTGAGCGTCTTGGCAGGGAACTTGGTGGTGGCGATCAGCACGAGACCCTGGCGCATCGTGGTGGCGACCGGGGTCAGGTCCTTCTCGGGGTCGAACGGCAGCTTGCTGTAGATGTAGGGATTGATCGTGAACGCCGTCGAGAGGTTGTACAGAAAGGTGTAGCCGTCGGCGGGCGCCTTCGCGACGGTGTCGGAGGCGAGGTTGCCGGCGGTGCCGGGCCGGTTGTCGATCATCACGGGCACGCCGAGCTTGCGGCCCGCGTACTCGCCATACATGCGCGCGAAGATGTCGGGCGGCGTGCCGGGCGCGAAGCCCACCACGATGCGGATCGGCTTGCTCGGCCATCCGCCGGCGGGGGTTTGGGCGGATGCGGGGGCCGCGGCCACGAGGCTTGCGAGGCCCAGTGCCAGGCCGAGCATCTTCCGCATGAGGCTTGTTGTGGTTGTCGTCGTTGTCGAACGCATGCTTGTCTCCTGTGGTTTTTTGATCTCGGTGCCGTACGCGTCAATCGACCTGCGCACCCGAGCGGCGCACGGCCTCGCCCCATTTCGCGATCTCGGCCGTCGCGAAGGCGCTCATCTCCACGCTGTCCATGGCGGCGGGCTCGATGCCCTGGGCCGCGAGCCGGCGCTGCACCTCGGGCTGGGCCAGCACCGCCTGCGCCGCCTCGCGCAGCCGCTCGCGCTGCGCGGCGGGCATCGCGGCGGGCGCATACAACATGAACCACGCGACCAGGTCGAAGTCGGCGATGCCCTGCTCGGCGAGCGTGGGCACCTCGGGCGCGGCCGCGCTGCGTTTCGCGCTCGATGCACCGAGCGCGCGCAGCGTGCCCGCGCGCACCTGCGGCAGCACGGCGGCCGGGTGATAGAACATGAACTGCACGTTGCCCGCGATCACTTCGTTGAGCGCCTGGTTGCCGTCGCGGTAGGGCACGTGCACGAAGTCCTTGCCGAGGCGCAGGTTGAGCAGCTCGCCCGCGAGGTGGCCCGAGGTTCCGTTTCCGGCCGAGGCGAAGCTCACCGACTTGCCGCTCGCCTGGCGCAGGTCCGCCACGCTCTTCCACGGCGCCGCGGCCGCGACCACCAGCAGCGTCGGCGTGGCACCGACGAAGCCGAGCGGCACGAAGTCGCGCTGCGGGCTGTAGCCGAGCCGCTTGTAGAGCGATGCGTTGATTGCGTGCGTGCCGACCGTGCCGAGCAGCAGCGTGTGGCCATCGGCGCCCGAGCGCACCGCCAGCTCGCTGCCGATGGCACCGCCGGCGCCGGGCCGGTTGTCCACGACCACGGCCTGCGAGAGTTGGCGCCCGAGCGCATCGGCCAGCACGCGGCCCACGATGTCGGTCGAGGTGCCGGCCGCGAACGGCACGATGAGCTTGATCGGCCGCGCATCGCCGCCCGCCTGGGCCCAGGCCATGCCGTGCGGCACCGGGAGCGTGGCGGCCAGCGCCGCCGCCGCCACGAGCGCGCGGCGCTTCATGCCGCCTCCCCGAAGCCGGCGGGCAGCGTGCCGTCGTACTGCAGCTCGCGCGTGGCCTGGTAGGAGAGCGCGAAGCCGCTCGGTGTCTCTGCTTCTTCCGCGAGGTGGGCGATCAGGCCCGCGGTGCGCGCAAGGATCGGCACGCCGCGCAGCGACGCGACCGGAAAGCCCACGCCGAGCAGCACCGCGGGAATCGCGGCCGAGACGTTCATGCGCAGGTCCTTGCCGACGATGCCCGGGATCGCGTCTTCGAGCGCCTGCGCAATGCGCACGTAGCGCAGGTCGGCGCCGGCTTCGGCCGCCACCTCGATCAGCCGGTCGACGCGCGGGTCGCGCGCCTTGTGCAGCGGATGGCCGTAGCCCGGGATCGCGGCGCGCGCCGCCTTGAGCCGGCCGATCGCTTCGGCGGCGGCGTCCTCGAGCGTCGTACCTTCGTCGGTGCGCGCCGCCACGTCGACGAACAGGCGCCCGGCCGTCTCGGAGGCGCCAAGGATGACCGAGCCGCAGCCGAGGATGCCGGCTGCCACCGCACCCTGCAGCGCGTCGGGTGCCGCCGCGAAGGTCATGCGGCTGGCCTGCACGCTCGGCACCAGGCCGTGTTCGGCGATCGCGACCAGCGTGGCATTGAGCACCGCGCTGCACGCGGCGTCGGGACGGCGGCCGGTCAGCAGCAGGAAGAAGTAGTCGGCGAACGACAGCTGGCCGATGAGGTCGCGGCACAGGTCCTGGCCGCGTACGACGATGGTGTGTTCGTCCGAGGTGCAGATGGCGCTGCGCGGGACGGTGGATTTTCCGATCTTCATGGCGGGTTCCTTCAGGCGTGGCGAGGTTCGAGGCGGAAGTCGTAGTGCGCCGACCAGTAGGGCGTCTCCAGCAGCCGGCCGTCGGGCCCGCGGCCCGCGGGGTGGGCCTCGAAATCGACGATGAGCCGCGGGCGCACGCCGAACACCGCGTCGGACTCGATGTAGGGGCTGCCCGCGACGAACAGGTGCGTGGTCACGGGCACATGGTTGGGCGCCGAGACCATCATGTGGATGTGGCCCGGGCGGTTGGGATGCCGGCCCATCGCATCGAGCATGCGTCCCACTGGGCCATCGACCGGGATCGGATAGAAGGTCGGCCGGATCGACCAGAACCAGTAGCGGCCCTCGTGGTCGGTGCGGATGCGGCCGCGCGCGGACATGGTCGCGCCCTCGACCTGCATGTCGTAGACGCCTTCGCCGTCGCCCGACCAGATGTCGAGCAGCGCGCCCTCGATCGGGCGGCCTTGGGTGTCGGTGACGCGGCCGCTGTAGAAGGTGGGCTCCCCGCGCGCGCCCTGCGCCACGTCGGCGCCGAGCGGCAAGTCGGGCGCGCCCTCCCAGTAGAACGGACCCTGCACGGTGGCGTGCGTGGCCTCGCTGATCTCTGTGGCATCGGTGGCACGGCTGCGCTTGCCGGCCGCGGCGCGCAGCTGGTCGAGGATCACCACCATCATCGAGGCGCCCAGCGTGTCCGACAGCAGGATGAACTCCTGGCGGCGGTCGGTGCAGGCCTGCCCGGTCGCGGTCAAGAATTCGATGCCCTGCATCCACTCGTCGGGCTTCAGGTCCACCTCGCGGATGAAGGCATGCAGGTGCGTGATGAGCGAGCGCATCACCTGCGCGAAGCGCGCGTCGCTCGCGCCCTCGAGCCGCTGCAGCACGGCCTGCGTCAGCTCGTCTTCGTTCGATGGGGTCATCGGGCTTGTCTCCTGGTTCTCTTGAAATGTCAGCCGGCGGCGCTGCCGGCCTGGCCGAGTCGATGGCGGATGGGATCGACAATCGCCGCGTTGTCCGCCCCAAGCACCGGCGGGGCGGTGACCTCGAGCGCGCGTTCGCCGTCGAAGCTCACGGGCGAGCGGATGGTGTGCCACTCGCCGCCCTCGGGATGCGGCGCGCTCACCTGCAGCTGCAGGTGCAGCGCCTGCGGGTCTTCCATCGCCTCGCGCGTGTCGTACATCGGCGCATGCGGCACGTCCTCGGCCTCGAGCCGTGCGCACCAGCTCGCGCGCGGGCGCTGGCGAAACAGCTCGCCGAGCAGCGCGATCAGGTCCTCCTGGTGCGCAATGCGGGCCTCGCGTGACGCGAAGCGCGCATCGGCGAACAGGCGCGGGCGCTCGATCGCATTGGCCAGCCCCTGCCAGAACTTCTCCGGCGAGGACATGTGCAGCGCGATCCAGAGCCCGTCGGCGCACTCGAGCACATACGACTGCGAAACGCTGGGCCGGCTGAACGGGCCCATGACCTCGCTCTCCGAGAAGTAGTGCGTGAACGCGTCGAGGTTGAAGTGGCACATCGCCTCGAGCATCGATACCTCGACCGAGCGCCCCTGGCCGGTGCGGCCGCGCTCGACCAGTGCGCCGAGCACGCCATAGGCGGCATAGAAGCCCGTCATGGCGTCGGCGAGCGCGGGCCCCACCACGCGCGGGTTGGCCGGGTTCACCAGCAGCTTCAGGAAGCCGCTCGCGGCCTGGGCCACGGTGTCGTAGGCCGGGCGGCCAGCGGCGGGGCCGGTCTGCCCGAAGCCGCTGATCGCGCAATACACGAGCCGCGGGTTGAGCGCGCGCAGCCGCGACTCGCCCGCGCCCAATCGATCGGCCGCGCCGGGGCGGAAGTTCTGGATGTAGACGTCGGCGTCCTTCACCAGCTCGTCGAACACGGCCGCGTCGGCAGGCAGCTTGGGGTTGAGCGTGATGCTGCGCTTGTTGCGGTTGTAGGTCTGGAAGTGCGGGCTGTAGAGGCCGCCGCGAAATGCGCGAAACGGATCGCCCGCGCCAGGCTGCTCGATCTTGACCACCTCGGCGCCCAGGTCGGCGAGGAACATGCCCGCGGCCGGCCCCGTGATGAACGTGCCTTGCTCCAGCACCTTGATGCCGCTGAGGACTTGATGCACCGGGTCGTCTCCTGTCGTTGTTGTGGGGTGCGCGAACTCTAGGCGGCGGCCGCGGGTTCGGAAAATGATTGTTTTCCATCGTTACCATCGATGCCATCGATCAACGCACCCGGGCAAGGCCATGGAACTGAGGCACCTGCGCTACTTCATCGCCCTTGCGGGCTCGCTCAACTTCACGCGCGCGGCCGAGCGCCTGCACGTGACGCAGTCGACGCTGTCGCACCAGATCAAGCAGCTCGAGGAAGAGCTCGGCACGCCGCTCTTCGACCGCGCGGGCAAGCGCGTGGCGCTGACCGACGCGGGCGACGAGTTCCTGCACTACTGCACCAAGGCCCTGCACGAGATCGACCTCGGGCTCGGCGCGCTGCGCCAGGACCGCTCTGAAGTGGCGGGCGAACTGCGCGTGGGCTCGACGCACACCTTCAACCTCGGCTTCATCCCCGACTGCATCGCCAGCTTCCATGCGCGCCATCCGCAGGTGAAGGTGGTGGTCGAGGAACTGTCGGCCGACCAGATCGCCGCGCGCCTCGCCGAGCGCACGCTCGACCTCGGCATCGCCTACCGGCCGGCCGTGCCGGGGCCGCTGCAGTTCGAGCCGCTCTACAACGAGGAGATGGTGCTGGTGGTGGCGAAGAAGCATCCGCTCGCGCGGCGCAAGCGCGTGCGCATGGTGGAGCTGCACCGCCTGCCGATGGCGCTGTTGCCGGCCAGCTTCGCCACGCGCCAGATGCTCGACGAGTGCTTTCGCTCGTGCGGCGCAGCGCCGCACGTGGTGGCCGAGATCAACACGCTGGCGCCGATGATGGACCTCGTCGCCAAGACGCAGCTCGCCTCGATCGTGGCCGCCAACGTGGTGAACCCGCTCTCGGGGCTCGTCGTGGTCCGGCTCGAGAGCCCCACGCCCGTGCGCACGCCGGGCATGCTGTGGTCGCCGGCCGCGCGCGATGCGGCAGCGACGCGCGCGTTCTCGGCCGTCGTGCGCAAGCTCGCGCTGCGCAGCAGCCTGCAGGACAGCGTGGCGCGGGTTCGCTAGCTGCCGGCCGTTTTCAGTCGCGGGTGGCGAGCCACTCGCGCGGCGACATGCCGATCTTCTGCGCGAACACTCGCGACAACGCCGACGCATTGGCATAGCCGAGCGTGTCGGCGATGGTCTTGATCGAGGCGCCGCGGCGCAGCTCGGCCTGCGCGATCGACAGGCGCCAGTGGGCCAGGTAGTCCGCGGGCGTGGCGCCCACCACGGCCTTGAAGCGCTCGGCGAACGCGCTGCGTGACAGGCCGGCCTCGCGCGCCATGCGCTCGAGCGTCCAGGCGTCACCGGGGCGCTCGTGCAGGGCCACCAGCACGCGCGCGAGCGCCGGATCGCCGAGGCCGGTGAGCAGGCCCGGCGGCATGTCGCTTTCGTGCGGATGGTCGAGCAGCCAGCGCATCAGCTGGATCAGCACTACCTCGAACAGCCGGTCGGCGAGCAGGCGATGGCCGCACAGCACGCGGCCGGTCTCGGCGAACAGCAGTGCCAGAGACTGCTCGAGCCCCTCCACCGAGCGCAGCGGAAGCCGTACCAGCGGCGGCAGTGCGCGCGCGAGCGGATGCATGTCGCCGCCATCGAAGGCGAGCGTGGCGCAGACGAAGTCGGAGCCTTCCGAAGGCGCGTTGTGGAAGTCGTGCGCGAGCGGGCGCGGATAGAAGAGCAGCGTCGGCTCCTTCACCATCACGCGGCGCGGCACGCCGGCACGCGACGAATGCGTCACCACCATTTCGCCGCGGCGCAGCACATGCAGAAAGCCGCGGCCCGGCTCGGCCACGAATTTCGTGGTGCCGCATAGCGGGCCGGCATGGAACAGGTGAGCCCGCACATGGAAGCGCTCGAGCAGGGCGGAGAGCCGGTCGATGGGTGGGAGCATGGTGCGTACGTGGACGAAAAGGTATGTTGTTCCGACGAAACGAGCCATATCATACGGCGAACGCGAAGACACTGGCTTCTCCGATCCACTCTTCAAAGGAAATCCCATGTCCCGCATTCCCCTCGTGAACCCCGCCGAAGCCTCCGGTGCCGCCAAGGACCTGCTGGCGCAGATCCACGGCGCATTCGGCGCCACGCCCAACATGTTCCGCGCGGTCGCCAATTCGCCGGCGGCGCTGCAGAGCATGTGGGGTGCGTTCGGCGCACTCGGCGGTGGTGCGATCCCGCCGCAGCTCGGCGAACAGATCGCGGTGGCCGTCGCCGACCGCAACGCCTGCCACTACTGCCTGGCCGCCCATACCGCGCTCGGGCGCAAGGCCGGCGTGTCGGCGGCGGAGATGGCGGCGGCCCAGGCCGGCGAATCGTCGGACCCGCGCACCGCGGCCGCGCTGCGCTTCGCGCTGCAGCTCGTCGAGGCGCGCGGCCAGGTCTCGGCGGCCGACGTGCAGACGCTGCGCGACGTGGGCTTCGACGACGGCCAGATCGTGGAGATCCTCGCGCACGTGGCCTTGAACCTCTTCACCAACTATGTGAATGTCGCGTTCGACGTGCCGCTTGATTTCCCGTCGGTCAAGCTGCGCACCGGCGTTGCCTGACCTTTTCTTCTCACCTGGAGCATCCGACATGCCGAACCACAGCTTTGCCCCGGCGCCCGAATGGGAAGTCGCCCAATGGCTCAACACCGACGCACCTCTCACGCTGGCGTCGCTGCGCGGCCGGGTGGTGGTGCTGCATGCGTTCCAGATGCTCTGCCCGGCCTGCGCGACGCATGGCCTGCCGCAGGCAAAGAAGACGCGGCAGCTGTTCGACGCCGATCAGGTGGCCGTCATCGGCCTGCACACGGTGTTCGAGCACCACGAGGTGATGACCCCTGCGGCGCTCGCCGCCTTCGTGCGCGAGTACCGCTACATCTTCCCGATCGGCATCGACACGCCCGCGCGCGGCAGCATCCCCGCGACCATGCGCGAGTACCAGTTGCAGGGCACGCCGAGCAGCGTGCTGATCGATCGGCAAGGCCGCATCCGGATGAGCCACTTCGGCGTGCTCGACGACATGGCGCTCGGCGCGGCCATCGGCCAGCTCGTGGCCGAGACGGCGCCAGCGGCGCTGGCCGCGCGGCCGGCGGATGGCGCGGGCTGCCCTGCGGAGGACGCCCGATGACGGCTCTCGGCCCCACGGTGATCGATGCGCTGCTGGCCGGCCCGGTGGCGCCGCTGCCGGACGGCCGGCCCAGCGGCATCGTCAAGTCGCCGGTGCAGGAGCGGGCGTGGCTGTCGGCCACGGGCCTGCAGGGCGACGCGCAGGCCGACCTGCGCGTCCATGGCGGCCCCGAGAAGGCGCTGCACCACTACCCGCGCGAGCACTACGCGCAGTGGGCGTCGTGGAGCCGGCGCGCCGATCTGCTGGCGCATGCGGGCGCTTTCGGCGAGAACGTCTCGACGCGCGGCTGGGACGAATCGAGCGTCTGCATCGGCGACGTGGTGCGCCTCGGCGAGGCGCTGGTGCAGGTGTCCCAGGGACGGCAGCCCTGCTGGAAGCTCGACGTGCGCTTCGGCGAGCCGGGCATGGCGCGCGAGATGCAGTCGCGCGGCCGCACCGGTTGGTACTACCGCACGCTCGAACCCGGCTGGCTGCACGCGGGCGCGCAGGCCGAACTGGTCGCCCGGCCGCATCCCGACTGGCCCCTGTCGCGGCTGATCGCGCTGCTGTTCTCGCGGGATGCGCGCTTCGCGGCCGAATGGTCGCGCGCTGCCGAACTGGCGGTACTGGCCGAACGGTGGCGCGCCACGTTCCGGCGGCGGGTCGTTTCGGGCGGCGTCGAGGACTGGATGCCGCGCCTGGAGGGCTAAATACTGGCAATCGAGCAGAAGAAAGTTCGCGCGGAGAGTAGGATATATGGGAATAAATCACATCCAAAGCGCCCATGACCCATCGCCTCCGTCCCTTGTCCTGCATTGCGCTGCTGCTTGCCGCCGTGATGTCTCCCGCGCTCGCCGATCCCCACAAGGACGAGAGCGGCCACGGCCGCAAGGGCCGGCATGGCGGCCCCCCGCACAAGGAGTCGTACTGGGACGGGCACTGCAAGGTCGAGCGCAAGTACGAAAAGAACGGCGGCTTCAAGGAGAAGCGCAAATGCAGGGAGCCTGCGCCGCAGCCCGTCTATGAAGCGCCGTCCTATGGCCACCCGCCGCCCGGCGTCGTGGTCCATCCGCCGGCCATCGTGATCCAGCCTCCGACGGTGATCATCCGGCCGTAAGCCATGGCTGCGGTCGCTGCCGAGGTGATGCGTGTGAAGCGGGAGCCGGTCGAGGAATACCAGGGATGCACGCTGCACTTCCAGGTCGCGGCACTCTCCGAGTCCGCGGTTCTCGCCACGGTCGAGATCCGCAGGCAGGCGAGCGTGTTGTGTCGTCTTTCAATGTTCGGTGTTCATCCCTCTTTCGAGGATGCGCAGGCGGCACTGCGGCAAAGCGCCCACGAATGGATCGCGCACCGCGCGCAGCGGCGGCCCTGAGGCGCCGCTACGCGCGCTGCTCGCCGGTTGCCGTGGCCAGATTGCTGTCCAGGCGGTCGCAGAGGTCGCGCGAGATGTCGCTGCCGACCTTGCGCACGAACCACCGCCCCGACGCGACGACCTCCTCGTAGTCGCAGGCCTGGAACCAGCGCGACAGCGACGGGTCGATCAGGTGCAGGTTCGCCGCGTCCCAGACGCCGCTGCCGCTGACAGGCTCCACGGTGTGCTGCAGCGGCGAGTTCGCGAGCAGCGTGTGGAAGTAGATCTCGTCGGGTGCCTTGGAGAACCGCAGGAAGCGCTTCACGGCCTCTTGCTGCGGATGGCCCACGAGGTAGCCCGCGGCCTCGGGCGTCAGCGCCCACCATTGCGAGCCGAAGTACCACGCGGGAATGAGCGGGAACGAACGGCGCCCGAGCTTGCCCGCAAACTGCAGCACGCCGCGCAGCAGCCGCACGCCGGTTAACTTGCGCCCGTCGACCGGAAGGTCCTCGTAGAACCAGAAGTGACGCACGCGCTCATGCAGCTTGCGCGTGCTCGCCAATGGCATCAGCTTGATGAAGTTGGTGCCCGCATGCTGCTGCAAATAGGTGCGGAACTCGTCCATCGGACGCAGTGGATAGCAGCTTCCGGAGAGCAGCACGAAATGGCTCACCTGCGACAGATCGCATGTGGCCAGCGCCGTGCGCATGAGCCGCAAGGTGGCCTCCACCTGAGAGATGGCGCCCCAGCGCACATCGATGCGCTGGTTCACGAACGCCACATGGGGGTCTGCGACCTGGAACGCTGAGAGATCGGCCTTGGCATCGACATGGACGAAGCAGCGCCCCACCGGCGCGAGGTGCCGCAGCAGGCGCTTGGCCTGCTGCGGATCTGCATGGACGAGCAACAGGAATACCGGGCTCATGTTGCGGTTGCATCACACCTTGTTGGTACGCCAGAGCACCAGGGCGCTTGATTGCCGGCAGGGGAACGCTCGGCCGTGCCTGACTGTAGCGGCTCGGGCTGCTGCGGCGACCGGTCTGTTGCTGTCGGTTTCGTTTGACAACCGTCGACGGGCTACCCATTTGTCGGGATGCACGGAAGAAGATCGGCCAGAGCGGCATCGCGAATGGCCGTCACGCCTCTCGTCAGCCCTTGAAAGGCGTCAGGTATGGTGCTGCGGCGCGATCAGCGTCTTTTCTGTAGCTCGGTATCTCCGTCTTGCTCGCGCTTGCCAATGCTTCTTTGAGTTGTGCGGCGTTCAGGTCTTTGCAGTACGCGGGGGTTCCGGGTTGCTGCCTCCACGATTCAGCGAGTGTTCCGCCATCAATGGCATCGAACCCCAACTCGCGGACGACGCCTTGTACAAGGTGCTTGGCTTCAGTGTTGTCGCCGGCAACTGAAAGTGCAATGCGTCCAGCGCTTCCACCCGAGTGGCCGCGTGTCGCCAAGCTCTCAGCCAGGATGTTGTTGAAGGCCTTGACGACGGGCCTGCCCAGCACCGAAGAAATCCATTCGCTGTCCGTGGCCCCTTCCTCAACCTGCGCCACGACACCATCGCGGGTGGGGTAGTAGTTGCCTGCATCGACGACCACAGCAGGGTTCTTGCGCAGCACTTCATGGGGAAGGTCGGCGACCGCCAATTGCGGGATGGCGATGATGACCAAGTCCGCAGCGCCTGATGCTTGCTCGACCGTCGCAGCGACCACCCCAGTCTCGGCTGCGAAAGCCGCGAGCGTTGCCGGACCCCGTGAGTTCGCAATCAGCACTTCGTGGCCCAATGCCTTGAGGTTGCGGGCGAGCGTGCTGCCAATGTTGCCCGACCCAATGATTCCAATGTGCATCTTGAGATCTCTTATCCAGAAGGGCGATTATTCGAACGACGGCGTCCCCCGGGGGCGACAGGGTCAAAACGGCCGACCATGCTTGCATAGCCGGGAGGATTGCAAAACTGATGCGTAGCGCGATGTCCGCTATGGGCAGCGGACCTACGCATCTCTCGATGCGCTTTCCTGCGCGAGGCTATCGACCAGAGTAGCCTGGTTGCCACCCGTCAAGACACAGCCCCATAGACCAGATTCTTGTACAACATCCGTGTGTGAATCCGGTTGGAGGGGCATTGCGCCATCAGCACGCCGACCAGCTGCTCGCGCGGGTCGATCCAGAAGCTCGTTCCCCAGGCGCCGGCCCACATTGCGTCGCCCACGCTGCCAGGCGTCCAGCCCACGCCGTCGTAGAGGCGAACGCCCCATCCCAACCCGAAACCGTATCCCGGGCCGGTGGTCGCACTGGGCACCCCGGCTTTGCCGATCAGATGGTCGGACAGCATGAATTCCACGGTCTTGCGCGACAGGTATCGGGTCTGGCCGTCGGTTCCACCGTTCAGCACCATCTGCGCGAACTTCAGGTAGTCCGCGCCCGTGCCAACCAATCCGGCGCCGCCTTTGAGGTAGGTGCGTGGCGCTGGGTCGGTGTCGTGGCGGTAGGCACGCAGCATCGACGCCTTCTGCGCGTCACTTTCCAGCGCCTCTGCCAGACGACTGCGTTTGGCCGGGGGCACCCACCAGGCGGTGTCGGTCATGCCCAACGGGCCGATCAGCATCTCCTGCATCAGCACGTCCAGACGTTTCTTGGTCGCGCGCTCCAGCAGCAAGCCCAGCACGTCGGTAGCAATCGAATAGAACCAAGTCGTGCCTGGCTGGTACGCCAGTGGGATGGTGCCCAGGCGTTTGAGCATCTCGTCGCCGGTGATGTCGGTTTCCAGCGATTCGATACCCAGGTCCGCGTACATCTTGCCGATGCGCGGCGACGGGCTGGCTGGACCGTAGACGAAGCCTGCCGTATGCATGAGCAGGTCTTGCACGGTGATCGGACGGGCCAGCGGCACGTCGCCCGCCGGCGTCTCGACCTTGAGATCCTTGAGTTCGGGCAACCAGTTCGTGACCGGGTCGTTGAGCTTCAGCACACCTTGCTCCGTCAGCATCATTGTGGCGACGGAGGTCAACGGCTTGGTCATGGAGGCGAGCCGGAAAATCGCGTCGCGCGGCATGGGCTTGGTCTTGGCAGCGTCGAGAAAGCCAACCGCCTCATGGTGCACAAGCTTTCCCTCGTGCGAGACAAGGGACACGGCGCCTGGAAAAGTGCCGACGCCGACCTGCGCGTTCAGTGCTGGCGCGATGCGCCTCAGCCGGGCTGAAGACACTGCAGGAGGTGGCATGGTCGGAACGCTTGTACATCCGGCAAGGAAGGCGGTCCCAAAGGCGGACAAGGCAAGCTGGCGCCGAGTAACGGTCATTTCGTCTCCATCTGATTTTTCAGAAAACAAATCCTTCCCATGTACGCGCGCCGCGTAAACGGGTGAAACCCGCTTACGACGAAGGGCTTACTCGGACACGCAGAGCTCGAGAGTCAGGCACAGCGGCACAGCGGCACAGCGGCACAGCGGCACAGCGGCACAGCGGCACAGCGGCACAGCGGCACAGCGGCACATCGTGGGAACGGCTCACCAACCGTGCACAAGCCGCAGCAACTGTGTGACTCCCCACACCAACCGGCGGAAACCTACGCCGCCTTGCGGCGCGAGGCCGGCGCCTTCTTGCCCGCGGCCTTCTTCGCGGCGGCACCGGTCTTCTTCGCGGCCGCTGTCTTCTTCGCCGGCGCGGCCTCCGATTTCCGGGCGGCCTTGCCGCCGCGCAGGCTGCGGGTCAGGAGCTCGGTCAGGTCGATGACCTCGGCGCCTTGCGACGGTGCCTCTTCTTCGGGCTCGATCACCGTTTCGGTGTCGCCCGCCTTGACCTTCTTCTCGACGACCTTCATGACCGCGTGCTTGAACTCGTCCTTGAATTCCTCGGGCTTCCACGTGCCGCTCATGTCCTTCACGAGCTGCTCGGCCATCTTCATTTCGGCGGGCGTGATCCTGGCGGCTTTGACGCCGGCGGGCGGCAGGTCGAGGCCCTCGACGGGCTTGACCTCGTCGCCCCAGCGCAGCAGGTTCAGCACGAGCACCTCGCCCGCGGGCACCAGCGCGGCCAGGTGCTGCTTGGTGGCGATCACCACCTTGGCGAGACCGATCTTGCCGGTCTTGACCATGACCTCGCGCAGCAGCGCGTAGACCTTGTGCCCTTTGTTGACCGGTGCGACGTAGTAGGGCCGCTCGAGGTAGAGGAACGGAATCTCGTTGGCGTCGATGAAGCGCTGGATCTCGATGGTCTGCGTGGTGCGCGGGTAGGCCGCCTCGATCTCCTCGCGCGAGACGACGACGTATTTGCCGTCCTCGTACTCGACGCCCTTGACGATGTTCTCGGCGGCAATCTCCTTGCCGGTGCGCTTGTTGATGCGCTTGTAGCCGACGCGGTCCATGCTGCGCTTGTCGAGCCAGTCGAAGTCGACGCCCTGCTCGGTGCTCGCGGTGTGCAGGCCCACGGGGATGTGCACCAGCCCGAAACTGATCGCGCCCTTCCAGAGGGTTCTGCCGCCAGTGGCCAAGATTCAACTCCTTGCAGTGGATCGATGTGGCCGAACCTAGCGCGAAGCGGCTGCCCCGGGCGTAGGAAGAAGCGACGCCCGCATCTACGCCTTGCCCTGAAGACGCCGGAACGCGCTGAAGTGCCGGATCGCGAGCTGCTTGTGCCCGAGCTCGGCGTAGAGCAGCGCCGCGTTCTGGTGCGCATCCGCCAGGTCGGGCTGCAGCTGCAGCGCTTTTTCGTAGCTGGCCAGCGCATCGCCGACCCGGCCCGCGCCCTCAAGCGCGACCGCGTGGTTGTAGTGCATCAGCGGATCGTCGCCGCAGTGCCGCACACCCGCCTCGTAGAGGTCGGCGGCTTCGGCGCAGCGGCCTGCCTCGCACAGCATGAAGCCGAGGTTCAGGTAGGCATGGGCATGGGCCGGGTCCTGCACGAGGATCTGCCGGTACAGCGATTCGGCCTCCGCCGGTGCCGTGGCCTCGAGCGCCTCCGCGCGCGCGAAGAGCGCATCGAGATCGATGGTGGCACTGCTGGCGCTGCGGTCCTGCGGCGCGAACAGGAAGCTCACCGAACCGGCACCGGGCTCGATGCGCAGGTCCAGCACCAGCTGGCCGGTGTCGGGCTCCCAGTGCGCATCGGACGAGCGCACCGTGACGCGGGCGCCCTCGGCCTTGATGCGCAGGCCCGCGAGCGGCATCTCCGCGGGAAGCCCGGCCTTGAGCTGCCGCAGCGACCGCAGGATCTGCCGCGTCGGGATGCGCGCCGCGCGCAGTTCGTGCGCCGAGCGCAGCAGCACCACGTCCTGGAACGAGAACTGCCAGGTTCCCCCGGGCGTCTTCACCGGCGCGACGAAGCCGAGCTCGATCAGCTTGCTCACGGCATGCCGCGACAGGCCCAGCAGCTGGACCACGCCGCGCAGCGTGTAGGGCGTCGACGGCCCGGACGAGGCGTTCACTTCTTCATGCGCACGCGTGCCGGGGCCGCAGCGGCCTTCTCGGGCGCCTTGGGCGCGCGCTTGGCCTTGCTCGGAACGCTGCGCAGCGGCGCGGCCTTGGCATCGGCGCCCGGGCGGCGCGCGAGGCTGGCCTTGAGCATTTCGGCGAGGTCGATCACCTGGCCCGTGCCCGCATCCTCAGGATGGTCGGCGGCGACGATCTCCTCGCCGGCGATCTTCGCGTCGATGGCGGCGAGGATGCGCTTCTTCTCCTCGTCTTCGAACAGCGTCGGGTCGTAGCTGTCCTGCGATATCTGGTCGATCAGCTGCAGCGCGAGTTTGAGCTCGGACGCGCTGGGTTCCAGCTGCTCGATGTCGAGGTTGGCCAGCGAGCGCACCTCGTCCGCGTACAGTAGCTGCTGGAGCACCAGCCCCTCGTCGAGCGCGCGCACCTGCACCACGTACTGCTTCGACTTCCAGGCCCACTTGGCGAGCGCACAGCGCCCGCTCTCGCGCATCGCCTTTTTGAGCAGGTTGTACGGCTTGCCGCCGCGCTTGTCGGGTGCGAGGTAGTAGGGCTTGTCGTAGTAGATCGGGTCCACCGCATCGGCGGGGATGAAGGCCACGATGTCGATCAGGTGACTTCCGCCTTCCTCGAGCGCCTTGAGCTCCTCGGGCCTGAAGATCACGTACCGGTCCTTCTCGAATTCGTAGCCCTTCACCATCTCCGAGCGCGGGACGATCTTCTGCGGGTCGCCGGCGGACACGTACTGCTGCTTGACGCGCTCGCCTTCCTTCGACAGCAGGTTGAAGTGCACGGTCGCGGCACTTTCGGTGGCCGAGTAGAGGCGGACCGGGATCGACACCAGGCCGAAGCCCAGCGTCAGCGATGCGATCGAACGGGCAGTGGCCATCTGATGCTCCTCAGGACGAGGAGACAACATGCCACTTTTCGGGGCTCAGGGAAAGAGGCGCGTTTCGCTGGAACGGCGTCGGGC
The DNA here is from genome assembly GCF_057657075.1 of Variovorax sp. Soil_C_26. Lineage (NCBI taxonomy): Bacteria > Pseudomonadati > Pseudomonadota > Betaproteobacteria > Burkholderiales > Comamonadaceae > Variovorax > Variovorax sp. Soil_C_26. The sequence goes on from NZ_JBDGJC010000004.1 coordinate 474,435, forward strand.
GCTTCGCTGGTGCATGCGCCGCGGCTGCACCGGCTCGGCCACGGGCGCCACCGGGATCGCCGGCATCACGGCGGCGACGGCTGCGTCGGGCGCCGGCGTGCCGAGCTGGCACCACAGGCTCGCGAAGCGGACGTCGGCCTCCTTGCGCAGCTTGGCGATCTGCTCGATGCGGCTTGCGGGCAGCTCGAGACGCCCGCCCTGCGAGCGCTGGTGAAGCGCATGAACGGCGGCATAGGCGGCGGTCTCGGCGGCCATCCAGGCAGCGAAATCGGCAGAGGCGGGTTCTCCGGGCATGGTGTCGTTCCAAGTGACGTGGCGGAAGGGCTGCAATCTACGGACCGCCTCCCACCTGCCCTTGTAGGCCGCCGCCGCCTGGTGGCGCCGGATAACGTGCGTCTCGCAGCCGGCTCAGCCCGGGATCTCGGGCTCGACCAGCTGCGCCAGCGCGACCAGCGACTCCTGCCACCCGAGGTAGCACATCTCCGCGGGAATCACGTCGGGAATGCCTTCCTGCACGATCGCCATGTCGGTGCCGCAGGACACGGCGGTGAGCGTCACCGTCGTCTTCATCGTGCCCGGCAGGTTCGGATCGTCGAAGCGTGCGTCGTAGGCAACGCGCTGGCCCGGAACCAGCTCGAGGTACTTGCCGCCGAACGAATGGCCCTGGCCGCTGCCGAAGCTGGTGAACGACATGCGCCAGCTCCCGCCGACCACCGGGTCCATCTGGTGGACCTTGCCGGTGAAGCCGAATGGCGGCAGCCAGCGCTCGAAGGCGCCGGGTTCGACGAAGGCACGGTAGATCCGCTCGGGCGGGGCGCGCAGGATGCGGTGAAGACGGATGGTGCTGGTTGCCATGGTGGCGTGCTCCTGTGAAGTGCAGAGGAAGACCCTCTGCCTGTACGACGAACGAGCCCGGGCGGAATCGACATCGTCGTGCGAGTCACATCAAACGGAACCCGCGCGCGAACTGCATCGAGGTCTTCACGAAACCGGGCACCTCGCCCATCTTCGCGATCTCGGCCATCCCCGCCTCCGTGATCCTGACCACCGTGGCCACGCGCGACGCAGCATAGCGTGCGGTCGACCGAAGGGCCGCGACTTCCGCTTCGATCAGGCCCGTGGCGACGAGCACCGAGACGTGCCGGAGCTCCTCTGGGTGGGCGACCCGGACGGGAAGCTGCACATGCTGCAGCCGCATCAAGAACAAGAGTGGCATTCGACGCTCCAATGCCGGCGCTTGCAGATGAAACCAGAGTGCCGGCTGCTCTGGCTTACAAATATTAATGCCGTGGTACGCCTTGTTTCAATCGGGTTTCAGCTGGAGTGGTTATGGAATACAACCATTTTCGTGAAATGAATCACGCTTCGGCACCACGAGGGAACCGGTTTCGCCGTGGGTGGGACCTGCTAGCCCGCGTGGCTGCCGGCTGCCCCGGCGTCGGCTTCGGCTTCGGGCTGAAAGAGGATGGCCACGATCTCCGCAGCACAGGTCTCGCCCGTCGGCGTCTGCCAGCGGGCCGTATCGCCGACACGCAGGCCGAGCAGGCTGCCCCCGACCGGCGAGAGCACCGAGATCAGGCCGGCCGAGGGGCTCGCATCCTCGGGATAGCAAACGGTGAGCGTCTGGCGCCGCCGCGTGTGGACGTCGACGATCTCGACCCGCGCGTTCATCGTCACGAGGTCGGGCGGCACGGCGTGCGCGTCAGTCAGTTCGGCACTGTCGAGCAGATCCGCCAGCGCGGTCTGCAGATGGACGCCCGGCAGTTTGCCGAGGCGGGCGAAGTCGTGTTGGGTGAGCGTGCGCTCGCCGTGGATCGTTGCATGCATGGACGCACTCCATTCGTGCGGACCTGCCGGTGGGCAGCGGCCGCGAACGCGCGGGACTTGTGCCCGGCGGTGAATGGTTGCGCAGAAAGGGGAGAGGGAAGCGGGCCGCCGGGCCTAGGGATGTGCGGGGAGTTTCCTGCGGCCCGCCTTCGACCCGGCGCGCGCATGCACGCTGGCCGCGGCATGGGCATGGGTCAAGGCGAGAAGGGCGGACGACATGGCAAGGAGTCTAGGCAACCCACCGGGGTCCGGCAAGCAATGCCCTCAGGGTCCTTGCCAGATTGAGCTTGAAAATGGCGGCTTCCGCGGCGAACAGGCACCGTAGCGGTCGACGACGAAGGGCAGTGGATGCAATCGAACCAGGTGAGCCTCGTGCGCGATCCCGACAGCGGGGTCGAGGCGATCCGTGCGCGCTTTCTCGGCCATGCCTACGACCCGCATCGGCATGACGAGTGGCTCGTCGGCGTGACCGACAGCGGGCACCAGGACTTCTTCTGCCGCGGCGCGCGGCGCGTGAGCACGGCCGGCCGCGTCATCCTGATCGAGCCTGGGGAGCTGCACGACGGGCGCGCGGCCGGCGGCGGCGGTTTCAGCTATTCGATGCTGTACCTGCCGGTGGTCTGGCTGCGCGATGGACTCGGCGGCGTGCCGGACGACGGCATCGGCTTTCGCGCGACGTTGGGCGACGACCCGCGGCTCGGCGCGGCGATCCGCCATGCCGGCGCCGTGCTGGCGCGCCCGCGCGAACGGCTCGCGCGCGATGCGGCGCTCGACGCCGTGGTCGCGGCGCTGCGGCCGCACCTGGGGCGGCCTGCACCCGACGAAGACGCTGGCGCCGCGCCCGGCCCGGCGAGCCCGATCGCGCGGCGCGCGCGGGACCTGCTGCATTCGGCCCTCGCCGACGACCCGGGCGCCGACGCGCTTGCCCAAGCGGCCGGCGCATGCGACCGCTTCGCGCTCGCGCGCGTGTTTCGCGCCGCCTACGGCACCTCGCCGCATGCCTACCTGGTGCAGCTTCGCCTGACCGAGGCGCGCCGGCGCCTGCGCACGGGCCAGGCGCCGGCGCTGGTGGCCGCGGACTGCGGCTTCGCGGACCAGAGTCATCTGGGCCGCTGGTTCCGCCGCGCCTACGGCCTCGCGCCCGCCGCCTACCGGGCGTGCTGAATTTGCACGAACGTTCCAGACCCGGCGCACTGAACTTGCGACAGTCGCTGCCACTGAACAAGACAGGAGCAGCGCAGATGGTGTTCGAGACGAAGGTGGCGATTCTCGTGCGCGAGGACCTCGCCGTTTGGCAGAAGCTCAACGTGACGGCCTTCGTGGCGACCGGCATCGCGTCGGCCGCGCCCGATGCGATGGGCGAGCCGTATGTCGATGCGGCCGGCCGCAGCCATGCGCGCCTGCTCGGCGAGCCGGTGCTCGTCTTCGCCGCATCGGCCGAGACGCTGCTGCGCGCCTACCGGCAGGCGATCCAGCGCGACCTCGTGCGCGCCGTGTACGTCGGCGCGATGTTCGGCACCGGCCACGACGCGGCCAACCGCGCCGCCTTCCTGGCCGAGTCCGCCGACGCGCCCGACCTCGTCGGGCTGGCGCTGCGCGGGCCGAAGAAGGAGGTCGACAAGGCGCTCAAAGGGGCGGTGCTCCACGCCTAGCGCGATGCCTTTCGCGTGACGACCACCTCGACGTAGTCGCTGGGCACGATCAACGAGGCCGGACCCGCGCGGTTGCAGCCGTTCAGCAGTTCGGCCAGGTCCTGCTCCAGCGCGGCGGCGCCCTCGGCCGGCAGCGCCGCAAAGGCCTTGTGCACCGGGCCGTACCAGGTGCGGAACACCTCGATGAAATGCGCCGCCGAGCGGTAGCGGAAGTTGAACTGGCGCGGCGTGATCGCGATCGACTCGGCGCGCTCGCCGAAGAGTTTCTGCAGGTGCGCCTCCACGCCCCAGAGCGACGGCGGCTGCACGCCGGCCGGCGGCGGCACATGGCGCCCCAGCACCTTGAACAGCTGGCCTATGAATCCGGTGGGCGTCCAGTTCGCCAGGCCGATGCGCCCGCCCGGACGGCAGACGCGCGCCAGCTCGGCCGCGGCCGTGGCGTGGTCGGGCGTGAACATCACGCCGAAGGTCGACAGCACGACGTCGAAGCTCGCGTCCTCGAAGGGCAGCGCCTCCGCGTCTGCAGGCTGGAACTGCACCTCCAGGCGCTCGGCGCGCGCGCGCTCGGCGCCGCGGTCGAGCAGCGCGGCCACGTAGTCGGTCGAGGTGACGCGGCAGCCGCGCCGCGCCGCCGCGAGCGTGGCATTGCCGTTGCCGGCGGCGACGTCGAGCACGCGCTCGTCGAAGCGCAGGTCGCAGGCTTCGGCGAGCTGCTCGCCGACAAGCTGCAGCGTGGTGCCGATCACGGCGTAGTCGCCGCTCGACCATGCGGTCATCTGGCGGCCCTTGATGGCACTGAAATCGATGGGTGCGTTCATGGTGCGTGTTCCTGGTGGTGGTGATGGGGAGTGGGAATCGCAATGTCGCGCGGCGCGCGCGCGGCGTCCTGCCTGCGCGTCGGCGCGGCCTGACCGATCGTCCGCATGTGCGCCGGCCTGCACCGCGCCGGCCAATCGTCATAGAACGCAACGGAGATGGACACCGCGCGGCGGCGCGCCCAGAATGATTTCTCGACGACCACCCCTCACCGATGCCGGTGCGAAGGAAGCCCATGGCAGCACAGCAAGACGTTGCGGCCGCGCTGCGGCGCATGGAAGCGGTGCTGCGGCGGCGCCCCGAGGCGGGCCATCACGCCGACTCGCAGGCCGTGGCGCGCTGGGCCGGGGGGTTGAAGGTGGTCACGGCGCATGCCAACGGTACCGCCGCCGCGACCGATATGCCCGAAGAGCTGGGCGGCGGCGGCGACACAGTCACCCCGGGCTGGCTGCTGCGTGCCGGCGTGGCATCGTGCGTCGCCACGCGCATCGCCATGGGTGCGGCGCAGCAGCAGATCGCGTTGCAGACGCTCGAGGTGTCGGTCGACAGCCATTCGGATGCGCGCGGCATGCTCGACGTGGCCGATGCCGACGGCCACGCGGTGAACGCCGGCCCGCTCGACATGGCGCTGCGCGTTCGGATCTCTGCCGCTGGCAACGTGCCACCCGAGCGGCTGCGCACGCTGGTCGAACAAAGCCATCGCTGCTCGCCGATGTCGGCCGCGCTGCAGCTCGCGGTGCCGTTGACGCTCCAGGTCGAGGTCGGGGAGGTCTGATGGACGCGCTCTCGGAAACCTTGCGCGTCGTCCGCCTGGTCGGGGCGATCTTCATCCATGCCCGATTCACGGCGCCCTGGTGCTACCAGTCGCCGCGCGCCGATTCGGTCGCGTCCATCCTCGAGCCGGGCGCCGAGCGCGTGGTGATCTTCCACCTGATCACCGAGGGCGACTGCTGGGTCGAGCTCGCGGGCGAAGCCCCGGTGCACCTGATCGCGGGCGACGCGATCCTTTTTCCGCAGGGCGACGCGCACCGCATGGCCTCGCAGCCGGGGCTGCCGCCGGCCACGGGCGGGCGGCTCGAGGAGGTGTTGTCGCGCCGCCCGCGCCAGCTCTGCTACGGCGGCGGCGGGGCCACCACGCGCCTCGTGTGCGGCTACCTGGCCTGCGATGCGCGGCTTGCGCGCCTGCTGCTGGCGGGGCTTCCTTCGCTGGTCCGCGTCAATGTGCGCGGCTCCCACGCCGGCACCTGGCTCGAGGCGTCGGTGCGCTATGCGCTCGGCGAGGCGCGCTCGCCGCGCCCGGGCGGTGCGGCCGTGCTGGCGAAGCTGTCCGAAGTGCTGTTCATCGAAGTGTTGCGGCTCTGCATGAGCGAGCGGGCCGAAGGAAGCACCGGCTGGCTCGCGGGCGTGGGCGACCGCATCGTTGGTGCCGCGCTCCAGGCGCTGCACAAGAACCCCGCCCATGCGTGGACGCTCGACGAACTGGCCCGCACCGCCGGCAGCTCGCGCTCGGTGCTGGCCGAGCGCTTCCAGCACCTGGTGGGCAGCTCGCCGATGCAATACCTCACGCAGTGGCGCATGCTGCTGGCCGCCAACCTGCTGAGCCGCAGCAATGCGCCGCTCGCGAACATCGCCGAGAACGTCGGCTACCAGACCGACACGGCGTTCAGCCGCGCGTTCCGGCGTGAGTACGGTGCGCCGCCGGCGGCGTGGCGCCGCAGCCGCTCGGCCGCGGTCGCACCGCAGGCCGCGGGCCTCGTGCACAGCCCCTGACGAAAGGGGGACTGCGGCGCGGCCGGGGCGTCAAGCGAGCGCGCGCTGCGGCCCGCCGAGCTGGAACACGCCGACGACCTGCGACAGGCTGCTCGCCTGCTCCTGCAGCGAGGCCGCGGCGGCCGCGGCCTCTTCGACCAGCGCCGCGTTCTGCTGCGTCACCTGGTCCATCTGCGTGATGGCCTGGTTGATCTGCTCGATGCCCGTGGTCTGCTCCTGGCTTGCGGCGGTGATCTCGCCCATGATGTCGGTCACGCGCTGCACGCTGGTCACGATCTCTTCCATCGTGCGGCCCGCCTCGGCCACCTGCTGGCTTCCGGCCTCGACCTTTCTCACCGAGTCGTCGATCAGGCCCTTGATCTCCTTCGCCGCCGCGGCCGAGCGCTGCGCCAGGCTGCGCACCTCCGAGGCCACCACCGCGAAGCCGCGGCCCTGCTCGCCCGCGCGGGCTGCCTCCACGGCCGCGTTCAAGGCGAGGATGTTGGTCTGGAACGCGATGCCGTCGATCACGCCGATGATGTCGACGATCTTGCGCGACGAAGTGTTGATCGAATCCATGGTGCCGACCACCTTGCCCACCACGCCGCCGCCACGCACGGCCACTTCGGAGGCCGAGACGGCAAGCTGGTTGGCTTGGCGCGCGTTGTCGGCGTTCTGCTTGACGGTGCTCGTGAGCTCTTCCATCGAGGCCGCCGTCTGCTCGAGCGAGCTGGCCTGCTGCTCGGTGCGCGACGACAGGTCCTGGTTGCCCGAGGCGATCTGGTTCGACGCCGTCGCAATCGTGTCGGTGCCGTTGCGTACCTCGCCCACCACCTTGAAGAGGCTGTCGTTCATGGCCTTCAGCGCCGAGAGCAACTGACCGACCTCGTCGCGCGAGCCGACGCTCACCTGCGTGCTCAGGTCGCCCGCAGCCACCTTCTGCGCCAGTTCGACCGCGCCTTGCATCGGCCGCACGATGCCGACGGTCAGCCGCCATGCGAAGAGCGCACCCAGCAGCACCGCCATGGCCGACAGGACGACCAGCATCAGCCGGGCGCTGCGGTGGTTGTCCTGGATCTCTTGGGCCATCACGTCGATGCGCGTGCGCTGCGCCTCGGCGATCTGGTTTACCGCCTGCTTGTAGACGTCCAGCGCCGCCTGGTATTGCGTGTCGGCCAGCTGGTTGGCGGCGCCCGGGTCGCCCGCGGCCTTGAGCTTGTTGATGGTTCCCAGGTGCTCGAGCACGCGCTTGCGCGCATCGGCCACGGCCTCGAAGAGCTTGCGCTCGTCGGGCGTGGTGAGCAGCTTGTCCATCTGCTGCTGCACCGGATTGATCGAGGCCACGCCCTCGCCGAGATGCTTCTTGAAATAGGCCTCGTTGTCGGGGTCGGCGGCCTTCGCCAGGCCGAAGGAGTGCACGATGCTGGGGCCGAGCAGGTTGGCCCACCGGTTCGCCAGCCGCTCCTTGACCAGTGCCTCCTCGACCATCGCCGAGGTGGAGTGCGCCACGGCGTTGAGCCGCAGGATGCCGATGCCCGAGATGAGCACCATCAGCAGCAGCATGGCCGCGAAGCCGCCCCCGAGGCGGACACCGATCTTGAGATTGCGCAGGTTCATTTGCTTTCTTTCACGAAGGAGGGCGCGCGCGACAGCCGCCGCCATGACCGGTTATCGGCAGCCGGCGCGAAATCTGAAGGGGGAGGCGGAAAAAACGCCCTTGCTATATTTGCGCGCCCGGAGAGTTGTGCTGTACAACAAACAAAAAGGAGCACCTGCCTTGAAACCATCCGCCACGCCACCGGGCCTGGATTTCCCCCGGCCGCTGGTCACTGTCGACCTCGTCATCTTCACCGTGCGCGACGATGCGCTGAAGGTCCTGCTGGCCCGCCGTCCCGACGCGCCGGGCGAGCCTTTTCCTGGTCGCTGGGCGCTGCCTGGCGGCTTTGTCGACGTCGCCCGCGATGCCAGCCTGATCGACTGCGCCAGGCGCAAGCTGCACGAAAAGACCGGCGTTGCCGCGCCTTATCTCGAGCAGCTCGGGAGCTGGGGCGGCGCGCAGCGCGATCCGCGCGGATGGTCGGCCACGCATGCGTTCTTTGCGCTGATTCCGGGCGACGACCCGGCGCCACGGCAGGGTGCCCATGCCGCCCCGGCCGAATGGACCGATGCCGCGGCCGCGAGCCGCAAGCGCCTGGCCTTCGACCACGGCGAGATCCTCGCGGCCGCCATCGCCCGCCTGCGGGGCAAGGTCGAATACACCTCGCTGCCGGCCTTCCTGCTGCCGGAGCCGTTCACGCTGCCGCAGCTGCAGCACACCTACCAGGTCGTGCTCGGCCGCGCGGTCGACAAGAGCGCCTTTCGCAAGCGGATGCTCGACGCGGGCTTCATGGCCGAAGCGGGCCCGGTGGAAAGCGCTTCCGGCCGCCCGGCCATGGGCTACCGCCTGCGCGACCGGGCGCAGCCCGCCGTGTTCCCGCGGACCTTCAGCCCGCGCGAGGCCGAAGCACCCGACGCTTGACACCGCACGTGGTGGTTGTACAGTACAACCAAACTAAGTTGCACAGTACAACCAGAAGGAAAGACGCCATGAAGCAGAACATCCATCTTCTCGTGATCGATCCGCAGAACGACTTCTGCGACCTGCCGGCGGCCTGGCTTCCGACCGACCCGGCCACCGGCGCGCCGCTGCAGCCCGCGTTGCCGGTGGCGGGCGCGCATGCCGACATGCTGCGGCTCGCCGCGCTCATCGGCGAGGGCGCGGACGGCATCGACGCCATCACCGTGACGCTGGATTCGCACCACCGCTTCGACATCGCGCACCCCACCTTCTGGGAGTCGCGCGAGGGCAGGGCGGTGGCGCCTTTCACCGCCATCACCGCGGCGCAGGTGCGCAGCGGCGACCACCTGCCGCGCGACCGCGAGGCGCTGCCCCGCGCGCTGGCTTACCTCGACGAACTCGAGCGCCGCGGGCGCTACACGCTGATGGTCTGGCCGGTGCACTGCGAGATCGGCAGCTGGGGCCACAACGTGCATGCGGCCGTCAAGGCCGCCTACAACGCCTGGGAAGACCGGCGCGCCGCCATGGTCGAGAAGGTTGCCAAGGGCAGCAATCCATGGACCGAGCACTACAGCGCCGTCCAGGCCGAGGTGCCCGACGAAGGCGATGCCGCCACGTCGCTCAACATGGGGCTCGTCGCGTCGCTCGACCGAGCCGATCTGATCGTCGTCGCGGGCGAGGCCAGCAGCCACTGCGTGCGCGCCACGACCGAGCACATCGTCGCCCACCTGCCGTCGGCCAACCCCGCCAAGCTGGTGCTCGTGACCGACTGCATGAGCCCGGTGGCCGGCTTCGAGTCCCAACACCAGGCCTTCCTCGACGACATGGCCGCGCGCGGCGCGCAGCTTCGTTCCAGCGCCGACGTGCTTGCGCTGCTGCGCGCGAATGCCTGACGCCACTTGCAGAAAGGACCCCGCCATGCAACCGATCATCCAGAGCCCGCTCGACACCGACCTCTACAAGTTCACGATGTGGCAGGCGATGCTGCACAGCCATCCGCAGACGCAGGCCGAGTACAGCTTCGTGTGCCGCAACGCGCCGGCCTATCCGCTGGCCGACCTGCTGGCCGACGTGAACGAGCAACTCGACCACCTGTGTTCACTGCGCTTCGCGCCGGACGAGCTTGCGTACCTGCGCAGCCTGCGCTACATCAAGAGCGACTTCGTCGACTTCCTGCGCATCTTCAGCTTCCAGCGCGAGTTCATCACCGCCGAGGCCGACGGCGACACGCTGCGCATCCGCGCGGTCGGACCGCAGGTCCACACGATGGCGTTCGAGATTTTCGTGCTCGCCATCGTCAACGAGCTGTACTTCCGCCGCTTCGACGCCGAGGCCGCGCTCGCGCAGGGCCGCGAGCGGCTGCAATCCAAGATCGCGCTGCTGCGCGACTTTGCGAACGAGCCGGCGCGGCAGCATCCGTTCGAGTTCTTCGACTTCGGCGTGCGGCGCCGCTTCTCGCGCACCTGGCAGCGCGAGGTGGTCGAGACGCTCCAGCGCGAAGTGCCGATGTTCTTCAAGGGCACCTCCAACGTGCTGCTCGCGAAGGATCTCGGCCTGGTGCCCATCGGCACCATGGCGCACGAGTACCTGCAGACCTACCAGGCGCTCGGCGTGCGGCTGCGCGACTTCCAGCGCGCCGCGCTCGAAGGCTGGGTGCAGGAATACCGCGGCGACCTCGGCGTGGCGCTGACCGACGTGGTGGGCATGGATGCCTTCCTGGCCGACTTCGATCTTTACTTCGCGAAGCTCTTCGACGGCTTGCGCCACGACTCGGGCGACCCCGTCGCCTGGGGCGAGAAGGCGCTGGCGCACTACGCCAAGCTGCGCATCGACGCGCACACCAAGCGGCTGGTGTTCTCCGACGGGCTCGACCTGCAGGCGGCCATCGGCCTGTACCGAACCTTCGCCGACCGCACCCAGACCGGCTTCGGCATCGGCACCAACCTGAGCAACGACGTCGGCCTCACGCCGCTCAACATCGTGATGAAGCTCACCGGCTGCAACGGCCAGCCCGTCGCCAAGCTGTCGGACACCCCGGGCAAGACGCTCTGCAATGACGAAACCTTCCTGGCCTACCTGCGCCAGGTGTTCGGCATCGCGGCATGATGATGTGCAACACCGAACCGCGAGAACACACAGGATGACGAACATGTCCAGCAGCAACAGCAAGGCCGTCGATGTGGCCGTCTACATCGGCCGCTTCCAGGTCTTCCACAACGCCCAGCTCGCGTTGCTGCGCCGCGCGCTCGCCGCCGCCCCCGCGTGCGTGGTGGTGCTCGGCTCGGCCTTCCAGGCGCGCTCGCCGCGCAACCCATTCAGCTGGGAAGAGCGCGCGGAAATGATCCGCGCCGCACTGCCCGAGGCCGACCGCGAGCGGATCGCCTTCCTGCCGGTGCGCGACCACTACGACCAGGCCCGCTGGGCGCAGGCCGTGAAGCAGGGCGTGGCGCGGCTGCACCCCGGCGTGTCGTCGGTGTTGCTGGTGGGGCACCTGAAGGACGAGACCAGCAGCTACCTTCGTGACTTCCCCGAGTGGGCGCACGATGAAGCCGGGCGCCAGGGCGACATCAGCGCCAGCGCCCTGCGCGACACATATTTCGAAGCAGCCGCCGACGCCTCGATCGAGCCGGCACTTGCGGCCATCGCCCACAAGGTGCCCGCGAGCACGCTGGCGTTCCTGCGCGCCTGGGCCAGCCAGCCCGACTACGCCAGGATCGCGGAGGAATGGGCCTGCCTGCGGCACGAGAACGCCCTGTGGGACGGCTCGCCGTATCCGCCGGTTTTCGTGACGGTCGACACCGTGATCCAGTGCGACGGGCAGGTGCTGCTGGTCCAGCGCGGCCGCGCACCGGGCAAGGGCCTGTTCGCGCTGCCGGGCGGCTTCCTCGAGCCGCGCGAGACGGTCTGGCAATCGGCCCTGCGCGAACTGGCCGAGGAAACCGACCTGCGGCTGCCCGACAGCGAGGTCGATGCAGCGTTCAAGGCCGTGAAAGTGTTCGACCATCCCGACCGCAGCCAGCGCGGCCGCGTCATCACCCATGCGCACTGGTTCGACCTCGGCCAGCGCCCGTTGCCGGCGGTGCAGGCCGGCGACGACGCCGCGGCCACGCGGTGGGTGCCCATCGGCGAACTGGCGGCGATGGAGGGCCAGCTGCACGACGACCATTTCCACATCCTCGATTCGTTCCTGGGGCTGACGGCGGGAGAGCAGTCGCCCTGAATTCATTCTGAAAAATTAAACAGCACTTTACTAATTATGAGTGTCGCTTATAATTTTTCGTATGGAATTGAACCAGATCTGGCACTGTCCCCGGCCGGCGCTCGCGAAACGCTATCTGGCTCTGTTGCAAGCCGGGCCGGTTGTGAGCACGACCATTTTCGCGCCCCGGCGCACCGGGAAGACGGTGTTTCTGCGCAAAGACCTGACGCCAGCAGCCGACGCTGCTGGCTTCGCAGTCGCGTACGTGGACCTCTGGCAGACGAGGTTGAACCCCGGCATTGCAATTGTCCGGGGCCTCGAGGAAGCGCTCACGCCGAGGACGTTGGCACAAAAGGCGCTTCACAGGCTGCACGAGCCGGTCAGGAAGGTCAAGGCATCCGGCAGCGCGGGCGAGTTGAATGGCGCCATCGAATTCGAGCTGGGCGATACAAAGAAGGAAGCCACCGAACTCGCCCTTCGAATCGAAGAGCTTGTTGTCAAGCTTATTTCCAAGAAGAAGCTTCTGCTCCTTGTCGATGAAGCGCAGGAACTTGCCCGGAACAAGGAGAACGAGCTGATGGCAATGGCGCTGCGAACCGCCATCACCAAAAACAGTGACAAGCTGCGCGTGGTGTTCACCGGCTCATCGCGCACGCAGCTCGCCAACGTCTTCTCCAACAGCACCGCGCCGCTTTTCTCCGTGGGCGCTGCCGTTCAAGAGTTCCCGTTGCTCGGCAGGGAACTGGTCGAATTCGTCGCAAAGAAGCTAGAGGCCGCTAGCGGACGAACCCTGGACGTCGCCGCAGGGTGGGCGGCCTTCCAGGAATTCCACCAGCAACCCGAGCCATTCCTCTCGGTGGTTGTGGCCATGCTCATGGACCCATCGCTCACCCTGGATCGTGCCGTCGCAACTGAAAAGGCAGAACAGGACAAAGAAGAAAACCACGAAGGAACCTGGTCGTCGCTCGACGCGATGCAGCGCCAGCTTCTTTTGCTCTTCGCCGACGACCCACATGCCAAACCATTCGGGAAGGCAGCGCTTGCGAAACTCGCCAAGGCGCTCGGCGTCCCTTCGCTCGCGCCGTACGACGTGCAGTACTCGCTCAACAATTTGAAGTCCAAAGCCATCATTTCGAAGTCGCCAGGCGGTGTGCACACGTTCGAAAGCGCAGCGTTCGAGCGCTGGGTCAGGACGTTGGCGCCCGTCAGCCCTCGCTAACGCCTTTCCGGTGCCGGAAAGGCCTGCTGGATCAGCAGGCGCAAGGTGGCGGCAACGCCGTGGCGGCCCCCGCGGCGCCATGCCAGGTGCACCTCCACGTCCAGGCCCGGGGCATCCTGCAGCGGCCTGAAGACCACGCCTGCATAGCGCAGCCTGGTGGCGGAACGCGGCAGCAGCGCCATGCCGACGCCCGCATCCACCAGCGAGAGGATCGAGTGGGTGTGGCTCAAGGTCTGCACCGTTTCCGGAGCAACCCCTTCGGCGCGCAGCCGCCCGGCGACCAGCTCGTAGAGATAGCGCGACTCGGAGGGGCAGAATTCGATGAAGGGCTGCCCTTCGAGGGCCGCGAGCGGAATCGTCTCGTCTTGCGCCAGCGGATGTTCTGCGGGCAGCGCGAGCACGAAGGGTTCGCGGAACACGGCGGCCGATTCGGTGAAGCTGCGCGGCGCGAACGGCCGCACGATGCCCAGCTCGATGCGGTCGGTGCCGATGGCCTCGATCTGCTCGACCGTCTGCATTTCGCGCAGCACCACCTGCACGTCGGGCAGCTGCGCGCGCACGGCCGCCAGCAGCTGCGGCAGCAACGTGAAGCTCGCGGCCGGAATGAAGCCGACCGTCACGCTGCCGGCGTCGGCACGCACGGCGCGGCGCGCGGCCAGCGTGGCCGCCTGGCTGCGCCGCAGGATGTCCTCCGCCTCGCGCAGGAAGACGGCACCGGCCGGCGTCAGCCGTACGCTGCCGCCCGAACGCTCGAGCAGGCGCACGCCGACCTCATGCTCCAGCAGCTGGATCTGTCGCGTGAGTGGCGGCTGGGTCATGCTCAGTGACGTGGCGGCGCGGCCGAAGTGCAGTTCGGTGGCCACGGCCACGAAGCATCGAAGTTGGGTGAGCTGGAACACGATTCAATTCTTGAATGGCGGCATCCCGTGAATGGATTGGACGCTGTTGCCGGTGCCTCCTAGAGTAGCCGCTCCGGGTTCGCCCCTTCACACAGAAAGCAAGATGAGTTCTTTTCAAGGCCCTGCGCTGCGCGCGGCGCTCGATGGCATCTCGGGCATCCTGGTCACGCCGTTTGACGCGAACGACGCAGTGTGCGTGGCGCCGCTCAAGCCCCTGGTCGACCGCGCGGTCGCAGCCGGCGTGCATGTGCTGGTCGCCAACGGCAACACCAGCGAGTTCTACGGCCTGCAGGCGCACGAAGCGCAGCAGATGGTGCATGCGGCCGCCGAATGCGTGGCCGGACGCGTGCCGCTCTTGGCCGGCGTGGGCCGCAGCATCCACGAGGCCTGCGAACTGGCGGCCGTGTCGCGCCGCGCCGGTGCCGATGCCCTGATGGTGCACCAGCCGCCCGATCCGTTCGTGGCGCCGCGCGGTGTGGTGGCCTATGTGCAGAAGATCGCGGAGGCGTCCGACGGTCTGCCGCTTGTGCTGTACCTGCGCAACGACAACATCGGCCTGGCCGCCGTCGAGGCGTTGTGCCGCATCCCCCAGGTGGTCGGCGTCAAGTGGGCCTCGCCCACGCCGCTCGTGCTGGCCGAGGCGATCCGCCGCACCGCTGATCGCGGGCTGGCCTGGGTCGGCGGCCTGGCCGAGGTGTGGGCGCCCCCGTTCTACGCCGTTGGCGCGCGCGGCTTCACCTCGGGCCTCATCAACGTGCTGCCCGAACGCTCGGTGGCCATCTACAACGCGCTCGAGGCGGCCGACCACGCGCTGGCCATGCGCTTGATCGGCGAGATGCTGCCGTTCGAGGAACTGCGCGCCCAGGAAAACAACGGCACCAACGTCACCGTCGTCAAGACCGCGCTCCAGATGATGGGCAACGACTGCGGCGCCACCCGAGCGCCCTCGGCCTGGCCGCTGACGGACACGCAGCACACGCAGCTGCATGCGCTCATGGCGGGCTGGAGGCTGCTGCGCTGATTTTTCTCGTCTCTCTTTTCTCTTGCGCCTTCTGGTTCGAAGGCGCGATCGCTCCATAACTATCAAGGACAAAACCCATGAACCATCGCCGATCGCTGCTCGCACTGAGCCTTCTCGTTCCGCTCTGCGGCACCGCCGCCGCACAGGAGTTTCCTGCGCGGCCCGTCACCATCGTCGTGGGCTCCAGCGCCGGCAGCGCCACCGACGGGCTCGCGCGCGCCATCGGGCAGGAGCTGACCAAGGCGACCGGCCAGGCCGTGGTGGTCGACAACCGGGCCGGTGCCTTCGGCGGCATTGCGGCGCAGTTCGTGGCGCGGGCCCAGCCCGACGGCTACACGCTGTTCATGACCACGAACACGACGCAGTCGGCCAATCCGCATCTGCAGAAGAAGCTCTCCTACGATCCCATCAAGGACTTCGCGCCCGTCTCGCTGCTGACCAAGGGCTACCAGCTCCTGGTGGTGAACCCCCAGGTGAAGGCCAACAACGTGGCGGAGCTGATCGCGCTCGCGAAGGCGTCACCCGGCAAACTCAACTACGGCTCGGGCAGCTCGTCGGCCCAGGTGGCGACCGAACTGTTCCAGCAGATGACCGGGACCAAGTTCAACTACGTACCGTACAAGGCCAATCCGCCCGCGGTGCTCGATCTCGTGTCCGGCACGACCGACCTGATGATTGCCGACCTGGCCACCACCTTGCCCCAGGTCAAGGCCGGCAAGTTGCGCGCGCTCGGCGTGAGCAGCCCCCAGCGGCTTGCGCTGGTGCAGGGCACGCCGGCCATCGCGGAATCGCTGCCGGGCTACGAGTTCGGCTACTGGAATGCGCTCTACGCGCCCGCAGGCACGCCGGCGCCGGTCGTGCAGCGGCTGAATGCGCTCATGCACCGCGCGCTCGGCACCCCCGTGGTGCAGAAGCTGGTCGAGCAGGCCGGCATGGAGGCCGCACTGTCCACGCCCGAGGAACTGGCGCGGTTCCAGCTTTTGGAGCTGAATCGCTGGGGCCAGATCATCAAGGCGGCGGGTATCGCCGCCGAGTAGGGCTGCACGCTCGGGATCACGAAGCGCCCGCGGCCGTCGGGCCGCGACTCGGTCTTTGACGAAGCAACGGCTGAGCAGCGTGCGGTGGCGCAAACAGCGGCCTAAGGGACAACCCCGAGTGACGCTGCCGCCAAAGTGCCCGAAAGTTACGGGAACGTTCCCGGTCTCTCATTCAATACCTCATGCCCAAAGCCCGCACCGCAGCAAATCGCCAGGTGACCATCCTGGACATCGCCCGTGAAACCGGGCTGTCCAAGTCGACCGTGTCGCGCGCGCTGAATGCGCCCCGGGAGGTCGCGGCCGAAACCCTGCAGAAGATCCAGGCGGCCATCCAGACGCTGAACTACATCCCCGACAGCCACGCGCGCTCGCTGGTCACTCAGCGCTCCTTCGCGTTCGCGGCCGTGGTCCCCACACTCGACAACGCCATCTTCGCCGCACTGATGCACGGCTTCCAGGCGGTGATGGCCGAGCAGGGGCGCCATGTGCTCGTGGCCGCGAACGGCTACAGCATCAAGGAAGAGCTGGACCAGCTGCGCACGCTCGCGCAGCTCAGCATCGGCGGCGTCATGCTGGTGGGCACCTCGCGCGATCCGGCCGCCTACCAGCTGCTCGACAGCCGTCGCATTCCCTACGTGATCACGTCGGCCTTTGATGGGAACGTTCCCAGTATCGGCTGGGACAACGAGACCGAAGCGCGCCGCCTGGCGGACCATCTGCTGGACCTGGGGCATCGGCGCCTGGCCGTGATTGGCGGTGTGACGCGCGACAACGACCGGGCGCTCGCCCGCGTGGTCGGCTATCACGCTGCCATGCGCGCGCGCGGCATCGAGCCCGACCCGGCGCTGACGCTCGAATGCGCCTACGACATTCCGTCGAGCCGCGCCGCGATGCGCCGCCTGCTCGATCTGCCGGAACGCCCGACCGCGGTGCTCTGCGGCAACGACGTGCAGGCCTTCGGCGCCATCCTCGAATGCCATGCGCGGCAAGTCCGCATTCCGCAGGACGTGTCGATCACCGGCTTCGACGACCTGGAGATGGCGGCGCACTTCCAGCCGCCGCTCACCACCATGCGCTCGCCGGCGGCGCAGATGGGCCGGCGCGCGGCCGACATGCTGCTGGCAGCCAACGCCGGCTTGCCGATGCCCGCGAGCACGCGGCTCGAGCTCGAACTCATCCTGCGCCGCACCACCGGGCCCGTGCCCGAACGTGCCGCGCATCCCTGACCAGACCAGAAAGGACATCCCGTGAGCGATTCTTCCGGCGAGCGAACCCCGCCCTCGATTCCCGCCCTGCAAAGTATGGCCCATGCGTTGCGTTGCGATGTGGTGCGCATGGTCGCTGCCACCGGCCAAGGCTACGTGCAGCAAGGGTTGGGTGCGGCCGACCTGTTCGCGGCGCTGTATGGCAACGAGCTTCGCTTGCGCGTGGGCGATCCGCGCTGGCCCGCGCGCGACCGCTTCCTGCTGTCGACCGCGCACAACTCGGCCGTCTTCGGCGCGGCGCTTGCGCACGCCGGGCTGATCGGTCGCGAGCTGCTCGACAGCTATTGCCATGACGGCTCGCCGTACGAGATCAATATGTCCGAGCGCCTCGGCCCCGTCGTCGAGGCCACCTGCGGCTCGCTGGGACAGGCGCTGTCGGTCGCCGTGGGCATGGCGCTTGCCGCCAAGCGGCAGGGCACGGGCGCGCGCGCCTACGTGATGCTCGGCGACGGCGAGCTGCAGGAGGGGCAGGTGTGGGAAGCGGCCATGGCCGCCGGCCACTACGGCCTGGGCAATCTCTGCATGCTCATCGACTGGAACGAGATGCAGGTCGAAGGGCACATCGACCAGGTCATGCGCATGCAGCCGGTGGCGGACAAGTTCCGCGCCTTCGGCTGGGCCGCGCTGGAGATCGATGGCCATGACATGCCCGCCATCGTCGAGGCATTGGCGCGTGCGCGCCAGACGGTCGAGCGTCCCACGGTGATCGTCGCGCGCACGCTGGTGGGCAAGGGCGCGCCGTGCCTCGAAGGCATCTTCGGCCACAACATGCGACTTCCCAGGGCAATGGCCGAGCAGGCCCTGGACGAACTCCGGGCACACGCCCCCGCGGAGGTATCGGCATGAGCGCTGCAGCCAATGAACTGAAGGTGGGCGATTTCATCTCGCGCGGCGCGGCGGCCGAGGAGATGCCGCGCGCCTACGGCGATGCCTTGCTCGAGGTTGCCGCGCGCGATCCGCGCATCGTCGCGCTCTGCGCCGATCTCACGGCCTCGACCGAGACCGACCGCTTTCGCGATGCCTATCCCGAGCGCTTCGTGCACACCGGCATCGCCGAGGCCAACATGATGGGCATGGCCGCGGGCATGGCGCGGAGCGGCCACATCGCGTTCACCCACACCTTCAGCGTGTTCGCCACGCGGCGCTCCTACGACCAGATCGCGATGCAGGTGGCCTACCCGCGCACCGACGTGAAGATGGTCGGCTTCCTGCCGGGGCTGACCACGCTGCTGGGCGTGTCGCACCAGGCCATCGACGACGTGGCGCTGATGCGTGCGTTGCCGAACATGGCCATTGCCGAGCCGGCCGGCCCGGAGCAGATGAAGGCCATCGTCGAGGCGGCCTGCGCCCGCCCGGGCCCGGTGTACCTGCGCATGCGCCGCGCCGCCTGGGCCAATCGGCCCGAGCTTCGCGACGCGCGCTTCGAATTCGGCAAGGGCACGTTGCTGCGCGAGGGCGACGATGGCGTCATCTTCGCCGCGGGACTCATGGTCGAGCATGCGCTGGCCGCCGCCGACCTGCTGGCGGCCGACGGCTTGCAGGTGGCTGTGGCCAACCTCGCGTCGATCAAGCCGCTGGACACCGCGCTGGTGCTCGCCGAAGCGCGGCGCAGCGGCATCGTGGTCACGGCGGAGAACCACTCGGTGATCGGCGGCGTCGGCAGCGCCGTGGCCGAGTGCCTGGCGGAGGCCGGGGTTCCGGCACGGCTCGCACGCATCGGCCTGCAGGACACCTTCGCCGAAGGCGGCACGTTGGCGTTCCTGCTGCAGAAGTACGGCATGGATGCCGCCGCCATTGCGGCCGCGGTGCGCCGGCTGCGTTCGGAGCGCGGCTGATGCGCATCGCCTTCCTCGGACTGGGCGCCATGGGCGCGCCGATGGCTGCGCGGCTCGCGGCAGGCGGTCACGACGTGCGCGGCTTCGACACCTCGGCTGCGGCGCGCGAGCGCCTGGCGCAGGGTGGCGGCACGCCTTGCGACAGCGCCGCGGCCGCGGCCGATGGCGCGGCCGCCGTGGTCACGATGCTGCCCGACGAGCGCATCGTCGAATCGGCGCTGTTCGGCCCCCAGGGCGCCGCGTCGACGATGAGTGGGCGCGCGTTGCTGCTGGAGATGAGCACGTCCGACGCCGACTGGATCGGCGTCTGCGCCGAGCGCCTCGCGCCCGCTGGCGTGCGCGTGATGGACGTGCCGGTGGCGCGCGGCGTGCGCGAGGCGGCAAGCGGCGAGCTGCTGGTGATGGCTGGCGGCAACCCTGACGACTTCGCGGCAGCGCGCCCGCTCCTGGACTGCTTCGCCAAGCCCGAGGACATCCTGCACGTGGGCCCGCTCGGCACGGCCATTCGACTGAAGCTGATCAACAACTACCTGTCGATGGTGAACATGGTGGTCGCGGCGGAGGGCCTGTGCTTTGCCGCCCTCGCGGGCATTTCGCGCGAGGTGGCCTTGCGCGTGTTCGGTGCCACGCCGGCCGGCAAGGGGCAGTTGACGACCAACTTTCCGCGCAAGGTGCTTCGCGGCGACATCGCACCCGACTTTCCCCTGCGCCTGGGCCTGAAAGACGTGGGGCTCGCGCTCAAACTGGGCGCGCAACTGGGCGCGCCGCTGTATTTGGGCGCCGCGGCCCGGCAGAACTTCGCCATGGCCGAGCGCTGGGGCCGCGCCGAACAGGATTGCACGGCCATGCTGCTGCTGCTCGAGGACCTCGCCGGCACCCCGCCCTTCGACCCTTCCCAACCCGCCGGCACACGCTGACCGGCCCACGACTCAGGAGACAGGAATGAGAGCTTTGAAGAAGAACTGGATCTGCGCGCCGATGGCCGCACTGGTGGCGGGCGCGACGCTCGCCTCGAGCGCATTCGCCGCCGACTACAAGAGCATGACGATCCGCGCCGCCACGTCCAGCCCCGCCGGCGGCGTGCACACCTTCGCGATCGACCGTTTCAAGGAGATCGTCGAGAAGGAGTCGGGCGGCAAGGTCAAGGTGCAGACCTTCTACGGCGGTGCCATGGGCGACGAGCAGGCCAACGTGCGCCAGCTGCGCAGCCAGGAAATCCAGCTGGCCGTGCTGGCGGTTGGCAACCTGACGCCGTTCGCGCCGCAGGCCAACATCTACTACCTGCCGTACATGTTCCCGAGCGTCGATGCCGCGCACAAGCTGTTCGGCAACGAAGCCTTCAACAGCAAGATCAACGACACCATCGCCACGCAGAGCGGGACGCGGCCGCTGGCCTGGTTGGCGGGGGGCTATCGGCACATCACCAACTCGAAGCGCCCGATCACCAAGATGGAAGACCTGCAGGGCTTGAAGATCCGCGTGCCCCCGGTGGAGGTGCAATTGGCCGCGTTCCGCAGCTGGGGCGTGGAGCCGCATCCGCTTGCATGGTCCGAAACCTTCAACGCCTTGCAGCAGGGCGTGGTCGACGGCCAGGAGAACCCCTACACGGTCAACCGCGACAACAAGTTCTGGGAGGTGCAGAAGTACGTGACCGAGCTGCCCTACATGCTGTGGGTCGGACCCATGCTGTTCAGCGAGCCCTGGTTCAAGAAGCTCGATGCGCCGACGCAGGCGCTGGTGCGCAAGGCCTCGCATGACGCCGCCAAGGCCGCCTGGAAGTATTCGCAGGAGCAGGAAGAGCAGGCCAAGAGGCAGTGCATCGAGCGCGGCATGGTCGTCAACACGCTCAGCGACGGCGGCGTCTGGCAGGAGAAGGCACGGTCGGTGTGGCCGAAGTTCCACGACAAGGTCGGCGGCAAGGCGGTGCTCGACGAGGCCATCGCGATCATGGGTTCGAAGTAACGTGACGCCCGCGACACCTGACCTCGCCAGGGGCCCGGAGCCCACGCCGGGACCGCTGCGCTGGTGCTACGAGCACTTCGAGGAACTGGTGAGCGTGGCCTGCCTGGCGGCCATGGTGGCGTGCCTGATGCTGCAGGTCGGCACGCGCTGGATCACGGGCGACGGCCTGGCGTGGAGCGAGGAGATGAGCCGCTACACCTTCGTATGGGCGACCTTCGCGGCGGCACCCATGCTGGCCAAGCGGGCGGCGCACGTGCGCATCTCCGCGCAGTTCCTGCTGATGCCGCCGCGCATGCGGCTGGGCTTTCGCATGCTGTGCGATGCGATCTGGGTCGTGTGCAACCTCGCATTCGCCTGGTGGTCGTGGCAGGTGGTGCGCGACGCGCTCGAGTTTCCAGAGATTTCGCCCACGCTCGGCTTCGCACGGGCCTGGGTCGAACTGATCATCCCGCTCAGCTTCGTCGCCATGAGCTGGCGCATCGTCGAAGACTACGTGCGCCGCTGGCGCCGTGGCGACCTGCTCGCGCTGGTGCGTGCGGATCACGCCCCAGTGGCCGAGTGAGCCTTTTTCCCGCAGAAAGCCATTCATGACGACTTCCCTGTTGGTGCTGCTGGCGCTGGGCATCCTGTTCCTGCTCGGCATGCCGATCTTCATGAGCCTGACGATCGCATCGGCGGTGGGCCTGGTCTTCGGCAGCGGCATGCCGCTGTCGATCCTGCACAACTCGATCTTCGACGGCCTCAACATCTTTCCGCTGCTCGCGATTCCGTGCTTCATCATCGCCGGCGTCATCATGGAGCACGGCAACATCACGCGCGAGATCGTGAACGTGGCCCAGCGCCTCGTGGGCCGCATGTACGGCGGGCTCGGCATCACGACGATCCTGGCCTGCACCTTCTTCGCGGCCATCTCCGGCTCGGGGCCGGGCACGGTGGCGGCGGTCGGCGCCTTGCTGATTCCTTCGATGATCCGGCAGGGCTACAGCCGCGAATATGCGGGTGCCGTGTCGTCTTCGGGCGGCACCATCGGCATCCTGATCCCGCCGAGCAATCCGATGATCATCTACGCGATCCTGGCCAACGTGTCGGTCACGTCGATGTTCGCCGCGGGCTTCATTCCCGGCTTCATGGTGGCCTTTGCCATGTCGTTCACCGCGTGGACGCTGGCCAGGCGCCATGGCTTCCGCGGCGACCCCGACACGCCGCCCTTCAGCTGGAGCGGCTTTCTGGGCGCCTGCCGCAAGGGCTTTTTCTCGCTGATGACGCCATTCATCATTCTGGGCTCGATCTATTCGGGCCTGTGCACCACGGTCGAGGCCTCGGTGCTGGCGATCGCCTATGCGCTCTTCGTGGCGGTGGTCATCAATCGCGCGCTGCGCTGGGCGCATGTGTACAAGGCGCTGCTGGAAGGCACCATGCTCTGCGGCGCGGTGCTGATCATCGTCGGCTCGTCGACGCTGTTCGGCAAGATCATGACCTACGAGGAAGTGCCGCAGCGCCTGGCCGAGTCGGTGATGGCGATTTCGCGCGATCCGCAGCACATCCTCCTGATGATCATCGGCGTGTTGATCCTGCTGGGCATGTTCATGGAGACGCTGTCGACCATCATCATCCTGGTGCCGGTTCTGATGCCCATGCTCATGCTCGTGGGCATCGACCCGATCCACTTCGGCATCATCCTGGTCGTCACCAACGAGATGGCGCTGCTCACGCCGCCGCTCGGGGTCAACCTCTTCGTGTCTTCGCGCCTGTCTGGCGTGCCGGTGGAGCGCCTGAGCCTCTCGGTGCTGCCTTACCTCGGCGCCCTCATGGTGGTGCTGCTGCTGATCACCTACTTTCCGGTCATCGCGACGGGGCTGCCGCGCATGCTGGGAATGGTCGACTGAGTGTTCCATGGGTTCGGCGCCGGGCGCCGGGCGCCGGACGCCGGTTCAGCTTTGCGTCTGCGGAACGCGCACGGTCAGGCCGTCGAGTTCGGCCGTCACCGTGAGCTGGCAGCTGAGACGGCTCGTCGCCCGCCGCTCGGCCGCCACGACCTCAAGCATTTCGCTTTCCATGTCGTCGGGCGGCGGCAGCCGCGCCGCGAAGGCCTCGTCGACATAGACATGGCAGGTCGCGCAGGCGCACGAGCCGCCGCACTCGGCATCGATGCCGCGCACGTTGCCGCGAATCGCGTTCTCCATGACGCTGGAGCCCGGCTTTGCGTCGACCTCGCGCGTGCTGCCGTCCTTGAGGATGTAGTGGATTGTGGGCATGGGTGGCTGCTCAGAACATGTCGAAGTACTCGCGGTGTTCCCACTCGCTGACTTCCAGGTTGAAACGCGCGATCTCGGCTTCCTTGATGCGGCAGAGGTAGTCGACGAAGCCGCGGCCCATCCGTTCGCCGAACATCTCGTCGGCGCGCAGGCAGGCGAGCGCTTCGGTCAGCGAGCGCGGCAATGGCTCGGCCGGGGTGTCGTAGGGCGCATCGGCCGAAGGGCCGGGGTCGGTCTTGCGCTGCATGCCGTCCAGCCCCGCGAACAGCTGCGAGGCGAGGTACAGGTACGGGTTGGCGGTCGGCTCGCCCACGCGGTTCTCGATGCGCGTGGCCTTCTGGCCCACGCCGCCGAGCACGCGCAGCATCGCGCCGCGGTTGTCGCGGGCCCAGATCGCGCGGTCGGGCGCGAGCGAGAACGGGCGGTAGCGGCGGTAGCCGTTGATGGTCGGGCTCGCGAGCGCGGCCGCGCCGCAGGCAT
Organism: Variovorax sp. Soil_C_26; assembly: GCF_057657075.1. NCBI lineage: Bacteria > Pseudomonadati > Pseudomonadota > Betaproteobacteria > Burkholderiales > Comamonadaceae > Variovorax > Variovorax sp. Soil_C_26. The sequence continues at coordinate 498,208 of NZ_JBDGJC010000004.1, forward strand.
GCGCCTTCAGGCCGCCGAGGTAGTGCAGGCCGATCTCGCTCAAGTCCTGGCCCTCGGCCTCGGGCATGAACGCATTCACGCCGTCGCTCTGGCGCCGCAGCGACTGGTGCAGGTGCCAGCCGCTCGACATCACGTTGGGAATCTTCGGGCGGCACATGAAGGTGGCGTGGTAGCCCGCGCGCTGGCAGATCTGCTTGATCGCGCTGCGCAGCAGCACCATGGTGTCGGCTGGCAGCACACCGGCGGTGGGGCCGAAGGTGAGCTCGAACTGGCTCGGGCCGAACTCGATCTCGAGCGAGCGCAGCGGCAGCCCGAGCGCCATGAGCTGCGAGCGCAGCAGCTCCATCACCGCATCGACGCGGTCGTAGCGCAGCTCGGTCAGGTACTGGTGGCCGTGCGTGAGCAGCGACACCTTCGGCGGCTCGCCGGGCTGGCCCGAGTCGCCGAGCGCCATGCGCGCATCGTCGAGCCTGAAGACGTGGAACTCCACCTCGAGCCCGGCGATGAAGTCGAGCCCGAGCGCATCGAGCTCGCGCACCGCGCGCTGCAGGATCTGGCGCGTGGCATAGGGGCATGGGCGCCCGTCGGTCATGTAGGCATCGCAGAGCACCCAGCCGGTGCGCGGCGCCCACGGCAGGATCTTGAAGGTCGACGGGTCGGCCACGATGGTGAAGTCGGCGCCGCCCTGCAAGCCTTCGATCTCGAAGCCGCCGCCGGCAGTGAACACCGGGAACACCGTCTTGTGCGAGGTGTCCTTGGCCAGCAGCGTGGAGGTGAGGTTGACGCCCTCGTACAGTGCGTCGCGGGCTTCGCTTGCCACCAGCGTCTTGCCGCGCAGCAGGCCGTGCTGGTCGGGCCAGGCGAAGCGCAGCACGTCGATCTCGCCGGCGTCGATGCGCCCGATCAATTCGCGCGCCTGGCGCTGCTGGTCGTCGGTCAAGAGACCGTGGCGTTGGGTGAACGATGTCATCGCGGCACCGTGTCCGGTCAGCGCGCGAGCCGGGCAGAGGCCCAGTCCGACTGGAGGCGCCGTTCGCGGTCGGCGCTCTGCCAGTAGCCCTCGGTGTCGCCGGTCTTGCCGATGCCGTCGATCGAGGGCGGACCCGCGAAAGCCGAAGCCTGCGTCGCGTCGATGAGCATCGGTGCGCCTTCGCCGGCCAGCGTGCTTTCGATGGCCTTCACCAGCATGCGGCGGTACGCGATGATGCCCTTGTCGGTGCTGCCCAGGTGCTCGCGCGTGCGGTCTTGAATGGGGCCTTGCGACTCCACGGCCCACTGGTCGTGCACATTGATGTCGTCGCCCATGCCGGTGTAGGTCTGGCTCAGCTGCTCGTCGACGCTGTAGCCGTAGTTGTTGCGCTTGTTCTTGCGCGAGGTGTAGCCGGGCAGCTCGTAGAGCTCGAGCCGCTGCGCGCGCATCTGTTCCTTGTCGACCGGGCCTGTGAAGCTCGTGAAGATCGCGAACCAGTAGCAGTGCGTGTCGTCCACCGGCACATGCCATTGCGAAATCGTCATCTCCGCGCTCATCGGGATCACGAAGGCCTGCGGGAAGACGACGTTGGTCACGCGCACGTGCGTGTCCTCTTCCGACAGCTGCCGCAGCGCGGTGAGGCGCAGGCCGTAGTCGGTCGGCTCGACGCCGATCTCGGGGCGTTCGAACTCGCGCAGCACCTTGGTGATCGGCATGTCGGAGTCGGCCGAGGCGCCGCGAAACTGCTTGCCGTAGCTGTCGGAAGTGTCGGCGTCCTCGAAGAAGCGGTGCAGGTACGACGCATGCGCGGGGTCGATGCCCACCTCGAGCGCCTGCAGCCAGTTGCATTCGAACAGGCCCATGAACGCGAAGGTGTGCGAGTCGGGTGCCACGAAGCAGTCGAATTCGGGAAACGCCGGCGGCTCGCCTTCGCCGATGTAAGCGAACACCGTGCCGGCGCGCTCGACCACCGGATAGGCCGACTGTTTGATGCGGCTGCACAGCTTGCTGCCCGCGGGTTCGGCCGGTGTTTCCAGGCACTGGCCCTGGCGGTCGAACAGCCAGCCGTGGAAGGCGCAGCGGATGCCGCCGTTCTCGAGCCGGCCGAATGCCAGGTCGGCGCCGCGGTGCGGGCAGTCGCGGTCGAGCATGCCGAGCTGGCCGTTCTCGTCACGGAACAGCACGAAATGCTGGCCCATGAGTTGGACCGGCCGCACCGGACGCGGGCCCGCCAGGTCCGCGGACAGTGCCACCGGCTGCCAGTAGCGGCGCAGCAGCCTGCCTGCGGGGGTGCCGGGGCCGACCCGGGTGATGAAATCGTTCTGTTCGGCGCTGATCATGGAAGCTCCATCGGGGTTGGAACATGTGTTGCATGCAATGGAATGCATTGTCTGAATGGCAATCGCCGAAAGTCAACTGAGATGCCTAACTAACGCGCACTTGGCTGCAAATATCAAGGGTAAGTACTTAGAAAAAGCGCACATTCGGCAAGCGCGATCGATATCATTGCCAGCTACGCCTCGATGTTGCATACAGCGACCAATTCTCCTCCTCCTCCGCTTCGCCGAAACCGATGGACTCCCAACAAAATCGCGTACTGGTCCAGCTTCGAGACCTGATCCTCAAGGGCGAATTCGGGCCCGGCGAACGGCTGGCCGAGATCCCGCTGGCCGAGAAGCTCGGCGCCTCGCGCACCCCCGTGAGGCTGGCGCTCACCAGCCTGGAGCACGAGGGGCTGATCGAGCCGTCGCCCACCGGCGGCTACCAGATGCGCCGCTTCACCTCGCAGGAGGTCGCCGACGCGATCCGCGTGCGCGGCGTCATCGAGGGCTTTGCGGCGCGCCTGCTGGCCGAAGACGGTGCGCCGCGCCAGCTGCTGCGTGAACTGCACGAATGTCTGGCCGAGGGCGACCGGGTGGTGAACAAGCCGGTGATGACGCTGGACGACTACGCCGGCTACGTCCAGATGAACGACCGCTTCCACACGCTGATCATGGAAGGCTGCGCCAACAGCGCGCTGCAGCGCGTGATGGAGATGCTCGACCGCCAGCCGTTCGCGTCGCCGAGCGCGATGCTGCCGATGCAGTCGTCGATGGAAGAGGGCCACCAGTGGATGAAGATCGCGCACCGCACCCACCATGCGCTGGTGCAGGCGATCGAACGCGGCCAGGGCTCGCGCGCGCAGGCGCTCGGCGAGGAGCACGTGGAGATCGCGCGCATGAACCTCGACTACGCGCTCGAGCGGCCCGAACTCGCGGCCGAGCTGATGCCGGGGCTGCGGCTGGTGGCGGGCAAGCGGCGGGACTGACTGCGATCCGCGAAGCCGTCGGTGGCTGCGCCCTGCAACGCCTTGCTAAAGTCGCAGGCATGCGCCGATCGACGAATTCAAACGCCCACGGTCCACCGAAGCGCGAGACGGTGAAGGGGGAGCGATTCGCAACGCCAGCCTCCTTCGCGTCCTCGGATTACGCGGCGGCCCACGCCGACATCGTCGCGGTGGTAGAGGCTGCCAGACACACTGCTGCGCGCAGCGTCAATGCCGTGATGACGGCGGCCTACTGGGCCGTCGGCCAGCGCATCGTCGCGTTCGAGCAGGGTGGGCGTGAGAGGGCGACGTACGGCGAAGCCCTGATCGAACGCCTCTCGACGGATCTTTCGGCGCGCTTTGGCCGCGGCTTCAGCAAGCAGAACCTGTGGCAGATGCGGGCCTTTCATCTCGCATGGTCCGCGGATCGTGGTCAGCAGAAGCGTTCCGCCGATTCTTTGTCGGTCCAGATTCTCCAGATACCGTCTGGAGAATCCGGCGCAGATCGAAATCTCCAGACGACCTCTGGACAATTGCCAGACTTGGTGACGCTGATCCGGGCCTTTCCGCTGCCTTGGTCGGCCTATGTGCGCCTGTTGTCGGTCAAGAACGTGCAAGCTCGTGCGTTCTATGAGACCGAAGCCTTGCGCTGCGGCTGGAGCATCGCTCAGTTGAATCGCCAGATCGGCAGCCAGTTCTACGAGCGCATCGCGTTGTCCAGCGACAAGGCGGCCATGCTGGCAAAGGGAAAGCAGCCCGGACCCGATGACGACATCACCCCGGAGCGGGCCATCAAGGACCCGTTCGTCCTGGAATTCCTCAACCTCAAGGACGAGTATTCCGAATCCGATCTCGAAGAAGCGCTGATTCAGCACCTGGCCGACTTTCTGCTGGAACTGGGCGACGACTTCGCGTTCGTCGGCCGCCAGCGACGCCTGCGTATCGACGACAGCTGGTTCCGTATCGATCTGCTGTTCTTCCATCGGCGCCTCAAGTGCCTGCTTGTCATCGACCTCAAGGTCGGCAAGTTCGGCTATGCCGACGCAGGCCAGATGCACCTGTATCTGAACTACGCCCGCGAACATTGGATGAAGCCCGGCGAAAACCCGCCAGTGGGTCTGATCCTGTGCGCGGAGAAGGGCGCGGCTGAAGCCCGTTATGCACTGGAAGGCTTGCCCAACAAGGTGCTGGCTGCCGAGTACCAGACCGTGCTGCCTGACGAAAAAATGCTGGCCGAGGAGTTGGACAAGACACGGCGCGACCTGGAGGCGCAGCGGATCGCTCGCAACGCCGACGCAGGGGAACGTGAATGAAGACGCGGCGCGCAACCTCGTCGGACAGCGTCCGACTTGGCAGCGCCGCAAGCCCTGGTAGAAGGTACCCATGACCTCCTCACTCGCGGCTTCGCTCATCGGGCTCTTGCTCGAATCGGAATTCGGCGGTACTAGCAGCGAACCCGGTGCGGCCGGCCACAACCGCTGCACGCTCGAGGGCATGACCTGGCAGCCCGGCGAGGGCGGCACGATCGAGCTTCGCATCCGGCGGCTCGAGGCGATGGCGTTGCGGCTCGTGTCGGGTCCATTCGTGCTGGAAATCGATCGCATCGACATGCAGGAAATCTCGGCCCGGGTATGCCTCGACAGCGGCATGCCACGCCTGGTCGCTGTCGAGGTGGCCGACATCGCGTTCTCCGGATTGGCGCTCCAGGGGCCGGTGGCGATGCCCCCGCAGCTTCAGAAGAAGATGCGCGAAGCCTCGCCGCCGCCAGCCGGCGCTGCTGCGGCGGCAGCCGGCATCGCAGCGGGCCAGGCCGCCGCCGATGCATGGCAGCTCGGCCCGTTGTCGGACGCCGAAGGCACGCTGCGCAGCCGCATCACCGATGCGCATCTGCTGTTCGATGCCGACGTGACGGTGCCGATACGCGGCGGCCGGATCGACTTCAACGATGCGACGGTCGAGCACGTGGGCCCCGACTCGCGCATGGGCGTGAGCAAGATGGGCGTGTACGTCGATGCGCCCAACGGCCGCAGCTATCTCTACCAGTTCGCGGCGGCACCGGTGGCAGGCGTGGAATTCGAGCACCGCGGCGCGTTGCTGGGGCCCTGGATCTCCGAGCGCGGCAAGCTGCAACTGCGCGAGTTCGCCGAGTCGGTGCTGCGCCAGGGCCGCGTCGGGCCGGGGCAGGGGCTGACCGAGCAGGCGCGGCTGCTGCTGGGCCGCACCGCGCTTTCAGGCGAACTGCGGCTCGGCGAAGGGCTGGTTGCCGTGCCGGGAGTGCAGTTGCATCTGGAGGGGCAGCCTGCCATCGGACTGCGCTCGCCCTCGGTCGGCCGGGGGCTGACGCTCGAGATGGCCTCGGTCTCGGCGCGCGACGCGGCAGCGGCCTGGCAGGGCGCGCGAGTGGCCGTCGAAAGCATGTCGGCAAAGCTGCAGCTCGTCTTCACTGCCGACGCCGAGGGGCTGCGCTTCGCGCTCGATCTCGCGCACGGCAAGGCCGCGGCGCTGCGGCTGGACCTTCAGCCGGGCGGCAGCACAGGCGCCTGAGGCGACGCCACGGCAGAGGGCGAGACGCAGCGCTCGACGTTGCCCCACCGCGCACCGGCACTGGGCCCGATCCACATGCGCGTCACGCCGTTGGTCCAGCCGAAGCCGTCCTGCAGCGGGTATTCGCCGCCACCGCCGCCGGCCACGTGCTCGGCAGGCATCTCGCGCAGCCGGTACTTCTCGACCAGCTTGCCTTCGCGGCGGTAGATCGTGCAGACGGTGCGCAGCCAGCGCGTGCGGATCTCCTGCGCTAGCGCGTGCTCGGCGAAAGACTCCAGCCCGACCACGGCCATCCACTGCAGCGGCGCCCAGCCATTGGGCCGGTCCCACTGCTCGCCGCTGCGCAGCTCGGTGGTCGCGAGGCCGCCGGGTGCCAGCAGGCGCTCGCGCACGGTCGAGGCCACCGCATGGGCCTGGCGGGCACTGCAGGCGTGCGCGAAGAGCGGCGCCACGGTGGCGGCCGTGAGGCAGCTGCGCTGCCGGCCGCGCCGCCAGTCGTGGTCGAAGTAGGCGCCTTCGCGCGCGTTCCACAGAAAGCGGTCCATCGCGTCGCGCCGGGCGTCGGCGCGGTGCTCGAACGCCTTCGCCGTCTGCGGGTCGTCGGCATCGTGGCTCAGGCGTGCGATCGTGCGTTCGAGCTTGAAGAGAAAGGCATTCAGGTCGACGGGCAGGATGCTGGTAGTGTCGATCTGCGACAGCAACAGGCTCTCGGGCGCCGCCGCATCGGGCGCGCGCAGCCAGCGCGTGCTGAAGTCCCAGCCCGATTCGGCCGCGGCGCGCAGGTCACGCCAGACCTCGCTGGCAGGTCGGTCGGCACCGTCGGCGGTGCCCATGTCCTCGAGCCACGATTCCTCGCGCGGCGTGTCGCGGTCGTCCCAGTAGCGGTTGAGCAGGCTGCCATCGGGCAGCCGCACGAGACGCCGCACCGCCTGGCCGGCCTCGATGCCCGATTCGCCGGCCATCCAGTACGCATGCTCGCGCAGCATCTGCGGCAGGTAGGCGGCGGCCGCCTGCACCCCGTGCGCTTCGCACAGCTCGGCCATCCATGCAAAGACGGGGGGCTGCGAGCGGCTCAGGTAGTAGGTGCGCGTGCCGTTCGGCACATGGCCGTAGGTGTCGATCAGGTACGCGAAGTTGTCGGTCATGCTGCGCAGCAGCTGCGGCTGCCCGCCTTCGGCCAGGCCGAGCATCTGGAAGTACGAGTCCCAGTAATAGAGCTCGCGGAAGCGGCCGCCGGGCACCACGTAGTCGTGCGGCAGCGGCAGCGCCGAGCCGCCGCTCGGATGCTCGACCGGGCGCCGCGTGAGCACCGGCCAGAGCCCGTCGATGTGCCGGCCGAGCGCCTGCCCCGGCACCGACTCGTATTCGTCGCGGTGCGCGGCGGGCAGCTGAAAGTGCGCATGCACGAAGCCCGCGAGGTCGAAGCCGTCGTCCCTGCAGGCCGCGCGGTAGCGCGCGAGGATCAGCTCGGGGTCGTGGCGCGGCGCGCAGTCGACGAAGGTCTTGCTGTCGTCGAAGATGCCGCCGCTCTGCACGGCGATGAACAGCTCCTTGTACCTGTCGGCGGGCGTAAGATGGTCGGCTTTTGGCCCCGCGGCCGGTTCGGCGCGCGGAAGCCCGCCGTTCATGGTGGGGTGTCGTTCCAGGGGTAGCCTCCTTCGCATCGCATGGTCTGATGGAGTGCGCGATCCCGGCCGGGTTCCCCGGCCATCGAGCAGCAGGCGACAGCGCCGATCGACGCACCGCCCTGTATTTGCATTGAACTCCGCGCCGGCATGCCGGTCGCATTGGCCATGAATGTTGCCATGACATACCTCGAGAACGTCGACTGGGCCCGTTGGAGCGGGCCTGCCCTTTCCGCTTAACGCATCGTGCTGATCATCGTGCTCGCATGGGTCGCGATCGTCGTGCTGCAGCGTGGCGTGCGGCTCGTGCGCCTTCGCGTGCAGAGCCGCCTCGGCGGTGCCGACGGCGTGAGCCGTGCAGAAACCCTTGGGCGCGTGGTGCGCTACCTGATCGCGCTGGTGGTCAGCGCGGTGGCGGTGATGCTCGTGCTGGGCGAATTGGGCGTGTCCATCGCGCCGATCCTCGGCGCGGCGGGTGTGGTCGGCCTCGCGATCGGCTTCGGCGCGCAGAGCCTCGTCAAAGACTACTTCACGGGGTTCTTCCTGCTGTTCGAAGACCAGATACGCACCGGCGACGTGGTCACGATCGCGGGCATCGGCGGCGCGGTCGAGGACGTCACGCTGCGCCATGTGCGGCTGCGCGACTACGACGGCAATGTGCACTTCATTCCTAACGGGCTCATCACCACGGTCACCAACAAGTCCCGCTCGTTCGCCCAGTCCGTGGTCGACGTCGGCGTGTCGTACCGCGAGAACGTCGATGAAGTGATGGCGGTAATGGCCGAGGTCGGCGCGGACTTCCGGAAAGACCCCGCGCATGCGGCGCGCATCCTCGACGACCTGGAGATCGCGGGCATCGAACGCCTCGACGACAGTGCCGTGGTGCTGCGCTGCCGCTTCAAGGTGGCGCCTTCGCAGCAGTGGACGGTGCGCCGCGAGTTCCTGCGCCGCCTCAAGGCGGCCTTCGACGAGCGTGGCATCGAGATCCCGTTCCCGCATCTCACGGTCTATGCCGGCGTGGGCAAGGACGGCTCGGCACCGGCCATGCCGATGCGGCTGCAGCGCGAGCCGGCCAAGCCGGCGCTGGCTGCGCAGGACGCCGCAGGCTAGAGCTGGCCCATGCGCGTGGCGCTGCTCACCGCTTGCGCGCGCGAGCGCACGCGCAGCTTCTTGCAGATGTTCTTGACGTGCGCATCGACGGTCTGCGGCGTGATGCCGAGCTGCTCGCTGATCTCCCTGGAGACGTGACCGCGCGAAACGCAGCGAAGCACCTCGCGTTCGCGCGCAGTGAGCAGCGCGTTGCCGGACACCGCGCCGGGCAGGGTGTCGGGCACCGGATCGGCCGATACCGCGTGGTCCGCGGGCCGGAGCATGCGTGGCAGCAGACGCCGCGTCAGGCTCGGCGTGATCGCGGCCCCGCCGTTGACCACCTGGAGCGCCGCCTGCGAAAAGCTCTGCATGCCTCCGCGCTTGAGAAGGTAGCCGGTGGCGCCGATCTTGAGCGCATGCAGCACGTGCGCATCGTCCTCGACCGTCGAGACCACGATGATCTCGCAGTGGCGGTGCCGCCTGCGCGCATCGCGAATCAGTCCGAGGCCGGCGCCGATCGGCAGATGCAGATCGATCATCAGCACGTCGAAGTCGAGCGACTCGATCAGCCGCCGCGCGACGGCGGCGCTGGCGGCCTGGCCTTCGAGCCGGATGCGCATGTCCGACAGCAGCTCCTGGGCAATGACACGCCGCGCAAATTCGTCGCCGTCGACCAGCAGCACCCGCACCGGGGCATGTGCCTGTCCCGTCAGATGGGGCGGCCAATCGGGCTCTGCAGGCCGGCAGACGCCCCCCGATTGCATCGCTTGGCGTGGCTCGGTTCGGCGGGAATCCAGCAGTGCCAAGGCACTCGAGACCGGACGCGGATTGGGAACGGCGGAAAGGAATTCCAAAGGGTGACCTGCAAAAGGCAATCGTGAGGGAAACGCTTAAAGGGTTATTGCTTAAGCACAATCCATCATTGCAGTGTTCTTTGTTCACCTTCGATGTAGGAGAGGGCGCCTTCCCGAAAGGCGCGGCATCGCGACCGCATGGGCTGCACGAGAAGCACCTTTTGGGTGCGCGGCCTTCGTTCAGGCGCGCAGGCAGGCCTGGATCGTGGCCTTGGCGTGGCGCACGAATGCAGCGGGTTCGCCGTGAAGATCCGCCAGGTCGTCGCTTCCGCCGCCGAGATACGCGGCTTGCGCCCGCTCAAGCACCTGCCGTCCGTCCTCGGGCAGGCGCTCGAGCGCCCAAGCGGCCGCCACATGCTTCGGCGCTATGGCGCCGGTGGCCGCGCTGAACCAGATGCGCGCGAGCGCGAGCACCACGTTGCACTCGTCGCCGTGCCAGTCGTCGGGCCCGTTCCATTGCGCGATGGTGTCCGCGAGCGCCTGCCTGAAATCGGAATCGGGCACGGCATCGAAACAGCGCGCGGCCGGCGGGCCGGCCAGCGCCACGCTGTGCTGCAACACCTTGCGCAGCAGGATGGCGATGTCGGGGTCCGTTTCGGGCGGCGGGATGTGGCCGGCCTGCAGTTCGTCGCGCAGCCACTCGCCAAACTGCAGCTCGCGCAGCGGCGGATAGCGCCACGGCACCACCTCGCGCTGCACGAGCAAGGTCGCCTCGAGCGCACGCAGCGCACCGGGCACGCCCGGCGGCGCCGAGACTTGCAGCAGCTGCATCATCAGCGCGCGCCGCACCGGCTCGGCGAGCGGCTCGCGCACCGTGACCAGCAGGTCGATGTCGCTGCGCGGCATCAGGCCGCCGTCGAGCGCGGAGCCGAACAGGTGGATGGCCCGCAGCGTGTCGCCGAGATGGTGTTCGATCAGCCTGCGTGCGGCCGCGAGCTGCGGGCCGATCTCGGAGGGCATGGTGTCGTTCATCGCGGCGATGCTATCGCCGCGCCGCCGAAGCGCTCATCGAAGCAGCGGGTGACCCAGTCGATGAACACGCGCACGCGCGGCGACAGAAGCCGGTGGTGCGGATACAGCACCGAATACAGCATCGGCGGGCACGGCGCATGCGCGAGGATCTCGACCAGCGTGCCCTTCCGCAGCCGCGCCTCGACGCCGTAGCGCGGCACCTGGATGATGCCGCAGCCCTGTTCGGCGCAGGTCTTGTAGCTGTCGGCGCTGTTCACGCTGATCCAGCCCTTCATCTGGTGTTGCTCGATGCGGCCGTCGACCTCGAACAGATAAGGAAAGACGCCGGCGCGTGACGAGGAGAAGAAGTTGACGCCCCAGTGCTGCGCCAGGTCCGCCGGCTGCAGCGGCGTGCCGTGCGCGGCAAGGTAGCCGGGGCTCGCGCAGGTGACCTGCGGAATGAGCGCAAGGCGCCGCGTGACCAGCGACGAGTCCTTCGGCTCGCCCGCGCGCACCACGCAATCGACCCCTTCGCGCACCAGGTCGACGAGCCGGTCGCCGCTGCCGATCGCGAGCTCGATGTGCGGATAGCGCGCATGGAATTCGCCGATGCGCGGCAGCACGATGTCGTTGGCGGGTGCGCCATGGATGTCGATGCGCAGCCGGCCGCGCGGGTTGATGGCGTGCTGCGCGAGCGAGGATTCGGCATCTTCCAGCTCGTGCAGCAGATGGCGGCAGCGCTCGTAGAAAGCCAGCCCGTCGACGGTGGTGCGCACCTGGCGCGTGGTGCGCTCGAGCAGGCGGACCTGCAGCCGCACCTCGAGCTGTTTGATCGCATGGGTCGCCGTGGCCCGCGGAATGTCGAGCGCCGCGGCAGCCTGCGTGAAGCTGCCCAAGTCGACGATGCGCGTGAACAGCTGCATGGTGTCGAAACGGTCCATTGGAATCGGCCTGATTGTTGATGCTGGTTGAATTGTATTGACAACATTGCTGCATTTATTCAGAGCGATTGAACAGCCAGACTCCGTGCTTGTTCCAACCCTTTGAGGAGTGCACCCGATGCAAGCAGCGATTTCGGCGCGACTGCGCAGCCTTTGCGAACGGCTCGAGCCGTGGAGTTACCTGCTGCTGCGCGCAGCCTTCGGGCTGATGCTCATGACCCACGGCATTCCCAAGCTGCTGGGCCGCAGCCACGGCAGCATGGCCGACCCGATGGCGGGCTCGGTGCATCTGATCGGCAATGTGCTGCACCTGCCCGCGCCGCTGGCGATCGGCTGGTTCATCGCGCTGCTCGAAGGCGTCGGCGGGCTGATGCTGGCGCTTGGCCTGCTCACGCGCTGGGTGGCGCCGATGGTGGTGGTGCAGATGCTCGTCATCTGCTGGCTGCTGGCGCCGACCTTTCCCTGGATCGACCGCGGCTTCGAGTACCCGCTGATGCTGGCGGTCGCCGCGCTGCTCATCGCCATGCGCGGCGGCGGCCGCGCCTCGCTCGACGGCTGGCTCGCGCGCCGCGCCTGAACGCCAACCGCAACAAGAAGGACGCCCACGATGAACCCCCTGCACATGCCGCCGGTGCGCCGGCGCACCTTCATGATGGCCACCGCTGCCGGCATGGGCGGTGCCGCCACGGGCGCGGCCAACGCCGCCGACGCTACAACCCCAGCGACCGATCCGCACGAAGGCACGCAGCCCACGCGCATCACCGTGAACGGCCAGGCGCATCAGTTGAACCTGCAGCCGCGCACCTCGCTGCTCGACATGCTGCGCGAGCAGTTGGGCCTGACCGGGGCCAAGAAGGGCTGCGACCATGGCCAGTGCGGCGCCTGCACGGTGCATGTCGATGGGCGCCGCGTGGCCTCGTGCCTGACGCTCGCAGTCAAGACCGACGGCTGCGCCGTGACCACCATCGAAGGCATCGCATCGCCCGACGGCACGCTGCACCCGATGCAGCAGGCCTTCATCGACCACGATGCGCTGCAGTGCGGCTACTGCACGCCGGGCCAGGTGATGGCAGCGATCGCCTGCGTGCGCGAAGGCAACACAACGAGCGACGCGCAGATCCGCGAATCCATGAGCGGCAACATCTGCCGCTGCGGCGCCTACGTGGCCATCCTCGAGGCGATCCGCGCCGCGGCGCCGCAGATGCAGCGCCTGGAGGGTCGCCGCCATGCGTGACTTTGCCTACCTTCGCCCGCGCGACACCGGCGAAGCCATCGCGCTGCATGCGCGCCACGCGCCCGGCGCGCGCTACTTTGCCGGCGGCACCACGCTGTTCGACCTGATGAAGCTCGGCGTGGAGGCGCCCGCCACGGTCATCGACATCACGCGCATCGAAGGCCTGCGCACCATCGACACCAGCCGCCGCGACACGCTGCACATCGGTGCGCTCGCGCTGATGAGCGACGTGGCGGCGCACGACACGGTGCGGCGCGAGTTTCCTGCGCTGTCGGAGTCGCTGTCGAAGGCCGCCTCGCAGCAGCTGCGCAACATGGCGACCGTGGGCGGCAACCTGCTGCAGCGCACGCGCTGCGCGTACTTCCGTGGCGGGCCCGAATTCGCATGCAACAAGCGCGTGCCGGGCAGCGGCTGCGCGGCACTCGGCGGGCAGAACCGGGGCCATGCGGTGCTCGGCGGCAGCGAGGCCTGTGTGGCCGTCTACCCGGGCGACATGGCGGTTGCGCTCGCGGCCTTCGATGCGGTGGTCGACACGCTGAGCCCGCGCGGCGAGCGGTCGGTGCCGGTGCGCGAACTGCACCGCGCGCCCGGCAGCACGCCGCACCTGGAAACGGTGCTGGCCGACGACGAGCTCATCGTGCGCATCCGCGTGCCGCGCGGGCCGGTCGGCCGGGCATCGACGTACCACAAGATCCGCGACCGCGAGTCGTATGCCTTCGCGCTCGCGTCGGCTGCGGTGGCGGTGCACCTGCAGGGGAACCGCGTGGCCGATGCGCGCATCGCGCTGGGCGGCGTCGCCACGCGGCCGTGGCGCGCGACCGAGGCCGAACGCAGCCTGGTAGGCCGGCCGCTCACGCGCGCGGCGGCGCGGCAGGCGGCGAAGCTGGCGTTCGCGCATGCGCAGCCGTTGTCGCACAACGCTTTCAAGGTCGCGCTCGGCATCGAGACCGTGACCGACGCACTCATGCTGGCCAAGGACAGGAGCTGAACCGATGGCAACAACCCTCATTGCACCCGCGCGCAAGCCGCGCCCCGGCATCGAACGCGTCGACGCACGCGACAAGGTGCGCGGCGCCACGCGCTACGCCGCCGACGACGTGCGCGCCGGCATGCTGCATGCGGCGCTGGTGTCGTCGCGCATCGCGCGCGGGCGCATCGTGCGCATCGACACCACGGCCGCGCTGCGCGTGCGGGGCGTGCGCAGCGTGCTGACGCACGAGAACATCGGCGCGCTCGACACCGGCGGCTTCCTGATGGCGGGGGGCTTCGGCTTCCAGAGCTTCTATCCGCTGCGTTCCGACCAGATCGCCTACCGCGTCCAGAGCGTGGCGATGGTGGTGGCCGACACGCTCGAGGCGGCACGCGAAGCCGCGGCGCTGGTGGTGGTGGCCTACGAGGCCGCACCGTTCGCCGCGACGCTCGCCACGACCGATGCCGAGCCGCTCGCGCAGTCGGCCGTGCTGCCGCAGCCGATGTTCGCCGACCGCCGCGTGGGCGACGCCGAGGCCGCGCTCGCGCGTGCCGAGGTCGGCGTCGACCTGCGCTACGAACTCCCGCCGCAGCACCAGAATCCGATGGAGATCATCGCCACCGTGGCCGAATGGAACGAGGGCCAGCTGACGGTCCAGGAGCCGACGCAGAACGCCGAGAGCGTGCGCCATGGCTTGGCGAAGCAACTCGGCATCGAGCCCGCGAGGGTGCGCGTTCTCTCGCCCACGCTCGGCGGCGGCTTCGGCCAGAAGAACTCGCTGCAGTCGCACACCGCGCTGGTGGCGCTGGCCGCGCGCCAGCTCGGCCGGCCGGTCAAGCTCGTGATGACGCGTGCGCAGCTGTTCCACAACGCCAGCTTCCGCCCCGCGAGCCGCCACCGCGTGCGGCTGGGCGCGGACCGCAGCGGGCGCCTGCTCGCGGCGGTGCACGAGATCGACCAGCAGACCTCGCGGCACGACCTGTTCCCCTCGGTCGGCACCGAGATCACCTCGCGCCTTTATGGCGTGCAGCACTTCCTGGGCCGCGAGCGGCTGGTGCGCACCGACGTGCAGACGCCGGGCTACATGCGCGCCCCATTCGAGCATCCCGCCGCCTTCGCCTTCGAGAGCGCGATCGACGAACTGGCCTATGCGCTCGACCGCGACCCGGTGGCCTTCCGGCTCGCCAACGATGCGGTGGCCGATCCGCTGACCGGCAAGCCGTTCTCGTCGCGCCACGTGCGCGAATGCCTCATGCGGGGCAGCGAGATGTTCGGCTGGCAGCGCCGCACGATGGCCCCCGGTTCGATGCGCGCGGCCGATGGCAGCCAGATCGGCTGGGGCGTGGCGCTCGGCATCTACAAGGCCGCGATGGCGCCCGCGATCGCGACCGTGCGGCTGCGCGCCGACGGCACGGTGCGCGTGGCCGTCGGCGGCCATGAGATGGGGCAGGGCTTGCGCACCGCGATTGCCGTCACCGTGGCGCGCGCGCTCGGCACGTCGATGGCGGCGGTCGAGATCGCGCTCGGCGACACCGCCGCCGCGCCGCAGCATCTGACGGCCGGCTCATGGGGCACCGCGACTGCGCTGCCGCCCGTGGCGGAGGCCATCGAGCGCCTGATGGACGACCTGCGCCAGCACGCGGGCGCGGTGGGGGCGGCGGCGCAGGCGCCGAATGCCGCGGCCGTGGCGCTGCTGCGCGCATCGGGTCGGCCCTTTGCCGAAGCCCAGAGCCGGCGCCGCGCACCGGGTCAGCCCGAGCAGGTCTATGGCCGGCTCACGGGCGGGCTGCCGGCAGCGGCGGGCCCGGTGTACCCCGACTTCGTCGCCTTCAGCTTCATCGCGCACTTCGTCGAGGTGCGCATCGAGCCGACCACGCGGCGCATCCGCGTGCCGCGCGTCGTCAGCGTGGCCGACTGCGGCACGGTCGTGAGCCCGCGCACCGCGCGCAGCCAGGTCGAGGGCGGCGTGGTCTGGGGCATCGGCGCCGCGCTGCGCGAGCTGAGCGAGGTCGATCCGCGCCACGGTGGCTTCCTGAATGCCGATCTCGCCGAATACGTGCTGCCGGTGGCGGCCGACATCGGCAGCATCCAGGTCGACTTCGTGGGCCAGCCCGACCTGCGCTTCAACGCGCTGGGCGCCAAGGGGCTCGGCGAGGTCGCGATGGTGGGCGTGGCCCCGGCCATCGTGAACGCGGTGTTCCATGCGACTGGCAAGCGGCTGCGGAGGCTGCCGGTGATGCTGGAGGATCTCTACGAGGTGTGAGGCGACTGCGCCGGGCCGCCACGCGCCACCGCATCCGTGCCGGCCTCCACCTGCCGCGCCGCATGTTCCGTGGCCTCCTGAGCCTTCGTCGCGGCCACCGATCCGTGCGCGCTCGCATAGACCTTGGTGAACTCCGCGCCGAGCAGGAAGATCTGGGCCGCGTAGTAGACCCACGCGAGCAGCACCACGAACGAGCCGGCCGCCGCGAGCGACTCGCGCACGCCGCTCTTGCCGATGTACAGCCCGATCAGCACCTTGCCGACCTCGAACAGCACCGCGGTGACGGCCGCGCCGACCCAGACGTCGCGCCAGTCGATCCGGGTGCTCGGCATCAGCTTGAAGATCATCGCGAACAGCAGCGTGAGGATCGCGAGCGACACCAGCATGTTCACCGCCTGCAGCAGCACTTCCCATCCGGGGAACAGGCCCTCGCTCCAGCTGCCCAGCGCCGCAAGCCCCGTGCTCACGATCAGCGACACCATCAGCAGGAACGCCAGGCCGAGGATCAGCCCGAACGACAGCACGCGTGCGCGCAGGATGCCCCAGACGCCCTGCGGCTTCGCGCGTTCGGGCACGTGCCAGATGCGATCGAGCGCCGACTGCAGCTCGGCGAACACCGTGGTCGCGCCGATGAGCAGCACGACGATGCTGACCGCGCCCGCGACGAGGCCGCGCGATGGCTCGCTGGCGCTGCGGATGAGTCCCTGTACCGCGACCGCGCCTTCCTGGCCGATGAGATCGGAGAGCTGCGCGGCGATCTGTCCCTGCACGGCTTCCGGTCCGAAGATGGTTCCCGCCACTGCGATCACGATCACGAGCAAGGGTGCGAGCGAGAAGGTGGTGTAGTAGGCGATCGCCGCGCCCATGCTCGGCGCGAGGTCGTCGATCCACGCCATGACCGCGTCCTTGCACAGGCGCAGGAGCTGCCCGGCCTTGGACGGCGCAGAAGAAGAGGAAGAGGACGACGTGGTCTTGTCCAAGAGATCGCTCCAGAGCACCGCCACTCTGGCACCTTGGCGGCGCGCTGTCGTGCGCGTGCGCCGTCCGAAAGGGTAGCCGCGAACCTACAGAAAGCCCGGCCACCTGCGCAGCGGCAGCGCGTGAGCGTCGTCCGCTGAATACGCATGCTGGGCCGGATCATCGCGGCGCCGCCCGACCGCCTCAACTACCTCGCAGGTCATTGCCGGCGCTGATCCGCCGGCGTAGGCCACTGCCCGCCGAGCTTGTACGATTTGCGTCACCCCAGGGACGTACGCTCCTGCGCGGCACCAGCAAGAAGGAATCCACGTTGAACCAGAGTACGGACCCTGCCGCGCGCTGTACGTCGCCAAGCGCGACGGCCGCAACCGCGTGCGCCACGTCGAGGGCTGGTCCTGATCATCGGCAGCGTATGCGCACTGACCGCTTGGAACTGGCTAATATTTCTTTCATCCTTCGACGCACTCCGAAGTCAAAGAATTCTCGGTGCACCACCTTGTTTCCGTACTTGCCCCCCATCCTCAAGAGACCTGACGCTCGACCATGACACCACAAGTATCTCGACGCCCTCAAATCTGCGTACTTGGCAGCGCCGAATCGGGCTCTTCGGCGTACGAATGCGCCGCGGAGGCGGGTGAGCTGTTGGCTTCACTTGGCATGACCCTGGTGAGCGGTTGCGGCAGCCCCGCAACGAGGGTCGCTGCAGAGCGTGCAATGGCGGCGGGCGGCCTGGTATTGAGCATCGTCCCGCCTGATCACATGCCGCCCCCGGATTGGCCTGCAACGGTGGTTGTGCCTTGCGGCATGGGTGATGCCCGTAACTTGCTGATGGCCTTGTCCGGCGATGCCTGCATCGTCATCGGCGGGAGAGCCGGCACTATTTCGGAGGTTTGCCTTGCGTGGCTGCATGGCCGTCCACTGCTGCCCCTCGTAGGTCACGGAGGATGGTCTGACGGTCTGCCGTCGAATCCGCCGGACGAGCGCAAGAAATCTCAGATCTTGCCTTGGACCAACATGGCAGAGCTCGAGGCGCAATTGCGAAACCTCGGGTTGGTGCCAGGCGCAGGGTGGCTTCCTCAAGGATAAATGAGGATGTGCAGGAGTTGACGCAGCCCCAGAGTCGCATTCAATCCAAGCACCAGAACACGTCCAACGACTTTGAATGCGAACGACATCACGGCAGCCGGCCAAAACCTGGCAACCGCAAGGCCTGATCGTCGACGTCGATTCCGAAGCCAAGGCCCAGCAGGTTCAATTCCAAGCCCTCATCGCGGGCCACCGTCACACCGACCAGCCCCGCCAGCGACAACTGCCAGCCCGTGCCGCTGGGCGCATGGTCGATGAACGTGGTCGCGCCCAGATAGTCCTTGCCGATCGCGGTGGGTGGCAGGTCCAATCGCAGCGCAGGCACCTGCCGGGCCACCCAGGCCACGAACGTATTGCTGTTGGGGCCGGGCCAAAGGCGGTAAGACTCGCGCCATGGGTAGGCCGCCACGGCCGATTCGATCTGCTCGATCATGGCTTCTGCCTGGATGCCCCGGTGGTCCGCAAGCAATTGCGGATAGGCGCCATACCAAAGCATGTCCGGCGCGTGCACTTCGCTGGTGACCAAGGCATCTCCGCCGCGGCGGGCCCGCCAGCCGACGATGTGATAGGTGGTGTAAAGCTCCGAGCCAGCGCGTTTCACCGCGATCCAGGGATGGATGCCGAAGGCGCCGCGCCATCGAACGATCCGGGCGCCGTAGACCTGCACCACCGCACCGCGCTCGACCGAAGGGTCGGGTGCTTGCCCGGTGCTGTCCCGACTCCTCATGTGCCATGGCGTGTCGAGATCCAAGCTACCGGAGGCCAGCACGCCGATCGGGCCGAGCATCAGCATCGCAAGCAGGCACAACAATCCCAGTGGCCAACGCGCCCAGCGAGGCACGCGCTTGCGGACCAGGAGAGAAGACGGTGCATCGGTCATTGCGCCAGTATGCCCGCGGCGCACCCGCCATCCAGGCGATGCGCAGCGATGAGGAGCTTGGCGACGACTTCGAGGCGCGGCTGCGCTACTTCGCCGATACGCGCGCGTTCGCGTCGTCCGCATCGAACACGATGCGTGACGGCCAAGGCGCCCACGTGGCGCCGAGCCCCGGGTGCACGGGGCTGCCGTCGCGCGCGAACGCGCCGAGGCTGCGCATCATCTGCGCAGACAGCGCCAGCCGGCCGGGCCGGTTCTGCGCCGTGAAGAGGATGTTCGCGTAGAGCGACGGCCCGAAGTTGCCGAACACGAACGGCAGGTCGAAGGTGTGGGCAGCGCCGAAGACCATGTCGAACGGCGGCGGCAGGCGGTCCCAGTCGAAGTCGTAGGCCCAGACTGCCTGCTGGCGCGAACGCAGCGCATCGAGCACGTCGTTGCGCATCGCGTCGAACCAGAGGCGGTCGAGCGCTGCGGTGCGCGCGATGAAGCCGGTGCCGGGCCGGTCGACCGGCAGGTAGGCCTGCGGAATCCACTGCCCAATCGACGTGGCGGGTGGCGCGTCGGGCGCGTAGCGCGACACCAGCGCGAACACCGCCGCATCGTCGAGCAGCCGCCCGCTCACGCCGCCGAACGCGGGGCGCATGGCGAGCAGTTGCGGGAACAGGCGGGTCTCGTCGCGCGTCTTGCCCGCGAGCACGGGCACCGCGAGGTAGCGTCCGTCGCGGATGGCGTGGATCGGGTCCTGCGCGACGACCCAGCCGTCGGGAATGGGGTTCGATGCGGCCATGCCCTTGGACGCGAGGCGGGTGCGCACGACCGACAGCAGTGCGTCGGCCGGGCGGCCGCGCAGGTGGGCGGCCATGGCGGGCGTGCCGCGCGCGGCGCTCACGCGCTCGCGGGCGGCCGCTTCATCGGCGGCCACGCCATCGGCGATGAGCGACTGCAGCAGCAGCTGTTCACCGCGCTCGGCCCAGAGGGCCCGGGGCTGGATCGCGGCGATGGCGCCCGCGGGCAGCGTGGCGGGCGTGGAGATGCCGCCGCTCAATGCGACGAGCCGGTGGAACAGCGGCGGCGCGGGGCGCGCCACGAGCATCGGCGAGGTGAGGAGCGCATACACGTTCACCGCGCCGGCGGACTGGCCCATCAGGGTGACGCGCGACGGGTCGCCGCCGAAGGCCGCGATGTGACGCTGGACGAACTCGAGCGCCTTCACGATGTCGAGCAGCGCGAAGTTGCCGGCGTCCTCCCCGGCGTTGCCGGTCTTGAGCGCGGCGAGGTCGAGGAAGCCGAAGATGCCGAGGCGGTAGTTGACCGAGACCACCACCGCGTCCTGGCCGCGCGCGAGCGCGGCGCCGTCGTACACCGGGTCGGCGGTGTAGCCCGTGATGTTGCTGCCGCCATGCACCCAGACGATCACCGGCCGCGGTGCGGCTGCGGCAGCAGCGCGCGAGGCCGGCGCCCAGATGTTCAGGTAGAGGCAGTCCTCGGCGCCGAGCGTCTGCCCGAGCGTCTCGCCGATGGTCTCGTCGTAGCGGTTGTGGCGCCCGGGGCCGTAGAGGCGGCCGGTCTGGACGCAGGCCGGTGCGAAGTCGAGCGCCTGCCGCGGCGCCGTCCAGCGTTCAGGGTCCGCGGGCGCCTTCCAGCGCAGTTCGCCCACGGGCGGCTTCGCGAACGGAATGCCCTTCCAGCTGAGCGTGCCGGCGCCGTCGTCGCGGCCCACGACCGGGCCGAGCGCGGTCTCGCGCACCACGCCTGCGGGCGCTTTTGTCGCAACGCCGACGCAACCCTGGAGCAGCACGAGCGCGATGGCTGCGGCAAGGCCGTAGTGAAATCGGTTCATGTTCGGCTGGCGTTCATTCGGCCGTGATGTTCGCGGCCTTGATGATCTGCGCCCACTTGCGCGTCTCGCCCGCGATGAAATCGGCGAAGGCCTGCGCCGTGCCGCCGCGCAGTTCCAGCCCCGCGGCCTCGGCCTTCTTGCGGATCTCGGGGTCCGCGAGCGCGGCATTGATCTCGGTATTGAGCCGCTCGAGGATGGCCGCCGGCGTGCCCGCGGGCGCCATCAGCCCGTACCAGCCATAGCCGACCACGTTGGCGAGCCCGAGTTCGCGCAGCGTCGGCGCGCTCGGGTAGACCGGCGTGCGTGCCTCGGTGCTGACCGCGAGCACGCGCAGCTTGCCGGCCTGAATGTGCGGTACCGCGGTCGACACGGCGGTGAGCGTGGCGTCGATGCGCCCGGCCAGCAGTTCAGCATAGGCGGGCGCGTCGCCGCGGTACTGCACCACGATGCCCGGCGTGCCCGATTGCCGAAGCAGCATCTCGGCCGTCAGGTGAGGGGCTGAGCCGGCGCCCGGCGAGCCGAAGGTCAGCCCCTTGGACGAGGCCTTGCCGTGGCGGATGAACTCGGCCAGCGTCTTGTACGGCGCCGCGGTGTTCGTGACGAGGAACAGCGGCGCGATGGCGGTGCTCACGATCGGCGCGAAGTTCTTCTTCACGTCATAGGGCAGCTTGGGGTACAGCGCCTCGCCGATCGCGATCGGTGCGGCCGCATGCAGCAGCGTGTAGCCGTCGGGCGGTGCGTGCGCGATGTACTCGTTGGCGATGCGCGTGCCCGCGCCGGCCTTGTTCTCGATGACCACGCCCTGGCCGAGACGGCGCGCCAGATGGTCGCCGAGCAGCCGCGTGAGGATGTCGTTGGAGCCGCCCGGGCCGTAGGGAGACACCAGGCGCACCGGCCGCGCGGGCCAGGCCTGGGCGTAGGCCGGCAGGCCGGCGATGGAAGCCGCAAGGCCCGCGGCTGCGGCGCCGAGCATCCGCCTTCTTTGGGGAATCATGGGGTGTCTCCTTCTTTTCGGGTTCGATGGTCGTCAGGCCACGGCGCCGGCGCTGCGCATCGCTGCGACCTGCGCCGCGTTGTAGCCGAGTTCGGCCAGCACCGCATCGCTGTCGGCGCCGCAGGCCGGTGCGGCCGGTGGCGCTGCAGGGGGCGCGTCGCCGAGCCGATAGGGCAGGCCGAGCGCCTGGTAGCGCGCACCGTCGGCGCCCACCGCGTCGACCAGCAGCCCGCATTCGTTGAAGTCGGGCGATGCGCGCACCTGGCTGTAGCTGCGCACCGCGCCCGAGACGATCTGCTCGCGCCCGAGCAGCGCCACGCACTGCTCGCTGCTCAGGCCCGAGAGGCACTCGCGCAGCACCGCACGCAGCGCAGGCCGGTTCGCGACGCGCAGCGCATTGGTGGCAAAGCGCGCGTCGGCCACCAGCGCCTCGCGGCCGACCACGCGGCAGAAGCGGGCCCAATGTTCCTCGGCGTAGGCCGACAGCACGATGTGGCCGTCGCGCGTGGGCACGACCTCGGCCGCCGGTGCGTTGTGCGGCTGCCCGTCGCCCCGGCGCACGGGTTCGGGCGCGCCGCCGAGGTAGTCGCTCCAGCTGGTCGCCTGCAGGTGCAGCGCCACCTCGAACAGCGAGGTCTCGAGGGTCTCGCCGATGCCGCTGCGCTCGCGACCGTACAGCGCGGCCAGCACCGCCTGCGCGCCGAGGTGCGCGGCGGCCGCGTCGACGATCGGCACGCCGACCTTCTGCGGCGGCCGGTCGGGCTCGCCCGTGACCGACATCAGGCCGCTTTCGGCCTGCGCCGCGATGTCGTAGCCCGGTCGGTCGCGCGACGGGCTGCGCGCCGGAAAGCCCGAGATCGAGAGGTACACGATGCGCGGAAAGCGCTCGCGCACCGCGCGCGGGCCCAGCCCGAGCGTGTCGACCACGCCGGGGCGCAGGTTCTGGATCACCACGTCGCTGGCAGCGACCAGGCGCCAGGCGGCTTCCTTGCCGGCGTCGCTGCGCAGGTCGAGCGCGATCGACCGCTTGCCGCGGTTGTAGGCACGGATCATCGATTCGCCGTAGCGGCCGATGTGCCGCGCCTGGTCGCCCGCGAGCGGCTCGACCTTGGTGACGGCGGCGCCGAGCTCGCGCAGCACCATCGCCGCGCCGGGGCCGGCGATGTACTGCCCGAGGTCGAGCACGCGCACGCCCTGCAGGGGCGGTATCGCGTGCGCCGTTGCGGAAACCTTGTCTTGCGCCATGTTCATGCGACGGACAATAGCGCCCGGCAGTATTCCTGAAAATTCAAAAATCGTGAGGTGGCGATCACTCAACGTGATCGCCCTGGAGACACATATGGCCCCTGGCACCGACTATCTGCTGCGCCGCCTTCGGTTGCGGCACCTCGAACTGCTGGTCACGCTCGGCGATGCCGGCACCGTGCGCGGCACCGCGACGCGCCTCAGCCTGAGCCAGCCCGCCATCAGCAAGATGCTCGGCGAGATCGAGGGCGCCCTCGGCGCGCGGCTCTTCGAGCGCAGCCACCAGGGCGTGCGTGCCAATGCGCTCGGCCTGGCGGCGATCTACCGTGCGCGCGTGGTGCTGAACGAACTCGGCCGCATCGGCGACGACCTGGCGGCGCTTGGCGACGGCGCCACCGCGGTGCTGCGCCTGGGCGCGCCGTCGGTCACGGCGACCGTGCCCGCCGCCATCGTGCAGCTGCGCGCGCGCATGCCCGGCACCGCGGTGCGCATCACCGAGGGCCGCGTGCGCGAGCTGATCCAGCGCCTGCTCGACGGCGAGCTCGACTGCGTCTTCGGCGCCATCACGCCCGAGCTCATGGCCGGCGACCAGCTGCCGCTGCTGCAGTCGGAGGTGCTGGTGGAAGACCAGCTCTGCGTGCTGGCGGCCGCGTCCAACCCGCTCGCGCGGCGGCGCGGCCTGCGCTGGTCCGAGCTGCGCGCCGCCGCCTGGGTGGCACCGCCGAAGGAGACGCTGGTGCGCCAGGCCTTCATGACCGCGTTCCTCAACGAAGGCGTCGATCCGCCCGAAGCGGCCGTCGAGGCGATGTCGTCGGTCACCATCGGCGCGCTGCTGCGCCTTGACGCGACGCTGCTCTGCGCGGTGCGCCTCGACCATGCCCGCGACGAGGTCGCGCGCGGCGACGTGCGGCGCCTGCGCGTGGGGCCGGTCGTGGCGCTGCCGTCGCTGGGGCTCTTCACGCGGCGCGGTGCGGGCCCGCAGCCGGCGGTGGTGCAGGCGTTTGCGCGGGCGGTGCGGAAGGTGGGTTGATCGCTCCAACCTTCGCATGTGCAGACTGCTAGCGCGGCTTGATGACCGCCAGGCCGATGGCGCATGCAGCCAGCACAAGAACGGCAATGGAGAGCAGCGGCGACCCCTCGTCGGCCGCCGATGCAACCGCTTTCCGGAGCTTCCCGGTGAAATAGCCGTAGAGGCCGGCCAGGGCGAGCGCCAGCACGACCTTGGCCAGCAGCCATGGCGCGGGCGGCCATTCGCCGAGCCGCGCCAGTGTCAGCCCCAGCAGCCATGCCAGCGCGAGCCCCGGCGTTGTCACGAAGCGATTCCAGCGCACAACCGACAGCACGAACCGCCTTGCCGCGGGATCGAGCGTGGCCCCAGGCTGTCCGACCCGCAGCGCCCATGCGGCCAGCAGCGTGCCGCTGAGCCAGGTGAACACCGCCGCCAGATGCGCGGCCTTCAGCGCCATGTAGTACGAACCCGCGATCATCGTTGCACCGGCGAAAGCGCCCACAGGCGTGCTCGGATGAGGCCATCGTTGAGCCACGCGCCGAACGGCAGCAAGGCCCCTGCGGCCAGGCGCCATGCTTGCCGCTTTGCCCAGAGGCCTGCCCCGATGGACTGCACCAGCGTCCAGGCGTACACGAGGAAGGCAACCCCATGCAGCGGCCCGACGAGGGAAACGAGTCGCGGCTCATCTGCCAAGTGCTTCAACGGCACGGCCAGCAGCACCAGCACGACGAGCGTGGCGCCTTCGAACAGGCCGGCCCAGCGCAATCGCGACAGCAGCGCCAGGTGGAGCTTGGCCGTCTCGTCGGCAGGGCTCATGCAGCGCTTCCTTCAGGCCAGAGCGAGCCGTCGCTGACGGCGGCCGCGAGCGCATCGCCGGCCGCATCGAGCAGGCGCTCGCCCTTTTCTGCCGAGGCCGAGCGCGGTGTGCCCACCACGCCGCTGCAGGACCAGTGCCCGATGGGCCGCCAGCGGTGTGTCCCGAGCGGCTCCAGGAAACCGCGTGCGGGCGCACGCACCGCCTGCGCCGCGGACGCATCGACCAGATCGGGGCGCAGATGCATGAGCATCGAGGTCTCTGCCTCGCAGGCATGCAGCAGGTTGTCCTGCGAGGTGAGGATGCGGCCGAACGCGGCTGCCGCCACCATCCAGTAGGTTGCGCTCGCCACGGGGAGCGAGGTCTCGATGGCCAGCAAGTCGACGATGGTGTTCAGTGCCGAGATGTTGCCGCCATGCCCGTTGAGCAGCAGCACGCGCCGATAGCCTTGCCGCTGCAGCGACACCACGACACAGCGCACAAAGGCGTGCAGCGTGGCGAAGTCGAGCGTGAGGCTGCCGGCCATTCCCATGTGGTGCTCGGCGAGCGAGATCCACAAGGGCGGAAGGACCAGCACTGGCGTGGATGCAGGCACACGGCGCGCCGTGCGCAGCGCAACCTCCGAAGCGAGCAGCGTATCGACCTGCACGGGCAGGTGCGGCCCGTGCTGCTCGGTCGAGCCGATCGGCAAGATCACCACGCAGCGCTCACGCGCTTCGGCAGGAAAGTCCGGCGTCTTCAGGTCGCTCCACAGAACCGGGCGCCCGTTCGCTGCCGCGCTCATTGGGGCTTGTACCCGACTGCGGCGATCAACTGCCGGACCTGCGCGGCGGATTCGCGGTAGCGCGCATCCATCTGCTCGGGCGTGCCCGAGCGCGGCTGCAGGCCATGGGCGCGGATCTTCTCGATCACGGCGGGCATCGCCAGCACCTGCCGGATCGCATCGTTGTAGCGTTGCACGTTGGCATCATTCATCCTGGCCGGCGCGTAGACCGCGAGAAAGTCGCTGGCCGCGAGCTCCGGCAGCCCGAGGTCGCCGAACGCCGGCACGCCCGGCAGCAACGGCGTCGGGCGGGTGACGGCCAGCGCCGTGATGCGCCCGGCCTTCTGGTACGGCAGCACATCGCCGACCGGCAACACCGCCGCGACCACCTGGCCGCCCAGCAGGTCCTGCACCGCGGGCGCCGCGCCGCGGTAGGGCACCGGCTGCACGTCGGCCTCGAGCAGCTGGGCCATGCGCCCCACGATGAACTCCGGTGTGCTGCCCGGTGCGGGCACGGCGATGAGGCGTGCGGTGGGCGTGCGGGCGAAATGCGCCATCAGGTCGCGCAGGCTTTTCGCGCCGGAGGCTGGATGGGCCACGAGCGCGAGCTCGAAGTCGGCGACCTGCGCCACCGGGCGCAGATCGGCCGCGGTGTCGAATCCGGCCGACTTCAGCACCTGGGGCACGGTGACGACCGTGTGGCCGTTGGTGAGGAAGAGCACCGATCCGTCGGGCTTCGCAGCCTTGACGTGGCGCGCGGCGATCTGCCCGCCGGCCCCGGCACGGTTGTCGACGATGACCGGCTGCCCCAGCAAGGGTGACAGCTTTTCCGCGAGGATGCGCGCGCCGAGATCGGCAGTGCCGCCGGCGGGAAAGCCGACCACCAGGGTGATCGCTCCGGTGTGCGCCTGCGCCGACGCAGGACTGTGCAGCAGCATCAGCAGCAGCGCGGTCGCGATCAGCAGGCGGGCAAGGATGGAAGTGGCGTTTAAGTGGTGCATGGAGCCTCCGTACGAGTCGCGCTGGGGATGTGTCGACTCGCGGTGGACTCTAGGTTTCGCATGCGCGGGCGCTGCCTGATGCGTGCGAAGCCGATCCGGTTTCGGCAGCGCTTTCGCTCGTTCGAAGCATGCGGCTGCCGATCGGCGGCCTTGTCTGCCGATTCGGGCATGCCCCGGCGGCAGCCGGCGCAGAATTGCGCCAGCTGCACAAGGAGTCGCGAATGCACTACCGCACTTACACCAGTTCGTCGCTCGAAGAAGGTTCGGGCATCCTGAACCGGGAGTGGTCCGCCCACTCGGTGACGCTGGCGCGTGGCGAGGCGCTGCGCCTGCGGTTCTCCATCCGCAACCTCACGGACGATGTGTCCGTGAGCCAGCTGGCCTATGGTGCGTCGGCACTCGTGCGTCCCGAGGAACGGGCCGAGGTGCTGCTGGTGCAGATGCCGCAGGCCGGCAGCGGTGTCGCCAGCTATGCATGGGGCAACAACCCGCTCGACGGGCGCCACTTCGGCCTCGTCGACGTGCGGCGGGTGAGGCAGCTGCAATGCAGTCCGCACCTGGACGCGCTGGTGCTGCGCGTGCGGATCTCCAGGCTGCTCTCCTGGCTGGAGCAAGCCCTGGGCCGCAAGCCGGTGCGCGAACTCGTGTTCCAGCCATCGATCGACGAGGGAACCCCGGCATGGGCTGCGTGGGCGCCCGTCGCCGGGGCGCTGGAGGCGCTGCAGCGCCACCCGCAGGGCGAGGTCCCCGCGCCCGCGCTGAAGGCGCTCGAGGAGATGGCGGTGGCTACCATGCTGCTGGCCCTGCCCAACAGCTACAGCGACGAACTCCGGCGGCCCGCTGCGCCTGGCGCGCCGCGGCACGTGCGTCTGGCCGAAGAGCTTGTCCAGCGCTCGCTCACGCGCGCTGTCAGCGTCGAGGAAATGGCGCGCCATGCCCAGGTGAGCGTGCGCACCCTGTTCGACGGCTTCCGGCAGTATCGCCAGACCACGCCGGCCGCCTATGTGCGGCAGGCGCGCCTTGCCGCCGCGCGGGAGGATCTCCGCAAGGGCCACGACAGTGTGGGCGACGTCGCACGGCGCTGGGGCTTCCTCCATGCGGGGCACTTCGCCGCGCAGTACCAGCGCCAGCACGGCGAGACGCCGGCGCAGACGCTGCGATCGTTTTTTTCCACCCTCTAGAAACCTTCACCATGCCAACCATCGAGTACTTCCCGGCTGCGGCCGACATGCCCACACCGCCCCTGTCCGCTGCCGCGCGGGTGGGCGACCTGTTGTTCGTCTCCGGCACGCCCGGATACCACCCGGGAGGCGGCATCGACACGGGCGACTTCGGCAAGCAGTTCGATCAGGCGGTAGCGAACCTGCAGCAGATCCTGGCGCGCGGCGGCGCCTCGATGCGCTCCATCGTCAAGGTCAACATGCTCCTGACGCGCGCGGAGGATGTACCGGAAATGAACGAGCGCTACGCAAAGGCGTTCGGCCCTGCACCGTACCCTGCGCGCACCACCTGCGTGGTGGCGGCGCTGCCCGATCCCAGGATGCTGCTCGAGATCGAGTGCGTGGCTGCGGCGGAGGGCGCGTGAGCAGCGAGGCTCACCAGCCGGGCGCCGGGTCCCCGGCATTCCAGATCGGCATGGTGATCTTCGAGGGCATGACGGCGCTCGACTTCGCGGCGCCGCTCGATGTGTTCGCCCGCATGCCGGGCGCACAGGTCCATGTCATCGGCAAGACGCTGGCACCGGTGAAGACCGATCTCGGCTTTCAGGAAACGCCGACGACCACCTTGGCTGGCGCGCCGAAGCTCGATCTTCTGTTCATCGGCGGCGGACCGGGCGTCACTGCGCTGATGGAGGACGAGGAGGTGCTGCAATTCTTCGCCAGCCGGGCGTCCGAGGCGCAATGGGTCACTTCGGTGTGCACCGGCGCGCTGGTGCTCGGGGCGGCCGGGCTCCTGCGCGGCTACAAGGCCGCCACCCACTGGGCTGCGATGGAGGTGCTGCCCCTGCTGGGCGCCGAGCCGGTCGACGAGCGCGTCGTGATCGACCGCAACCGCATCACGGGCGGCGGCGTGACCGCGGGCCTGGACTTCGGCCTTGTGGTAGCCGAGCAGCTGCATGGCAGCGGCCTTGCGCAGGCCATGCAGCTGGCGATGGAATATGACCCGCATCCGCCCCACAACGTCGGCTCGCCGAGGCTTGCGCCGCCCGAACTGGTTGCCGGCGTCCGCGAGAAGCTGAGGCCCGCCACGCAGGCGAGGCTGGCTGCGGCGAGGCGTGCGGTGCAGAAGGCGGGCTGGTCGGCATGATGCGGCCGGGCGCGTCAGCCACTGCTGAGGATCACCTCTTTCAGGATCCTCGAATGCCCAGCGCGCGCGGAGCCGGGCAGGCGGAGAAGCATAGCAATTGCTATACAATTTGCCGATGAAGACCGCTCAACTTCCTCCGGTTCGCGTGACGGCTGCGGTTCGAGCAGAGATCGAGGGCGTGCTGCTCGAAGGCGAAACGCTGTCGCATTTCGTCGAGCAGGCCGCGACGGATGCCGCTCGGCGTCGCAAGGCACAACAAGATTTCGTGGCGCGTGGCCGTGCCTCGCTCGCCCGCGCACTCGAATCGGGCGAGTTCTATGCGGCAGACGAGGTTCTCGAGGCGATGAAATCCCGGCTCGACACCGCGCGCGAGGCGGCCGGGCAGAGCGGCAGTGATCTCTCCAAACGGGCCGCGTGACTTATGCCGTGCGCTTGACGCGCGAGGCGTTGGAAGACCTCCAGCGTCTTGAAGCCTTTCTCCTGGAAGCTGCTCTCAAGCACGCAGACTGGGATCTGCCGGACCGCGCACTGCAGGCCATCCGAAGAGAGTTCCGCATCTTGGAGTCCAACCCTTTCACGTGTCGAATTGCCTTCGACGACCGCTTGGAGCGAGAACTCGTGATCCCATACGGCGCCTCGGGCTACGTCGCCTTGTTCCATATCGTCAGTGAGCGGGAGATCGTGGTGTCGGCCATCCGGCATCAGCGAGAGGACGACTATCACTGAGGGAGGCCGGAGCGAGGGCCCGGCCCGATGGAACACGGGGCAGAGAAGTGCCGCCTGATCGCCGGATCCGATGAAATCCCGAGTCGCGCAATATAATTGCAAACGATTCTCATCCACTTTCACGGGACCGCCTCGCGGAACCCCTCCATGTCCGCGGCGCGCCCACCCCTCGAGCCCATCGAAGTTCTCTACAGCGACCACCATGGCTGGCTGCTCGCGTGGCTGCGCCGCCGGCTCGGCGATGCGTGCGATGCGGCCGACCTGGCGCACGACACCTTCGTGCGGCTGATGTCGTCCTCGCGCAGCAGCGCGAGCCTCGGCGATGAACCGCGCGCCTTCCTGACCCATGTCGCCAAGGGGCTGGTGGCGGACCACTGGCGCCGCCGCGAGGTGGAGCGGGCGTATCTCGAAGCGATTGCACACCTGCCCGAGCCCGAGGCGCCGTCGCCCGAGGCGCGGCTGCTGATCGTTGAATCGCTGCTGCGCATCGAGGCGATGCTTGCGAGCCTGCCGGAGCGCACGCGCCAGGTCTTCCTGCTCGCGCAGTTCGACGAACTCACGCTGCAGCAGATTTCGGAGCGCATGGCCATGCCCGTGATCACGGTGCGGCGCCATGTCCACAAGGCGCTCGTCGCCTGCATGTCGGTCGCGTGAGCGCCGGCCGCATTCCACGATGAAGGACCCGCAGCCGTCGAACGCGCCGGACCCTGCGCTCATCGGCGAGGCCGCCGACTGGGTGATGACGCTGCGCTATGGCGGCGATGCCGCGAAGGTGAACGGCGACTTCGAACGCTGGCGCCGGCAGAGTCCCGCGCACGCCGAGGCCTGGTCGCGGGCCGAGGCGACGCTCGGGGTGTTTGCGCAAGTGCCGCCGGCCATCGGCAAGGATGCGTTTCGCGCATTGCAGCGGCCCGGACGCCGCCGTGCGCTCGGCGCGCTGGGGCCGCTGCTGCTGCTCGCCGTGCCGGCCGGCTGGCTCGCGTGGCAGCGCATGCCCTGGCAGGAGTGGACGGCGGATGTCGCCACGGCCCGCGGCGAGCGCCGGTCGATGACGCTGGCGGATGGCTCGCGGCTGGTGCTCAACACCGCGAGCGCGGTGGACATCGTCTTCTCGGCTGCCGAACGGCGCATCCGGCTGCATGCGGGCGAAGTGCTGGTCAGCACGCATGCCGATCCGTCGCCAGTCACGCGGCCGTTCCTGGTGCAGACGCCGCAAGGCACGGTGCGCGCGATGGGCACCCGCTTCAGCGTGCGCCGGCTCGACGACAGCACCACACGCGTGGCGGTGTTCGAGAAGGCCGTCGAGATCCGCGCCGCGGATGGCGCGACGCGCGTGCTGCGTGCCGGCGGGCAGGCCGACTTCGATGCCGGGCGCATCGGTACTGAAGCGCCCGTCGACGACAGCGCCGCGCTCTGGGAGCGCGGCATGCTGCTCGCCAGGAACATGCGCCTGGCCGATGTGCTGGCCGAGATGAGCCGACACCGCAGCGGCGTGCTGCGCTGCGACCCGGCGGTGGCCGAGCTGCGAGTGTCCGGTGCCGTGTCGCTGGCCGACACCGACGCCGGCCTGGACCTGCTCGCGCGCTCGCTGCCGCTGCGCATCGAGCGGACCACGCGCTACTGGGTCACGGTGGGGCCGCGCCCGGCGTCCGCCGAATGAATGAAAGCGCAGGCAGATAAAAAAATGCCGCGAGGGTGATCACTTTTCCTGTCTCGTCCGGTGAGTGAGGGAATGACGCATCGAGGCCGATGCGTCTCACCACCACCGCAGACATCGTTACAGGAGTCAGACGCCATGGGAGCGCAGCACGCAGGCCGCAAGCGGCACATCGAGAAATTCACAGCCGCCATCGCGGGCACGGCCTTGCGCGCGGTGGTGCTGGGCGCGGCCGGTGCGGGCGCGCTGGCGGTGGCACCGGCCGTGTTCGCCGCCGAGCCGGCGGGCGCTGCCGCGCGGTCGTATGCCATTGCAGGCGGCATGCTGGCCGACGTGCTGGCGCAGTACGCCGCCGACACCGGCGTGCAGCTGGTCTTCGAGCCCGGCATGCTCGCCGGGTTGCGCAGCAATGGCCTGCGCGGGCGCTACACGGTGCAGCAGGGCTTCGCGCAGGTGCTGCGCGGCAGCGGCTACGAAGCGGTGGGGCAGGGCAGCGGCGCCTACGCCCTGCGCCCGTCGGCCGCACCGGTGGCGCGCGACGCCGCTGCCGGCGCGGCCACGCTCGCACCCGTCACGGTGACCGCCGCGGTCGAGCGCGAGACCCCCACCGGCCGCGTCGACGGCTACGTGGCCAGGCGCAGCGCGACCGCGACCAAGACCGACACCGCGCTGATCGAGAACCCGCAATCGGTCTCGGTCATCACCGCCGACGAGATCGGCGACCGCAAGGCGGAGTCGCTCGACGAAGTGCTGCGCTACACCGCCGGCGTCACGCCGAACCTGAAGCCGTGGGCGGTCGACGAGTTCTCGCTGCTGCGCGGCTTCGAGCTCGGAACGGGCGGCGTCTTCCTGGATGGGCTGCTGACCTCCGGGCGCTCGTATGCAGCGCCGATCGAGCCCTACGGCCTCGAGCGCCTCGAAGTGCTGCGCGGCCCCGCATCGGTGCTCTACGGCAAGATGCCGCCCGGCGGCATGGTCAACGCCGTGAGCAAGCGGCCCACGGCCGAGACGCTGCGCGAGATCGGCGTCGAGTACGGCTCGTACAACCGCAAGCAGCTGAAGGCCGACCTCGCGGGCGCGTTCGATGCCGAGGGCGAATGGACCTACCGCCTCACGATGCTGGGCCGCGAAGCGGGCACCCGGCTTGACGATGACCGCGACAACCGGCTCTACATCGCGCCGGCGCTCACCTGGCGGCCCAGTGCCGACACCCGCCTCACGCTGCTCGGGCGTTACCAGAAGGACAACCAGGCCTATGCCTGGCAGAACCAGTTCGAACAGCCCGGCGTCTTCGGCCAGGCCAGCCCGCGCGTGAACGTCGGCGGCCACGACAACCGCTGGCGTCGCGACAACAAGATGCTCGGCTACGAGTTCGAGCACCGCTTCGACGACACCTGGACGGTCCAGCAGAGCATGCGCTACAGCGACTTCGACCGCGCCGAGACCAACGTGTTTCCGCGCGGGCTGCGTGCCGACGGCTACACCCTCGAGCGCAGCTTCTCGCCGCGCGAGACCCACTGGAAGGGCCTGCAGCTCGACACGCGCGTGCAGGCGCGCTTCGACACCGGCGCGCTGGCGCACACGCTGCTCGCGGGCGTCGACTACACGAGGGCGCGCACCACCGACGAATTTCCCTATGCCCGCCCCGCGCTCTCGCCGCTGAACCTGCTGACGCCCGCGTACCTGCACGAGCGGCCCACGCCCTCGAACAATCCGTATGTCTACCGGGTGCCATCGAAGCAGCTCGGCCTCTACCTGCAGGACCAGGCCAAGTGGAACCGCTGGGTCGTCACGGCTGGCGTGCGCCACGACAAGGCGGATGCGTCCGGCACGAGCACGTTCGGCCTCACGGGCAGGCGCAGCACCGACTACGACACCTCGGCCAGTGCCACCACGGGCCGCATCGGCGTGGTGTACCTCTTCGACAGCGGATGGGCGCCCTATGCGAACTACGCGACCTCGTTCTCGCCGGAGATCGGCAACGACCTGAACGGCAACCCGCTGAAGCCCTCCAAGGGCCGGCAGGTCGAGGCGGGCCTGCGCTTCCAGCCGGCTGCGGGCGACGCGAGCTACACCGCGTCGGTGTTCGACATCGTGCGCAGCAACGTCACCACGGCCGCGCCAAATGCGCCCGGCGAGGTGATCCAGACCGGCGAGGTCCGCGCGCGCGGGCTCGAGCTCGAGGCGCGTGCCGAACTGACGACCTGGCTCAGCATGGTCGCCCAGTACACCTACCTCGACACCCGCATCACGCGCAGCAACGACGGCGACCTGGGCCTTCAGCAGATGAGCGCGCCGCGGCACAGCGCCTCGGTGTGGGCGCGCTACGCGTTCCCGGTCGGCGAGTCGGCGCGCGGCTTTGCCGCGCTCGGCGTGCGCCACCTCGGCAAGTCCCGCTCGGCCTGGGACACCGGCAATGCCAACCTCATGAACCCCGGCATCACCATGGTCGACCTGGCGCTCGGCTTCGACCGCGGTCCGTGGCGCTTCACGTTCAATATCAACAACCTGCTCGACAAGCAGGTGCTGACGGATTGCAACGGCGGCCTCTGCTACCGCAGCGCCGAGCGCACGGCCAACGTCAGCGCGCTCTACCGTTTCTGATGCACGCAGGCATCGGCCAGTGACCGGCGAAGCGCCCCGGCGCTTGCGGCCGGCCATGGCCCGGCTCCACACCTGGACCGGGCTGTTGTTCGGCTGGATGCTCTACGCGATGTTCCTCACCGGCGCCGTGAGTTACTTCCGCGAAGAAATCTCGCAGTGGATGCGGCCCGAGATCCTCACGCTTGCGCAGCCGCCCGACAGCGCCACGAGCGCTGCGCTGGCCATCGCTGGCTTGCAGCAGCTCGCGCCCGGCGCGTCGCAGTGGGTGATCGACCTCGTCGACGAACGCGACAACACCGTCGGCGTGTCATGGCGCGCGGGCGACGCGCAGGGTCGCGCGATGCTGGACCCGCTCACCGGCAAGCAAGTGCGCGCGCGCGAAACTCACGGCGGCGAGTTCTTCTACTACTTCCATTTCTCGCTGCACTACCTGCCGCGCACGGCAGCGCGCTGGCTCGTGGGGCTGGCAACGATGTTCATGCTGGTCGCGATCGTCAGCGGCGTGCTCACGCACAAGAAGATCTTCGCCAGCTTCTTCACCTTCCGTCCCGGCAAGGGCCAGCGCTCATGGCTGGATGCGCACAACCTGCTGTCGGTGACCGCGCTACCGTTCTACTTGATGATCACCTACACCGGCCTGGTCACGCTGATGACGCTGTACATGCCTTGGGGTGCCGACAGCGCCTCGGCGTCGCAGCCGATGCAGCGCCAGCTGCTGCGCGCGGAGATGACGGCGCTGGTGCCGCCCGCGCCGGCGAGCGGCATCGCGGCGCCGCTGCCCGAGGTGGCGCCGATGCTGCACGAGGCCGAGCGGCGCTGGGGCACCGGGCGCGTGGCGCGGCTGATCGTCGACAACCCCGGCGACGCCGCATCGCGTGTGCGCGTGGTGCGCGGCGACGAGGGCCGTGTCTCCGTCAGCCCGCGCTACCTGGTGTTCGATGCGCACAATGGCGCCTTGCGCGAGGCCAGGGATCGTTCGCCGCCCGTGGCCGAGACTTGGGGCGTGCTCTATGGCTTGCACGTGGCGCGCTTCGCCGGTCCCGCGGCGCGCTGGTTGTTCTTTCTGTCGAGCCTGGCGGGTGCCGCGATGGTCGCGACGGGGCTCGTGCTGTGGACGACGAAGCGGCACGAGAAGCAGGCCCGCGATGGGCGGCGTTCATGGTTCGTGCTGCTGGTTGCACGACTCAACGTCGCGGCCGTGGCGGGGCTCCCCGTGGCGATGGCCGCGTTCCTCTGGGGCAACCGGCTGCTGCCGGTCGGGTTGGCCGATCGCAGCGCGTGGGAGGTTCACGTGTTCTTCATCGCCTGGGGGCTCATGGTGCTGCATGCGATCGCGCGCCCCGTCCATCGCGCGTGGCGCGAGCAGTTCTCGATCGCCGCTGTGCTGTGCGCGGCGCTGCCGCTGTGGAACATGCTGGCGGGGCATCGTCTTGCGGGCTTCGAATTGACGCTGCTTGCAGTGGCGGCGGTCCTGGCCTTCGTGGCATTCAAAGCGCGACGGCACGGCGCATGACGCCCTGGCGGTGATGCGCCGCCGTGCAATGTCGCCATCGGCATGGGAGCGGACTATTCTGCACCCGATCCGGATTGGGAAGAGGCCGCAGCCTGTGTCTTCTGCGCGAGATCGCGCCACGACACCTGCTCGTCGCTGTGGGGCACGAAGCCGACATGCAGCCCGAAGATGTGCGCGATCTTGTTCAGTGTGTCGACGGTCGGGTTGGCCTTGTCCGCTTCGATCAGCCGCAGGCTCTGCACGCTGAGGCCACGATGCTTCGCGAACTCCGGTTGCGTCAGCTTGCTGATGCGGCGCATCGCCGCGACGGCCTGGCCCACGGACATGCTGCCCGAGGCGATGGCCGCGTAGAACTCGCCGCGGAGCCGGCGCTCGAGCTCGGGGTCGGTATGCCTGCGCCGTTTATCCACGACCGCGCTCCCTCGTTGGGTTGCGGGGGACGAGATCGGCAAGCGCCAGCAGCTGGTCAGCCTGTTTGTCGATGGTCGCGCGACATGCCTCGATCACGTTGGACTCGATCCCGCAGTCCCGGGCGAACTCGGGCAGGTTGGCGACGATCGGCGCAAAGTCGTGCAGGGCCGTGGCAATGGCGCCGCGCTCGGGGTCGTCCACCTCGAGGCTTTCCAGCACGGCCGTCCAGTTGTCCTGGGTCTTTCCGACGGCATCGCGCCAGTGGCAGCCGCGGACGACGACCTCGCTGTCGAGGAACATGGGTGCAAAGTCGAACACCGGCGTGAGCTGCACGGTGCCGTCGACGAGCCGCTGCACGGCCGTGTTGCGCGCGTGGTTGTCGGTGTTGCGCATCGCCAGGTTCAATACGTCGCGCCGGATGAACTCGATGGTCTCGCCGAGCGGATCGAAGACGACGCGGCGCAGCCCCTTCAGCAGCGCTTGTTGGCTTCTGGGGATGCCGAATCCCCGCAGATCGCAGAGGCTCGCGAGGCTCTCCTGGTGAAGCCTGTGGACATGACCGTCGATGACCTGGCGATCGAAGCGCCGGACGAACAGGAGCTCGCCATGCAGGTCGGGTGCCGCGAAGGTTCGCATGCCGCAGGCGGCGGCGAGCCGCAGGTAGCCTGCCTCGTTGCGGAGGACGGCACGGTCTTCTTCGCTCCTGCCGCGGGGAAGCTTCACGAGCCAGTGGGCCTGGGCGCGGTCGTCGGCCAGCGCCATGTCGGCAAACCATCGTTCATCATGGTCGACGCTCAGCAGGAACTTCGGCGCGACCCCCTGCACACCCGTCGTGCCCGACGCGAGCATCGCGTGCAGTGAAAGGTGGTCGAGAAAGTCCTGACTGCGCTCGAGCACGTCGCCGATGTCGAAACCCCGAGCCGTTGCGGGGTCGGGATTCTTGCGGGCCTGGTCCACGAAGAAGGCGAGGGCGCTCTCGAAGCGCAGGCTGCCGATCGGGTTGAATGCGCCGGCCATCACCAGCGGCACGACCAGGTTGTCGCTGTCCGCGAGGCTCAGCGCCTCGAGCAGGTACCTGCGGCCCTTGCCCTGCGGCACGAGGTCATAGAGAAACGCCGGCGCGCGACGATCCACCTCGCGGCCGGTAGGCCCTTCGATGAACCGGTCCGGCGCCATGCCGATGGGCAAGCCCAGCGCGACCGGCCAGGGATCCGGCGCACCGAAGACATATTCGGGCAGGTACTCGAAGCGGCATTTGTCGGCGCCGAGCGGCTGGAGGGTCGCAGCGGGATGCCACGCGCCATCGCGGTGGATCTGGATGGTGGTGGCGGCCGAAGTGGTCATGAATTGACCATCATGGTACCCAAAAAGCCAGCTTGTAGGTCGCTATTTGGTTAGTTTGATAGACAGATCGACGGACGCCCTCGCACCGCTGCTCAGAAGTCGATGCTCGCCGAAAGGCTCACCGTGCGCGGCGACCCGACGAACAGGTAGCCCGCCGTCGACGTGCCCCAGTAGTTCTTGTCGAGCAGGTTCTCCACGTTCATGCGAAAGGTGACGGGCTTTCCGCCGATACGCGTCGCGTAGCGCGCACCCGCGTCGAAGCGGTTCCAGCCGGGGATGTGCAGCGTGTTGGCGGGATCGACGGCACTCCTGCCGGTGTGGATCATCCGGCCCGTGAGCGTCAGCCCGGGCGCGAACGGCAGGTCCCATTCGGCGCCGAGATTCAATTGCCAGTCGGGCACGCCGATGGCCTTCTTCCCTTCGAGTGCAGCCGTCGCCGCCTTGGTGATCTCGCCGTCGAGGTAGGTGACGCCGCCCAGCACGCGCACGCCGCGCGTTACCTCGCCGGCCAGCGTGGCTTCGACGCCGCGGTTGCGCTGCTCGCCGAAGACACCGAAGGTCGAACCCGAAACGCCTGCGCTGGGTTTTGTCAGCTCGAAGAGGCTGACCGCCGCCACCATGCCGCCGTCGAGTTCGAACTTGACGCCGACTTCCTTCTGCTTCGACTTGTAGGGCGGCATGACCGCGCCCGGGTTGCTGATCGCCGCGCTGATGGGCGCGACGTCCCCGCGCGACAGGCCCTCGATGTAGCTCGCATAGAGAGAGATGTCGGGCCGCAGTTTGTAGACCACGCCGGCCACGGGCGTGACCGCGCTCTCGTCGTAGGCGTCGCCGCTCGGCCTGCCGGTGGAGAAGTCGTAGTCCTGGCCGGCCACCTGCTGCCGGCGCAGGCCCAGCGTCACGCGCAGCCGGTCGTCCATGAACGACAGCGTATCGGCGAGCGCTACGCTCGTGAGCTTGGTGTCGAGGTACGGGCGCAGCGGGTTGCTGATGCCGGCGGTGGATGGCGTCGGGAACAGCAGGCCGGCATAGAGGTTCGAACTGCCGCCCGGGTAGCCCGTGTAGAAGCCCAGGCCCTGTTCCTGTTCGAGGCGCGAGAGGCTCAATGCCACTTCATGCTTCACGGGACCGGTCGAGAAACGGCCTCGGAGGCCCGCGTCGAGCGACTTGCTTTCCACCGACATGCGCTGCCAGCCGCCGAAGAAGGCGTAGTCGCCCGCGGTGTTCAGGATCACCGGGTTCGACGCGATCGCGTCCCAGTTCAGCTTGCGCTGGCCGTAGCTTGCATAGGCGGTGAGATTGTCGCTGAAGTCGTACTCGGCCTTGAACACTGCCGAGCCGTTGCGCCCATCGGTCCAGCCCAGGCCCGGGTACGGGTAGGTGTTGTCCGGCGCGCGCGGCACGGCAGTGAGCGCCGGACCCGCCTGGAACTGCCGCACCACGTTGTCGATGCGCTCCTGCTGCGCCAGCAGGTCGAGCGAGGCGCGCAGCGCGCGGCCGCGGTAGTCGAGCGCGACGGCGCCCAGGCTCTCGCGCGTGGACTGGCCCTTGATGGCCGTGTCGCCTTCGCGCTGCACCGCATT
Source organism: Variovorax sp. Soil_C_26 (assembly GCF_057657075.1). NCBI lineage: Bacteria > Pseudomonadati > Pseudomonadota > Betaproteobacteria > Burkholderiales > Comamonadaceae > Variovorax > Variovorax sp. Soil_C_26. The sequence goes on from NZ_JBDGJC010000004.1 coordinate 536,706, forward strand.
GACGCGCACGCCGAAGGCGCCGTCCGGCCCGAAGCGGCGGCCGATGTCGACATGCGCGCCGAAGACCGCGTCGGACGAGAAGCTGCCGGTGATGCGCGTGATCGGTTCGCTTTCCGCGCGCTTGGGCACGAGGTTGACCACGCCGCCCACGCTGCCGCCGGGCGTCATGCCGAACAGCGACGCCGACGGCCCCTTGATGACCTCGACGCGCTCGACGGCTTCCAGCGGGGCGCGCCAGTAGGGCGTGACGCCGAACACGCCGTTCAGCGCGAAGTCGCTGCTGGGCACGCTGAAGCCGCGGATCGTGACGTCTTCGTTGATGTTCGATCGCGCACTGCCCATGCGCACCGATGGGTCGGCCGCCAGCACGTCGGCGACCGAGCGTGCCTGGTCGTTCTCGATCGTCTGGGCGGTGTAGCTGGTGACGCTGAAGGGCGTTTCCATGACCGCGGCGTTGCCGAGGATGCCCATGCGCGCGCCACGGCCCACCTGGCCGCCCTGGATCGCGGGGGGTGGCGCGTCGATCGAATCGCGTTGCTCGGTGGCCGTGACGAGCGGCAGCGTCGCGGCGGACGGCGCGGGGTCGTTCGCCGCTGCGTTCGGATTCCCGGTCTGCGCCAGTGCTGCGCCTGCGCCCCACACCGCGCTGGCGGCAAAGGCGGCCTGCACAGCCGCGGCCAGCCTGGTTTTCTGTCTTGCCCCGCGCGGGGCTTTCCACTGAAGGTCGGTCATAAACACGCGATCGTTAATGTAATGAGAATTGTTTGCATCCGCATCGCAAAATGTCAAGCGCCAGACGGCGAGCAGCGGCCTCGCCAGCGGAGGTGGGACACCGCGCTTGATGCGGTGGAAGCGACCGGCTACATTGCGCCAGAAGCGGCTGTGGCCGAGTGAACAAGTGATGAATCGGCTTGATCAGACGTTCTGAATTCCGCTGAGGTCAAGTGCTGCCGAGCACGGGAGGAATGATCCGGCGACAAGACACGAGAGGGAATCTTCTATGGTCAACCGGTCCCTGTTCACCGACGTGGAGAACCTGTTTCTCAAGCGATCGGTCGCCCTCAAGGAGCACGAGCGGCAGCTGAAGTCGGAGGTTGGGCTGCCGGGCGAACACAAACCACACGCTTACGCACGCCATGGCCACCAAGCGGGCTGGGAGCAGCAGGTCATCCGGGCGGCGACAGGCATCACGCCCGACCAGTCGTTCGACCCGACAGGAACGGGCGCCAGCATCCGCACATGGCGGCTTGCCTCCCTCGGCGGCGTGTTCGGGTCGGTCTACACGAGCCTGCCGCCCATCGGCGAATACAAGACCGGAGGTGGCAACGTCGCCGGTGGGTTTGCCACGCCCGAGGCGCAACAGGATGCCGTCCTCAAGGTGAAGACCAAGCTGGCTGTTGTCGGCCAGAACACCTGGGCCGAGTTCAAAGACAAGACGACCAACAAGAAGGGCATGTTTCCCATTGGCTGCGTGGTGCTCGTGGAGCCGGCTGGAGCGGCTGGGGACGGCAGATTCTTCGGCCTGGGATTCGCCCGGCGCAACGCCGACCATTACACGCCTACGAGCCGGGAGTGTGTCGACGCCCTGATCGCCGCTTACCGCGCCGGCACCACGGTTGCCGCCATGAGGAATCAGCTCGCCGCGTTGAACCCACCGGTCCGGGTGCGGATGGTGTTGCTGAACAGGGCGCCCACCAAGCCGCTGTGCGAGTCCGTCGATGAATTGCTCGATCTGCTCAGCCTGGACGTGGTATCACAGAAGGCGGTGTCGGGCGTGTTTCGCCGCGCGTACAGCTATGGCCGCAAGGGGCAGGCGAAGGTGGACCCGATCCCTTACAACAGGGCGACGGGCCAGAAATTCGTGCCAGGCACGCCCGAGATCGTGCCGGTGGCGCCCGAGTTCAACAGCCCCTGGGGGCAGATCACCATGTTCCCCAGCACCGACGAGCCAGGCTGGGCCCCACAGCTCCCCAAGTCCTTTCAAGAGACGGTCTCCTCGGGCCTGATCACGGTGGACCCGAAGGATGCCCTGAAGACGGCGGGCATGAGCTGTGACGTGAACAACTATGTGTGGACAGGCCGAACCAGGGACACCGCGCGGGTCGTCAGGACGCATGTGGTGCCTGCCTGGGCGAAATAGCCGTGGCCCCCAGGCGGTCGCCGAGCGCGCCCACCGCCGTGACGATTGACTCCTGTTCCGAGCATCGCAGCTCAACACCGCGGTCGGCGAAGCCTGCGTGAGGTCGGCTCGACGCGCGCCCCTGGGATCACGGCGGAAGAAAACCCGCCTGGCGCAGCGCGCTCTGGCCCGCGCCGCTCACCAGCGAATCCGCGAAAACCAGTGCCTCAGGGGCAGCGCCTTGCCGAGCAGTGAGGCCGTACTCGGCGCTCACGTTGATGCGCGAGGGCACTTCGATCACCTGCAACGCCGGCGCTTCGGCAACGGCCGCGGCGGCGCCGGTGCAGTAGGTCAGAAAAACGTCGGCCTGGCCGGAGGCCACCAGCATGCCGTAAACATTCCGGCCGGGCGGTGGCGGCGGCGAGTTCGGCCCCCCGGTCAGTTGCAATGCCTTGGCAGCCAAGGCATTGGCTGAACCAGGCGCCGCGGCGCCCGTGCGTTCGACCTTGTCGAACAGTTCGAACGCATAGTCGCCCGACGGATCGGCCTTCGGTGTCGACGTCCCGAGCTTGACGCCTGGATCCAAGAGGGTGGCTACCAGCGTTTCGCGCGTGATGGCAAGACCCGGTCGCGCCAACGCGCAGAGTGCATTGCGGGCGAACGCCCGGGTACTTCCATAGCCGCCTTCGGTGCTGAGAGACTGGGGATGCGCCATGTTCGCGGAGGCGAAGACATCGGCCTTGTGGCCGGCCGCGATGCGGTCGCGCAGCAAGCCCGATGCACCAAAGCTCAATACGACGCGCGTGCCGGGGTGCGCCTGCTCGAATGCCCGCGCTGCCTGCGTTATCGGGCCGCGCAGGCTGCCAGCCGCAAAGACCGTGACCGTCGACTCCTGTGCCACCGCCGATATGGAAGATGCTGCGGATGCGAGCGTCAGCGTCAATTCCACTCCACGGCTTGTCCGACTATTTCGTTGCATTTGGAGAGCTGAAGGAGCCCCGTCCCACGACGTGCCAAGTTCTTGGAGAGCCTCAAGCGGAGGAATAAAGGTGAGCGAAGACCAAGCGACCGACATGCGCGACAGAAGGCATCGGTTGGGGCGCAGGCAATGCACGACCAGCCCTCCAACTCGCCGATCGTTGTCGCGTTGCATGTCGTCCCGAATCGAAGTACTGTGCGGACCTTCAACGATTTTGGGGCAGACCTCATGACAATACCTGGCATCCAGATTGTCGAGGCGGCCGATGAAGCCCGCGCCGTTGCTGCCGTGGTGCTGGCGTTCGGCTCGGACCCGGCGGCGCGCTGGACATGGCCTGAACCCGAGCAGTACCTCCGGCACTTCCCGGCGTTCGTCCATGCCCTCGGGGGCAAGGCATTTCCCATAGGAGCGCCTATTGCATGGACGACCATGCAGGCGCGGCGCTGTGGCTGCCACCGGGAGTCAGTCCGGACGAAGAAGCGCCAATGGCCCTGCTGCAGCGCACGGGCTCGGCGGGCTTCAGACGGGACGGCCCGGCGGTTTTCGAGCAGATGGGGCAGTATCACCCGCAAGAGCCGCATTGGTATCTCCCGTTCATCGGGGTCGATCCCTCCCGTCAGGGCGAGGGGTTCGGTGCGGCCCTGATGAAACACACGCTCGCTCCGTGCGACCGTGAGGGCGGGTTGGCTTACCTCGAATCGTCCAACCCGAAGAACATTCGGCTGTATGAGCGGTATGGGTTCAAGTTGCTGGGTACGATCCAGGTGGGAACCTCGCCTCCCATCTTCCCGATGCTGCGCACGCCGCGGCGGTGAGCGCACCCAAGGAGTGCCGCATGGATGAACGGTCCGAGCGATCCGATCTGCTGGCGGCCCTGACGACGGAGCATTTCGTGCTGCAGACGGCGAACAACTCGACGTACTCGGAGGCCGCCGCCCGAAGCACGCTTTATGTCATGGCGCTTTCGAGCTCGCTGGTGGGCATCGGTTTTGTCGCCGGCTCCACGGACCTGCTGATCCCGTTCGCTGCGATCGTGCTCCCCGTGGTGTTCCTGCTGGGCATCTTCACCGTCGTGAGGCTCGTGGAAACCGCCCTCGACAGCATGGACTGCATGCAGGGTATCGCGCGGATCCGTGGCTACTACCGCAGCCTGGGCCCGGAGGCAGCCCACTTTTTCGCAGTCGAACACGGCCGTTGGCCCGAAACGGAAGGTTCCGCGCTCAGACAGGGGTTGGTGTTGGCCTGCTTCGGCACCACGGCGAGCATGATTGCGGTTATCAACAATGCGGTCGCCGGCGCAGGCGTCGCATTCCTCCTGCGCTTCCTGCTGCCCTCGGCGTCCTACTGGGTCACCGGCTTGTCCGGCATCTTCACCGCTGTGGTGCTGACGTTGCTGTTTTACGCGTACCAGCGCTGGCGCATCGAGGAGCGGTATGGAACGCGGCCGTCCGAGTGACCACATGAATGGTATGCGGTCAATGAACCCCGTCCTTGAGCCGCAGGCTCGGCGCCGCGTACAAGGGCGTTGATCTAGCTGCAGGTGACATCTGATGCGGACCGAGGACGACGGCTCTACAGCATTGGAAGAAATCCGCCGGCAATCAGGCGTGAGCCATCGAATACAGGCGCTTGCCCGTCGAACTGCATTCGCGGGTCGGCCGTCAACTTTGCCATTCCCGCATCCCTCGTGGCTTTGTCTGGCCATTCGACCCAGGACATCACTACGGTTTCGCCGTCGTGGACGCCGGCTGCTTCGAAGAAGCCGCTGTATCCATGTTCTTCAAGACGGGCAGTTTCACCATGGTACGAGGATGCCTGCGGCCCGCTTTCATCCAGCCAACACTCCATGGTGCGCAGTGCACCATGTTCCCGCAGCACCTGGGCGGACAGCCTAGCCATCTGTTGGTACGCCGCCTTGTTCGCCCGTGGCACAGGCACTAGATAGCAGTCGATGTAGTTCACTTGGGATTGGCCCGGGGAAAGCGCGTGTGGGGCCGGCTATTTTGTCGGCAGATAGAGCCGCGGATCGACGGCCTTGCCGCGGTAGCGAATCTCGAAGTGCAGCTTGGCGCGGCCGCCCTGCTCCGGGCCGATCTCCGCGATCTTCTGGCCGCGCTGCACGCGCTGACCCTGCTTCACGCCGACAGTGCCCACGTTGGTGTAGATCGACATGTAGGAGCCGCCGTGGTCGACCATGATGACGCTGCCGTAGCCGCGCATGTTTTCGGTCGCGGCCACCGACCCGGCGCCGATCGCCTGCACGGCCTCGCCGGGGCTGCCGCCGATGTCCAGGCCCTTGTTGCTGTTGCCGTTGAAGCCGGCGATGACCGGGCCCTGGGACGGCCAGCCCCAGTCGCTGCGCCGCGAGGCGGGCGGGACCACGGGGTCGGGCTCGCGGGGTGCGGGCGCAGGCCGGGCTTTTCCGGTACTGCTGCTGCTGCGCGGCGGAGAGGCCGCAGCCGCCGAGCCAGCACCGCCGGGCGGCACCATGCGCAGCACCTGGCCCACTTCGAGCTGGTCGGGGTTCCTGATCTGGTTCCAGCGCGCGATCTCGGCCGTCGTCCGGCCGGCACGCTGCGCGATGCGGTAGAGCGTATCGCCCGGCTGCACGACGTATTCACCGGGGCCCGCCACCGGCGTCCCGGGCGTGGTGGTGGAGCATGCGCCCACCAGCAATGCCGCCATCAACGCGGCGCATGCGCCCCTCCTTCTCCCGATCAAAACCACGCGTTGGTCCTTTCCTGAATCATCCGAATCGCGCCACCTCGCAGTCCGAGGCGCGCATCGACAACCCGGCAAGGCTACCAGCCTGCCTAGCGTGGATCGGCCCGGTCCTCGCGCGGCAATCGGGCGTCGAAGGCCGCATGCTGCGAAATGAGCTGCGGCTTGCCGCATTTGCCGCAGCGGTAGAAGCGCAGCCAGGGCAGCATGCGCATCCAGGGCCGGCGACGCACGCGCGCCAGGTGATGAGCGTCGCAGGTACACGCGGAAAAAAGGGATGGCATGGGTTCGTCCGATTCGATAGGCGTCGTTCGTGCCCCGCTGCCAGTCGCCGCGTGGGGTCTTGCATCGAGGATGCAAGGTGCAATTTTGTCAACGAATTGTGACCAGCGCATTCTTTGGCTCGAAAAATAGAACTTATGAACTGTTTTTTTGTTGCACCTGGGAGCCCGAAGAGCACGAGCACAAGAAATTGCGCGACGTTGCGCCGAATTCCATCGACTTGTCACAGTGGGGTCTGAACATCGCCTCTCCAAGCCGCCCGTCGGGCTGCAACCACAGAGGAACGATCCACCATGGCAGTAGACATGTTCATGCGCGTCGAAGGCGCGAACGGCGAATCCAAGGACGCGAACCACAAGGAGTGGACCGACATCAGGTCGTTCGCCTGGGGCGCCACGCAGCCCGGCAACATGGTCAGCGGCGGCGGCGGCGGCGTCGGCAAGGCCAGCTTCAACGACCTGCAGGTGGTCGCGCGCATCGACAAGGCCGCCCCGCCCGTGCTCAAGAACTGCGCGAGCGGCAAGCACCTGAGCAAGATCGAGGTCTCGGTGTGCAAGGCCGGCGGCGCGCAGGTCGAGTACACGCGCATCACGCTCGAGGAAGTGCTGGTCACCTCGGTGCAGTACACGGCCGACCAGGACAGCGACGCCGTGCTGGTGCAGTACGCGTTCCAGGCCGCCAAGGTCAAGCAACAGTACTGGGAGCAGACCGACAAGGGCGGCAAGGGCGCCGAGACCGTGCTGGGCTGGAACATCAAGGAAAACCGCGAAGGCTGATCCCGATGCTCCCCGGCGCTGCGCTTGCGCGCGTGCTGAGCGTCTCGTCGCCGGCCATGCCCGCGCTGGGCGGCGAGCCGGCGCTCGAGCCCGTCGCGATCGAGGGCGACGAGGGGCTGAGCACGCTGTTTCGCTACACCCTCACCCTGGCCACCCCCGAGCAGCCCGGCTACAACGAGCGCCAGGCCGCCAACGTCGCCATCAAGCAGCTCGTGGGCGAGCCGCTCACCGCGCACATCGTGCTCGACGGGCGCCCGGGCAGCGGCCCGGCCCAGCGCCATCTCTCGGGCCTCGTCACGCGCGTGCGCTTCCTGCGCCTGGAGAACCGGCGCGCGCTGTACGAAGCCGTGATCGAGCCCTGGCTCACGCTGGCCACGCGCACCAGCGACTACCGCATCTTCCAGAACCAGAACGTGCTGGACATCGTGCGCGAGGTGCTCGGCAAGTACGGGTTGGCGTTCGATGTGCGCGCCACGCGCAGCTACCCGCCGCGCGAGTTCCAGGTGCAGTACGGCGAGACCGACCACGACTTCGTCGCGCGCCTGCTGCACGAGTGGGGCCTGTACTACTACTTCGAGCATGCGCAAGACAGCCACCGGCTGGTGATCGTCGACGACATGGCCTCGCACCAGCCCTTCGCGCATGCGGGCTACCAGCGCATTCCGTTCCACGCGGCGGAAGCCACCGTGCGCGAGGAGCACTGCGACCGCTTCAATGCCTGCGAAGAGCTGCAGAGCGGCCGCTGGGTGACCGACGACTTCGACTTCCAGCGCCCGCGCGCCGAGCTGCAGCAGGTCAGCGCGATGCCGCGCAAGACGGCGCAGGCCAGTTGGGAGCGCTATGGCTGGCCTGGCGACTACGTGGTGGAGTCCGAAGGCGAGCAGCTGGTGCGCACGCGCATGGAAGAGACCGGCAGCCAGGGCGAGCGCGCGAGCGGCGCGGGCAACCTGCGTGCGGTGGTGCCCGGCTGCCTGGTCGCGCTGGAGCGCCATCCGCACAACGAGTCGAACCGCCAGTACCTGGTGACCGCAGCGCACCTGCGGCTGCAGGACGTGGGCGACGCGAGCGCGCAGCAGCCGTTCGAGTGCCGGGTCGATTTCGAGGTGATCCCCGCGAGCAAGGTGTTCCGCGCGACAGCGCCGCCGGTGCCCAGGCCGCGCACCACGGGGCCGCAGACGGCGATCGTCACGGGCCCGGCGGGCCGCGAGATCTGGACCGACGAATACGGCCGCGTGAAGCTGAGCTTCCACTGGAACCGCTACTGCACGAAGGACGAGAACAGCTCGTGCTGGGTGCGCGTGTCCTCGCCGTGGGCCGGCACCCAGTTCGGCGGCATTCAGGTGCCGCGCATCGGCCAGGAGGTGGTCGTCGACTTCGAGCACGGCGACCCGGACCGGCCGATCGTGACGGGGCGGGTCTACAACGCCGACAACATGCCGCCCTGGAAGCTGCCGGACAACGCCACGCAGAGCGGCATGCTCACGCGCAGTTCCGAAGGCGGCAGCGGCGAGAACGCCAACGCGCTGCGCTTCGAGGACAAGAGGGGCCAGGAGCAGGTGTGGCTGCATGCCGAGCGCAACCAGGACATCGAGGTCGAGCGCGACGAGACGCACTGGGTGGGGAACGACCGCAGCAAGACCATCGACCACGACGAGACCGTGCATGTGAAGCACGACCGCACCGAGACCGTCGACCATGACGAAACCATCACGGTGCACAACGACCGCACCGAGACGGTCGATGGCAACGAGACGATCACCATCCACAAGAACCGCACCGAGACCGTGGACCTCGACGAGACCATCACGGTGCACCAGAACCGGAGCGAGACGGTCGATCTCGACGAGACCATCCGCATCGGCATGAACCGCAGCGAGCAGGTGGGGCTCGACGAGACCATCGACATCGGCAAGCACCGCACCGTGACCATCGGCGGCGCGAAGATGGAGACCGTGGCGCTGGCCAAGGCCGAGACCATCGGCCTGGCCAAGGCGCTGACCATCGGCCTCGGCTACCAGGTCAGCGTGGGTGCGGCCATGAACACCAGCGTGGCGCTGATGCAGACCGAGCAGGTGGGGCACTCCAAGCGCGTGGACGTGGGCCGGACGCTGACCCTGCAGGCCGGCGACCGCATCGAACTGGTGTGCGGCAGGAGTTCGCTGGTCATGACCTCGGATGGCGCGGTCAGCATCCAGGGCGCGTCGTTCGATTTCACGGCCAGCGGCCCCGTGCAGATCAGCGGCAACGACATCGACCTCAACTGAGAAGCCGTGGCGTTTCGCAACCTCACGCCTTTCGACGCGATGTGCTTTCGCGCCGCGACGCCGAACGACCGCGAGTACCGCGTGGTTGCGATGAAGGTCGGCTACCGGCTCGTGCGCGGGCGTCACGGCCAGTGGCAGGCCGAGGTGAACGACCGTGACCCGGTGCCCCTGACGCTGGCCGACGCGTACTGGGGCGAGGAGGGCGCTTCGAGCCCGCGCGAGGAGAGCGACCTCGCACCCTTCAAGCCGCGCTGCGACGTGATCGTGAATGCCACGGCCCATGCGCCCGGCGGTGCGCCTGCGGCCGAATGGGAGGTGCGCGTGAAGGTGACGGCCGGCCGGCAGTGGCTGCAGCCGCCCGAGCCGCCCAGACCGGTGCACCCCGGTGCGCGGCTGACGCCGCGGCAGCAGGCCGCGTGGCATGCCGAGCAGCAGCGCGCCGAGGCCCTGGCCGCGCCGCGCGCGGTGCTCGACAAGCGGCTGTGCATCAGCGGCCCCTCGGTGCTCCATCTGCGCAACGGGCGCGAATGGACGCGCACGGCATCGCAGCCCATCGCGAGCCTGCCGGTGCGCTGGGAACATGCGCTCGGCGGCCGCAGCATCGTGCGCCGACCGGATGCGCAGGCAGACGCGCCACCGTGGCTCGACGAGGTCTGCTTCTCCAACCCGTTGGGCTGCGGCTGGATCGAGCAGCGCGAACTCGAACAGGCGCGCGGTGCAGGCCGGCCCGCGATCGAACGCATCGCAGCGCCGCAGATCGAAGCGGCCGGAACCCGCATTGCGCAGCCGGTGATTGCGCGGCACGCGCGCGCCGGCCTCGATGCGCGCGCCATGGGCGAGGCGGCCTGCAGCTACGGCGCGACGCCCGCCGGGCTGGGCGTGGTCGGCCGCGCCTGGGCGCCGCGGCTGGCGCTGGCCGGCACCTACGACGATGCCTGGCTGGCGCAGCGCCATCCGTGGCTGCCGACCGATTTCGACTTCGGCTACTGGAATGCCGCCCCGATCGACCAGCAGATCCCTTACCTGCCCCCCGATGCGTGCATCGCGCTCTGGAACCTGAGCGATCCCGCATCGACGCCCGACGGGCATTTGTCGGTCACGCTGCCGGGACACCGTGCGCTGGTGCTCGCCAGGCTCGACAACGGCGCGCTCCTGCCGCTGCCGATGGTCACCGACACGCTGCTCGTCGACGCCGAGGCCCTCACGCTGTCGCTGGTGCACCGTATCTGGATCCCGTCGGACGCGCCCGTGCGCGTCGTCGAGGCGCGCTTCGAGACCGATCCGCAGGCGCCGCTGGTGCGGCCCGTGCGTGCGGCATCAGGGGTGCATTGATGAGCGCGAACGTCGCGGCCCGCAAGGAAGGCAGCTGGCGCGTGGTGAGCCTCGCGCCCGACGTGTGCAAGACGCCGATGGGAAGCGCGGTGCCGCCCGTGCCGTACCCGGTCACTGCGCAGCTGCAGACCACCACCGCGGTGGCGAACAGCGTGCGCGCCAACGGCCATCCGGTGGTGGTCTACGACATGAGCGTGGTGCCCACCACGCTCGGCGATGCGGCAGGCGTGGCCAAGGGCGTGAAGAGCGGCACCGTGCAGGGCAAGTGCTACCCCAAGGACCACAGCGGCACCGTGCGCGCCGAGGGCAAGCTGCTCGTGCGCCATGACGATCTGTTCTGGATGAACGGGAAGTAGGGCGCAGATGGCGGTCACCATCGACATCACACCGGCCTTCACCCGGCAGGTCGGCGGGGGCGGGCGGCTGGTCGGCTACAACCATGCCGACGCCGTGTCGATGCACTACTTTGCGTCCGAACTCGGCCCGGCGGAGCAGACATGGCATATGTCGCACGAGCAGTACGACGAACTCCGGGCCGCCCAGCCGACGCTCGAACTGCCCGAGCTCAAGCCGCGCAAGCCGGGCACGAACGCCAACGGCAACACGCTCGGCGCCGTGGTCGGCGAAACGCCCTCGGCCGCCGCCAGCGCGAAGCAGGCCAACCCCGAGGTGAAGCCCGAGACGCCCAAGGAAGAGGGCTGGTGGAGCAGCTGGGGCAGTGCCGTGGTGCACACGGTGCTCGATGTCGGCGGCGTCATTCCGGTGGTGGGCATTTTCTCGGACGGCCTCAACGCGGGCATCTACGCGGCCGAAGGCGACATGACCAATGCCGCGATCTCGGGCGCGTCGGCCGCCGCCAACCTGATCCCGGGCGGCGGGGCCGCCACCAAGGCCGGCAAGCTGGCCTACCGCGGCGGCAAGATGGCGCTCGAGGCGGCCGAGAAGGAAGTGGCCGAGAAATTGCTGAAGGAGCGCCTCGAGAAAGAGGCCGCGGAAAGGCTGGCCAGGGAGAAGCTCGAGAAGGACACCGCGCGCAAGGCCGAACCTGGCGGCGGCGGTTCGAAGAAAAAGGATTCGCAGGTCAAGAAGAAGGTCAAGCCCAAGCCCAAGTGCGGGCAGAAGGGGCCCTACAAGGACCGCTCGCAACACGACAACGAAGGGATGAACTGGGACCACATCCCGTCGCAGAAGGCGCTGCTCGAGCGGGCCGCCGAGATCAAGGGCGCGCCGCTCACCAAGGCAGAGAAGGGCGCCATCGTCGACAGCGCGCCGACCATCGCGACGCCGACCGCGCTGCACCGCGACCACAGCGAGTCCTTCGGCGGGCGGCAGCACCAGAAGGTCGATGGCATCCGGCGCCCGACGCGGGATGCACAGGACTTGCAGCGCGCGGCGAAGGAGAACACCGACAAGATCCTCGAGCACATCGACAAGTACGACCCCGGCTGCAAGGGAAAGTACCGCGAGGCCGCCGAGGAGATCACCCGGATGACGCACGACGAATGGACCAAGTGGCTGAAGCAGGCCATGAAATCGGCTAGAAAGAAGTGACTGAAAGAAAGCACAGGAGCACACGCATGACACTGAACGACCTCTTGCCCTTCCTGGGACATTCCGAACTCGACGCGAACTTCGAGCAGCTCCTGAAATCCGCGGGCGCCAGCATGCAGTCGCTGTCGGCCAAGACGCTGCGCGCCGAAGGCTCCGACGCCATCGAGCTCAAGCCGCTGGGGCTCGAACTGGCGTTCTGGGAGCGCGAAGGCTATGAGCAGAAGATGGGCGCACCGAAGGACGCAGGCCAGGCGATCCTCGCGGCGGTGTTCGCCTACGGCCCGGGCGGCAAGCGCTTCAAGCCCTACACGGGGCCGATCCCCTTCGGCAGCGGCCCGATCGCCGGGCGCGAGGAGGCGCTGGCCGCATTCGGCCTGCCGGAGACGACCGAAGAGGACGACGATGTCGTCGAGTGGGACCAGTGGACCCGGGACGGGCTGCAGGTGCGCGCCACCTACAACGACGATGGTTCGCTGTGGAACCTCTCTTACTCGGTGCCCTTCAAATGACTGCCTGCGCGACGTGATGATCGACACCCCGGCGCACGCCTTCGACACCGGCAGCCATCTGCTGGGCCACGCCTGGGAGAGCGAGCGGGTGCAGGCGCTGGTCGACGGCTGGGAACAACGCGAATGGATCGACCCTGAGGCACTGAAGCAGGCGCGGGCGGACCACCGCCTGTCACTCATCAACCGCGCGCAGGGGATCTACCTGTTCTTCACCGATGCGGACAGCTATGCGGCGCGCTACGGCAAGCCGTTTAGCCAGGGCAGCCTCGTGCTGAGCCGGGTTTCGCTGCTGCTGCACGTCGGTTCGCCATGGACGCCGTATGCCGGAACCCTGCCGCTCGGGCTGCACGCGGACGACCGGGCCGGCGACGTATTGCAGCGACTCGGGCCGGCCGCGGACCTGTGGCGTGCCGGCGCGGAGGTCTCGAAGGCGCGCTGGTCGTCGCCCGAGGCCGAGATCGACGTGGGCTTCGAGCGCGGCACGGGCCGGCTCAGGCTCGTGACGATGGCACGGCCCGCGGTGGTGCCGCCGGTGTCCGCCGTCGCCGTGCCCTCGCCCGAACAGCTCGCCAGCCACTTCGGCCACCCGCTCGAACAACTGGCGGCGGATGCCGCCTTCGCGCCCTTTGCGCTGGGCAGCAAGGCGCGCGAGATCGCAGCGTACGGCGAGGCCGACTGTTCACGCGAGCTCGGCATCGAGCTCTACTTCAAGCACGGCGCCGAGATGGCCGATGCCGCGCCCTGCCTGAGCGGCGTGCGCTACCGTGCCGACCTCGATTTCCAGAGCAGCGGCTACACAGGTCCGCTGCCGTGGGGCCTGCGCATGAGCGACACGATGGATGTCGCGATGGCGAAGGCTGCATCGCGCCCGTTGAAGGAGGCGCTGGACGGCGACGACGGCTATCAGCTCTGGCGTACCGCGCTCTGCGACGTGCATGTGCTCTACAGCTTTCTGGAAGACCGGATCTACCGCGTCACCTTGCTGGCGCACGGATGCCATGACTAGAACCCCCGGGTCCGACGGCGAGAAGATCGCTCGTTTGCTGCAGCAGCTGCGCCTGCGCCGCATCGCTGCGGAGGCGCGGTTTTCCGACGACCTCATCGTCTGGCCGCCCAAGGGCGCCGCATCCGGCAGCGCCGAGCTGGCGGCGCTGGGCGCCATGCAGGGCGTGCCAGGCCGCGGTGCGCCCCGGATGGATCTCGTCAGGCAGCTCGACGGCGCGTCGGTGATGAAGGCCAACGCATCCGCCTTGCTCGCGCTGCGCCGGAACACGCCGGGCCTGCGGGTTGCGCCCGCCGCATGGGCCTACCTTCAATACACGCGGCCGCTCGGCGACGAACTGGACGCCAGTGCAATCCAGGTGGCGGCCGGCGCCAAGGTGCGGCGCTTCGAGTTGCGCCTTGCCGATCCGCAGGGCCATCCCGTGCCGGGCGTCCGGGTCAAGGCGCTCGTCGACTGGGACGGCGCGCACGTGCCTGGGGTGACCGACGCCCGCGGCATCGCCGCGCTCGGAATCCCGGTGCTCTATCCGCGCGTGGAAATGATCCTGGTCGAGCCGGAGCACACGCACTGGTCGGTCTTCGTGAAGGGATTCGACCGCGTCGCGGCACCGAAGCGCCTCGAGGTCCGTGCCATGCCGCTGGTGCCCGATGCGTTCCGGCTGCTGTCGCACTACGCGCCCTGGGCTCCGAAGGCGGGCGCCGGCGTCACCGTCGGCGTGATCGACAGCGGCGTCGGGCCGCATGCCGACATCGCCGTGGCGGGTGGCGGCTGCTTCGTCACCGGCGAAGACGCGGCGGACTTCCTCGACAACGGCATCGGGCATGGCACGCACGTCGCGGGCATCATCGCGGGCAGGATGGCCGCGGGAACCGGCATCCATGGCCTGGCGCCGGCCTGCCGGCTGCTGGCCTACCGCGTGTGCGCGAGGACCGGCGACCGCGGGCGCGCGAAATCGAGCGACATCGCCAGCGCGCTCGAACGCGCGATCAGCGACGGCTGCCACATCGTCAACATCAGCATGGGCAGCCTCGAGCCCATGCCGGAAATGCCCGACATTCTCGACAAGGCGCGCAACGCCGGCATGGCCGTGTTCGCGGCCACCGGCAACGACGGGCAATCGCTGCTGCGCTATCCGGCCCGGTACAGCCACACCCTGGGTGTCGGCGCGCTCGGCCGCGACGCGACCTTCCCGGCGGATTGCCCCGAGAGCTTCCAGGAGAGCGAGATCCGCCGCAAGAAGGAGTTCGTCGCGGAGTTTTCGAACCACGGGGTGTCGACCGATTTCATCGGCCCCGGCGTCGCCGTGCTGTCGGCGTTTCCCGGCGACCGGTACGCGATGATGTCGGGCACCTCGATGGCCACGCCGTTCACTTCGGGCATGGCGGCCCGTCTGTTGTCAGGGAATCCGAAGCTGCTTAACATGCCCCCGGGTTCTGAAAAGGCCGACGCCATCGTCCAGATGCTGTCGCAGGGCGCCCGCAAGGTGGGCTGGCCCGCCGAGTACGAAGGGTTCGGAGTTCTGAAGTGACAAGCGTGGTATTGACCTACATGGGCAGTCCAGACCGGCAATCGTCCGCCGAGGCGCGCCTGCGGCGCTGCGTGCCCGGCGCGGTCCTGACGCCCAAGACGGGCACCCTGGTCGAGGCCCAGGTCGACGATGCGCAACTGGCCGCACTCGAACGCAACCCCGAATGGGCCGTGTCCCGAGCGGCCTTTGCGGAAATCCGCAAACCTGTCTTCAATCTGAAAAACGCACGCGCCAAGCTCGGCAAGTAGCCGAGAGGCGCCCCCGGCCGATGGCGGCCACGGGTTTTTCGGAGAGAAGTTCCATGTCCGATGCAGACATCCAGGTCGTGAGCAGCTCCTGGGCGGGAATCCAGCGCGTGGCGACCACGCCCAAGCCGCTGGAATTCTTCAGGGGCCGGCGCGGCTACGCGCCCGATTTCCTTGGCAGCGACGCCAGTGTGGACCTGCCGTCGATCAACGATGCGATCGCGCTGGACGACATCGCAGCGCTCGAAGACGGCTCCATCGAGCTCAAGTACCAGCACTTCAGCACGGTGCAGTGCATCTCGCGGCGCATGCCGCTCTATTCCGCCTGCAATGTCGATGGCGCCACATCGAAGAACGTGCCGCGCCACGACACCTGGAACTACGACGGCCGCATCCGCAAGGACTACCAGATGCTGCGCGAGGCGTATGGGCCCGGACAGGACGGGAAGTTCTCCCGCGGCCACATGACGCGCCGGCAGGACCCGAACTGGGGCTCGCTCGCGACGGCGCAGCGCGCCAACATCGACACCTTCTTCGCGACCAATGCGTGCCCGCAGTGGCAGCCCTTCAACGAAGGGCTGTGGGGCGACCTGGAGGACTACATCCTCGGCCATGCCAAGGGCGACGACAAGCGCATCAGCGTCTTCACCGGGCCCGTGCTCCGACCGGACGATCCCGAGCGCTTCGGCATCCGGATCCCGCGCGATTTCTGGAAGGTGGTTGCCTTCCTCAGCGAGGCCACGGGCGAACTGACCGCCATCGCCTACGTGATGACCCAGGGCACCTACCTCGATGCGGGCGTCGCGCGCGACCTGGAGGACTTCGGCACCTCGCAGCGACCGCTTGCGTTCATCGAGGCGGAGATCGGGCTCCGGTTCGACAGCCTCCAGGGCCGCGACGTGCTCGACGGCGCTGACATCGCCTTCGTGCAGCCGATCCGGCGCTTCACCGACACCCGGCTCGCGGGCTGAGCTGCGCCGGCAGACGCCTGCGTGCCAACTCTGCAGTTGCCTGCGAGCGTGGGGCATCGCCTACAGCCCTTTGCGAATTCGCCCGGGTCCGCGCACCCGGGTGCTCCCGAGACTCGGGCTCTTCGTCAACCTTCAGGAGCCCGGCATGGCCACACTCAGTTCGAACACTTCCACCTCGCACGTGCAAGCCACGGGCTTCAATGCGCTCGACTGGATCGCATGGGCGCTCGTCGTCATCGGTGCGATCAACTGGGGCCTCGTGGGCGCATTCGGGTTCGACCTGGTCGCGGCCCTGCTTGGTGAGATGACGATGGCGAGCCGCATCGTCTATGTCCTCGTGGGCCTCTCGGGGCTCTATTGCATCAGCATTCCGTTTCGCAAGCGCGGCGTGCATTGAGTGGGCAGCGCAGCACCTGGCGAAACGGCCCGGCCGGGCCGGGTGTCAAAAGACGCACTGGAACGAAGCTGCCAGGTTGACGTCGCCCGTGCCCTTGTATTGCGGCCACTTCGGGTAGTCGCACAGCGGCCGGGTGCGCCCGGGCACGCCCGCGGTGTCGGTCGTGACCTGCGCGCTCGGCGCGCTGCCCTGCTCGGCCCAGGCCTCGAGCGCGGTCAGCGAGTCCCAGGTCGCGTTGAACACGCTGCTGATGGCATGGCCCAGGCCGGCCACTTCGTAGTAGCGCACGAAGGTATCGACCTCGGCCGGCCCCATCTGCGACTGCAGCCGCTGGTAGTACTGCTCGGTGGCGCGGGCGCTGACCAGCACGTCGGCGAGGCCGTGCGCGAGCAGCAGCTTGCCGCCGCGCGCCTTGAATGCCGAGATGTCGGTGCTCGCGTCGAGCTGCGTGCTCAGCGCGCTGATGCGGCTGGCCCACGGCCCCGGGTCTTCCGGATCGAGCGAGAGCGAATCGAAGCTCGGATCGCGCGTGACGGAATACTTGATCCACTGGTCGGTCAGCACGCTGATGTAGGGCGCGGTAGCGGGCATCGGGTTCGCGGGCTGCGTGGTGCCGAAGGCCAGGAAGGTCACGACCGGCTCGAGCGGCGAGGTCCAGGTGGTGATGCCGGGATCGGCGCCCCAGATGTTGTAGCCCGGGTACTGGGTCTCGCCGCTCGCTAGCGGAAAGCGGAACTGGGTCGCGGTGTCGATGCTCTTCATCGCGGCGATCTGCGCATCCGACAGGCAGCTGTCGCCGAGCTCGGCGCCGCCCGCGCAGCGCAGGGGCGCGCCCTTGACCATGGCGGTGGCCGGATCGAAGCGCGCATTGCACAGCGTCTGGTGGCTGATGAGCCCGTCGGCCACGCCGTCGAGCGCGTCGCAGGCTTCCATCGCGGCGTTGTAGAGCAGTTCGCGCTTGGCCGAATTCGGGTATGCGCCGGGCTGCGCGAGCGCGCGGCTCATGCGGTGGCCGCCGAGCAGCGCGGCGGCATCGTTCCAAGCCGGGTACCAGGCGATGGCGCCGTCCCAGTCGGCGGGCCAGCGCTGGACTGCGGTGACCGCCTCGCGCCCGCCCGTCGAGCCGCCCGCGAAGTAGGCCTTGCGCGGGCGCTCGGCGTAGCGTGCCTCGACGATCGCGAGAGCGGTGTCGTGCGTCTTCTTGAGCGCATCGCCGCCGAAGTTGCGCACGGCCTCATCGTTGAGGCCGAAGCGGCCGTCCTGCGAGCCGAGCGCATTGGCCTGGTGACCCGAGTCGCTCGCGAAGGTGGCATAGCCGCGGCCCAGCGGCGTGGGCCGGTCGACAGGGCCGTTGGACACGTTGCCCTTGACGTTGGGAATACTGCCGTTGAAGCCGCCGCCGCCGAGCATCATGACCTTCTGGTTCCAGGCCGTGGGCAGCGCGACCGCAAAGCGGATGTCGGGCGCGGTGGCATCGATCGGCGCGATCTTGCCCGCGACCTCGCAGTGTTCGGGCACGGCCGCTGCGCCGGTGCCGCTGGCGGCGACCGTCTTTGCGGCCGTGACGGTGGCGCCCATGGTGGGCAGGCCGATCGCCGATGCGGGCACGGCCATGCCGACCAATTGCTCGCAGGTGAGCGCAGCGCTGGGTGGTGGGGGCGCGGGCGGTGGTGGGGGAGGCTGTCCGGCCGAAGGCGGGGGCAGGAACGGAAAGCCGCTGCCGCCGCCACTCCCGCCGCCGCAAGCGACGAGCGTGGCGCTCACGGCGAGGCAGGCAGCGACGGTCAGGGCGAAATCTCGATGGCTGGATGTCATAGGTCTCCGATGTCGTTCGTTGTGGATGCGTGCGTCCCCAAGGGACTGCCGCAGTCTCCCGCGCCGCCCGGCGCTTGCCAATGTGCGGGCCCGACATTGCATCGGGCCGCCGTGTGTGTGCGCAGGATGCCGCGTAAACCCTGATTAGTGCGGCAGCGGCACCGCGAAGCCAGCCTTGGCCAGCTCGTGCTGGTACTGCTCGAAGCCGGTGCCGGGCACGCGCTCGCCGCGGCGCTCGCAGACTTCGTTCATGCGCGCGACGACCTGCTCGGCCACGCCGGTGGAGCCGTCGACGAAGATGCCTTCGGTCATGGTGACGTGCGCGCTCTCGAAGCTGCCGGCGCCCGCGAGCAGGATGGTTCGCCTGGGCGCGTCGTCGCCCACCAGCGCCACCAGCGCGGGGCTCACATAGGCCGGCTGCAGCCGCGCCAGCGCTTCGGGCGGCAGCACGCCCTCGGTCATGGCGGTGGCGGCGGTGGGCGCGAGACAGTTCACGTGCACGCCGTGGCGCGCGCCCTCGAGCGCGAGCGTCTGCATGAGCCCGACGAGCGCCATCTTGGCCGCGCTGTAGTTCGACTGGCCGAAGTTGCCGTACAGGCCCGAGGACGAGGTCGTCATCACGATGCGGCCATGGCGTTGCGCGCGCATGGTTTCCCACACGGCCTTGGTGCAGTGCACGCTGCCCATCAGGTGCACGTCCATCACCAGCCGGAAATCGTCGAGCGACATCTTCGAGAAGCTGCGGTCGCGCAGCACGCCCGCGTTGTTGACGAGGATGTCGATGCGGCCCCATGCCTCGACGGTGCGCGCGGCCATGGCTTGCATGGCGGCGAAGTCGGTCACGTCGCCGCCGTCGGCCGTGGCGGCGCCGCCGGCGCGTGCGATCTCTTCGACCACGGCCTGCGCGGGCGAGCCCGGGTGGATGCCCGCGACGTCGTTGACCACGACGCGCGCGCCGTGCTGCGCGAGTGCGAGCGCATGCGCGCGGCCCAGGCCGCTGCCGGCCCCGGTGACGATGGCCACGCGGCCGTCCAATAGCTTCTTCATGGATGCTCCTGATCGAGGGGAATGGAAATGAGCCGTCGTCAGAACGCGACCGCGTCGCGCCCCTTGAGGCCGAGCATGGCGCGCGCCTCGTCGGGCGTCGCGATCTCGAGCGAGAGTTCCTCGAGGATGCGGCGGATCTTGCGCACCTGCTCGGCGCACGACCGCGCGAGCTGGCCCTTGGCGATGTAGAGGCTGTCCTCGAGGCCCACGCGCACGTTGCCGCCCATCACCGCGCCCATCGTCAGGAGCGGCATCTGGTGGCGGCCCGCGCCGAGGATCGAGAAGCGGTAGCCGTCGCGGCCGAACAGCCGGTCGGCGGTGCTGCGCATCGTCACCAGGTTCTCTGGGTCGGGGCCGAGCCCGCCGAGGATGCCGTAGATGCTCTGGATGAAGAGCGGCCCCTTGACCAGCCCCTCGTCGACGAAGTGCGCGAGGTTGTAGAGATGGCCCACGTCGTAGCACTCGAACTCGAAGCGGGTGCCGCACTCGTCGCCGAGCACGCGCAGGATGTGCTTGATGTCGCGGAAGGTGTTGCGGAAGATCAGGTCTTCCATGCCCTCGACGTAGGGCTGCTCCCAGTCGTGCTTCCAGGCCGCGACGCGCCGCGCCGCCGGATGGATCGAGAAGTTCATCGACCCCATGTTGAGCGAGCACATCTCGGGCCTGGCCTGCAGCGGGTAGGCCAGGCGCTCCTCGAGCGTCATGCGGGTGCTGCCGCCGGTGGTGATGTTGATCACCGCGTCGGTCGCGGCCTTGATGCGCGGCACGAACTGGTCGAACACCTTCGGGTCGGCCGACGGGCGCCCGTCCCGCGGGTCGCGCGCATGCAGGTGCAGGATCGCAGCGCCTGCCTCGGCGGCTTCGATCGACTGCGCGGCGATCTGGTCGGGCGTGAGCGCCAGGTGCTCGGACATGGTCGGCGTGTGGACCGAGCCCGTGACCGCGCAGGAGATGATGACCTTGTCTTGGGTTCTTGCCATGGGGTGTTGTCGATGAATCTGAGGGAGCGAAGAAGCGGCGTGCGGGCTTCAGACCGCGAGCCAGTCGGCCACGAGCTGCCGGTCCGAGGTCAGCGCCTCGGGCGTGCCCTCGAAGACGATGCGGCCGTGGCCCATGACGCACACGCGCGTCGAGACCTTGAGCGCGATGGCGAGCTTCTGCTCGACCAGCACCACCGACAGGCCCTTGCGGTGCATGTCGGCGATGCACTCGCCCACCTGCGCCACGATCTTGGGCGCGAGACCCTCGGTGGGCTCGTCGATCAGCATCAGCTGCGGATTGCCGAGCAGCGAGCGGCAGATGGTGAGCATCTGCTGCTCGCCGCCCGACATGCTGCCGGCCTTGATGTTGCGCCGTTCCTTGAGCCGCGGGAAGTAGTCGAACATCTGCGTGATGCTCCAGCGGTGCGCGCCGGCCGTGGGCGGCTGCTCGCCCATGCGCAGGTTCTCGTCGACCGTGAGGTTCGCGAACACCTCGCGCTCCTCGGGCACGTAGCCGATGCCCGCGCGGCAGACCGCGTAGGGCCGCGCGCCGGCGAGCTCGCGGTCCGCGAGCCGGACGCTGCCGGACGTTGGCGCGGCCAGGCCCATGATGGCCTTCAGCGTGGTGGAGCGCCCGGTGCCGTTGCGGCCCAGCAGGCTGATCACCTCGTTGCGCGCGACGTGCAGGTCGACACCGTGCAGCACGTGGCTCTTGCCGTAGTGGACGTGCAGGTCGCGCACCGCGAGCAGCGCGTCGGGGACAGGCGCGGAAGGCGTGCTCATGCCGCCACCTCCTCGCCGAGATACGCTTCCTTCACGCGCGCGTCGGCGCGGATCTCGGCCGGCGTACCCGTCGCGATCACCTGGCCGTACACCAGCACGCTGATGCGGTCGGCGAGCGCGAACACCACGTCCATGTCGTGCTCCACGATCATCAGCGCGCGGCCCTTCGTCACCTCGCGGATCAGCTCGGCCGTGTAGTGCGTCTCTTCGCTCGACATGCCGGCCATCGGCTCGTCGAGCAGCACCACCTTGGGGTCGGAGGCCAGCGTCATCGCGATCTCGAGCGAGCGCTGCTCGGAGTAGGCCATCTCGCCCGCGGTCGTCGCGGCGCGGGCAGTGAGCCGCACCAGTTCGAGCAGGCGCTCGGTCTCGGTACGGATCGCGAGGTGGGCGTCGATGAACTGCCAGAAGACGTACTGCAGCCCGTGGCGGCGCATGACCGCGAGGCGGATGTTCTCGTACACGCTGAGCTTCGGAAAGATGTTGGTGATCTGGAACGAGCGCGCAATGCCGAGCCGGTTGATCGTCTGCGGCGTGCGCCCGCCGATCTGCTGGCCGTCGAACACGATCTCGCCGGCGGTCGGCGCGAGGTGGCCCGAGACCAGGTGGAACAGCGTCGACTTTCCCGCGCCGTTGGGGCCGATCAGCGCATGCCGCTCGGCAGGCCACAGGTCAAGGTTGACGCCGCGCATGATCTCGGTCGGGCCGAAGGACTTGCGCAGGTTGCGGATGCTGAGAATCGCGTCGTCGCTCATGCGAGGCCCCCGGTTTGCGCGCCCAGGGCTTGGGACGGCGCCGCGGCGGACTCCGCTTGCGCCAGCGCCCGGAAGCGCAGCCGGGCCATCTGCGCGAGCAGCGCGCCGACGGCGGCCAGGCCGAGCGGCACGGCCCAGGTCGCGGCCGAAGCCGGTGCCCAGGCGCGGCCCAGGTACTGGATCGGCGGCCAACCCTGGCCGGGGTTCAGGTTGGCGAGCGCACGGTAGTCCTGCGAGAACGCGCGCTGCAGCATCTCGATCGAGAAGGTGGCGCCCGCGGCCACCAGCAGCGCCGCGCCGAGCGACAGCAGCGCGAACGGCAGCAGCCGGCCCCATCCGAAGCGCTGGCGCAGGTGTGCGGTGTTGCCGACCAGGCCCGCCAAACCCGAAGGCATGAACAGCATCACCCCCACGAAAAGGATGCCCTGGTAGAGCAGCCACGAGCGCGTGAGGTCCGACACCGCATAGCCGAAGAAGGTCATGAGCGCCGCGCCGAAGGCCGGGCCCAGGAACACCTTGACCCCGCCGATGTAGGTATTGAGCACCACCGCGGCCGACAGCGCGGGGTCGAACACCACGTAGTTCGCCGATTCGTTGGACAGCACCTGCAGGCCGCCGGCGATGCCTGAGAACATCGCCGAGATCGCGAACACCCCGGTGCCCAGGCCGTGCACGTTGTAGCCGAGGAAGCGCAGCCGGTGGCTGTTCTCGCGCAGCCCGTAGGTGAGCCGGCCGAGCGGCGTGCGCGTGTAGAGGTAGATCAGCGCGAGCGACAGCAGCACCCAGCCGAGCGTCAGGTAGTAGACCTGCGTCGTCGAGCCGAAGTCCAGGCCCCAGGCCGGCATGCGCATGGTCGACATGCCGGCCTCGCCGCCGAACAGCCCCTTGAGGTGCGGCGCGAGCGAATGCACCAACTCGGCGATGGCGAGCGTAATCATCGCGAAGTAGGTGCCGCTGCGCTGGGTGGCGAACCAGCCGGCCACGGTGCCGAAGGCGAGCCCGCAGACCGCGCCGGCCAGAGGCATCAGTGGGGTCGGCAGCAGCCCGGCGCCGCCGATCCCGTTCATCGCGTGCACCGTGCCGAACGCGCCGACCCCGAAATAGGCCGCGTGGCCGAACGACAGCATGCCGGCCTGTCCGCACAGCAGGTTGTAGGCGCTCGCGAACAGCGCGGCGATCAGCATCTGCACGGCCGCGTTGAGCAGGCCCTGCGAGAGCAGGAATGGCAGGGCGGCCAGCAGCGCGACACCGGCCGCGACGAGGGCGAAGGCGGTCTTCATCGCATCAGCCCTTCTCGCCCATGAGCCCGCTCGGGCGGACCAGCAGGATCAGCAGCATTAGCGCGAACGGAATCGTGGCCGACAGACTCGAGAGCTTGAGCGTCATCAGCCCGCCGACGCCCCGCGCCCAGTCGCCCGCGCCCGACAGCGCGAACAGGTCGGCCAGGCTGTAGTCCACGCCCACGGCCAGCGAGGTGACCACCCCGATCAGCAGCGACGCCAGCATGGCGCCGCCGAGCGAGCCCAGGCCGCCGACCACCACCACCACGAACACCATCACGCCGAGTTCGAGCGCCATGTTGGGGTTGGTAGTGTAGAAGGCGCCGGCCACCGCGCCCGCCAGGCCGGCGAGCCCGGCGCCCACGGCGAACACGCCCATGAAGACCAGCGGCACGTTGTGGCCCAGCGCCTCGGCCATGCGCGGCTTGTGGATCGCCGAGCGCACCACGATGCCGACGCGCGTGCGCGTCAGCAGCAGGTAGATCGCGGCGAACATCGCGATGGCCACGCCGCCCATCAGCAGCCGGTAGGCCGGGTACTGCGCGCCGCCGATGCTGAAGGCCGGCACGTCGAGCGCAGCCGGGATGCGGTAGTCGACCGGGAAGTTGCCGAAGAACAGCTTGATCGTCTCGGCAATGATGAACGACAGGCCGAAGGTCAGCAGCAGCTCGTGCGCGTGGCCGTGGTGGTGCACGCGGCGCAGAAAGAAGCGCTCGACCACCACGCCGATCAGGCCGACCAGGATCGGCGAGGCGACCACCGCGGCCCAGAAGCCGATGGTGCCCTGCAGCGTGTACGCGAAGTAGGCGCCGAGCATGTAGAACGATGCATGCGCGAAGTTCAGCACGCCCATCATCCCGAAGATGAGCGTGAGGCCGGCGGACACCATGAACAGCAGCAGCCCGTAGACCACGCCGTTCATGAGGGAGACGATGAGCTGGTCCATGGGCCTCAGGCGGGACGCTTCATCGCGCAGCTGGACTGTGCGGGCGTCGAGGCTTCCTCGGCCGTGAAGCGCTTGACCGGCTTGAAGCCCATATGGGTGCCGTCCACCTTGTAGCGCGCGTCCTTGGCCACGGTCGACACCACGATCGGCAGCAGTGCCTGGTGGTCGGCGGCGCGCATGCGCATCTCGCCCATCGGGGTCATGACCTTCGCCGTCTCGATCGCGCGCGCCAGCGCATTCACATTCAGCGCGCCGTTCTCGGGTTTTGTGCGCTTGAGCGCGTCGGCCACCATGGCCATGCCGAACACGGTCTGCGGCTCGACGAAGGCGGGCGCATGGCCGGTCTTGGCGTTGTAGTCGGCAACGAAGCGCTCACCCTCGGCGCCACCGGCCTCGGCGTTGAAGGTGTGCGCGACGAAATGGCCCGCCGCGAGTTCGCCCGCGTTGGCGATGTTGCCCGGCTGGTCGAGGAAGACGGTGCCGAAGCGCACCTTCAGGCCCGCCGACTTCGAGGCCTTCATCAGCAGCAGCAGGTCGTTGGACCAGTTGCCGGTGATGACCGAGTCGGCCTTCGAGCCGCTGATCTTGGCGACATAGGGCGCGAAGTCCTGCACCTTGTTGACGTCGTGCAGTGTCTTCTCGACCACCTGGTAACCGCCGGCCGCCGCGTTGTCGACGATGGCGCGCTCCATGTCCTGGCCCCAGGAATAGTTCTGGTTGATCGAGTACACGCGGGTGCCGAGCGCGTTGGCCTGCTTCATCGCTGCGACCAGCGCCTTGGTGCGGATCTGCGCGTCGCCGCTGAAGCGGAAGTGGTGGAAGTTGCACTTCTCGCCGGTGAGCTCGAGCGCCTCGGCACCGACGTTGATGTAGATGATCTCCTTGCCCGGATTGCGCAGGTTGTGCTTGCGCACGTCCTCGGTGATCTGCCCGCCGATGGCCGACGAGGCGCCCTGCACGATCAAGTGCACGCCGTCGGCGGCCGCGGCCTTGAGCTTGTCGGCGGCGCCCGCGGGGCCGCCCTGGTTGTCGTACTCGAGCAGCTGCACCGGCTCGCCGTTCCAGCCACCGGCCGCATTGATCTGGTCGATGGCGAAGCGCACGGCCGTGCGGTAGGCCTGGCCCGACGAGGCCTGCGGGCCTGACAGCGTTTCGAGCACGCCGACCTTGACGGGCGCGGCCGATGCGGCGCCGAAGGCGAAGAAGCCGAGCGCGCAGGCGACGCCGGACTTGAGGGTTGCTTTGAGTTTGTGCATTGATGTCTCCATGCTTGTTGGTAAGTGAAGGAAGGCGGGGCTCAGAGGTACTCCATGTTCCCGTCGACGCTGATGGCCTGGCCGCTGAGGTTGCGTGCCGCGGGCGAGCAGAGGAAGAGCGCCATCGCGGCCACGTCGTCGGCCGTGACCATGCGGCGCAGCGAGATCTTCTGCAGATACTCCGCTCGCATCGCCTCCACGGAGACGCCGGCGTTGGCGGCGCGCGCGCCTATCACGCTGTTCATGCGGTCGCCTTCGACGGTGCCCGGAAGGATCGCGTTGACCCGCACCCCGTGGGGCCCGAGCTCGATCGCGAGCGACTTCATGAGACCGACGATGGCCCACTTGGTGGCTGCATACGGCGTGCGGAATGCATAGCCGAGCCGGCCCGCGACCGAGCTCATCGCGATCAGGCTCGGGTTCATCGTGGAGCGCTTGAGCAGCGGCACGGCCCGGTTCGCGAAGTAGAACTGGCTGTTCAGGTTGACCGCGACCGTGCGCTCCCAGTCGCCGCGCTGCAGTTCGTGGATCGGACCTGTGGGCCCCGCGATGCCGACGTTGTTGACCAGCACGTCGAGCCCGCCGAGCGCACCCTGCACGTCGTCGAAGACGCGGTCGACGTCGCCGGCTACCGAGGCATCGGCCATGCTCGCGGTGATCTCGGGTGCCTCGTGCGCGAGCCGGTCGAGCGCCGAGCGGTCGATGTCGCAGACGTGCACGCGCGCCCCCGTCTCGCGAAAGGCCAGGGCCACGGCCGCGCCGAGGCCCGATGCGCCAGCGCTGACCAGCACGCGCAGGCCGGGCGGCGGGCGCAGTGAATCGATGATGCTCATGGTTCCTGGGGTGTCTGTCCGATGCCCTGCAGTGTCGGAAAACGCAGCGCGCGCGCCTATGTGCGGCGCGCACACTGCCGGCCACGTCGCGATGTGATCACCCGCCTGGGGCTCGGACCCATGGGCATGGCGGCGCGCTTCTGCTAGCCTTCGCGGCCCTATGTCACTCCCCCCTTCCGAACGGCCGCGCAGCGTGGCGCCGAGCCCTGCCGCTGCATCGCTGGCGGCCGACGAGATCGCCGCCGAGCTCGTCAGCCTGCTGCACCGGAATGCGCCGGCCGAGGAGTTCGCGGCGCGGCTCGCACGCGTCGAGGCGCTGCCCGACGCGCTGCAGCGCAAGACCGGCCTGGTGGAACTGGTGCGCATGGCGATGGCGCTGCGCAACCGGCTCGAGGTGCACGAGCACCGCGAACGCGGCATGCTCGCGGTCATCGAGTCGGCGCAGGACCTGTCGAGCCGCCTCGACCTCGCGGGACTGCTCAAGGC
The DNA here is from genome assembly GCF_057657075.1 of Variovorax sp. Soil_C_26. Classification (NCBI taxonomy): domain Bacteria; kingdom Pseudomonadati; phylum Pseudomonadota; class Betaproteobacteria; order Burkholderiales; family Comamonadaceae; genus Variovorax; species Variovorax sp. Soil_C_26. Next base: position 563,564 of record NZ_JBDGJC010000004.1, read on the forward strand.
GATCGTCGTGCGCGCGCGCAACCTCATGGGGTCGCACCTGTGCTGGCTCACGATCTACGACAACGACAGCGGCGAATTCCAGGTGGTGGTGGCCGACGGCGCGATCTCGCAGCGCACCGGCCGGATGACCGCGGGCCGGAGCCTCGGCGTCGCGGGCGTGGTGATGTCCACGCGGCTGCCGTTCTTCACGCCCGACTACCTGCACGACAACCGCTTCGTGCACGACCCGAAGCTCGACGACACCTTCCGCGACGAGGGCGTGGCCGCGCTCGTGGGCGCGCCGCTGATCTGCGACGACAACGTGATCGGGCTGCTCTTCGTGGCCGACCGCTACCACCGCACGCACACCGCGCTCAACGTGTCGATCCTGTGCACGCTCGCCACGCATGCGGCGGTCGCGATCAACAATGCCAAGGCCTTCGCCGCGTCGAAGGAAGCGCTCGAGAAGGCCGACCTCGCGCGCAGCGAGCTGGAGCGGCATGTGCGCGACGTGCAGGGCGCCGCCGAGGCGCACGAGCAGCTGACCTCGCTGCTGGCGCAGGGCGCGTCGCTCGGTGCGTTGTGCCAGTCGGTAGCGCAGCTGCTCGACGGCAGCGTGCTGGTACTCGACGAGGCCTTCCAGGTCATCGGCCGCGGGCGTGCGGCCGGTTATGCGGGCCGTGCAGCCGACGACTACGCGCCGCACGATGCGCACAGCGCGGCGCTTGCGAAGGCGCTGCGCGAGAGCCGCCGCGCGGGCCGCTCGGCCGTGGCATTTTCAGCAGGCGGCGAGCTGTGCCGCGTGATCGCGGTGCTCGGCGGCGACGACGTGCTGGGCGCCGTGCTGCTGTTCCGACACGAGGACCTGCGCGAGGTGTCGCTGCGGACCTTCGAGCGCAGCTCGAGCGTCATCGGCATCGTGCTGCTCTCGCAGGAACGCGTCGAGGCTGGCAAGAGCCGAGAGGTATCGGCGCTGCTGCGCACGCTGGTCTCGCCGCGGCAGGACGAGCCGGCCGTGACGCGCGACCGCGCCGAACGCTTCGACCTCGATTTGTCCCAGCCGGTGTCGCTGTTGCTCGTGGAGATGGCCGAACCGCGGCCGGGCTTCTGGGCCCGCCGCCTGCGTGCGGGCACGCAGCGCTTCGCGCATGTGCTCGACGAGGTCGACGGCGTGCTGGCGCTCGTGTGCGGTGCGACGCGGGCGCAGGACGTGCTCGCCGAAGTCACTGCGTTCGCGCGCGGCGAGCTCGGCGACGCCTACCGCGGCGTGCTCTCGCGGCCGGTGCGGTCGCCGGCCGAGCTGCCCGCGCTCTACGCGGCGCTGCGGCGCGCTCTGGCGGTGCTCGGGCGCCTCGGCATGCGCGGCAGCATCGTCGGGCAGAACGAGATGGCGCTCTACTCTGTGCTGTTCGAGACGCACGACCAGGCGAGCCTCAGTGCCTTTCTCGATGCGACCATCGGTGCGGTGATGACGCACGACCGCAAGCGCGGCTCGGAGCTGACTGCGACGCTGCTGGCCTACTTCGATTGCAACCAGAACGCCAAGTCCACCGCGGCGCGCATGGCCATCCACGTCAACACCGTGCGCCAGCGGCTCGCGACGATCGAGGAGCTGTTGGGGCACTGGGGCAGCGCGAGCCGCGCGCTCGAGATCCACATGGCGCTGCGGCTGTGGAGCATCGGGACCTCCGGCGAGGCCTGAAACCGCCGGTCGCGGCTTTTCGCTAAAGTCGGGCGGGGAACCGGATGGCGCGGACACGGGGTCTGCGGCCGCCGGAGTGACGGGACGAGGAGAGCAGCGTGAGGCAGTGGCGTCTGGCGGGAAGTCTGGCAAGGCTGGCGGGTCTTGCGAGTCTGGCAACGGGTTGCGGCCTGGCCGCGGCCGAGCCGGCATGGTTCACCGTCGCGGGCGATCCGCTCGACCGGTCCGCCGACACGGTGCAGGTCGATCTGAGCGGTGTGAAGCAGGGCGCCGCACGCTCCGAGGGCGGCATCGAGCTCGCCGTGCGGGTGAGCCGCTCGGCTCCGCGCTACAACTGGGACGGCATTCCCTATCGCTCCTACGAATCGCGCGTGGTGTTCGATTGCGGTGCGAAGAGCGCGGCTTACTTGCAGGCGCGCTACTACGCCGAGCCGCTGTGGCGGGGTGCTTCCCACCACGAAGCCGACTACGCGGAATCGCCGCGACCCATGCGTTTCGCCGGGATGTCGCCGAATCCGACGGCGCGCCTCGTGCGCGCGGCATGCCGCACGGGGCCTTGAAGGGGGCGGTTTCCGGGCATCGCGGGCGCGGGGTTCAGCGCCAGACGACGCGGCCATGCGCCCGGCGCCTACGCACCGGTCGAAGCGCGGCGCCAACCTGAGGGACCGGCCGGCGCCATGCCGTGCCTCTTTCTCTCTCTTGCCCAGGAGCCTCACCCATGACCCACCCCAAGGACGCAGGTCCGAAGCCACCCCTTCCCACGCCCGCGCAGCAGCCGCCGGGCCTCGAATCCGCCATGACGCCGGCGCCGGATTTCGGCGAGGACTCGTACGTCGGTTCGGGCAAGCTCGCGGGTAAGGCGGCACTCGTGACCGGCGGCGACAGCGGCATCGGCCGAGCGGTCGCGCTGGCCTTCGCCCGCGAAGGCGCCGACGTGGCGATCTCCTACCTGCCCGAGGAAGAGTCGGATGCGCAGGTCACCGTGCGCGTCGTGGAGGCCGCCGGCCGGCGCTGCCTGGCCCTGCCGGGCGACATCCGCGACGAGGCGCACTGCCGGCACCTGGTGCAGCAGACGGTCGAACGCCTTGGCGGGCTCGACGTGCTGGTCAACAACGCGGCCTTCCAGATGTCGCACGCATCCCTCGACGAGATATCGGCCGAGGAGTTCGAGCGCACCTTCCGCACCAACGTCTATGCGAACTTTTTCCTTTGCAAGGCCGCGGTGCCGCACATGAAACCCGGCAGCGCGATCATCAGCACCGCCTCGGTCAACGCCGACAAGCCGAACGCGACCCTCGTGGCCTACGCGGCGACCAAGGGCGCGATCCAGAACATGTCGGGCGGCATGGCCCAACTGCTGGCAGACAAGGGCATCCGGGTGAACTGCGTCGCGCCCGGTCCGTTCTGGACGCCGCTGATCCCCTCGACGATGCCGCCCGAGAAGGTGAAGGAATTCGGTTCGCAGACGCCGATGAAGCGGCCCGGCCAGCCGCGCGAGCTGCAGGCCGTCTATGTGCTGCTGGCGTCCGATGAGGGCAGCTACATCTCGGGCGCGACGATCCCGGTCACGGGCGGGGTGCCGTTCATCTGAAACGGGCCGCGTCGCGCAGGTCTCCGCTATTCCTACGGCGCACCACGCCGCAGGCCGACGCGGCGTGCCTGTGGCGCCCTTAGCCTGGAGCCATGAACCCGCAAGACACGACCACTCCCCAGACCGTCAACGCCGATGACAGCGCGGCCATCGAGGCATTGGCGAAGAAGCTCGACGCCACGCCCGAGCAGGTGCAAGAGGCGATCGGCGTCGTCGGCACCAAGGCCTCCGACATCGAGCTGCACCTCAAGGGCTCGCGCAGCACCACCAACGCCGAGCGCACCGCCTCAAAGAGCTGAGGGCCGCCGCGCGTTGCGCCGGCGGCGCCCCGAGCGGACCGCGACGGCCAGCAGCACCAGTGTTGCGCCGGCGAGGCCGAGTGTCGTCGCCTTGGTCGCCGGCTTCGATGCGGCGCGGAAGCCGCCGTCGATCGCATGCCCGCGCGAGGCATCGAACAGGTTGCCGTCGCTCGGCGCCACGGGCTGCGCGCGCCGCTGCAGCGTTTGCGTGAGCCAGCGCATCGAGCGCGCCAGCAGGTCGGGCGCGAGCGCGTGCGCCAGGATGCCCAGGCGCGCCGGCGCGCCGATGTAGGTGCGCCGACGCGGCCGCGTGGCGCCGGCCAGTTCGACCAGCGCGTCGGCCACGCGGCGCGGATCGACCATCGGCGGCGGCGGCCCCACACTGCGGCCGGTGTAGTTGGCGCCATGGGCCATGCCGGGGCTGTCGACGAAGGTGGGGAACACCTCGCAGACATGCACCTGCGGCATGTCGCGCAGCTCGGCGCGCAGCGCTTCCGAGAACCCGCGCAGCCCGAACTTGCTGGCGCTGTACGCGGTGGCGAACGGCGCCGACACCCAGCCGCCGATCGAGATCATGTTGATGAGCGTGCCGCCGCGGCGCGCCCGGAAGTGCGGCACGATCGCGTGCGCGCCGTGGATGTGGCCGAGCAGGTTGGTCTCGATCACGCGCCGATGGGCGTCCATCGGCGTGTCCTCGAACCGGCCCACCGCGCCGACGCCTACGTTGTTGATCCACACGTCGACGCGGCCGAAGCGCAGGATCGCGGTGCGCGCGAGTTCCGCCACGGCCGTGGCATCGGTTACGTCGGTGGGCACCGCCACCGCGGGCGCGCCGAGCGCCACGCAGGCATCGGCCACGGACTGCAGCGCGCCCGATGCGCGCGCCGCGAGCACCAGCGAGGCGCCCTGGGCGGCGAACGCGAGCGCGGCCGCATGACCGATCCCGCTGGAGGCACCGGTAAGGACGATGGTCTTGCCGCGCAGCGGCGCGGCGGGATGGCGGGTGGGTTCGGCAGACGTGGGGTTATCGGCTGACATGGGCGAGGTCTCCTACAATGGCCGGCAAGGCTCGACGCCGGCCTGATCCGGCATGCTCGGCGCTGCGCCGGCGGCCGCTTGCACGCCGGCCGCCCGAGTGCGGGTCGGACAAGGGCGAAGGGCTACGCCGCGGGCGGCTGAAGCCGCGCCGCATCGTCTCGCCCGAGAAGTTCTAGCGTGGCCGGGTCCCGCACGTCCTCGTAGAAGCGCGAGAGCACATCGCGGAACACCGGCTCGCCGGGTGCGACCGCCTCGAACAGCGTCATGCACGAACGCAGCTTCAGATCGTCGGGCGAACCGAAGACCGCGTGCGCGCTCCGGCCCTCGATGGCGAGCACCATCTGCGCGCACTGCCGCAGGCTCTGCGAGAGCAGCGGGTGCGCCCAGTAGGCGGCGGCCTCGTCCGCATCTTCGAGCCCGAAGAACCTGGCGGTGGCGCTGCGGCCGAGGGCGCGCAGTTGCGGAAAGACGAACCACATCCAATGGCTCTGTTTGCGCCCCGCGGCGAGCTCGGCGCAAACCTGCGCCCAGACGGGCGCCTGCGCCGCCACGAAGCGTTCGAGGTCCCAGGTGCCCGATGCCATGGCGCCAGCTTACAACCCCAGCTCCCGTTTGGCGATGATGTTGCGCTGGATCTCGTTGCTGCCGCCGTAGATCGACATCGCACGGCGCCAGAAGTAGTTGGGCGCCGCGCCATGCAGGCTCGCACCGAGGCCGTCGAGATCGCCGTCGCCGCGGGCCTCGGCCGCATCGAGCACCTGGCTCTCGGGGCCGGCCGCCTCGAAGACCAGCTCGGTGATGCGCTGGCCGATTTCGGTGCCGCGGATCTTGAGCGCCGATGCCAGACCCGCCCCGGGCGAGCTGCCGCTGCCCATGCTCGACAGCGCACGCAGCGTGGTCATCTCGAGCGCCTTCAGCTGTGCCTCGGTGGCCGAGACCTTGGCGCGGAACACCGGGTCTTCGATGAGCGGCCGGCCGCGGTGCAGGGTGGCCGAAGCGATGCGGTGCAGCCGGCGCATCGCGAAGGTGGAGAAGCCGATGTTGGAGTTTTCGACGCGCTCGTGCTCGAGCAGGAACTTGGCGTACGTCCAGCCCTGGCCCTCCTCGCCGACGAGGTTGGCCTTGGGCACCTTCACGTCGGTGAGGAATACGGCGTTGAACGAATGCGTCCCTTCGAGCATGGGGATCGGCTGCACCACGATGCCGGGCGTCTTCATGTCGATCAGCAGGAACGAGATGCCGTGCTGCGCCTTCGCCTCGCGGCGGGTGCGCACCAGGCAGAACATCCAGTCGGCATAGTGCGCGTACGAGGTCCAGATCTTCTGGCCGTTGACGAGGTAGTGGTCGCCACGGTCCTCGGCGCGGGCGGCGAGCGAGGCGAGGTCCGAGCCCGAGGCCGGCTCCGAATAGCCCTGGCACCACCACACGGTGGAATCGCGGATGCCTGGCAGGTGCTGCGCCTTCTGCGCCTCGCTGCCGAAATTGAAGATCACCGGCCCGACCATGCGCGGGCCGAAGGGCTGGATCGTCGGGCAGTCGAGCTCGGCGCTGATGGTCTCGAAGATGTAGCGCTGCGTCGCGCTCCAGCCGGGGCCGCCCTGCGTCACGGGCCAGGTGTACGCATGCCAGCCGCGGCGCCCGAGGATCTGCTGCCAGCGCATGAAGTCCTCGCGCTGCAGGTGCAGGTCGTGCGCCACGCGGCGCGCGATGTCCTGCGGCAGGTTGTCCTTGATGAAGGCACGCACCTCGTCGGCGAAGGCGCGTTCCGCGGGGGTGAAGGCGAGGTCCATCGTGTGTCTCCTCTCAGTCCATGTTGATCGGGCGCAGGATGAAGTGCACACCGCCGACATGCACGCCCTGCGCATCGGCACGCAGTCCGCGCGCGCGGGCCGCGGCTCGGATCGCGTCGGGGTCGCGCGCGTCCACCACGATGCCGCGCAGGCCCTCGCCGCGGCCGTCGTCGGCGCGCACGAAATGCAGCGTCGCGTTGTCCACACCGACCTCCCATCCCGCCGCCTCGTCGGCGCTGCGCGTGGCGGGCCGCGCGAGGATGCGCCCCCAGCGTTCGGCAAGTGCGGCGGGGTCGTCGGACTGCAGCACCGCGCCCGAGATGCCGACCACGCGAGTGCGCTGCACCGCCTCGCGCCAGTGCGGCCCCGCCGGCCAGTAGGCGCCCTGCAGGTCGGCGCCGTTCAACGTGGTGTTGATCTCGAGCAGCGCACCGCCGGTGTCGCGCGGATGCAGCTGCATGCCCTCGTAGTCGCCGAGCGCGAGCGGCGCGGCGATGCGCACGCCGACCTCGGCCACGTGCGCCCGCCAGCGCGGCAGGGCGTCGCTGTCGAGAATGACCATGTAGCCGCCGTCGCCGCGGCGCCGCTCCAGGTAGCGCCCGGCCGTGGTGGCTTCGGCGAGCGGCGCCACCACCTCGACGAAGCTGCTGCCGAACGGCATGAGCGCGTTGTGCAGGCCGAACTGGCCGACCTCCGGGTCGCGATGGCACACGCGCACATCGAACACCGCGCAAAGGTCTTCTTCGACGGCGGCCAGCTCGCGCGCCACCAGGCAGAGCTGGCGCAGGCGCAAGTAGCGTTCGGGTGGCGGTGCGGGCGGGGTGTTCGTCATCGAGGCTTGTCTCCTTTTTGCTCCGGATGCCCGGAATGCCATAGTTGTGAATATGATATAACAAATACAAAATCAACGGAGACAAGGCCACCCATGACATCGCTTGCCGGACTGCGCGTGCTCGACCTCTCGCGCTTCATCGCGGGACCTTACTGCGCCATGATGCTCGGCGACATGGGCGCCGAGGTGGTCAAGATCGAGCCGCCCGGCGAAGGCGAATATGCGCGCCGCGCGCTGCCGGCGGTGGAAGGCCAGAGCCTCTACAGCTTCGTGGTCAACCGCAACAAGAAGAGCCTCGCGATCGACCTGCGCCATGTCGACGGCCAGCGCGTGCTGCACGCGCTGGTGGCCGAAGCCGACGTGCTGGTCGAGAATTTCCGCCCCGGCACGATGGAGCGCATGGGCCTGGGTTGGGAGGCGGTGCACGCGCTCAACCCGCGGCTCGTCATGGCGCGGATCTCGGGCTTCGGGCAGGACGGGCCGCTGGCGGACAAGCAGTGCTTCGACGGCGTGGCGCAGGCGATGAGCGGCCTCATGGACCTGACGGGTGCCGCCGACGGACCGCCCACCATGCTCGGCTCGTTCATGTGCGACTACACCACCGGCATGTACGCGGCGCTCGGCATCCTCGCGGCGCTCAACGCGCGGCATGCCTCGGGCAAGGGCCAACTGGTGGACGTGTCGCTGCTCGAGAGCGCGGCCTCGATGCTCATGACCGCCATTCCGCAGCAGAAGCTCTTCGGCACCACGATGACGCGCGTGGGCAACCGCGACCGCTTCGTGGCGCCGTCGAACACCTTCGCCACCCGTGACGGCCGCTACGTGCTGATGGTCGGCGGCGACGACAACATGTTCCCGCGCGTGGTGCGGGCCATGAAGGCGCCCGCGCTGCTGGACGACCCGCGCTTTGCCTCGATGGCCTCGCGCCTCGAGCACCGCGGCGCGGTCGAGGGCCTGGTCGCCGAATGGATGCTGCAGCATGCGGCCGACGAGATCGTGGCGCGGCTCGAGGCCGAGGGCGTGCCGTGCGCCAAGGTCGCGACCATCGACGAGGTGGTCGACAACCCGCAGCTGCGCCATCGCGGCGCGATCGCCGAGATTCCGTTCGGCGCCACCTCGGTGCCGGTGCAGGGCGTGACCATCCATCTCTCGGACACGCCGCTCGCCATTCGCAGCGCGATGCCCGCGGTGGGCGCGCATGGCGACGAGGTGCTGCGCGAATGGCTCGGCTGGGGCGAAGAGCGCGTGCGCGCGCTGCATGCCGGCGGCGCGCTCTGAGATCCATCACCGCAAATCACACTTCACTCAGGAGAAAAAACCCTTATGGCCACCACCCAGGAGCTCGTCGAGCATTTCGAGCACGGCGTGCTCACGCTCACGCTGAACCGGCCCGAGCGCCTCAATGCGCTGACCGTGCCGATGACCGAGGCGCTGCTGGCGGCGCTGCGCCGCGCGGCGGTCGACACCGAGGTGCGCGCCGTCGTGCTGACCGGCGCGGGCCGCGGGTTCTGCGCCGGTGGCGACGTGAAGGCGATGGCCGAGGACGACGCCACGCGCCACACGCTCGAATCGCGCACGCTGCAGCTGCGCGAGCACATGGAATGCGCGCGGCTGCTGCACGAGATGCCCAAGCCCACCCTCGCCGTGGTGCGCGGCGCGGCCGCGGGCGCGGGCCTGTCGCTCGCGCTCGCCTGCGACCTGCTGCTGGCGAGCGACACCGCCAAGCTCACCTCGGCGTTCGCCAAGGTGGGGCTGTCGGGCGACTTCGGCAGCACCTACTTCCTGACCAAGCTGCTGGGCCCGCGTGCGCGCGCCTTCGCGTTGCTGTCGCCGGTGGTGAAGGCCGACGAGGCGCTGCAGATGGGGCTGGTCACGCGCGTGGTGCCCGACGCCGAGCTCGACGCCGCGGGCCGCGCGCTCGCGCAGCAGCTGGCCGACGGTCCGTCGATCACGCTCGGCCACATCAAGGCCAACCTGAACGCGGCCGAGCAGGGTGCCACGCTGGCGCAGGCGCTCGACCACGAGGCCATCCGCCATATACGCTGCGGCATGACCGAAGACCACCAGGAAGCGGCGCGCGCCTTCGTCGAGAAGCGCGCACCGAAGTTCGTCAACCGCTGAAGGAGACACCCGCATGGACCGCTTTTCGCTCAAGGGCAAGACTGCCATCGTCACCGGCTCGTCGCGCGGCATCGGCCGCGCAATCGCCATCGCCTATGCCCGCGCGGGCGCCCGCGTCGTCGTGACCAGCCGCAAGGCCGACGCCTGCGAGGCCCTGGTGGCCGAGCTGCGCGGCGAGGGGCTCGAGGCCACGGCGATCCCCTGCAACATCTCGAGCAAGGAGCAGGTGGCCGCGCTGGTCGACCGCACCGAGGCGGCCTTCGGGCCGGTCGACGTGCTGGTGTGCAACGCGGCGGTCAATCCGTACTACGGCCCGATGTCGGGCATCAGCGACGAGGCTTTCTCGAAGGTGATGGACGTCAACATCCGCTCCAACCTGTGGCTGGTGAACCGCGTGGCCCCGGGCATGGCCGAGCGCGGCGGCGGCTCCATCGTCATCATCAGCTCGATCGCGGGGCTCACGGGCTCACGCGTGCTCGGCGCCTATGCGATCTCGAAGGCGGCCGACATGCAGCTCGCGCGCAACCTGGCGCTCGAATGGGGCAAGCAGGGCGTGCGCACCAACTGCATCGCGCCCGGGCTGATCAAGACCGACTTCGCGAAGGCGCTCTGGGACAACCCGAAGACGCTGGCCGCCGCGCTCGCGTCGAGCCCGCTCAATGCCATCGGCGACCCGGAGGACATTGCGGGCGCGGCGCTGCTGCTGGGCTCCGACGCAGGGCGCTTCATCACCGGCACCACGATCGTGATCGACGGCGGCGCCACCATCGGCGGCGAGGCTTGACGCAGGGAGTTAAAGACATGACCTACCAGGACATCCGCATCGCCACCGAAGACCACGTGCTCACGCTCACGCTGAACCGCCCCGACAAGCTCAACGCATGGACGCACCGCATGGAAAGCGAGTTCCGCCAGGCGGTGGCGACGGCCGAGGTCGACGATGCGGTGCGCGCGATCGTGGTCACGGGCGCGGGGCGCGGCTTCTGCGCGGGCGCCGACATGGACATCCTCGAGGCGGGGGCGGCGGGGGCCGACGTCGGCGATGCAGCCACCGCGCCCGCGGCGCCGCCCGAAGGCGGCATAGAGGCCAACTACGCCTGGCGCTTCAGCTACCTGCTGCGCGTGCGCAAGCCGATCTTCGCGGCCATCAATGGGCCGATCGCGGGCATCGGGCTGTGCATGGCGGTGTTCTGCGACTTCCGCTACATGGCCGAAGGCCAGAAGCTCACCACCGCCTTCGCCAAGCGCGGCCTGATCGCGGAGCACGGTATCTCGTGGATGCTGCCGAGGCTGGTCGGGCCGACGAACGCGCTCGACCTGCTGCTGTCGGGCCGCACCGTCGTGACGGCCGAGGCCGCGGCGCTGGGGCTCGTGAAGCCGCTGCCCCCGCAAGGCTTCCTTGCCCAGGTGCAGGCGATGGCGCGCGAGATGACGCAGAACGCATCGCCGCGCTCGATCGGCGTGATCAAGCGCCAAGTGTACGACAGCCTGTTCCAGGACCTCGACACCGCATGGCGCCGCGCCGACGAGGAGATGCAGGCTTCGTTCTCGAGCGAAGATTTCCGCGAAGGCGTGGCGCATTTCCTCGAGAAGCGCCCGCCGGCCTTCACCGGCCGCTGACCGCACCCGAGACGACATAACATATACGCTATTTTCTGAAAGGCGCGCGTGCTGCGTGCCGACCCGTACGCCATGGAAGACACCCCCCTCACGCGCGACAGCCTCAACGCGCAGGCCTACAACCGCCTCTGCCGCGACCTCAAGGCCGGCCGCTTTGCGCCGGGCGAGAAGCTCAAGCTGCGCGACCTCGCCGCCGAGATGGGCATCAGCCCGACGCCGGTGCGCGAGGCCCTGGCCCGGCTGATTTCCGAACAGGCGCTCGAACAGGTCGGCCACCATTCGGTGCGCGTGCCCGTGATGAGCGAGGAGCGCTTTGCCGAGGTGCGCACGCTGCGGCTGATGCTCGAGGGCGAGGCCGCCGCGCGCGCCGCGCCGCGCGCCGGCACCGAAGACGTGAAAAAGCTCGAAGCCATCCACGAGCGCATGGCCGCGCTGCGCGAGGCCGGCGACACCGCGGGCGAGCTGCTCGAGGCCGAGCGCTTTCACATGGAGGTGTATGCGCTCGCGCGCATGCCCGTGCTGCAGCGCATGGTCGAGGGCCTGTGGCTGCAGTGCGGCCCTCTCATGAAGGCGCTGCAGACCCATGCGCTCGGCCAGCCGCGCAAGCAGCATCCGCAGTTGATGGTATTGCGCGGCCTGCGCAAGCGCGACGGCGACGTGGCGCGGCGCGGCATCCACGACGAGATCGACCGCACCACGGCACCGATCCTGGCCTACCTGCGCGAGCGCAGCGCCGAAGAAGAGGCGCCCCGCGTGCCTGCAAAACAAAAGGCGGCAGCGGGCCAGGCGGCCTGAACAATCCGCAGCGCGCTCCATGCAGCGCGCGGATGGATGTGCATGCCGAATATTCATCGGCATGCCTTGCCGCGGCGGGCGCGTCGCCGCATGATGGTGCACAAACCGGGGCCCTCGCGCAGGTGCCACCCGGACGAGCAGACCGACTCGGAGACAACCCAGCATGATCGCCTACCGCCACGGCCACCGGCCGCTGCACGAGTACCTGCGGCTGCACGCGCGCCGCACGCCCGACAAGGCCGCCGTGATCTGGTACGGCCGCGAAATCTCGTGGGCCGAGCTCGACGACCTGAGCGACCGCTTTGCGCAAAGCCTGCGCGACCGGGGCATCGGGCAGGGCGACGTGGTGGCGCTGTTCCTGCACAACTGCCCGCAGTACCTGATCGCGCACTTCGGCGTGCAGAAGCTCGGCGCCATTGTCAGCCCCTGCAACCCCGACGCGCAGGCCTACGAGCTCGAGCACCAGCTCAGCGAGCTCGACGCGAGCGCCATCGTCGCGGGCGAGGAGCTGCTCAAGGTGGTGCTCGGCTCGCATGCGATGCGCACCGTGGCGCACGTCTACGCGGTGCGCAGCGGCGCCATGCTGCCCGCTACACTGGCCGTGGACGTGCCGCCCTGCCTGCGCCTGCCGCACGAGGGCGCACCGCCGCTGCCGGCCTGCACCATCGACTTTGCCGATGCACTCGCCGCGGCCGGGCCGTTCGAGCCGCCCGACACCATCGCGATGGACGACGTGGCGCTGATGGCCTACACCTCGGGCAGCACCGGGCTGCCCAAGGGCGCGATGATCAGCTACGAGTGCGCGCTCTACAAGACCGCGGTGAGCGCTGACAGTTTCGGCGTCGGCGCCGGCGACGTGATGCTGGCCGACGTGGCGCTGCACCACATCTCGGGAATGATGACGGGCCTCGCGCTGCCCGTGTACGCCGGTGCCACCGTGGTCCTGCTCAACCGCTTCGACGCCACCGCGGTGCTGCAGGCGATCGAAGCCTGCAAGGTGACCTGGTGGTACACCATGGCGCCTTCGCTGCCCTCTGTCATGGCCTGCGACGATGCGGCGAGCTACGACCTGTCGACCCTGCGCACCACGGTGGGCACGAGCTTCGGCGTGCCGCTGTCGCAGGCGCTGGCCGCGCGCTGGAGCCGCTTCGCCAACGGCTGCCTGGTCTACGAGGCCGGCTACGGCCTGAGCGAGACCCACACCTGCGACACGCTGATGCCGCCCGACGCCATCAAGTGGGGCACCAACGGCAAGCCCGCGCCGGGCGTCGAACTGCGCATCGTCGACCTCGAGACCGGGCGCGACCTGCCGCCGGGCCAGCGCGGAGAGATCCTGCTGCGCGGGCCGATCCGCTACAAGGGCTACTGGCTGCAGCGCGAGGCCACCGAGGCGATGCTGAAGGACGGCTGGCTGCGCACGGGCGACGTGGGCGTGGTCGACGAGGAGGGCTACCTCACCTTCCTCGGGCGCACCAAGGAGATGATCAAGGTCTGGAGCTACAGCGTGTTCCCGGAGGAGGTCGAGGCCATCCTCGGCATGCACCCCGACGTGCGCCAGGCCGCGGTGGTCGGCCTGCCCGACCCCGACCGCGGCGAGGCGGTGCAGGCCTACGTGGTGCTGAAGGACGAGGCCGCCGCGCGCGTGCGTGCCGGCCAGACCAAGGACCGCGCCGACCAGAAGATCATCGAATGGTGCCTGCAGCACATGTCGCACTACAAGGTGCCGCGCAGCGTGATCTTCCGCAGCGGCCTGCCGTCGTCCGAAAACGGCAAGGTGCTGCGGCGCATGCTGCGGGAGGCGGGTGGTCCATCGCCGATGGCGCTGAACTGATGACCCGCCGCGCGGTGCGCTTCAGCGCGCCGCGGCCGGCACGCGGTAGTTCATGAGCTCCTGCTTGGCGATCGCGTTGCGGTGCACCTCGTCGGGGCCGTCGGCCACGCGCAGGTGGCGCGCGTACGCATAGAACGAGGTCAGCAGCGTGTCCTGGCTCAGGCCCGCGGCGCCGAAGGCCTGCATCGCGTCGTCGATCACCTGCACGCAGTTGTTGGGCGCGAGCACCTTGATCATCGCGATCTCCTTGGCCGCCACCTTGTTGCCCACGGTGTCCATGCGCCAGGCCGCATGCAGCACCATCCAGCGCGTCTGGTCGATCAGCATGCGCGCCTTGGCAATGCGCTCGCGCCACACGCCCTGCTCGGCCAGCGGCTTGCCGAAGGCCACGCGCGAGACCACGCGCTCGCACATCATCTCCAGCGCCGACTCGGCCATGCCGATCATGCGCATGCAGTGGTGGATGCGGCCCGGGCCGAGCCGGCCCTGCGCAATCTCGAAGCCGCGGCCCTCGCCGAGCAGCAGGTTCGACGCCGGCACGCGCACGTTCTCGAACAGCACCTCGGGATGGCCGAAGGGCGCGTCGTAGTGGCCCATGAGCGCCATGTCGCGCAGCACGGTCACGCCCGGGGTGTCGCGCGGCACGATGATCATCGACTGCTGGCGGTGCCGATCGGGGTTGTCGGGGTCGGTCTTGCCCATCAGGATGAAGAGCTTGCAGCGCTCGTTCATTGCGCCCGTGATGTACCACTTGCGTCCGTTGATCACGTAGTCGCTGCCGTCGCGGCGGATGCTGCATTCGATGTTGGTGGCATCCGACGAGGCCACGGCCGGCTCGGTCATCGCGAACGACGAGCGGATCTCGCCTTCGAGCAGCGGCTTCAGCCACTGCGCCTGCTGCTCGGGCGAGCCGTAGCGCGCGATGACCTCGGTGTTGCCGGTGTCGGGCGCGCTGCAGTTGAAGGCTTCGGCGCTCCAGTAGCGTCGGCCCATGATCTCGCACAGCGGCGCGTACTCGAGGTTGGTGAGGCCCGCGCCATGTTCGGCCTCGGGCAGGAACAGGTTCCACAGGCCGGCGGCGCGCGCCTTGGGCTTGAGTTCTTCCATCAGCGGCAGCGTGGTGTAGCTGCCGCCGTTCTGTGCGTTGAGGTACGAGCGGTGCGCTTCTTCTTCGCGGCGCTGCTCGTTCGGGTAGATGTGTTCGTCCATGAAGGCGAGCAGGCGCTCGCGCAGGTCTTGTACCTTGGGGCTGTAGGCGAATTCCATGGCGTGTTCCGGTTGAGATGGGTGTTGAAAGTGGGATGTCAGGACCAGGAGAACAGGCCCAGCGACACGGCCACGAGCGCCGGCTTGGCCTGGCCTTCGATCTCGACCGTGTTCTCGGTGCGCAGCAGCGTCCAGCCGTCGTCGCGCGGCTCGGCCGCGAGCAGCTTCATGTGGTTGCGCACGCGCGAGCCCGCGGGCACCGGCGATATGAAGCGCAGCTTGTCCATGCCGTAGTTCACCGACTTGGTGGCGTTCAGCCCGCCGAGCAGCTCGTAGGTGGCAATGGGCAGCAGCGACAGCGTGAGGAAGCCGTGTGCGACCGGCGCGCCGAACGGGCTTTCGCGCCGGGCGCGTTCCACGTCGAGGTGGATCCACTGGCGGTCTTCGGTGCATTCCGCGAATGCGTCGATGCGCGACTGCGGCACCTCGATCCAGGACGAGGTGCCGATCGGCTGGCCGACGTGGTCGAGCAGGTTGTCTTTGGTGAGTGAGGGCATAGCGATGCACCTGAAATGGGGATGCGCCAATGGTGCCGCTTGCCGGGCGCCGCGGGGCGGCGTGTGCATGAAGGCTTTTCATCGGGCGCATGCGGCTTGTTGATGCCGTGGCCGCGCGCGTGCATGAACATCGGCCATCGGATCTCTTGTGCCTCTGCCCCGAAAGGACACCGTGACCGCCAGCTACGAAGTGCGCGACGGCATTGCCGTTCTGACCATGGACAACCCGCCCGTCAACAGCCTCGGGCTCGGCAACCGGCGCTTCATCGCCGACGCGGTGCGCCGCGCCGAGGGCGACGCCGCCGTGCGCGCGGTCGTGCTCACCGGCCGCGGCCGCGCCTTCTGCGGCGGCGCCGACATCCGCGAGTTCAACCGCCCCGAGGCGACCGCGGCGCCCGAGCTCGTCGATGTCATCACGCAGGTGGAAGCCTGCGAGAAGCCGATCGTCGCCGCGATCCACGGCGTGGTGATGGGCGGCGGGCTCGAGCTTGCGATGGGCTGCCACTACCGCATCGTCGAGGCCCGCACGCAGGTGGCGCTGCCCGAAGTGCGCATCGGCATTCTGCCGGGTGCGACGGGCACGCAGCGGTTGCCGCGCCTGATCGGGCTCGAACCCGCGCTCAACATGATCGTGACCGGCGACACCGCGCTGGCCGAGGCGCTTTTCGCGCTGCCGGGCCAACGCCTGTTCGACGTGCTCGTCGCCGCGGATGTGGTCGCGCAGGCCGTGGCCTTTGCGCGCGAGAAGGCAGCGCTGCGCCCGCTGCCGCGCTCGCGCGAACTGCACGTCGTGCATCCCGATGCCGAGGGCTTTCTGCACTTCGCGCGCAACGCGGTCGCGGCCGGTTCACAGCACTGTCCCGCGCCGCTGCGCTGCCTCGACTGCGTGGCGCAGTCGGTGCGGCTGCCGTTCGATGCCGCGGTCGCGTACGAACGCGAGGCCGTCACCGACCTGGTGTGGACGCCCGAGAGCGCGGCGCTGCGCCATGCCTTCTTCTCGGAGCGTGCGGCGAAGAAGGCTGCGGGTCCCGGCGATGCAGCCATCGCCGAGCGCATGCTGGCACGCTACCGCGATGCGGCGCGGCAGTTGATGGCCGGCGGCGTGGACGCACGCGCGATCGACCGGGCGATGCGCGGATTCGGCTTTGCGCCCGAACTGGCGACGGAGGTGCCTGCAGCGCCCGCGGCTGCACGCCCCATCGACGACGACGCGATCGTGCAGCGGTTGATGCGCGCGATGGTGGAGGAGGGCGTGCGCCTGATCGACGAGGGCGCGGCCGCGCACGCGAGCCACATCGACCATCTGTTTCTTTCCACGCAGGGGTTTCCGCGTTGGCGCGGAGGGCCGATGTATGTCGGATCGCTGGCCGGGTGGTGCGCGCTGGCGGTGGGCTGATTCGCGCTGCGTGGAGCCTCCATCTTCAGCGCGTCACCTTGGCGCTGCGACGTTCGAACTCCAGATTCGCTCCCAGACCCACGCCAGCGCCCGCCGCACGTCCCCACGCGAACCCTCGTTGCGCGGGACCACGGGACGCCACGCCCCGCCTTGCGCCTCTGCGACGACGAATGAAAAGCTGTAGTTCGGCTCCTGACCCATGCGCAAGTCCGTGACCCATGCCCGCCCGCCGCGTGCATGCACCTTGTAGAAGCCGTGCGAGAACGCCGCGAGCCGCTGCACAGGCGGCAGCGTGCTCACAGACCCCGACACCGGTGGCGCAGCGAAACGCGTCCATTGAATCGGGCGGTCGCCGTCCAATAGCGAGCGGAAGCCCTCGTCGTAGTTCCCGTCCGGCCGCATGGCCACGATGCGCCACAGCAAGGTATTGAAGGGTGTTGGCGTCACCAGTATTGCCGCCGGCGGGACCGCCCCCGCGAGCGACGCCTGCGCCGTGGTGCGCACGTGCCATTGCGCAGCCGCACTCCACGCCAGGTAGGCAGTCGACAGCACAAGGCCCGCGTGCACCGACGGCAGGCCCCGCCAGTGGCGGCGCGTCACACCGATGACGACGCCTGCGAGCAAAGGCAGTGTGTAGAGCGGGTCGATGATGAAAATGCTGCCCACGCCGAAAGGGTAATCGGTGAACGGCAGCAGCAACTGCGTGCCGTAAACGGTCATCGCGTCCAGCAGGGGATGCGTCACCAGGACCAGCCACATCGCGAGCCACCAACGCCGGAATCCGGCTCGCTCGCCGTGCAGCCATGTCGGCAATGCGGCAAGAACGGGCGACGCAAGCGTCAACCAGAACAGGGAATGCGACTCGGCACGGTGAAGCACCATGTTGCGCAAGGCATCGCCCTGATCGATCAATACATCCAGGTCCGGCAGGGTGCCGGCCAACCCGCCCCACAGAGCGGCCTTCCAGGCGGCCGTGCGACGGCCCATGGTGGCCAAGCCAACCGATGCGCCCAAGACAAATTGAGAAAGGGAGTCCACGGGCCGAGGCTAACCCACGGACTGGCCATTCTCTGCCCCGCGCGCCGGAAGCAAAGGCGCAACAACCTCGGCAACCAGCTTGGCATTGCCCGCACTGATCTTGCGCATCGGCCTGGACAGTCTTTCATCAGCGGCAGCGGCCAGCCAGAAGGCATGTGCTGCCTCGAAGGCCTGTGCCCAGACGTCGGGCCTGGCACCCAGCGAACGGAACGAAGGCGCGACGGGCCGCAACGGCGGCTCGATGCCGCCGCCCACGGGCGCGTAGATCGTGGGGAGCATGTCGTAAGCCGGCGACACGTCGATCGGCCGCCCCCGCTCGTCGGTCATGAGCGAGAGATTCTCGAAGTGCCGGTCGACGTTCCCGATCAGTTCGGAAAAAGCGGTCAACACGAGGACTTGCCGCACCGAGCCGGGCCCGATCATTCCCGCTTCCTCGCAGCGCTGCGCGAACGAGGGCCAGTCGTCCCGCATGCCGAACAACGCGTCGTCGATCGCGCGGGCCGAGATCATCCCTCGTCGGCCGAACCGTCCCACGCGGTCGAAGCGCTCGACCTCGAGGTAGCCGTAGGCATCGTTTTCGAAGTAGCGCGCCGTCGCTGCATCCACGCCCGCTTCCGCGAGCGCGCGCAACGCCAGTTCCTCCAAAACGAGCATTTCCGAGGACCGCGTTCCGACGCGTGCGAACTTCACGATGAGATGGCCGCGACCCTCTGCCTCGCAGGTGAACTTGGGCTGCTCGCCGCCCGCGCTGCTGCCCGCGCCCGTCTGGCTCGTGGCGTTCGCCAGGTCGAGATAGGCCCTCGGAATGTCGGCGTCGGCGATCGGCGCGGTTTGCCGCGCTGCCATGTGGGCGGCGAACGAACTGGCACCCCACATGAGTGAGCCGGCCACGTCCGAACCGGCTGCGCACAGGAACTTCACCCGGTGGTCGTCCGACCAGTCGCGCAGCGACGACGGAACACCGAATTCCGCGGACACGATCTTCGCGATGCGCGCACCGAGGTAGCCCGACGGCGCGGCGAAGGCCATCGCCGGCGGCAGTCCTTCGTGGAAGCGGCTGTCCGGCCCGCCGAGATCGACCCAGGTGCCGCCGCGGAGAAAGCTGACGGCGCCGATTTCGGTGACCCGGCCGTCCTCGCCGACACGGAAGACAGGCTGGGGTGAGGCCACGGGTTCGTTGCGCACGAGCGCATAGCGCGGCGTGCGCACCCCCGGTTCTCGAAAACGGAGGACTTCCTTGCCAAAATTCTGAATAGTTCGTGAGAGAGTTGCCTGACTGACCTGCAGGAGCGTCAGCAATTCATCGACAGGTCGCGGTCCCTGGGAAAGCACGGTGCGGACGAGCGCTTCCCTTTCGCCATCGCCGCGGCTCCTTGCTTTCATTGGAGAGTTCATCGAATAAGATCGTGAATAGTTCGATGAATTATACGGGGCGTCGATGCGCCCGTTCGCCTACGCCCCAGGCCGCAGCACGAACCGGATGCCCAGCGCGTCGAACGCGGCGCCGCGCTGCCCCTCTCGCTGCAGCGCGACGCCGCGTGACGGCGCTTCGCGCAGCAGCCCGTCGAGATCGTCCACGCCGAGGTCGATGCCGGCCACCGTGGTGCGGCCATCGGCCGCGAGCGCGAAGCGCAGTTCGATCCCGTCGAGCGCGACGGCGGGCAGCCCCTGCGGGTTGCGCGCCGGCGGCGCATGGAACAACTGCGCCCAATGCAGCGCGACACGCTCGGGCGAGCGCACCGACAGCGTCAGGCCGCACAGCCGGGCCGCGCCGCGGGCGGCGTCTTTCATCGGCTGCGGTGCTTCCTGCAGGTCGACCGCGCAGGCGCCCGTGTCCACGGCCTCGAGCCGCAGGCACGGTGTGCAACCGAGCGCCACGCCATCGAGCGGCTCGATACCCAGGCGCTGCAGGTGCGTGCGCTGGCGTGCGAGGTCGCTGCATTGCAGGGCGAGCGTGTCGCCGGGCGCATCGCGCAGTTCGAGCCAGGGTCCGCCCAGGCGCAGCCGCGGCCCGTGTGTGCCGTCGCCGTGGTCCGGCGACAGTGCGAACACGCGTTCGAAGAGCGCGAGCGCCGCAGCGCTGTCGGCCCTGTCGGCGAAAGCCAGGCGCAGGCCGCGCAGGCGGGGCGTGAGCGGAAGGCCGGCCATCATCGCGTTCGGTGCGGTGCTCAGCCCGGCGCCACGCGCTGCCAGCCGAGCTCGGCCAGCTGCCGCGCCTGCCGTCCGGCGTCGAGCGCATGGGCGTTCGACGCGTTGCCCGCGAGCGCGCGGCCCATGATGCCCTGCGCGATGGCGGCGGCGCGGAACAGGTTGAAGGCGGTGTAGAAGCGCCAGGTCTGCGGCGCCACGGGCGCGAGGCCGCGGCGCTCGCAATAGCGCGCCACGTAGGCGTCTTCGCTCGGCAGGCCGCGCGCGGCGAGCTGCTGCGCGTCGAGGTCGCCGAGGCCGCGGAACGGCGGCGGCAGCTGCCAGGCCATGCAGTGGTAGGCGAAGTCGGCCATGGGGTCGCCGAGCGTCGAGAGTTCCCAGTCGAGCACCGCGACGACGCGCGGCGCATCGTGCGCGAACACCAGGTTGTCGAGCCGGAAGTCGCCATGCACGATGCGCGCGGGATGCTCGGGCGGCAGGTGGCGCGGCAGCCATTCGATCAGCGCCTCCATCGCGTCGATGCGCTCGGTCTCGCTCGCGCGGTACTGCTTGGTCCAGCGCGCGACCTGGCGCTCGATGTAGTTGCCGGGACGTCCGTAGTCGGCCAGGCCGATTGCAGCCACGTCGACGTCGTGCAGCGCGGCCTGCACCCGGTTCATCTCGTCGCAGATCGCCGCGCGCTCGGCGGGCGCGAGCTCGGGCAGCTTCGGGTCCCAGAGGATGCGGCCGTCGACGTGGTCCATCACGTAGAAGGCGGTGCCGATGACGGCCGGGTCCTCGCACAGCGCATGCACGCGCGGCACGGGCACCGGCGTGTCGGCCAGCGCGCGCATCACGCGGAACTCGCGCTCCACCGCATGCGCCGAGGGCAGCAGCACGCCCGGGGGCTTGCGCCGCAGCACGTAGCGCCGGCTCGGCGTTTCGAGCAGGAAGGTCGGGTTCGACTGGCCGCCCTTGAACTGCGAGATGCGCAACTGCACATTGGCGCCGGGGTCGACGCGCGCGGCGAACCAGTGCCGCAGCGCGGTCTCGTCGAAGCGGTGCTGGGCACGCACTTCGGTGGTGCCTGCGAACGGCTCGCTGGTCGTCGTCATGGGGTGCCTGTCTCCTCGGTGAATGCGCGCGCGCGGCGACTCGCGGCATGATGGTGCGCGTTCGTCCAGGCGACAGCCTAAGGGCAGGGGTGCCGCGGCGGCCAATGAATGCTTCGAATGGACCTGGATACGGCAAATGCATATCTCCCGCGTCGACCTCAACCTGCTCGTGGTGCTCGACACCATCTACACCGAAGGCGGCATCACCAAGGCGGCCGAGAAGCTGCACCTGACGCAGCCGGCCATCAGCCATGCGCTGGCGCGCCTGCGCGACCTGTTCAACGACCCGTTGTTCGAGCGCCAGGGCCACCGCATGGTGCCGACGCCGCTGACCAAGCGGCTGATCGACCCGCTGCGCGGCTCGCTGCAGTCGATCGGATCGCTGCTCAACGACACGCAGAGCTTCGAGCCCGCCACGGCGAAGAAGCGCTTCGTGGTCGGGCTGCGCGACTTCATGGAGTCGACCGTGATGCCGCCGCTCATGAAGGCGCTGGCCATCGAGGCGCCGGGCGTGGACGTGTCGAGCGTGCGCGCCAACCGCCGCAGCCTGGAAAGCGAGCTCGCGGCCGGCACGCTCGACGTGGCGGTCGATGTGCTGCTGCCGCTGTCCGACGCGGTGAAGGTCAAGCGCATCACCGTCGACGGCATGGCGGTGGTGGCGCGCCAGGGGCATCCGGCCATCGCCGACGGCGCGATCACGCTCGACAGCTACCTGGCCGAGCGCCACATCCTCGTCACCTCGCGCCGCCAGGGCCCGGGTTTCGAGGACATCGAGCTGCGTCGCATGGGCGTGCAGCGCCAGGTGGCGCTGCGCTGTCAGTTCTACTTCGCGGCCTGCCGCACGGTGTCGGAAACCGACCTGCTGCTGACCATGCCCGAGAGCTATGCGCACGTGGCGAACCGCCAGTTCGGCAACCAGGTGATGGCCTTCCCGGTGCCGCTGTCGTCGATGGACGCCTACATGTACTGGCACGCGAGCACCGACAACGATGCGGCCAACCGCTGGCTGCGCGCGGTGATGCTGCGCTGCATCGCGCGCTGAGTGCGGGCGCAGGTCTGCGGCACACTGGCGCGATGTCACTTCTTCCCGAGCCAGAAGGCGAGAGCGCACGGCGCCTGGACGAGCCGCTGCTGCGCTCCCTGCATGCGCTGCTCAGCGAGTCCGGCGTATCCCAGGCGGCGGCCCGGCTCGGCATCGACCAGTCCGCGATGAGCCGCCACCTTGCCGTTCTGCGCCGGCTGATCGGCGACCCGCTCCTGATCAGGGTCGGCAATCGCATGGTGCTGACCGAACGGGCGCAGGAACTGGTCGCGCCCACCCAACGGATCCTGGCGGACATGTCGCTGCTGGTCGCCCATGCGGTGGCGCGGCCCCTGCGCACTCTCCGCCGCAGCTTCCGGATCGCGACCTACGACTTCATGCCCAAAGCCTTCTTCGCCCACCTGGCCGAACGCATCGGCAGGGAAGCGCCCGATTGCGACCTGGTCATCCGCGGCCTGGGCTCACGCTTCGAGCACTACCGGCAACTCGCGGACGGCGACGTGGACCTGGTGATCACGGTCTGGCCGGAACTGCCGGAACATCTGCGCGCGACCAGCCTGCTCGACGAGCCGCTGGTCTGCGTGCTGCGCCCGGGCCATCCGATGGCCGAGGCCGGTGCCCTGACGCTCGAGAGCTTCCAGCACGCCAGCCACCTGACCTCGCTCGAGCACGTACCGGGGCGGGGCACCATCATCGATGCCCAGATGGCCGAACTGGGCGTGACGCTGCGCACCGTGGTGCACACGCAGTTCCTGAGCCTCGCACCGAGCATCCTGGCGCGCACCGACCTCGTCTTCACCACGGGCCGCCTGCTCGCCGAGGACTTCGCGCGCGAACGCGGCCTCGTCATCGTGCCGTTTCCCGCCAGCATCAAGCCGATGCGCTACCGGCTCGTCTGGCACGAGCGCACCCACACGGACCACGCCTTGCGCTGGCTGCGCGACGAGCTGACGTCGGCCGCGCGCGTGCTGGCCCAGCGGCCCGGGTCATGACAAGGCTGTCATAACCCAAGCCACGCAGCAGCCATGGGCCGGGTGCATGGCGGCCGATAAGGTCCGCTGCATGCAAGAACCCTCTCCAGACCCATTCGCGTCCAGTGTCCTCCCGCCGCAGTTGCTGGGGCGGCTGCCCAAGGTGGACCTGCACCTGCACATCGCCGGGACCCTGCGGCCCGCCACCCTGGCCGCGCTGGCGCAACGCCACGGGCTGCCCCTTCCGCGTCCGGTGGACCGCCTGTACGTCTACCGCGACTTCTACGACTTCATCGACGTGCTGCGGCTGGGCGCGCGCGCCGTGCGCAGCGCCGCCGACTTCGAGCGCATGGCCTACGAGGCGATCGAGGACGCCGCTGCCGCGGGCACGCGGCATGTGGAGATGTCCTTCAATCCGCAGTACTACATGCCCACGCAGGTGCCCTACCGGGTGCAGCTCGACGGCCTCGCGGCGGGGGTGCGGGCGGCCGAGCAGGATTTCGGCTGCTCGGCCTTGCTGATCGCGTCGCTGGACCGCGGCCTGCCGATGGACAGTGCCGAGCAAGCCATCTCGGACGTCGTTGCCCAGCCGCACGAGCTGGTCGTGGGCATCGGCCTAGACGGACCCGAGCGGGAAGGCCCGCCCGCCAGGTTCGCGCCGCTCTTCCAGCGTGCGGGCCGGGCCGGCCTTCGGCGCACCGCCCACGTGTGCGAAGACAACCAGACGCAGGCGGAAGCCCCGCCGTCCCACGTGCGCGACTGCCTGCATCTGCTCGGCTGCGACCGCCTGGACCACGGCTACAACCTGCTGGCCGACGACGACGGCGTCCAGCGGGCCAGGGACAACGGCGTTTACTTCTGCGTGTGCGGCATCACGAGCGTCAAGCGCAACCAGGCACGCCGCTTGCAAAGCATCCGCGCCATGCAGGAGGCCGGCCTCCGGCTGACCCTCAACACCGACGATCCCGCGATGTTCCACACCGACCAGGCCCACACCCTCGGCACGGTGCTCGAGGGCTGCGGCTGGTCGTGGAACGAGGCCTGCGCCTTCAGCCTGGCAGGCGTGGATGCCTGCTGGCTGGATGCGGACGCCAAGCGCACGCTGCGTCAGCGCTTCGAGCGCGAGATCGCCGCGCTCGCCGATGCGCCCGGCGACGGTGCGCCCGCCATTCAATGACCCATCACGCAGGAGCCTTCATGAAAACTCTCACCTTCCTCTCCCGCCGCGGTTGGCTCGGCGCCTGTCTGCTGGGTACGCTGTCGGCACTGGCAGCAACCGGTGCAACGGCGGCGGGTCCGGCATGGCCTGCGCAGCCCGTGACCATCGTCGTACCCTATTCCGCGGGCGGCAACGTGGATGTACTCGCCCGCTGGATCGTGCCCGAACTGTCCAGGCGTCTGGGCCAGCCGGTCGTCATCGAGAACCTGACCGGTGCCGGCGGCATCATCGGCACCGAGAAGGTCGTGCGCGCCAAGCCGGATGGCTACACCCTGTTGATGTCGGTGGAAAGTGCCGTGGTCATCGCAAAGATGGTGACACCCGCCACGGTACGTTACGACGGCCTGCGCGACCTTCAGCCCGTCACGCTGCTCGGCGCCCAGCCGCTGGCCCTGGTCGGCCGGCCGGGATTGCCCGCCAGAACGACCGGCGAGCTGTTCAAGGACATGAAGGACCATCCCGGCAAATACAGCTACGCCACCTCTGGCGTCGGCACCTCGTTGCATCTCGGTGGCGAGATGCTCAAGCAGATGGCCGCCGTGGACATGGTGCACGTGCCCTACCGGAACGGCCCGCAGATCGTCACGGACCTCAGCGGCAACCAGCTCGACCTGGCCGTGCTCCCGCTGTCGATGGTGATGCAGCAGGCACGCGCAGGGCAGGTGCGAATCTACGGCCTGATGGACGACAAGCCCTCGGCCGCGATGCCCGAAGCGCGGATGCTGGGCGACAGCGACTCCGCCCTGCGCGGCGCGAACGTCACCGTGTGGCAGGGAATCTTCGTGCCGAAGGGAACGCCCGCCGGCATCGTCGACCGCCTGGACGATGCATTGCGCGCCGTGCTGCAGGAGCCCGGCGTGCGCAAGAACTTCGCGGAGGGCGGCGTGGCGGTGATCGGGTCGGGCCCAGCAGAGTTCGCGCGCTTTCTGCAGCAAGAACAGGCCAAGTTCGGTGCGGTCGTTGCCAAGGGGCAGATCAGGGCCGAGTAGCGCAGGCGCGCACAGGGCCGTGAGAAGAGGGCTTTTCGCTGGCCGGATCAGCATGTGATCCGGCTGCAAGCTGGATGTGGTCCGGTGGCAAGCCGAGCCGATGGCGTTCGCCCATCGCCGCGAAGGCGGCTTCGATTCGCCTTGCGAACAGCGGCGTATCGAACAGCGGCGTCTCGGTGCGGCCGCAAGAGAGACGCCGGCGCAGCCCGGCGAGCGTCTCCGGTGAGCTTGCGAGGGACAGCGCTGCCGCCTCGTAGGCGCTCACGCTGCGCGTCACGAGTTCAGGAAGGCCCATGGTATTCAGCAGGCTCGCCGCCACCCGGGATGCGAAGGTGCGGCCAGCAAGCGTCAGCACCGGAAGGCCGGCCCACAGCGCATCGCTGCAGGTGGTGTGCGCGTTGTAGTGGAAGGTGTCCAGAAACAGGTCGGCGTGGGCGTGGCGCGCAAGATGCTCGGCGAGCGGAAGGCGCTCGGCCCAGACGATGCGGCTGGCTTCGACGCCGCGCGCAACGGCCTCGGCCTCGATGCCGGCTGCTGCGGCATCGCTGCCTCTCAGCAGCCACAGCACGCTGCCGGGCACGCGTCGAAGCAGCCGCATCCAGACTTCGAAGACGTCGGGCGTGATCTTGTAGATGTTGTTGAAGCAGGCGAAGACAAGGCCCTGCGGCGGCAGGCCCATCTCCTCGCGGTTCGGTGCCGCGTCGGCAATCGCCTTGGTGTGGTCGTTGGCTTGGTAGCAGCCGGGCAGCGTCACCACCTTCTCCGCGTAGTGACCATATTCGTCGGGACAGATCAACGTCGCGTCGGCAACGATGTAGTCGATGAAGTCGCAGCCCATCGACGCTGGAAAACCGAGATAGTTGACCTGTACCGGCGCTGCGCGGTGCGCAAAGATGCAGGGCCGCGCGCCCTCGGTGAAGCCGTTGAGGTCGACCGCGATGTCGATCCCCTCGGTCTGCGCCAGTTGCGCGATCTGCGCATCGCTTCGGTCGGCGCATTCGACGAAGCGGTCGAATGCGGCCGCGACCCGCTGCGTCATCGGGTCCGGCGCTGTCGGCCCGACGCTGAAGCCGAACCACTCGAAGCGCTCGCGGTCGTGGCATTCGAACAGTCGCACCATCAGCTGCGAGGTGGCGTGGTTGCGGAAGTCGGACGAGAAATAGCCGACGCGCAGCTTTTTCCGGCTGGACGCACGTGGCGCGGTTTGGGCGGCACCTTCGCGCGTGGGGCACTGGTCTTGCGCGTAGGTGCGCGCGCACGCCAGCAGCGTGGCTGGGCACGCGGGTGTCGCAAGCAGCGAGAACGGAACGGCGGCCTTCTCGCCGGCACGCACGCGCTCGAGTGTGTCGGCCACCATCGGGCCCCATGCCACCCAGCGGCACATCAACGTCGCGTTGTAGAGCCAGTGGCCGCGCTCGTAGCCGGTATCGGGCGGAAGCTTCGCGATATCGGCATGCGCGGCGAGCGCCTCGGCATGCCGGCCTAGGCATGCGAGCACGGTGGCGCGGGCCATGAGCGCACCGCCGTCCCGCGGCGCCAGCGCCAGCGCCCGGTCGACGCTTTGCAGGGCCTGCGGCCCGTGCCCGAGTTCGGCCAGTGCGAGCCCGCGCTCCGCCCACGCGCGCACCAGTTCGGGATCGGACGCGAGTGCGCGGTCGCAGTGGCGAAGCGCCTCGTCGAAGCGGGCCAGCTCGACCAGCGTGCGCGCGATGTTGGCGTGGAGCACGGGGGAGTCGCCGTCGATGTCCTGCGCGCGTCCGAAGGCAGCCAGCGCCCGCTCATGGTCGCCGAGCGCATCGTAGGCGACGCCCGTTTCGTGCCATGCCTCGAAGAAGTCTCCCCACGCAATGGCACGCCGGAACGACTTCAAGGCACCACGCACCTGGCCGCGCTGCAACTGCACCTTTCCGAGATAGAAGAGCGCCTCTGGCGAACACCCCGGCAAGCGCGATGCCTCGAGCAGGAGTTCTTCGCATTCCTCCAGTTGGCCGCGGTTGCCGCAGATGTAGGCCAGCAGCTCGTAGGCCTTCGAGACCGCGTTGCTCCGCCTGATGACCTGACGCAGCAGATCCTCGCAAGGCCGGATCTGTCCAGCTCGGAAGTAGCGATCGGCCAGGACGATTTTCTGGTGCGTGGATTGCGGCATTGACGTGTGCGGACGAAGGGCGCGTCGCGCCTGCGTCGACCTCTTCGAGACCGCGAAGCGCGAGCCGGACCCTTGTTCCTCGGCCGGGAGGATACAAATGGTTTCGGGTTCTGGCAACCGCAGCGCTGTTCGGTACCTCCTGCGCCTCATCCGGGTTTACGCCAGTGCATCTTCCTTCGCTCAGTCGTAATCTGTCATCTGTTATAACAAATACCGCTTTGAGCCAATCCCAACCGATCGGCCCGGCGCGTGACTCAGGAGACGAAGATGACTATGCAAAGGCGTCGATTCATCCAGGCCACGGCCGCCGCAGCGGCTGTGCTCGGCGGGCCTGTTTCGCGGCTGGCGCGTGCGCAGGCCGGGCCGGTGCGCATCGGCGTGATGCTGCCGATGAGCGGCATCGGCGCCGAGGCCGGCGCGGCCTGGCTCGCCGGGGCCAAGGTGGCCACCGAGCAGTGGAACGCGAAGGGCGGCGTGCTCAAGCGGCCGGTGGAGCTGGTGGTGCGCGACGACAAGTTCACCAGCGCCGGCGCCGTGGCCGCGGCGCGCGAGCTGGCCGGCAGCGGCGTCAACCTGCTGGTCGGCGGCTCGCAGTCGCCGATGGCGCTGGCCACCGCGCCGATCCTGCCCGAGCTCAAGGCGATGATGGTCGCGCCGTGCCCCACGGTGATGTCGCTCACGCACGAGAGCTTCCAGCGCAACTTCTTCCGCCTCTCGTGGAACGCCTATATCGCGTTCGCCGGCATCGGCAACATGCTGACCGAGCGCTTCGCGGAAGTGAAGACCTGGTCGTGCATCGTGCCCGACAGCGAGAACGGCCGGGACATGGCGCGCTTCTTCACGCTCGGCGTGCAGCGCGCGGCCGCCAAGGCAGGGCGCCAGGTGAAAGTGCTCGAGCCGGTGTTCGCGAGCCTCAACAAGGCCGACTACAAGGTCGAGATCAACAGCCTCATGAATGCGCCGTCGCAAGGCCTGTTCGTCGGCCTCACGGCCGCGCCCTGCATCAGCCTGCTGCAGCAGGGGCGCTCGGTGGGCATGGACAAGAAGTTCAAGGTGATCGGCGATGCAGGCACCGAACTGATGATCGCCAAGGCGATGCAGAAGTCGACGCCGGCCAACCTCTGGAGCATCAGCTACTGGGTGCCGGGCACCGAGGCCGGCAAGCGCAACCCGCTGAGCACGCCGCTCTACGACGGCTACGTGAAGCTCACCGGCGACAGGAACCCGCCGAGCATCGTGCAGTCGAGCCACCGCTGCGCGCTCGCGCTGTTCAACGCGGTGCAGAAAGCGGGCAACACCGAGACCGATGCGGTCATTGCCGCGCTCGAAGGCCTGACCTTCGACACCGCGGTGGGCAGCTACCACGTGCGCAAGGAAGACCACCAGGGCCTGGGCACGGCCTACATCGCCAAGGTGGGCGCGCGCGACGCCGATCCGGGCTACGGCATCGTCGATGCCATGGCCTACAACGAAGCCGACGTGGCGGAGCCGCCGACGCCGGGCAAAGCCATTGCGCTGTAAGGACCCGAGCATCACCATGACCATTCCACGCAGAACCCTTCTCCAGGCCGCGAGCGCGGCCGCCGTGCTGTGCGCCGCCGGCGCACGGCCGCTGCGCGCGCAGGGCGCGCCCATCCGCGTCGGCGCGATGCTGCCGATGAGCGGCATCGGCGCCGAGGCCGGCACCGCCTGGCTGCACGGCATCAAGGCGGCCCAGATGCAATGGAACGAGAGCGGCGGGCTGCTCGGCCGCCAGATCGAGATCGTGGTGCGCGACGACAAGTTCACGAGCGCGGGCGCGGTCAACGCCGCACGCGAGCTTGCGGGCGAGGGTGTCAACCTGTCGATCGGTGCGGGTCAGTCGCCGATGGCGCTGGCGATCGCGCCGATCCTGGCC
Organism: Variovorax sp. Soil_C_26; assembly: GCF_057657075.1. Classification (NCBI taxonomy): domain Bacteria; kingdom Pseudomonadati; phylum Pseudomonadota; class Betaproteobacteria; order Burkholderiales; family Comamonadaceae; genus Variovorax; species Variovorax sp. Soil_C_26. The sequence goes on from NZ_JBDGJC010000004.1 coordinate 592,865, forward strand.
GAACTCAAGAGCATGGTGGTGGCGCCGGCCCCGACGGTGATGTCGGTCACGCACGAGAACTTCAGCCGCAACTTCTTCCGGCTGTCGTCGAATGCGCTGATGCTCTACGGCGGCATCGGCAACCTGATGACCACGCGCTTCGCCGACGTGAAGACCTGGGCCGTGATCGCACCCGACAGCGAGAACGGCCGCGACGTGGCGCGCTACTTCAAGGCCGGTGCGATGGCGGCCGCGGCCAAGGCCGGGCGCCAGGTGAAGGTGGCCGAACCGGTGTTCGCGAGCCTCAACAAGTCCGACTACAAGATCGAAATCAACAACCTGATGAACTCGGGCGCCGAGGGCTTGTTCATCGGGCTCACGGCCGCACCCTGCGTGAGCCTGCTGCAGCAGGGCCGCGCGGTGGGGCTCGACCGCAAGTTCAAGGTCATCGGCGAGGCCGGCACCGAGCTGATGATCGCCAAGGCGATGCAGAAGTCGACGCCGAAGAACCTCTGGGGCGTGACCTTCTGGGCGCCCGAACTGGAGCCGTTCAAGAGCGAGTTCCCGGTCAGCAAGCAATTGAGCGAGTACATCCTGAAGGTGGCGGGCACGCCCTGGGTGCCGGGCATCGTGCAGGCCTCGCACCGCTCGGCGCTCGGCATCTTCCATGCGGTGAAGAAGGCCGGGTCGACCGAGACCGACGCGGTGATTGCGGCGCTCGAGGGCCTGCAGTTCGACACGGCGGCCGGCCCCTACCGCGTGCGCAAGGAAGACCACCAGGGCATCGGCTCGTTCTACTTCGCCAAGATCGGCGCGCGCGATGCCGCGCCGGGCTACGGCCTGGAGCAGGTGTTCCGCCTGGACGAGAATGAGATCGTCGAGCCGCCGTCGCCCGGCAAGAAGTACGAGGGCTGAGCGTGGTCAACGAACTCATGTTCGCGGTGTTCAATGCCGCCGCGTTCGGCATGGCGATCTTCGTGGTCGCGGCCGGGCTCACGTTGATCTTCGGGCTGATGCGCCTGCTCAACATGGCGCAGGGCGGCTTCTTCATGATCGGTGCCTACACCGCGTACTCGGTGATGGGACGCGACGTGCAGTCGCTGTGGATGTTCCTGCTGGCCGCGCTCGCGGGCGGCGTGGTGGTGGCACTGCTCGGCCTCGTCACCGACCGGCTGGTGCTGCGGCGGCTGCGCAACGTCGATCCGCACTACGTGCTGATCGCCACCTTCGCGCTCATGATGGTGTGCACCGGCGTGACCAAGCTGATCTGGGGCGTGGACTTCTTCTCGGTCAATCCACCGCCCGGCCTGGACCAGCCGCTCAACCCCTTCGGCATGTTCTTCTCGGCCTACCAGCTGTTCGTGATCGCGGCGGGCGTGGTGGTCTACATCGTGCTCGAGGTGGCGATCCACCGCATGTGGTTCGGCAAGCTGATGCAGGCGCTCGCGGCCGACCCGTGGATGTCGGGCGTGCTCGGGCTCAACGTGTCGTTCGGCATCGCGCTGAGCGTGATGGCGAGCTTCTTCCTCGCCGGCCTCGCGGGCGGGCTGCTGCTGCCGAACCAGAGCCTGTCGACGGGGCTCGGCGACTCGTACCTGATGTTCGCGTTCTTCGCGGTGATCATCGGCGGGCTGGGCAACATCCGCGGCGCGTTCATCGGCTCGCTGGTGCTGGGGCTGGTGCAGAGCCTCAACACGGTGCTGCTGCCTTCGGTGCCGGGCCTCGCGATCTACGTGGTGCTCGCGGGCTTCCTGCTGTGGAAGCCGAGCGGCCTGTTCCCGGCCGCCGGCGCGCAGGAAGAAAGCCACGCGGGCGCGCACGGCTCGGGCGGGCTGCACCGCCCGCGCATTCCGCGTGCCGTGTGGCAGGTGCTGGGTGTCGCGGTGGTCGGCGTGCTTGCCACGCTGCCGCTGTGGGTGAATGCCGGCCCGCTCTACGTGGTGGGCACGGTGCTGGTGCAGGTGGTGTTCGCGCTGTCGTGGAACATCCTCTTCGGCTACACGGGGCTGGTGTCGTTCGGCCATGCGGGCTTCTTCGCGCTCGGCGCCTACCTGGCCGCGCTGGCGCTGCGCCACATTGCGGGCGTGCCGTTCCTCGGCGTGCTGCTGGGCGCGGCGCTGCTCGGTGCGGTGGCCGCCTGGGTCATCGGTGTGCTGGCGCTGCGACGCATGAGCGGCGTGTTCCTCGCGGTGCTGACCGTGGCGCTGGCCGAGGCGTTGCGGCTGGTGATCGGCTTCTCTACCTTCCTCGGCCGCGAGGACGGCATCACCGACATCCCGCGCCCGGCCCTCGACTTCGGCCTGTGGCGCATCGACCTGTCGAGCTCGAACGCCTACTACTGGTTCCTGCTGGTGGCCACGGTGCTGATTACCGCCTTCCTCTGGTGGCTGCTGCACAGCCGCTTCGGCCGCACGCTGCAGACGGTGCGCCAGGACGCGGAGCGCGCGGCCTTCATGGGCACGAACGTGGCGCGCTACCGGCTCGCGGCCTTCGTCATCTCGGGCGCCGTGGCGGCGGTGGCGGGCGCGCTCTATGCGCCGTGGTCGCGCATCGTCACGGTCGAAGAGGTGCACTGGCTCGCCTCGGCGCAGCCGATGCTCAACACGCTGTTGGGCGGTGTCAGCTCGTTCTGGGGGCCGGTGGTGGGGGCGGGGCTGTTCGCGGCCATCACCTACGCCACGCGCACCTTGGTCGGGCTGTCGGAGCTGATCGTCGGCACGGGGCTGCTGGCGATCATCCTGTTGGCGCCGAACGGTGCGGTCGGGCTCTGGCGCAACCTCGAAGAGCGGATCTGGGGGCGGCGCAGCCCGCCGCCCGCGAAGGACCGGGCACATGTGCCGCCGGGCGCCACGCTCGAAACCGGAGGCATTCGATGAGCACCGCGGAGCTGCTGCGCGTGGACGGCGTGCGCAAGAACTACGGCCCGATCGAGGTGCTGCACGGCGTGAGCCTGTCGGTGGCGCGCGGCGAGGTGTTCGCGATCATCGGGCCGAACGGCGCCGGCAAGACGACGATGTTCAAGGTGATGACGGGCGAGGTGCCGTCCAACGGCGGGACGATCCACTTCGAGGGACGCGACGTGACGCGGCTGCCCGCGCACGAGCGGGTGCGCGAGGGCTTCGGGCGCACCTTCCAGGTGGCGCGCGTGTTCCACGACTTCACCGTGCTCGACAACGTGATCGCGGCGGTGGAGGCGCGGCGCCGCAACCGGCGCGAGCCGCTGGGTGCGCGCTGGCGCTGCGCGCCGTCGGCCGAGGTGCGCGACGAAGCCATGGCGCTGCTCGCGGACGTGCGGCTCGACCCGATGGCGGGCGAGGCGGCGCGCTTTCTGTCGCACGGCGACAAGAAGCGGCTCGAGTTCGTGATCGCGCTCGCGGGCCGGCCGAGCATCCTGATGCTCGACGAGCCCACGGCCGGCATGTCGCCGAGCGACCGGGCCGACATCGCACAGCTGGTGGCGCGCACGCGCGCGGAACGCGGCATCACGGTGGTGATGACCGAACACGACATGGACGTGGTGTTCGGCCTGGCGAGCCGCATCATGGTGATGAACTACGGCGAGGTGGTCGCCACCGGCAGCGTCGACGAGGTGCGACGCGATCCCAAAGTGCGCGAGGTCTACCTCGGCAAGGAGATGGTCGGTGCTTGAAGTCCGCGAACTCGATGCCTTCTACGGCGACAGCCACATCCTGCTCGGCGCCCAGATCTCGGTAGGGCCCGGCCAGCGCGTGGCGCTGCTCGGGCGCAACGGCGCGGGCAAGTCGACGCTGCTCAAGAGCGTGATGAACGCCGGCCCGCGCGTGCGCGGCACGCTGCGCTTCGGCGGCCGCGACCTGCAAGGCATGCCCACGCACCAGCGCACGCGCATGGGCCTGTCGCTGGTGCCGGAGGACCGGCGCATTTTCACGCACCTGACGGTGGCCGAGAACATCGCGATGGCGCGCTACGGCGCCTCGCCCGAGCGACCGGCGGTCACGGTGGCCGAGATCGTCGCGCGCTTCCCGATGCTGGCGCCACTGCAGCAGCGCTACGGCGGGCAGCTCAGCGGCGGCCAGCAGCAGCTGCTGGCGGTGGCACGCGCGATGGCCGCCAACCCGAGCCTGCTGTTGCTCGACGAGCCGACCGAAGGGCTCGCGCCGATCATCGTCGAGGAGATGGCGCGCGACGTGGTGCGCACCTGCACCGAGGGCAACGTCGCGCTGCTGCTGTGCGAGCAGAACATCTGGTTCGCGCGCCGTTGCACGCAGCACGTCTACGTCATCGACACCGGCCGCATCGTCTTCGAGGGCGACTGGGCCGCCTTCGACAGCCACCCGGAGGTGCAGCAGCGCTACCTCGCGCTGTGAGCGGCCCCGGCCCAAATCTCAAAGCCAACACGCCAGACATCCCATGGACCTTCAGTACACCCCCGAACAGAACCAGCTGCGCGAGAGCGTCGAGCGCTTCGTGCGCGACGAATACGACTTCGCCCACCGCCGCAGGCTTGTGGCGAGCGAGCCTGGGCACGACGAGCGCCACTGGCGCAGCTATGCCGACTTCGGCTGGCTCGCCGTGCCCTTCAGCGAGGAAGACGGCGGCATCGGCGGCGATGCGGTCGACACCGGCATCGTGATGGAGGGCGTTGGCCGCGGCCTGCTGCTCGAGCCGTACCTGGCCAATGTGGTGCTCGCGGGCGGCATGCTCGCGGCGCTGGCCAGCACGGCGCAAAAGGAGCGCTGGCTGCAGCCGATGATGGCCGGCGGCCACAAGCTGGCACTGGCCTATGCCGAGCCCGCCTCGCGCTACGAGATCGCGCACTGCGCCACCGCCGCGCGCCGCGATGCCGAAGGCTGGTCGCTCGACGGTGAGAAGGTGCTGGTGCATGGCGGTGGCGTGGCCGATCACTTCGTGGTGGTGGCGCGCACCGCGGGCGAGGTGGCCGACGACGCCGGGCTCTCGGCTTTCCTCGTCGATGCGAAGGCGCCGGGCGTCTCGGTGCGCACCTATGCCACGCACGACGGCAGCCGCGCAGCCGACCTGCGCCTCGCGGGCGTGCGGGCCAGCGCGGTGCAGCTGCTGGGCGACGAAGGCGGCGCGCTGCCCGCGCTTGAGTTGGTCGTCGACCAGGCGATCGCCGCCGTGGCCTCGGAAGCCGTCGGTGCGATGGCCATGCTGGTCGACATGACGCTCGACTACCTCAAGACGCGCCAGCAGTTCGGCCGGCCGATCGGCACCAACCAGGCGCTGCAGCACCGCATGGTCGACATGTACATCGCGCTCGACGAGGCGCGCTCGATGGCGCTGTACGGCGCGCTGATGCTGCGCGAGGCCGACCCGGCGGTGCGGCGCAAGGCGCTGTCGGCCACCAAGATCGAGATCGACCGCACCGCGCGCCGTGTGGGCCAGGAGGCGGTGCAGCTGCACGGCGCGATGGGCGTGACCGAGGAGCTCGCGGTGGGCCACTACTTCAAGCGCCTGTCGATGATCGGCGTGAGCTTCGGCGACGGCAGCTGGCACCTGCGGCGCCATGCGCTAATGGCCGAGGACGCGGCGGCATGAATCTCGATCTTTCGCCGGAAGAAAAGGCCTTCGAGGCGCAGGTGCGCGAATTCGTCGCGCGTGAGCTGCCTTCGGACATCCGCGAAAAAGTGCGGCTCGACCGCCACCTGGGCCGCGAGGACTACATGCGCTGGCAGCAGATCCTCGGACGCCAGGGCTGGTTCACCGGTGCCTGGCCGCGCGAGCACGGCGGGCAGGCCTGGACGCCGATGCAGACCATCATCTTCAACCGCATCGCGGGCGAGCTGCACGGGCCCGAGCTGCAGGTGTTCGGCCCGGCAATGGTCGGGCCGGTGATCTACACCTTCGGCACAGAGGAGCAGAAGGCGCAGCACCTGCCCGCCATCCGCGATTCGTCGGTGTGGTGGTGCCAGGGCTATTCGGAGCCCGGCGCGGGCTCCGACCTGGCGGCGCTGCAGACGGCGGCCGAGGACGACGGCAGCGACCACTACATCGTCAACGGCCAGAAGATCTGGACCTCGTTCGCCCACTTCGCCGACTGGATGTTCTGCCTCGTGCGCACCGGGCGAGAGGCGAAGCGGCAGCAGGGCATCTCGTTTCTGCTGATCGACATGAAGACGCCGGGCGTCGAGGTGCAGCCGATCCGCATGATGGACGGGCGGCACTACCTCAACGCGGTGTTCTTCAACAACGTGAAGGTGCCCAAGCGCAACCGCATCGGCGAGGAGGGGCGCGGCTGGACCTATGCGAAGTTCCTGCTCGAGCACGAGCGCGTGGAGAACGCCAACCTGCGCTTCATCACGCAGGAGCTGCAGAAGCTGCGCCGCGTGGCGTCGCAGGTGCGCAGCAGCGACGGCCGCCGGCTGGCCGAAGACCCGGTCTTCATGGGCGAGGTGGCGGCGGTCGAGGCGCAGTTCAAGGCGCTCGAGGTCGGCCTGCTGCGCACCTTGTCGGACATGCAGGCCGGCGTGCCCGCGGGACCGGGCAGGTCGTCGTTCATCAAGATCCGCGGTACCGAGATCGCGCAGCGCATCACCGAGCTGCTGGTCGAGGCGAGTGGACCCGATGCGCTGCGCTATCAGCCGGGGCCGCTGTTCGGCCAGGGCTCCGAACACGCGACGATCGGTCCCGCGCATGCGCTCGGGCCGGTGGCCACCTACCTCTTCTGCCGTGCGATGACCATCTACGGCGGCAGCACCGAAGTCCAGAAAAACATCATGGCCAAGCACGTGCTCGGCCTGTAGACCCACTTCACCCATTGCTCATGAACGACGACACCCCCGACTACCTGCAGGGCGAGAAGCCGCTGCACGAATATTTGCGCGGCCATGCGCGCACGCAGCCCGGCAAGGCGGCGCTGGTCTGGTACGGCCGTGCGATCAGCTATGCCGAGCTCGACCGCTGGAGCGACGCCTTCGCCCAGGCGCTGCACGAGCGCGGCGTGGGCAAAGGCGACCGCGTCGCGCTGTTCATGCAGAACTGCCCGCAGTACCTGGTCGCGCACTTCGGCATCCAGAAGATCGGCGCCATCGTGAGCCCGTGCAGCCCGATGTTCAAGGCGCACGAGTTCGCCTACCAGGTCGGCGACCTCGGCGCGAAGGCGCTGGTGGTGGCCGACCACCTGGCGCCGATCGCGCAGTCGCTGGGCGACCGGGTGAAAGTGCCACACGTGTTCAGCGTGCGCTATGCCGACCTGCTGCCCGATGCGCCGAACGTGCGTGTGCCCGACGAAGTGGCCGCGCGCAGGCCACTGCCCGAGGGCACGATCGACTTCCATGCGGTGGTGGTGCAGCGCGCCGATCCGGTGGTGGCGCCCGCGGTGGCGCTGTCGATGGACGACGTCTCGCTCATGACCTACACCTCGGGCACCACCGGCATGCCCAAGGGCGCGATGCTGAGCTACCGCAACGCGCTCTACAAGACGGCAGTGGGGCAGGAGATGTTCCGCATCCGCCAGGACGACGTGATGCTCGCGGTGGCGCCGCTCTATCACATCGCCGGCATGATCTGCGGCGTGACCATGCTGGCCTGCACCGGCGCCACGGTCGTGCTGCTCAACCGCATGGATGCGCTCGCGGTGCTGCAGTCGATCGCGCAGAACCGCGTGAGCTGGTGGTACGCCATGGCGCCGATGCTGGTCGCGGCCATGAACGAGCCCGAAGCGCGGCGCTTCGACCTGTCGTCGCTGCACACCACCATGGCCACGAGCTTCGGCATCAAGCTCACCGAGGAACTGGCCGAGCGCTGGAGCGCCTTCGCGAACGGCTGCCTGGTGTACGAGGCCGGCTACGGCCTTTCGGAGACGCACACCAACGACGTGCTGATGCCGCGCGACGGCATCCGCTGGGGCACCAACGGCGTGCCGGGGCGCGGCGTCGAGCTCAAGATCATCGACCTCGACGGCCGCACGCTGCCGGTGGGCGAGAGCGGCGAGATCGCGGTGCGCAGCCAGGGCGTGTTCCACGGCTACTGGAACCGGCCCGAGGCCACTGCCGAGGTGCTGCGCGACGGCTGGGTCCACACGGGCGACATCGGCCGCATGGACGCGCAGGGCTACCTGACCTTCATCGGCCGCGTGAAGGAGATGATCAAGGTCTCGGGCTTCAGCGTGTTCCCCGAGGAGGTCGAATCGATCCTGATCCTGCATCCCGAGGTGCGCCAGGTCGCGGTGATCGGCGTGCCCGACCCCGACAAGGGCGAGGTGATCAAGGCCTTCGTGGTGCCCGCCTCGGCCGCGTTCGATGCCGAGGCGATGCTGGCCTGGGCGCGCGAGAACATGTCGCACTACAAGGTGCCGCGCCAGGTCGAGGTTCGCGACTCGCTGCCTGCGAGCGGCACGGGCAAGGTGCTTCGGCGGTTGCTGAAAGAAGGGCACGCCGTGCCGGTTTGACGGCCGTCAGTGCTTGAACCCGGACTCGCGCTGTGCCCTCACGGCCAGGATGAACACCACGTCGATGTCGGCGAGGTACCGGTACAACGCGACATAGCCGCGCGCGCCCTTGCCGATGACGAGTTCTCGCTTGCCGTCCTTGACCGGCCTGCCAATCAGCGGGCTGTGGGCCAAAACCTGAATCGTTTCGAGAAGTTTGTCGACCCATTGCGGAACGTCCACCGCCTCGTGGCGCAGCGCGTGATCGATAAATCGCTCGAGGTCGTCGAAGACCCCAGGCGCCAATTCAATGCGGGGCATGCCTCAGGGCGCCGGAACCCGCGGCTGCGGCTTGCGCGGTTTTTCGCCTCTGGCACGCGCTTGCAGGTAGGCCTTCGCGTCGTCCCAGGGCACCGTCTCGCCAGTGTTCTGCAGCGCGGCCCAGCGTTCGTCCGCCACGCGATGGAGTTCATCGTCGAGTTCACTCCGCTCCACTGTGTCGGTGAGTGCATCGAGGATGAACGCATGCGACGACTTGCCGGCGCGCGCTGCGGCTGCGGCGATGCGCGCCTTGAAGGCGTCTTCGATGCGGATGGTGGTGGTGGGCATGGTCGGGGATGTCGGCTGAAAAGCCAATGTAGCACATTTGTGCTGCAAACGGTGTCCCACGAAGCGAACTGCTCCGCGCGGTGGCGTCAGCTGCGCCGCCAGGGGCGCCACCAGCGCCGGTCGGGTTCCCACGGCGCGAGCGGGCGCGTGTCGAGTTCGAGGTCGGCGGGCTGCGCGTGGCCGCGCTGCAGCTGCCGCACCTTCACCTCGAGCGCGTGGGCGATGCCGCGCGCCTGACGCTCGCCCCTGAGCGCACGGCGGCGCCATTCGGCCGCCTGTGCGGCGAGCGCCTGCGGGTCGTGATCGAAGGCTTCCACTTGCATGATGTTGCATTGTTGTGGGTGGCGGGCCGCCCGTTGTAGGCCGAAGGCGCACAGACGTGTACGAAAGGATACAAGTGAGTCTGTCCGGTGCCGCATCCCTGTGGACAGGGGTGTAAAAAGCATGCCGAAGCCGACGGTGCGGCTTACGATCAACGGGGACCCGAAGGAATACCGAATGCCACACCCGAATCCGCAAGAAGAGACCCGCGCCCATCCCGTCAAGCGCGCACTGGACAAGAGCAAGGACGTGAAGCAAGCCGTCGAGACGGCCGCGGACGAACTCGCCATTGTTCATGCCGTGCTCGACAAGGAGATCCCGGAGGTGGAACGTACCGACGAGGTTGACCGTGCGATCGTCCAGACCGAGCGCATCGAAAAGCGGCTGTCCAAATCGGTCGAAGCGCTCGAGAAAGTTGCCGACACGCTGGCCGCCGAACTCCAGAAGAAGTCCCCGGAAGGCTGACCCTCGCCGCCCGTGCGGCTGGCGCTGGTCCTCTGCACCTTCGGTGCATGGAGGAGCCGGCCTACAACCCGGAACAACCCACGTCGTAAAAAGGAGTCGACTCAGGTTCGCGTCTCCTCTCTGGCAAGGACGCATTCATTCAAAGAAAGCGTATGCAGCCACTCGCCACCATCCTCGTCGAGGACAGTGAGACCATCCGGAACAACCTGATTCCGGCGCTCGAAGAACTTGCGGGTGTGCAGGTGCTCGCCTCTGCCGTGACGGCGCAGGAGGCGATCACTGCGCTCGAGCGACATGCAGCGTGGCAGCTTGCCATCGTCGACCTCTTCCTCGCGGAAGGTTCCGGCCTGACCGTGCTGCGTGCGTGCCAGGGGCGCGCCGCCGGCCGATACGTGGTGGTGCTGACGAACTACCCCACTGCGGAGATGCGCCGCCGCTGCCTTGCGCTCGGCGCCGATGCGGTGTTCGACAAGTCGACCGAACTCGACGCGTTCTTCGCGCACTGCCTTCGCTTGCGCATCGCGTAGCTGGGTAGCTGAAGACCTGGGGTGGGCCTCGGTCAGGCGATCATCGATTCGAGGTCGGAGGCGAGTTCGCGCGGCGCCGGCATCGCTTGCACCGTCTCTTCCGACAGGCCGATGGCGTCGGCCGAGCGGGCCGGCCAGGCGTGCGCCGCGTCAGCGATGTGGAGCCCGGCGCGCTCGAGCGCCACGCGCCAGACCGCGAGGTGCAGTACGTTGGCGAGCGGGTCGGCCTGCGCGGCCTGCAGCGGGTCGGCAAAGCACCAGAGCGCGCTGACGAACTCGGGCGCGAAATCCCAGCCCGCGGCGAGCCGGCTGCTCACGTCGCCATAGTGGAAGCCGAGTTTCTGCTTTTCCACTTCGAGCCGGCCCATCACATCGAACGGGTGCACGGCGTTGAGCTCGGCCATCTCTTTCTTCATGGCGCCCGCCATGATGAGGTGCCCGATCGCATGCATGCTGCCCACGGTGAAAGCCAGGTTCTGGTCGACGCGTTGTGCCTTGCCAGCGAGGTAGCGGGCGACGGCCGCCACGCGCAGGCTGTGCGCCCAGAAGGCGGGCAGGTTCACACCATCGACCTTCTGGAAGGTGCCCTTGAGACCCGAACTCACGACCAGCGAGCGAATCGCCGAGAAGCCCAGCAGCTGGATCGCGTCCTGGATCGAGACGATCTTGCGGCGCAGCCCGAAGTAGGGGGAGTTGACCATCCGCAGCACCCGTGCGCTCAGCACCTGGTCGAGCTCGAGCTTGCGCGCCACCTTCGGTATGGAGGTGTCTTCACTGCGCAGGAGTTCGATCAGATCGAACACCACCTTCGGCACCGTGGGAAGCAGGTGGGCGTCGGCGAACAGTTCGTCCAGGGTCATGGCGATCTCGATGTTGGTTTTTTTCGCTGCGAGATTTTCGTGCAAACTTAAGGTTACATGTTGTTATCAGCCCCCATCAGGTCCGCAATGGCCTGCCAGAGTGCGTGTTTCCTGCAACAGCCGCAGCGGGTCTCCTGCATTCCCGGGATTGCGAATACGGTGGAATTGTGGCACTTCGGTCCGGAAAGCCGCCAGCCATCATGGAAAGCGTCCTCGTGGTCGCAGGCCTGTGGAGGCGTTCCTACATGAACCATCTGGTCGCACGCACGACCGGCTGCCAAGCTGCCCTTAGCTTTGCCAGCTTGGAGAGCAAACCATGGAACTTTGTATTTTTCTGGTCGAGGACAGCCGGCAAATTCGGGACAATCTGATTCCTGCGCTGGCTGACCTGGGGCTGGCCAGGGTTGTCGGCTTTGCGGAATCGGAAACCGATGCGACGGGTTGGCTGGCGCGGCACGGGCATTCCTGGGACATCGTGGTGATCGACCTCTTCCTGAAAGAAGGATCCGGTCTCGGTGTCCTGCGCTGGGTTCAGTCTCGGCGCAACGCCAGGCAGCACCTTGTGGTGCTGTCCAATTACGCGACACCAGTGATGCGCGAAAACTGTCGCGCATCGGGAGCGGATGCCGTTTTCGACAAGTCGACGGAGTTGGATGAATTTTTCGAGTATTGCCAGACAGCGGATCGCCACCGTGCCGAGGGCTAGTGCACAAATCGCTGAGCCAGCGCCAGGCGCCGTTCATACGCGTCAGCAGCTTGCTCGCCGAATTCAGGAACCGTTGGCCTCACCGCCGGGCAGTTGGAAGGAGTCGGGTCCCGGGAAACGCTCGTCAGGCCTGGGAATCGGGCGCTTGTGGAGGGATGCGAAGCTGATGCAGCATGCGGCTCCGATCACGGGAATCAGCCACACCAAGGTCAGTTGGAGCCTGCGTTGCAGCGGCGAGTAAAAATCGCTGCGCCATATCGTGACCGTTGCCATCAGATTGCCTGCGAGCACGGCGATCGCAACGAGAGCGAATATGAAGTACATATCTCTGGGCAAGTGGCTTCTCCAGGAGCTTCTGGGGGAATGTAGCCAGGGGTGCATGCCGGCGTCAACCGATCGGCATGTGTGCCATTCGGCGAGAGTGAGGCCTTCCGTTTTCACATGAGGAAGACGAAATGATCCAGCAATCGATCGATATCCGCAGTGCCACGTCCGATGAGATCCCGCGCGCCGTCGCAGCGATCGTGGCTGCCTTCCTCACAGACCCTCCTGCGCGATTTGCGTGGCCTTCGCCGCACGACTATCTCCTGGCCATGCCCGTGGCCACTGGCGAGTTCGCCGGCAGCAGCTTCCAGCATGGCACGGCTTATGTGTCCGTGGACTTCTGCGGCGCCGCGCTTTGGCTGCCCCCCGGCGTGGAGCCGGACGGCCAGGCTCTCGCCAAAGTGTTCCACGACACAGCAAAGCCTGAACACATGGACGATCTGCTGGCCACCTTCGAGAAGATGGAAGAGTCGCATCCTCGAGAAGCTCATTGGTACTTGCCGCAGATTGGCGTCGAGCCGAACGCACAGGGAAAAGGCATCGGGGCGGCGTTGATGCGTCATGCTCTCGCGCGTTGCGATCAGGAACGGTCGCTGGCATATCTCGAGGCATCGAAGCCGCAGAACATCCCTTTCTACCGGCGCCATGGTTTCGAGGTGATAGGCGAGATCCAGGTGGGTTCTGCACCGCTCGTCACGCCGATGCTCCGTAAGCCGCACCGACCATGACCTGATCCGCTTGCCACACGTTTGCGACGTCTTCGCCTATTCAAAAGAAAAGGTCACGAACTGGTCGAGCTCGTCTGCTGGGCGGTAAGGCTTGCTGCGTAGCGTCACAGAACGTGAGCTGAAACCCGGGGTCGCCGCCGGGTTCGCGCGAACTTTTCCCTTTGACGACGTCGTGCTGAAGCGATAGAGCGAAACCGCGATATTGTCGAAGGCCGCCTCGTCGGAGCGATATCGGCCCGGAGCGCCGTTCGCACGTTCGAACAAGCGCAGCACTTTCAGCGCATCGAGTGCAAAAACCAGCTGGCTCTCGAAACTTGCCTCCCTGTGTCGGGCCTCGACAGTAACCCCGTCAAGACGACCATCCCGGTACTCGAGCAGGATCGGCGTTTGTCCCGTGGTCAAGTTCTGTGTTGCAAAATTCGCTAGCTCCCGCGCTGCGAGCCTCATGGCGGCTATCGTTTCTGCCGACATGGTTGCGCCGCACTGAGCGATCACCTCTTCCGCATCAGACGCGACGGCCGCATAGGATTTCAGCGGACCCGGCTTTCCATAGAGGGATGCCACTGACGCGACCGCCCCCGGCGAAAGGCCGAAGGTAAGGCGTCCGATCCCATTGTGCGGAGTAATCAGCCAATCGGCGTTCAAATTCTCACCTTGGTGATTTGAGGGGGTTTTTCCAAGGAATCATGGGCGAGATCGTTGCTCTCATCAATAGATCCGGTGCCAGTGCCGCGTGCGCAGCCGCAGGCGATCTCCTTGCAGATGTCCAAAATGGGTAAAATGGGGAACATCTGTATTTTCAGGAGCCGCCATGGCCGTCAACACCGCTTCCGTCCGACCTGCCGCCGAGATCGAGCGCCTGACGCGCGACCTGCCTTCGTTTTCGGCCACCCGGCTGGCTTCGGGCATGCAGAGCGTGACCAGCACCGTGATGGCGCGCGGGGCGGTGGTGATCACGCGGCATGAGCAGCCCTCGATGGTGCTGATGTCGGTGGAACGCTATCTCAAGCTCGAGCAGGCCGCGGAGCCGAACCTCGAGGCGCTCACGTCCCGCTTCGACGACATGTTCGCGCGCATGCAGGGCGAGCCTGCCGCGCAGGCCATGGCCGACGCCTTCGCGATGACGCCGGCCGAACTCGGCGATGCGGCGGTGGCGCAGGCAGCAGCAACAACAGCGCCGCGCCGCTGATGCCCGCGCGCATCTTCGTGCTGGCCGGCGTCAACGGCGCCGGCAAGAGCAGCGTGGGCGGCGCTGCGCTGCTGCAGAAGAAGGTGCACTACTTCAACCCTGACCTGGCCGCGCGCGAACTCTGGGAGGCCGACCCGAGCCTGTCGTCGGAGGCGGCGAATGCCCAGGCCTGGGAACTTGGGCGTCAGGGGCTCGAGCGGGCACTGGCGCAGCAACTGAACTTCGCGTTCGAAACCACGCTGGGTGCGAGGACGATCCCGCAGATGCTTCTCGAAGGCGCCGAGCAGGGCGCCCAGGTCCATCTCTGGTACGCGGGGCTCGCCTCGCCGGAGCTTCATCTGCAGCGCGTGCGGGCCCGGGTGGCCGCGGGCGGACACGACATTCCCGAAGCGAAGATCCGCGAGCGCTACGAGACCAGCCGTGCCAACCTGATCCGGCTGCTGCCGCACCTGGCGAGCCTGCGCGTCTACGACAACAGTGCCGAAGGCGACCCCAAGGCCGGCCAGCGGCCGCAACCATTGCTGCTGCTGCACATGGAAGGCGGGCGCGTGGTCTCCCACATCGCGCTCGGCCAGGTGCCGCAATGGGCCAAGCCCATCATGGCCGTGGCGCTGGCGGGCCAAAAAAAACCCAGCACAGGGCTGGGCGGAAAGCGTTGAGGCCTCACGGCTTCAACAGCCCCGCACGCACAAGGAGTCGAGGCAACGGCAAATCGGGTTTCAGGACAGGCGATACCGGTCCAGCGAAAAACTAGGCGGCTTCGGTGATCGGCCTGAGCCACTGCACGGCTGCAGCCTCCGGGTCCATGGCGCGCAGCTGCTCGTCGCGGAACAGGTCGCGTGCCACATCCTCGAGCTCGCGCGCATCGACGGTGTGCCACTGCTGCTGCAGCCGGTGGGCGCAGGCGGCGATCCAGAGGGTGGCGGGGAGTCGGTCCATGCGCAGATTATGCCGCAAATACTGTATGAATTCACAGTATTCCGAGTTTGATCGGCGGTCGACGCACGCACGTCGGATCGGGCAAGTCCCCGCCAGGATCGTGCAAGGGCTGCGGGGCTGGGCTTCCTAGGATCAAGGCCATGTTCAACGGGCGCCCACGCGCCACAACATGGAGGCTGAAATGAGCAAGGTTTGGTTCATCACGGGGGCGGGTCGCGGAATCGGCGCACAGATCGCGAAAGCGGCGCTCGCCGCCGGCGACCGCGTGGTCGCGACCGGGCGCAACGTGGCGCAGCTACAGCAGGTGTACGCCGCGCATGCCGACCAAGTGGCTTGCCTCCCGCTCGACGCCGCGCGCGAGCAGGACGCGGCGGCCGCCGCCGAGGCCGCGCAGCAGCGCTTCGGCCGCGTCGACGTGCTGGTGAACAACGCGGGTTATGGTCAGCTCGGGCTGTTCGAGGAGATCGACAGCGCGGACGTCGAACGGCAATTCCACACCAACGTGTTCGGCCTGATGCACGTGACGCGCGCGGTGCTGCCGCTGATGCGGCGCCAGCGCAGCGGCCACATCCTGAACCTGTCGTCGATCGGCGGCTTCATGGGCTTCGATGGTTCGTCCGTCTATTGCGCAGCCAAGTTCGCGGTGGAGGGATTCTCGGAGTCCCTTGCGCTGGAGGTCGCGCCGTTCGGCATTCGCGTGACCATCATCGAGCCGGGCTTCTTCCGCACCGACTTCCTCGACAAGAGCTCGGTGCAGTACGGCTCGCGCCGTATCGCCGATTACGGGGGCTCGCCCGGCGCGCCGGCGCGCGCCACCTACGAAAGCTACAACCACAAGCAGCCGGGCGACCCGGAGAAGCTGGGGCGCGTCGTGGCCGAGCTCGCGGCGATGGCCGAGCCGCCGCTGCACTTCGTCGCCGGCACCGACGCCCTTGGTTTTGCGCGTGGCGCCTTCGAGCGCCGGCGCGCCGAACTCGAAGCCTTCGCCAGCCTGTCGGTCGCCACCGACGGTGCGTTCTGAGATCTGAACCACAGGAGATTTGCAATGCAACGACGATTCCATTCCCGATGCCTCGCGGCCGCGTGCCTCTTCACAATGGCGTTTCTCGCCGGCGCGACGGCGCAGGCGAACCCGGGTGCGACCGATGCCCGCATTGCGCGCGGCGAGCAGATGCTGCTCGAGCTCAACGGCGGCAAGCCGCAGCCGACCTACGAGGCGATGCGCCAGGAGTTCCCGTTCCTCGCCGAAGCCACGGCCGGCTATGCGCTCGGCAGCGTCTGGGATCGAAAGGTGCTCGATGCCCGTACGCGGCAACTGTCGGCGATGGCGGCCTTCGCCGCGCTGGGCCTGCGGCCGTTCTTCAAGATCCATGCAGGCTATGCGCTCGACGCCGGCGTGCCGGCCGACGAGCTCAAGGAGATCGTCTATCTCGTCACGGTTCCCGCGGGCTTCCCGCGTGCGATCGAGGCCTCGCAGGCGCTGCAGGAGCTGCTGCAGGAGCGCGGGCTGGCCGGCAGTGCCGCGGCGGCCGTGCCGCAGGCGGGCCGACGCTGAGCGGGGGACGGCGTCGGCGGCGCGCCGTCCTTCAAGTGGCGCCTCCGAGTGCCTGCAGCAGCCGCTGGGAAGGTCGTGCAAGATTTCCGCGAACTCCTCAGGCACAGCACCAATGACAGACAACAGCACACCCGTTTCCGACGGCCACTCCCTCGAATACCGCGGATTCCGCTTCGAGCTTCGCGCCGAGCCCGCACCCGGCGGCTACCGGCCGGTCGTCGTCGTTGTCCGCACGCCCGCGGACGAGGAAGAGACACAACTGCCGAACGATACGGATGAGATCGTGTATGGCTCCGAGGCAGAGGCAACCCGGCACGCAGAGCAGCAGGCGATGCGATGGGTTCATGACCGCACCGGCGACGGGCAGGGGCAGTTCTAGGCCAACGCGCGCAGGCGGGAGACATCCTTCGACGGCGGCACGCCGAAGAGCCTGCTGTACTCGCGACTGAACTGCGAGGCGCTTTCGTAGCCTACGCTGAAGCCCGCCTGCGAGACCTCCATGCGTTCGCTCAGCAGCAGGCGGCGGGCCTCCTGCAGGCGCAGCTGCTTCTGATACTGCAGCGGGCTCATCGAGGTCAGTGCCCTGAAGTGGTGGTGCAGCGACGAGGCGCTCATGCTGCATTCGCTCGCCAGCGCCTCGACCTTCAGCGGCTCCGCGAAGTTGGACTTGAGCCACGCGACCGCACGCATCACGCGCGCGGCATGGCTGTCGGCGCGTGCCACCTGCGCGAGCCGCTCCCCTTGCTCGCTGCGCAGCAGACGGTAGACGAGCTCCCGAAGCGCCAACGGCGCGAGCATGGCCGCGTCCTCGGGTGAATCGAGCAGTCGCATGATGCGGATCGCCGCATCGAGCATGTCGTCGCTCACGTTGTTGAGGAACAGCCCGCGTGCCGTGGCCGCCCGCGGCATCGCGGAGGTGCCGAGCTGCATCACGAGCTCCGACACTTCGGTCGGATCGAAGTCGAGCCGAAAGCAGAGGTAGGGCGCGTCGAACTTCGCGTGCACGACCTGGGCACTGACGGGCAGGTCCGTCGAGAAGACCAGGAAGCGCGAGGCGTCATAGGTGTAGACCTCGTCGCGCAGCATCACGCGCTTGGCGCCCTGCGCAATGATGCAAACTGACGGCGGATGCAGCGCGTGGATCAGCTCGTCGCCGGGTGCGGACAGCCGGATCGCCGACACGCGCGGAATCGGCGTGGCGCAGACGCCGTCCTGCGGCGCATGCCGCGAGAGCAGGCGCGCGAGCTCGCCGATCCGGCCGGCGCGCGGCGTTGCGGGATCGGCTGGGGCCGAGGCCGGTTCCGGGGCCGCGGATGGAGCAAGTGCTTGGGACGGCATGGGCGTACGTTACATCAGGCGCCCACCCCCCCGAGCCCCGCTGCCCCGGAGCCGGACCGGCCCGCCGCTCAGCGACCGTCCCGGTCGGAATCACCCGGGATGGCACGCTCCAGCGTGTCGCTCACGCGCTGCCAGGCGTCGCGCGAGGCATGCTTGGCATGCTCCCACTGCAGGTTCGACTTGCCGCGCGAGGTGTCCCAGTCTCGCCCGAGATCGCTCTCCACATCGTCGAAGGCCCGGCCCGGATGGCGGTTGTACGCCTCGGCGCCGTAGCGGTAGGCCGGGCCGTAGTCGTCGTAGCTGTGGCCATTGGCCACGTAGGGTCGCGTCGTGTAGTTGTCGCGCCAGTAGCTTTCCTCGAGGTCCGGGTCGGCCGTTGCCGCGACCCCGCGTCCGGTGAGCGCGCCGACGGCTGCGCCGGCTGCGGCGCCGACCGCAGCGCCCACCGGCCCGGTCATGCCGCCGATCGCCGCTCCGGCGGCCATACCGCCCGCGACGCCGCCTGCTGCTCCGCCGACGGCAGCGCCCACGCCTGTTGCGGCCTTCTTGGTTTTCTCATCGGTGATCTTGGAATCCGACATGTTCAGCTCCTTGGAAAGGTCCGCCGGATCGGCGAACGGAAAGCCCAGCTTAGGCACGCGCTGCCGAGGTGGCGTCGGCCATGTCTGATGGTGGTGTCGGGCATCGGCGCGGCCGGCGATTCGGCCGGACGAGCGATGCCCTGTGCCTGGCACGGCGCGCATGCACTCCGTCGTCCTGGGAACGCTCAGAACACGCTCACCGCTCATGCCTCGCCAGCCGATCCATCGCCATCGCAAGGAAGGTCGCGGTGGCCAGCGTCAGGCAATAGGCGATCAGGGGCCACGCGCTGTCGCCGGGAAGCACGACCGCCGCGGTGGTGCCGAGGCCCCCAACGATCAAGCTCTGAATGCAGTAATAGAGCGCCACGGCCGTGCCCGCGGCGTGGCTGAAGTCCTGCAACGCGCCGTTGGCCGTGACCGACACCACGAAAACGATGCCCACGGCGATCAGCCACATGGGAAGCACGAATGTCAGCACCGTGGGTTCGGCTGCGCGCGTGCATGCGCCGAGAATGCATGCGCCCGCCACGATGACGCACAAGTCGCGCATGAGGCTGCCAGCGATTCCCCAGCGCGACACGAAAGTTCGCGCGAAGCGCGTCGTCAAGATCATCACCAGGGCCACCGTGGCGAAGACGGCGCTGAACGCTAGCTGGGAGAGGCCCAGCCGCTCCATCAGCACCCGCGGCGCGGTGGAGAAAAACACGAAGAACGCCCCCATTGCCGTGCTGAAGCCGAGCGTGTGGATCCAGAACGATGCGCTTGCGAGGATGGAGCGAAGCACGCGGCGCTCTCCTGGCCCGCGGTGCGGGCGCGTTTCGTGCCATCTGGGCAGTGCGTGGGCGAATGCGAGCAATCCGAGGATGCCGAGCATCGTGAAGATCGCGCGCCAGCCGAGCCCGACGGCGACGAGGGCGCCGAGCATGGGGCCGAGCGCAGGCACGAAGGCCAGCATCGAACCGAAGAGGCCATAGATCACACCGCTCTGCGGGCTGTCGGCGTAGACGTCGCGGACCGTCGCGAAAGTGGCCACCAGCGCGGCCGATGCGCCGAGTGCCTGGAGGACGCGCAGCGCGAGGAAGGACGGCCCGCTGCTGGTCATCGCCAGCGCGAAGGATGAAACGGCAAAGAGGAGCGCACCGCCCAGGACCACCGGGCGTCGGCCGATGCGATCCGACAAGGGACCGAAGAGCACCTGTCCCAGGCCGAGCACGACCATGTAGACGCTCAGCGTGAGTTGGACCATGGCCGGCGACGTGCCGAGCGCCGCCGGCATCTGCGGAATGACCGGCAGATACACGTCCATGGCCAGCGAGGCGAGAAGGTCAAAGGGGGCCATCAGCAAGAGTGCCGAAGGCAGGGAGTACGCCCAGAGGGGCGTGGATTTGTCAGGCATGGCAAGTAGTCCGCACAGATGAAGAAATCTGGCGGCGACCTGCCTTCTGGTGAATCACTGAATCAGGGTAGATCGCCGCAACAACGACAAGGGCTGTTGCGGCTCAGCGGTCTGCGGACTTGCTGTCTCCCACGGGCGTTCCTTCGAGATGGGACCTGTTGATCAACGAGGGCCCGACGGAGCCCGTCGAGCGCGTTCGAGTGCAATGGTAGCGTAGGCACCGGCGGGGAAAGCGTGCGCAGCATGGCTCGTATGCCGCAGCCCGTCTTGTCCCGCATCCGTTGAACAGGAGACGCGCATGAACGACAACACCGCCGATGACGATCTGACGCTATGGCGCATGGAAGAGGCCTTCTGGCTTCAGGGCATCGAGGCATATCGTCGCGACATGCGCGACGATGCCGCCATGGTCTTTCCAGACCCCACCGGCGTGCTGATGGGCAAGGAGGTTCTCGCCGCGGTGGAGGCCGCGCCACGCTGGGTCGACGTGTCCATCAGCGAACGACGGATCCTGCGTGCAGGTTCCGGGGTGGTGGTGCTGGTCTACCGCGCGCTTGCGAAGCGCAAGGAAGCGCAATATCGCGCGCTGTGCAGTTCCTCGTACGCATCCAGTGGTGGCGCCTGGAAACTGGTCCATCACCAGCAGACCCCCGTGCAGGTCAATGCTTGAACCGCCGTCTGTGGATTGCAGCGCAATGCCTGTTCCGAGCGCGGCGAAGATTTCTGTGATGTATTCCCGCATTTTCGGCGTTGCATCCACTGTGTTTCACATCGTCCTACAGACCTGGATCGAGTGACCTTTTAGGTTCGCGAAGCGCGGCACGATGGCGGGGTACCTGCCCCGCCAGGACAACTTCCAGCGATGTCGCGAATCTAGAAAAGGAACCATGGATGCGACGAACTCCGAACACGCACAGCGCGACCGTCACGGTGATCCTGCCTGCCCACTTCGACGGTACGGAGGAGGTCTCGGCATTGCGTGCCGCTGGCGTGCCTGTGAATGACCACGGCGAAGTCGCTGACGGGTATCTCTTCAGGCGGTGGTATCGACAGAGCAATCGCATCGCCTTTCGTTGGTTTGCACGCACGCCCGGCCAAGCCTCGGCGCCCGAGCCTTCAATGACGCCTGGGGGACGGCAAGCGAGGCGGCAGGCAGGCTCGCCGGCTCCGGGGGCGTAGGAGAGTCGCTCTCAGCCGGATCGAAGCCCTGAACGCGGGCGCACAGCGCGTTGATTGGCTACGCCGCCGACAAGCGAGTCGGCCTCCGCACGCACAGAGAAGATGACGACGGCTCCCCAATTGGGCCTGGCCTCTCGGTGAGCCAGATGAACCATGGGGCTGCCTTGCCCTACCCGCATGAGACGTTTCCGCATCTGCCGCGACGGTTGTGCGTTTCGGACGCGGACGGTGGCTCGGCCGACGTCCGGCGCTATCCAAAGAGCCGCGCTCAGCGTCTAATTCGCCAACGTTCAACCCTAAAAAAAGACGCAATGGCCACCCTCGCTCGCATCGTTCACGTGGGACCTTCCAAACCAAGCAAAGTACGCAACAACTCGCTCTCCGCCCGAGAGACATGGTGGCGAGAATTCATAGGCGAATTCTGCAGGCTCTGCGGTAGGGAGATCGATCGAGAGTGGGTCGCCGGCTTGGCCGTCCTGCTCTACCCACTGAATACTGGCCGCTTGGGGCGTGATGCAGCGCAAATTGCCTTCGCGACGCGGGGTTACCAATTGCCTGTTCACCGTGAAGGTCGCGATGCCCGTCCAGCATCTGCCGTTGCCGGCACAACGGCTGCGCACTGAGCAGCGCTTTCCTCAAAGCAGACAGGTTTTTCTTTAGCCGCTGCGGAACGGGTCGAAAAATTTAGCGCACGCAGGCCGTAGCCACCTGTTGCCCGTCGAGGTCCGGGGTCCGACGTTGCGCAAAAGCGTCTCCGGCGCCTGCACTTTCACCGCCTCGATCCCGGTCGCAGGTGTCGCCGCGTGCCGGGTGTCGTCTACCCCGGCACAGCGCTCGCTGCGGGCCGGGGCCTGCGCTCGATGGGGCCTGATCCTTCGGGGCCCATCGCACCGCGGAGCGAATTGAGCTTCCTGCAATGCGCCAAGTGCCAATCTACCCCGGCAATCAAATCCAGATGGAACCGACCGACCGCAGTCCTTCGCGGAATTTCCACTGCAATCTTTGAATTAGTGCCTGCGGGCCTTGGCGGTGAATATCCGGCATAAATGGTCATAAACGGTCATAAAAAGTCAGGAATTACACAGGAAACAATTGGCGGATAGTTGCAACATCCGGTACGCCCGCTGTACCGAAACTGCAAGCACACATTCGTCGGCCGCGCCACATTAAAAAAGGCGTCACGAACTTTAGTAGCAGTTGCGACGACTGATGAGTTTCAGCAGCACAACGCTTTGACGCCGCGGACTATAAAACTGGCGAAAAGGCTGCCAAATATTTCACGTTTGTCTACATTTGCGTTCTTTCAAGTTGCAAATGAAGTGCATTGAATCAATAGCCGTGTAGCATTTGTATCGTCCCAGGATCAACCGGTTGGTTGATCTTCTCGTCCAGAAGTCGGAGTACTGCTGCCCCGACTCATTTCCACTCAAAAGATGAACCAAATTCAAGTTGTTCCCAAGGATGGTGGCGCGGTCGTCGACACGCGCGTCGAGGCACTCTCTCTCGACAAACCTTCTGTCATTCACCTGAAGATTGCACCGGAAAGCGTCGTCAGGTT
This sequence comes from Variovorax sp. Soil_C_26, assembly GCF_057657075.1. Lineage (NCBI taxonomy): Bacteria > Pseudomonadati > Pseudomonadota > Betaproteobacteria > Burkholderiales > Comamonadaceae > Variovorax > Variovorax sp. Soil_C_26. Next base: position 615,487 of record NZ_JBDGJC010000004.1, read on the forward strand.
CGAGCGTCGCGGCAGCGACTTGGTCCTGGCCATGCGCGACGGTAGCGCCACGGTCCTTCAGGGCTTCTTCAATGAGTATGCGCAAGGGGGCCGTAACGACCTCGTCTTGGAGGATGCAGCAGGCGTCCTTTGGTGGGGTCAGTACACCGGACCTTGGTCCGAGTTCCACTTCACCGAGATCGAATGGCTCGACGGCGTGCCCGTGGCCGCGGCGTCGGAAGGGCTGCCTGGCTGGCTCATCGCAGGGCTGGGGCTGCTCGGCATCGGGGCGGCGGCTGCCGCGGGTGGTGGTGGAGGAGGTGGAGGGTTCTCCCTTCCTCCGGTTGCGCCGCCACCTTTGAACAGGGCGCCCACGGGCGAAGCCGATCCGATCGCAGTGCGTGCGGGTCACAGCGGGAACGGCCAGGTGGTCGCTCGTGACCCGGATGGGGACACGCTGACCTATGTGCTGGGGGAGCCGCCAGCGCATGGCACGGTGGTGATCGATCCAGAGACGGGGGAGTACACGTACACGCCCGAAGCCGGATACGACGGTCCGGACAGCTTCACTGTCGTCATCACCGATGGCCGGGGCGGCACGACCACCAGCACGGTGGACGTGACGGTGCAGCCGAACAACGAACCGACTCTTCCGAACTACACGCTGACCACGCCCGAGGACACGCCCGTCGCGGGCCAGGTGACAGGCGTCGATCTGGATGGCGACAGCCTGAGCTACGTGGTGGGCACGCCGCCCGCCAACGGCACCGTCGTTGTCAATCCGGACGGAACCTACACGTACACACCGGGTGAGAACTTCAATGGCAGCGACAGCTTCACCGTCGTCGTTAGCGACGGCAACGGCGGCACGGCCACCAGCACGGTGGAAGTGACGGTCAG
>NZ_JBDGJC010000005.1:0-120000 GCF_057657075.1 Variovorax sp. Soil_C_26
CTGCGCTTCGCCATCCGTGAAGGCGGCCGCACCGTGGGTTCGGGCGTCGTGGCAAAGATCCTCGACATCTAAGCCGGACGCAAAGGAAGCACCATGGCCACCAAGCAAAAAATCCGCATCCGCCTCAAGGCATTCGACTACAAGCTGATCGACCAGTCGGCAGCCGAAATCGTCGACACCGCCAAGCGCACTGGCGCGATCGTCAAGGGCCCCGTGCCCCTGCCGACCCGCATGAAGCGTTTCGACATCCTGCGTTCGCCGCACGTCAACAAGACGTCGCGTGACCAGCTCGAGATCCGCACGCACCAGCGCCTGATGGACATCGTCGACCCGACCGACAAGACCGTGGACGCGCTGATGAAGCTCGACCTGCCGGCTGGCGTCGACGTCGAGATCAAGCTGCAGTAATCCGGCTTTCTCCGCGTCAACCAGCGCGAGCCCGCCTGCAGAAATGCAGGCGGGCTTTTTGTTTGCTTTCCTGGATGTGGCATCCTCGCCCAACGGCCTGCTGTTCAAGGGGGCATCGACCGCGACTGGAACAAGGACGGACCAGCAATGAACGACAAGCGCTTTCTGGCATGTGTGGCGGCCTGCATCGCCGTCCTTTTTCTCGCTGGCTGCGGTGGGGGTGGGGGAGGGGGAGGCGGCGGGGGCGGACTGATCGGCTTTCCACTGCCGGTGGCGCCGGCGCCGGGCTCGGTGGTCCTGAGCGGCACCGCCACCTACGAATTCGTACCGAACCAGAGCGGTCCGCTGGTGTACGCCGCTTCGGCTCCCAAGCCGGTACGCGGCGCCATGGTGGAAGTGCTCGATGCGGGCACTTCGGCGGTGCTCTCCACCACCACCACCACCGACAGCGGTGCCTATGCGGTCCCGGTGCCAGCCAACGCAATGATCTCGGTGCGCGTGCGCGCGCAGCTGATCCGCAGCGGTCCTGGGGCCAGTTGGGACGTCACGGTGCGGGACAACACCCGTTCGAGCGCCCTCTACGCGCTGCAGACCGGTGCTTTCTCTTCCGGCGCGGCCGCCCAGGTGCGCGACCTGCATGCGCCCTCGGGCTGGGGCGGTTCGGGCTACACCGGCGAGCGAGCGGCCGCACCGTTTGCGATCCTCGATACCGTCTACACCGCGATGCAAAAGGTCTTGTCGGTCGCGCCCGCGTCGGCATTCCCGCCGCTGAAGGTCTTCTGGAGCCCCAACAATGCGAAGACGGGACCCGTGATCAACCTGCCCGCGGGACAAATCGGCACGACATTTTTCTGGAACCGCGACAGCGGACGCGAAATCTACGTGCTCGGCAAGGAAGACGCCGACACCGACGAGTACGACAGCTCGGTGATCGCCCACGAATGGGGGCACTACTACCAGTCGGCCTTCAGCCGTGACGATTCGATGGGCGGCTCCCATGCGCAGCAGGAATTGCTCGATCGCCGGTTGGCTTTCTCCGAAGGCTTCGGCAATGCGTGGTCGGGCATTGCGCTGGCGCGTCGGAACTACGTCGATTCGCTGGGTGCCGGGCAGTCGGACTCTATTGGATCGCTCAATATGGACTTGTCGGCCGGTGCGACCAGCATACCGGGCTGGTACCGGGAACCGTCGATCCAGTCGATCCTCTGGAACCTCGACCAGCAAGTCGGCTTCAAGCCGATCCATGACACGCTGACCGGCTTCCAGTTCAGGAGCGGCGCCGCCGTGACTTCGATCCACAGCTTCGCGGCCGCCTTCAATGCGACGGCGCCGGGCAGCGCGGGGGCGTTGGCCGCCCTGCTCGCCGGGCAGAACATCGCCGCGACGAACGATCCCTATGGCGAGGCGGAAAGCAATAGCGGCGGGATTCCCGACACGATCCCGCTGTACAGGCGCACCAGCGTGGGCGCGCCGCCGGTTCGGGCCTGCGTCTCCAGCCAGGCCGGCCTGGGCAACAAGCTCGGTAATTACTCCTACGTCCGCTTCACGGCGCCCGATAGTCGCAGCTACGTGGTCACCGTCAGCGGCCCGCCGGGCTCTGCAGCCTCCTTCGAGATCTTCCGCGGCGGGTCGGTCGCCCGGAATGACAGCACGGTCTCCCTGTCCGGCGGCGACTACGTCCTGGCCGTGTCCGACCTCGGCAATCCCGGAACGCAGAGATGCTTCAACGTCTCCATCCAATAGCAGCAAGACGAAAGGCCGCCATGAACTTCCGTTCCAATCCGTCCTTGGCCATTGTGTGCCTGGTACTGGCGGCGGCCGTGCCGGCAACGGTCCTGGCCAGCGGCGGGCCCTCGTCGCCGAAAGGCGGGCAGCAGGGCGCGGTGCCGCCGGGCACCGCCGGCCAGAAGCCCGGCGGCTCCGGCGTCGTTGTCCAGTACCAGGTCGGTGCCACGCCGCAGCCCGGCCAGCCCACGCCCGTGGTCCTGCAGTTCGACGGTGTGACCGCACCGGACGGCGCCACGGTCCAGTTGACCCCCGACTCGGGCCTCAGCCTGCAAGGGAGCGCGACGCTGACGCTGCCGCAAGGCCGAAGCACGGCCACCGTGCGCGTCGCGAGCGAACGCCAAGGCCTGGCCTACCTCAACGTGTTCATCAGCCAGGGTGGCGTCTCGAGCGTGATTTCCATCCCGATCCAGACCGGCGGGTCGGCGCCCGCGCTGAAGTCCACGGGAGAGATGAAAACCACGCCCGACGGCGAGCGCATCATCACACTGCCTGTCAAATAGGCAGCGAACGGTCGCTTGCGCCAACCTGGCGGACCGGGCTATAATCGCCGGCTCTGCCCAAATTGCGCCTGCGCGAAAACGCCTGCACAGTGGAGGGCGGAGATTTATCAACCTTCTTTCGCAAGCCGCGAAACCATCGGTCGACCGGCTAAACGCTGTTGCCAATTGAAGTGGCAGCGGCGAAAGAGGATCCATTTTTTGGAGAAAACAAATGAGTCTGAGCAACTCCCTCGGGTTGCTGGGCCGCAAGGTGGGGATGATGCGTCTCTTCACCGATGACGGGGACGCAGTTCCTGTCACGGTGGTGGATGTGTCCAACAACCGTGTGACCCAGATCAAGTCGCAAGAGGCCGACGGCTACGTCGCGCTGCAAGTGACGTTCGGTTCGCGCAAGGCTTCGCGCGTGACCAAGCCGCAAGCCGGCCACCTCGCCAAGGCGGGTGTCGAAGCTGGTGAAATCATCCGCGAATTCCGCGTTCCCGCCGATACCGCCGACCAGCACAAGCCTGGCGCCGTGATCGCCGCGAGCAGCGTGTTCGCCGTTGGCCAGAAGGTCGACGTGCAGGGCACCTCGATCGGCAAGGGCTTCGCCGGCACCATCAAGCGCCACAACATGAGCTCGCAACGCGCGTCGCACGGCAACAGCCGTTCGCACAACGTGCCCGGCTCGATCGGCATGGCGCAGGACCCCGGTCGCGTGTTCCCCGGCAAGCGCATGACGGGCCACCTCGGCGACGTCACCCGCACGACGCAGAACCTCGACCTGTTCCGCATCGACGAAGCACGTCAACTGTTGCTCATCAAGGGCGCGATCCCGGGCGCAAAGGGCGGCTTCGTCACCGTGCGTCCCGCCATCAAGGCCAAGCCGCAAGCGGCCGAAGGAGCGAAGTAATGCAACTCGAACTCCTGAACGAACAGGGCCAGGCCGCGTCGAAGTTCGACGCCCCCGAGACCGTGTTCGGCCGTGATTACAACGAAGACCTGGTCCACCAGATCGTCGTTGCATTCCAGGCCAACGCCCGCCAGGGCACGCGTGCTCAGAAGGACCGCGAGCAGGTCAAGCACTCGACGAAGAAGCCTTTCAAGCAAAAGGGAACGGGCCGCGCCCGTGCCGGTATGACGTCCTCGCCGCTGTGGCGCGGGGGTGGCCGGATCTTCCCGAACATGCCTGACGAGAATTTCTCGCAGAAGATCAACAAGAAGATGTACCGCGCCGGCATGGCCTCCATCTTCTCGCAGCTGGCTCGCGAAGGCCGTCTGGCCGTGGTGGATTCGCTGACTGTGGATTCGCCCAAGACCAAGCCGCTGGCCGCCCGTTTCAAGGCAATGAATCTCGAGTCCGTGCTCGTGATCGCCGAAGAAGTCGACGAAAACCTGTACCTTGCCTCGCGCAATCTGGTCAACATCCTCGTGGTCGAGCCCCGTTACGCCGATCCGGTGTCGCTGGTTCACTACAAGAAGGTGCTGGTCACCAAGGGTGCCGTCGACAAGCTCAAGGAGATGTTCGCATGAGCCGCGTGAACCCTACCGCTGCTGAACGTACGTTCGAAGAAGGCCGCCTGATGGCGGTGCTGGTCGCCCCGATCGTGTCCGAAAAGGCCACGATGGTCGGCGAGAAGTCGAACGCTGTCACTTTCAAGGTGCTGCAAGACGCCACCAAGCCCGAGATCAAGGCCGCAGTTGAACTGATGTTCAAGGTCGAAGTCCAGGGCGTGTCGGTGCTCAACACCAAGGGCAAGACCAAGCGCTTTGGCAAGTCCATCGGCCGCCGCGACAACGTTCGCAAGGCCTATGTGATCCTGAAGCCAGGTCAAGAGCTCAACCTCGTCGGGGAAGGCGCTTAATCATGGCCGTCATCAAGATGAAACCCACTTCGCCGGGCCAACGCGGCGCGGTGAAGATCTCGCGGGACCACCTGTACAAGGGTGCCCCTCACGCGCCGTTGCTCGAGCCGCAGTTCCAGGCTGCCGGTCGCAACAACAACGGTCACATCACGATTCGCCATCGCGGCGGTGGTCACAAGCATCACTATCGCGTTGTCGACTTCGTGCGCAACAAGGACGGCATCCCGGCCAAGGTCGAACGCATCGAATACGACCCGAACCGCACCGCCCACATTGCCCTGGTCTGCTACGCCGACGGCGAGCGCCGGTACATCATCGCCCCGCGCGGTCTGGAAGCCGGTGCAACGCTGCTGAGCGGTTCGGAAGCCCCGATCCGCGCCGGCAACACGCTGCCGATCCGCAACATTCCGGTGGGTTCGACGATCCACTGCATCGAGCTGCAACCCGGTAAGGGCGCGCAGATCGCACGTTCGGCCGGCACGTCGGCCACGCTGCTGGCTCGGGAAGGCGTCTACGCCCAGGTCCGCATGCGTTCGGGTGAGGTGCGTCGCATCCACATCGAATGCCGCGCGACCATCGGCGAAGTGGCCAACGAAGAGCACAGCCTGCGCCAACTCGGCAAGGCCGGTGTGAAGCGTCACATGGGTATTCGCCCGACCGTTCGCGGCGTGGTGATGAACCCGGTCGACCACCCGCATGGTGGCGGCGAGGGCAAGACTGGCGAAGGCCGCCATCCTGTCGACCCATGGGGCAACCTGACCAAGGGCTATCGCACCCGTAACAACAAGCGCACGCAGGTCTTCATCGTGTCGCGTCGCAAGAAGTAAGGGATAGCCAATGACTCGCTCTCTCAAAAAGGGTCCGTTCGTCGACCACCACCTCGTGGCCAAGGCCGACAAGGCCGTGACGACCAAGGACAAGAAGCCGATCAAGACCTGGTCGCGTCGCTCGATGGTTTTGCCCGAATTCATCGGCCTGACCATTGCCGTACACAACGGCAAGCAGCACGTGCCCGTGTACATCACCGACCAGATGGTCGGCCACAAGCTCGGCGAATTTGCGCTCACGCGCACGTTCAAGGGGCACCCCGCGGACAAGAAAGTCCAGAAGAAGTAAGGAACGACCATGTCTGAAACACGTGCAGTCCTCCGCGGTGTCCGCCTCTCGGTCGACAAGGGCCGTCTGGTCGCTGACCTGATCCGCGGCAAGAAGGTCGATCAAGCGCTCAACGTTCTGCAATTCACGCAGAAGAAGGCCGCTGTGATCATCAAGAAGGTGCTCGAGTCGGCCATCGCCAACGCCGAGCACAACGACGGTGCCGACATCGACGAACTGAAGGTCAAGACCATCTACGTCGAGCAGGGCGCCACGCTCAAGCGCTTCACGGCGCGCGCCAAGGGTCGCGGTAACCGCATCAGCAAGCCCACGTGCCATGTGTACGTGACGGTTGGCAACTAAGAACGCCTGGAAGAAATATGGGACAGAAAATCCATCCGACCGGCTTCCGCCTTGCGGTGACCCGTAACTGGTCCAGCCGCTGGTACGCAAGCGACCGCGATTTCGCGGGCATGCTGGCCGAAGACATCAAGGTGCGCGAATACCTCAAGAAGAAGCTGAAGAACGCTTCGGTGTCGCGCGTCATGATCGAGCGTCCCGCCAAGAACGCACGCATCACGATCTACTCGGCTCGTCCGGGCGTCGTGATCGGCAAGAAGGGCGAAGACATCGAGAACCTCAAGCGCGAACTGGGCAAGCAGCTCGGCGTGCCGGTGGCCGTCAACATCGAAGAAGTGCGCAAGCCCGAAATCGATGCGCAGCTGATCGCCGACAGCATCACGCAGCAGCTCGAGAAGCGGATCATGTTCCGCCGCGCCATGAAGCGCGCCATGCAGAACGCTATGCGTCTGGGTGCCCAAGGCATCAAGATCATGTCGGCTGGCCGCCTGAACGGCATCGAGATCGCCCGCACCGAGTGGTACCGCGAAGGTCGCGTGCCGCTCCATACGCTGCGCGCCGACATCGACTACGGCACCTCGGAAGCCAAGACCACCTACGGCGTCATTGGCGTCAAGGTCTGGGTCTACAAGGGCGACACGCTGGGTCGTAACGACCTGCCGGCGGTCGAAACGCCGCGTCCCGAAGAAGAACGTCGTCCGCGCGGTCCGCGCCGCGATGGCCGCCCGGGTGGCGACCGTCCGGGTTCGGACCGTCGTGGTCCCGGCCCGCGTGCCGGTGCCCGTGGCCCGATCGGTGGCAACACCGCGCCGGCCGATGGCAGCGACAAGCCCGCAGAAGCAACCGGCGCAGCCGGTGCAGACTCGAAACCCGCCGTTAAGCGCGTCCGAAAAGCCGCGCCCGCTGCAGCAGCGGACGGTGCCAAGACCGAGTAATCGGTCGCTCCCGGGTGCGCAAGCACCTGGGGCCCTCACGGAGTAACAAAACATGCTGCAACCTGCACGAAGAAAGTTCCGCAAGGAACAAAAGGGCCGCAACACCGGCATCGCAACCCGGGGCAACTCGGTTGCCTTCGGTGACTTCGGTCTCAAATGCACCGATCGCGGCCGCCTCACGGCGCGCCAGATCGAAGCCGCTCGTCGCGCGATCTCGCGTCACGTGAAGCGCGGTGGCCGTATCTGGATCCGCGTGTTCCCGGACAAGCCGATCTCGACCAAGCCCGCCGAAGTCCGGATGGGTAACGGCAAGGGCAATCCGGAGTACTACGTCGCCGAGATCCAGCCTGGCAAGATCGTGTTCGAGATCGTCGGCGTGCCCGAAGAACTCGCCCGCGAAGCGTTCCGCCTGGCTGCCGCCAAGCTTCCGCTGCGCACGACGTTCGTCGCTCGCCAGCTCGGCGCCTGAGAGGAGAACATCCATGGCAACACGTAAGAAAAAAGACACCGCGGCGCCCGCCAAGGTGACCAAGGCTGCAACCCTTCGCGAGAAGGACGTTGCAGGCCTGAAAGCCGAGATCAAGGACCTGCAGAAGGCCCATTTCGGTCTGCGCATGCAGAAAGCCACGCAACAGCTGTCGAACACCGCCACGCTGCGCGTGACGCGCCGTGACATCGCTCGCGCCAAGACCATTCTTGCTCAGAAGAGCCAAGAAACCCAAGCCGCCAAGTAAGGAGTGAACATGACGGAAGCTAAAAAATCCCTCAAGCGCACCTTGATCGGCAAGGTGGTCAGCGACAAGCGTGCCAAGACCGTGACCGTGCTGGTCGAGCGCCGTGTGAAGCACGAGCTCTACGGCAAGATCGTGGCGAAGACGAGCAAGTACCACGCCCATGACGAAAATGGCGAGTACAAGCTGGGCGACACCATCGAGATCACCGAAAGCCGCCCGATCTCGAAGACCAAGAACTGGGTCGTGACCCGCCTGGTCCAGAAGGCCCTTCTGGTCTGATCCCCGGCTGGCAACAGCCCCTCGCGAAACGGCCCACAATGTGGGCCGTTTTTCTTTTTCAGGAGCATTCAGATGATCAAAGTCGGCGACACCCTTCCTTCGGCAACCCTGCAGGAATATTCGGAAGTGGAGGGCGAGGGCTGCAGCATCGGCCCCAACCCGGTAGAGGTGAGCAAGGCCGCGGCCGGCAAGACCATCGCGCTGTTCGCGCTGCCCGGTGCCTTCACGCCCACCTGCTCGGCCAAGCACGTGCCGGGTTATGTGCAGCACTTCGACGATTTCAAGGCCGCGGGCGTGGACGAGATCTGGTGCGTGAGCGTGAACGACGCGTTCGTGATGGGCGCCTGGGCGCGCGACCAGAAGACCGGCACCAAGGTGCGCATGCTCGCCGACGGCAGTGCCGAGTTCGCCAAGGCCACCGGCCTCACGCTCGACCTGACCGGCCGCGGCATGGGCCTGCGCAGCAACCGCTACTCGATGCTCGTGAAGGACGGCAAGGTTGCCGCGCTCAACGTCGAGGCGCCCGGCAAGTTCGAAGTGAGCGACGCCGACACGTTGCTGGCGCAAGCGCGCGGCTAATAAAGATCCGCCTTCAGGTAGTGCGCCCCCGCAATGGGGTTGTGATAGTACGGCGGCACCTCTACGAAGCCCAGGTCTTCGTAGAGGGCGCGCGCCGACTCCATATCGTCGAGCGTGTCGAGCAGCACGCAGCCATAGCCGGCCCCGCGTGCCGCGTCGAGGATCGCCTCGGCGAGTTGTCGTCCCACGCCCAGGCCGCGGAAGCCGGGCCGCACGAAGAGGCGCTTCATCTCGGCGGCGTTGGCGTAGTCGGTGTTGTCGAGCGGCCGCAGTGCGCAGCAGCCGGCCACATGCGCCACTGCACCGTTGGCGCGCCGCAGGGTCGGCGCGCGCTGGCCGGTTTCTTCCTTGATGTGCGCCGCGTCGACCAGCGCGAGCAGCAGCGCGCCCCGCGGCTCGGCATAGTCGCCGGGCAGTGTCGCCAGCTCCTCCTCGAAGTTCTGGAAGCACAGGTCGATCTTCAGCGAAGCCGCATAGTCGCGGAAGAGCGCGCGGGCGGCGTCGAACTCGACGGGATCGTCGGGCGTCAGCAGCACGACGGCCGGCGTGTCCGACAGTGGCAGGGGGCGTGAAACCGAAAAGCTCATAGGCGCAGGGTGGCAATCCAGTACGCGATGCCGGCGCACACGGCGAACAGCGCTAGCGCGAGCCCACGCGAGGCGGTGTCGTCGCGACTCGGCGTCACGCGGGCGGTGGGTGCATTGGCGGCGATCAGCTTGTCGCCCGAGAGCATCGGCCGCACCAGCCGGTGTCGTTTCACGAGCACGTAGAAAAGCACGGCCACCACATGCAGGCCAACCAGAACCATCACGATCGTCTTTCCGAAACCCTTGTGCCAGCCCGTGGCGAGGCTCACGACCTCGCCGGAGACGAAGCGGGTGAGCGGCCCCGCCGCGGCAATCTCGTCGTCGGCAACGAGGCCCGTGGTGACCTGCAACGCGAGCACCGCGAGCACGGCAAAGACTGACAGCGCGCCCAGCGGCGTGTGCCCGATGAGATGGTCGGGATGGGCCCGCCCGCGCAGGTAGGCCAGGACGGACCCGGGGCCATAGAAGAACGACGCGAAGCGCGACCACCGCCCGCCGACGAAGCCCCAGAGCAGGCGGAACAGCAACAGCGCGAGCACCGCGTAGCCGAGGCGGAAGTGCCACTCCATCACCCCGCCGAGGCCGGTGGCGATCAGGCCGATTACTGCGACGCCCAGCGCCCAGTGGAAGACGCGCGTCGGCAGGTCCCAGATGCGCGTGGGAACGGGCTCGCTGGACGGGGCGGCCGCGGAGGAGTCGGTCATCGAAAAGGCAGGCTGCGCAGAAATCTGCGGAAGGCGCAGATTAGCAAAGTCCGCGCCGCCGCATGCATCGGGTTGTTGCTATGCGGCGCGGCAGTGCTGCCCCTACACTCGGCCCGGCGCCGCGCTCGACGGTGTCGAACCCACAACGAGGACTCCCGATGATTCGACTTGCTTTGTATGCCCTGGCCGCTTCATGCGCCGCCCTGTCGCTGCCGGCCGCGGCCCAGTTTGCCAAGACCGAAGACGCCATCAAGTACCGCCAGAGTGCGCTGTTCGTGATGGGACAGCATTTTGGCCGCGTCGGTGCCATGGCCAACGGCCGCGCCCCGTATGACGCCGCGGCCGCCAGCGCCAACGCCGAGATCGTGGCCGAGATGGCGAAGCTACCGTGGGCCGGCTTCGGCGCCGGCACCGAGGGCGGCAAGAGCAAGCCTGAAGTGTGGAAGGAAGCCGCCAAGTTCAAGGAGCTCCAGGACAAGATGATCGCCGAAACCGGCAAGCTGGCGGTGGCCGCCAAGGCGGGCAACCTCGACGCGTTGAAGGCGCAGTTCGGCTCGGCGGCCGCGAGCTGCAAGGCCTGCCACGACGATTTCCGCAATCGGTGACCGCTAACAAAGGTCTGGCGGTGAGGTGTGCCGCGGAAAATTCCCGCAATTCGCCGCCAATGGCAGACATCAGAGTCGAAATACACCTTTTCTGACGACGATGGCGCGCAATCGGCGCCATGCTTGGCTGTCGATCGGGAGCGCATGCCGCTCCCGATGCGATCAACCAACAGGAAGGAATTCGAATGACTGAGTTTGCCTACACCCGCATGGCCGTGGCCGTTTCTTTGGCAATGGCCGTCTTCGTGACGCCCGCTTCGGCCCAGGATGCCCAGGTAAAGGAACCAGCCGGCGCAGCAGCAACGGCTGCGAAGCCGGGTGCCGCAAAGGCGGCCGAGGCGCCCAAAGAGGCTGGTGCCAAGTCCATGGACAAGGCCAAGGACGCAGCGTCCGGTGCCGCCGAGGCCCCCAAGGCCGCCGCTGTGAAGCCGGTCGAGGCCAAAAAGGAAGCCGGCGCCAAGCCCGCTGACAAGGCTAAGGAAACGATGGGCGCCGCCGCCGCGGCACCCAAGCCGGTTGCTGTGAAGCCGGCCGAAGTGGCGAAGGAAGCCGCACCAAAGGCCGCGGCCGCAAAGCCGGCCGAGCCCGCGAAGGAAGCCAGCGCCAAGAGCGCCGACAAGGCCAAGGAGATGAGGGGCGAAGCGGCCGCGGCGCCGAAGCCGGTCGCTGTGAAGCCATCCGAAGTCGCAAAGGAAGCAGCCCCGAAGGCCGCTGCGGCAGTGAAGCCGGCCGAGCCCGCGAAGGAAGCCAGCGCCAAGACCGCCGACAAGGCCAAGGAGGTGACGGTCGCGCCTGCCGTGGCACCGACGCCGGTCGCTGTGAAACCGGCCGAAGTCACAAAGGACGCGGCACCGAAGGCCGCCCCCGTGAAGCCGGTCGAATCCCCGAAAACCGGTGCTGCGAAGGCGCCCGGCGCTGAATCCGCCAAGGCAGTCGGCGACAAGCCTGCGGTGGAAAGCGCCAAGACCGCTGCGCCCTGATCCAACGCACCGGGCACGAATCCGTCGAAACAAAGCCCGCCAGCCGGCGGGCTTTTTCACGCCCCAACGCGGCTGCCTCAAGCCTCCGCGAGCAGCTTCTCGATCAGCTTGTGGAGTTCGGCGAAATCGGGTTCGCCGACATAGCGCTTGACGATCTCCCCCTTCTTGTTGACCAGGTAGGTGGTGGGCGTGAGCTTCACGTCGCCCCAGGCCTGGGCCACGCTGCCGGTGTTGTCGATCGCCACCTTGAACGGCAGCTTGCGGGTTTCGGCGAAGTTGACGACGTAGCTCGGTGGGTCGTAGCTCATCGCCACCGCCAGCGTGTCGTAGCCCTGCGACTTGTACTTGTCGTAAGTCGCGATCACCTTGGGCATCTCGGCCACGCAGGTCACGCAGCTCGTGGCCCAGAAGTTGACCAGCGTGACCTTGCCTTTCAGGTCATCGGTGCTTTTCTTGCTGCCGTCGAGCAGCACGAAGGTCGATGCCGGTGCGGCGGTGGCGCCGGAGCCGAAGTACACGCCCACGCCAGCCACCACGGCAAGGGCGACGGCGGTGGCGGCGATGTATTTTTTCATGGCGTCCGATGGAGAAGGGCGGCGCGATTTTAGTTCCGCCATGCCGATCGTGCAGGCATGGGGCCGCTGCGCCCGACCTGGGCGGCCGGCCGGATAATCGCGGTCGATGCCATTGCCCGTTTCCCGTTCCTGGCCTGCGCTGGCCGCCGCCGCCGTGCTGGCCGCCTGCAGCCCCACCTTCAACTGGCGCGAGGTGCCGATCGCCGAGGCTGGCCTGGTGGCGCTGCTGCCCTGCAAGCCCGACCGGGCCGAGCGCGCCCTCCCCCTCGGCGCCGAAGCGGTGCGCATCGCGATGGCGGGTTGCGAAGCGGGTGGCGCGACCTTTGCCGTGGCCCATGCGTCCGCGAACGACCCGGCCCAGGCCGAAGCCTGGCTCATCGCCTGGCGTGCCGCCACGCGCAGTCAGCTGGGCGAAGCCCAGGCGCGCGAAGCGCCGGCCACGCTCAAGAACGCGGCCACCACGCCGGCGCCCGTGCGGCTCGAGGCTGCGCCGCCGCAGCCGGGCGCCGCGCCGCTCCAGGTGCTCTGGTTCGCGCAACGGCAGAAAGACGGGCGGGTGGCGCTGTACCAGGCAACCGTGCTCGGCCGCCCTTCGGCGTCAGACGCGGCGGGAGCCTTTTTCGAGGGTCTGCGCCTTCCCTGAACCGCGGGACGCCTGCTGCGTGATGTTCCCCCTCTACTTCCGCCAGAGCGCCCCGCATAATCAGCGCGTCCTCCACCGTCCCGCATGAACAGCAGCATCCTCATCATTGCCCACTCACCGTTCGCGCAGGCGCTGCGGCGGTGCGCGCTGCATGTGTTCCCCGATTGCGAGCAGCACATCGTCGCGCTCGACGTGCTGCCCAACGTGTCGCCCGAGGAAACGCTGGCTGCCGCGCGCATCACGCTCGCGCAGCAGCTCCACGCGCCGCGTTCGCAGGTGCTGGTGCTCGCGGACGTGTTCGGTGCCACGCCCTGCAACGTGGCGCAGAAGCTTGTGGACGGCGTGCGTTCGCGGCTGATCGCGGGGGTCAACCTGCCGATGCTGCTGCGCGCCGTGACCTACCGCCATGAGCCGCTCGACTCGCTGGTGCAGCGCGCCATCGCGGGCGGCACCGCGGGCGTCATGCAGGTGGCGGTGGCGGCTCCCCAGAATCAGGCCAAGAGAAAGCACAGTGATCAAGAAATCCGTGACCATCAGCAATAAGTTGGGCTTGCACGCGCGTGCATCTGCCAAGCTCACCAAACTCGCCGGCAGCTTTCCCTGCGAAGTGTGGCTCTCGCGCGGCGATCGCCGCATCAACGCCAAGAGCATCATGGGCGTGATGATGCTGGCCGCGGGGATCGGCGCCACGGTGGAGCTGGAGACCAACGGTCCGCAGGAGGAAGAGGCCATGCAGGCCCTCCTCCAGCTGATCGACGACAAGTTCGGCGAGGGTGAATAAGGTCCCGGCATGACGATCTCGATCCACGGCCTTCCCGTTGCGCGTGGCATCGCCATCGGGCGTGCGGTGCTGGTGGTGTCCAGCCGCATCGACGTGGCGCACTATTTCATCAAGCCCGAGCAGATAGAAACCGAGATCGACCGTGTGCGCAGCGCGCGCAACCAGGTGGCCGAGGAGCTCGCCAAACTGCAGACCAGCGTGTCGCAGATGGGCCCCAACGATGCGCCGCACGAGCTCGCGGCGCTGCTCGAGGTGCACCAGCTGCTGCTGCAGGACGAGGCGCTCACCGGTGGCGTGAAGCACTGGATCACCGACCGGCTCTACAACGCTGAATGGGCGCTGACCACGCAGCTCGAGATCATCGCGCGCCAGTTCGACGAGATGGAGGACGAGTACCTGCGCGAGCGCAAGGCCGACCTCGAACAGGTCGTCGAGCGGCTGCTGCATCGCATGAAGGGCACGGCCGCGGTGCTCGCGCCGAGCCCGCCGCGCCGCAAGCGCCCGGCCTCCGAAGAAGACGACGACCCGACGGCCGGCGACGGCTTCGACGTGCCGCTGGTGCTGATCGCGCACGATCTCTCGCCCGCCGACATGCTCCAGTTCAAGAAGAGCGTGTTCGCCGGCTTCGTCACCGACGTCGGCGGGCGCACCTCGCACACGGCGATCATCGCGCGCAGCATGGACATTCCGGCCGTGGTGGGCGCGCGCTCGGCCAGCCAGCTCGTGCGCCAGGACGATTGGGTGATCATCGACGGTGATGCGGGGGTGATGATCGTCGACCCTTCGCCGATCATCCTGGCCGAATACGGCTTCAAGCAGCGCCAGGGCGATCTCGAGCGCGGCCGGCTCGCGCGCCTGCGCCACAAGCCCGCGGTCACGCTCGACGGCCAGCGCGTCGACCTGCTCGCCAACATCGAGCTGCCCGAGGACACCGTCGGCGCCATGAAGGCCGGCGCCGTGGGCGTGGGGCTGTTTCGCAGCGAGTTCCTGTTCATGGGCCGCGAGTCGCAGCGCCAGACCCGTCTGCCCGACGAGGAAGAGCAGTACCAGGCCTACAAGCGCGCGGTCGAGGGCATGCAGGGCATGCCGGTGACGATCCGCACCATCGACGTGGGCGCCGACAAGCCGCTCGACGGCAAGGGCAGCTTCAAGCAGGAACACCTGAACCCCGCGCTCGGCCTGCGCGCGATCCGCTGGAGCCTGGCCGATCCCGCGATGTTCCTCACCCAGCTGCGCGCCATCCTGCGTGCGGCCGCGCACGGCGAGATCCACCTGCTGATCCCGATGCTCGCGCACGTCAGCGAGATCCGCCAGACGCTGTCGCTGATCGATTTCGCGCGCGCCGAGCTCGACAACCGCGGCGCCGTGCACGGCCAGGTGAAGCTCGGCGCGATGATCGAGATTCCGGCGGCGGCGCTCATGCTCAAGACCTTCCTGAAGTACTTCGACTTCCTCTCGATCGGCACGAACGACCTGATCCAGTACACGCTGGCCATCGACCGTGCCGACGAAGCCGTGGCGCATCTCTACGACCCGGCGCATCCCGCCGTGCTGAAGCTCGTGGCCGACACCATTGCCGAATGCCGCCGCCAAGGCAAGGGCGTGGCGGTGTGTGGCGAAATGGCGGGCGATGTGGCCTTCACGCGCCTGCTGCTGGGCCTTGGGTTGCGCAGCTTCTCGATGCATCCCTCGCGCATCCTCGCGGTCAAGCAGGAAGTGCTGCGTGCCGACACCACCAAGCTCGAAGCCTGGGCGCAGGGCGTGCTCGAATCGGACGACCCGGCCGCGGCCCTGGCGGGCTGACGGCGCGCGCGCCGGCCGCGCGCACTGAAAAGAAACGAAACACGCCGAAACCGCGGCGAAAGGACTTGCCGCGCCGCGGCAAGCACCATCAGGTCTCCTCTTCACCACCGAAAGAAAGACCTGACATGAAATCCCTCTCCCAGTATTCGCAGTTCCCGCAACTCGTTGCCGTCGCATCCTTCGCCATGCTCGCTGCGGCCGGCGCCAAGGCCGAAACCTATGAAGGCGTGCATCCCGCCGTTTCGGCCATGAGCCGCGCCGACGTCAATGCCGAGGCCGTGCGCACCGCTTCCGCGCCCAACCAGAACGTCGTGCGCGGCTCGCGCGGCCCCGAGACCGTGGCGGTCTCGAAGGACCGTGCCAGCGTCGTGGCCGAGGCCATCCGCACGGCAGCCCAGCCCGACCAGAACGTGACGTCCGGTTCGCGCGTGAACAGCAAGGTCATCTCGACCCTGCAGAACCCGTTCGACGCACGCGCCTCGGCCGCCGGCAGCAGCAGGCTCTGAAACCCGGCCCCGCGGGGCAGCCGGCCCCGGGCCCATCAAGGAACATCATGAAACACTGGATCAAGCGCACCCTTTTCGGTTTCGCCGGCCTCGCGGTCGTCGCAGGCAGCATCGCGGGCTGTGCCAGCCACCGCCATGGCTGGGGCAGCGGCGACAGCGCGGAGTTCCGCGCCAAGATGGTCGAGCGCATCGGCGGCAAGCTGGAGCTCGATACGGCACAGAAGCAGAAGCTCACGGTGCTCGCCGAAAAGCTGCAGGCGCAGCGCGAGGCGATGCGCGGCGGCGAGGATCCGCGTTCGCAGTTTCGAGCCCTGTTCGCCGGCGACAAGCTCGACCAGGCGGGTGCCGCCCGGCTGGTCGAAGAGAAGACTGCGGCGCTGCGCAGCGGAAGTCCTGAAGTCATTGCCGCCGCGGCCGATTTCTTCGACTACCTGAATCCCGCGCAGCAGCAGAAGGTGCGTGACTTCATGGCGCGTGGCGGCCGCCGCTGGAAGCACCATGGCTAGGCTCGCCGCGCCGGTCTTCGCGCGACTTGCGTCGGCGCCCGACCTGACGCTTCGTCCGAGTCGTTCGGCCCATGCTGGCAGCGCCGCTTCGGCGGGGGCGCAGGATGCGGCGGTGGCCGGCGGCGTGCGCACGCTGCTGCGGCTCGAAGGCGTCATGGTGCTCGGCGCAGCATTGGCCGCCTATGCGCAGTTCGGCTCCGGCTGGGGTGTGTTCGCGCTGTGGCTGCTGGCGCCCGACCTCGCGCTGCTGGGCTATTGGGCGGGCCCGCGCATCGGCGCTGCGCTCTACAACACCACGCATTCCTATTTGGGCGCGGTGGGGCTGCTTGCCTTCGGCGTGCTGGCAGCCGCCCCCTGGGCCGTGGCCGGCGGGCTCATCTGGTGCGCCCACATCGGGATCGACCGCGCGCTCGGTTTCGGCCTGCGCTATGCCGCGGGCTTCGGCGCGACACACCTGGGCCGCCTCGGAAGGCCCGACCCGTGGTGAGGATGCCGCGATGGCACGCCACACGGACACCACCGACACCGGCGGGGGTGCCGACATGCCCGCAGGCCTGATCGTCAGTCAACTGTTCGCCAGAAGGCACAATCCCGCCATGCCGCGCATCCTGCTGATCGACGACGACGAGCACCTCGCCGCGCCGCTTGCGACCTACTTCGCACGCTTCGGCTGCACGCTCGAGAGTGCGATGCGGCCGAGCGAAGGGCTCGCGAGGTTGCGCGCCGAAAGCTACGACGCAGCCATCCTCGACGTGATGCTGCCCGAGATGGACGGCTTCGAACTGTGCCGCGAGATCCGCAAGGAGAGCGACATTCCGATCGTCATGCTCACGGCGCGCGGCGAGGTGATGGACCGCGTGGTGGGCCTCGAGCTCGGTGCCGACGACTACGTGCCCAAGCCCTTCGAGCCGCGCGAGCTGGTGGCGCGGGTGCAGACCATCCTGCGGCGCCAGCGCGCGGCGGCGCCCGCGCCGGCCGGCACGCAGCTGCGCGTGTTCGACGGCCTGACGCTCGATCTCGACCGGCGGCAGGTGACGCGGCAGGGCGAGCGCGTCGAGCTCACCGGCACCGAATTCGAGCTGCTGGCGCTGCTCACGGCCGAACCCGGCAAGGTGTTCAGCCGCGACGACATCCTGAACCGGCTGCGCGGCCACGAAGCCGAGCTCTACACGCGCGCGGTCGACATCGTGGTGAGCCGTCTGCGCAAGAAGCTCGAGCCGCTGGACTGCATCAAGACACTGCGCAATGCCGGCTATGCGCTGGCCGTGGCGCGCAGCAGCGAGCCTGCATGAAGGCCGAGCGCCGGCGCGGGCTGCGCGAGGCCTGGCACGGCATTGCCTGCCGCGGCGAGGAACTGCACCGGGAGTGGCATGCGCAGTGGCACGAGAAGGTGCAGGGCAAGCGCCGCTGGCGCCGGTCGCTGCGCATCCGGATCGTGATGATGTTCATGCTGCTCGCGCTCGTCATGGCGGCGGTCTTCATGGGCGGCATGAAAAGAGCGTTCTCGACCGGCTGGGCCGAGGCGGCGAAGCCGATGCTGGTCGACTATGCCGACCGGCTCGTGGCCGAGATCGGCACACCGCCCGAGGTGGCGCGCGCACAGGCCCTGGTGGCGCGGCTGCCGATCACGATCCGCATCGTCGGGCCCGCGGTCAACTGGGATTCCCACCCGCATGACAACGACGGAGGCAACGGCCGCGCCGGCTGGATGCACGGCCGCGACGACGACGAGCCCTCGGGCGAGAAATGGTTCATCCGCCCGACCGCCGACGGCCATCGCGTGATCTTCGGCTGGTCGCCCCG
Organism: Variovorax sp. Soil_C_26; assembly: GCF_057657075.1. Taxonomy (NCBI): domain Bacteria; kingdom Pseudomonadati; phylum Pseudomonadota; class Betaproteobacteria; order Burkholderiales; family Comamonadaceae; genus Variovorax; species Variovorax sp. Soil_C_26. Next base: position 18,016 of record NZ_JBDGJC010000005.1, read on the forward strand.
GCTCTGGCAGAACGCGCCGCGCGCTGCAGGCTGGGCCACGCTCGGCATGCTGCTGCTGCTCGTGGTGCTCGGCTATGCCTATGTGAACCGGCTGCTGCGCCCGCTGATCGACATCCGCGAAGGTGCACAGCGCTTCGGCCGCGGCGAGTTCACCGCACCGATTCCGGTGCGCCGCAACGACGACCTCGGCGACCTGGCTGAGCGCATCAACACCATGGCCAACGACATCCAGGCCATGCTCGACGCCAAGCGCGGGCTGCTGCTCGCATTGAGCCACGAGTTGCGCTCGCCGCTCACGCGTGCCCGGCTGAATGCCGAGCTGCTGCCGGCCAGGGCCGAGGGCGCGGCCGAGCGCGAGGCGCTGCTGCGCGACCTCAACGAAATGCGCGACCTGATCAGCGACCTGCTCGAGAGCGAGCGGCTCGCGAGCCCGCATGTGGCGCTGCTGCGCGAGCCGGTCGACCTTGCGGGCCTGGTGCGCGACACCGTGGCCGAAATGCCGGGCGCGCACAAGCTGCACCTCGACCTGGCCGAAGGCCTGCCGCCGCACTCGGTCGACCGCACGCGCATCCGGCTGCTGTTGCGCAACCTGCTCGACAACGCACTGCGCTACAGCACCGATGCGCCGCGCGCGCCCAGCGTGGCGCTGCGCGCGGTGCTCGACGGACCCGCGTTGCAGGGCGTCGAGATCGAGGTGCGCGACCACGGCCCGGGCGTCGAGGAGGCGCAGCTCGAACGGCTGACCGAGCCCTTCTACCGCACCGACGGCGCGCGTGCGCGGACGACCGGCGGCGTCGGGCTCGGCATGTACCTTTGCCGGCTGATCGCCGAGGCGCACGGCGGCAGCATGACGGTGCGCAACGCGCAGCCCGGGCTCCGGATCATCGTGCGGCTGTAGGCGCGATCGCGCTGTCGCCTGCGCTACCAGGCGCTGCGCGCCGCAGGGCTACGATGCGCCTCCCTGCAGCGCCATCGAACAAGGAGACTCCCATGAGCAGCCCTCTCGTCAACCACCAGGTTCGCCTCGCCAAGCGCCCCGAGGGGGCCGCCACGCGCGAGCACTGGCGCTTCACCACCGAGTCGGTCGGCGAGCCTGCCGAGGGCGGGGTGCTGGTGCGGACTCTGTCGCTCTCGCTCGATCCGGCGATGCGCGGCTGGCTCAACGATGCCCGGAGCTACATCGCGCCGGTGGCCATCGACGAGGTCATGCGCGCCGGCGGCGTCGGCCGCGTCGCGGCGTCGAAGAACCCGCAGTTCGCGGTGGGCGACACCGTCTACGGCACGCTCGGCGTGCAGGAATATTCGCTCGTCGCGCAAGAAGACATCCAGCGCAGTGGCCTCTCGAAGATCGACCTCGGCATGGGCACCCTTCACCAGTGGCTCAACGTGCTCGGCATGCCCGGCATGACCGGCTACTTCGGCCTGATGGAGGTGGGCCAGCCCAAGGCCGGCGAGACGGTGGTCATTTCGGGCGCTGCCGGTGCCGTGGGCCAGACCGTGGGCCAGCTCGCCAAGATCAAGGGCTGCCGCGTGGTCGGCATCGCGGGCGGCGCCGCCAAGTGCGACTGGGTCGTGAAAGAGCTGGGTTTCGATGCCTGCATCGACTACAAGGCCGGGCCCGGCGCGGTCCGCGAGGGGCTCAAGGCGCATTGCCCGAAGGGCGTGGACATCTACTTCGACAACGTCGGCGGCGAGATCCTCGACGCGGTACTCGCGCGGCTCGCGCGCAAGGCCCGCGTGATCATCTGCGGCGCGATCAGCCAGTACAACAACGCCAACAGCATGCCTTCGGCCGGCCCGCGCAACTACCTGAGCCTGCTGGTGAACCGCGCGCGCATGGAAGGCATCGTGGTGTTCGACTATGCCGACCGCTACCACCTTGCCGTGGCCGAGCTCGCGGGCTACCTGAAGGACGGCCGCATGAAGAGCAAGGAAGACGTGGTGGTCGGGCTCGACACCTTCCCGGAAGCGCTGAACCGGCTTTTCAGCGGCGAGAACTTCGGCAAGCTGGTGCTGCAGGTGGCGGCAGACTGACGCGCCCGCGGGCTTCTCAGCCTTCGCCTGGGCGCATCGGGATGTCGCCCATGGCGTCGTCCTCGCGCAGACTGCGCGCGGCCTTCAGCAGTTCGACCGACAGGCCGCCGCCCTGGCCCGCAAAGCCGTTGGCGACGCCTTCGAGTGCGGTGGCCAGCCCGGTTTCGCCGTCGGCGCGCGCGTCCATGCTGATGTTGAGCACCCGGGCCGCCATCTGGCGGTAGGTGACGGCACCCGCGCCTTCGAGTGCGGCCACGAGGTCGAGGTAGAGCGCCAGGTTCAGGTCGAACACCAGTTTGGGCGTGATCTCGAAATCCTCGTTCTTGTTCTTGTCCATGGGGGAGCTCCTTTTTTCCTGAGCCTCCACTCTAGTCATAAAAACGCGCGGCTTCGTCGGACGAGAGCCATTCAGTCAGCGCGCGCGCGTGCCCATCACCGCCGCCGAGATGATGAGCACCGCGGCCAGGGCGATGCTCCCGGTCAGCGGTCGGCCCGTCACGAGCAGCAGCAGCGCCGTCGAGCCCAGCGGCGTGAGGTAGCTCAGGATGCCGATGCGCCGCGGATCGCCGCGCTTGAGCGCCATGTCCCAGACGAAGAAGGCTGCGCCGAGCGGACCGAGCCCGCACAGCGCGAGCAGCAGCCAGTCGTGGCCCGACAGTGCCACCGGCGCCTCGAGCACCGCATGGCAGGCCAGCGAGAGTGCGCCCGAGACCAGCCCGAACAGGCCGATGGCCGAGGTCGGAAACGCCGGCACGCGCTTTGTCCAGAGCGAGTAGCTGGCCCAGATGAAGGCCGAACCCAGTGCCGGCACGAAGCCCCAGTAGCCGTGGAGCGCCTCGGCGCCGCCGCCCGCGCCGCCGCGCGTGCCGAGGATCGCTACCGCCGCGCCCGCGAAGCCGAGCAATGCCGCCGCCACGTGCAGCAGCCGCAGCGACACGCCCGGCAGCAGCACCGGCGCAAGCACCACCATGAACAGCGGCCACAGGTAGTTGACGAGGTTGGCCTCGACCGGCGGCGCATGCCGCAGCGCGATGAACAGCAGGAAGTGGAAGCCGAAAAGGCCGTAGACGCCCAGCGCCAGCGTGCGCGGCGGCACGCGCCAGGCGGCCCGGTCGCGCAGCACCAGCGGCCAGCTCGGCATGCTGCCGATGATCAGTGCGAGCCCGGTCAGCAGGAACGGCGGCAGGTGCGACAGCGCGGTGCCGAGCGAAGCGAGCGTGGCCCAGAGCGCGATGGCGAGCAGGGCGTAAAAGGTGGCGGACATGAACGCCGAGGCTACGCCATGCGGTCGTCGCGAAATGACTGCACATCGTCGTGCAACGACGGTCTTGCTCCTTCCCGCCGTGCCCCCACCCCTGCCCTCCCCCAGCGGGGGAGGGAGGAAGGCAAAGTCAACGGCGCAGTGCGGCCGTCAGTGCCGACGGGGATCGGTAGCCCGTGCGGCGCGCCGTCTCGGCCACGCTCAGCCCCTCGCGCCGCAGTTCGCGCGCCTGCGCCAGCCGCAGCGATCGCAGCCAGTGCATCAGGCTCGTGTGCTGCTCCTCGCGGCAGCGTTGCGCCAGGTGGCTCGGGCTCAGGCAGGCCACGCGCGCCAGGTCGGCCACGGTGAGCGGCTCGTGCAGTCGCGCCCCGGCCCAGGCCGCGAGCGCGGCCCAGTCGATGCGGCGGCGGCGCGCAGCGGCGACCGGTGCATCGGGGCGCCAGGTTTCGAGCAGCAGCGCCGGCCCGTGCAGCAGAGCCTGCGAAAACGGCTGCGGCTCCTTGCGCAGGCAATGCGCGAGATAGCGCGCGAGCGCATGCAGCTGCGCCGGGTCGGACGGCGCCCGTCCGGCGCAATGCGCCCAATGCGCGTTCGGCGTGTCGAGCACCAAGCACGCGCTGCCGCCGCAGCGCGCCTCGAAGTCGTGCCGGTCGCCGGGCGCGATCACCTGCGCGGCGCCCACACCGATGCCCGCGCCGTGGCCCTCGACTTCGATCTGCAGCAGGCCCTCGAGGCCGATCAGCACCTGGAAATGGTCGTGCGCATGGCTGCCGCGCGACGGGCCGTAGTGGCGCACGGAAAGTTGGGGCGGGGTGGGCGTGTGCATGGCGGCAGGCAGGCGACCGATTGTCACGCCAGCCGCAGCAGCAGTGCCGAAATCCCCACCACCAGAAGAAACGGAATGCTGATGCGGTGGAACTCGCGCAGCCCGTGCGGCACCTTCGCAAGCCGCAGCGCGATCAGGTTGGCCAGCGAGCCGAGCACGAAGCCGAAACCGCCCACGCTCACGCCCGCCGCGAGCGCGGGCAGGTCGCGCACATGGCCGTCGAGCAGGATCGCAGCGGGCACGTTGCTGATGAGCTGCGAGGCGGCGATGGCCGCCAGATAGGCGCGCCAGCCTTCCGTGATCGGCCAGTGGTTCAGCAGCGCGTCCATGACCGGCAGCTCGGCGAGCTGCCGCAGGTCCACGAACATCAGCGCGATGATCGCGAGCAGTGCCCAGTCGACGTCGCGCAGCACGCGCGGATGGAACACCAGGAACGCAGCCAGCACCACGCCCAGCCCCGGCAGCAGCCAGCGGCGTTCGAGCGCAACGACGAAACCGACGAACAGCAGCGCCGCGAGGCCCAGCAGCTTCGGCTGCAGCGGCGCGGCCTCGGCCTGGGGCCGGAGCGCGACCGGCGTGCGCGGCACGAGCAGCCACACCGCCACGAACAGCCAGAACAGCATCACCGCGACCGTCGGCAGCATCATGCCCATGAAGGCCACGAAGCTTTCGCCGGACCGGTGCCAGAGGTAGAGGTTCTGCGGATTGCCGATCGGCGTGAGCGCCGAGCCCGCATTGACGGCCAGCGCCTCGAGCACCACGAGCCGCGCGAGCGGCAGGTGCGCCTGGGTCGCGAGCACGCGCGTGAGCGGCACCAGCAGGAACAGGCTCACGTCGTTGGTCACCAGCGCCGACAGCAGCGCCGCGCCGCCGGTCAGCCAGAGCGCGAGGCTGCGCTGGTCGTGCGTGCGGGCCAGCAGGCGCTGCGCGGCGGCCTGGAGCATGCCGCTCTTTTCCACGCCCTGGGTGATCGCGAGCAGGCCCGCGAGCGCTCCGATGGTCTGCCAGTCGACGAGCGCGAGCCAGTCCATCGGTGCGCGTGGCCGAAGCACCGCGAAAGCCACGGCCACCGCGGCCAGCACCCACAGCAACCCGTGGCCGCCGCCCTCGCGGGGCGGCCCGTCGCTCGCGTCAGCGCGCGAGCTCACGCAGCTCGCGCTTGAGCACCTTGCCGATCGCGCTGCGCGGCAGTTCGTCGATCAGGCGCAGGTCCGCGAGGCGCTGCGTCTTGCCGAGCTGGGCGTTGGTCCATTGCAGCAGTTCGCTCGCCGCGGTGCCGTCGCCCTCGCGGCGCACCACGAAAGCCACCGGTGTCTCGCCCCACTGTTCGGACGGCACGCCGACCACCGCGACGTCGGCCACGGCGGCATGGCCGCGCAGCACGGCCTCGAGGTCGCTCGGGTAGATGTTGAAGCCGCCGCTGATGATCATGTCCTTCTTGCGGTCGAACAGCGTCAGGAAGCCGTCGGCGTCGAAGCGGCCCACGTCGCCGGTGCGGATGAAACGCTTGCCCGTGGCGTCGAACCATTCGGCCTCGCGCGTCTTCTCGGGCTGGCGGTGGTAGCCGGTCATCATGCCGGCCGAGTGGCCCACCACCTCGCCTGCGGCCTCGGGGTCGTTGCGCGGCAGCTCGTTGCCGTCCTCGTCGATCAGGCGGATGTCGCTGCCCGTTGCCGGCTGCCCCACCGTGTGCAGCTTGGTCGGGTGCAGGTGCGCCTCGAGGATGCAGGTGCCGCCGCCTTCGGTCATGCCGTAGAACTCGATCAGCCCGCCGGGCCAGCGCGCGAGCACGTCGGCCTTGAGCGCCGCATTGAAAGGCGCGCTGGTACTGAACTTGAAGCGGAACGACGACAGGTCGTGCTCGCCGAAGCGCGGGTGCGCCATCAGGCGCTGGTATTGCACCGGCACGAGCATGGTGTGCGTCACGCGGTGCTTCTCGGCGAGCTGCAGGTAGCCGAGCGCGTCGAACTTGGGCATCAGCATCACGCAGCCGCCGAAGGCGATGGTCGGGAAGAACACCACCAGCGTGGTGTTGGAGTAGAGCGGCGTCGACAGCAGCGTGACGGTGTCGCTCCCGTATTCGTACTGGGCGCCGCGCTGCACATGGGCCCAGCGCATGCCGTGCCCCTGGACGATGCCCTTGGGCTCGCCCGTCGTGCCCGACGAATAGATGATGTTGAAGGGCGTCGAGGGCTGCACCTCGGCGGCGCGGAGCGTCGTGCCGGCCGGCGGGAGCCAGTCCTCGAGGTTGCACCCCGCCTGCGAGCCGTCTAGCGCCACGCGCAAAATGCCGTCCGGCTGCGCGGGGCCGACGACCTCGGCGGCCGAGGCGTCGGTGAAGAGAATGCGCGCGTCGGCGTCGGCGATCATGCGCGCCAGGCTGGCGGGCGTGGAGCCGGGCGCCAGCGGCGCGACCGCGACGCCCGCGCGCAGCGCACCGAGGAACACGGCCGCGTAGTGCACCGACGAGAGGGCGCAGACGGCGATCGCGTCGCCGGCCGTGAGGCCGTCGCGCTGCAGGCCGGCCGCGATGCGGTCCATCAGCGCGTCGAGCGCGCCGTAGCTCAACGTGTGCTGCGCATCGGCCAGCGCGGCGTGGTCGGGGGAATGTCGGGCATGGAGGCGAATCAGGTCGGCAATGGTGCCGAAGTCGCGTTCCATCAGGGCTTGAACAGCGGTGTGCATGGAGAGAATCAGTCCTTCATCTTGGCCAGCCGGCAGGATAGCGAAGAAGGACAGCGATCGGTGAGCCGCGCGCGACGGGCGCCCTGCGGCGGCCCGTCGCAACAAGGGCTCAGACGCCGGCCGCGTGCGCCTGCTGATCGGCGTGGTAGCTCGAGCGCACCATGGCGCCCACCGCCGCGTGCGAGAAGCCCATCTTGTAGGCCTCTTCCTCGAACATCTTGAAGGTGTCGGGGTGCACGTAGCGGCGCACCGGCAGGTGCGAGCCCGACGGCGACAGGTACTGGCCGATGGTCAGCATGTCGATGTCGTGCGCGCGCATGTCGCGCATCACCTGCAGGATCTCTTCGTCGGTCTCGCCCAGGCCCACCATGATGCCGCTCTTGGTCGGCACCTTCGGGTGCAGCGCCTTGAACTTCTTGAGCAGGTTCAGGCTGAACTGGTAGTCGCTGCCCGGGCGTGCTTCCTTGTAGAGGCGCGGCGCGGTCTCGAGGTTGTGGTTCATCACGTCGGGTGGCGCGAGCTTGAGGATCTCGAGCGCGCGGTCGTCGCGGCCGCGGAAGTCGGGCACCAGGATCTCGATCTGCGTCGCCGGCGAGAGCTCGCGCACGTTGCGGATGCAGTCGACGAAATGCTGGCTGCCGCCGTCGCGCAGGTCGTCGCGGTCGACGCTGGTGATCACCACGTACTTCAGGCGCAGCTTGGCGATGGTCTTGGCGAGGTTGAGCGGCTCGTCCTTGTCGAGCGGATCGGGGCGGCCGTGGCCCACGTCGCAGAACGGGCAGCGGCGCGTGCACTTGTCGCCCATGATCATGAAGGTGGCCGTGCCCTTGCCGAAGCATTCGCCGATGTTCGGGCACGAGGCTTCTTCGCAGACCGTGTGCAGGTTGCTCTCGCGCAGGATCTGCTTGATCTCGTAGAAGCGCGTAGTGGGGCTGCCGGCCTTCACCCGGATCCACTCGGGCTTCTTGAGCACTTCGCCGCCCTGGACCACCTTGACGGGAATCCGCGAGAGCTTGGCCGCGGCCTTCTGCTTGGCCATCGGGTTGTAGTTTTCGGCGCTTTGCGCCTCTCGCACGACGGGTGCGGGAACGGCTTCGGTGGTGGTGCTCATTGGCGTGTCAACGTGCCAGGTAGGTGGCGAGCTTCTGGCTCAGCACCCGGGCAGCGTCTTCCCATGTGGTTTGGACCCCGATTGTAGAAAGATCGACCGTTTGCAGCCCGGCGTAGCCGCAAGGGTTGATGCGCGAGAAGGGTTCGAGGTCCATGCCGACGTTGAGCGCCACCCCGTGGTAGGTGGCGTGGCGGCTCACCTTGATGCCCAGCGCGGCGATCTTGCCGAGGCCGCGAAACGGTTCGGCCGCGGGCCGCGGGCCGGTCAGCGCCGCGTGCGAGAACGGGTCGTCGAGCCGTACGTAGATGCCCGGCGCGCCCGCGACGCGGTGCCCGGTCACGCCGAAATGCGCCAGCGTGCGCAGCACGGATTCCTCGATGCGGTAGACGTACTCCTTCACGTAGTAGCCCGCGCGCCGCAGGTCGATCAGCGGATAGGCGACCACCTGGCCCGGGCCATGGAAGGTCACCTGCCCGCCGCGGTCGGTCTGCACCACGGGGATGTCGCCGGGCGCGAGGATGTGGTCCTGCCGGCCCGCGATCCCCTGCGTGAAGACGGGCTCGTGCTCGCAGAGCCAGAGCGCGTCGGGCGTTGCGGGGTGGCGCTCGTGCGTGAACCGGCGCATGGCCTCGTAGGTGGCCGCGTAGTCGGCGCGGCCGAGCCATTGCACCTCGATGGCCACGCCGGCCGCGTCCGCCGCGCGTTCTGCGGTCCCGGCGGTCATCGCGTCAAAGGACGACCTTTACCATCGGATGGCTCGACAGCGCGCGGTACAGGTCGTCGAGCTGCTCGCGGCTGGTGGCGGTCACGGTGATCGTGACGCCCAGGTAGTTGCCGGCCTTGCTGTTGCGCAACTCGACCGTGGTGGCGTCGAAAGCCGGGTCGAAGCGTTCGGCGATCTGGGTCACGGCATGCACGAAGCCGTCGGCCTTGGCGCCCATGACCTTGATCGGGAACTGCGACGGGTACTCGATCAGCGACTCCTTGCGCGGGTCGGGAGCGGCCGTGGTGCCGGTGTCGGTGATGCTGATGTCGTTCATGCGGTGGTCGCTCCTTGTGTTGGGTGCTGCTGTCGGGCGTTGCGCTGCTTGGCCTCTTGATAGGCTGCATACAAGGCTTGGTAGATGGGGCCGGGGCGGCCATTTCCAATGGGCTGGCCGTCGAGCGTGGAGACCGGCAGCACTTCCTTGGTGGCCGACGACAGCAGCAACTCGTCGGCGGCGAACACCTCGTCGCGCGCGATGCGGCGCAGCGCGAACGGAATGCCGTGCTCGGCGCACAGGCGCTCGAGCAGGCCGTAGCGGATGCCGGTCAGCACCAGGTTGTCCTTGGGCGGCCCCAGCAGGCTGCCGTCCTTCACGATCCAGACGTTGCTCGACGAGGCTTCGCTGAGCCATTCGTCGCGGAACATGACGGTTTCGGCGGCGCCGGCCTCGACGCTGATCTGACGCGCCAGCACCGCGCCCAGGAGGCTGGTGCTCTTGATGTGGGCCTTCTGCCAGCGGAAGTCGGCCGCGCTCACGCAGGCCACGCCCTTGGCGCGCACCGCATCGGCCACGGGCGGCAGCGGATTCACCATCACGAACACCGTGGGGCGAATGCCGCGGGTCATGCCATGTTCGCGCGGCGCCACGCCGCGCGTCACCTGGAAGTACACGGATTGCGGCGCCTCGCCGCCCGGCGCGACCAGCCGCATCACGATGTCGCGCCATTCGGCCAGCGAGAGCGGGTTGGCGATCTGCAGTTCGGCCAGCGAGCGGTCGAGCCGCGCCATGTGTTCTTCGAAGCAGAAGGGCTGGCCGTGGTAGACCGGGACGACTTCGTAGATGCCGTCGCCGAAGATGAAGCCGCGGTCGAGAACGCTGACCTTCGCGTCCTTCAGGGCGGTGTATTCGCCGTCGAGGTAGCAGGTGGTGGAGGGGAGAGCGGCGGTGAGGGGATGCATGCCGGAATTATCGGCCGGTCCCCCTGGCGGCGCTGTGGCCGGGTTGGCTTCCGGGTGGCATGCAGCGACCCTTTTTCAAACGTGAGGCCTGAAGTGGCCGAGGCGCCTGGGTTTCTACTTATAATCAATGGCTTTGTTAAATTCCCGGCTGACAGCGCGAGCGGCATTCCAATGACAACCAACGCTCCCGTCTCCGAGATCGATGCCGAAGTCTCCGACTTCAAGCCACTGACCGCCGAGGAGGCGCAGCGGCTTCGCGAGAAAAATCCCGAATTGTCGCCCTGGTGGGTGATTGGGGCCCAGGTGGCCGTGGGATTGCTTGTGGCTGGAGCGGCATGGATCTGGACGCAGCGCATCGGCGCGGCGGTCTCGGGTTTTTATGGGGCCATGGCGGTGGCGATCCCGGCGGCGTTGTTCGTCCGGGGTGTGCGCAGGGCGGGTGTTGCCGTTGCGCAGTCTGCGGCCATGTTGAGGTTTTTTGTGTGGGAGATGATCAAGATCGGACTGACCGTGGCCTTGCTGGCCGCAGCGCCGTGGCTGATCGAGGGCATCAACTGGCTGGCCTTGGTGGCTGGCGTGGTGGCCGCCATGAAGATGTACTGGGTGGCGCTGTTGGTGCGGCCCGGGTTGTTGAACCGGATTTGACTGTTTAAGAAGAGACGCTGAAAGATGGCCGCCGAAGGAAACGCCCCGACCGCGAGTGAATACATCGTTCACCACCTCCAGCACTGGCAAGTTGACTGGAGCCTCAATCCCGTCGTCCAGAAGGCGATCGTCGACTTCAACGTCATCAACCTCGACTCCGTGCTCTATGCGCTGACCGTGGGCGCGTTGGGTTGCTTCGTGCTGTGGCTCGCCGCGCGCAAGGCCACGCCCGGCGTGCCCGGGCGCTTCCAGGCGGCCGTCGAGATCCTGGTCGAGATGGTCGACAACCAGGCCAAGGCCAACATCCGCAATGCCAAGAGCCGGCAGTTCATCGCGCCATTGGCGCTCACGGTGTTCGTCTGGATCTTCCTGCTGAACGCCATGGACCTGCTGCCGGTCGACCTGCTGCCTTCGCTCTGGGCCAAGGCCTACGAGGCCGCCGGTCACGATCCGCACCATGCCTACATGCGCGTCGTGCCCACGGCCGACCTCTCCACCACGCTCGGCCTGTCGACCTCGGTGCTGCTGCTGTGCCTGTTCTACAGCGTCAAGATCAAGGGTCTGGGCGGCTGGGGCCATGAGCTCATCACGGCGCCATTCGGTGCCCACCCGGTGCTCTGGCCCATCAACCTGCTGATGCAGGTCATCGAATACCTCGCAAAGACCGTCTCGCACGGCATGCGGTTGTTCGGCAACATGTATGCGGGTGAACTCGTTTTCATGCTGATCGCGCTCATGGGTGGCGCGATGGCAGCCTCGTTCTCGGGAGTGATGTTGCCGATCGGGCACGTCGTTGCCGGTACCGTCTGGGCGATCTTCCACATCCTGGTGATCACGCTTCAGGCATTCATTTTCATGATGCTGACCTTGATCTATCTCGGCCAGGCTCATGAAGCGCATTGAGTTCCCCTTTTTCTTTTCGTTTGCTTTCAATCTGTCCTAAGGAGTCATCATGGAAAACGTTCTCGGTCTCGTCGCTCTGGCTTGTGGTTTGATCGTCGGTCTCGGCGCGATCGGTGCTTCCATCGGTATCGCGCTGATGGGCGGCAAGTTCCTCGAGGCATCGGCTCGTCAACCCGAGCTCATGAACGACCTGCAGACCAAGATGTTCATCTTGGCCGGTCTGATCGACGCCGCATTCCTGATCGGTGTGGCCATCGCGCTGCTGTTCGCCTTCGCCAACCCGTTCATCGCCGCGCTGCCGAAGTAATTCCGTTCAACGCCACTCCAGAAAGGTGTTGCCGTGAGTATCAACGCGACCCTGTTCGTTCAGGCCATCGTCTTCCTGCTGCTTGTGCTGTTCACGATGAAGTTCGTGTGGCCGCCGATTGCGAAGGCCCTGGACGAACGAGCACAAAAGATCGCTGCGGGCCTGGCGGCCGCCGAGAAGGCCAAGGCCGAACTGGCCTCCGCCAACCAGCGCGTCGAGCAGGAACTGGTGGCGTCTCGCAACGAGACCACCAGCCGCCTGGCCGACGCCGACCGCCGTGCCCAGCAGATCATCGAAGAGGCCAAGAGCCGCGCCACCGAGGAGGCCAACAAGATCGTGGCCGCCGCGCGCGACGAGGCCGAGCAGCAATCCGTGCGTGCGCGTGAGGCGCTGCGCGAGCAGGTGGCCGCACTGGCCGTCAAGGGTGCCGAGCAGATTCTCCGTAAGGAAGTCAATGCCGGCGTTCATGCCGACCTGCTCAACCGCCTGAAGACCGAGCTCTGAGGACGACATGGCCGAACTCGCGACCATCGCCCGTCCCTACGCCGAAGCGCTGTTCAAGGCCTGCGTCGCAGACCTCGACGGCACGGCCGGCTGGCTCGACCCGCTGACGGCCATTGCCGGCAATCCGCAGCTCCTGCAGTTCGCTGCCAATCCGAAGGTGCCGCCCGAGCAGGTGTTCGAGCTGGTCACCGGGATGTTGAAGCAGCCGCTGCCGGAGGCGGGCAAGAACTTTCTGCGCACCGTTATCGACAACGGCCGGCTCGCCACGCTGCCCGAAGTGGCGCTGCAGTTCCGTGTCCTGTGCAATGCGCGCAGCGGGGCTGCCGATGCCGTGGTCTACAGCGCTTTCCCGATCGACGACGCAGCGCTGGCCGAAGTGGGCGCGGCGCTGGAGCGGCGCTTTGGGCGCCAGCTCACGACACGGGTCGAACTCGACCCCTCGCTGATCGGCGGCATCCGCGCCGTGGTCGGCGACGAAGTGCTCGACACTTCGGTCAAGGCGCGCCTCGAACAAATGAAAGCGGCGCTGACCGCCTGAGGGCGGGCGGCAGCCAGTTGGCCCCATTTACAGAAAGAAGGAAAGAGTCATGCAACTCAATCCCGCAGAAATTTCCGAACTGATCAAGAGCCGCATCGAGGGTCTGGGCGTCAGCGCCAACATCCGCAATGAAGGCTCCGTGGTCTCGGTGACCGACGGCATCGTGCGCGTGCACGGCCTGTCCGACGCGATGCAGGGCGAAATGCTCGAGTTCCCCCCGAGCCCCGACGGCACGCCGTCGTTCGGCCTGGCGCTGAACCTCGAGCGCGACTCGGTCGGCGCCGTGATCCTGGGCGAGTACGAGCACATCTCCGAAGGCGACACGGTCAAGTGCACCGGCCGCATCCTGGAAGTGCCCGTCGGCCCCGAACTCATCGGCCGCGTCGTCAACGCGCTGGGCCAGCCGATCGACGGCAAGGGCCCGATCAACGCCAAGATGACCGACGTGATCGAGAAGGTCGCCCCGGGCGTGATCGCCCGCAAGTCGGTCGACCAGCCGCTGCAGACCGGCCTCAAGTCCATCGACTCGATGGTGCCGATCGGCCGTGGCCAGCGCGAGCTGATCATCGGCGACCGCCAGACTGGCAAGACGGCCGTGGCCATCGACGCGATCATTGCCCAGAAGGGCCAGGGCGTGACCTGCATCTACGTCGCCATCGGCCAGAAGGCGTCGTCGATCAAGAACGTGGTGCGTTCGCTCGAGCAGGCCGGTGCCATGGACTACACGATCGTGGTGGCCGCCTCGGCCTCCGAATCGGCGGCCATGCAGTACGTGTCGGCCTATTCGGGCTGCACGATGGGCGAGTACTTCCGCGACCGTGGCCAGGACGCGCTGATCGTCTATGACGACCTGTCGAAGCAGGCCGTGGCCTACCGCCAGGTTTCGCTGCTGCTGCGCCGCCCGCCGGGCCGCGAAGCCTATCCCGGCGACGTGTTCTATCTCCACAGCCGCCTGCTCGAGCGCGCAGCCCGCGTGAACGCCGACTACGTCGAAGCCTTCACCAAGGGTGAAGTCAAGGGCAAGACCGGCTCGCTGACCGCGCTGCCGATCATCGAGACGCAGGCCGGCGACGTGTCCGCGTTCGTGCCGACGAACGTGATCTCGATCACCGACGGCCAGATCTTCCTGGAAACCAGCCTGTTCAACGCAGGCATTCGCCCCGCCATCAACGCCGGTATCTCGGTGTCGCGCGTGGGTTCGGCGGCACAGACCAAGATCATCAAGAGCCTGTCGGGCGGTATCCGTACCGACCTCGCGCAGTACCGCGAGCTGGCTGCGTTCGCGCAGTTCGCTTCCGACCTGGACGAAGCCACCCGCAAGCAGCTCGACCGCGGTGCCCGCGTGACCGAACTGCTCAAGCAGGCCCAGTACAGCCCGCTGCCGATCTCGCTGATGGGCGCGACGCTGTTCGCCGTGAACAAGGGTTTCATGGACGACCTGGACATCAAGAAGGTTCTGCCCTTCGAGCATGGCCTGCACCAGTTCCTGAAGACCAGCCACGCGGCCCTGCTCGACAAGATCGAGCAAGCCAAGGCACTCGACAAGGATGCCGAGGCCGAACTGACGAGCGCGATCACCGCGTTCAAGAAGTCGTTCGCCTGATGAAGAACTGGCTCACCCCCGAAGCGGCCTTCGGCCGTTTCCCCCTCGAGGGGGCGCAGCCAATGGCCCGGCAAAGCCGGTTCCACGGCTGCCCCGCGAAGAAGCTCAGGAGCTAAAAAGATGGCTGCAGGTAAAGAGATTCGCGGCAAGATCAAATCGGTGGAAAACACCAAGAAGATCACCAAGGCCATGGAAATGGTCTCGGTCTCCAAGATGCGCAAGGCGCAGGAGCGCATGCGCGCGGCACGCCCCTACAGCGAGAAGATCCGCAACATCGCGGCCAACCTGGGCCAGGCGAATCCCGAGTACGTTCACACGTTCATGAAGACGAACGAGGCCAAGGCCATCGGCTTCATCATCGTGACGAGCGACAAGGGCCTGTGCGGCGGGCTGAACACCAACCTGTTGCGCGCCGTGACGACCAAGTTGCGCGAGGCGCAGGCCGCGGGCGTTGCGATCGAGACGGTGGCCATCGGCGGCAAGGGCCTGGGCTTCCTGAACCGCGTCGGCGCACGCGTGGTGGCGAACGTCACCCATCTGGGCGACACGCCGCACCTCGACAAGCTCATCGGGCCGGTCAAGACCCTGCTCGACGCGTACGCCGAGGGCAAGCTGTCGGCCGTGTACCTGTGCTACACGAAGTTCATCAACACCATCAAGCAGGAGCCGGTGGTCGAACACCTGCTGCCGCTGGCGGCGGACTCGCTCCAGGTGCAGGAAGGCCATCACTCGTGGGACTACATCTACGAGCCCGATCCCGAGAGCGTCATCGACGAACTGCTGGTGCGCTACGTGGAGTCGCTGGTCTACCAGGCCGTGGCCGAGAACATGGCTTCCGAGCACTCTGCGCGCATGGTGGCCATGAAGGCTGCGACCGACAACGCAGGCAACGTGATCAGCGAACTCAAGCTGGTCTACAACAAGACCCGCCAGGCCGGCATCACGAAGGAGCTTTCCGAGATCGTGTCCGGCGCGGCTGCCGCGGCCGGGGTCTGATCGCATCGATCTGAAATCAAGGGTGCCGGCCTGGCCGGCATTCTTGCAAAAGCGGCCCGCAATGGCACAAGGACGCTTCTGCAAGAACCTGTCGCAACATTATTGAGATCCAGAAGGAATCGCCATGGCTGAAGGAAAAATTGTCCAATGTATCGGCGCCGTGGTCGACGTGGAGTTCCCGCGTGACCAGATGCCCAAGGTGTACGACGCCTTGAAGCTCGAGGGCAGCGCGCTGACCCTTGAAGTGCAGCAGCAGCTCGGCGACGGCGTGGTGCGCACCATTGCGCTCGGCTCGTCCGACGGCCTGCGCCGCGGCCTCATGGTCAAGAACACCGGCGCGCCCATCACCGTGCCGGTCGGCAAGGCCACGCTCGGCCGCATCATGGACGTGCTGGGCTCGCCCATCGACGAGCGCGGCCCGGTCGGCCAGGAACTCACCGCCTCGATCCACCGCAAGGCGCCCGCGTACGACGAACTCTCGCCTTCGCAAGACCTGCTGGAAACCGGCATCAAGGTGATCGACCTCGTGTGCCCGTTCGCCAAGGGCGGCAAGGTGGGCCTGTTCGGCGGCGCCGGCGTGGGCAAGACCGTGAACATGATGGAACTCATCAACAACATCGCCAAGGCACACTCGGGCCTGTCGGTGTTCGCCGGTGTGGGTGAACGTACCCGCGAGGGCAACGACTTCTATCACGAGATGGCCGACTCCGGCGTCGTGAACCTCGAGAAGCTCGAGGAGTCGAAAGTGGCCATGGTCTACGGCCAGATGAACGAGCCCCCGGGCAACCGTCTGCGCGTGGCGCTGACCGGCCTGACGATCGCCGAGTCGTTCCGCGACGAAGGCCGCGACGTGCTGTTCTTCGTGGACAACATCTACCGCTACACGCTGGCCGGTACCGAAGTGTCGGCACTGCTGGGCCGCATGCCTTCGGCCGTGGGCTACCAGCCGACGCTGGCCGAGGAAATGGGCCGCCTGCAAGAGCGGATCACCTCGACCAAGGTCGGCTCGATCACCTCGATCCAGGCCGTGTACGTGCCGGCCGACGACTTGACCGACCCGTCGCCCGCCACCACCTTCGCCCACCTGGACTCCACCGTGGTGCTGTCGCGCGACATCGCCTCGCTCGGTATCTACCCCGCTGTGGACCCGCTCGATTCGACCTCGCGCCAGCTCGACCCGAACGTGGTCGGCGAAGAGCACTACAACGTGGCCCGCGCCGTGCAAGGCACGCTGCAGCGCTACAAGGAACTGCGCGACATCATCGCGATTCTCGGCATGGACGAGCTTGCGCCCGACGACAAGCTGGCCGTGGCCCGTGCCCGCAAGATCCAGCGTTTCCTGTCGCAGCCGTTCCACGTGGCCGAAGTGTTCACGGGCTCGCCCGGCAAGTACGTGCCGCTGTCGGAAACCATCCGTGGCTTCAAGATGATCGTGAACGGCGAAGCCGACCACCTGCCGGAACAAGCGTTCTACATGGTCGGCACGATCGACGAGGCTTTCGAGAAGGCCAAGAAAGTCGCCTAAGGCGACGCAGGAACGCACATGGCAAACACCATTCACGTCGACGTGGTCAGCGCGGAAGAGTCGATCTTCTCGGGCGAGGCCACGTTCGTCGCGCTGCCCGGTGAAGCCGGCGAGCTCGGCATCTACCCGCGCCACACCCCGCTGATCACGCGCATCCGCCCCGGTGCGGTGCGCATCGAGACGGCCGACGGCGGCGAGGAATTCGTCTTCGTGGCTGGCGGCATCCTCGAAGTGCAGCCCGGCACGGTCACCGTGCTGTCCGACACCGCAATCCGCGGCAAGGACCTCGACGACGAGAAGGCCAACCAGGCCCGTGCTGCCGCCGAGGAAGCGCTCAAGAATGCCAAGAGCGACATCGACATCGCGATGGCGCAATCCGAGCTGGCGGTCATGGCCGCCCAGATCGCGGCACTGCGCAAGTACCGCCAGAAGAAGTAGCCGGTCACCGGCTCGAACATGAAAAGCCGCCTCCGGGCGGCTTTTTTGCGTCTGGCCTCATGGGGCCCGGATCGAAACCAGCTTTGGCCTGAAATAGATCGAAGTTAAGCCTTGTCTGGCTGAAGCGCCGCGCCTAGTATTCGCCGCCAGACGACAAGAGAACACCGGAGACATCACGCGTGGCACGCTGGAGTGGCATTACCGCCGATGAAATGCGGCTGCTGGAAACGACCTTCTGGTCGGCCGGCGGCTCGCGCCATGCCATGGCCGAGCAGCTCGGCTTCTCCAAGAGCAAGGCCAACGCGCTGATCGCGGGCCTCGTCGACCAGGGCCTGCTCGCCGAAGCGGGCCTGCAGCGCTCGTCGGGTGGGCGGCGTGCCGAGAACCTGCAACTGCATGCCGGGCTCGGCGTGCTGGTCGGCATCGACATCGGCGCCACCAGCCTCGACGTGGCCGTGCTGCGGCCCGACCTCACGGTGCTTGCGCAGCACGAAGAGCCCGCCGACGTGCGCGAGGGTCCGGCCGTGGTGCTGGCGCGCGTGCGCACGCTGATGCGCGAACTGCTCGCCCGCTGCGACGCGGGCGCCAAGGACGTGCTGGGCATCGGCATCGGCGTGCCCGGCCCCGTCAACTTCGACATCGGCCAGCTCGTGAACCCGCCGCTCATGCCGGCTTGGGACAGTTTCTCGATCCGCGACTACCTGCGCGAAGATTATGCGGCGCCCGTCTTCGTCGACAACGACGTGAACCTGATGGCCCTCGGCGAACTCTGGCAGCGCAAGCGCTCGCTCAGCAACTTCCTCGTGATCAAGATCGGCACCGGCATCGGCTGCGGCATCGTCTGCCATGGCGAGGTGTACCGCGGCGCGGCCGGGTCGGCCGGCGACGTGGGCCACATCTGCGTCGACCAGGAAGGGCCGCGCTGCCATTGCGGCAACCTCGGCTGCGTCGAGGCGATGGCCGCCGGCCCCGCGATCACGCGCATGGCGGTGCAAGCGGCCGAAGCCGGCGAAAGCGACATGCTCGCCGCATGCCTGCGCGAACGCGGCCGCATCGACGCGGTCGACGTCGGTCAGGCCAGCCGCGCCGGCGACACCGCGGCCAACGGCATCATCCAGCGTGCCGGCAACCTGATCGGCCAGATGCTCGCTTCCGTCGTCAATTTCTTCAATCCGTCGCATGTGTTCATCGGCGGCGGCATCACGCGGATCGGGCCGCTGTTTCTCGCGGCCGTGCGGCAGAGCGTGTACCAGCGCTCGCTCGCGCTGTCGACGCGGCACCTGGAGATCCAGTACACGCCGCTCGGCACGCAGGGCGGGCTGATCGGCGCCGGTGTGCTCGCCATGCACGAGACGCTCAAGGTCCGGGGGGTGGCGCCATGACCGCTGCGGGTGCGACGAACGGCAGCGTCGCCGTCGAGTTCGATGGCGTGGTGAAGGCCTTTGGCCCGGTGCAGGTGCTGCACGGCGTGAGTTTTGCGCTCCAGCCGGGCAAGGTCTACGGCCTGCTCGGCGAGAACGGCGCGGGCAAGTCCACGCTGATGAAGATCCTCTCGGGCTACGAAAGCCTGAGCGGCGGCACGTTGCGGGTCAACGGCGAGGCGCGCAGCTTTACAGGCTCGCGCGATGCCGAAGCGCTCGGCATCGTGCTGATCCATCAGGAGTTCAACCTCGCCGAAGACCTCAGCGTGGCGCAGAACATCTTCCTCGGCCACGAAAGGAAGAAGGGGCTTTTCCTCGACGACGCGGGCATGGAGCGCGAGGCCGCCGCCGCGCTCGCGGCCGTCGGCCTGGCCATCGATCCGCGCACCAAGGTGCGCCGGCTCATCGTGGCCGAGAAGCAGCTCGTCGAGATCGCCAAGGCCATCGCGCGGCGCGCGCGGCTCCTGATCATGGACGAGCCGACCGCCACGCTGACGCCCGGCGAGACCGAGCGCCTCTTCAAGCTCATTGCGCAGCTGCGCGCCGACGGCGTGACCATCGTCTACATCTCGCACAAGCTCGACGAGGTGGAGCGCGTGACCGACGAGGTGATCGTGATGCGCGACGGCCGCTTCGTGGCGCAGGCGGCCACGGCCGAGGTCTCGCGCCAGAAGATGGCCAACCTCATGGTGGGCCGGGAGCTCGCCGACCTGTACCCGCCGCGCGACCCGGTGCACACGCACAGCGCGCCGGCGATGCGCGTGCGCGGCTTCAGCGTGCCCGGCTGGGCACAGGACATCGGCTTCGAGGTGCGCGCCGGCGAGATCCTCGGCTTCGCGGGCCTGGTCGGCGCCGGCCGCACCGAGCTGTTCGAGGGGTTGCTCGGCCTGCGGCCCGCGAGCGGCGAGGTCGAGATGCTCGGCCGCCCGGTGCCCCACGGCAGGGGCTGGCGCAATCCGCGCGATGCGGCGAAGCACGGCCTTACCTACCTGAGCGAAGACCGCAAGGGCAAAGGCCTGCACGTGGATTTCGGCCTGCGCCAGAACCTCACGCTGATGGCGCTGGAGCGCTACGCGACGCCATGGCTCAAGCCCGACGCCGAGCGCGGCGCGCTCGCCGAGGCCGTGAAGGACTACGGCATCCGTACCGGCTCGCTCGACGTGCGCGCCTCGTCGCTTTCGGGCGGCAACCAGCAGAAACTCGCGCTCGCCAAGGTGCTGCAGCCGAAGCCGAAGGTGGTGGTGCTCGACGAGCCCACGCGCGGCGTCGACGTGGGCGCCAAGCGCGACATCTATTTCCTGATCCAGCGATTGGCCCGTGAAGGGCTCGCGGTGATCGTCGTCTCGTCGGAGCTGATGGAGCTGATCGGCCTGTGCCACCGCGTTGCGGTGATGCGCGCAGGCCGACTGGTCGCCACGCTCGACGCGGGCCAACTGACAGAAGAGGAGCTCATCGCTCATGCCACCGGAACAGCAGACACCTCCGCCGCAGCCTGAAGGCGGGCAGCACCGCGGCCAGGGCCGGACGCGCTGGACCGAGCACCTGCACGGGCTCGGTCCGGTCATCGGGCTCGCGCTGCTGTGCATCGCCGGCACGCTGCTCAACAGCGACTTCGCCACCGTCGACAACGCGATGAACGTGCTCACGCGCACGGCCTTCATCGGCATCATCGCGGTGGGCATGTGCTTCGTGATCATCTCGGGCGGCATCGACCTGTCGGTGGGTTCGATGGCCGCGCTCATCGCGGGCAGCGTGATCATGTTCATCAACTGGGCCGGTCCGGCCTCGGGCTCGCCGCTGATGGCGGTGGTGATGGGCGCGGTGCTCGCAGTGGTGCTCGGTGCGCTGTTCGGGCTGGCGCACGGGCTGCTCATCACCAAGGGGCGCATCGAACCCTTCATCGTGACGTTGGGCACGCTGGGCATCTTTCGCGCCTACCTCACATTTTTTGCGGACGGCGGCGCGCTCACGCTCGACAACGACCTGTCCGACCTCTACGCGCCGGTGTACTACGCAAGCCTTGCGGGCGTGCCGGTGCCCGTGTGGGTGTTCGTGGCCGTGGCGATCGTCGGCGGCGTGATCCTCAACCGCACGGCCTACGGACGCTACGTGCAGGCCATCGGCTCGAACGAACAGGTTGCGCGTTATGCCGCCGTCGACGTTGACCGCGTGAAGATCATGACCTACATGCTGCTCGGCGTGTGCGTGGGCATCGCCACATTGCTCTATGTGCCGCGCCTCGGTTCGGCGTCGCCCACCACGGGCCTGCTCTGGGAGCTCGAGGCGATCGCCGCGGTGATCGTCGGCGGCACCGCGCTCAAGGGCGGCGCGGGCAGCATCACGGGCACTGTCGTGGGCGCCATCCTGCTCTCGGTCATCAGCAACATCCTGAACCTCACCAGCATCATCAGCGTGTACCTCAACGCCGCGGTGCAGGGCTTCGTGATCATCATCGTCGCGTTCCTGCAGCGCGGACGCCGCTAGTTCTCGTGAGTTCGTTCCTTTCCCGTTCCATTCCACCCACCAAGAGGAGACATCCAGCATGACGACTTTCACCCGACGCCTCGCACTCACGGCAGTTGCCGCTGCGGCGTTCGCCAGCCTGCCCGCACTCGCCGCCGAGAAGGTCAACCTCGGCGTTTCGATCCCCGCAGCCACGCACAGCTTCATGGGCGGCATCAACTACTGGGCCAACCAGGCGAAGAAGGACCTCGAGAAGCAGCACAAGGACCTGAAGATCACGATCAAGACCGCGGCCAACGCGCCCGAGCAGGCCAACCAGCTGCAAGATCTCTCGACCGTCACCAAGATCAACGCGCTGGTGGTGTTTCCGTTCGAATCGGCCGCGCTGACCAAGCCAGTGGCGCAGGTCAAGGCCAAGGGCGCCTACGTGACCGTGGTCGACCGCGGCCTGACCGACACGAGCGCGCAGGACGCCTACGTGGCCGGCGACAACACGGCCTTCGGCCGTATTCCGGCCGAGTACATCGTCAAGCAGCTCGGCGGCAAGGGCAACGTGGTCGCGCTGCGCGGCATTGCCACCACGCTCGACAACGAGCGCATGGACGCCTTCAACGCCGTGCTCAAGAACCATCCGGACATCAAGCTGCTCGACGCCAAGTACGCCAACTGGAACCGCGACGACGCCTTCAAGGTCACGCAGGACTACCTCACGCGCTTCAAGCAGATCGACGCGATCTGGGCCGCCGACGACGACATGGCCGTGGGCGTGCTCAAGGCCATCGAGCAGGCCAAGCGCGACGACATCAAGATCGTGTTCGGCGGCGCGGGCGCCAAGGGCATGGTCAAGACCATCATGGACGGCAAGGACAAGCGCATCGGCGCCGACGTGAGCTACTCGCCCAAGTTCATCTACGACGCGATCAAGCTCACGGCTGAAGCGCGGCTGAAGGGCGAGAAGCTGCCCGCGACGACGATCATTCCCTCGGTGCTGATCACCAAGGAGAACGCGAAGGACTTCTACCATCCGAACTCTCCCTTCTGAATGCCATCGGCCCAGTGGCCGATCGCTTCACTCCCTCTCCCTCCGGGAGAGGGTCGGGGTGAGGGCGGCAGCGATGGCAAACGCCGTGCGCGCGCCAGCGCCGATGCCCTCACCCTAACCCTCTCCCAGAGGGAGAGGGAACAACGACCAAGCCAGCAAGATCGAGAAGATTGATGAGCGACACACCCCTTCGCAAGCTCCGCGCTGCCATGGTCGGCGGCGGCCGCGACGCCTTCATCGGCGCCGTGCACCGCAAGGCCATGGCGCTCGACGGCCAGATCACGCTCGTCGCGGGCGCGCTGTCGTCGAGCCCCGAGAAGGCGCGCGCGTCGGGCGCCGACCTCGGCCTTGCCGACGACCGCAACCACGGCGACTGGCAGGCGCTTCTAGCCGACGAGCTGGCGCGGCCCGCGGACGAGCGCATCGATTTCGTCTCGATCGTCACGCCGAACCACGTGCACTTTCCAGTGGCGCAGGCCTTCGTCGAGGCCGGCTTCCACGTGGTGTGCGACAAGCCGCTCGTGCACACGCGCGCGCAGGCCGATGCGCTGGTGGCGAGCGTGGCGAAGCAGGGCACGGTCTTCGGCGTGACCTACAACTACACCGGCTACCCGATGGTGCGCCAGGCGCGCGAGATGGTGCGCTCAGGCCAACTCGGTGAGATCCGCAAGATCGTCGTCGAATACAACCAGGGTTGGCTCGCGAGCCAGCTCGAAGGCAGCGGCAACAAGCAGGCCGACTGGCGCACCGACCCCGCGAAGAGCGGCGCCGCGGGCGCCATCGGCGACATCGGCTCGCATGCCGAGAACCTCGTCTCAAGCGTCACCGGCCTCGAGATCGAGAGCCTCTGCGCCGACCTCGGTGCGCTGGTGCCGGGCCGCATGCTCGACGACGACGGCAGCCTGTTGCTGCGCTTCCGGGGCGGCGCGCGCGGCGTGCTGATCGCCTCGCAGATCAACACCGGCCTCGAGAACGACCTGCGCCTGCGCATCTCGGGCACGCTCGGCACGCTCGCCTGGCGGCAGGAGCAGCCGAGCCAGCTCGTGCACCTGCCGCACGACGGGCCAAAGCGCATCCTCACGCGCGGCGCGCCCTGGCTCTGCGAATCGGCGCAGCGCGCGAGCCGGCTGCCGGCCGGCCATCCCGAAGGCTTCATCGAGGCCTTCGCCAACATCTATGCCGGCGTGGCCGCCGACATCCGTGCGCGCCTCGCCGGCCAGCCGGCCGATGCCCTCGCGGCCGACTATCCGCGCGTGGAAGACGGCGCACGCGGCGTGCGCTTCATCGAGCGCACCGTGGCCTCGGCGGCGAGCGACGCGAAGTGGACCGCCTGGTAGCGCCTGCGGGCCGCGGCTGGTAGGGGGCAAGTAGGCGCCGGCCCACACCGCATCGCGGCCGAGCTTCGGCGGCAAGACAGCCCTGCGGCGCCTACGATGGCGTGCCATGCCCGCTGAAGATCTCGTCGTCGCCCGGCCCGAGGGGCTGTATTGCCCGCCCGGCGATTTCTACATCGACCCCTGGCGGCCGGTGGCACGCGCCGTCATCACGCATGCGCATTCGGACCATGCGCGCATCGGCCATGTGCACTACCTGGCCCACGCCGACAGCGCCGGCACGCTGCGCACGCGGCTCGGCGCCGACATCGCGCTGCAGACGCTGCCGTATGGCGAGGCCATCGCGCACCACGGGGTGCGCGTGTCGCTGCATCCCGCGGGCCATGTGCTGGGGTCGGCACAGGTGCGGCTCGAACACGGCGGGCGCGTGTGGGTGGCGTCGGGCGACTACAAGACCGAGCCCGACGGCACCTGCGCGCCCTTCGAGCCCGTGCCTTGCGACACCTTCATCACCGAGTCGACCTTCGGCCTGCCGATTTACCGCTGGCCCACGCAGGCCGCGCTCTTTGCCGAGATCGACGCCTGGTGGCGCGCCAACGCCGAGGCCGGGCGTGCATCGGTGCTCTTCTGCTATGCCTTCGGCAAGGCGCAGCGCATCCTGCACGGCGTGGACGCATCGATCGGGCCGATCGTGGTGCATGGCGCCGTCGAGCCGCTCAACGCGGTGTACCGCGCGGCGGGCGTGGCCTTGCCCGCGACGCTGCGCGTCACCGATCCGGGCGTGGATGCGGCCTTGCTGAAGCGTGCGCTCGTGCTGGCGCCGCCCTCGGCACAGGGCACGCCGTGGATGAAGCGCTTCGGCCAGCACGCCGATGCGTTCGCGAGCGGCTGGATGCAGCTGCGCGGCACGCGGCGGCGGCGCGGCGTGGACCGCGGCTTCGTGATGTCCGACCATGCCGACTGGCCCGGCTTGCAGCAGGCCATCGCGGGCACCGGTGCCGAGCGCGTGTTCGTCACGCACGGCAGCGTGCAGGTGATGGTGCGCTGGCTGCGCGAGAACGGGCTCGATGCGCAGGGCTTCAAGACGGAGTATGGCGACGAGGACGATCAGGACGTATCCGCCGCCGCCGGCCCCCATCCCGACCTTCCCCCGGAGGGGGAAGGAGCAAAACCATGAAGGACTTCGCCGCGCTCTACCGCGAGCTCGACGCGAGCACCTCGAACCTCGCGAAGCAGGCCGCGCTGCAGCGCTACCTGCGCGAAGCGGATCCCGCCGATGCGGCATGGGCCGTGTATTTCCTCGCGGGCGGCAAGCCGCGCCAGCTGGTGCCGACCAAGCTGCTGCGGCTGCTCGCGCGCGAGGCGGCGGGCCTGCCCGAGTGGCTGTTCGACGAAAGCTACGACGCCGTCGGCGACCTGGCCGAAACCATCGCGTTGCTGCTGCCGCTGCCCACCGAGGCGCACGACCTCGGCCTGGCAGCGTGGGTGGAGGACCACCTGCTGCCGCTGCGTGAGGCCGGCAAGTCGGCGCCCGACGCGCTGCCTTCGCGGCTGCGCGCGCAGTGGGCCCGGCTCGCGGCCGAGGAGAGGTTGGTGTACTTCAAGCTCATCACCGGCGCCTTCCGCGTCGGCGTCTCGAAACTGCAGGTCACGCAGGCGCTCGCGGCCGTGGGCGGCATCGATCCCAAGCGCGTGGCGCAGCGGCTCATGGGCTACACCCACATCGGCGGCCGTCCGCGCGCGGCGGACTATCGCGCGCTGATCGCGCCCGAGTCCGATGCCGAGCAGGTGCTGAAGACCAGCGGCCAGCCCTATCCGTTTTTTCTCGCGCATCCTTTCAATCTGCCGCTCGACCAGTTCGACGCCACGCTCGGCCCGCCTTCGGACTGGATCGTCGAGTGGAAGTGGGACGGCATCCGCGCGCAGCTCGTCAAGCGCGCGGGCGAGGTCTGGCTGTGGTCGCGCGGCGAAGAACTCGTGACCGAGCGCTTTCCCGAATTGGCCGTGCTGGGCGAGGCGCTGCCCGACGGCACGGTGCTCGACGGCGAGATCGCCGTCTGGCGCGACGGTCGCGTGCAGCCCTTTGCCGAGCTGCAGAAGCGCATCGGGCGCAAGACCCTCGGCGCCAAGCTGCTGCGCGAGGTTCCGGTGGTGCTGCTGGCCTACGACATCCTCGAATGGGAAGGGCGCGACCTGCGCGCGCTGCCGCAATCCGAGCGTCGCGCGCGGCTCGACGAGCTCGTCGCGCAGCTGCAGCATCCTTCGCTGTTGCCGAGCCCCGTGCTCGACGGCGCCGACTGGCAAGACCTGGCGCGCCAGCGCGAGGCGGCGCGCAGCATGGGCGTGGAAGGCATGATGCTCAAGCGCCGCCATGCGCAGTACGGCGTTGGCCGCACCAAGGACGTGGGCGTCTGGTGGAAGTGGAAGATCGATCCGCTCAGCGTCGACGCGGTGCTGATCTATGCGCAGCGCGGCCACGGCCGGCGTGCGAGCCTCTACAGCGACTACACCTTCGCGGTGTGGGACGGCCCGCCCGGGCAGGAGGGGCGCAAGCTCGTGCCCTTCGCCAAGGCCTACTCGGGCCTCACCGACGCCGAGATGGGGCGTGTGGACGCGATCATCCGCAAGACCACGGTCGAAAGCTTCGGGCCGGTGAAGAGCGTCGCGCCCACGCTGGTGTTCGAGCTCGGCTTCGAGGGTATCGCGCGCAGCACGCGCCACAAGAGCGGCATCGCGGTGCGCTTTCCGCGCATGCTGCGCTGGCGCGAGGACAAGCTGGTGGAAGACGCCGACACGCTGCAGACGCTGGCAGCGCTGCTGCCGGTATGACCGCTGCATCGGACCCCGACTCTCTCCCTCCCCCTTTTGGGGAGGGCAGGGGTGGGGGCAGGCGGCGCATCCGGCGTCAGCCGTCGCTCGAAGGCCGCGAGCCCCCATCCCAACCTTCCCCCAAAGGGGGAAGGAGCAAGAACGTCAAGGCCGCGCTCGACACATGGTTCGCAGGCCGCGGCTGGAAGCCGTTCAAGTTCCAGCGCGAGGTGTGGAAGGCCATCGTCGAAGGAAGGTCCGGCCTGCTGCACGCCACCACGGGCGCGGGCAAGACCTACGCCGTGTGGCTCGGCGCACTGCAGGCGTTCTCGACGGCGCCCGCACTACCGTCGCGCAGCGGCAAGGCCATCGCCCCGCCGCTGACGGTGCTGTGGATCACGCCGATGCGCGCGCTCGCCGCTGACACGCTGCGCGCGCTGCAGCAGCCGCTCGAGGCGCTCGGCGCCGAGGCGCACCACCGCTGGAGCGCCGGTGCGCGCAGCGGCGACACCTCGTCGGCCGAGCGCAGCGCGCAGAACGAGCGCCTGCCCACGGCGCTCGTCACCACGCCCGAGAGCCTGTCGCTGCTGCTCGCACGCGCCGACGCCAGCGAGGTGCTGGGCCATGTGCGCATGGTGGTGGTCGACGAATGGCACGAGCTGCTCGGCAACAAGCGCGGCGTGCAGGTGCAGCTCGCGCTCGCGCGGCTTCGGCGCTGGAATGCCGGGCTCTCGGTCTGGGGCATGTCGGCCACGCTCGGCAACCTGCAGGAAGCCATGCATGCCCTGCTGGGTGGCGCGAAGAGCGAAGAGGGCGTGCTCGTGCAAGGCGCGGTGCCCAAGAAGCTCGTCGTCGATTCGCTGCTGCCGGGCCGCGCCGAGCGCTTCCCGTGGGGCGGCCACCTGGGCCTCACGATGCTGCCGCAGGTGCTCGACGAGATCGCCACGAGCAGCACCACGCTGGTGTTCACCAACACGCGTTCGCAGGCCGAGATCTGGTATCAGGCCATGCTCGAGGCGCGGCCGGAATGGGCCGGCACCATCGCGCTGCACCATGGCTCGCTCGACCGCGCGGTGCGCGAATGGGTCGAGCTCGGGCTCAAGAGCGGCGAACTCAAGGCCGTGGTCTGCACCTCGAGCCTCGACCTCGGCGTGGACTTTCTGCCGGTCGAGCGCGTGCTGCAGATCGGCTCGCCCAAGGGCGTGGCGCGGCTGCTGCAGCGCGCGGGCCGCTCGGGCCACGCGCCGGGACGCCCGTCGCGGATCACGCTGGTGCCCACGCACAGCATCGAGATGGTCGAAGGCGCCGCAGCGCGCGCGGCCATTGCCGCCGGCCACATCGAGGCGCGCCAGACGCCGCAGCAGCCGCTCGACGTGCTGGTGCAACACCTGGTCACGGTGGCGCTCGGCGGCGGCTTCCGCCCCGACGATCTCTACGACGAGGTGCGCGGCACGGCGGCCTATGCCGGGCTCTCGCGCGAGAGCTGGTCCTGGTGCCTCGACTTCGTGTCGCAGGGCGGGCCTTCGCTCGCGGCCTACCCCGACTACCGGCGTGCCATTCCCGATGCCGAGGGTGTGTGGCGCGTGCCCGACACGCGGCTCGCGCGGCGCCACCGCATGAACATCGGCACCATCGTGAGCGATGCGAGCATGGCGGTGCAGTACCTCGGTGGCGGCCGCATCGGCAGCGTCGAGGAGAGTTTTGTCGCGCGCATGAAGCCGGGCGACTGCTTCCTCTTCGGCGGGCGGCTGCTCGAACTCGTGCGCATCCACGACATGACGGCCTGGGTGCGGCGCGCCACCGGCAGGCGCGCCGCGGTGCCGCGCTGGAACGGCGGGCGCATGCCGCTCTCGTCGACGCTGGCCGACGCCGTGGTGCAGCAGCTCGCACTGGCCGGCGAGGGACGCTACGGCTCGCCCGAGCTGCAATGCGTGCGGCCGCTGCTCGACATCCAGCAGCAATGGTCGGCACTGCCGACCCCGCAGACCCTGCTCGCCGAGACGCTCACCACGCGCGAAGGCTCGCACCTGTTCCTCTACCCCTTCGCGGGGCGGCAGGTGCACATGGGGCTCGCGAGCCTGCTCGCATGGCGCGTCGCGCAGCACGAGGCCCGCACCTTCTCGATCGCGGTGAACGACTACGGCTTCGAATTGCTGAGCGCGGTGCCGGTCGACTGGCCCGCGTTGCTGCCGCAGGTGCTGGCATTGCCGCAGGGCGACGATGCGCACGCCGAACTGCTGCACGAGGTGCTGGCCTCGCTCAATGCGGGCGAACTCGCGCAGCGCCGTTTCCGGGAGATCGCGCGCGTCTCCGGCCTGGTGTTCCAGGGCTACCCGGGCGAGAAGCGCAGCAGCAGGCAGCTCCAGGCCTCGTCATCGCTCTTCTGGGAGGTGTTCCGCAAGTACGACCCGGCCAACCGGCTGCTGCTGCAGGCCGAGCAGGAACTGCTCGCGCAGGAGCTCGAGATCGGACGCCTCGGCGCGAGCCTCGCGCGCATGGCGGGCCAGCGGCTGGTGCTCCAGCCGCTCGAGCGGCCGACGCCATTTGCATTCCCGCTCATGGTCGAGCTGTTCCGCGAGAAGCTCTCGAACGAGAACGTGGCCGACCGCATCGCGCGCATGGTCGAGCAGCTCGAGAAAGCCGCGGGCGGGGTGGTCACGGCCGGCGGCGTGGAGCGCGTGAAGGGCACGCTCGCCTTCGGGCAGGAAGGCCCGGGCAAAGCGCCGGCGGCGCCGCGCCGCGCGCGCAGGCCGCCGTCACAGCGCTCCCGGCCCTTGCCGCCGCTGTGAGCAACCTTGCCGCGTCAGCCGGCGCCGTGCGTCTTCACCCAGCGCACGATGTCCGCTGCGCCCATGGCCCCAGCCTGCCGCGCCACCTCGCGGCCGCCGCGAAACAGCGCGAGCGTCGGGATGCTGCGGATGTTGAAGCGCGTGCCCAGCGCCGGCACCGCCTCGGTGTCGACCTTGGCGAGCCGCACCTGCGGCTCGAGCTGCGCCGCCGCCTGCTCGTAGGCCGGCGCCATCTGCCGGCAGGGGCCGCACCAGGGCGCCCAGAAGTCGACCAGCACCGGGATCTCGCTGCGCGCGATGTGCCGGTCGAAGGTTCTCTCGTCGGGCAGGGCCGTCGAATGGCCCGCGAACAGCGGCCGATGGCAGCTGCCGCAGTCAGGGGCACTGCCCAACTGGTCCGCGCGCACGCGGTTGGTGGTGTGGCAGTGTGGGCAGACGATGTGCAGGGGTTGCGATCCGGTCATACCGACGAACTGGGGTCCGCCGGGCGAAAATGCAAGCCGTGAGTTCCCCGCATGCCCCCGCCGCCGCGCTCGCCGTCGAATGGGCGGGCGCGTCGTTGCACCTGCTGCCCGAGCGCGCCGTCTGGTGGCCGGACGCGCGCGTGCTGTTCGTGGCCGACCTGCACCTCGGCAAGGCCGCGACCTACCGCGCCCTCGGCCAGCCCGTGCCCGGCGGCACCACGCGGCAGAACCTGGCCCGGCTCGACGCGCTGATCGCGCGCCTCGCGCCGCAGCGCATCGTGTTTTTGGGCGACTTCCTGCACGCGGCGCAGGCGCGCACGCGCGAGGTGCTCGCGGCGCTGGCCGACTGGCGCGCGATGCATGCGCAGGTCGGCATGACGCTGGTGCGCGGCAACCACGACAGCCGCGCTGGCGATCCGCCCGCGGCCCTCGCCATCGACGTGGTCGACGAGCCCTGGCTGCTCGGCCCGTTCGCCTGTTGCCACCATCCGCAGCCGCATGCGGGCCATTTCGTGCTGGCAGGCCACCTGCACCCGGTGTGCCGGCTCTACGGGCCGGGGCGCGACAGCGTGCGACTGCCGTGTTTCGTGAGCGAGGCGGGCCAGGCGGTGCTGCCGGCCTTCGGCGAGTTCACGGGCGGCTGGCTGGTGGAGCGGGCGCCGGGGCGGCGCTTCCATGCGGTGGGTGGCGACGCGGTGTGGGCGCTGCCGGGCGAGGGCTAACGAATCCGGCTCCTTCCCCCGGCGGGGGAGGGAGAAAGACAAATCAGAGCACCACGGGTTCGTCCGGCAGTTCGTTGCTGTCGGGCTGGTCGTCGGCCAGCGGAAAGTGCGCCACCAGCAGCGCCGAGACCTCGCCCAGCGCCTGCGTGAGCCCGTCCTCGAAGCGGCCTTCGCGGAAGGCCGCGCCCATGCGCCGGGCCATGGCGGCCCATTCGGCCGCATCGACCTGCGCGCTGATGCCGCGGTCGGCCACGATCTCGATCGCGTGCTCGGCCAGCAGCAGATAGATCAGCACGCCGTTGTTGTTCGCGGTGTCCCACACGCGCAGCTTGCCGAACAGCGTCACGGCGCGTTCGCGCGGCGCGGCGTGGCGCCGCAGGTACGACCAGGGCAGTCCCGCCTCGATGCAGATGCGGATCTCGCCGCTGTGGCGGCGCTCGCTCGCGGCCACGCGCGCGCCCAGCCGCTCCAGGGCGTCGGGGGGGAGCACGCGCCGCACGTCGGACTCGTCCATCCACCGATGGCGCCAGATGCGGCCCAGCTTGCCGAAGAAGCCTGGGGTCGTCGTCGTCGTTGCTGCTGCTGCCATGCCTACCAATCCCCCGAGGCGCCGCCGCCGCCGAAATCGCCGCCACCGCCGGAGCTGAAGCCACCGCCGCCGCCGCCACTGCTCCAGCCGCCGCCACCACCGCCGCCCCAGCCGCCGAACCCGCCGGTGCTCGCGCCGCTGCGACCGCTGCGGCTGCCGAGCCGCGGGCTCGATGCGGCCACGGCGGAGAACAGCGACACCATGAAGGCGGCCATGGCCGCCAGCACCGCGATGACCACGCTGGTGGTGATGAGGAATGCGACCACGCCGATGCCGCCGCCCATCACCACCGAGCCGAGCTTCTTGCCCGCCATCGAACGCAGGATCGGCGCCGCGACGAATACGCCGATGAACAGGAAGATCGCAAGGTTTTCCCAGTCGATGTCGCCATCGCCCGTGCCCGCACCGCCTCCCTGCGACGGCTCGGGCAGCGCCTCGCCGTCGACCAGGCCGATCAGCCGGGCCACGGCCGCATTCACGCCGCCCGCGAAGTCGTTGTTGCGAAAGCGCGGCTTCATCTCCTCGTCGATGATGCGGATCGCCGCCAGGTCGGGCACAGCACCCTCGAGCGTCTTGGCCACTTCGATGCGCATGCGGCGGTCGTCCTTGGCCACGATCACCAGGATGCCGTCGCCGACGTCGCGGCGGCCGATCTTCCAGGCATTTCCGACGCGGTTGGCATAGCTCGCGATGTCCTCGGGCGCGGTGGTGGGGACCATCAGCACCACCATCTGCAAGCCCTTGCGCTGTTCGAAGGCGGCGAGCTTGGCGTCGAGTTCGGCGCGCTCGGCTTCACCGAGCGTCGCGGTCTGGTCGATCACGCGCGCGGTGAGCGCGGGCACGGGCAGCAAGTCTTGCGCCGCGGCCGTGGCCACGAGACCGGCCCACGCGGCCGCCCCCAGCAGGACGGCGGCCAGCGCGTGGCGAATCGTCAGGGCGAAGCCCATCGACCGGCCGTGTTACTTCTTCGGCGCCGAGAAATCGACCGTCGGCGGCGTCGAGATCTGCGCTTCGTTCTGTACCGAGAAGTTGGGCTTCGGGTCGTAGCTGAAGACCATCGCAGTGAGGTTGGTCGGGAAGCTGCGCGCCAGCACGTTGTACTCCTGCACCGTCTGGATGTAGCGGTTTCGCGCCACGGTAATGCGGTTCTCGGTGCCCTCGAGCGTCACGCGCAGGTCGCGGAAGGCCTGGTTGGCCTTGAGTTCGGGGTAGCGCTCCGACACCACCATGAGCCGCGACAGCGCCGACGACAGCTCGCCCTGCGCCTGCTGGAACTTGTTGAACGCCTCGGGGTTGTTGAGCGTTTCGGGCGTGACCTGGATCGACGTGGCCTTGGCGCGCGCCTCGATCACCTGGGTCAGCGTGTCCTGCTCGAAACTGGCCTCGCCCTTCACGGTGGCGACGATGTTGGGCACCAGGTCGGCGCGCCGCTGGTACTGGTTGAGCACCTCGCTCCAGGCCGATTTGCTGGCTTCGTCCAGCGACTGGAACTGGTTGTAGCCGCAACCGCTGAGCGAGAGCACAGCGGCAAGAATCAGGAACCAGCGTTTCACGAACATCATTTGCATTACCTCCGCAGAAGAGCCGGAAGGTAGCATAGCCGGCCATGTCCCTCGATCCCCTCCAGGCCCTGCAGGCCGCGAACCGCGCACTGCCGCCCGCAGCGAAGGCGCCCATGGGCACCGTGCTGATCGCCGGGGCCACCGGTGCGCTGGGTCAGGAGTTGCTGCATCTTTTTGCCGGCAACAAGCGCTTCGCGCGCGTGCGGCTCCTGGCCAGCGAGCCGGTGCGCGATGGCATGCGCGGCGTCGAGACCTGCATGGCCGACCCGGCCGTGCCGTTCGCGCAATGGCCGCTGGCGCCGGCCGATACCGCCGTCGTCGCCTTCGATCCGCCGCGCCTCTACCACGACCGCGAGCGCGCCTTCTGGGCACCGCAGCCCGGCGACCTGCCCGCGCTGGCGCTTTGGCTGCGTGCGAGTGGCGTGCGCACGCTGGCCATCGTGCAGCCGCACGACCAGGGCCGCCTGCCCGAGGCGCTCAAGCGCGGCCTGGCGAACCTCGACGAGCATGCGGTCGTGGCCTGCGGCTTCCAGCGCGTGATCATCGTGCGCTCGGCGCGCAAGCCCGCCGACGCGCGCCTCGCCAACCCTGCCGAGCGGCTGGCCGCATGGATGCTGTCGACGCTGCGCTACATGGTGCCGAGCAGCGAGCAGCCGGTGCGCGCGTCGAAGGTGGCCGCCCTCGTCGAGCTCGCGCTGCGCATCGCACCGCCGGGCGTGCACGTGGCGTCGCCCGAACTGGTGTGGCAGGCCGCGCAGGGCGACATGCAGGCCGTGGCCGCGCGTTGGCTGGGTCTGCCCGTGGGGGAATGAGAAGGGGTGCAGCACCGCCGTCACGGGCGGCGCGGCAAAATCACGCCATGCCCAAAACACCACTCCGTGCGGCCGCGGCCGTCGGCGGCACCGCCGACGACGTCGAAGCCGCCTTCTACGAGGCGCTGCAGCGCGGCGACATCGATGCGCTGATGGCCTGCTGGGCCGACGAGGACGAGGTGTTCTGCGTCCATCCGGGCGGTCCCCGGCTGGTCGGCGCGACGGCGATCCGCGCGGCTTTCGAGCAGATGTTCGCGAACGGCGCCATTCATGCCACGCCGGCGCGCGTGCGCAAGATCGAGTCGCTCGGGAGCGCGGTGCACAACGTGCTCGAACGCATCGAGGTGCTCACGGCCGAAGGCCCCCGGCACGCCTTCGTGCTCGCCACCAACGTCTATCACAAGGCCGCCGAGGGCTGGCGCCTCGTGGCGCACCATGCGAGCCCCGGCAGCGCGCGCGAACCGAACGACGCGAGCGAGTCGCCCCAGACGCTGCACTGACGGAGGATTCCGGTGGACTACGCGGCCCCGCGCTGGCTGCCCGGCGGCAACCTGCAGACCATCTGGCCGGCGCTCTATGCCCGGCGTTTCCATGGGCCGCCCCCGGCCTACCGCCGCGAACGCTGGGCCACGCCCGACGGCGACTTCATCGACGTGGATTTTGCCGAGCCGCTCGCGTCGCAGCCCGGCGCGCGACCACTGCTGGTGCTGTTCCACGGGCTCGAGGGATCGTCGCGCAGCCACTATGCCGAGGCCTTCGCCGCCTTCGCAAGCGAGCGCGGCATGGCGTTCGCGGTGCCGCATTTCAGGGGCTGCAGCGGCGAACTCAACCTCGCGCCGCGCGCCTACCATTCTGGCGACCACGAGGAGATCGACTGGATCCTGCGCCGCCTGCGCGACCAGCATGTGCGCCAGGGCGGCGGCCCGGTGCTGGCCGCGGGCGTCTCGCTCGGCGGCAACGCGCTGCTGCGCTGGGCCTGCGAGGCGGGCGAGAGCGCGCGCGCCGTCGTGGCCGCCGTGGCCTCGGTGTGCGCGCCGCTCGACCTCGCGGCGGGCGGCCAGGCGATCGGCCGCGGCTTCAACCGCCTGGTCTACACGCGCATGTTCCTCGCGACCATGAAGCCCAAGGCGCTGGCCAAGCTGGCGCAGTTTCCGGGTCTGTTCGACCGCGAGCGACTGCTGGCGGCGCGCAGTCTCTATGAATTCGACGACGTCTTCACCGCGCCGCTGCACGGCTTTCGCGGCACCGACGACTACTGGGCGCGGGGCTCGTCCAAGCCGCTCTTGCGCGCGGTCCGCGTGCCCGCGCTGGTGGTGAACGCACGCAACGATCCGTTCATTCCAGCCGAGAGCCTGCCGGGCCCCGCCGACGTCGCGCCGCAGGTCACGCTGTGGCAGCCGGCGCATGGCGGGCATGTGGGCTTTCCGCTCGGGCTGCCGCCCGGCCACCTGCGCAGCATGCCCGATCGCGTGGGCGGCTGGCTGGCTGCCATGGCGAGCGGTTCGCCGACGCCGCCCGCGCCTTGAGGCGCGCACAATCCCGTCATGGACGACATCGTCAAACAGGCACTCGCCAAATGGCCCAACGTGCCGCACTGCTACGGCTGGCTCGGACTCGACGCGCGCGGCAACTGGTACATGCGCGACGACCGCACGCAGGCCGAGGGGCCTTTTCCCGCTGCGAAGGGCTCGATGCTGCGGCACGACAAGCTGATCGAGTTCATCCACCGCAACTACGACCATGACGACGAAGGCCAGTGGTTCTTCCAGAACGGCCCGCAGCGCGTCTATGTCGAGCTGGAGGCGGCGCCCTTCGTCTGGCGCATCGCCGACGCCGGGGGTTTTGCCGTCACGGCCCACACCGGCCAGGCGGTCGACGAAATCTCGGCGTGCCTGCTCGACGAAGCGGGCCGCCTGTACCTTGCGGCAGCGCCTTGGGGCCTCGGCTTGGTCCACACGCAGGACGTGGGCCTTGCGGCCGATGCGATCGAGCAGGGGCTCTGGACGCCCGAGCCGGTGCAATCGGACGACTTGCCGCAGCGCTTCGGCCACGTGCTGAGCCCGGAGGGGCGCCAGCCCGTGAGGGCCGCAGCGCCGCTATCGAAACCATAGCTGCGGCCGTGCGGCGCGCATGAAAAAGCCGGCGAGAAGCCGGCTCTTTTTTTGGGGCTTGCGAGCGCTTACTTGCTGGCGCTCGCGGCCGGTGCGGGTGCCGATGCGGCGCCTGCAGCCGGAGCCGAGGCCGCGCTTTCGGCGGGTGCCGCGGCAGCTGCGGGGCGGTCGGGCACCGCGAACTTGCCGCCGGCCGAGTTGGCCAGGTAGACAACGGCACGGCCGATTTCGAGGTCTTCGAAGTCGCCGCCGCCTTGCGGTGGCATCGCGCCCTTGCCGCGCAGCGCATGCTCGAGCAGCGTGTCGTAGCCCTGCCCGATGCGTGGGCCCCAGGCGGCGGCGTCGTTCAGGTGCGGTGCGCCGGGAATGCCGGGCGCGCCGTGGCAGGCGATGCACTGGGCCTTGAAGACCGCCTCGCCGGCTGCGAGCGGACGGTTGGCGTCGCGGATCTCGATGGCGCCGACCTTCTTGAGCCGGTCGGCCAGTTCGCGGTCGCGATCGGCTTGCGAGACGCCGTACAGCGCCATGTTGTCGCCTTCTGCCGTGCCCGAGGGCTTGTTGCCCGAGACCACATAGGCCACGAGGCCCACGATGATCAGGATGGGAGCAAGGAAGGAAAAAAATACCGCGAGCAGCAGTTGCTTCGGGTTCTTGATGGGGCCGGTGTGGGCTTCTTCTGTGGCCTGGTAGTGCGGGTCTGCGCTCATGGCGTCCTCAATAACGGGGGCTCGTCGGGGGGCTTTTTCGAATCAACCGGCGATTATAGAGAGGCCCTCCGCCCAAAGGACGGAAGGCCGCTCGCAAGCCGTCGCGCGAATGCCTCAGCCTTGGCCGTTGGCGCCCTCGCGCGCGGTCCAGCCGCCGCCCAAGGTCTTGTACAGCGTGACCTGGTTCTGCAACTGCAGCAGCCGCGTCGTGATGGCCGACTGCTGCGCGATGTAGAGCGAGCGCTGTGCGTCGAGCAGGTCGAGCGCGCTCGCGATGCCGTTGCGGTAGCGCAGGTCGGAGAGCTTGAATCGCACGGCCTCGGCCTCGGCCTGCGCGCGCTGCGCCCGCACCTGCTCGCCCAGGGTGGCGCGGCCGGCGAGGGCGTCGGCCACTTCGCGGAATGCGGTCTGGACCGACTTCTCGTACTGCGCCACCGCGATCCCGCGTCCGGCCTTGGCGGCGTCGAGCCCCGCGATGTTGCGGCCTGCATCGAAGATCGGCAGCGTGATCGACGGCGCGAACGACCAGGCCTTGGTGCCGCTGTCGAACAGGCCCGAGAACTCGCTGCTCACGGTGCCGATCGAGCTGGTCAGCGCCACGCGCGGGAAGAAGTTCGCACGGGCCGCGCCGATGTTGGCATTGGCCGCGATCAGCTGCTGCTCGGCCGCGCGGATGTCGGGCCGCTCGACCAGCAGGTCGGACGGCAGGCCCGCGGGCACGTCGGGCATGGGCCGGACGCCTTCGAGGCCCGGGGCGCCGCCGGCCGTGGCTTCGGCCGGCACCGGGGCGCCGAGCAGCAGTGCCAGCGCGTTCTCGTCCTGCTGGCGCGTGCGCAGCTGCTGCGCATAGGAGGCGCGCGCGGTCTCGGCGAGCGAGTTCGCGGCCTGGAAGTCGAGCTCGGACGAGACGCCGTTGTCGAAGCGCAGCTTGGTGAGGCGCACCGATTCGTCGCGCGTGGCGAGCGTCTGCCGCGTGAGCTCGAGCAGCGCGTCGTCGGCCATCAGCGTGAGCCAGCCGTTGGCGACCGCCGCGACCAGGCTGATCTGCGTGGCCTTGCGCGACTCCTCGGTGGCCAGGTATTGCGCGAGCGCCTGGTCCTTCAGCGCGCGGATGCGGCCGAAGAAGTCGATTTCCCAGGCCGTGACGCCCAGGTTGACGCTGTACTGCGACGAGACGCTGCCGGCGCTGCTGTCGAACGCCTGGTAGGGGTTCGGGCTCGAGCGCGAACCGCTGCCGCTGACACCGACCGCCGGGAACAGGTCGGCGCGCTGGACCTGGAACTGCGCACGCGCCTGCTCGATGTTGAGCACGGCCACGCGCAGGTCACGGTTGTTCGCCAGCGCGGTGCGGATCAGGCCCGCGAGGCGCGGGTCGGTGAAGAAGTCTTCCCATGCGACGGAGGCCGCGGCCGGGCCGGCCGGCTGTGCCGGGTCGCCCGGAAAGGTGGTCGGCACCGGCGCCGCGGGGCGCTCGTAGGTGGGGATCAGCGAGCAGCCCGCCAGGAGCAGGGCCGCTGCCAGCGCAGTGGGGATCAGTTTCTTATTGGGCGTCATGTTTTTCCTCCGTGATGCCGGCGGCTTCCGCATGGCGCCGGTCGGCTTCGCGCTGGCGCGCGCTGCCCTTGAACAGGCTGCGCACGAGCACGAAGAACACCGGCACGAAGAACACCGCGAGCGCCGTGCCCGTGATCATTCCGCCGATCACCCCGGTGCCGATGGCACGCTGGCTCGCCGAGCCCGCGCCCGAGGCGAGGACCAGCGGCATCACGCCCAGGCCGAAGGCCAGCGAGGTCATGATGATCGGGCGGAAACGCAGGTGCGCCGCGGTCAGCGCGGCCTCGACCACGCCGCGTCCCTGCGCCTGCAGGTCCTTGGCGAACTCGATGATCAGAATCGCGTTCTTCGCCGACAGGCCGATGATGGTGATCAGGCCCACCTGGAAGTACACGTCGTTCGAATAAGCGCGCAGCAGCGTCGCCGCCAGCACCCCGATCACGCCCAGCGGCACCACCAGAATGACCGACAGCGGGATCGACCAGCTCTCGTACAGCGCGGCCAGGCACAGGAACACCGCCAGGATCGCGAAGCCGTAGAGGATCATGGCCTGCGAGCCCGCGAGCTTTTCTTCACGCGACTGGCCGGTCCATTCGAAGCCGAAGCCCTGCGGCAGCTGCGCGGCGAGCTTTTCCATCTCGTCCATCGCGGCACCCGTGCTGAAGCCCGGCGCAGCGTCGCCGCTGATGCGGATCGCGGGGTAGCCGTTGTAGCGCACGGTCTGCGTCGCGCCGGTGACCCACTTGGTGGTCGCGAAGGCCGCCAGCGGCACCGGCTCGCCCTGGGTGTTGGTCGCGTTGAGCCGCAGCAGGTCGTCGGGCTGCATGCGCGCCGGTGCATCGGCCTGCACCACCACGCGCTGCAGGCGGCCGCGGTTCGGGAAGTCGTTGATGTAGCTCGAACCGAGCGCGGTCGACAGCGCGGCGTTGATCGCGTCGAAGCCCACGCCCAGCGCATTCGCCTTGTCGCGGTCGATGTCGATCTCGAGCTGCGGCGCATCCTCGAGGCCGTCGGGCCGCACCTGCGCCAGCACCTTGCTCTGCGCGGCCATGCCGAGCAGCTGGTTGCGCGCATTGATCAGCGCCTCGTGGCCCGCGCCCGAGCGGTCTTGCAGCCGGAAGCTGAAGCCGCTGGCATTGCCAAGCTCGGGAATCGGCGGCGGGCTCAGCGGGTAGATGAACGCGTCGCGGATGCCCGACAGCGCGCCGAAGGCACGGCCGGCCAGCGCACTCGCCGAGTTGGCCGGGTCCTTGCGCTCTTCCCAGTCCTTGAGCGTCACGAAGGCGAGGCCCGCGTTCTGGCCCTGGCCCGAGAAGCTGAAGCCCATCACGCTCACGATGCTCTGCACTTCGGGCTGCTTCATGATGAAGCCCTCGACCTGCTGCATGACCGACAGCGAGCGCTCTTGCGTCGCGCCGGGCGGCAACTGCACGTTCACGATGATGTTGCCCTGGTCTTCCTGCGGCAGGAACGAGCTCGGCAGCGTGGTGTAGAAGTACACCACCGCGCCGATGATCGCGGCGTAGATCACCATGTAGCGCGCAGCGCGGCGCAGGATGCGCGCGACCACGCTCTCGTAGCCCTTCGCGGTGCGCGAGAAGCCGCGGTTGAACCAGCCGAAGAAGCCGCGCTTCTCGTGGTGGTGGCCGGCTTCCACCGGCTTGAGCAGCGTCGCGCACAGCGCCGGCGTGAGCGACAGCGCCATGAAGGCCGAGAAGCCGATCGACGCCACCATCACCGCCGAGAACTGGCGGTAGATGTTGCCGGTCGAGCCCGCGAAGAACGCCAGCGGCACGAACACCGAGATCAGCACCACGGTCACGCCGATGATGGCGCCCGAGATCTGCTGCATCGCCTTGCGCGTGGCCTCCAGCGGTGGCAGGCCTTCCTCGCTCATGATGCGCTCGACGTTCTCGACCACCACGATCGCATCGTCCACCACGATGCCGATCACCAGCACCATGCCGAACATCGTCAGCACGTTGATCGAGAAGCCCAGCGCGAGCAGCGTGGCGAAGGTGCCGAGCAGCGCAATGGGCACCACGATCGTCGGAATGATCGTGTAGCGCCAGTTCTGCAGGAACAGGAACATCACCAGGAACACCAGCACCACGGCTTCGAGCAGCGTCTTGACCACTTCGGTGATCGACAGCTGCACGAAGCGCGAGCTGTCGTAGGGGATGTCCCATTTCACGCCCTGGGGGAAGAAGCGCTCGAGTTCGGTCATCTTCGCGCGCACCGCCTTGGCCGACTTCAGCGCGTTGCCGGTGGGCGTGGGCTGCACGCCGATGCCGACCGCGGGCACGCCGTTCAAGCGGGCCGAGGTGGCGTAGCTCTGGCCGCCGAGTTCGACGCGCGCCACGTCCTTCAGGCGCACGGTGGAGCCGTCGGTGTTGGCGCGCAGCACGATCTCGCGGAACTGCTCGACGCTGGTGAGCTGGCCGTTGACCGTCACCGTGGCGGCGATCGCCTGGCCCGGCACGTTCGGCAGGTCGCCGAGCGTGCCCGACGCCACCTGGGCGTTCTGGGCGCGGATCGCGTTGTTGACGTCGGTTGCCGACAGGTTGAAGCCCTGCAGCTTGGTCGGGTCGACCCAGATGCGCATCGCGTTCTCGGAGCCGAACAACTGCACCTGGCCCACGCCCTCGATACGCTGCAGCTCGGGCGCGATGTTGCGCGCGGCATAGTCGCCGAGCGCCACAGGGTCGAAGTCGGGGTTGTCCGACGACAGCATCGTGAACAGAAGGAAGTTGTCGCGCGACTTGTCGACGCGGACGCCCTGCTGCGTCACCGCTGCCGGCAGGCGGGGCGTGGCGCGCGAGAGCCGGTTCTGCACGTCGACCTGCGCCAGGTCTTCATTGGTGCCGGGCTGGAAGCTGATCGTGATCGCGCCGGTGCCGTCGGCCTGGGCCACCGACTCCATGTAGATCAGCCCGGGCGAGCCGTTCATCTCGCGCTCGATCACCGACAGCACGCTGTCCTCGAGCGTCTGGGCCGAAGCGCCCGGGTAGGCGACGTTGATCACGATGGCGGGCGGCGCCACCGGTGGATATTGCGCGATCGGCAACTGCGTGATGGACACGCCGCCGAGCACCAGGATGAACAGTGCGATCACCCACGCAAAGATGGGGCGATCGATAAAGAATTTGGCCATTGCGGGCGCGCTCCTTGATTACTTCTTCTCGGCCGTGGCAGGGGCCGGGGCCGATGCCGCAGCGGCGGCCGGGGCCGCGCCGTTGAGGTTCGGTTTCTGCCACGGCACCGCCTTCACCGGCGTGCCGGGCGGCATCATCTGCAGGCGCTGGAAGCCATCGACCATCACCTGTTCGCCGGCCTTCAGGCCTTCGAGCACCACCCACTGGTTGTCCTTGGCGGCGCTGATCTTCACCGTGCGCTGGCTCAGCTTGCCGTCGGCACCGACCACCGTCAGCGTGTCGCCCTGCTGCGTGCGCGTGACCGCCTGCTGCGGCACCGTGATCGCATTGCTGGCCTGTGCCTGCTCGAGCTTGACGCGCACGTACAGCCCCGGCAGCAGCTCGCCCTTCGGATTGGGCACTTCGGCGCGCA
The DNA here is from genome assembly GCF_057657075.1 of Variovorax sp. Soil_C_26. Taxonomy (NCBI): domain Bacteria; kingdom Pseudomonadati; phylum Pseudomonadota; class Betaproteobacteria; order Burkholderiales; family Comamonadaceae; genus Variovorax; species Variovorax sp. Soil_C_26. Next base: position 59,282 of record NZ_JBDGJC010000005.1, read on the forward strand.
GCGTCACCTGGCCGGTCGTCGGGTCGACCGAGAGATCGGAGAACAGCAGCTTGCCGGCCTCCGAATACTCGGTGCCGTCCTCGAGCACCAGGCGGATGCTGGCCGCGTCTTCGCCGCTTGCGCGCTTGTACTGCCCCGCGGCCACCGCGCGGCGCAGCTTCAGCACCTCGGAGGCCGACTGCGTGAAGTTGACGTACATCGGGTTGATTTGCTGCACCACGGCCAGCTGGGTGGCTTCGCCCTGGCCGACCAGTGCGCCTTCGGTGACCAGCGCGCGGCCGATGCGGCCCGAGATCGGTGAGGTCACGGTGGCATAGCCCTGGTTGATCCGGGCGCTCTGCAGCGCGGCGCGGCTCGCGGCCACGTCGGCTTCGGCGGTCTTCTGGGCCGCCACCGCATTGACGTATTCCTGCTTGCTTACGGCATTGGCCTCGACCAGCGGCTTGTAGCGGTCGGCCAGCGCCTTGGCCTGAGCCGCATTGGCCTCGGCGCGCGCGAGCGTCGCCTGGGCGTTCTGCGAGGCAGCCACCAGCGGCGCCGGGTCGATGCGGAACAGCACCTGGCCGGCCTTCACGTCACTGCCTTCGCGGAATTCACGCTTGAGCAGGATGCCGGCGGCGCGGGCGCGCACCTGGGCCACGCGCGAGGCCTCCAACCGGCCGGGCAACTCGGTCACCAGGCCCACGTCGGTGGGGGCCGCCACGATCACGCCGACCTCCGGCGCAGGAGGCTTGCCGCCGCCAGCGGCACCTGCGCCGCCGCCCGGGCCCGCCGGTGCGTCGCTCTTGCCGCAGCCTGCGAGCGCCAGCAGAACGACGACAGCCACGGTCGCGAGGCGCGGCGAGGAAAACGATTGACGCGAGACATGCAGGAGGGGCATGCGAATCCTTTGAAGCAAAAACGGGGAGACGGCGTGTTCGCACCGCGAACGCAAAACCAGCGTCGGAGCCGGGCCATCAGGGAAGTCCCTATCTTACATACATTCATGGATGTATAGTGACAGCATTGTCGAAATGGCCCCACGAGAACGAAAGGGCTTGGCTTTACAAATCAGGAGACAGGGTGGCACGTCGTACGAAAGAAGAAGCATTGGCCACGCGGCATCGACTGCTCGATGCCGCGGAGCTGCTGTTTCAGGCGCAGGGCGTCTCGCAGACCTCGCTGCAGCAGATCGCGCAGCAGGCCGGCGCGACGCGCGGCGCCATCTATTGGCACTTCAAGGACAAGGCCGACCTGTTCAACGCGATGATGGAGCGCGTCATCCTGCCGCTGGAGGCGGGACCCGGCGCGGTTGGTCGGGTCGGGGACGGCAGCGACGATCCGCTGGCCGAGATCGAGGAGGGCATGGTGCATGCGCTGACCTTGATGACCACCGATCCGCAGGTGCGCCGCGTCTTCGACGTGGCCACCCACAAGGTCGAATACACGCACGACATGGCCTCGGTGCAGCAGCGCCACCTGGCCGCGCGCAACGCCTGCGTCACCGACTTCGAAAAAGCGCTCCGGCTCGCCGCGCGCCGCGACCAGATCAAGCTTCCGGTGCCCGGCCACGTCGCGGCGCAGGGGCTGCACGCGCTGATGAGCGGACTGATCCAGAACTGGCTGCTCGATCCCACGGCCTTCGACCTGGTGCCCACCGGCCGGCGCACCTTCCGGGTCTACATGGCCGGTTTGGGCTTTGTGCGGAACTCCAATGCGGGAACCGGGAACGAAGTCGAAACGGTGGCCGCCTGATAGGCGATAATCGGTGGCTCCGGTTCTGCCGGAAACCAAATTTCTCGCTGTATTTCAACGGATAGAATTCGGCCCTCCGAAGGCTGAGATCCAGGTTCGATTCCTGGCGGCGGGACCAAATATCGTGAAGCCGGACACTTGCAAGGGTGTCCGGCTTTCTTGTTTGTGGGTGTGGCGCATGGACTCGCCAGGGCCTTTGCGCCGCCCGTTGCAGCGCCCCACCGAGCCTGCCAACATGCCCGCATGAGCTACCAACTTCATTACTGGCCCACGATCCAGGGCCGAGGCGAATTCGTGCGGCTCGCACTCGAAGCGGCCGGTGCAGATTACGTGGACGTGGCCCGGCTCCCCGAACCCAAGGGCGGCGGCGAATCGGCGCTCGCGCAGCGGCTCGACGACCCCGAGATCGTGCGCCCGGCGTTCGCGCCGCCGTTCCTGATCGACGGCGACATCGTGGTCGGGCAGACCGCGGCCATCCTGCTCTACCTGGGGCCGCGGCTCGGGCTCGCGGGTGTCGGCGAATCGGACGGGCTATGGACGCACCAGCTGCAACTCACGGTGGGCGACGTGGTGGCCGAGGCGCACGACACGCACCACCCGATCTCCACCGGCGCCTACTACGAAGACCAGCGCGACGCGGCCGTGCAGCGCGCGCGGGCCTTTCGCGATGAGCGGATCCCCAAGTACCTGAACTGGTTCGAGCGGGTGCTGCAGCGCAATCCCGCGGGGTCGTCGCACCTGGTGGGCGATGTGCTGACCTATGCCGACCTGTCGCTGTTCCAGCTGGTCGACGGCCTGCGCTATGCCTTTCCGAAGGCGGCCGCCAAGGCGCTGGCGGCCACGCCCGCGGTGGTGAAGTTGCACGACAACGTGAAGCGCCGCCAGCGCGTGCGCGAGTACCTGCAGAGCCCGCGCCGCATCGCGTTCAATGAAGACGGCATCTTCAGGCGCTATGCAGAGCTCGACGGCTGAGTTCCGTCGGCTTCGGCTTCCTTGCGCATGCGCAGCGCCGCCTCGTAGAGCGCATTGCGCGGCCCACCGCTGATCTCCGACGCGAGCCGTACCGCGGTCTTGACCGGCAGCTCGGCGAGCAGCAGCCGCAGCACGCGCTCGCCCTCGGCGCTGCCGCCGTCACTGGCGCTCGCCGCCACGGGATGCAGCACCAGCGCGAATTCGCCGCGCGTGCGGTCGCGGTCGGCTGAAAACCAGTCGGCCAGGGCGCTGGCCGCCACGGTCGCGATCTCCTCGAACTGCTTGGTGAGCTCGCGGCCCACGGTGACGGGCCGCGGCCCGAGCACCGCGAGCGCACGCGCCAGCGCCTCGATGCGGTGCGGCGCCTCCAGCAGCAGCACGGCGCGCGGCTCCTGCGCGAGCGCCTGCACGGCGGTGTCGCGCTCGCCGGCCTTGCTCGGCAGGAAACCGGCAAAGACGAAGGCGCTGCTGCTGCCCGCGCCCGCGTCGCCGCCGCTCTCGGCGACCAGCCCGGCTGCACTGATGAGCGTGGTGACGCTGCTGGCACCAGGCAGCGGCAGCACGCGCAGGCCGGCGGCGCGCACCGCGGCCACGAGCCGCGCGCCCGGATCGCTGACGCCCGGGGTGCCGGCATCGCTCACGTAGGCCACGCGCTCGCCCTGGGCCAGCCTCGCGACGAGGGCCTGCGCCGCCTCGGCCTCGTTGTGCTGGTGCAGCGCGACGAGCCGCGCCGAGGGCCGGTCGATGCCGTAGGCGCGCAGCAGGCCCTGGGTGTGGCGCGTGTCCTCGCAGGCGAGCGTGTCCACGAGTTGCAGCACATGCAGCGCGCGCAGCGTGATGTCGGCCAGGTTGCCGATGGGTGTAGCCACGATGTAGAGCGTGCCTTGCGGATAATGCTGCGCACCCGAGGCGTCTTGCGCGGCCGCAAGGGAGGCGCCGAAAGACGCGGGTGCGAGTGAAGCCAATGGGTTTCTCCGAAGACGCTACAAACAAAGAACAAGAGCCGGCAGGGAGCAAGCATGAAGACCCACACGACGACCAAGCGCCGCGGCGACGCGGCCGAAGACGCCGCGCTCGACCATCTGCAGGATGCCGGGCTGGTGCTGGTGACACGCAATTATCGAACGCCCGGGCGCGGCGGCGGCGAGATCGACCTGATCATGCGCGATCCGCGCGACGGCACGCTGGTGTTCGTCGAGGTGCGGCAGCGCAGCGCCGGCACGCACGGCGGCGCCGGCGGCAGCATCACGGGCATCAAGCAGCGGCGCATCGTCTTCGCGGCGCGGCACTACCTGCACGCGCTGCGCACGCTGCCGCCATGCCGCTTCGACGTGGTGCTGGTGGAAGCGCGCATCATCTGGCTGCAGGCCGCCTTCGATGCGGGCTGAATCCGGCCGCCGGGGAACTGAACGCCCGCCTTCGGCTCCATATTGCAAACGTCTTGTTTCAACGCCCACCGGTATCATCGCGCCCCATGCTCGAGCAACGGATTCAGCAACATTTCATCGACAGCGCCGACCTCAAGTACCAGGCCGGCCCGGTTCTCAGTAAATCCATCTCGCAAGCGATGCAGGCGATCCTCGCCTGCGTGACCAGTGGCGGCAAGATCCTGGCCTGCGGCGGGGGCGTGTCGGGCTTGCTGGCAGCCCAGTTCGCGGCTCACTTCGTCGGGCGTTTCGAGCGCGAGCGGCCCGAACTGGCCGCGATCGTGCTGCCGGGCGACAGCAACGATCCCGCGGGCGACAGTGCCAACGCCGGCGACGCCGACCGCTTCGCGCGCCAGGTGCGCGCGCTCGGCCAGGCGGGCGACGTGCTGCTGGCGCTCAGTGCCAGCGGGCAGTCGGCCGCCGTGCTTTCTGCGGTGATGGCCGCGCACGAGCGCGACATGACGGTGGTGGCGCTGCTCGGCAACGCGGGGGTCGGTCAGGCGGCTGCGGCCGGCACGGGCGGCACCGGCGGCGCGATCGGGCGTGCGCTGCGCGAAACCGATGTCCAGATCGGCGTGCCGCACGAGCGTGCGGCACGCATCCACGAAGTCCACCTGCTCGCACTGCATTGCCTGTGCGACGGCGTGGATGCCCAGTTACTCGGAGAACAGGAAGCTTCCACATGACGACCACACCGTTCCAACGCCTTGCCATTGCATTCGCCTCGGGAGCCGTGCTGACGGCCGGGCTCTCGGCCTGCGTGCCGCTCGTGGTCGGGGGGGCCGCGGCGATGGGCGTAGGCATGGTGGCCACGGACCGCCGCAGCTCGGGCGCGCAGCTCGACGACCAGGGCATCGAACTGCGTGCGGCAGCGCGCGTGCGCGAGATCGCCAACGACCAGATGTACGTGAGCGTCACCAGCTTCAACCGCCAGGTGCTGCTGACGGGCGCCGTCGGCAACGAGGCCGACCGCCGCCGCGTCGAAGAGGCGGTGCGGCGCGTGGACAACGTGCGCTCGGTGGTCAACGAGCTCACCATCGGCCAGCCCAGCACCTTCCAGGAACGTTCGAACGACGTGTTCATCAGTGGCAAGGTCAAGGCCTCGCTGCTCGACGCGAAGGACATCTTCGCGAATTCGTTCAAGGTGGTGACCGAGCGCGGCGTGGTCTACCTGATGGGCATCGCGACGCGCCGCGAGACCGACCGTGCCACCGAGATCGCGCGCGGCATTTCGGGCGTGCAGAAGGTGGTGCGCGTGGTCGAGGTCGTGAGCGAGGCCGAGCTGGCCAACGAGGCCCAGCGCGGCGGCACAGGCTCGCCCGCGCCGGCCGGTTCGGCGGCACCGTCGTCGTCTTCGTCGCGCGTGCCGCTGCCGCCGATGGAGCCGCTGGCGCCTGCGCAGCAGCCACAGCCCTCGCAGCCCGGTGGCGTGGTGACCTCGCCGGTGCGCTGAGTTCGCAAGCGCCCGTCAGCAGAAAGAAGAAAGCCCGCTTGTGCGGGCTTTTCTTATTGGATCCGGCCTTTTCTTACTTCAGCCGGGTGATCAGGCTCGAGGTGTCCCAGCGCTTGCCGCCGGCCTGCTGCACGTCGGCATAGAACTGGTCGACCAGCGCGGTCACAGGCAGGCGCGCGCCGTTGCGCTTGGCCTCGTCGAGCACCAGGCCGAGGTCCTTGCGCATCCAGTCGACCGCAAAGCCGTAGTCGAACTTGCCGTCGATCATGGTCTGGCCGCGGTTGTCCATCTGCCAGCTCTGGGCGGCGCCCTTGCCGATGACGTCGAGCACCAGCTTCATGTCCAGGCCCGCACGCTGGCCGAAGGCGATGGCTTCGGAGAGGCCCTGCACCAGGCCCGCGATGGCGATCTGGTTGACCATCTTCGCGAGCTGCCCGGCACCGCTCGCGCCCAGGTGCGTCACGGCGCGCGCGAACGCGGTGATCACCGGCTTTGCGCGTTCGAAAGCGGCCTTGTCGCCGCCGCACATCACCGTGAGCGCGCCGTTCTGCGCGCCGGCCTGGCCGCCGGAGACCGGCGCGTCGACGAACTGCACGCCTAGCGACAGGGCGGCGTTCGAGAGCTCGCGCGCCACGTCGGCCGAGGCGGTGGTGTGATCGACGAACACGGCGCCCTGCTTCATGCCTGCGAAAGCGCCGTTCGGGCCAAGCACCACGGCGCGCAGGTCGTCGTCGTTGCCGACGCAGCTGAACACGATGTCGGCACCAGCCACCGCCTCGCGCGGCGTGGTGGCATGGCGGCCCGGCGCGCCGAATTCGGCCACCCAGGCCTCGGCCTTGGCAGGCGTGCGGTTGTACACCGTGACGGTGTGGCCGGCCTTCGCGAGGTGGCCGGCCATTGGCCCGCCCATGACGCCGAGGCCGAGAAAGGCCACGGTCTGCGCGGGGGTGGATTCGTAGGTTCGGGTGTTGATGCTGCTCATGGGCGAGAGCTTAAGCCCAATGCAGCGGCTGCGTCACGTGGGCGCGGCGTCTAAACAATCGCGAAGTGCTCCGTGCCGGCCGACAGGTCGGTGCTGCGCGCGCGCTGGCTGTTGAGCTTGATCTGCAGGCGCAGGTCGTTGGCCGAGTCGGCGTTGCGAATCGCGTCCTCGAAGCTGATCGAGTGGCTCTCGAACAGGTCGAACAGCGCCTGGTCGAAGGTCTGCATGCCGAGGTTGCGGCTCTTCTTCATGATCTCCTTGATCTCGCCCACTTCGCCCTTGAAGATCAGGTCGGAGATCAGCGGCGTGTTCAGCAGCACCTCGACGGCCGCCACGCGGCCCTGGCCATCTTCGGTGGGCACGAGGCGCTGTGAGACCAGCGACCGAAGGTTCAGCGACAGGTCCATCAGAAGCTGCGCGCGGCGCTCCTCGGGGAAGAAGTTGATGATCCGGTCCAGCGCCTGGTTGGCGCTGTTGGCGTGCAGCGTGGCCATGCAGAGGTGGCCGGTTTCGGCGAAGGCCACCGCATGCTCCATGGTCTCGCGGTCGCGGATCTCGCCCATCAGGATCACGTCGGGTGCCTGGCGCAGCGTGTTCTTGAGCGCGGCCTCCCAGCTGTCGGTGTCGATGCCCACCTCGCGCTGCGTCACCACGCAGTTCTTGTGCGGATGCACGAATTCGACCGGGTCTTCCACCGTCACGATGTGGCCGTACGAATTCTCGTTGCGCCAGTCGATCATGGCGGCCAGCGTGGTCGACTTGCCCGAGCCCGTGGCACCCACCAGGATGGTGAGGCCGCGCTTGGTCATCGACACTTCCTTGAGCACCTGCGGCATGCCGAGGCCGTCGATGGTCGGCAGCTTGGCCGGGATGGTCCGCAGCACCATGCCGACCTTGCCCTGCTGCACGAACGCGTTCACGCGGAAGCGGCCGATGCCGGTCGGCGAGATCGCGAAGTTGCATTCCTTGGTGCGCTCGAACTCCGCCGTCTGGCGGTCGTTCATGATGGATCGCGTGAGCGCCAGCGTGTGCTGCGCGCCCAGCGCCTGCTGCGACACCTTGGTGACCTTGCCGTCGACCTTGATGGCAGGCGGGAAGTCGGCCGTGATGAACAGGTCGCTGCCGTTGCGGCTCACCATGAGCTTGAGCAGGTCGTTGATGAACTGGCTGGCTTGATCGCGTTCCATGATGAGGGCGCCTCTTAACCTGGGAAATTCTCGGGGATTTTCGCTTTGCTGCGCGCTTCGGCCGCCGAAATGGCATTGCGGCGCACGAGGTCGGTCAGGTTCTGGTCCAGCGTCTGCATGCCCGCGCCCTGGCCGGTCTGGATCGCCGAATACATCTGCGCCACCTTGGCCTCGCGGATCAGGTTGCGGATGGCCGGCGTGCCGAGCATGATCTCGTGCGCCGCCACGCGGCCCTGGCCGTCCTTGGTCTTGCACAGCGTCTGCGAGATCACGGCCTGCAGCGATTCCGACAGCATCGCGCGGATCATCTCCTTTTCCTCGCCCGGGAACACGTCGATGATCCGGTCGATGGTCTTGGCGGCCGACGAGGTGTGCAGGGTGCCGAACACCAGGTGGCCGGTCTCGGCCGCGGTCATCGCGAGGCGGATGGTCTCGAGGTCGCGCAGCTCGCCCACCAGGATCGCGTCGGGGTCCTCGCGCAGCGCCGAGCGCAGCGCGTTGGCGAACGACAGCGTCATCGGCCCGACCTCGCGCTGGTTGATCAGGCACTTCTTGGATTCGTGCACGAACTCGATCGGGTCTTCCACCGTGAGGATGTGGCCGTACTCGTTTTCGTTCAGGTAGTTGACCATGGCGGCCAGCGTGGTCGACTTGCCCGAACCCGTGGGCCCCGTCACCAGCACCAGGCCGCGCGGCTTGAGCGCCAGATCCGCGAAAATCTTCGGTGCATTGAGCTGCTCGAGCGTCAGGATCTTCGAGGGAATGGTCCGGAACACCGCCGCCGCGCCGCGCGCCTGGTTGAACGCGTTCACGCGGAAGCGCGCGAGGCCGTCGATCTCGAACGAGAAGTCGACCTCCAGGAACTCTTCGTAGTGCTTGCGGTGCGTGTCGCTCATGATGTCGTACACCATGGCGTGCACCGCCTTGTGGTCGAGCGCGTCGACGTTGATGCGCCGTACGTCGCCGTGCACGCGGATCATCGGCGGCAGGCCCGCGGACAGGTGCAGGTCGGAGGCCTTGTTCTTGACGCTGAATGCCAGCAGTTGGGTGATGTCCACGGGGTCCTCGGTCGGGTTCGGTGACGTTTTGATACGATTTTTCCTGGGCGATTATGACGATGATTGGCGACGACCTCCAGCAAGTAAGGAACCGGATCGAAAGGGCATGCGCGGCCGAGGGGCGCGATGCGGCCGAGGTCCGGTTGCTGGCGGTGTCGAAGACCTTCGGCCCCGAGGCCGTGCGCGAGGCCTTCGCGGCCGGGCAGCGCGCCTTCGGCGAGAACTACGTTCAGGAGGGGCTCGACAAGATCGAGGCGCTGGCCGACCTGCGCGCCGAGCTCGAATGGCACTGCATCGGCCCCCTGCAGAGCAACAAGACGCGGCCCGTGGCTGCGCAGTTCGACTGGGTCCACAGCATCGACCGGCTGAAGATCGCCGAGCGGCTTTCTGCGCAGCGTCCGGCGCATCTGCCACCGCTGAACGTCTGCCTGCAGGTGAACGTGGACGGCGGCGCCAACAAGTCGGGCGTGGCGCCGGACGAGGCCTTGCCGCTCGCGCGCGCTGTGGCGGCCTTGCCACAACTGAGGCTGCGCGGGCTCATGGCCATTCCCGAACCGGCAAGCGATGTCGCCGCGCAGCGCGACCTGTGCCTGCGCGCCCGTGCCGTTTATGACGCCCTTCGCGCAGCGGGCATCGGGCTCGACACGCTCTCGCTCGGCATGAGCGCCGACCTCGAGGCGGCGGTGAGCGCCGGCAGCACGATGGTGCGCATCGGCACGGCGATCTTCGGCGGCCGCGCGCGCAAGGCGGCCTGAGCCGCTAGCGCCACTACGCCGCCAGCGGCAACCGCGCGCTGCTCTTCACTTCTTCCATCACCGCGTAGGTCCGGGTCTCGCGCACGCCGGGCAGCTGCCACAGCACGGTGCCTGCGAACTCGCGGTAGGCGGCCATGTCGGCCATGCGCGTCTTGAGCAGGTAGTCGAAGCCGCCCGCGACCATGTGGCATTCCATGATCTCGTCGCGCACCTGCACCGCGGCCTTGAACTGGTCGAACACGTTGGGCGTGGTGCGGTCGAGCAGCACTTCGACGAACACGGTGAAGCCGCGGCCCAGCTTGTGCGGGTCGAGCCGGGCCTCGTAGCCCTGGATGAAGCCCTCGCGTGTGAGCCGCTGCACCCGCGCAAGTACCGCGGTGGGCGAGAGCGCCACCGCTTCGGCCAGCTTGAGGTTGGTGATGCGGCCATCCTGCTGAAGAATCTTCAGCAGGCGGAGATCGATGCGGTCGAGGTCTGGCATCCGAGAATTATCCGGTTGAAACCTTATTTTTTCGCAGAAGATTCGGCGTATGTCGAAAGACTATAGGGGATACCTTCAAGGAATCGCCATGCACTTGCCCATCCCTTACCGCCCCGAGTCCGAGGTCGTCGCCGACCGGCTCGCGGCCCTCGAACACGCGCTCGACTGGCATGCCGCCGCGGCCTTGGCCACGCCCTGGGTCGAAGCGGTGCGGCGCCATCCGCCGCCGTTCTGGGCCATGGAAAGCCTGCTGCGCGAATACCCGATCTCGAGCGCCGAGGGCCTGGCGCTGATGCGGCTGGCCGAGGCGTTGCTGCGCGTGCCCGATGCCGCCACGGCGATCGCGCTCACGGCCGACCAGCTCGGCCGCGCCGATTTCGAGGGCGCGGCCGACTCCACGCTCTCGCGCCTTTCGTCGGCGGCCATCGCCATGTCGAAGAAGTTCCTGCCCGAGGGCAACCATCCACCGGGTCTCATGGCCAAGCTCGGGTCGCGCACGGTGGTGGCGGCCACCCTGCGTGCGGTGCAGCTGCTCGGGCGGCAGTTCGTGCTCGGCCAGACCATTGCCGAAGCGCTCGGCGAGGCACGCGCCGCGCACCGCAAGCAAGATGCCCTGCGCTTCAGCTACGACATGCTCGGCGAGGGCGCGCGCACCGACGCCGATGCGCTGCGCTACCTCGAAAGCTACGCCCGCGCCATCGCGGCGATCGCCGCCGGCACCGACGCCGCGGCCACGCCCGAGCGCAACGACGGCATCTCGATCAAGCTCAGCGCACTGCATCCGCGCTACGAAGAGGCGCAGCGCGAGCGCGTGCTCGACGAGCTGGTGCCGCGCGTGTGGCGTCTCTGCGAACTCGCGGCCGCGGCCAACCTCAACCTGACGATCGATGCCGAAGAGGTCGATCGGCTGGAACTCTCGCTCGACGTCTTCGAGGCCCTCGCCGCGCGCGTGGCGTCCGCACACCCGCAGTGGCAGGGTTTCGGCCTGGCGCTGCAGGCCTACCAGACGCGCGCGCTCGAACTCGTCGCGCATGTCGCGGCGGTGGCGCGCCGGCATGGGCTGCGCCTGATGTGCCGGCTCGTGAAAGGCGCCTACTGGGACGCCGAGATCAAGCGCGCGCAGGAGCTCGGCCTGCCGCACTACCCGGTCTTCACGCACAAGCACCACAGCGACATCAGCTACCTGGCCTGCGCGCGCGCGCTGCTCGCTGCGCCCGACGCGGTCTACCCGCAGTTCGCGACCCACAACGCGGGCACCATCGCCGCGATCCTGCAGATGGCCGAAGCGGCGGGCGCGCCCTTCGAGCTGCAGCGCCTGCACGGCATGGGCGAGGGCGTCTACCGCGAAGTGATGAAGCAGCACCCGGGCGTCGCCGTGCGCGTGTACGCGCCGGTGGGCCAGCACCGCGACCTGCTGGCCTACCTGGTGCGACGCCTGCTCGAGAACGGCGCCAACTCCTCGTTCGTGAACCAGCTCGGCGACGACGCGGTGCCGGTCGGCGAACTGCTGATGTCGCCGCTGCACATCGCGCACGACAACCCGCTGCTGCCGCTGCCGCCCGCGCTCTTCGGTGCGCCGCCGGCCCGGCGCAACAGCGACGGCGTCGATCTTGCGGTGGCCTCGATGCGCGCGCCGCTGAGCGCAGCGCTGGCGACATGCCGCGTTCCCGGCGTGGCCGAATACGATCCCGCGCGCGTGCCCCAGGCCGTGGCCGCCAGCGCGGCGTGCTTTCGCGACTGGCGCCAGACCCCCGTGGCCGCGCGTGCCGCGATGCTGCGGCAGGCGGCCGATGCGCTGCAGCAGGCGCTGCCGCGGTTCTGCGCACTGCTGGTCAAGGAAGCCTTCAAGACCTGGGGCGACGCGGTCTCCGAGGTGCGCGAGGCGGTCGACTTCCTGCGCTATTACGCCGACGAGGCCGAACGCATCATGCAGCCCGTGGTGCTGCCCGGGCCCACGGGCGAGCGCAACGAACTGTGGCTCATCGCGCGCGGGCCATGGGTGTGCATCAGCCCGTGGAATTTCCCGCTCGCGATCTTCACGGGGCAGGTCGCGGCCGCGCTCGCCACCGGCAACACCGTGCTCGCGAAGCCGGCCGAGCAGACGCCCGCCGTGGCGCGCGAAGCCGTGGCGCTGCTGCATGCGGCGGGCGTGCCGGCCGATGCGCTGCAGCTGCTGCACGGGCCCGGCGAGACGGTGGGCGCTGCGCTGGTGGCGGCGCCCGGGGTGGCCGGCGTGGTTTTCACCGGCTCGACGCAGGTGGCGCGCACCATCCACCGCGCGCTGGCCGCCAAGGACGGCCCGATCGTGCCGCTGATCGCCGAGACCGGCGGCATCAATGCGATGCTGGTCGACTCGAGCGCGCTGCCCGAGCAGGTGGCCGACGCGGTGGTGCAGAGCGCGTTCCGCTCGGCCGGCCAGCGCTGCTCGGCGCTGCGGCTTCTGGTGCTGCACGAAGGCATCGCGGATGCAGTGATCGAGATGGTCTGCGGCGCGGCGCGCGAACTTGCGGCCGGCGATCCGGCGCTGCTGTCGACCGATGTCGGCCCGGTCATCGATGGCGAGGCCGCGGACAACATCCGCCGCCATCTGGCGCGCCTCGATGCGCAAGCCAGGCGCCTGTACCCCGCGGCGTCCTCGGCGAAGGCGGCGGAGGGAGAGTGCGGCAACCTGATCGTGCCGCATGCCTACGAGGTGCCGGCGATCGATGGCGTGACCAGCGAGATCTTCGGCCCGGTGCTGCAGATCGCGCGCTGGGGAAGCGGCGCGCTGGCGGACCCCGCGGCGGTGATCGAGCAAATCAACGCGCTCGGCTACGGCCTCACGCTCGGCATCCAGACCCGCATCGACTCGCGCGCGCAGGCGCTGGCGGCGCGCGCGCACGTGGGCAACGTCTATGTCAACCGCAACATCATCGGCGCGGTCGTGGGCGTGCAGCCCTTCGGCGGCGAGGGCCTGAGCGGCACCGGCCCCAAGGCCGGCGGGCCGCACTACCTGTACCGTTTCTGTGCCGAGCAGACCGTCACCGTCAACACCACGGCCGCGGGGGGCAATGCCGCGCTGCTCAGTGCGCCAACTGAGGCGGCCCAAACCGCTCTTGCATAACCGCTTTCGCCGCGTGCATAAGTCATGGCGCGGCGGTCGCGGGAGGTCTATCGTGGCGGGATCCGTTCAACCAAGGTGTCTCCATGAGTGAAAAGCTCTCCTTCGTCAGCCCGACCGCCAACAGCCCCTGGGGCACGTACCTCTCGCAGGTCGACCGCGTGGTGCCGTACCTGGGCCCGCTGGCCCGCTGGGTCGAGACGCTCAAGCGCCCCAAGCGCGCGCTGATCGTCGACGTGCCGATCGAGATGGACGACGGCACCATCGCCCACTTCGAGGGCTACCGCGTGCAGCACAACATGAGCCGCGGCCCGGGCAAGGGCGGCGTCCGCTTCCACCCCGACGTCACGCTCGAGGAAGTGATGGCCCTGTCGGCCTGGATGACCATCAAGACCGCCGCCGTCAACCTGCCCTACGGCGGTGCCAAGGGCGGCATCCGCGTCGACCCGAAGAAGCTCTCGCAGCAGGAACTCGAGAAGATCACGCGCCGCTACACCAGCGAGATCGGCATCATCATCGGCCCGCACACCGACATCCCCGCGCCCGACGTGAACACCAACGCGCAGATCATGGCGTGGATGATGGACACCTACTCCATGAACGTCGGCGGCACCGCCACCGGCGTGGTCACCGGCAAGCCGCTGCACCTGGGCGGCTCCCTCGGCCGCGTCAAGGCCACGGGCCGCGGCGTGTTCGTCACCGGCCGCGAAGCCGCGCGCCGCCTCGGCCTCGACTTGCGCGGCGCGCGCATCGCGGTGCAGGGCTTCGGCAACGTGGGCTCGGTCGCGGCCGAACTCTTCGCGGAAGCCGGCGCCAAGATCGTGGCGGTGCAAGACCACACCGGCACCATCGTCAACCCCAACGGCCTCGACCTGACCCGACTGGTGCCGATCTCGCGCACCGACGGCGTGGTCGGCTTCCAGGCCGGCGGCGACATCGTGCCGAACGAAGACTTCTGGGGCGTGGCCTGCGACATCCTCATTCCGGCCGCGCTCGAGGGCCAGATCACGGCCGAGCGCGCGAAGACCACCACCGCCAAGCTCGTGCTCGAAGGCGCCAACGGCCCGACGGTCCCGATGGCCGACGACATCCTCGCCGAGCGCGGCGTGCTCGTGGTGCCCGACGTGATCTGCAATGCCGGCGGCGTGACCGTGAGTTACTTCGAGTGGGTGCAGGACTTCTCGTCCTTCTTCTGGGACGAGGACGAGATCAACGTGCGCCTCGACCGCATCATGATGAATGCGCTCAACCACATCTGGGACACGGCCGACAAGCACAAGATCACGCTGCGCACTGCAACCTATGCGGTGGCCTGCGAACGCATCCTGACGGCTCGCCAGGAACGCGGACTCTATCCTTGACCCACCCCCGTAGCGGCTCGCTTCGTGTAGCCGCCTCCCCCTCAAGGGGGCAACACCAGCGGCCCGGCAAAGCCGGTTCCGCGGTGTTCCTGGTACGCCCTCTCGATAGGCTTGTGGCCCGGCCCGGTTAGGATTCGCGGCCCATGCCGACCACCCTCATCCGTTCTTCCGCTGTTGCTTCCTTCTGCGCCTTCCGCCGCCCGGTGCTCGTTCTGGGGCTGCTGGCCGCGCTGCTCGTCGCGGGCTGCGGCAGCAGCGCGTCGCGCCGCACGTCGTACGCGACCGAGGAGTTCGACTCCACCACCACCCACACGCGCACCTACCCCGCGACCGACGCGCAAACCTGCGAGGCTGCGCGCCGCGCGCTCCTGAGTCAGGGCTACATGGTGCTGGCGGCCAATGCCGACCTCGTGACCGGGCGCAAGAGCTTCCAGCCGGCGCCCGAGGTGCACGTCGAGGTCGAGTTCCGCGTGGTCTGCGCTCGCGAAGGCGGCCGTGCGGGGCGGCAGCAGAGCACCGTGGCGTTCGCGACCGCGCTGCAGGACCGCTACGGCATCAAGAAGGTCAACAACTCGGCGAGCGTCGGCGTGGGTGCCATCGGCTCGCTCTCGCTGCCGTTCGGCGGCAGCGACGACGCGATGGTCAAGGTGGCGAGCGAAACCCTGACGGACGAGCGCTTCTACGACCGCTTCTTCACGCTGGTCGACCGCTTCCTGCAGGGCGGCGGCCCCGACGTGCCGCCCGATTTGCCGTCCGGCGACAGGCCCGCGGAGGCGCCGGCGGCCCCGGCCACCACCTTCCCCGTGCCGCCATCCCCGAACCGCGGCTGACGCGGCTCCGGCCTGTCAAATCGCCCCACTAGAATCGTTGAGACAAGAAAACAAGCAAGTATTCAACCGCTTTCTGGAGGGGTCCATGGAAGGGCAGACGGAGGACGCGCGCTACGCGCCGCCGCAGTCGCACGTCGAGGACGTGGTGCTGCCCGGCGACGCGCAGCCGGGTGAGCTTGCATCGCGCGGCAAGCGATTTCTCGCAGCCATGCTCGACGGCGGCATCGCCGTCGGCGTGATCTGGCTGCTGTCGGTGCTCACGCCGATCAACGTGTGGGACGACGACGGCAGCAGCCTCTGGGAACCCCAGCTTTTCGGCGCCCTCGTGGGCTTTCTGACCTACGTCGCGCTGCACGGCTACCTGCTCGCGGCCCGCGGCCAGACCATCGGCAAGGCGATTTTGCGGATCCGCATCGCACGCCCCGACGGCAGCAAGCCGTCGCTGGGCCGCATCCTCGGCCTGCGCGAGAGCCTGCAGTTCCTCACGGCCGTGATCCCGATGGTCGGGCAGATCTTCGTCATCGTCGATTGCCTCTTCATCTTCCGTGCATCGCGCCGCTGCCTGCACGACCAGATCGCCGATACCGTCGTACTCCAGGCCTGAGAAGGTCGGGTGCCGCCTGTGCGACTCGACACGCTCTACACCGCCGAAACACCCGAGGGCATCGCGCTGTCGCTGCGGCCCGCCGGACTGGTGGCGCGCGGGCTCGCCTACCTGATCGATTTCGCGATCCGGCTCGGCATCTTCGCGGCGATCGCCATGGCCGTCGGCCTGCTCGGCAAGATGGGCGCCGGCATCCTGCTCGTGAGCTACTTCTGCCTCGAATGGTTCTACCCCGTGGTGTTCGAGCTCACGCGCGCGGCGGCGACGCCCGGCAAGCGCGTGATGGGCCTGCGCGTGGTGATGGACTCCGGCCTGCCCGTCACGCCTGCCGCCGCGCTCACGCGCAACCTGCTGCGCGCGGCCGACTTCGTGCCGTCTTTCTATGGCGCCGGCATCGTCTCGATGCTCTGGCGCGCCGACAGCAAGCGGCTCGGCGACCTCGCTGCCGGCACGC
Source organism: Variovorax sp. Soil_C_26 (assembly GCF_057657075.1). NCBI lineage: Bacteria > Pseudomonadati > Pseudomonadota > Betaproteobacteria > Burkholderiales > Comamonadaceae > Variovorax > Variovorax sp. Soil_C_26. Next base: position 75,680 of record NZ_JBDGJC010000005.1, read on the forward strand.
TGGTGGTGTTCGGCGATCCGGTGCGCCTGCATGGCGAAGTGCCCGCTGCCGAAGCGCAGGCACCGGCACGGCCGCTGTCGGCGCGCGAGCAGCTGGCGGTGGTCTCCTGGGCCGGGCGCGCCACGCGGCTGACGCCCGAGCGCCTGGACGAGCTCGCGCGCGTGGCCGAACCCGTGCTGGCGCCCGGCGCGGCCGGCGCCAGCGCGTCCGAGCGGCTGCTCGGCGTCGCGCAGTGGGTAATGGGACGCCGCGGAGGCGGGCGATGACGCCGCTCGACTTCGAAGCCGCGTACGCGCCGCTCTGGGCCGAGCTCGAGGCCGTCATCGCCACGGCCGACAAGAAGCGCCGGTTCGACGGCGCGCGCCTGGCCGCGCTCTACCGCCGCGTGTGCGAGCACCTCGCGCTGGCGCAGGCCCGGGCCTATCCGATTCACCTGACCGAGCGGCTCGAAAACCTCACGCAGGACGCGCACCGGCTCATCTACCGCCGGCACGACTACGGGCTCGCGCGGCTCGGCCGGCTCGCGCTGGTCGACCTTCCGCAGGCGGTGCGCGCGCACCACGCCTACCTGCTCGCGGCCACGCTGATGTTCCTCGTGCCGCTGCTGGTGGCGGGCTGGGCGGCCTGGCGCGACCCAGGCTTCATCCTGCACCTGCTCGATGCGCGCGACGTCGAGGAGTTCGACGCGATGTACGGCACGCAGGCCGAAGCGCTCGGGCGCACGCGCGGCGCCGGCGACGACTGGCAGATGTTCGGCTACTACGTCATGAACAACATCGGCATCGGCTTTCGCTGCTTCGCGGCCGGCATCTTCGCGGGCGTGGGCAGCGCCTTCGTGCTGGTGTTCAACGGCACGCAGATCGGCGCGGTCGGCGGCTACCTGATCGGCGCCGGGCATGCCGGGAACTTCCTTTCCTTCGTCGTCACCCATTCGGCCTTCGAGCTCACGGCGATCGTGCTGGCCGGCGCGGCGGGCCTGCGGCTCGGCCACTCGTGGCTCGCCCCCGGGCGCCACACGCGGCTCGAAGCGCTGCGGCTGGCCGCGCGCGATGCGGTGGTCGTGGTCTACGGCGTGCTCGGACTGCTGCTGCTCGCCGCGGCGGTGGAGGCCTTCTGGTCCTCGGCGCGGTGGTTCGCGCCGGCCGTGAAGTACGGCGTCGGCGCCGCCTGCTGGGCGCTCGTGCTGGCCTACTTCGGCTGGCAGGGCCGGCCGCGCAGGGAAGCCGCCCCAAGGAGCCGCGATGCAGGTTGACGGCCTCGCGATCATGCTGCGCCCCCGGTCGATGGCCGAGGCGTCGGACCTCGGCGCCGCGCTCGTGCGCCGCCACGCGCGCTCGGTCTGGGGCACCTTCTTGCCGGTGTACGCTGTGGTGGTGGTGCTCGCGCTCTGCACGGTCGAGATCGCGGGCTGGCTGCCGAGTCTCGTCATCTTCTGGCTCAAGCCCTGGCTCGACCGCAGCCTGCTGTTCGTGCTCTCGCGCGCGGTGTTCGGGCAGGAGACGCGCTGGACCGACCTCTGGGCGCGGCGCGGGCAGGTCTGGGGCGGCCAGTGGTTTCGCACGCTCCTGTGGCGGCGCTTCTCGCCCTGGCGTTCGTTCACGCAGGCGGTCGACCAGCTCGAAGGGCAGCGCGGCAGCGCGCGCCGCAAGCGCCGTGCCCAATTGCTGCATGCGCGGCGCGGTACAGCCGGCTGCATGCAGCTGGTGTTCGCCCATGTGGAGATGGCGCTCTGTTTCTGCCTTCTGTCTCTGCTGCTGTGGTTCGCGCCCGAAGGCGATGCGAGGGACGTCATGGACTGGCTCGTGAATTCTGCCGGTACGGGCGAGAGCCTGCTGGTCGCGGCCGCGTACGCGGTGGTGGTCGGCGTGCTCGAGCCTTTCTACGTCGCGGCCGGTTTCGCGATGTACCTGAACCGGCGCGTGGAACTCGAGGCCTGGGACATCGAGCAGGAGTTCCGGCATGGCTTTCGCTGACCTCCGGCCGCGGCTCGGTGCCGGCGTGCTGGCCGTGCTGTGCGCATGCGCCATGCCTCTGCCCGCCGTGGCCGCCGCACCCGCACCGGCCGCCACGCGCGAGCAGGTCGGCGCCGCCGTCGAGCGGCTGCGCGCCGACCCCAACCTGCCCGGCACGAAGACCGAGAAGAAGCTGCGCTTCAAGGACCGCGGCGAGGAAGACGACAAGGAAGACGAAAAGGCCGATGACGGCAGCATCGACTGGCTGCGCGATTTCGCGAAGGCCGTCGCCGAAGGCGCGCGCTGGCTCGTGTGGGGCCTGGGTGCGCTCGCGCTGGCCTGGCTGGTGTTGCGGCTGCGGCGCTGGACGCAAGTGCGCGCGGCCGGCGGACGGCTGCCCGGCGACACCTTGCCGAGCCATGTCGGTAGCCTCGACATCCGGCCCCGGAGCCTGCCCGACGACATCGGCGGCGCCGTGGCCGCGCTCTGGCAGCGCGGGCAGCACCGGCCGGCGCTGTCGCTGCTGTACCGCGGCGCCCTGTCGCGCCTCGTGCATGTGCATGGCGTGCCGGTGCGCGCCGCCAGCACCGAGGGCGAGTGCGTGGCGCTCGCGGCCGCGCGGCTGCCTGCCGCGGCGCAGGCCTTCCTGGTGCGGCTGGTCGATGCCTGGCAGCTCGCGGCCTACGGCGGGCGCTTGCCCGCGACCGCGCAGGTGCTGGCCGTGTGCGGCGAGTTCGACCGCCATCTGGGTGCCGGGGCGGATGCCGCGGCACCGGCGCCCGGCGAGGTGCCGCACCGATGAACCCCTGGATGGCGCGCATCGCGGCCGTGCTGGTGCTGGCGCTGTTCGGTGGCTGGCTGGTGTCCGCCACCGAGTGGGCCGACACCGAAGTGCCGACGCCCGCGACAGGCGAGGCCAAGACCAACTCGCTCTACGCGGTGCAGGGCCTGCTGCGCGCGCTCGGCGCCACCGTCGTCCAGCGCAACAGCCTCGACGCGATGCCGCCTGCGAACGCGCGGCTGCTGCTCGGTTCGAGCCACTGGGACCTCTTTCCCGAGCGCGCCGAACGGCTGCGCGACTGGGTCGAGCAGGGCGGACACCTCGTGATGCCCGCTCACCTGGTGCGCGACGAGATGCTCGAGGACTGGATACCGCTCGCCGAGGAAGACTGGGCCCGGCCCGAGCGCGCGGACGACGAGAAGAAGACGGAGAAGGCCGCGGCGCCGGCGAAGCAGTCCAGGGCCGCGCGCGCCGACCGCGCCCGGCGCGCGAAAGACGCCGATTGCCACGCGGTGATCGAACCCCACAGCGTGCCCGCGACGTTCCAAGGCGGCCGCAGCTTTCGGATCTGCGCCGCCTGGACCGGCGCGCAGTTCGTGGCGGCCGACCCGGCCGACCCGCCGCTGTGGGCCGTGCAGGCGCCGCGCGGCACCGAGGCGATCCGCGTGCGCGTCGGCCGCGGGTCCGTCACCGTGTTGCCCTGGGGCTTGCTGCACAACAGCCATCTGCTGCGGGCCGACAACGCACTGGTTGCAGTAGCCGCGCTCCAGGCCGGCGCCGGCAGCCAGGTCTGGTTCGTCACCGAGGAGGCGCGCGAGCCGTTCCTGAAGTGGCTCTGGCAGAAGGGATGGGTGGCGCTCGTCGCGGGCCTGCTCGCGTTGGCGGTGGCACTCTGGCGCGGCGCGGTGCGCTTCGGTCCGCTCGCGCCCGCGGCCGGCACGCACCGGCGTTCGATGGCGGAGCAGGTGCGCGGCACGGCTGCGTTCCTGCACATGCACGGCAACGGCGCGCTGCATGCGGCGCAACTGCGCGCGCTCGACGAATCCGCCCGGCGCCACCTGCGCCAGCATGCGCAGCGCGATGCCACCGCGCGTGCGGAAGCGATCGCCGCGGCCACGGGCATCGATGCCGCCCGCCTCGGCCACGCGATGGCGGTGCGCGAGCGCGGCCCCGACGCGATGGCGCTCGACCTCGAAGTGCTGGAGCAAGCGCGCCGCCGCCTCGACGCGCACGCAGCCGGCGCCCGCACGTCGACTTCGACTTCGACTTCGACTTCGACTTCTTCTTCGTCCTTCCTTCCCTGATCCCGAACCGAGAGCAACCATGCAAGCCATTTCCCCCGAAGAACTGACGCGCGCGACCCAGTGGCTGCAGGCGCTGCGCACCGAGGTCGGCCGCGCCGTGGTCGGCCAGATCGAGGCCGTCGACCAGGTGCTGGTGGCGCTCGTGGCTTCGGGCCACGTGCTGATCGAAGGCGTGCCCGGGCTCGGCAAGACCCTGCTCGCGCGTGCGCTCGCGCAGGCCATGTCGCTGCGCTATGCGCGCGTGCAGTTCACGCCCGACCTGATGCCCTCGGACATCACGGGACATTCGGTGCTCGATCCCTCGGCGCCGGGCGAGGGCGGCATCGGGAGGCTGCGCGTGCACCAGGGGCCGGTGTTCACCCATCTGCTGCTGGCCGACGAGATCAACCGCGCGCCGGCCAAGACGCAGAGCGCGCTGCTCGAGGTGATGCAGGAATACCAGGTCACGCTCGAAGGCCGGGCCATGCCGCTGCCGCGGCCCTTCATGGTGTTGGCCACGCAGAACCCGATCGACACCGAAGGCACCTATCCGCTGCCCGAGGCGCAGCTCGACCGCTTCCTGCTGAAGATCGACATCGGCTATCCGAGCCACGGCGAAGAGAACGCGATCGTGCAGCTCACCACGCTGCAGCGCGCGGGCAACCAGTTTCCGCTCGATGCGGTGACACCCTGCCTCGACGAGGCGCAGGTGCTCGAGCTGCAGCGGCTCGCGTGCCTGGTGCAGGCCGACGAGCGCGTGATCGACTATGCGGTGCGCATCGCGCGCGCCACGCGCGACTGGCCCGGCCTGTCGTCGGGCGCCGGGCCGCGCGGCACCATGGCGCTGGTGCGTGCCGCGCGCGCCGCCGCGCTGATGGCCGGGCGCGACTTCATCACGCCCGACGACTTGGCGCGCCAGGCGCTGCCGGCGCTCAGGCACCGCGTGACGATCTCGCCCGATGCGCAGCTTGAGGGCACCAGCGTCGATGCGCTGCTCCGCGCGGCGCGCGATAGCGTAGAAGCCCCGAGGCTGTGAACCACCGGACACCATGACGCGTGCCGTCCCGATCCCCGCGCGCGCCCTCGTCTGGGTGCTCGGCGGCGCGGCCGTGGCCGCGGCGCTGGCCCTGCTGCTCGGCATGCCGATCGACGGGGTCGCCACGGCGGCCGGTTTGCTGCTGGGGGCCGGCGCGCTGGGCGTGGGCATCGATCTCTGGCGCAGCTGGCGCCTGTGGCGCGCGGCGCCATTGCGCGTCGAGCGCACGCTGCCGGGCGCCTTCTCGATCGGCGTGCCCACGGTGTTGACCCTGACGCTCGTCAATGACGGTACGCATGGCTGGCAGGTGTCGGTGTTCGACGAGGTGGACGTGCATTTCGCGTTCGAAGGGCTGCCGCAGACGGTGACCGTGCCGCCGGCCGCGCGCGTGACGCTGCGCTACACGGCCACCGCCACGCTGCGCGGCGTGGCGCAGTTCGGTGCCACGCAGCTTCGCTGGCGCACGCGCGCCGGCGCGTTCGAAATGCGGCAGGCGCTCGGCGAGCCGCGGCGCGTGCGGGTGTATCCCAACTTCGCGGCGCTCGCGCGCTACGCCTGGCTTTCGGGCGACCGGCGCCTGGCGCAGATCGGCATCAAGACCTATGCGCAGCGCGGTCTCGGCACCGACTTCCGCCAGCTCGCCGACTACCGCACCGGCGATTCGCTGCGCCACATCGACTGGAAGGCCACGCTGCGCCATCGCCGGCCGATCGTGCGCGAATTCCAGGACGACCGCGACCAGTGCGTGTTCTTCCTGCTCGACTGCGGCCGCCGCATGCGGGCCGACGAGACCGGCACCGCGGCGCAGGCCGGCAGCCATTTCGACGAGGCGCTGAATGCGCTGATGCTGCTGAGCTACGTGGCGCTGAAGGAGGGCGACGAGGTCGGCGCCATGACTTTCGGCTGCGCGCCCGCCGAGCGGCGCGACTTCGCGCCGCGCAAGGGCACGGCCACGCTCAATGCGCTGATGAACCGGCTGCACGATATTCAGCCCGGCGCCACGCATTCGGACTACCTGCTCGCGGCGCAGCAGCTGCTCGCCGTGCAGCGGCGGCGCGCGCTGGTCATCGTGCTGACCAACTTCCGCGACGAAGATGCCGCCGAGCTGCGCCCCGCGGTCCGGCTGTTGCGCCGCCAGCACCTGGTGCTGGTCGCGAGCCTGCGCGAGCGGGTGCTCGGGCGCATCGCGGGCCAGCCGATCGCGCGGCCGCAGGATGCGGTCGAAGTGGCCGCGGCCCACCTGTTCGAGCAATCGCGCCGCGACGCCTTTGCGCGCGTGGTCGGCAACGATCCGCTGTCGGTCGATGTCGAGCCGGCCGGGCTGGCGGTCGCATTGGTCAACCGCTACCACGCGGTCAAGCGGGCGGGCCTTCTGTAGCGTGCCCAGGCACAACGTTTTCATCAACCAAGAGGAGAAGAACCATGTCCGAACCAGCAGTCAATCCGTATGCCGCCCCGCGCGCCGCGGTGGCCGACGTCTACGACGGCGACCCTGGCGTGCAGCCCGTCAAGCTGTGGTCCGCCAAGGGCCGCATCGGGCGCGCGCGTTTTCTCGCGTACACCTTCTATTCGTACCTTCTGTTCATTGCGGCGGCCTTCGCGTTCGGCGCGGTCATCGGGTTCGCGGGCGCCGGCGAGTCCGAAGGCGCCATCGGGCTCATGACCCTGGTGATTTCCATTCCCTATTTCGTGTTCTACGTGCTGATCGGCATCCAGCGCTCGCACGACATGGACTGGTCCGGCTGGATGCTGCTGCTGGCGCTGATCCCGCTGGTGGCACTCATCTGGGTCTTCAAGTCGGGCACCCAGGGCAGCAACCGCTTCGGCGCGCCGCCGCCGCCCAACACCACCAGCGTGCTCATCGGCGCATGGCTGCTGCCGATCCTCGTCGTCCTCGGCATTCTGGCCGCGATCGCGCTGCCGGCCTACCAGCAATACGCCAACCGGGCAGTCACTTCGCAGGTTGAGCAGCGGCCCTGACGCGCACCGGCCTCAGCGCACCAGCGTCGACTTGCCGAACAGGCTCTGCAGCAGCTCGACCGCGACCTCGGCGGTCTGGTTGCGCACATCGAGCGCGGGATTGAGTTCGACGATGTCGGCAGAGCCGAGGCGGCCGGTGTCGGCGATCATTTCCATGCACAGCTGCATCTCGCGGTAGGTCGGGCCGCCGCGCACGCCCGTGCCCACGCCGGGCGCGATGCCGGGGTCGAGGCAGTCGAGGTCGAAGCTCACATGCAGGTGGGTGTCCTCGTCCACGTCCTGCAGCGCCTCGGTCATGGTGGTGCGCATGCCGTGCTCGTCGATGTGGCGCATGTCGAACACATGCAGGCCGAGCGTGCGGATTGCTTCCTTCTCGTCGGCATCGACGCTGCGGATGCCGATGAAGCGGATCGCGTCGTGCTCGACCGCCGCGCGCTCGCCGCTCCAGCCGGTGAGCGCAGCCGGGCCGTGCCCCAGCAGGCACGACACCGGCATGCCATGCAGGTTGCCGCTCGGGCTGGTGGTCTCGGTGTTGACGTCGGAGTGCGCGTCGAGCCACAGCACGCGCAGTTTGCGTCCGCGCTTGCGCGCATGCCACGCGACGGCGCTGATCGAGCCGATCGCGAGGCAGTGGTCGCCGCCCAGCATGAGCGGCACGTGGCCGGCACCGAGTGCGGTGTCGATGGCGGCGTACACCGAGCGGTTCCAGGCGATCACCTCGTCGAGGTGCCGCAGACCGTTGGCCGGCAGCGTCCACGGCGTGGCCGGGCCCGCGAGGTTGCCGCGATCGATCAGCTCGAAGCCCTGCGCGGAAAGCGCCTCGGGCAGGCCCGCCACGCGCAGCGCATCGGGACCCATGCCGGCACCGCGCACGCTGGCGCCCACGTCGGTCGGTGCGCCGATCAGTTCGAGTACGGTGGCGCCGCTGCTGTTGCTGCTCGTCATGCCGATCGCCCGATGTGCTGCCAGAGAAAGGCGTAGCCCAGCGCATCCATGAAGGCCGCGGCCTTGTTGTCGGCCGCCGCGCTGTGGCCGCCTTCCATGTTCTCGTAGAACGCGGTCTGGTGGCCCATGGCCGCGAGCTTCGCGTGCATCTTTCGCGCATGGACCGGGCCCACGCGATCGTCGCGCGTCGAGGTGGTGAAGAGCGCGGGCGGGTACTTCGCGCCGGGCTTCGCGTTCTCGTAGGGCGAGAGGGCCTGGAGCCAGGCCCATTCGGCGGGGTCGTCGGGGTCGCCGTACTCGGCGATCCACGAAGCGCCGGCCGACAGCTGCGTGTAGCGCCGCATGTCGAGCAGCGCCACTTCGCTCACGATGGCGCCGTAGAACTGCGGGTACAGCGTGAGCATGTTGCCCATCAAGAGCCCGCCGTTGCTGCCGCCCATGGCGCCGAGGTGCGCCGGCGAGGTGATGTTGCGTGCGATCAGGTGCTCGGACACGGCCGCGAAATCCTCGCAGGTGCGAAGCCGGTTCTGCTGCAGCGCGGCCTGGTGCCAGCGCGGGCCGTACTCGCCGCCGCCGCGGATGTTCGCGACCACGTAGACGCCGCCGCGTTCGAGCCATGCACGTCCGATGCTGCCGCTGTAGCTCGGCTGCAGCGAGATCTCGAAGCCGCCGTAGGCGTACTGCAGCGTCGGGTTGCGGCCGTTGGCCTGCAGGTTCTTCGGCGCGATCTCGAAGTAGGGCACGCGGGTGCCGTCCTTCGAGGTGGCGAAATGCTGGCTCACGCAGAAGCGCTCCGCGTCGAAGAAGGCGGGGCTGTGCTTCAGCGGCGCGGGCTCGCCGCCGCCGACGGTGCCGATGTAGAGCGTGGTTGGTTGCAGGAAGCCGCTCACCGTGAGGAAGTAGTCGTCGTTCTCGTCTTCGTCGATGCCGCCGGCCGCGATGGTCGACAGCGCCGGCGCACCGCCCAGCGGCTCGCGCCGCCACGGCGTTTGGCCCGGTTGCGGCGTGAGCACCTCGAGCTTGTTCACCACGTCGTGCATCACGTTGAGGATCAGGTGGTGGCGGGTCCACGAATAGTCGTCGAGTGCGGTGGTCTCGCCGGGCTCGAACAGCACCGTGAGCTCGCGCCGGCCCGCCATCCAGTCGTCGAAGCGCGCGGCCAGCAGCGAGCCGGGTGCATGGGTGGTGCTGCCCACGGTCCAGGGGCTGCGCGGCTCCACGAGCATCCACTCGCGCGTGATATCGGTGTTCGCGTCGTCGGGCACGTCGATCTTCACGAGCCGGCCGTCGCGCGTGCGAAGCCAGGTCTCGCTGTCGTAGAAATCCATCTGGCGCGAGACGAAGTCGCGCTCGAAGCCGGGCGTGGTGTCGCGCCAGGCACTGGCCGTCATGTCGTCAGTGCCGGCCTCGTAGACGGTCTGGGCGCTGGCCAGCGGCGTGCCGCGGCGCCATTCCTTCACGATGCGGGGATAGCTCGAGGTGGTCATCGAGCCCGGGCCGAAATCGGTGGCCACGTAGAGATGGTCGATGTCCTTCCACGCGACGCTGCTCTTGGCCTCGGGCAGTTCGAAGCCGCCGGCCACGAACTGCTTGTCTTCGAGATCGAACTCGCGCACCACGTCGGCATCGGCGCCGCCGCGCGAGAGCGACAGCAGGCAGCGCCGGTAGCCGGGCTGCAGGGTGTCGGCGCCGTGCCAGACCCAGTTCTCGTTCTCGGTCGCCGCGAGCGCATCGAGATCGAGCACGGTCTCCCACGCGGGCTGCGGCTTGCGGTATTCGTCCAGCGTGGTGCGGCGCCAAAGCCCCTTGGGGTGCTTGCGGTCGCGCCAGAAGTTGTAGAAGAAGGGCCCGATCTTGCGCACCATCGGAATGCGGTCGTCGGCATCGAGCACCTCGAGGATGCCCTCGGCCATGCGCTCGAATTCCGGCGATGCCGCATAGCGCTGCACGGTGGCCGCGTTGTGCTGGCGGGCCCATTCGAGCGGCTCGTGGCCGTCGATGTCCTCGAGCCAGAGGTACGGGTCGGATGGCGCGGGCGAAACGGGAGAGGTCATGCGCGCAGTGTACGAAGCCTGCGCCAAGACCATGCCTTGCGCGGGTTTTCAGCGTCCGGGGCGCACCATCTTGCAGTCGGTGCCCTGCGCCAGTTCGTTGCCGGTGTAGACCGCGTCGGTGCGGAAGCCGTAGTCGGTGCCTTCCCAGCCCACCTTCACGGCCTTGCCGTCGACCGGTGCGATGGTGTTGACCACCTGCGGCAGCAGCAGCTGATGGTCTTCGGCGCGCATGCGCACCGGGCCCACCACCGAATCGAAAGTCATGTCCTCGAGCGCGCTCGCCACCTTCACGCTGTCGGTGCTGCGGGCCTTGTTGATGGCGGCGGCCAGCATGCGCGGCGTGAGGTCGATGCGCGGCGCGAGAAAGTCCTTGCCGGTCTTGGCCTTGTAGGCCTTGGCGAGCGCTTCGGCGCGCGGCGTGTCGGCCTGGCCCGGGTGCCATTCCGCGACCCAGGTGAGCTGCCCTGTCTTGGCCTGCGACACTGCGAGCACCGTGCCGGGCACCGAGCCCGCGCTGTGGTTGAAGTAGCGCAGGTTGTAGCCTGCGTCGCCCGCGGCCTTCAGCAGCAGGGTCATGTCCTGGCCCCAGTTGCCGGTGATCACCGAATCGGCGCCGCTCTGGCGAATGTTCGCGATGTAGGGCGAGAAGTCCTTCACACGGCCGATCGGGTGCAGGGTCTCGCCGACGAACTTCACGTCGGGCCGCGCCAGGCCCACCATCTGGCGGCCGTAGCTGGCCCACTGCTTGCCGTGGGCGTAGTCCTGGTTCAGCAGGTAGATCTTCTGGACGTCGGGCGTCTTCTTGATGTAGTTGGCCAGCGCCTTCATCTTCATCGCGGTGTTGGCCTCGGTCTGGAAGTGCCAGAAGCTGCAGTTCTTGCCGGTCATCTCGGGATCGACCGACGAGTGGTTCAGCACGATCAGTTCCTTGCCCGGGTTGCGCTGGTTCCAGCGGTTCGCCGACTGCACGAGCGCGGCGACCACAGACGACCCCGAGCCGCCCGTGATGATGGCCTTGGCGCCCTGGTCGATCGCGGCCTGCAGCGCGCTCTGGCTCTCCTGCGCCGAGAGCTTGCTGTCGAACTGCAGCAGTTGCAGCTTGGTGCCGCCGAGCACGCCGCCCTTGGCGTTGATCTCTTCCACGGCGAACTGGATGTGCGTCAGCATCAGTTCGCCGACGTTGGCGAAGGGCCCAGACAGCGGATCGATGTAGGCGACCTTGTAGGTGGCGTCCTGCGCCTGGGTCGTGCCGGCGAGGGCCATCAATGTGGCGAATGCGACAGGGGCGAGGCGTGCGGTCTTCGGTGTCATTGCTGTTTGTCTCCCATGGTTGTCAAGAAAAACACTTCGCGGCAAAGCCGGCGGCCTCCGCGCCTTCAGCGCGGCGCCGGCGTGCGAAGGCCGATCACCCGGGTGGCGAGCCGGGTGAGTTCGGCCGTCACCTCGTCGGGCGAGAGTCGGCCATTCGGGCGGTACCAGGTGTAGAGAAAACCGGGCAGGCTCAAAGCCGCCAGCGCGGTGATCTTGGTTTCGGTGAAATCGAGGTCGCCGTCGCGCCGCGCTTCCTCGAGCAGCGGGCAGAGCAGTTCGTAGAAGTGGTTGGCGAGCTTCTTGGCCGCCGCCAGGTACTCGGGCCGGTACACCTGCGGTTCGCGGTACGGAAAGAAGGCGCAGGGGTGGTGTGCCACGGTTGCGCGGATCAGCCGCTCGATGCCTTCGAGCACCTTCTCGCTGGCGCGGCGCGGATCGTTGGCGGCGAAGTCGAGCGCGGTGAAGCAGTCGACCGTGGGGCGCCACGACAGCACCTCGAAGATCTCCTGCTTGTCGCGGAAGTAGTAGTACACGAAGGGCTTCGTCACGCCGAGTGCGCGCACGATCTGCGCCATCGTGGTGTTGGCGTAGCCCTGCGCGGCGAAGAGCCCTGCCGCAGCCTGCAGGATGCGCTCGCGCTGCACGTCGGTGCCCTGCGTGGCAGCCCGCTGCCGCCCGGTGCCCTGCGGCAGGTCGGTTCGCATGATGGGCTGCCTTGCCGCCGCAGCGGCCTGGCCGCGTGCAGAGGGTTTGTGCCGTGTCGCCGAAGTTATACCCATGGGTAGGATTGTTCGTGCACCATGCACCATTGGCAAGCGCCTGCCCTGCACAGGCGGCTATCGATAACCCTGAGGAAGTGACGCCATGGAGACAACAGCAACGGCCACGCCACGCCCGATGAGCGAACTGCCGCCTCGGCTGCAACAGCCACTGCACGCGTACCTGCACACCCATGCGCGCGAGCGCGGCGAGCGTGCGGCCTGCATCTGGTACGGCCACACCATGACCTGGGCCGAGCTTGACCGCGCAAGCGATGCCTTCGCGGCGCGGCTGCAGGCCATCGGCGTGAAGAAGGGCGAGCCGGTGGTGCTCTTTCTTAACAACTGTCCGCAATACCTTGTCGCGCACTTCGGCATCCAGAAGATCGGCGCCATCGTCTGCCCGAGCGGGCCGCTCAACAAGGAGCACGAGCTCGCCTACCAGGTCAGCGACCTGAAGGCCCGCGTGATCGTTGCGGCCGCGTCGCTGCTGCCGGTGGTTCGCAAGGTGCAGCCCGACAGTGCGCTCGCGCACGTGTTCGTGGTGCACTACGCCGACATGCTGCCGGCCGAGCCCACGCCCGCGCTGCCGGCCGAACTTGCGGCGGAGCGCGGCATCGCGCGCAGCGTGCCCGCCGGGTGCGAAGACTTTTTTGCAGTGATGCGCAGCGGTGCGGTGCCGCAGCCCGTGGTCGTCGATCTCGACGACGTCGCGCTCATGACCTACACCTCGGGCACCACGGGGCTGCCGAAGGGCGCGATGCTGAGCTACGGCAATGCGCTTTTCAAGACGCGCGCCGCGGCCGACTGCAACGGCGTGACGGACCAGGACGTGCTGCTGTCGATCGCACCGCTCTATCACATCGCGGGCATGCTGATGGGCGTGAACGTGCCGGTGCTCACGGGCGCGGCGTCGGTGCTGCTGCACCGCTTCGACCCGCGCGCCGCGCTGCAGGCGGTCGCGGCGTACCGGGTGAGCTGGTGGTACAGCATCGCGCCGATGAACGTGGCCTGCATGCAGGTGCCCGACATCGCAGGCTTCGATCTCTCGAGCCTCCGGCGCAATCCGGTCACGAGCTTCGGCATCGCCTTCACCGAGCCGCTCGCCGCGCAGTGGCGCACGCATGCGCCGAACTGCACATCGTTCGAAGCCGCCTACGGCCTGAGCGAAACGCACACCTGCGACACCTACACGCCGCACCATGCGCCGCGCTGGGGCACGCAGGGCATTCCGGTGCCGGGCGTGTCGATCCGCATCGCCGATGCCGACACCGGCGCCGACATGCCCACCGGCGAGGTCGGGGAGATCGTGCTGACCAGTCCCGGCACCTTCAAGGGCTACTGGAACAAGCCCGAGGCCACGGCCGCCACGCTGCGCAACGGCTGGGTCCACACGGGCGACATGGGCAAGATCGACGCCGACGGCTACCTGACCTTCATCGGGCGCTTCAAGGAAATGATCAAGGTCTCGGGCTACAGCGTGTTCCCCGAAGAGGTCGAGACCATCCTCATCAAGCATCCCGCAGTGGCGCAGGCGGCGGTGATCGCGCAGCCCGACCCCGAGAAGGGCGAGGTGGTCAAGGCCTTCATCGTGAAGAAGCCCGGTGCCGCGCTCGAGGCCGATGCGCTGATCGCGTGGTCGCGCGAGAACATGGCGAGCTACAAGGCGCCGCGTGCGGTGAGCTTCATCGATGCGCTGCCGACCACCGGCGCGGGCAAGGTGCTGCGGCGCCTGCTCAAAGACCAGACCTGAAAGGCTTCTTCGTGTTCTCCAAAGTCCTGATTGCCAACCGCGGCGAGATCGCGGTCCGGCTGGTGCGCGCGCTCGGCGATCTCGGCATCGCGAGCGTGGCGGTACATGCGCGCGACGATGCCGAGGCGCTGCATGCACAGCTCGCCGATGCGGCCGTGGCGCTCGATGCCACCGGGCCCTCGGCCTACCTCGACATCGCAGCGCTGGTGGCCGTCGCGCGGGCGCAAGGCTGCGATGCGGTGCATCCCGGCTACGGCTTCCTCAGCGAGCGTGCCGATTTCGCAGAGGCCTGTGAAGCGGCTGGGCTCGTCTTCATCGGCCCGACGCCCGCGCAGCTCGCGCTGTTCGGCGACAAGGCGAAGGCGCGCGCGCTGGCCACGCAGTGCGACGTGCCGGTGATGCCCGGCAGCACCGGCGCGGTGACGCTCGCCGAGGCAGAGGCCTTCTTCGCCGAGCAGCAGGCCGAGGGCGCCGAGGGCGTGATGATCAAGGCGATCGGCGGCGGTGGCGGGCGTGGCATGCGCGCGGTGCTTCGGGCGGACGAACTGCCCGAGGCGCATGCGCGCTGCATGTCGGAGGCCAGGGCCGCCTTCGGCGTCGAGGGCGTGTACGTCGAGCGGCTGATGCGCCATGCGCGCCACATCGAGGTGCAGGTGCTCGGCGACGGCGCGGCCGTGGCGAGCCTCGGCGAGCGCGAGTGCACGCTGCAGCGGCGCTTCCAGAAGCTCGTCGAGATCGCGCCCAGTCCCTCGCTCGCCGAGCCGCTGCGCGCCGCGCTCACGCAGGCCGCGCTGCGCATGGCCGAGGCCGTCGGCTACCGCGGCCTCGGCACCTTCGAGTTCCTGGTCGATGCCGCTTCGCCGACGCTTCCGTTCGTCTTCATCGAAGCCAATGCGCGCCTGCAGGTCGAGCACACGGTGACCGAGGCGGTCACCGGCCTCGACCTGGTGCAGCTGCAGGTGGCTGTGGCCGCGGGCCAGCGCCTGGAGGCGCTCGGCGTGGCGCCCGGCCGCACGGCACCGCAGCGCGGCTTCGCGGTGCAGTGGCGCATCAATGCCGAGACGCTCGACGCGCAAGGCCATGCCCGTCCCTCGGGCGGCGTGCTCGCGCGCTTCGACCTGCCCGCGGGGCCGGGTGTGCGTGTCGACACGCACGGCTATGCGGGCCTTGCACCATCGCCGCACTACGACACCCTGCTTGCCAAGCTGATCGTGCATTCGCCTTCGGCGCAGTTCGCCGACGTGCTGCGCCGCTCATCGCGCGCGCTCGGCGAATGCCACATCGACGGCGTCGCCACCAACCTGTCGCTGCTGCGCGCCATCGCGGCACGGACCGAGTTCGCAAGCCAGGCGGTGCACACGCGTTTCGTCGAGGACCACCTGGGCGATCTGCTGGCCGCCGCCGCGGCGCTGGAGAAGAACGACGTGCGCCGGCAGCGGCCGCAGGTCCCTTCGTCCAGCGCACCGCCGCTTGCGGAAGCGGCTGACGACGGGTTGACCGTGAAGGCGCCCATGCCCGCCAAGCTCGTGCAGTTCGAGGTGGCCGTGGGCGACGTGCTGCCGGCCGGCGCGCAGCTCGGCGTGCTCGAGGCGATGAAGATGGAGCACCTGCTGCATGCGCCGGTGGCGGGCCGCGTGGTCGCGCTGCTGGCCGAGCCGGGCGACTACCTCGTCGAGGGCCAGTCGCTGGTGCGGCTCGAGGCCGTCGATGCGCACGCCGCCGAAGCCGAGGCGGGCGAGGCGCGCGACCTCGATGCGATTCGGCCCGACCTGCAGAAGGTCATCGACCGCCATGCTTTCACGCTCGACGCGAACCGCGGTGCGGCCGTCGCGAAGCGGCATGCGCAGGGCGGGCGCACCGCGCGCGAGAACATCGCGGACCTGTGCGACACGGCAGACGATCCGGCCAACTTCATCGAATACGGCGCGCTCGCCGTGGCGGCGCAGACCCGCCGCCGCACGCTCGAGGACCTGATCGCCAACACGCCCGCCGACGGCATGGTCACGGGCCTCGGCAGCATCAATGCCAGGCAGTTCGGCCCCGAGCGTTCGCGCTGTGCCGTGCTGGCCTACGACTACACGGTGCTCGCGGGCACGCAGGGCATGCGCAACCACCACAAGACCGACCGGCTGCTCGCGGTGGCGCACCAGCTCGGCCTGCCCGTGGTGCTGTTCGCCGAAGGCGGGGGCGGACGGCCGGGCGACACCGACATGCCGATCGTCGCGGGCCTGAACAACCACACCTTCAGCCAGTTCGCCGCGCTCTCGGGCAAGGTGCCGGTGGTCGGCATCGTGCACGGGCGGTGCTTCGCGGGCAACGCGGCGCTCCTGGGCTGCGCCGACGTGATCATTGCCACGCGCGCCAGCAACATCGGCATGAGCGGCCCCGCGATGATCGAGGGCGGCGGCCTGGGCACCTTCGCACCCGAGCAGATCGGGCCGAGCAGCGTGCAGTCGCGCAACGGCGTGATCGACATCCTGGTCGAGGACGAGGCCGCCGCGGTGGCGGCCGCGAAGCAGTACCTGTCGTACTTCCAGGGGCCGGTCGACGACTGGCAATGCGCCGACCCGCGCGGGCTGCGCCACGTGGTGCCCGAGAACCGGCTGCGCGTGTACGACGTGCGCGCCGCGATGCGCGGCGTGGCCGACAGCGGCTCGCTGCTCGAACTGCGCGCGGGCTTCGGCGCGGGCATCGTGACCGCGCTCGCGCGCATCGAAGGACGGCCCGTCGGGCTCATGGCGAACAACCCGCACCACCTGGGCGGCGCCATCGACGTGGAGGCCGCCGACAAATCGGCGCGCTTCATGCAGCTGTGCAATGCGCACGGGCTGCCGATCGTCTCGTTGTGCGACACGCCGGGCTTCATGGTCGGACCGGAGATCGAGGCCCAGGCGCAGGTGCGCCATGTGTGCCGCATGTTCATGGTGGCTTCGCACCTGCGCGTGCCGTTCTTCGCGGTGGTGCTGCGCAAGGGCTACGGGCTCGGCGCACAGGCGATGACGGCCGGCGGCTTCGACGCGCCGGTGTTCACGGTGGCCTGGCCGACCGGAGAGTTCGGCGCGATGGGGCTCGAGGGCGCGGTGCGGCTCGGCTACCGCAAGGAGCTTTCGGCGGTGCCCGAAGGCGACGAGCGCGATGCGCTCTTCAAGAAGCTCGTGGCCGAGCAGTACGCCAACGGCGAGGCGATCCACATGGCGCAGACGCTCGAGATCGATGCGGTGATCGACCCCGCCGAAACGCGCACATGGCTGGTGCGCGGATTGGCGTCGGCACGGACCTCGGCCGAAGCGCCGCGGCCTTACGTCGACACTTGGTAACCATGAACCAGACCCTGTAAGGCGCGCTGTCACGGCGGCTCCGTAAACTGGACCGCTTTGCGCACATGACACTGGGTCTTCGTCGGCTTTCTTCCGCTCTGCGCCAGTTCGTTATGCGGCATGGGATGGCTGCGGCGGGCGTGCTGCTGCTTGTCGGCGCAGTGGCCGCGCAGGCGGCGCAGCCCGATGCGCGCGTGCGGCAGCCCGTCGAGGCGCACTGGGTGGCCGCCTGGGCCGTGGCGCCGGTCGACTTTCGCGAACTCAGCGCCAATCCCCTGGTCAAGGCCGCCGCGCCGCGCCCCGGTGGCGACGCCTTCCAGGGTCAGACGCTGCGGCAGCAGTTTGCATCGTCGCTGGCCGGCGAACGCGTTCGCATCCGTTTCTCGAACCGCTTCGGCAAGGCGCCGCTGCACATCGCGGCGGGCAGCGTGGCGCACGGCACGGGCGCAGGGGCCGTGTCGCCGGCGTCGCTGCGCATGCTGCGCTTCGGCGGGCGCACGGGCACCGTCGTCGCGCCGGGCGCGGAGGCATGGAGCGACGGCGTGGCGCTGAAGGTCGAGGCCGGGCAGGCCGTGGCGGTCAGTGTGTTCTTCGACCGTGCAGCCCCGTTCGCGACGGTCCACCTGCAGGCGCCTGACACGAGCTGGGTGGTGGGCGGCAACGCGGTGGCGGTGGCCAAACCCGACCACGTCGCGCCCCTGCCGCTCAATCACCTCGTGACCGGCCTCGACGTGATGACCTCGCAGCCCGTGCGCGTGGTGGCGGCCTTCGGCGATTCAATCACGGCGGGTGGCGCAGAGGCGGGCGACGGTTCGTACCCCGAGATGCTGGCCACGCGGCTGCGCGGCAGCCCTGCGGCCGCGGCGCCGGTGTCGGTGCTGAACCTCGGCATCGGCGGCAACCGGCTTTTGGTCGATGGGGTCGGGCCGAATGGGCTTTCGCGCTTTGCGCGCGACGCGCTCGGACAGACCGGCGTGACGCATGCGATCGTGCTGCTCGGCACCAACGACATCGGCCGCAGCGTGTTTCCCGGCATGCCGGGACGGCCCACGCCCGCGCACGAGGTGGCGACGGCCGAGCGCATCACCGAAGGCTTGCAGCAACTGATCAGGCAGGCCCGCGCCAAGGGAGTGAAGGTGATGATCGGCACCGTGCCGCCGTTCGGCAACACACCCTATTGGACCGAGCGTTCGGAGGCCATGCGCGCCGAGGTCAATCGATGGATCCGCAGCCGCCAGGATGTGGATGGCGTGGTCGATTTCGATGCCGTGCTGCGCGACCCCGGCAACCCGCTGGCGCTGAACCCTGCCTACGACAACGGCGACCACCTGCACCCCAACAGGGCCGGCCATGCCGCCATGGCCACGGCGATCGACCTGCGCGAATTGCAGGAGTGAGCGCCAACGAAGCGCCAGTTTTCGCGATACACCTCTACACAAGATCTCGGGCAACGCTTACAGGCGGTACACATGGGCCCGGCAGCATGAAGGTTCCAACAACTTCATGAGGGCTCCCCATGAAAAAACTCGCAATCACTCTTTCCATCGGCGCCGCTTCGCTCTTTTCCGCGGGCGGGGCGCTGATGCTTCCCACGACTGCGCAGGCACAGCCCGTGGTCACCATCCAGGTGCCGCCGCCGCCGCCGCGCTATGAGCGCGTGCCACCGCCGCGCCGCGGCTACGTGTGGTCGCCGGGGCACTACGAGTGGCGCGGCGGACGACATGTGTGGGTGCGCGGAACCCATGTGCGCGCACGTCCGGGCCATGCCTACCGCGCGCCGCGCTGGGACCAGCGTGACGGCCGCTGGGAATACCGCCGCGGTGGCTGGGACCGCGACGGCGACGGCGTGCCGAACCGGCATGACCGCCGTCCGAACAATCCGAACCGGAACTGAGGCGGGCCGGAAGCGGGCGCTGCGTCAGCGGAAAACGACTGTCCTGTGCCCGTTCAGCAGCACCCGGTGCTCGCTGTGCCACTTCACCGCGCGCGCGAGCACCTGGCTCTCGGTATCGCGGCCGCGGGCCGTGAGGTCTTCGACGGTGTCGGTGTGGTCGGCGCGCGCCACGTCCTGTTCGATGATCGGGCCCTCGTCGAGGTCGGCCGTGACGTAGTGCGCGGTGGCGCCGATGAGCTTCACGCCGCGGTCGTGCGCCTGGTAGTAGGGCTTGGCGCCCTTGAAGCTCGGCAGGAACGAATGGTGGATGTTGATCGCCCGCCCGGCCAGGCTGTTGCACAGGTCGTTGCTCAGGATCTGCATGTAGCGCGCCAGCACCACCAGCTTGGCGCCCTCGGCCTCGATGATTTCCAGCTGCTTCGCCTCGGCCTGCGCCTTGGTCGCGGCCGTCACCGGAATGTGGTGGAACGGCACGTTGTAGCTGGCCGCGAGCTGGTAGAAGTCGCGGTGGTTCGAGATGATCGCGCGCACGTCGATCGCGAGCAGGCCGCTCTTCCAGCGGAACAGCAGGTCGTTCAGGCAGTGGCCTTCCTTGCTGACCAGGATCACGGTCTTCATGGGCTCGGCCGCGGCATGCAGCTGCAGGTTCATGCCGAAGCCCGCACCGAAGCTCGCGAGCTGCTCGCGCAGCGCCGCCTCCGAATGCTCGCTGCAGGCGAAGCGCACGCGCATGAAGAACAGGCCGGTGCCGTGGTCGTTGTACTGGGCTGCCTCCTCGATGTTGCCGCCGCGTTCCAGCAGGAAGCCCGAGACGGCATGCACGATGCCCGTCCGGTCGGGGCACGAGAGGTTCAGGATGTAGGCGGGCGTGGCGGACACGGGGGGCGTTGGGGTCGTCATGAGGGGCGTGATTGTCGCAGGGGTGCCAGAATCGCGATTTTCCCCGCAGATATAACCGCAGGAGCGAGACATGGCCTACCAGGACTTCAACATGGGCAACCAGTGGCTGCCCTTCACGCCCAACCGCCACTTCCAGAAGGAGCCGCGGGTGTTCGTCGCGGCCGACGGCATGGAGTTCACCACGCACGACGGCAAGAAGGTGATCGACGGCATCTCGTCACTGTGGTGCGTGGGCGCTGGCCACAACAGGAAGCCGATCAACGAGGCGATCAAGAAGCAGCTCGACACGCTCGACTACGCGACCGCGTTCCAGATCAGCAACGACCGCGCGTTCAAGGCGGCCGAGATGATCGCCTCGCTCGCGCCGGGCGACCTCAACAAGGTGCTGTTCTGCAATTCGGGCTCGGAGGCGGCAGACACCTCGATGAAGGTGGCGCTGGCCTACCACCGCGCGCGGGGCGAGGGCCACCGCAACGTGTTCATCGGCCGCGAGCGCGGCTACCACGGCGTGGGCTTCGGCGGCATGTCGGTGGGCGGCATCCCGGGCAACCGCAAGGTGTTCGGCTCGGCCTTCCTGCCGCGCGTGGACCACATGCGCTTCATCCACGACCCGGTGAACCATGCCTACATCCACAACGAGGAGCCGGTGTGGGCGGAAGACCCGCTGATCGAGTTGGAGACGCGCATCCTGCCGCTGCACGACCCGAGCAACGTGGCCGCGATCATCGTCGAGCCGGTGGCCGGTTCGGCGGGCTGGTACCTGCCGCCCAAGGGCTACCTTAAGCGGCTGCGCGAGATCTGCGACAAGCACGGCATCCTGTTGATCTTCGACGAGGTCATCACCGGCTTCGGCCGCATGGGCACCAACTTCGCGTCCGACTACTTCGGCGTGGTGCCCGACATGCTGAACTTCGCCAAGTGCGTGACCAACGGCGTGATCCCGCTCGGCGGCGTGATCTGCCGCGACAAGCTCTACGACGCGATGATGAAGACCGATGCGCCCGAGCACGTGGTCGAGTTCTTCCACGGCTACACGTATTCGGGCCATCCGGTGGCCTGCGCGGCGGCCATCGCGACGCTCGAGCTGTTCGAAGAGGAGAAGCTGTTCGCACGCGCCGGCGAGATGGGCACGGTGCTCGGCGATGCGTTCCACAGCGCCTTCAAGGGCCTGCCCAACGTGATCGGCATCCGCAGCCTCGGCCTCGCCGCGGCGGTGGAGCTCGCGCCGATCGCGGGCGCGCCGGGCAAGCGCGCCTACGACATCTTCCTGGACTGCTTCCGCAACGGGGCGCTGGTGCGGCCCGCAGGCGACGTGCTGGTGATCGCGCCGCCGTACATCGTCGAGAAGCAGCACATCGACACGCTGGTCAACACGCTGGCCGATTCGATCAGGAAGTCGGCCTGAGGCGACGGCCGCTGCGCTACGGCCGGCCGCGCAGCGCGGCGCAGTAGTCCTTCGGCGGCAGCGGGGGCGTCAACCAGACGGCGTCGTATTCCGACCGGGTCCGGGCCGATTGGTCGGGGTCGGGCGACTCGCCGGCCTGGAGCCGGACGGCCTTGACCGTCACGTCCGTCGGCAGGTGCTGCGGCACGCCGAGCGCCTTGGTGGCATGGCCGGCACCGGCGATCAGCAACACCGTCTTGCCGGGCTGGCGCGCCTTGACGACCGCCTGGGCCATCGCGCGGTCGCGGCCCACCTGGATGCGCGTCATGGGGCCGATCTGTGATTCGGGCAGCAGCCCGCAGTGGCCTTCGCGCACCGCGTCCTGCTGCGCCCGGTAGGCCTCGCCGGCGAGCTGCGCGTCGAGGGAGACGTCGGCCATGGCGTTCTTCATGCGCGCACGCGGCAGGTTGCCGCCGATCACGGGCACGCTGGCGCGCACCGCCGCCATCACGGTCGGCCCGTAGTGCGCCCAGGGCCAGGCCTTGTCGTTCCAGGCGAGCGAAGCCCGCACCTGCGCCTCGGTGGCCTTCGGGCCGAGCGAGACGGCGCCGGTGCCTTCCTCGGCCATCTCGAGCACCAGCGCCGCCAGCCGGCCCTGGCCGGCCAGCGCCTCGACGGTCTCGCGCTCGATCGCATGGTGCGCAGGCGCGTCGTGCTGCTCGCCGAGGATCAGCACGTCGGCCGGCAGCAGCGCGGCGGCGCGCTGCGCGATGGGGGCATCGGGCTTGTGCTGCAGGCCCGTCGTGCAGGCGGAAAGAGCCACGGCGGCAAGCAGGAGTCCGAGGATGCGGGAAGCCCGCGCGGGAGAAGGGAGGCGTTGCATCGCGCCATACTATGCGTTGGCATGTGCACGCCGTGCCGTCCATTTCCGCTTTTTTCCCGTGCCGTCTTTCCGCTTTCTGGTTCGCGTGCTGGCCACGCTGTTGCTTGCACTCGCCGCGGCGGAAGTCTGCCTGGCGCTACACACGCCCCTGCCCTGGATGATCGGTCCGCTGCTCGCGGTGTCGGTGGCCTCCATCGCCGGCGCGCCGACCGCGAGCTTCACGCCGCTGCGCAACGCGGGCCAGTGGACCATCGGCACGGTGCTCGGGCTTTATTTCACGCCGCAGGTGGTGGCGCTGGTGGCAGGCATCTGGTGGGCCATTGCGTTCGCGATCGCCTGGGCGCTGCTGCTCGGCTGGGGCTTCGGCCACTGGCTGCATGCACTGCAAGCCAAGCGGATGCCGCATGTGCCGCCGAAATCGATGAGAGCCACCACTTACTTCGCGGGTGCGATCGGCGGCGCATCGGAAATGACGCTGCTGTCCGAATCGGCCGGGGCGCGCACCGACCTCGTGGCCGCTGCGCACAGCCTGCGGTTGGTGGTGGTGACCATCGCCATTCCGTTCGCGATGCAATGGAGCGGGCTGCACGGGCTCGAGACCAACCTGGCCGCCCTGCGCGAGGTGAATGCCGGCGGGCTTGCCCTGCTGGCGGTCGCCACCGGCATCGGCGGGCTCGCGATGCGGGCGCTGGGCCGCACCAATCCGTGGTTCATGGGCGCGCTGCTGGTGGCGATGGGGCTGACCATGGCGGGCCTGTCGCTGTCGGCGGTGCCGACGTGGCTGTCGAACACCGCACAACTCGTCATTGCGGTGAGCCTGGGCGTGCGCTTCAGCCGCGAATTTCTCTACACGGCGCCGCGCTGGCTCGGCGCGGTAGCGCTGGGCACGGTCGCGATGCTGGTGCTCTGCGCCGGGGCGGCCTGGCTGCTGGCCTGGGCCACGGGGCTGCATCCGGCCACCATGATCCTCAGCACCTCGCCGGGCGGCATCGCCGAGATGTCGATCACCGCCAAGGTGCTGCAGCTCGGCGTGCCCGTGGTCACGGCGTTCCAGGTCTGCCGGCTGGTCGCGGTGCTGCTGCTCGTGGGGCCGATGTACCGCTGGATCTACCTGCGCAAGTGACCGGCGGCGGCGCCAACGAAAAAGCGCCCGATCGGGCGCTTTTCTCGGTGGCCGCAGGCGGACGGTCTCAGTGGACGAGCACCGGCGTGTGCGCCAGTTCGGCGTAGCCCTCGAGCGTGTCTTCGACCTCTTCCTGGGTGGGGGTGTTGAGCTGCCAGGCGGCGATCTGCTGCTGGAACAGCTCGGCCCAGGAACCGTCGAGGTAGACCTCCTTGCCGGAGCGCTTGTCCACGATCTCGAAGCCGTGGCGTTCGAGCACCGGCACATTCGCAAGCGCCGGGGTGTCGCTGTCGTTCGGCTGCACGTGCACGACGACGAAGGACTCCGAGTCGTAGAGCATGTTCATTGCCGGGCCTGTGAGGATGTCGATGGCGTTCATTGGGTGTACATAGCAATCAACGCGCCAGTTTCAAGGCGGGTTGTCCGCGAAGTAGCGAAAACGCATTAATTCCTATGGTTCCTGTGATTCGATGTCTTCACTTTCGCGTCAGTTCGCAGGCCCGGCGGGAAGGGATTCGCGCAACTGCATGTCGGCAAAGTCGCCGTCGGGTTGTGTCTGTTTCATCCGTACCGGCAGGTAGCCGAGCGCCGGCGCGAGCCAGATCTCGATCTTGTCGTCGCCTTCGCGTCGCGGGCTGCGCGTGAGCTTGCGCACCGCATAGTCGCCAGCCGGAACGCTCATCTGTTCCTCCCCTTCGACGACGAAGACCCAGACACCGGCGTCGCGCGGGCCGACGGTCTGGACCGCGATGCGGCTGCCGGGCGGGTAGCGCCCCGGATCGCCCGCCAACATGCCGCCGAGCTGCATCACCACGCTGAGCCGGTCTTGCGCGCCGGGCTGGAGCGGCACCGGCGGCGCGTTGTTGCTGAACATCACCTGGCCCTGGTCGCGCAGGAAGTGCGAGGCCACCTCGCCCTTGCGGCTTTCGGAGAACTGCGCCGGCTCGATGCCGGTCGGGCCGATGTGGCCGGTGCTGTGCTGGCTGCGGATGGTGCGGAACAGGAATTTGAGCGACAGGCGTGCGTCGTAGCTGCTGCCGTCCTGCAGCCAGACCAGGTCGCCGAAGACGCCCTGCATCGGCGAAGTGCCCTGTTGCCCGGTGACGGCGAAGGCCAGCTTCACCGAGCCCGGAATGCGCAGCGATTCGGAGCCGACGACCTGACCCTGGTTGGCGCCGGCCGCACCGGCCGCACCGGCACCGTCGCCGTTGGGCGCGGCGTTGCCTGTGCCGGCTGCGGCGGTGGCCGCGCCGTCTGGCGCACTGGCGGCTTGTTCGGCGGGGGTGGCGCCGGGGTCGATCGCGGCCTCTACCGCGGGCGCCGGCGCCTCGGGCGGCGGCGGCGCCGAAACCCGGGGTGCCGGCGTGGGCGCAGGTGCAACGGCCGGCCGTGGCCGCAGCGGACTCGCCTCGCGCGGCCGCCTCGGTTTGGTTGGCGGTGCCGGCCGGGCCTCGGCAGGCGCCGCGGCCGCAGGCGGTGCCGGGGGCGGGGCTGGCGGCGCGATGACGATGGTCCGCGTGCTGAACCGGCTCGCGAGCGGCGACGGATCGGGCCCCATGGCCGTGGGCGCGAGCCCGAGCAGCAGCAGGTGCGCCAGCGCCACCGCCAGCGTCAGCCCGGCGAGCGCGCGCCAGGACGGCCGCGCCGGCGGCGGCGCGGCGGGCGGCGGCAGGGAGGCGGCGGCGAGCGTCGGCATGGGGTGTGGAGTGGCCGTGCGGCGCGGAGGTTCACCCGGAACACCTCGGTACACTGCCGGCCAATCACCCAGTTTAGTGGGGGCGCGGCGCCGCTGCCGGGCCCCTGCCCACGCATTGCCATCATGAAACTCGCCACCCTGAAGGACGGCTCGCGCGACGGCCAGCTCGTCGTCGTCTCGCGCGACCTCACGCTCGCCCACTACGCCACGGGCATCGCCAGCCGGCTGCAGCAGGTGCTGGACGACTGGGGCTTCATGAGCCCGCAGCTGCAGGACCTGTACGACGCGGTCAACACCGGCCGCGCACGCCATTCCTTTCCGTTCGACCCCGCGATGTGCATGGCGCCGCTGCCGCGCGCCTACCAGTGGGCCGACGGCTCGGCCTACCTGAACCACGTCGAACTGGTGCGCAAGGCGCGCAACGCCGAGGTGCCCGAAAGCTTCTACCAAGACCCGCTGATGTACCAGGGCGCGAGCGACGACTTTCTTGGCCCCACCGACGACGTGGTGGTGCCGAGCGAGGCCATGGGCATCGACTTCGAGGCCGAGATCGCGGTGGTCACCGGCGACGTGCGGATGGGCGCCACGCCCGAGCAGGCGCTCGACGGCATCCGGCTCGTGATGCTGGCCAACGACGTCAGCCTGCGCAACCTGGTCCCGGCCGAGCTGGCCAAGGGTTTCGGCTTCTTCCAGAGCAAGCCGGCCACCGCCTTCAGCCCCGTGGCCGTGACGCTCGACGAGCTCGGCGAAGCCTGGCAGGACGGCCGCGTGCACCTGCAGCTGCAGAGCAGCTGGAACGGTCGCAAGGTCGGCCTCTGCGATGCCGGTACCGAGATGACCTTCCATTTCGGTCAGCTCATCGCCCACATCGCCAAGACGCGCAACGTGCGCGCCGGCAGCATCGTCGGCAGCGGCACCGTGAGCAACAAGGGCGTCGAGAAGAACGGCCGCATGGAGTGGCCCAAGGGCTATTCGTGCATTGCCGAGAAGCGCTGCATCGAGACGATCCAGGACGGCGCGCCAGCGACCGAATTCATGAAGTTCGGCGACACCATCCGCATCGAGATGAAGGGCCTCGACGGCCGCTCTCTGTTCGGCGCGATCGACCAGGAGATCGTGTCGACGAACGGGCGGCCGAAGGAGGCGCCGGTGTCGCTCGTGGACCGCCCGGCCGCGGACCTGGCCGAAGATTGATTCCGACGCCGCCAGGGCCACCGGCCCCGGCGGTGCAACCGGGGCGAATCCGCGCCCCATCCACAACTGAGAAAAAAGAGGAGTTGTTTCCGATGCGTTATTTGCCACTTGCTGCCGCTGTCATTGCCGCCACCGCCCTGGTCGGCTGCGAAACCCTCCAGAAAGTCGACACCGGCGCGCTGGCCCAGGCCGGCGGCTCGGCCTTCAAGGCCATGTCGCTGACCGACGGCGAGATCACCACCATGTCCGACCAGTCGTGCGCCGCCATGGACCAGAAGAACCAGATCGCGCCGGCCGGCAGCCGCTACGCCACGCGCCTGGCGCAGGTCGTCAAGCAGATGCCGAACACGGTCAACGGCAAGGCCGCGAACTACAAGGTCTACATGACCAAGGACGTGAATGCCTGGGCCATGGCCAACGGCTGCATCCGCGTGTACAGCGGCCTCATGGACCTGATGAACGACGACGAACTGCGCGGCGTGATCGGCCACGAGATCGGCCATGTGGCGCTCGGCCATTCGAAGTCGCGCATGCAGACCGCCTACGCCGCCTCCGCGCTGCGCGGGCTGGCCGGTGCTGCGGGCGGCGTGGCGGCGCAGCTGTCGCAGTCGCAGGCGGGCGAGCTGGGCGAGAAGTTCGTCAACGCCCAGTTTTCGCAGGCGAACGAAAGCGCAGCCGACAACTACTCCTTCGACCTGCTCACCGAGCGCAAGCTCGAGCGCAAGGGCCTGGTCACCGCTTTCGACAAGCTCGCCAAGCTGAGCAGTGGCGCCTCCGGCAGTTCGCTGATGAGCTCGCATCCGCCGTCGGCCGAGCGCTCGGCACGCATGCAGAAGCGCCTCGACGGGGCCAAGTAACAGAGAGAGGCTCGCGCGCTACGGGCGCGCCTCCCCGGCGCGCAGCAGCAGCTCTTTTTGCGAGCGGATGCCGAGGCGCCGAAACGCGCGGTACTGGTGCGTTCGGACGGTCGTGAGCTCGACGCCGAGCGCGCGTGCGGCCTCCTTGGCCGTGTGGCCGGCCATCAGCTGGCCGATCACCTCGCGCTCGCGCAGGCTCAAGGCCAGGAGCCGCGCGGTGAAGCCGGGCACCACGGCTTCGTGCGCCGCCACCGTGCTGCGGCCATGGGCCACGGTGGCGTCGGCCAGCAGCGTGGCGTGGCGGGCGATGGCCGAAAAATCTTTATCCCCGAATTCGGCCTGCGCGAGGCTGCGGTAGAAGCTCACCGCCACGCGCTGGCCCGCCGGCGTGAGCAGCAGCACCGAGGCGCGTTCACGGATGCCCACGTCGCCGTAGCAGGCCGCGCGGTAGGCCGGGTCGGCCACTTCGTCGGCATGCTGGTGGCCGAGCCAGAGCTGCGCCCGCTGCTTCGGCAGCTTGCGCGTCGCGAGCCAGGCCATGTTGGCATCGAGCTGGTCGAAGCGCTGCGCCACGTAGCGCTCGGCGGTGCGTTCGGCCGTGGTGCCGTAGCTGCTCGCGGCCGAGACCGCCTCGATGCGGCCGGCCACGTCGACCGCGAACACGGTGCAGAAGGTCACCGGCATCACGCGGTGCATGGCCGCAAGGCAGCTTGCCGCGAGGTGCGGCGTGCCGATGCCCGCGAGCACGTCGCCGACGATGGCGGCCGACAGCGGCTCGTCGGCGGTGGGGTGGATGCGC
Source organism: Variovorax sp. Soil_C_26 (assembly GCF_057657075.1). Classification (NCBI taxonomy): domain Bacteria; kingdom Pseudomonadati; phylum Pseudomonadota; class Betaproteobacteria; order Burkholderiales; family Comamonadaceae; genus Variovorax; species Variovorax sp. Soil_C_26. Next base: position 103,580 of record NZ_JBDGJC010000005.1, read on the forward strand.
CAGCGCTTCATGCGGTGGCGTGCGATGCAAGGGTATTCACTTCGTACGAAGTTATGACAACGGGCGTCCGCCGCCATCGGGACAATCCCGCTGCATGACGAACCCTTCCGAACTGCCGGCCTCGGTCGGCGCCTTTCACTACACGCGCCATGCCGCGCGATGGCCGGCGCTCGGCCCCGAAGGCATCGAGCCGGGCCGCCATCCCGTGGTGATCGCGGGCGGCGGGCCGGTCGGCATGGCGCTCGCGTTGGGGCTCGCCAACCACGGCGTGCGCAGCGTGATCCTCGAGGCCGACGACACGGTCTGCGTGGGCAGCCGCGCTGCCTGCATCTCGCGCCGCAGCCTGGAGATCATGGAACGGCTCGGCGTGCTGCCGGCCTTCCTGGCCAAGGGGCTGGCATGGACTGGCGGGCGCAGCTTCTACAAGACCGAGGAAGTGTTCCGCTTCGAGATGCCGCATGACGAGCGGCAGAAGCTGCCGCCGATGATCAATCTCGAGCAGTACTACATCGAGCAGTACCTGCTGGACGAGATCGAGCGCCGCAACGCGGCGACGCCGGGCCTCATCGACCTGCGCTGGGCCACCGAGCTGACCGGACTGGCCGAGGACGCCGAAGGCGTGCTGCTCGACGTGCGCCATCCCGAAGGCAGCTACCGGCTGCAGGCGCAATGGCTCGCGGCCTGCGACGGCGGCCAGAGCTTCGTGCGCAAGGCGCTGGGGCTCGCGCTGGAGGGCACGGCCTACGAGGGGCGCTACGTCATCATCGACATCGAACTGCACAGCACGCACCCGACCGAGCGCCGCGCGTGGTTCGACCCGCCGTGGAATCCGGGCTCGACCGTGCTGATGCACCGCCAGCCCGACGACATCTGGCGCATCGACTACCAGCTCCGCGCGGGGCAGAGCACCGAGGAGGCGCTCGAGCCGGCGGCGGTGGCCACATTCGTGCAGCGCCACCTCGACGCGATCGGCGAAGGCCACCTGCCGTGGAAGACGGTCTGGACCTCGGTCTACCGCGCCGGTGCGATGACGCTGGCGAACTACCGCCACGGCCGCGTGCTGTTCGCGGGCAATGCGGCGCATGCGATGCCGATCTTCGGCGTGCGCGGCCTCAACTCGGGTTTCGACGATGCGGACAACCTGGCCTGGAAGCTGGCCTTCGTGGCGCGCGGATGGTCGGATGCCGCGCTGCTGGATTCGTACTCGCAAGAGCGCATCGGCGCCTTCCACGTGAATGCCGAAAACGCGATGCGCAGCACCGAGTTCATGTCGCCGCCGTCGCGCGGCTTCGACCTGCTGCGCGAGGCGGCGCTGTCGCTGTCGCAGCGGCATCGCGGCATTGCGCAGCTGATCAATCCGCGCCAGACGCAGGCGGTGCGCTATGCCGATTCGCCGCTGTCGAGCGAGGGCGATGCGCTGCCGGCAGGGCCGCTTGCCGGCGAGGTGATGCCCGAACAGCCGCTCGCCCAGGGCCACCTGACCGACTGGATCGGCCCGGCTTTCACGCTGCTCGTGCTGCGGCCCGACGGCCCAGCGGATGCGCCGCCGGCGAACGAACTCGCGCAGGCGAGCCGCCAAGGCGCCTGGCCGCTCGTGGTTCGCACCCTCGGCGGAATGGCCGTCGAGGGCGCCGATGCGCAGGCGGGCCCGGCCGTGTTCGAGGCGCTCGGCGCTGGCGGCGGCGCCGTCTACCTGCTGCGCCCCGACGGCCATGTGGCCGCGCGCTGGCCTCGCCTGCCGGCCGGCGCGCTGGCGCAGGCGCTCGCACGCGCCGCTGCCGCTCTTTCGAAGGAAACCACCGCATGACCACGACGACGACGCCCATCCCCGCATCGCTGCCGCCCGAGGCCCGCGACCGGCTCTATGCCGAGTGCGCGCGCGCGATCGGCGCGGCGGGCCCCGAGCGCGAATCGCTGTTTCTGGCGCGGGTGGCGCTGCTGCTGTTCGAGCAGGTCGGCGACGAGGCGCGCTGCCGCACCGCGCTGGCCGACGCATTGCATGCACTGCCCGTACCATCGCTGTCCGCGACCGAATAAATAACAAACCTGGAGATGACCTTCATGGACCGCCGTACCCTTCTTGCCACGCTCGCCTCGGGCGCCGCCGTGGCAGCCGCGCCGCTCGCCCGCGCGCAGGACTATCCCTCGCAACTGATCCGCTGGGTCGTTCCCTACCCGGCGGGCGGCGGCACCGACGTGATCGCGCGCTCGCTCGCCGAGGCCATGCGCCCGGCGCTGGGCCAGCAGATCGTGGTCGACAACCGGCCCGGCGCATCGACCAACATCGGCGCCGACCTGGTCGCCAAGAGCAAGCCCGACGGCTACACCGTGCTGTCGGCCGACAACGCCGTGCTGGCGTTCAACGAGCACCTGTTCGGCAAGCTGCCGTTCAGCCCGGAGAAGGACTTCAGCTACATCGGCGCGATCGGCAAGTTTCCGCTCGCGTTGGTGGTGCACCCGGACTTTCCGGCCAAGAACTTCAAGGAGTTCCTTGCCTACGTGAAGGCCAATCCGGGCAAGGTCAACTACGCGTCGCCCGGCAACGGCTCGCCGCACCACCTGGCGATGGAAATGTTCAAGGTGCGCACCGGCACCTTCATCACCCACATTCCCTACCGCGGCGCTGCGCCGGCCATGGCCGACGTGATGGGCGGCCAGGTGCCGTGCATGTTCCTCGACCTGGCCTCGGGCCTGCCGATCATGAAGGGCAACAAGGTGCGCGTGCTGGCGATCGGTTCGGGCGCGCGCAGCAAGCAGCTGCCCGAGGTGCCGACGCTGGCCGAGGTGGGTGTCTCCAATTCGGAGGTGTTCGCCTTCCAGGGCGTGCTCGGGCCGGCCGGCATGCCTGCAGCGGTGGTGGCCAGACTCAACAGCGAGCTCAACCGCGCCTTCAGCCAGCCCCAGGTGCAGAAGCGCTTCGACGATTTCGGCATGGAGGCGATGCCCGGCACGCCCGAGCAGTTCGCGGCGCTGTCGCGCGCCGAATCGCGGCGCTGGGGGCCGATCATCAAGCAGGCCGGCATCAAGCTGGACTAGATGACTAGATGCCGCGCGTGTTTCAGCGCGCGTAGGCCTTGCGCGAGCCGTCCTCGAAGACCTCGTCGTCGGAAAGCGGCTCGCCGTTCTCGTCCCAGCTGCGCTCGCGCGTCACGCGGCCCTTGGCATCGAAGCTCGATTCGGCGAGCAGGACGCCGGTTTCGCTGAAGCGGCGGTGCGTGCCGATCGGCACCTGTCGCCCGCGAACCGCCGCCTTGAAGCGGCCCTGGGCAGCGCGCTGGCCGGTGTCGTAGAACTCGGTGATCTCGACGGTGCGTGCCTCGCCGCTGCCGCTGAAGGCCGAGCGGCCCCGCGGCTGGCCGTTGAGGTAGTAGCTGTCGTCCCCGATCGGCACGCCCGCGCTGTTCCAGCGCTGGTCGCGGATCAGCGTGCCTTTCTCGGAGAACGCCTGCTCGCGCTGCTTGACCGCGCTGCGTTCGAGCAACAGCCAGGCGGTTTCACGCCGCTTCACGCCTTCGGACGAGAACTGGCGCTCGATGCGCTGGTTGCCCATGGTCTCGTCCTGCACCGCGGGCTTGCCGTTGTCGTAGAAGCTCTGTGAACGCACCCGCTTGCCCATGGCAAACGACAGCCGCGAGCGCAGCACCCCGCGCGCATCGAAGAGCTCGACCTGCGACGGCCCGCCGATAAAGCCGCAGAGCTTGGCGTCGTCCACGGCCGGCGCGAGCATCGGGGTTTCGCCGCAGCGCAGCGCCGACAACTGCCCGCGCTCGGTGAATTCGGCGAAAGCCCGGTCGGTGCCGATGGTCGGATAGAAGGTGGCGCGGCGCAGTTGGCCTCCTGGATGGAAGCTGCGCACCAGCCCGCGTTCCTGGCCGTCGTCGTAGACCGCCTCGCGCAGCACCTGCCCGTTGGGCGCGAACTCGCGCGCCAGGCCGTGGATGTTGCCCGCGGCATTGAGGATGTGCTCCCGCGCGAGCTTGCCCTTCTCGTAGAAGCGCACCAGGCCCATGAAGACGCCGTTCTGCAGTTGCTGCTCGCGCTGGAGTTCGCTGCTGTCGCGGTGCTTGCAGCGCATGAGGCCGGTCTTGCCCGCCGTGCTGCCGCCGTCCGACGGGTTCACGCTGCGGCCGTTGAGTTCACAGTCGAGCACGGCGGCATGCGCCGCGCCGCCCGAACAAAGCAACGCCAGGGCGATTGCGGCCGCGACTGCACCGGTTCGCGAGGTAGCGCGGCGCAGGAGGCTCATTTGTCGTAAAGCGAGGCGAGCGACCGGAAGCCCTTGGCCTCGATCGGATTGCCGAACGGATCGAGGAAGAACATGGTCCATTGCTCTCCGGGCTCGCCCTCGAAGCGCACCTGCGGCCGCAGCACGAACTCGGTGGCCGCTGCCTCGAGCCGCGCGGCCAGCGCCTGCCAGTCGGGCAGTTCGAGCACGACACCGAAATGCGGCATGGGCACCAGCGCGCTGCCCACCTGGCCGGTGCGCGTGGTGGCGAAGGGCTCGCCGAGGTGCAACGAGATCTGGTGGCCGAAGAAGTCGAAATCGACCCAGGTGTCGGTGCTGCGGCCTTCGGCGCAGCCCAGGACGTCGCCATAGAAACGGCGCGCCGCGTCGAGATCGCGGACGTGGAAGGCGAGATGGAAGATGCTGTGCATGTTCCGGATTATGGAGAGCGGTGCTGTGAGAATGCCGGACTTGTTTACATTTATGGAGCAAGCCTTGCGGATACTCCGGATCCTGGTTGCGCGGATGCGCGACACCGATCACCAGCGGCGCCTGCGCCCCTCCTTTTTCTTCGGGCTGCCGCGCCTGCTGCTGGCGGGCGCCTGTGCCGTGCTGGCGGTCGCGGCGCACGCGGCCTGCCCGCCTTCGGCCATCGCGAGCCTCGGCAAGGGCGGGGCCGTCGGCCAGTGGAATGCCGTGGACCGCGGGCTGCTGTGGCGCGCCGATCGCGACGGCCGGACCTCCTGGCTCTACGGCACCCTCCACGTTGGCCGCGCCGAGTGGGTGCGGCCCGGGCCGACGGTGCAGAAGGCGCTCGAGCAAAGCGATGCGCTCGCGCTCGAGCTGGACGTGCGCGACCAGGCCGCGATGCGCCCACTGACGCAGCCTGCGGACCCCGCCGTGGTCGGGCGCATTCTCAACGGCGAGCGCGCCCGCCGGCTCGCGCGCCAGAACGAGGCCGCCTGCATGGAGCCGGGAAAGACGGCCGGGCTGCAGCCGATCCTGCAGGTGATGGCGTTGGCCGGGCTGGTGGCCCGCGCCGACGGGCTGTATCCCGAATTCGGCGTGGACGAGTCGATGGCGGTTGCGGCCCGGAACAACGGCACCCCGGTGTTCGCGCTCGAGACCGCCGCCGCGCAGCTGAACGCGCTGACCGGCGGCTCCGAAGCCGAGCAGGCCGAGCAGATCGACGCCGCGCTCGGCGAACTCGAATCGGGCCAGCTGCGAGCGCAGATGAAGGAGCTCGCCGACATCTGGGCGCGCGGCGACGCCGAAAAGCTCGGCCGCTACCCGGAGTGGTGCAACTGCCTCAACACGCCCGCCGAGCAGCGGCTCATGCAGCGCTTGCTGGACGACCGCAACCCCGGCCTCGCGGACGGCATCGAGCGCATGCACGTCGGGGGCAAACGCGTGTTCGCTGCGGTCGGCGCGCTGCACATGGTCGGGCCGCAGAGCCTGCCGGCGATCCTGGCATCGCGCGGGTTCAAGGTGACGGCGGTGCCGCTGGTGGCCCAGCCGGCGGCGGCCTTGCCGGCCGCGCCGGCCCCCAAGGCGGCCCGTGCGGAACCGGCCGCACGCAGTGCACGCGGCGCACGGGCCGCGCCATCGTCTCGCGCTGCGCGGGGTGGCAAGACGGCCACGACCAGATCGTCGGGCGCAAAGACCGCCGCGAAGACCGGCAGCCGCAAGGCGGCGAGCGCCAAACCCGCGACGCGGGCCGCCCCGGCGGCCAAGGGCAAACAGCGCCGATAATCACCAGCGCCATGCAACTGCTGCGAAACCGCTCCTGCTTCTTCGGCCTTCTCGGCCGCGGGGTGCTGCTGTGGTTCGTGCTCTCGCTCGGCGCGGCAGCGGCCTCGCCGCTCGTCCATCCGCAGGCCGTGGAACTGGTGTGCTCCAGCGCCGGCGCGGTCAAGGCCGTGGTCCAGACCGACGACGGTGTGCAGGAATTGGGCGCCTCGCACCTGGACTGCCCGCTGTGCGTGCTGACGGGGGCGCCGCCGCCGTCGCGGGTGGCGCAGGCCTCGGCCTTTGCGTTGCCGCCGGAGCGCGCGCTCCGGTCGGCGCCTTCGCGCACTGCCGCCGCCAGCGCGGCGCCGCTTCCGGCACGCGGGCCTCCAGCCGCCTGACGCCACCGCCCCGGGGCGCACGCAGTGCCCCAGTGCCGCACCCGGCGCAAATTGCCTGTCCGCCTGCTGCCCTGCGCGTCCGAATGTGACCGCGGGCGGCGAACCATTTTTTGCCTTCCTTTCTAGGAGTTCCCATGAACCCACTGCACCTTCCACGCAAGGCGGCCGCGGCCGCTGCGTTGCTCGCCGGCGCGGCAGCCGCCTGTGCCCACGTCACGCTGCCGGGCGGCGGCGCGACGGTCGGCAGCGACTACAACGCCGCCTTCCGTGTCGGCCATGCTTGCGAGGGCGCCAAGGCCACAACGGGCCTGGCGGTTCGCCTGCCCAAGGGCTTCATCCTGAGCGACGCGCAGGCACGCAAGGGCTGGAAGCTCGAGGTACAGAAGAACACTGGCGACGGCGAAGTGCGCTGGACCGCCGAAAACCCGCAGGCGGCGCTGCCAGCCGGCGAACGCGCCGAGTTCGTGCTGCGCGGCAAGGTGCCGAGCACGCCGGGGACGCTGTGGTTCAAGGTGCAGCAGACCTGCGACGTCGGCAGCATCGACTGGGCCGAGGTGCCGGCGTCGGGCACGTCGACCGCCGGGCTCAAGAGCCCCGCGGCCAGGCTCGACGTGGTGGCGCAGGGCGTCGCCACGGTCGATGTGCGCGATGCCTGGGTGCGGCCGTCGGTGCCGGGACAGAGCGGCACCGGCGCCTTCATGAAGCTGACCGCACCGGCCGGCGGCAGGCTGGTCGGCATCTCGACGCCGGCCGCGGGCGTCGCCGAGATCCACGAAATGAAGATGGAAGGCGACACCATGCGGATGCGCGAGCTGCCGCGCGGCCTCGAACTGCCGCCGGGGCAGACCGTGGAACTCAAGCCCGGCGGCTACCACGTGATGATGATGGATCTGAAGCAGGCGCTAGCGAAAGGAGCGACCGTGCCGGTCACACTGACGTTCGAGGACGCGAAGGGCCAGAAGACCTCGCTCGAGCTGAAGCTGCCGGTGGGCGCGCCGGCGGGCACCGCAGCACCGGCCCACCAGCACAAGCACTGAACGCCGCTTACAGTAACGCGTCGGGCGCCAGCGGGCCGAACAGCTTCAGCAGCAGGCGCAGCGTGAGGCTCGCATCGGGCTCGGTCGAGGTGTCCTTGAGGCCGCTGCCTTCGGGCGCGTGCCAGACCAGCGAGCGCTTGTCCTTGTCGAGTTCGACGCGCCACGAGCCTTCGCGCATGCCGCGCTCGATCTGCGCCGAGGCCGCGCGCGAGAGTTCGCCGCTTCGCACCAGGAGCGCGATCTCGGTGTTCTGCAGTTGCGAGCGCAGGTCGAGGTTCATGGAGCCCACCACGAGCAACTGGCCGTCCATCACCAGCACCTTCGAATGCAGCATCGAACGCGATGCCCCGGGGGCGCCGCTGCCCGACGAGCCGAAGGCGTTGCTGACCGTTGCCTGCTCGCTGCGCAGTTCGAAGAGCTCGACACCGATCCTGAGCAAATCCTCGCGGTGCCGCGCGTAGCCGACGTGCGCTACCGGCGCGTCGTTCGATGCCAGCGAGTTGGTCAGCACGCGGATGCGCACCCCGCGCTGCTTGGCGGCGGCGAATGCCTGCTTCATGTCCGGACCGGGCACGAAATAGGGCGAGATGATGAGCAGATCGCTGCGCGCCTGGCCGATCAGCTGAAGCAGGCCCTCGACCACGGTCTCGCTGCCGGCCGCTATGTCGGACGAGGCCTCGAGTGACGAGGCCTCGAGTGACGCGGCGCGCCGTGACGATCCGGCCGCATCGCCCGGTTGGCTCACTACGAGGCCCGGCGCCTTGTCGGCGCCGCGTTCGGCGGGGATCTTTTCCGGCTGGTCGGCGAGCATCACCGCGGGCGCCCAGACGAAGCGCGCGGTTCTGAGGTCGAGCGGCTTTTCGTCCCAGGCGCGGGCCAGCTGCGCGGGCGTGGGCGCGGCGCCGGGTTTCTGTTCGCCATTGGGCGGTGCCGGGGCTGGTGCCGGCGCTGTGTTCTCCGCGGAGGCCGCCTTCTCATCGGTCAGCTCCCGCTCCGCCTTCTCGGCGCGCGCGCGGATGGCCTGCAGTTCTTCGCGCTGGATCAGCGATTGGACGGGGTAGGCGCGCTCGTTGTTCCAGTAGCTGTCGAAGCTGCGCGAAAGGTCGCGCACGATCGGTCCCGCCGCAAGGATGTCGAGATCGATGAAGTTGCCGTTGAGCGCGTTGCCGAAATACGCGTCGCCGAGGTTGCGCCCGCCGGTCACGCCGAGCACGTTGTCGGCCAGGAAGAGCTTGTTGTGCATCCGCTGCTGGATGCGCGAGACATCGCCGATCGAGTTGACCATGCGCGCGAGCGACGAGTCGCGCTTTCCGGCCAGCGGGTTGAACAGCCGCATCTCGATGTTGGGAACGAAGGCCAGGCCCAGGACCAGCGCGTCCTTGCCGGTGCTGTGGAAATCGTCGAGCAGGATGCGCACCCGCACCCCTCGCTCGGCCGCCGACCGGATGCCGCGCAGCAGGCGCGCGGTGCTCGCGTCGGCGTGGATGGCGTAGTACTGCAGGTCAAGCGTCTTCTGCGCGCCCTGGATCAAGGCCAGCCGGCTGCCGTAGGCCGCGGGCGGGCCGCCCAGCAACAGGAAGCCCGATTCAAAGCGCGCGCCATCGGCCTTGCGCCGCTGCTGGACCAGGGCCTCGAGCGCTGTGCCGCCTGGCGAGGCGATCGCCGTCGAAACCGGACGCTCCACGTGCTTCGGCAGCTCTGCGCAGGCGCCTTGCAGCACCAGCATCAGCAGAGCGATGGACCGGCCGACGAACGTGTAAATGGATGGCATGCTGCTTCCCGGAGCTTGGAAACTGCATATATAGCCTACTCTGCAGTAGACCCGCGTCGGACAGCGGGAGCGGCCGGTAGGGTGCTATCGCTTGACCGTGAGCTCTTCCTGGCGCTCCAGCGCCGCCAGCAGTTCGTCGTCGATCTGGGCATGGCGCTGGCTCAGCTCGGCGGCGCGCGACGCGTCGGTGGCGTAGATCGCGCCGCCATCGAGTGCCAGCATTTCGGCGATGCGCCTTTGCTCCGCCTCGAGCGCTTGGATCTGCGCCGGCAGTGCGTCGAGCTCGCGCTGTTCCTTGTAGCTGAGTTTCTTGCGCGCAGCGGTGGGCACAGGGGAGGGCGTGGATGCCGGCGCCGACGCAGCGGCGGGTGCTGGCGCGGCGGGGCTCGTGGGCTGGCGCTGCTCGGCGATCTCCCGCGCACGCTTCGACTGGATAAGCCAGTCCTGCACGCTGCCCTCGTACTCGCGCCAGTGGCCATCGCCTTCGAAGGCGATCGTGCTGGTCACCACGTTGTCGAGGAAGGTGCGGTCATGGCTGACCAGGAACACGGTGCCGTCGTAGTCCTGCAGCAGGCCTTCGAGCAGTTCCAGCGTGTCGATGTCGAGGTCGTTGGTCGGTTCGTCCAGCACCAGCACGTTGGCGGGCCGCGCGAACAGCCGGGCCAGCAGCAGGCGGTTGCGTTCACCGCCGCTGAGCGAGCGGACCGGCGAGTTGGCCCGCGCCGGCGAGAACAGGAAGTCGGAAAGGTAGCTCTTCACGTGCTTGCGTTGGCTGCCGATCTCGATCCATTCGCTACCGGGACTGATGAAGTCCTCGAGCGTGGCATCGAGGTCGAGCTTGTCGCGCATCTGGTCGAAGTACGCCACCTGCAGGTTGGTGCCGCGGCGGATCTTGCCGCTGTCGGGTTCGAGTTCACCCAGGATGAGCTTGAGCAACGTGGTCTTGCCGGCGCCGTTGGGGCCCAACAGGCCCACCTTGTCGCCGCGCAGGATGGTGCCGGTGAATTTCCGCACGATCGTCTTGTCGCCGAAGGATTTGCTGGCTTCGGTGAGTTCGGCGACGATCTTTCCGCTCGATTGGCCCGCCGCCACGTCCATGTTGACGCTGCCTTGCACGTCGCGGCGTGCCCCGCGGCTTGCCCGCAGTGTTTCGAGCCGGCTGATGCGGCTCTGGCTGCGCGTTCGGCGAGCTTCCACCCCCTTGCGGATCCAGATTTCCTCCTGGGCCAGCAGCTTGTCGGCCTTGGCGTTGATCACCGCTTCCTGGGCGAGCTGTTCCTCTTTTTGCAGCAGGTACTGTTCGAAGTTGCCTGGATAGGAATGCAGCTTGCCACGGTCCAGCTCCACGATGCGGGTGGCGACACGGTTCAGGAAGCTGCGGTCATGGGTGACGGTGACCACGCTTCCCTTGAAATCGATCAGCAACTGCTCCAGCCATTCAATGGAATCCAGGTCAAGGTGATTGGTCGGCTCATCCAACAGGAGCACGTCCGGCGCGGCGACCAGTGCCTGCGCCAGGGCCACGCGTTTGCGCGTACCGCCGGAGAGCGAGCCGACGCGCGCATCGCGGTCCAGGTGGAGCCGGTGCAGCGTTTCCTCGACGCGCTGTTCCCAGTTCCAGGCGTCAAAGGCCTCGATCTGCGACTGCAGCGCGTCCAGGTCGAGACCCTCGGCGCCCGACAAATAGAGATCGCGCACGGCAATGACAGATGCCAGCCCTTGGCTGGCGGCGGTAAAGACGTCGGCCTCCGGATCGAGCTGCGGCTCCTGGGCCACATAGGCGATCCGCAGGTTTTGCTGCAGTTGCAGCGTGCCGTCGTCGGTTTTCTCGAGCCCGCCCAGTATCTTGAGCAGGGACGACTTGCCTGCACCATTGCGGCCGATCAGGCCGATGCGTTCAGATTCCAGAAGAGAGAAGTCCGCATGGTCGAGCAGCGGAACGTGGCCGAACGCGAGTTGGGCGTCAAGGAGTGTGATGAGTGCCATGTGGCACGGATTATCGGAGCAGCCTCCTTTCCGTACCGGGCAGCGCGCAGCGCTGCCCGGTACGGAAAGCCCGCGGTGATTTTGTTGGCGGCAGTCTTGCAACACACAAGATTTGGCATATACTCGTGGGCTCGACTGACACTGCCTCACGGCACTTCAAGCGACTGCCCTCAAGGGGTGGCGGCAAGAAGGTAGAGGTCGAAAAAAAACTTCCTTCAAAGTTGACGCGGTTTGAAAAAGCAGTGCATAATCGAAGGCTTCGCTGAACGACTTCAGCGCCCTGTGACAGAAGTTGCGGAGTGCGGAAAAGAAGAAGTGGCGGCGAAAAAAGTTTGACGGTTCTTCAAAAACCGTGTTAGACTACAAGGCTTCGCTGATCGCAGCAAAGCAAGACGAAGTAAACGATAAGTTGCTTCGGGGTTCATTAAAAATCTACAGCCGATAAGCGTGGGCGTTTGAAGGTAATTGCGTAAGTTCTTCGGAACAAGTCGCAAGACTTAAAAACGCTCATGAGAATAGAAGTGAAGTTCACTTCAATTCCGTTTTTGTGAGTTTTGCCTGGTCGCGAGATCAGGCGCAAATCAAGATCGAACTATAGAGTTTGATCCTGGCTCAGATTGAACGCTGGCGGCATGCCTTACACATGCAAGTCGAACGGCAGCGCGGGAGCAATCCTGGCGGCGAGTGGCGAACGGGTGAGTAATACATCGGAACGTGCCCAATCGTGGGGGATAACGCAGCGAAAGCTGTGCTAATACCGCATAAGATCTACGGATGAAAGCAGGGGATCGCAAGACCTTGCGCGAATGGAGCGGCCGATGGCAGATTAGGTAGTTGGTGGGGTAAAGGCTCACCAAGCCTTCGATCTGTAGCTGGTCTGAGAGGACGACCAGCCACACTGGGACTGAGACACGGCCCAGACTCCTACGGGAGGCAGCAGTGGGGAATTTTGGACAATGGGCGAAAGCCTGATCCAGCCATGCCGCGTGCAGGATGAAGGCCTTCGGGTTGTAAACTGCTTTTGTACGGAACGAAACGGCTCTTTCTAATACAGAGGGCTAATGACGGTACCGTAAGAATAAGCACCGGCTAACTACGTGCCAGCAGCCGCGGTAATACGTAGGGTGCAAGCGTTAATCGGAATTACTGGGCGTAAAGCGTGCGCAGGCGGTGATGTAAGACAGTTGTGAAATCCCCGGGCTCAACCTGGGAACTGCATCTGTGACTGCATCGCTGGAGTGCGGCAGAGGGGGATGGAATTCCGCGTGTAGCAGTGAAATGCGTAGATATGCGGAGGAACACCGATGGCGAAGGCAATCCCCTGGGCCTGCACTGACGCTCATGCACGAAAGCGTGGGGAGCAAACAGGATTAGATACCCTGGTAGTCCACGCCCTAAACGATGTCAACTGGTTGTTGGGTCTTCACTGACTCAGTAACGAAGCTAACGCGTGAAGTTGACCGCCTGGGGAGTACGGCCGCAAGGTTGAAACTCAAAGGAATTGACGGGGACCCGCACAAGCGGTGGATGATGTGGTTTAATTCGATGCAACGCGAAAAACCTTACCCACCTTTGACATGTACGGAATCCTTTAGAGATAGAGGAGTGCTCGAAAGAGAACCGTAACACAGGTGCTGCATGGCTGTCGTCAGCTCGTGTCGTGAGATGTTGGGTTAAGTCCCGCAACGAGCGCAACCCTTGTCATTAGTTGCTACATTTAGTTGGGCACTCTAATGAGACTGCCGGTGACAAACCGGAGGAAGGTGGGGATGACGTCAAGTCCTCATGGCCCTTATAGGTGGGGCTACACACGTCATACAATGGCTGGTACAAAGGGTTGCCAACCCGCGAGGGGGAGCTAATCCCATAAAACCAGTCGTAGTCCGGATCGCAGTCTGCAACTCGACTGCGTGAAGTCGGAATCGCTAGTAATCGTGGATCAGAATGTCACGGTGAATACGTTCCCGGGTCTTGTACACACCGCCCGTCACACCATGGGAGCGGGTTCTGCCAGAAGTAGTTAGCCTAACCGCAAGGAGGGCGATTACCACGGCAGGGTTCGTGACTGGGGTGAAGTCGTAACAAGGTAGCCGTATCGGAAGGTGCGGCTGGATCACCTCCTTTCTGGAAACAAGCAATTTAATTTAAACGCCCACACTTATCGGTTGTTGGAAGAAGTCGAAATCTTCATTGATTCTCGATTGGGTCTGTAGCTCAGCTGGTTAGAGCACCGTCTTGATAAGGCGGGGGTCGTTGGTTCGAGCCCAACTAGACCCACCAAATCTTCTGATTTCTCGTGTGAGAGTTTGGGGGATTAGCTCAGCTGGGAGAGCACCTGCTTTGCAAGCAGGGGGTCGTCGGTTCGATCCCGTCATCCTCCACCAATAAATCGATACTTAAATTCAACACCAAAGCAGCTTTGTGCGCGAGCATGAGGCTTCTTTGTTGTTGATCGAGATCTCTTGATCAATCGGCTGTTCTTTAAAAATTCATAGAGTCGAATCAGCGTTGCTGATGGAAACTGCACATTCGTAAAGGTTTAGTGCAGACCGTGCCATCAGCAACATAGAATTTTTGATTGCGTCAAAAGAAACTTCAATTTCGAATCAAATCGAATTGAATGTACGGCATAACGCGTCAGGTGAAAGACCTGACATATTCCTTGAAATGATTTTGTAGTTTCGCAAGAGACATCAAAGTTATAGGGTCAAGTGAATAAGAGCACGTGGTGGATGCCTTGGCAATGATAGGCGACGAAGGACGTGATAGCCTGCGATAAGCTTCGGGGAGCTGGCAAATTAGCTTTGATCCGGAGATTTCCGAATGGGGAAACCCACCTGCAAAGGTATCGCATGATGAATACATAGTCATGCGAGGCGAACCGGGTGAACTGAAACATCTCAGTAGCTCGAGGAAAAGACATCAACCGAGATTCCGAAAGTAGTGGCGAGCGAAATCGGAAGAGCCTGTTAGTGATAGCACAAGACATAACGGAACAGTTTGGAAAGACTGGCCATAGCGGGTGATAGCCCCGTACGTGAAATGACCTGTGTGGTACTGAGCTAACGACAAGTAGGGCGGGACACGAGAAATCCTGTCTGAATATGGGGGGACCATCCTCCAAGGCTAAATACTCATCATTGACCGATAGTGAACTAGTACCGTGAGGGAAAGGCGAAAAGAACCCCGGGAGGGGAGTGAAATAGATCCTGAAACCGCGTGCTTACAAAAAGTAGGAGCCTCGTAAGGGGTGACTGCGTACCTTTTGTATAATGGGTCAGCGACTTACATTCAGTGGCAAGGTTAACCGAATAGGGAAGCCGTAGAGAAATCGAGTCCGAATAGGGCGATCAGTCGCTGGGTGTAGACCCGAAACCAAGTGATCTATCCATGGCCAGGATGAAGGTGCCGTAACAGGTACTGGAGGTCCGAACCGACTAGTGTTGCAAAACTAGCGGATGAGCTGTGGATAGGGGTGAAAGGCTAAACAAACTTGGAAATAGCTGGTTCTCTCCGAAAACTATTTAGGTAGTGCCTCAAGTATTACCATCGGGGGTAGAGCACTGTTTTGGCTAGGGGGTCATGGCGACTTACCAAACCAAGGCAAACTCCGAATACCGATGAGTACAGCTTGGGAGACAGAGCACCGGGTGCTAACGTCCGGACTCAAGAGGGAAACAACCCAGACCGCCAGCTAAGGTCCCTAAAATTGGCTAAGTGGGAAACGAAGTGGGAAGGCTAAAACAGTCAGGATGTTGGCTTAGAAGCAGCCATCATTTAAAGAAAGCGTAATAGCTCACTGATCGAGTCGTCCTGCGCGGAAGATGTAACGGGGCTAAGCCAGTTACCGAAGCTGCGGATTTGCAATTTATTGCAAGTGGTAGGAGAGCGTTCTGTAAGCCTGTGAAGGTGCGTTGTAAAGCGTGCTGGAGGTATCAGAAGTGCGAATGCTGACATGAGTAGCGTTAAAGGGGGTGAAAAGCCCCCTCGCCGTAAGCGCAAGGTTTTCTACGCAACGTTCATCGGCGTAGAGTGAGTCGGCCCCTAAGGCGAGGCAGAGATGCGTAGCTGATGGGAAACAGGTCAATATTCCTGTACCGATTGTTAGTGCGATGTGGGGACGGATCTTAATAGGTCATCCAGTTATTGGATTATTCTGGTTTAGTTGGATGTAGGCGTGCATTAGGCAAATCCGGTGCACATATACCGAGGCCAACGATCGAGCGGACTTGTCCGTGAAGTGACTGAACGAGGTTCCAGGAAAAGCCACTAAGCTTCAGCTAACAACGACCGTACCGCAAACCGACACTGGTGCGCGAGATGAGTATTCTAAGGCGCTTGAGAGAACTCAGGAGAAGGAACTCGGCAAATTGACACCGTAACTTCGGAAGAAGGTGTGCCCTATTAGTGTGTAGTGAGCAACGAAGCATGAATGGGTTGCAAAAAATCGGTGGCTGCGACTGTTTATTAAAAACACAGCACTCTGCAAACACGAAAGTGGACGTATAGGGTGTGACGCCTGCCCGGTGCTGGAAGATTAAATGATGGGGTGCAAGCTCTTGATTGAAGTCCCAGTAAACGGCGGCCGTAACTATAACGGTCCTAAGGTAGCGAAATTCCTTGTCGGGTAAGTTCCGACCTGCACGAATGGCGTAACGATGGCCACACTGTCTCCTCCTGAGACTCAGCGAAGTTGAAATGTTTGTGATGATGCAATCTCCCCGCGGAAAGACGGAAAGACCCCATGAACCTTTACTGTAGCTTTGTATTGGACTTTGAACAGATCTGTGTAGGATAGGTGGGAGGCTTTGAAGCAGGGTCGCTAGATCTTGTGGAGCCAACGTTGAAATACCACCCTGGTGTGTTTGAGGTTCTAACCTAGGTCCATTATCTGGATCGGGGACAGTGCATGGTAGGCAGTTTGACTGGGGCGGTCTCCTCCCAAAGCGTAACGGAGGAGTTCGAAGGTACGCTAGTTACGGTCGGACATCGTGACGATAGTGCAATGGCATAAGCGTGCTTAACTGCGAGACTGACAAGTCGAGCAGATGCGAAAGCAGGACATAGTGATCCGGTGGTTCTGTATGGAAGGGCCATCGCTCAACGGATAAAAGGTACTCTGGGGATAACAGGCTGATACCGCCCAAGAGTTCATATCGACGGCGGTGTTTGGCACCTCGATGTCGGCTCATCTCATCCTGGGGCTGTAGCCGGTCCCAAGGGTATGGCTGTTCGCCATTTAAAGAGGTACGTGAGCTGGGTTTAAAACGTCG